>CAWBPF010000037.1:0-105049 GCA_963790515.1 uncultured Alphaproteobacteria bacterium | reverse complement strand
ATCACGATGTCTCCCCCAGGCCAGGACGTGCCCGTCATGGTGAAACTGTTCGAGCACAGCGCGGTCGCCGACTGGGTGGTCGGCGTGGGTGCCAGCACCAGCGGGCAGGTCCAGAGTTCGCCGGCAGTCCAGTTGGTGGTGGCCTGGATGGTGATGTGACAGTCGCCGGGCGTATACCCGCTAACGCTCGTGCCGGTGACCCATAAATTCGTTGATGAACCCTTGCCGGTCGCGCCTCGTTCTGCAGGCTGGTTTCCAGCATGGACGGAGTTGGCGTCACTGTCTGGTGAGATTCGTCGTCCCCGCCGCGACCCGGTCGCCAGACTGCCAGGACTCGTCACGGTAGCAATCGAGGGAGCCGAGCTGGCTGCGGAAGTCACTGCATTCCCGTGGCTGTCGATGGCGTTGCAGGAAGTCGTTGAGCCGTCGTTGTAGTGACAGGTGGTGAGGAGCTGGTTCGTCGCCGGTGCGGTGATCGAAGATACTCCGCAGTGGTGGCCACAGTTGTCAGCTCAGCGTCAGAGGCGGTGCACTTCAGTGAGTCCGGCCCCGGGCGACGTTGTAGTTCCGCCTGTGACCACTGCGGTGATCGTCGCTGTCCCCCCACGGCCCCTGTCTCCGAGACCGAGCCGTTGACCGTCACGCTGCCGTTGGAGCTGCTCCAGCTCGTGACCGAATTGCCATGCGAGTCTCACATTGCAGCCGCTCGTTGAGCCGTCCGAGTAGTCGCAGATCACGATCATCTGCACTGCCTGGCCGACAGTCAGAGTGGCGACGCCTCCGGTCGCGGAGATCGTCGCGCCCGTCAAAGTCTGGCCCCACCGCCGCTGGTGTAGGCAGCCGAAACCACGCGGAAGGCGCAAAGCCGAAGCCGCTCGGGTAACTGGCCGGCTGATTCAACGCACCCCACATGCCGACTGCTTGGACTGTGGCCGGGTTTGCAAGCACGAATGTCTGGCCCGTTGAGAGATACTTCGCTGACCCTGCTCCTGGCACCGGGGTCGTTCCGTCGATGGTGTACCAGATGCCGGTATTGCCCTGCGGGCCGGCACCCGAGGTGTAGCCCGGATCGGTCAGTGTGACTGTTAGCGGATAGGCCTGCGCTCCGGGCGACGGAGAGATGGTCGGCGCAAACGATGTGCGCGTGGTGACAGTCGAGCCCGTTACATTGCCGGACTGCGCCGGGCAACAGGATGTCTCTTCCTGGGTAATGTAAAGTGAGCTCGCCGACATCTGGATGATGTTGTTGTTGATCGACCAGGGGGAGCCTGCAAACCCAAAATTAATCCCGCTTCCCCAGATGCCTTGGAGCATGTTGTTTGAAGATGTGCCTGTGCCCCAGAACTCCAACGCAGCCCCAAAGTATTGGCCCGGCTTGCCATTTTTGTCGTTCGAAAGGGCAGTGTTTGCAATCAGCAGGTTGTTCCTGCTGTCCGTTGTGCCCTGCGGGAGACTCAGGCCCCACATCCCGGCGTTGGGCTTGATCGCATTGACGAAGTCGTTTGAGTCGTAGAGGAAATTTGCGCCGCTCGAAACGTTGTTGAACTGTGTCTCCGCCCCGATGCGGTGCACGCCCTGAAAGTCGTTCGCCCGCACGATAAGACCGGATGAGCCCCAGTTGCATCCGGATCCCTGGCATTCGTAAAACTTCACCGGCTCTTCCTGGTCAGTCACAGAGTTGTTAGCAATGAGCAAATTAGCGAAGTTGTTGTTGACGCCTACGAATCCGCAAGATCCACCACCGTGGGTAATATCTACGGCATCTTGGTAGAGGCATCGAACACTACCCGTGGGAGGCGCATATCCTCCACCCAGATAGCCTCCGGGATATGCGGTACACACATTTACGGATGGCGGGTCGCTCGACCCGTACAGGTTCATTAGCCCACCGTTGCTGCCTGCTGGGTTACCGTCTGATCCGTTACCACCGCACTCAGTGCCGCCCAGCTTGCCAACCCGGTTCCATTGGATGTTGATGTTCTGGTTTTGCGTTCCCGACAAAGAGCCATTGAAGTAAATGAACGTATCGGCGGCTTCGGTGGTCTGCTGTACGGCGTTGTTGCCATAGAACCAGTTCCACCGGACGGTCAGGTTGTTCATGCCAGGAGGTACGAGAGAAAGCCGCCACCCCCGCCAGGCGGCAGATTGCCGTTGTATTGAAGGTAGCGATTCTCTGTGCCGTTGCTGCACGCTGTGCCCGAGACTGCCCAGTTGTGTGCCCGCGCCAGTGAAAGATTGGCCCGGGCCTGGTCGCGCGCGGTGGTGTAGTCGCGTGGGTCGATGGTCAGCAGCAGATCGCCCGCATGGACAAATGTATTGTCACTGACATTGAGCCGCGTGACATATCCGGACACCTTCGCCGCGTAGGCAATGGCATTGCCATCGGTATAGGCGTCATCGGTGCTTTCCAGGTTGCGGGTCAGCAGCCAGTAAGCGACCCCGCCGATAATCGCCAGGACGACGACAATGCCCAGGACAACCAACGGCCATCGTCGCGCCGGCTGCTGATCATCGTCGTGGCCGGAGCGGCCGGATTTCTCGTTGCCCGAACGGCTGTTGTCGTCGCGGGCCTTGTCAGCGGCTCGATCCGATTTTTCGCTGTGTGCCGGCTCATGTCGCACCGCGTGTTCGTCATGAGCCGTATCGTCCAATGTATCACCCAACCCGCAACCCCACCTGTCGCCGCAGCACGACAACGCGCGACGAGCAAAAGGTTGGGTTCATATCGCGGTGAGGTATTAATGCCGGAGCGCCCTGGGGCTGCGGTTGCTCCGGGTGCTACCGGGTGTATGGATGTCTGCCGTACAGCGAAAAGGCCAGCTCGCGCTGGCCTTCGCCGATGTGGACCGGGACGCGGATTTAGCCGCCGCCGCCTTCCAGACCAGTCTCGTTCGGGCCATGGCCGGTGTTGTCGTAGGGTCCGGAATGGTAGGTGGTGTGCGGGCTGCCGAACAACGCGGCATTGGCGACCGGCGCAACGGCCACGGTCAGGCTCAAGGCAGCGAAGGCGGCAAGTACGAAGTTCTTCATCGGAGCTCTCCATCTCAGGTCGGGCGGAATGTCCGGCGTTGATGGGTCCAAGATGGGCTTGTCGCCCCGAGATGATAATGCGGGCGGTTGGCATTGGATTTATGCGCTCAGCGACGGGATCGGGGAATGGTCCTGCGCTTATGGGTTTACGCCGTCCGACGAAATTCCGCCGTCTCAGCGGGCCTGACGACAGGCTGCAGCACAGTTGTCACAATCGCGTCGTGGCCCTGAAGCGTGTCGGAAACATTTTCTGCTCCTATGCGTTTCACCCGCTTCATAACCGGAGGAATTCGATGCGACGTATTATTCTGGCCATCATGCTTGTTGGCTTCACCGTTGGTGCTCACGCGGCAGATGACAACAAGAAGCCGGCCGGAGCCGCGAAAGGCGCCGCGGTCGGTGCGGTCGCCGGACACGAGGTCGGCAGCGGCCATGCGGTGGCCGGTGCGGCGACCGGTGCGGCGATTGGCCATCATCAGTCGAAGAAGGCTGAGGAATCCAAATAGCGCCAGCCAATGCGCGCCGGCACCGCGGTTGCCTTTCCGGCGACAGCGGTGCCGGCGGCCAACTGGTTGCACACGGCTCAGGCAGGGGATAGGAGAACGCAAAGACCTTCAGGGAAACGCCGACTATGACAACCGCCACGGTGCTGTATTCGGAGAACAACTTACCCCGACGACAGCGTGGAGCGGCGGATCTACGGGCCCGACGTGCGGGTCATCTTTCCGCAGACATCAGCTTCGCTGGCCGATCTGTCGGACGAGGACTGCGCCGCCGCCGAGGGCCTGATGATCCTGCGGTACAAGGTCAACGCCGAGCGACCTGAAGCGCTTTCCGCGGCTGCGGGCCATCTGCCGGATGGGCGTCGGTTATGACAACCTCGACCGTGTGGCGGCCGCGGAGCGGCAGATCATGATCCTGAACGTGCCGGATTACGGCACCACCGAGGTCGCCGACCACGCCATGGCGCTGGCCCTGTCGCTGCGCCGCGGGCTGTTGCTGCATCACGAGACCCAGCGCGCCAACCCGCCGGCCGTCTGGCGTTACATCGATGATCCGCTGGTCCGCCGATCGTCGGTGCAGACCTTCGGCATCGTCGGCATGGGGCGGATCGCCACCGCCGTCGCGCTGCGGGCGAAGGCGTTCGGCTTTCGCGTGGTGTTCCATGATCCCTACCTGCCGAATGGCGTCGAGCTCGGCCTGGGCATCCAGCGGGCCGCCACGCTGGAAGACCTGCTGCGCGCAGACCGATACGCTGTCGGTCCACACGCCGCTGACGCGGGAAACCCGAGGATCTGCTGGGGCTGAAGGAGCTGTCGCTGCTGCCGAAGCGGCGCGGTGGTGGTGAACACCGCGCGCGGGCCGATCATCGATATCGATGCGCTGGCGACGCTGCTGAAAAGCGGCCATCTGGCCGGCGTGGGGCTGGATGTGGTGCCGGTCGAACCGCCGGTCGAGCCGGTGCCGGAGCTGTTGCGCGCGTATCGAGCGCGGGAAGCCTGGACGCTCGGGCGGCTGATCATCACCCCGCACTCGGCGTTCTACACGCCCGCAGGCGTGGGACGACATCCGCACCAAATCGGCCGAAACCATGCGCGCGGCGCTGCTGGGCCCGCGGCCGCAGAACGTCATCCCGCCCGAAAGCGACTGACCGCGCCTACGACGCGTTGCCGAAAATCCGCTGCTTCACGGTATCGCCAACCCGGATATCCAGTTTGGCGGTCATCCCGGCCGCGAGTTCCAGCGTCGCGCGCACCGGTCCGCGGCTGTCGATCGATCGCCAGGCTGCGCGGCGTGGTGTTCTCGGCGATCGAGCGGATCGTGCCGTCCGCGTTGATGAACACCATGTCCAGCGACACCAGCGTGTTGCGCATCCACATCTGTGACGGGCGCGGATAACCCCAGTCGAACAGCATGCCGCCGTCCTCGGGCACCGCGGTGCGGAACATCTCGCCGGTGACCTGCTGTTCCTGGCTGATCGCCATCTCGACATTGAAATCGTGCTGTGTGCCGTCGTGGCCGACGATCACCAGTTTTTCCTTCGGCAGCTCCGGCTGCGGCCCGGTCGGTTCGGGGGTCTGCGCGGAGGCGGGCGCTGAGAGCCAAAGCGTGGCGCCGAGCGCCAGCAGATAACGCCGTTTCATGCGGGAAGGACTCTCCTTGGTCAGTTGCCGGATCTCGTCGCGCACCGGGCCCGGCGCGCGGCGCGTCGAGCAATGTCGTGAACCAGTGTTCCGGCGGATTGCGTCCGGCCGCCCGGTCGAACCGCAGCGCGCGCAGCCCGGCTTCGGCCGCCGGCGGCAAGCGGTCGGGAATGGGAAGGTTGTTCAAGGTCCCCCAGATCAGCGCCCAGCAGCGGCCCACGGTCCATGGGTTGTAGCCGCCGCCGCCCAGCACCACCAGACCGCGGTGCGAGCGGCATCACCGCCTGGACCACGGCGCGGTGGGTGTTGTTGGACAGCGACAGTTTTGCCAGCGGGATCTTCCTCCAGGCCGTCCGCGCCGGCCTGCAGCATGATCGCCTGTGGCCGGCGCTGCGTCGATCAGCGGCAGCACGGCGTGGTTGCATGACGCAGGCGAACTCGGTGTCGTTGCAGCCGGCGGGGAGCGGGAAATTGCGCGCCGCACCGCCGGCCCGGTCGGTCGCGGCACCGGTGAACGGCCAGCGCGCGGCCTCGTGCAGGCTGATGGTGAACACCCGGGGATCGTCGTGAAACGCGTCCTGCACGCCGTCGCCGTGATGGGCGTCGATGTCGAGATAGACGATGTTGTCGAGGCCAAGGTCGAGCCATGTCAGCAGCCCCAGCACCGGGTCGTTCAGGAAGCAGAAGCCCGAGGCGCGGTCCCGGCGTCCGTGATGCGTGCCGCCGCCGGGGCAGTGGACGATCCGGCCCTCGGCTGCCAGTCGGGCCGCCAGCATCACCCCGCCGGCGGAGATGGCGGGGCGGCGGTAGACCTCGCGGTAGACCGGGTTGCCCTCGGCGCCGATGCGGAAGCGGGCGCGGACGTCGTCGCTGACCGCCTGGTCGGCTTCGGCCTGACGCAGAGCCGCGATGTAGGCGGGGTCGTGGAACCGGGTCAGTTCCGCCTCGGTCGCCATCGGTGCGTCGCGGTAGACCGCGTCCGGCAGCCAGCCGAGCGCTCGGCACAGGTCGGTGCAGACGGAGACGCGGGGGACGGCCAGCGGGTGCTTCGGGCCGTAGCTGGAGTTCCGGTAGATTTCGCTGCCGACGTAGAGGGGAGTCACGCGTTTCGGTCTCAGTCCAACAGTTCGCCGTGGTTCTCTGGCACGGCCGGATGCCAGGGCCGGAGCTGCCAGCCGCCGGGGCCGGTCCAGCGTGTCGGGTCAGAAGTTCGCCAATCTCCGTTGGCAGACAACTGACCGGTCGGCACGCTGAAAACAAACGCTTTAATGTCCCGAACCTGACATCCTTCGCTATAATGAATTTCAGATTCAGGACACTGGAACGTTGTTTTGGCGAGCAGCTTTATCAGGCCCGCTGCGGCATCGCCTGCGGGATGATGGTGGTGACGATCGAAGCGTCCAGCGCCTCGTAATCATGGTAGCCGATGGTTGCGTAGAGTTCGGCTCGGGTCTGCATGTGATCGACCATGTTCTGCGTGCCGCCGTCCTTCCTGATCGCGGCGTATAGCCGCTGCTGGGCCTTGTTGGCCACGCGCAGGCTGCTGACCGGCCAGATCACCATCTTGTAGCCCATCGCCTCGAACTCCGAGGCGGTGAAGAACGGCGTCCGGCCGAACTCGGTCATGTTGGCGAGCAGCGGGACGCCGGGCAGGCGCTGGGCGACTTCGCGTGAACATGTCGGCGGTGGTCAGTGCCTCGGGGAAGATCGCATCGGCGCCGGCGTCCATGAACAGTTTGGCGCGGCCGACGGAGCCGTCGAGGCCCTCGCTGGCGGCGGCGTCGGTGCGGGCGATGATGTAGAGATGGCGGCGGGCCTTGCGGGCGGCGGCGATCTTGGCGGCCATGTCGTGCGGGTCGGCCAGCTTCTTGTCGTTGAGGTGGCCGCATTTCTTCGGCAGCAACTGGTCCTCGATATGCACGGCGGCGGCGCCGGCATCCTCGAAGCTGCGGACCATGTGCATGACGTTCAGCGCCTCGCCGTAGCCGGTGTCGCCGTCGACCAGCAGCGGCAGGCCGGTGGCGCGGGCGATCTGGCGGACAAAGAAGCAGACTTCATCGACGGTGATCATGCCGAGGTCGGGGATCCCCATCGAGGCGGTCATGGCGGCGCCGGAGAGATACAGCCCCTCGAACCCGGCGGCCTTTGCCTGCAGCGCCGGCCTGTCCGTTATGGGCGCCGGGAAGCTGGACGATGCCGGGGCGGGCGAGCAACGCGCGGAACCGCTCGCCCGCGGGGGCGGCTGGAAGGTCGTCGGCGACGAGGTAGGTCATGGAAAGTCTCCTTTCCTGCGTCCGATAGCGGATCGGCGGGCGGAAGAACAGGGCGGAGGCGACGCGGGTGCGGCGGTTGGCCGGTTGTGGGCGCGAGGCTTGGGCAGTTCGGTGCGGCGGGGTGGGAAAGCGCGTCGGTGATGTCGCTGCCCTGGTTGGGCGCACAGGTCGATGAGATGGATTTGGATGTGGGCTTGGTCGCTGTATTGCTCGGCGAGGGTGACGCTTGTAATGGGCCGCTTCCGCGTGCCGGTTCATGATCTGGTTCAGGGAGTTCGTTTCGTTGTTTCCTTGGTCCGGGTCGTTGTACTTTGGTAAGGTGTTGGGATACCCACTCTCGGCTGAAGCGGTTTGCGCCAAGGTGTCGCCTGCGCATCGGTAAGTGATTATGCACCTGATTTCTGCTCGGGAGATCCGATGCGTTTTCAATGCTGTATTTTTGGAGCGAAATTCTTGCAGACCGTGTGAGAACACGATTTCAAAAAATTCCGAGAGCACAGCTTTCTCCGTCTTTCGGAAAGCCGCTCGTGAAACTTCAATAATCAGTGGACATTTATGCCGTTCAGCACTGGATTTTGAGCGGCGGCAGAAGAATATTCTACAAAATCGTTACGGCAACGAGTTTCCACACAGTCTACTTGAGTTTCGCAAATATGGCTCCTCCATCTCCATGACCCACTCGTATACAGGTAACGAGGTTCCTGCCAACGTGCACACCCTTGGTTTTTCTGGAGCGGCAATGACCTCGTCAAACCCTGCTGCCGAACTAGTGCTGTTGGTCCAAGGCTACCGCGTCTCGCAGGCGATCCACGTCGCCGCGACACTCGGAATCGCTGACCTGATCAAGGACGGAGCATCCTCGGCCTCCGACCTCGCAGTCGCGACCAACTCCCACGCAGGAGCTCTATACCGCGTGCTCCGGGCACTCGCAGCGGCCGGCGTATTCCATGAGGACGACGAAAAGCGGTTCTCTCTCACGCCGCTTGGCGAATGCCTCCGCTCGGATGCAGAGCGGCCAATGGCGGCCTACGCGTCATTTGTCGGGCGTCCTCATCAGTGGCAGGCCTGGGGCTCGCTTTCGCACAGTGTGCGGACCGGCGAGAACGCCTACCGCCACGTCCATGGCGTTGGCCTCTGGGATTACCTCGTCGAACATCCTGAGGAAGCGGTGATCTTTGACCGCGTCATGACCGTCGGCTCTCGCGGCGTCGTCGAGGCTATTGTGTCAGCTTACAACTTCTCGGCGTTCGGTCGTGTCGTGGACATCGGAGGTGGTCAAGGCGTGATGATCGCCGCTGTCCTCGCGGCACATACCAACACTCATGGCATCCTGTTTGACAGACCGGACGTCGTGGCACGGGCGCAACCTGTATTGGAAGCGGCGGGTGTCGCCAGACGGTGCGCCGTGGTGGGAGGCAGTTTCTTCGAGACCATTCCCGAGGGTGGCGACGCATACCTGCTCAAATATATCCTGCACGATTGGGACGACGCCGCCTCGCTCGCGATCCTGGCAGCATGCCGACGGGTCATTTCGTCCAGAAGGAAGGCTTTTGATCATGGAACGGATCGTCGGAGGTCCGAATGACGGCCTTGAGACGAAAACCTCAGATCTGAACATGCTCGTGTCCCCTGACGGACAAGAACGCACAGCGGATGAGTTCGCGGCCCTGCTGGCAAATGCAGGGTTTCGCATGGAGCGGATTATCGAAGTCACTCCTCGTCTCTCTATCATTGAGGCGGCACCAATTTAACTTCTTTTTGCGCTATAGTAATGACTTGAAGTGTAGTCGCCAAGATATGCCTGCCGGTCAAGACCATAGATTTCCCCGGCTTTTGGAACGCCGTGGTGAAACTAAAATAAACACCTTATATTCGTGTTGCTCAGCACCGGAATTCGGGCGGCGGAAGCTCCCCAAGTCCCGCCCAGGGCTTTGATACCTCAGCCTTGCTCCGGCGGGTCACGCTACGCGAACAAACGGCCTGATCCGGCTGACTACGCCCTCCGCGTCAAGCAGGCTGGTCCTGTAAGACCGCCCATCCTCGGCCAATCGGCGGAGCAATACGTTCTGCGGGCTTCCATCTTCGGCTTTGCCAATCCGATAATGCGTCCGCTCGTCGACATAAACCAGACGAACAAGACCGTATGGCTTGCCGACCTGGAAGTTGCGGGCATTCGATGCCTCATTGGCACCGATACGTTCACGGAACGCCGACACCGCTGCTGCCTGATCGACACCAGGCGCACTGATTATCTCGCGAACCGAGTAAGGCACCCACTCCGGCGCGTCGAAGCGGGCCGTATAACCCATGCGGATGACAGGGTCGTCGCCATACAGGACTTCGTAGGTCTGCACCCCATCCTGCACCTGAATGGTGATGATTTCTTCGCCAACCGCGTCCGGGACGTAAGTCTTGGTGATGGTATCCCATTTGCTGGCGTTTGCTATGTCAATCTTCCAGGTGCCATTAAATCGCGACATTCCGACCTCCTTCGCGCGGCCCGCCGACGATTTTGGGCCAGAATACCTCGTTCAACGACGCCATTGATCCTCTTCATCCGACCAATCCGGCATCGCTCCAACCGGATCATCGCGAAATGCAGGCAGATCCCGGCAGTCACCAGCAGAGGCAGCAACGCAAACACGCCACGGACGCTCGGTCAACGTGCTGGTGATGGAAGGCTGGGATGAGCGGTGGTTGGCTGTGACGGTGAGCACGGACATCCGAGACCGCAGCATAGCTTTGCTGCGAGACCACTACGGTCATATCGTACAGAATATTTGAGTATACTCATTCCCAGAACAAATATATTCGAACTGAGTTTCAGCGTCGCGTGATAAACCTATAGCCTCCGGTCTGCGCATGCGACCAAGATGATGATCTTTCTATTTGAGGCAGCTCGGGATATGTCTGGCAAAGCGGCCATGCAGCGGGTCGCCGGGGAGAGGCCGATGTTTCTAACAGACTGCTGGTATGTCGCCGGATGGGGTCATCAGGTTACCAAGGGAGAAATTGCAGCCCGGACCATTGTTAGGGAACCGATCATTCTCTATCGCACGTCGAACGGCGGGATCACCGTCATGGAGGATCGCTGCTGCCACCGCTTTGCGCCGCTGTCGCGCGGCCGGCTCGAAGGCGACGATATCCGCTGCATGTATCACGGCCTCAAGTTCTCATCGTGCGGTGCGTGCGTGGAAATCCCGAGCACGGATCGGATACCGAAGGGTGTGGCCGTCCGGACGTTCCCGGTGGTGGAGCAGGATCGTTGGATCTGGGTATGGATGGGTGAGGCTTCACGCGCCGACCCCGCCCTCATTCCACGCGCGATCGGACATGAAGACCCAGCCTACACAATTGGAACCGGCGAGCTGCACTATAACGCTAACTACCAGCTCATTCACGACAACCTGCTGGACCTGACACATCTGAGCTATGTTCATGAAAACACGCTTGGCCGCAAGAACACCAGCTGGGGGCAGGCACAGCCCACTTTCACCCCGCTCGAGCGCGGTGTGCGGGTGCAACGATGGTTACCAAACTCCCTCGCATCGTCCTATGCGCCCGTGCCGGACGGAACGCGGGTGGATCAATGGTCTACCTATGACTTTGTCGTTCCGGGTGTGTTTTGTCTGCGATCGTCAGGATATCCGGTGGGAACGGCGGAGCGGGCTCCTGACGGACCTGACGGTCTCGAACCGATGTATCTGACCGTCACGTCGCAGGCGATAACCCCGATTACTGAGAGCAGCACGATCTATTACTACTCCGGCGGCCAATTGACCCGGGATACCGAGAAGGATCGGCTGCAACGCCAGATCGAGCTGTTCGGCGTCGCCTTCCGCGAAGACAAAACGATGATTGAAGCCCAGCAGGAAGTCATCAACCGCTCGCCCGACAAGTCAATGATGACTCTGTCGTTCGACCGCTCGGTTGGGCAGTTTCGCCGCTTGATGACAACACTGATGGAAGACGAAGCCAAGTCAAGACACGCTGCGCAGAAGGTCTATCACGGCGTGAAACCGTCGCCTGCAAGCAGTCCAGTGACGGCGTAATCGCATTTTGGGAAATTGCACATGAGGCGACCTGGGCAAAGGAGCCTCCTCGTGTGGCGACATCCGGCCCCGAAACCGCGAGTAAAGCGTCGCGTCGGCAGGCTCGCAGCACTCGCGGCGATATTTGGCTCTATCGGCGGCCTTGCGTCCCTATTCGGTCATCACTGACCATGAAAGGGGAGACAAGCAGGACGAGCGTCAGACTGGCTAGGCACGTCGTCGGAGACACGCAAGATGAAACAACCAACCGGCCCCACCGAACGGCAGGACCGGTTGCCGGCCAATCCTATTGCCCGCCGGTGAACACCTGCTGCGATGCGCTGGACCCGAAGCCAAGCGCGGCATTCCGGTTGGCCCCGCCCGACACCACGTTCAGCCCGTGCCGCCCGGCGGTGCCGCCGATCGTGGCAACCTGCTGATCCGCCGAGGAGAACGCTCCGGCCGCCAGGTTGGAGTTGAAGCCGCCGTTGGTGATGGACCGGCCGCCACCGAACGCGGTGCCGCCCAGGGTCAGGTTGGACTGCGTGGCAGTGCTGCCGAAGCCGCGGGCGAGGTTGTTGTTGCCACCCCCGTTGGTAACCACCCGGCCACGGCCAAACGCGGTGCCGCCAACCGTCGTGGTGTCCTGTCCGGCGAAGCTGAACGCGCCCACCGCGGCGTTGCGGTTGTTGCCGCCGTTGGTGATGACGCGGCCGCGGCCGAACGCCGACCCGCCCAGTGTCGTGGCGGACTGATCAGCTTGGCTGAACGCGCCGCGGGCGGTGTTGACGTTGCCGCCGCCGTGGGTGATGGAAATCCCACCGCTCTGCTGAGCACTGGCGGGGCTGACGGAAACCGCGGCGAGAGCGGCGAAGGCGGCGAAACCGGCGAGAAGCATGGAACGCATGGGATGATCCTTCCTGAGCATCCGAACCCCAGTGGTTCGGCTTGTTCGATGAGGAGAACCCTACCCGCCTCGCCCACAGCCGGCTGTGGACTGGTCAACACCGCACAGATTTTTCTGTCGAATTCGTATTTCAGGCGTTTTTTTCAGGCTGCCGTTCCTGATATACCAATAAGGCAGCGGATTGGCGCGACATGGATGGCCTCGAATCCACTTTCCTGTTCCATCACCACCGCTCGCTGTGGCGGATAGAGTCCGCCGTAACGCGCGGTCGGATCTCGTTCGCCAACCACTGACGTGATGGTCCAATCCCGACACCGGAGATCATGCGTCGGGATCGGAGCACGAGCCAAAATCAAGGCAGGACCCGACCACCCTCGAGCGCAAGTTCGCAGACTGGCGATGTGGAAGTTGATCGCAACTTCAGCCCGCAGCGCTGAAAAGATCAAACGGCAAATCGACACCCCAGTCGCCGGGCGCTATCCTGCAGCCGCCCGAACCCGCGACCGTCCAGCGGGTCGTCTTGGGGAACTTGGGAAGATCGTCATGTATCCAGCAAACGGCGTTCGCGACCTGGTGGGCTACGGCCGCAGGCCGCCCGATCCGCAATGGCCGAACGGAGCCCGGCTCGCGCTGAATTTCGTGCTGAACATCGAAGAAGGCACCGAATACAGCATTGGGAACGGCGATGGATTTTCCGAGGCGATGCTGACCGAAATGGGCGACAGCCCGGTGCCGCACGGTCAGCGCGACCTGGCAGCCGAGTCCATGTTCGAATACGGCGCCCGCGTCGGCATCTGGCGCATCCTGGACATGTTCAGCCACCGAAAGATGCCGTTGACCGCGTTCGCCTGTGCCGCGGTGCTGGAAAACCAACCCGATGTCGCGACGGCATTGCGCGAAGCAGGGCACGACATCTGCTGCCACGGCTGGCGGTGGATCGAGCATTATCGCCTGTCCGAGGATGAGGAACGCCAGCACATTGCCAAGGCCGTCGAAAGCCTTCGCCGCACCATGGGGGCGCCGCCGGCTGGATGGTATTGTCGCTACGGACCCAGCGTGAATACCCGGCGCCTGCTGCACGAGCATGGCGGTTTCCTCTACGACAGCGACGCCTACAACGACGAGCTGCCATACTACGTCACCGTTGCCGGCGAGCCGCACCTGGTGGTGCCGTATTCGCTCTCGACCAACGACGTCAAATTCAATCGCGGCAGTGTCGCTACGGCGGATGACTTCGTGACGCTGCTGAAGGACGGGTTCGACCAACTGATGGAGGAGGGCGAGCGAGCGCCCAAGATGATGTCGGTCGGCATGCATGCCCGCCTGCTCGGTCATCCCATGCGGGCGCGCGGACTGGCGCGGTTCCTGGACTACGTTCGGGACCAGCCCGGCGTTTGGGTGTGCCGGCGTGAAGATGTTGCTCGCCATTGGCTGAAGGTGCATCCGCCGTCGGCCTGACGGATACCAGGCGACCGCACCCGGGGCTTCCAGGGCAGCATCAGCCAGCCTGGAAGCCCTCGGGATTGATAAAGCTGCTCGCGAAAACAACGCGCCGGACCGCTTTCAGCCTGCGCGGTCAGGTTGAAAGCGATCTCCGGACCTGACGTCCGTCGTTGCCAAAAACGCCAGCTTCGCGACGCGTTGTGTTCAGCGTGCCGACCGCTCGGCTGGTCGCCATCGGACGTGGACGGCCCTTTGGCCCGGCACACTACATCGCCAATGGATCAGCCGGTGCGCGACGATGAAACGTCGTCTGACGCTGAAACGCCGTGCCAACCCCGAGGCAGAGTGCATCGTCATACGGCTTGCCGACGATCTGCATGGCCACCGGCAGCCCGTTGCGTCCAAAGCCCGAGGGTAGCATCAACGCGGGCAGCCCGGTGTAGTCGAACAGCATGGTGTTGCGCGGCAGGACCAGTTGCAGCGGCTGCCGCACGCCGTTCACCTCGATGGTCAGATCGTCGAGAAAGGCGGCTTCCCCGCCAATCCCCGGCGTCACCAGCACGTCCACCGAGTCCATGGCCTGCAGCAGGCGCCGCAGCACCAGCGGACGCCTGCGCAACGCCCGCAGATAGTCGGTTGCGGCGTAGGTCAGGCCCTGCTCAATCCGCGCACGCGCGCCGGCATCAAACAGCTCCTTCCGATCGAGGTCCGGCTCCTGCAGGCTTGCCAGCTCCGCCATCACGATGACGTAGCCGTCCGTGTGCGCGGTCGCGACATCGCCCAGGTCGACCGGCACCAGCCGAGCCCCCATCTGCTCCAGCACCGTGAGCGCGTCGCGCCAGGCGGTCAGCACCGACTCGTCCTGCATTTCAAGGAACCAACCTTCCGGCACGCCGACCCGCAGCCCGGCGACGTCGGTGCTGAACCGGTCGCCGGCATATGCGCCCACCGCGGTGGGATCATGTCCGTCCGGCCCGGCGATCAGCGGCATGACACGCGCGAGATCCTCGGCCGACCGGGCCATCGGGCCGACATGGTCCAGCGTCCAGGACAGTTGCGCGACGCCGGTCCGCGGCACCAGGCCCCTTGTCGCCTTCAGGCCGGTGATGCCGCACCACGCGGCCGGAACCCTGATCGAGCCCCCGGTGTCGGTGCCAAGCGCGAGCGGCAGCAGCCGGGCCGCCAGCGTCGCCCCCGATCCGGTCGACGACCCGCCCGTCCAGCGGCTGCGGTCCCAGGGATTGTGCACCGCGCCGTAGCGTGGATTATGCGCCGACCCGCAGGCATACTCGGTCGTCGCCAGCATGGCGAACGGAATGGCGCCCTGGGCGCGCAGCCTGGCCACCACCGCCGCATCTGCGTCCGCAACGCGATCGCCGGTCAGCCTGGACCCGCAGGTGACGCGCGTGTCGGCGACGTCGATGATGTCCTTGACGCCGAATGGAATGCCTTCCAGCGGGCGCATTCGCCCCTGCCGGATGCGCGCCGCGCTTTCCTGCGCCATGGCATCGGCCCCCGCGATCATCGTCAGTACAGCATCCCGGCCGGTCGGGTGCGCCGCCATGCGCTCGCGCAACGCCGCCAGCAGAGAGACGGGGTCGGTGACGCCGCCGGTATAGGCCGCCAGCAGTTCGCCGACGCCGAGCTGCGGCAGTGCGACCTCGGACGGGAGGGCGGGCAGCGCAGGAGCCGGCCCGCTGCGCGCGTCCGCGGGTGCCAGGGATCGCAGGTCGCGCTCTGCCCAGCCCGGTTCGGGCGTTGCGACAGAAAAGGCTGGCGGCAACTCGCTTTTGCCGCTGTCGGTGGCGGTCCTGGTTCCGGCCAGGATGGTCGCGCGGATCACCGCCTCCGAGATTTGCTGGGTGTTTCCGGATCCCTCCGGCCCCGCCGCATCCTGTCCGAACGGGACAAAACTGTTTTCATTCATGTCTGCTGCTTCCCCAACCCGACCACGCAAACCAACCGCCGACAGCCGCCCAACTGCTGTCTCAGGGTCTGTGCAACAATAAGCGCGGCCGTTCGCGCTGTTGAACAAGTCCCGAGTCTTCGTTTGTCCAGGCAGCTTTATCGGCGTGCTGACGCATCTGTTGCCGACGCTGCCCTCAGGTGAAATCCTGCGGCTCCCGATTACGCACAAGCTGCGACAGCGCGACCGCCAGCACCAGGCCGCCGCCGTAGAAAAGGTTCTGCACGAACGTCTGGATGCCCAGGATCGTCAAGCCGGTGATGCCGATGACCAGGAAATAGACCGCCACCAGCGAACCCCAGGCGTTGAACCGTCCGGGCGAAATGCTGGTCGCACCCAGGAACGCAGCGGCAAATCCCGGCAGCAGGAATGTCAGGCCCGACAGCGGATCGGCCGCCCCGATCGTTCCGGCATACATGATACCGGCGCCCGCGCTCAACACGCCGGAGGTCACCAGGCTGAACAGCCGCACCCGATCGACGCGGATGCCTGAAAGCCTGGCAACCTCCCGCCCACGGCCCACGAACAACAGACGGCGCCCGGGCGATGTGTATTCGAAAAAGTACCAGATCGCCGTGCACAGCGCGACGGCATAGTAGAATGCGAGCGGAATGCCGAAAATACGCCGTACAACCACCCAGTCGGTCAGGGCATCATCCAGCCCGCTGATGGTCATCGAGCCACTGATCCACAGCACCACCCCGTTGATGAAAGTCCCTGTGCCCAGCGTCACGATCAGCGAGGGGATGCGGAAATACAGGATGAACCACGCATTGATCAGCCCGGTCAGCACACCGGCGCCAAGCGCCACCGCCATCGCCACGTACAGGCTCACGCCAAGCTGGGCATTCAGCACCGCGATGATCATCGCCGACAGCGTCAGCATGCTTGCCACCGACAGGTCGAAATCGCCGGCGGTCAGCGGGATGATCAGCGCCATGGTCACGACCACCAGCACGGCCTGCGACCCAAGCATGGTGGTGATGTTGGCCCATGACAGGAAAGCCTCCGGCCGGATGGCGCCAAACACCGCCCCCAGCAGCAAGAGCGCCGCGACCAGAGCATAAGATTCGAGGAACCGCGCGAGGTTGAAGCGCCGATGCCGTGGCGTCGCCGCAGGCACGCGTTCGCCAATGGCTTTACTCATGTGTTGTCATACTCTTCGCTTCGACAAGGACATCGATGCCGGTGCTGCGGAGGCAGTGTTCGGCAATGCTGGCCTTGCTGATCGCCGCGCCTTTCAGCTCCGCCACCACCATGCCGCGGGCGAAGATCAGCACCCGATCACAGATCTGCTCCAACTGCTCAAAATCCGTGCTGGCGACCATAATGGCGATCCCGCGCGCCGCCGCATCCGCGAGGGTGCCGAAAAGATGCTGCCGCGCACCCACATCGACCCCCTGCGTCGGCTCATCCAGCATCAACAGCCGAGGCTCGGTTTGCAGCCATTTCGCCATCAGCACCTTCTGCTGGTTGCCGCCGGACAGCGACGCCAGGTTCATCTCGGGCCGGTTCGGCCGCACCTCGTATTCGGCACCCAGGCTGGCGGCGCGGCCGAAGATGCCCTGCCAGTTCAGCAGCAACCGACGAAATTCGTCCAGCACCGGCAAGGAGATGTTGTCGGCGACCGAAAGCATGCCGACGCCGGCTGCCCCGAGACGGTCGGAGGGCAGCAGCGCCAGTCCGGCGCGGATCGCGGCACTGGGCGTCATGTCCCGCAGCCTGGCTTCGAGACCGCCGGCCAGTCGGAGTGTGCCGCCGGTCGCCGGCCGGGCGCCGTAGAGCAGATAGGGCAGGTTGTCGAAGCCGGAACCGATCAGGCCAGCGAGGCCAAGGATCTCACCCGCCCGCACCTCGACCGACACGCGATCGAGCCCGCCGCCGCTGGCATCGCGCACCGTGGCGGCGACCGGCTGGGCGGACAGATCGTGCGGCGCGGTATGGAACAGATCCACCCGGCGTCCCACGATCAGCTCCACGAAATCCGCATGCGTCGCGTCCCTGGTGACCAGCGTGCCGGCCACGCTCCCATCGCGCAGCACGGTGGCGCGATCGGTGATTTCCCGGACCTCGTCGATGTCGTGCGACACGAAGATGACGGCGGCACGTTCGCGCACGATGGCGCGCACCAGTTCGAACAACTGGTCGACGCCGGCTTTTGGCAGAAACGGCGTGGGTTCGTCGAGGACCAGAATGCCGGCATGCTCGCGGCCCTCGGCCTGGACCGATTCGAAGGCGCGGATGATCGCCACCAAGGCACGCTCGACCTGCGGGAGATCGGCAATGCGCGCATTCGGGTCGATCGCCAAGCCGAACCGCGCAAATGTCTCGCGCGCCCGCTCGGTCTCTCGCCGCCAGTTCATCCACCAGCGTGTCTGCGTGGCGATGCTGTTCATCCGCAGGTTTTCCAGCACCGTCAGCGACGGCACCAGGCCGAGATGCTGATGCACGAAGGCCAGACCCAGTTTCTCCCCGGTGCCCGCCGGCACCGGCAGCGGCACCGATTCACCATGGATCAGCAAGGTGCCGCCGGGCTCCGGCACGTGATAGCCCGACAGCACCTTGATCAGCGTGGACTTGCCTGAGCCGTTCTGGCCAAGCAACCCGAGCACCTCGCCCGGCAACACATCGAGCGAGACATCGTCCAAGGCTTGCGCGCCGCCGAAACGTTTCGACAGGTTGCGAATGGAGAGCGCCGGCGGCTCTCCCTTCACCCGAGGCAATGGCGGCGCATAGTTCACTTCAGCTTCCACAGTTTGTCGTAGCCGGCGACATGCTGATCGCCGTAGCCGCGGTCATAGTCGGCCGGGGTGCCAGCGTTTTTCGCATTGCTGCTGTCGAAGATATAGAACGGCACATACATCGTGGAGTAGGTCTTCAACCCGCACATATTGCGCATATACCCGTCGAGGATCGAGCGGGCGATCCAGCCGAGGCTTTCCCCGACATCCATCTCGACCTCGTTCTTCTGGATCATGTCGATGACGAACGGTGTGCCGTTAAACGTCGCGATCTTCACCTTGCCCTTGCGACCGGTGATGGTGAGCGCCGGCACCACGAACTGCGACATGCTGTCATAGATCGGGATCACGTAGTTGATCGTCGGGTCAGCAATCAAGGCCGACTGCACGCCGGTCTGGATCTTGGTGGACCATTCCGGCACCGGCGCATTGATGTAGGTGAACTTGCAGTCCGGGCCGCAATTCTTTTTCAACGTGTCGGTGATGCCTTTGACGAACGGTGCGGTGGGAATGATCTCGTCCGATCCTACGATTACTGCATTGACATGCCCGCCGGTCTTTAACGTCACCCAGTTCGCCAGCAGCGCGCCGACGTCGTGGTAGGGGATCTGCATCGACAGGTCGACGCTTGGGTCCGGTGTCTGGATCGTGTCGTACAGATGCGAGGTGAAGATCTTGATGCCGGCTTTCTTGGCCGCGGCAATTTGCGGGCCGAGCACCGCCGGATTGGTGCCGCCCAATAGATCGACCGCATCGAATTTGTTGTTGATGGCGTATTCCATCCCCTGCACCCATTGCGTGGGCCGCGCCTGATTTTCCCACTCCTTTACCTCGAAGCCGATCGTCTTGGCGACCTGGGTCATGGCGGTGGCGATGTTCTTGGTAAACGGATTGGCGCTGGACACCGGAATGGTGAGCATTTTTTTGCCGGCCATGCAGGCGTGGGCATCGAACGGGTCACCGGGCGGCGAGAACGTCGGCAACATGCTGTGCTCCGCGACCATGGCTTTTGCCGCGTCAAGGTCAGGCGTCGCGGCGTCAGCGATCGTTGTGGTGATCGGCATGCCGAACAGGCACGCGAACATCAACACGGCCGCTCGACCGAACGTCTGTTTTCTGGTGCAATCGATAGTCATACAACCCCCCGGTTTATTGTTGTGGACCGCCCTTATGATATGGACGGTCGGTCTCGTTGCGTACTTGGTGCGTAATAGCCTCTATGCTTCATAGCTGGATGCTTCATAGCAAGACCCGTGCCGACGCAGCGAGCCGCCTTCCCTGCCGTCAATCAGCCTCCGGCATCGTGCAAATGCCAACTTATTGCGCCTGCGCCATGCCTGGGTCGGCTACCCCGGCGCCGAAAGGCAGACTGTGCCGATCAGCCCGGCTGTCCTGGCGTTGCAGGCGGATGCACGGTTTCTCGGCTCTTAAAGCGTATGTTTTGAGCTTTATTGGCGCGTGGGTTTTTTGCATGGAACGCGAAACGGGCCGTCCCGGCTGGGCGACGCAGCAGGGAATGGCCGTTCCCGTTCGCGCCGGGCTTGCGGTGGGCGCGTTGGAGATGACCGCTCGGACCTGCTGGCAGCAGCATACTGACCAAAGCAGTCGCTATGTTCCGATGAGATGGAGCGGACGGTATGGTACGATTTCATCCACCAGCGGTTTATTTCGGCAGGCCGATTTGCTCGACGCTTCGGAATCAAGGGTCGGGGTCGGACCCTTGTCAGTTGGCGGCGTTGCTGTGAAGCACACGGGCGGCTCTCGATGGGATTAGATGGGGACGCGACGTGGGCGGCCTTCGTGTCGACGACGGGAGCGAATTACCGGCCAGGCAACCGTTCGCCTCGGGGACCGAAGCCCGGCACGATATGGCGGATTTTTATCGTGCGTCGCCGGTCCTTCGGCAGTGGTTTGCAGCGGCTTGGAGCCACGACCATTGCGGGAGTGCCACATGCTTTGGGCCAACGATATGGCCGTTTCGACTGATGCTCACGTGTCTTATACGAATTGCCTGGCGCCCGGATCAGGCATCCACCGGGCAGCGCCGACAGACTTAGTGACGTGTTCGTCCCGGCGGTAAGGGATGGGTTTGGTCTTCATCCAGTTGCGCCGGAGAATTGACATGGCGCTCGGTCCGCCACAGCAGGAGATTGGCGAGACGTTCGCAGGCCCCGCTTAGGTTTTCGGGCTTGCGGCGGTCCAGCTTTTCCCGCGACAGCGTATTCTTACACAGTTGATTAAGCAGCCGCTCCGCCGCGGAAAACGTCGCTTCGTCGCAGGCTGTATGAAAAGCCAGCCGAAGCTTGTCGGACAGCCGGCGTGTCCATGGTTGCCCGGCGCGTGGTGGCGATGTCGTCATGCAGTTACCATGGTCGGAAAGATTTAAGATACAGTAAAAGCCGAATACAATTGCAGGAGCCATTGTGGAATGTGTTCAGGTGGCCGACGCATACTGGCAGCGGCGGCGTCTGGACTGTCGACACGCCAGGCCTACAGCTTGGATGCGATAAACCGCAGCGCCATGTGGATTGTTGGGTAAGGCAGCGCGCATTCACCCGTGGCAACATCATCGAGCTGCAATCGTCCGTCGAGGGTCTGCCACAGACACCACCGCGGCCAGGATGCGCCCGCGGGGCAGATTTCGATCACGCCACTCACCTGAGCGCCCGCCGGCGTGATCCGGAGCCATACATCCGGTCTGGCCGCCGCCCAAGCCAAAGCAGCATGCAAATCTCTTAACGCAAATGGAAAACCGTCAAGCCGGTCGGGAAAGAATTTGGTGTACATTTGTCTGCAACATTTCTTGTAGACCAAATGGTTCCACAAATAGATTAACGGTTTCTAAACAAATGACCTCGAGGATGATTCATAACGATTACGATCAATCGGCGGCCCATCTTGGTCATCCGCCTCGGCCGCTCACCTTGGCCGCCCGCCTTGGCGGACCGACCTAGGTCACCGGTCCTAGACGAACGGTTTGGGCCGCGCGTCGTCGACAAGCGGTTCGGGCATCCCCGAGAAACCCACCTGACCGTCAGCCGGTCAGTGAAGGGTGCAGTGGCTGTCTTGACGGCGTGGGAACGATACGCCGCGGCGCCTGCACACCAGAGATCATGTTGTCAGCATATCATTGCGATAGAAATCCGTTCTGATGGTATGATATAAGCCGGGCATGCGAACCAGACACCGACTGGACAGTCCAGATTATCGCCCGCCCTGGCGTCTTGTAATGCGCCCGCTGGCTTATGCACTCGCGGCCATTGCCCTGTGGCTCTGGGCGACGGTGAACCTCACGGCCCATATCGATGTCATACCGCATTAAGATGTCAGCTGGTAATTTGATGCGAATCTCAACCGAAGAGCTCAACCTTAAGGTGGTGGTCCGGCGGGTCGCCACGGGTTCAACGCCCTTTGCATGGGAATTGCACAGCGGCGACAGCATCACCCCGGTTCACGTTTCGACGGAGCGGTTTCGCAGCCTGCACGCCGCCTACACGGCCGGACAAACGGGCCTGGCCGATTACGTGTCACAGCGGCGGTCGGCGAAACCGGAGCGGTCGCGCGCACGGCGAATCATGGACGCGCGACATAGATCAGAGCCGCCCGACCGGGATGATCTGCAGGAGGAAGAGGACTGCCTCGAGGGAGATATCGCGGCGCAGACGATGGATGGGACGGACAGCACGATTGCCGCAAACTGATCCAGCAACCGACCAGGTCGTCGACGCCGCCATGGCGCGGTCGATCCAGACGGATGTGGCCCAGGCGCATGCGCTCTCAGGTTGGATTGTTCTGCAGGATCCGCCGGATTATCCAGGCAAGTTCATTGCTCGGCTGACAACCAGGCGCTACACCCGATACCTGCTCGTTGCTGACAGTCTGGCCGACGTCCACCGGCAATTACCGAGCGGGCTGATCCGCAGCGGACGGCAACTGTCTGATATTCCGGAGATGGTCGAGGTCTGGTTCACGCCCTAGTGGATGAAATCTGACGGATGGTACTGTAAGATTTCATCCACAGGTCATTGATTTGGTGGGCCGATTCAACCGACGCTTGGCAACCAAGCGTCGGGATCGGACCACTAGCGGCTAACGACTGGCGGGTGGTGCCGTGAGATCTTATCCACAAGCTATTGATTTGGTAAGCCGACTCATCCAACGGTAGGGCGCCAAACGCTGGGATCGAACCACTGGTCGCCTCGTGGCTGCGTGGGGCTGAAAAATTGCCCTTCTGGCGGTTCCGGTCCGCGCCAAACATAGCTTTCGCTGGCGAGCATGCGGCGACGGTGCATCTCCGCGGGCCGACGTTGCACGGATAGCATCGTTCGTGTTTCACTTGCCCGATCGTTGCATTTTCCCGTCTCCGGCATCTCGACGCCCACCTGCTCGCCGTGCTCTTCTGCCGCCCATGATCCCCCGCCGAACCATCCTCGTCACCGGCGCTGCCAGCGGCATTGGCGCCGCCGTCTGCCGCACCATGGCCGGACCGGAAACCGCGATCCTGGTTCACACCCGGCGCAACCATGCGGCGGCCGAGGCGGTCGCCCAGCATTTGCGCGACGCTGGCGCCCTGGCCGAGGTGGCACTGGGCGATCTTGCCGACCCGGCCGTCGCAGCCGCCCTGGTGAGCGCCACGATCGACCGGTTTGGCCGTCTGGACGTTTTGGTCAGCAATGCCGGATTTGCCGACCGCACGGCGTTTGCCGACCTGACCGATGCGGCGCTGACTGCCTCGACCGAGGCCATCCAGGGTGGCTTCTTCCGCCTTGCGCGCGCCGCCCTGCCGCATCTGCGCACTGCCACGGACGGGCGCGTCATTGCGGTGTCGAGCTTTGTCGCCCACGCCTTCCGCACCGATTTGACCACGTTTCCTGCCTCGGCCGCTGCGAAGGCGGGGTTGGAGGCCTTGGTGCGCGCCCTGGCGATCGACCTTGGCCCGAGCGGTGTCACCGTCAACGCGGTGGTGCCGGGCTTCATCCGCAAGGACGCGGGCGCCCACCGAGCGATTGGTCCCGGGGTGCTGGCGTCGCAGACCGCGCGCATTCCGTTGGGCCGCGTCGGGTTGCCGCAGGAGGTCGCTGCCGTGGTCGCGTTCCTGGCGTCACCGGCCGCCGCCTATGTCACGGGGCAGGCGATCCATGTCGATGGCGGCCTGGTGATATAGGCGCCTCCGACTGACAGCGGCCGCCCGTGCGGCCAAGGCTCATCCGGGTGCGCCTGGCAGTCCGTTGAAGAACGATGAGCGCTGGTTGGCGCCGCTGACGATATAGCTGTGGTCCGAACCCGTCAGCAGGAACTGGGCACCCATTCCGACGTAACGGGTGGCGTTTTCCTCGTCGTAAACCCCGCCCATGCCAAGCGTCTTGCCATGCTTGCGGCAGGCGTCGCCGACCGCCCGGTAGGCGTCGATCACCTTCGGATGCCCCATCTGCCCGGAAATCCCCAGCTCGGCCGTCAGGTCCGAGGTCCCGATGAACAGCACGTCCACGCCATCGACCTGCGCGATTGCATCGGCGTTGCGGATCGCCTCCGGGCTTTCCAGCATCACGATGGTCAGGATTTCGGCGTTGATCGCGGCCTGGGCTTCCATCGTGGATGGCGGCTGGTACCCGTACACAGCGGGCGGTCCACCCCAGCTTCGGTGCCCCATCGGCGGATAGTGGAACGCATCGGCGATGCGCTTTGCCTCCGCCGCGGTATCCACATGCGGCACGACAATACCAAGCGCGCCGTTGTCCAGGGCGCGGGTCGCTTCGTCGATCGCCCCGGCGCAAACGCGCACGATCGGTGTCACACCGGTTGGCAGCGCGGCGATACAGAGCTGGGTGATTTCCTGAATGTTGAACGCGCCGTGCTCAGCGTCGATGAACATCCAGTCATGGCCCGTCATGGCGGCTAGAACCGGGGTCGCCATGGTGCGCAGATGGTGCACACCGAAGCCCAGAGCCATTTTGCCGGACTTCAGGCGCTGCCTGGTGGTGTTGGTGGTCAAAGCCATGGTTTCGCCCCCCTTGTCGTGTTCGGCCGAAGGCAGCATGGCGCGATGCGCCGGTCAATCGGCGGCGACGCGGTCCTCGACCAGGGCCATCAAAGTTTCCAGACGATCGGCCTCGGCGGGGGGCTTGTCGGTCCGTATCCGCGCCAGCCTGGGGAACCGCATGGCCACCCCGGATTTGTGCCGGTTCGACAATTGGACCGCATCGAACGCCACTTCCAGCACCATGGACTTCTCCACTTCGCGAACTGGTCCAAACCGAGCGGTGGTGTGGTTGCGAATCCAGCGGTCCAAAAAGGCAAGCTCCTGGTCGGTGAAGCCAAAATACGCCTTTCCAACCGGCACCAGTTCGTCACCGCGCCAAACCCCGAACGTGTAGTCGGAGTAGAAACTGCTGCGCTTGCCGTGGCCGCGCTGCGCATACATGAGCACTGCGTCCACCGTCAGCGGATCGCGCTTCCACTTCCACCACTGGCCCTTGACCCGGCCCGGGAGGTAGGCGCTGTCGCCGCGTTTCAGCATCAGACCCTCGATCGAGGCCGCGCGTGCGCCGTCCCGCAGCACCATCAGCTCCTGCAGCGAGGAAAACCGGATCAGCGGTGACAGGTCCATCCGGGCAGGGCTTTCCCGCGCGATCCAGGCGTCGAGGCGGGCGCGGCGCTGGTCGAACGGCAGGCCGCGCAGGTCCTCGGTCCCGTCGAACAGCAGGTCGTAGAGCCGCACACCGACGGGATACTGCTCCATGATTTTGGCGGTGACGGTCTTGCGGTTCAGCCGCTGCTGCAGATCGGCGAACGGGGAGACGGTTCCATCGCCGCGGATGACCAAAAGCTCGCCGTCCAGCACCGCGTTGAATTCCATCGCCGCGACGATTTCGGGGAACGCGCCGGAGATGTCGTCGGCGCCGCGAGAGAACAGCCGCCGCCCGCCGGTCGTGGCGACCAGTTGCACCCGGATGCCGTCCCACTTCCATTCGGCCCGCCAGTCGGGGGGATGCAGCGCGGCAAGGTCCGCTGCCTCCAGCGGATGCGCCAGCATGGGTGGGCGGAAGACCGGCGCATCGGCCGGATCCGGCTTGGGTCCCCTGCCCTCCAGCCAGGCGAACAACGACAGATAGGGTGGCTGCAGGCCGTGCCAGACTTCCTCGACCTCGTCGGCGTCGACCCCGCCAATCTCCGCCAAGGCGATTTTTGCGATGCGGCCGGAGGCGCCGACGCGCAATCCGCCGGTGATCAGCTTCAGCAGCGCCAGCCGGGTGGACGCATCGGCGCAATCGAGCCATCCCGTCACCAGACCCGGCAGCGCCGATTTTGGTGCGGTTTCCAGCGTCTGTACCACCTGCGCCAAGGTTGGCGGATCGGCCTGGGTCGCGGCCGCGGGCCAGATCAGGGCCACGGTTTCCGCCAGGTCGCCGACATAATCGTAGGACCAGTCGAACAACACCGGATCGGTGCGCGCGGCCGCGAGTTCCCGGATCAAGCCCGGTTTGGCGGTGGTGAAGGACAGCTCGCCGGTGATCGCGGCGAGGCCGATCCCGCGGTCGGGATCAGGTTGAGTCGCGAAATACCGGCGCAGCAACGCGATCTTGGCGTTGCGGGACGGGGTGAAGACCAGGCGTTCCAGCAGTTCGGCGAAAGCAATCATATTCCGGCATGTTGGGCTGATCGTGGCGAAACGCCAGCCCGTGGACGACATATGCGGAACCATGTGCATTGCGCCGCTGCGAGGAGGCTGTTAAACGATGCGCCCGCTCGGTCGGAGCGTAGCGCAGCCTGGTAGCGCATCAGTCTGGGGGACTGGGGGTCGTGGGTTCGAATCCCGCCGCTCCGACCAGTTCGCGTGTGCCCGAAGACGCCACTGCACCTCCAAAATCGCAATGACACGGTTCACGCCGTTGCCCGCGATCGGGCACCGAGGCAAGTTTTTCACATTGCAGCGGAAATCGAGATAAACACCCCCCGGCCCGGATTGGTCGAATACAGCGCTTGACCGTTCGTCGTCGTCCCGACCACGCCGATCAGGCTGTGGTTGTTGAAAACGTTGACAACGTTGACCCGGAAATTCAACGACCGGTCATTGAACTGCGGCAACACCAGCGTATAGCCCGCCGAAAAATCCGCATCGTTGAAGCCCTTGATCGGGGCCGTGGCATGGGTGAACGGCCCGGATCCATCCAGCGTGTACTGCGGCCCGACATACTTCCACAGGAAGGACCCGTAGATCCCGTCACGGACCAGGATCGGACCGGCCGCCGCGGTGGACCTCGGGTTGAGCGCCACCGGAAAGCCTGACCCGTCATAGGTGGCGTCGTTCAACGTTGCGTTGCCGTAAAGTGAGACCCCCTGCCCCAGTTTCGCCGTCCCTTCGGCCTCGATGCCTTTGAACACCGCCCCGCCGTTATTGGTGTAGATCGTCCCCGCGCTATTGGACTGAGACGCGATGTAATTCTGGAAATTGATGTAATACATATCGAGGCCGGCCGAGAAACGATCGGTCTGATACGTCGTGCCGATCTGGTAATTGACCGTCGTCTGCGGCTTCAGCGACGAAGGCGCATTCGCGGCTGGCACCAGCAAGGCGTTCAACGGTGGTGCGAGGAAGCCTTCCGCCACCTGCGCGTAGCCGACCCAGCCCTTCATGATTTCATAATGCACATCGATCGAGGGCAGCAACGCGTCCCAGCTTTGGTTGCGTGGCGCGGTCGACGGTGCGCTGCCAATAATGGTCGCGTCCAGGCCCCGCGTAACATAGGTATACTTCACCCCGGGTGTAATGGTCAGACCGGGCAATGGTGTCGCCGCGAACTCGATGTAGGGCTGCACGGTGCCCAAGGTGGTGTTGTACAGCGACTTGTACGGCGTACCGGTCGCCGTCTTCGTATAAGTCGCGCCGTTGGCTGACAGGTCGATGTTCGCCTTGTAGGATGAACCGGCATTGTAATCCAGCCAGAGACCAATGCGGAACTGTCCGTAATCGGTGTCTTTACTGACCCGCAGGGTGTTCCCGACCGACCGGAAATCAGTATGGGTCGTAAGACCCGGGACATCGTTGGTGACGGTCCGTCTGACACCGCCGATGAAGTACGTCCCCTTCAGGTTCGGCGTGGTGCCGTTCGGATCGGCCCCGGAGGTGCCGTTGTGGTAATAAGAAACCGTATAAGCCTTGTCATCGATGGCCCAGCCGTCGCCAAACGACGACTTCAGCCCGATATAGTCAAAGTCGGTATAATAATTGTCGACGTTGTAGCCGGTATAGGCCTGCGACGTGGGATCACCGTTCAGCGCGTAATTCGCCCCCAGCGTCCGGATCTGGCCAATCGTCGCCCCGTAGGACGTATGAGTGCGAGCATAGTTATACATCCCGACGACGGTAATGACCGTATTCTCGTTGATCGGCGCCTCGATCTTTGTATAAACATTGTTGCGCAACGTCGAGGTTCCGGTCAGATAACCATTGCCCTCGACATGCTGGGTATCGAGCAAGCCGCGCGCGCCGCCAAGTTCGGGAATTGCGCCACTGTCTAGCCGCAGACCCTCGACATTGACGCCCCAACTGCCAAACGTCGCGTAGGGATTGATCCCGAACGTATTGCTGGGTGTCGTCAGCGTCGCCGCGACCGTGCCGCCGAATGTAGCGTAGCCGATCTGCGAGGCCGTCCCCGGGCCGCGATCGACCGAGACCGATGCAATGTCGTGCGCCAGGAAATACGCCCCGGTCTGCGGCGCGAAGGACGATATCGTTCCGGGCAGCACCAGGCCATCGAATGTCGAGTTGAACTGAGTATAGCGAAAGCCACGAATGGTTTCCTGGAAGTTCTGCTGCAGGCCCGCGCCGGTCGGGTCGTTGTTTTGTACACTTGGGGAAAATTTGATGATATTGTCGTAGTTCTGGGTTGGTACCGTGGCGTTCTGAATATAGGTGGGCCCGATCACCGATGTCGGCTGCGCCGCATCCAGGGGGGGGCGGCTGGGCGCCACGGCGCCGGCCGATCCGGGACTTGGCTGCACCGAACCGCTGTCGGCCGGGCCGCCGATGGCTCTGACGGTGCCGATGTCGGTGCGATTGTCATCCGGTCCCGCGGCGCCGAGTGCGACGCTTAGGCACAGAAGCGCCAAGGCGCGCGGACCGTGGCCACGCGGGCCGCCGGGGAGATGAGTACAGGTCATTTCGTGGGCTTTCTGTTATTGTTGGGGACCGGACAGCGCAACGTGATTACTTGTCGATTTAAGTCAAGGAGAGATCAACCGCCACATGCCTCCTCGACCCAGACCAGCAGATGCAACACCTGGTTCACCACCTCGGGCGGCGCTGCCGGGTAGTGAGCGTCGCGCACCGCGGTCAGCGCGGCGGTGTCCAGCATCGGCACGCCGCTCGACCGCGCGAGTTGCAGTCCCCCGGCGACGGCGCCGTCGCGATAATCGAACGCCACGCCCGCCTTTCCGGACTGCCCCATCATTCGCGCCGCCGCCGGACAGTGCACCGCCGCCTGCACCGCGCTGCGAATGCGACCCTCCAATACTTCCGCCACATGTTGGTCTGCCTTCGCGCCAGCCCCGCCGTCGGGCGCTACACGGGCCTGGACAGGCGCCGGCAGGGCTGCGGCGGCTTTCGGCAAGACCGGACGCGCTGTGGCAGCTCGCGGCGGCGACCGGGGGGCCGGTGGTGGTGGCGAGATCGTCACCTGCGGACGCGGCGGCTCCGTCAGGGCGGCGGGTTGCGGGGAGGGTAGTGCCAGAGGCGGCGGGTCCGGCGGCTGTTCGTCATGCGCCGGCTTCGGATCAGGCTCGATCGGTGGCAGATCCGGCTGCACCGTCGGGGGTTCGGCCACCGCCGCAAGTGCCGTCGGCGGGGCTGGATCCGCCGCCGGGGTCTCGGGTGGTTGGAAGACGGGTGGCTGGGGCTCAGGAGGTTGGAGGTCGGGGGGCTGGGGATCCGCGACCGTTCGATCTGTGAGTTCTGCGTCTGCCACCTGGGCCTTGGCCACTTCGTCGGCCACGGTTGGTTGCAGCGGCAACGGTTCCGGATCAGGCGCCGCTTCAGCGATGGGGGTTTGCACGACAAATTCGATCGTTGCGCTTTCCGTCTGTTCGGCGGGATGCCGCACCACGCTCAGTAACACCGTCAGGACCACTCCATGTGCGACCACCGCCCCCAGCAGGGCCCAACGCCGAGCCGATCGAGAAGGAGCGGCCGACAGAATTCCCAACGGCCCGCCCAGGTCGGCCGCCCGCCACGCCACACCGAATGGAACAAAGCTGCGCCTGTAATGGAGGGCATCATCCGGCATTAGCGGCGCTTAGCCATTCTGTTCATGGGTCTTCCCACGATGTGTTCTTATATCGATATCAATTCTCAGCGCCGCGCGGCGACACCCCCAACTTAAACTGCCCGAATGGAAGACGCGGGATGACCATGCCGTGGCAGAGCCAACAGATTTTTTTGTACTGAAGGATGGCTTGGGACGAAAGGTCGCCCCAGGCGAATTTTACCGAATTGTCACTATTGTCGGCGTGCCGAGGACAAGTAATTGTGACCGCACTGCCCAGTGACTCGGACAGATTTCACACGATTGACTTCAAACTGACATAAGCGACCACAGCCCCGCGGCCGATGATTTCCCGAATGATGCGAACGGGCAAATGACACCGGTAATCAGTATTGTCCGGCGATGAGTTTGGTCGCGTGCTCCAGCGCCTCCAGGCATTCGTCGGCGTCGCCCTCGGCCTCTTCCTGCCTGGCACGCGTTATGTCCGCCTGGATCAACCGCTTTATCCGGTCTTCGCCCTGGTAGCCTGACGCCTTCTTGGCCACATCGATCTGCCCCTTCGAGCACGCATCGAAGTCGCCGCCTTTGTCGCGGGCCGCGGCGCCGGCGAATGGAATCAGGATCAGGATCAGAGCAAGGCGATGCATTCAATTGGTCCTCTTCACGTTCTCTGAACGACACAATCCGCGACACTGGTCGCATCCGGCACCGATCATGTTGTTTTACTTGCACCGGCCGGGACTTGTCGAATGATCGGACGACGCACGCAGGTGGATGCTGTTCAAATGCAACTGATCGCGTCCCCGATAAGCAGCGCAGTCGTGCTACGGGCGGGCCTGCTCGAAATGGGGCGCCAACCGTACCATGGTGCTGTTGTTCTTCGTCGCCGGTGTCTGCAGCCGTAACAAATCTGCCATCCACCGGACCAGACGGTTCGGCGGATAGGCTGAGGCGATAGCGAACGCTCGGGTCGCCCCGATAGACAAGGCCGCAACCGCCGTCTGTCGGTCGTTGTTCAGCATGTGTGCCCAACCGACGTATCGACGTCCTTTCTGCTCCAGAACGCCCGCGCCATCGGGACGAAAGCGAAGCCAGGATCAGAGCTTCCGACCGCCGATCATATCACGCCCAGCGGTCACATAGGCACCCGCATGAGCGGTTGTCCGACCTGAATAGTCACCCCGTCAACGAGACCATCGCACAGGCTAAAGCCCGCAGGGGCTAGCACGATGATGGTGGAGCCGTGTTCGAACCACCCCATTTCCTCGCCCTTGCGGAGCGACGTGTCGCATGAAAACACCTGCCTGCCGATATCGCGGCGGTCGAGCGGCATGTCCAGAAACGCCAGCCGTGATGCCGGCGACCAATATCGCCGCCACGGGCACCAGCGTCACCGCGTGGCCGGTGGCGGAAAGACGTAGTCCTGATCACCGCGCGCTCGTTTTTGCAGAACAGCCGCTCGACCCGCTTGAGCGCGATCGGATTGACGTTCCAGGTGTCGCCGGCGATATGCGTGACCGACTCGACCCGGCAGTCATGCGGCGCATGAAAGCGATGATACATGCTGGATGTCAGCCGCAGCGTCACGTAGCAGCCGTTGCGAAACGTCTGCGGCATGCGCCGCGTCACCCAGCAGATCCGCCAGCGCGTAGGGAAATCCCTTGATCTGCAGGACCTGGCCGTCATTCACCGTCCCCGACGCACCGACGATCGCATCGCATGGGCTGACCAGAACCGCCGGATCGGTGTCGATCGGCCGCGCGCCGTCCTTCAGCTGCCGGGTGAAGCAGTCATGCATGCTGCGGAAGCGGCGTCTCCTTCGCCTCGCTCAGATCGAGGTCGGAGAAAAATCGCCAGATCCCGATCGACAGATCGCGGACCAGCGGCTGCTCGATCTTGCTGAACCAGCCGATGAACCGCGTCGCCAGCCGCCGGGGGATGCGGTTGGTGAGCAGGAAGTTCAGATCCTCCTGTTGCACAATCTTCACTATCGTCGAGCGCAGCTGTCATGGGATCAACGTTGTTACCACAGAAGGCAGGACGATGTCGGCGCAATTTCTTATCATGGCAACATACGCAACCGGCGGCGCCGTCGCGCTGGGTGCGGCTGTTCACCAAGGCGAAGGCCCGTCTGGACCTGTCGCGGGCCAAACACCGATCGCTGACCGGCCATGCGCGCATGGCGCGGCGCATCGCCTCGCTGATCCCGTTCTACGAGTATGACGAACGACGGTTCTTCCGCTCCGACGATGCGCCGGAGGACATCGCGGCGAAGCGTCGCGCCGGCTTTATGCGGCTTGCCAGTCTCTACCGGCAACGCTTCGCCAAGACCAGCGCGCTGACGGCGACGCCGCGGCCGGGATCTCCGACCTGCAGTTCACCAGCGCCTATCGCGTGCCGTTCCAGTACAGCCGCTTCGTCCGCCAGCATCTGTCGGCGCGGCTCCTTCCTGGCATCGTCCGTCGGGCGTGACGGTCACCGACCTGGACGGCAACGTCTTCTACGACCTGACCGGATCCTACGGCGTCAATCTTTTCGGGCATGATTTCTACAAGGCCTGCATCGCCCGCGGCGCGGAACGCGTGCGCGACCTCGGCCCGGTGCTTGGCGCCTATCACCCGACCGTCGCCTACAACGTCGCGCCGGCTGCGCGAAATCTCCGGGCTGGACGAAGTTTCGTTCCACATGTCCGGCACCGAGGCGGTGATGCAGGCGGTCCGGCTGGCCCGCTATCACACCAGACGCTCCCACCTGGTGCGCTTCTGCGGCGCCTATCATGGCTGGTGGGGCGACGTTCAGCCCGGCGTCGGCAATCCCATCGCCGGCGCGCGACACCTACACGCTGGCGGAAATGTCCGAGCGCACGCTGCACGTGCTGCGCCGGCGGCGGGACATCGCCTGCGTCCTGGTCAACCCGCTGCAGGCGCTGCATCCGAATGCGCCGGCGCCCCGGCCGATTCGTCGCTGGTCGACAGTTCGCGGCATGCCGGGTTCGACCGCGACGCCTACACGACTGGCTGCGGCAGCTGCGCGCAGGTCTGCGACGAACGCAAGATCGTGCTGATCTTCGATGAGGTCTTCGTCGGCTTCCGCCTCGCCCGCGGCGGCGCCAAGGAATATTTCGGCGTCCAACCCGACCTGATCACCTACGGCAAGACGCTCGGCGGCGGCCTGCCGGTCGGCGTGCTGTGCGGCCGGCGCGAGCTGATGAAGCGATACCGCGCCGATCATCCGGTCGATGTCTGTTTCGCGCGCGGAACGTTCAATTCGCATCCCTATGTCATGGGCGCGATGACCGAGTTCCTGCACCGCCTGCGATTCGCCGGAAATCAGCGCGCTGTACCAAGATCTCGACCAGCGCTGGAACGATCGCACCGAGCAACTCAATCAGCCGGCTGCGACGCAGGAAGACTTGCCGGTCAGGATCGCCAACCTCTCGTCGATCTGGACCGTCAGCTATACCCGGCCGTCGCGCTACAACTGGATGCTGCAATATTATCTCCGCGCCGAAGGGCTCGCGCTGAGCTGGGTCGGCACCGGGCGGCTGATCTTCAGCCTGAACTATCACCGATGCCGATTTCGCCGCGGTCGCGGACCGTTTCCTGGCCGCCTGTCAGGCCATGCAGCGGGACGGCTGGTGGTGGGCGGACAGAGACCACCACCAACCGATCGATCAAACGCCGGATCCTGTGGGAAACGCTGAACGGTCATCGGCCGGTCGCTTCAAGCAGGACGCCGAACCAGCGCTTTCGTTCAGTGATGCTGGTCGACGGTGTCCTGTGCCATCGATCCAGAAGTGTCGAGTCGAATCACGCCGTCGCTTCACAGTTGATGCGGGCGCCCGGTAGTACAGCTTGATGTCGTGAAACGGGTCAGTGATGATTTTGGTCGCCCAGACCAGGCCCGTCTGCACGATCCTTGATGAAGAACAGCTGCATGGTGCGGAACAACAGGCCGCCCAAGCCAAGCGCCAGCCACAGATAGCCGACATGCCGGGCGAATTCGGTCTTCGTGGTATGGGGCTCGAACATTCCGAACAAGGTGGGGTCGACGACCAGTATCAACGGCGACAGCGCCCAGATGGTCATCAGCACGATCTTGCGGCGCAGGTTGTAGCCGACCTTGATCTCTTCCTTGTAGTCGTGCGTCGCCTGATTGATCATGTCGTAGTCTTTTGGCTCGAAAACCAGATGACCGATCTGCCGGCTGGTCATCGCCACCAGCCAGCCGATCAGGGCGGCGATCGCCGGATCGTTGAATATCACGACATAGGCACAGACGAAACTGACCGCGCTCAGCAGGTGCAGTGACTGATTTATCCGGCTATGGTGATAGTATCGATGGTCATCCCAACGCTGTACTCTCAGGGTCTCAACGAAACTGGTCATCGCTATTCCTTACTGGATTTTGGCTGTACGGTGCCTTGCCCGGCTATTGGCCAGCCGGGGATGTTGCATCTTCAGTCTGACGGGCACCTGAACCGTTTCCACTTCTGGTATGTTCTTTCTGACCGACGCCGCCAGCGGATTCCCTGGCCAATTCTTGCCCGGCTGTCGAATCCGAACGCAGGTTTGCCGTCCTATCGGCCTGCTTGCCAAACCGTATCAGCCAAAAGTGACCCAGCGGCGGCAAGGCACGCTTTTCGATCAGGCGAACGCCACGCGCCTCCGCAGCCCATTTTTCATACCGCGCCCAGGGAAATTCGGTGCGCCATCCGAGTCGGCTGGTCACCGGCATCAGCCATTTTTCCAAGGTTCCGCGCACACCTGTTTCGGCACCAATCCGAGTCGTCAGGATGATCTCACCCCCCGGGCGGACGACACGAACGAACTCATTCAGCGCTCTTTCGGGATGCGGAATTGCGGTGACGACATATTGAGCAACCACAACGTCGAAAGAAGCATCCGGGAATTTCAGGTACTCGGCGTCCATGACGGCCAGCGTCCCGACGTTGTTCAGTCCCAGCCGTTCGACGCGTTGCCGCGCTTTCTCCAGCATCGGCTCCGAGATATCGATGCCGGTGATCCGGTTCTTCGACGCGTAGTCCGTCAAGGACAGACCGGTTCCCACCCCAACCTCGAGGATACGGCCACCGATGCGTTCGGCCGCATCGACCGCCGCACGCCGCCCGCGGCGGAATACCGGGCCGAAAACAATGTCATAGACCGGCGCCCACCGGCCGTAAGCCTCGGCGACCTGGTCCGTATCCATCTCTCTCACAGTTCCCAAACTCTTCGCTCCTGATCGGCCCACGTGGTTAAAAGCGTCGTGCACTTGATGCGTTGTCGAAATCCAGAAACGATTTCCCAGCGTCGAAACGATGGGGATGATCGTCGATCAGCGTCCGCCTGCCGGATACAGGCCTGGTAGAAATGGGCCCTTGGGCAACAGGCCCGGTAGAGAGGCGTCCGGTAGCAAGACCCTGCGCCGATACGCCCGCCGTCGCGTCGTTGGGGTCGCCCAACATCATGGTTCCGGTACCCGGAGCAAAGAAACGCGTCCAGCGGTTCGTCTGCGCAACGGCGTGTCGCATGACAGGCGGGAGTCGGCGCCATGTTCGCTGTGCGTCCTTAGGCCTGCACAGGGCGCGATCCGGCTTCCATCAACGCAAGGTCCGCCGCGCCGGCCACGAGCAGCCGCGACGCCGTACCAGCGCCGACAAGAGCGGAGATAGGAACGATTCCGTATCGTGCGAACGATCTGCGACAGCACCGTTGCATCATGTGGCTCCTCTATGACACGTCAGCATGGCTTTTATGCGTGGAATCAGTAAGAGGGAACTACTGGACGGTTGCAGATCAGTGACATTTTTTTGTCACTTGCAAGACAGAGTGGCCGAACCTGGATTAAATCAGCCGGCTTCGGATAAAATGAAAGACTTTAACAGACAAACCTGACTTCGACGGAGACGTAACAAAGACCCATATCCGAGTCCTTGCCGGTCCTGCCGCGCCGAGTCCCGATCGAACGACCGTGCGACCGCTTGGCTAAAGCGCGTCTAGTGCCGCCGCAGATGCATCACGATGTCGTCCATGCTCTCCAGTTGCTCGAGTCGCATAATCAGGTCGCGCAGGTGGGCGCTATCGCGCTTCGATAAAATTGCGCTGACATTCGCATCGAACTTGCGCACGACCTCGTCCTGCCCGACCGCGTCCTCGGGACTGCCCCGCCGGGCAAGACGTTCATGGTGAAAGCCTCGGCCATCCCGGGTCATCAGTGTTAGCCGGCACGCGTGGCGGAAGGCGGGGCCCATTGCCTCCAGCCCTGCGTCCTCGAACGCCAAGATGCGCTGGATAAAGCCCAGCAGGGCAGGATCGGCCAACATGGCTGCATCGTATTGCCGCACCGATGCGTCCCGATGCAGGGCCATCACCCCCAGCCCATAGAACAGGTTCATCTGCGCCGCGGTCACCCCGGCCGGCTGGTACGGCCATGCCGTATGGACAAATGTCATGTGGCTGCACCCGACCGAAATCCGCTCGATATCGCCGGCTTGCAGTCCGTGGTCTCGCATCAGCGTGTCGAGCGCATCCAGCGCGATGTGGATGCTGGTCACGCTTGGGTAGAGCTTGAACCCGACCTCGGCCGTCTCCCACACCGTCCCCAGGCCATCGGTCAGCCGGCCGGCGTTCGGCTGACCCGAGAACGAACTGAGGAACCCGCCGTAGCCGGCCTCCAGCACATCGGAAATCCCGGTGAATCCGCGCTGGGCCAGCAGGGCGGCCTGCACCCCAGCTTGGGCCGCCCGACCGGCATGCAGGCGTTTCACCATGGCCCCTTCCTGGGCCGCCATGAGCCCCGCCCCCATGGACCCGGCGATTCCGAACGCGTGCTGCATCTGTTCGGCGGGCAGTCCCAGGATCCGGCCTGCCGTGGCCGCCGCGACAAAGGTTCCGGATGTCCCCTGTGGATGAAAACCCCGCAGGAACAAGGCCATCGTCGCCGCGCTGCCGACCCTGGTGCCGACCTCGTAGCCGGCGACGATTGCGGTCATGACGTCGCGTCCGGTAACGCCGCCCAGACTTTCGGCGAACGCCAGCGCCACCGGACAGGCCAGGGAGTTCGGATGGACAATCAACTCTTTGTGTATGTCGTCCATTTCGAATGCATGGCCAGCGGTGCCGTTGACCAGCGCGGCCTGCGCAATCGACCCGCGGTGCGGGGTGCCCCACAACGATGCCGCCGGTGTCGACCCTTCGGCCAGCACGAGTTCGCGCACATGCCCGGTCCAGGGCAATCCGGCACCGAACAACGCGACGCCAAGCCCGTCCAGGATGCATAATTTCGCGTGATCGACGACCGTGGCCGGTATGTCGCCAAACCGCAGTTCAGCGGCAAAACAGGCGAGGTCGCGCGTGGCGTTCGCGAGCAACGGGGCGGTTTGGGTCATGCGACTCTCCTGGATTTGGTTGCATTATAGCCAATCCGGCCTATTCGTCGCGCTCCGGTGGCCCATACGAACGGGATGTGTTGAACATATATTTATCGGAATGATGCCCGCCTGATCGCTATACCCCTTGTTCCATCGACACCGCGTGTCGAAATCGGCGATGCTGCACCGCAGCACGACGCGTTGGTGCAGGCGCCATCCCTGCCACCAACCGCCTCGCCACCCATTTCCCCATCACCATCTTCCGCACCACGAACTTGCCTGCCAACCCTGCCTCCCGCACCCAGGTGACTGATGACAGACGACACCGCGGCCGTTTCAGTGGCCGCCACTTCCGCCCTACCCGTCCGGCCCGGACTGCGAGGAAAAATCTTCCAGGGTGGCGCCCTGCTGATGGGGCGGCAGCTGATTTCGATGGGGCTCAGCCTGGTCGGGCTGCTGGTGATCACCCGCATCATCGGACCCGCCGCCTACGGGCCTTACGTGGCGGCGCTGGGTATCTGCCAGTTCGCCCAGAACTTCGGCCAAGCCGGGATCGGGGTCTATCTCGTCCGCGCCGTCGATGAGGTCGCTGAACGCACCTACGATGTCGCGACGACACTGCTGCTGCTCTCCTGCGGCGGTCTGGTCCTGATCCTCGAGGCCGGGCTCGGGCTGATCGCCAGATGGATCCCGATGCCGGGGCTGCCCGCCTTGCTTGCGGTGCTCCTGCTGTCCGTCATCTTCCAGACGCTCGCGGTGCCTGCCGGTGCCCGGCTGGAACGGGCGTTGGATTTCCGCCGCGTGGCGATGATCGAAACAGCCGGCCAGTTGCTCTATTACGGCGTGGCGCTTCCCCTGGTGTTCCTGGGATTTGGCGTGTGGTCGCTGGTCACCGGCTGGTGTCTGCAACAGGTATTCGTCTGCCTCGCGTTCCACATCGCGGCGCGCCACCGCCCCACGCTGGCCTGGGACAGGGGCGTGGTGCGGTCGATGCTGGCCTTCACTTTCAGCTACGCGTTCTCCGACTGGACCTGGCAGCTGCGCGGCCTGGTCAACCCGCTGATCGTCGGCCACTTCCTCCCGGCCGAGGCCGTGGGCCAGGTGGGTCTCGCGATCCGCATGATGGAACTGCTGTCCTTCACCAAGACCGTCGCCTACCGGCTGTCCGTCGCGGTGCTGTCGAAGGTGCAGCAGGACCGCGGCAAGCTGATCGAGGCGGCGACCGACGGCATGCGGCTGCAGACCCTCGCCCTGGGCCCCGTCCTGCTCGCCTTCAGCTGGTTCGGCGGAAGTTTGCTCGCCATGGTGTTCGGCAAACGGTGGGAACCGGTGATGCTGGTCTATCCGTACCTGGCGCTGAGCTACCTGACCAACGCGCAGTTTAACATCCATTCATCAATTCTTTACGTCCTGCGCAGGAACTGGGCGGTATCGTGGTTCCATGTCGTCCACATTGCCTTGTTCGCCGGTGCTGGCTGGTTTGCCGTCGAATATTGCGGGATCGTCGGATACGGCTATGCCGAGATGGTCGCCCTGTTGAGCTACCCGTTCATCCATCGATCGGTGCGCCAGGCGGTGGGGTCGCCGGATTACGGCATATCAGCACTCTGGTGGATCGGCATCGCGGTTGGCCTGTTCTGGCGGCAACTCGGACCCTGGGCAATCGCGGTGCCGTTCGTCACCCTGCTGTGTCCGCCGTCGCTGCGCCACCTGAAGCATTTCTATCAAATGTTCCTGGGAAGCCGCCGTCATGTCGCTCAGGCCGGGGCCCTCTGAGGTGGGCTTGCCGCACTTTCGCTTCTTCGTCCTTACCTGCCGGGATCCGAAGTCCGACTTCCGGCTGCCGTTGGTCGATGCGCTGCGTCAACATTTTGACACCTACTACATCTGGCTGCGCCGGCGCCCAATCGTTGCAGGTCCGTCGCAAGACGCCGTCCCGGTCGAAATGTCGGTGACAAAATTCCTGCGCTTTATCCGGGGCTTTCGGCGGGATCAATCGACCAACGTCTACTTCAACAGCACCAACACCTATTTCCCCGGCATGACCGTCGCCCTGCGGCTGATCGCGGCGGACGGGATATGGTGCTTCGATATGCACGACGACCTGCGCTATCATAACACCGGGTGGAGGCGCTGGCGCGAGGGTCAGATCGTCAACATGCTGTGCCGTCTTTCGCATGTCGTGGTGCACGCGGCGCCGACGTTGCAGGAGCTGTTTCCCGGCTCCCGGCATCTCGGCAATGCGTCCAACCTGCTGCCCGTGCCCCGGGACATGGCGCGAAATGATCGTGTCCTGATCATCGCCAGTTTCGATGAACGGTTCGACTTCGACTTTCTGTCGGAACTGGCAGGCCTGCGCCCCGATTTGCAGTTTCATCTGCATGGATGGACCAGGCCGGGTGATACGGCGACGCCCGAGCACCTGAAATCGACAATAGAGCGGAATGGTAACGTGTATTACCATGGCGGCTATACGATGGCTGACCTGCCGGGGATCTTGGCCTCCTATCGCATCAGCGTGGCACCGTATCGGATGGATACGCCGATCACCCGGTATATCGACCCGTTGCGCTATTATCACTGCCTCAATGCCGGGCTGGAGGTGGTGTCGACCGACATTCCGCAGGCCAGGTATATGGAACCCTGCCTGCATGTCGTCGCCGATGCGGCGGCGTGCGCCGAGGTGCTGGATGGGCTGAGGGCGGGGCGGCTGGCAAAACAGCCCGGCTACACGCCGATCACCTGGGACCAGCGCGCGGACCGCCTGGTGGACATTCTCCGCCACTCCGCTCGGGCTGAACGGCTGCAGTCAAAAGCCTGATTGTTTGGTCGACGCCCGGTGCAGTCCTGTACCGGCGGGCCTCAACCTGGTCTTGAACGCTGCTGGCTCAATGGCCAGCAGATGGGAATTTCGCCGTCCGGTACGTCGGATTTTGCAAATCGCCCGACTTCAATGGCACCAGCCGACGCATCAGACCCAACGCAGACGGTCAAGAAACGACGGGTCAAACCGAATGACTGAGGTAAGTAATGACCGACCCATTCACACTGAAGTCGGAGGCGGCATAAGCGCCTGACAGATGGATGTCGGCGAGCAGTTGGTTCGTGTACGGCCCACCATTCGCCAGATAGACCAGCAATTCACCCGCGTTCGGCGCGGTCGCCTTGAACATTTCGGTCACATCCTGTCCGTTGAAACCGATTTGTCCGCTCAAGGCCGTGAAGATCAGGGTCGAAGCAAATCCAGCCGCCCCGTAGGGTTGAGGACCAGCTCGGCCGCTGCCACCAAAATTCAACATGCCGCTGGTGATCGTTATTGTCCCGCCGGTGCAGGCCCGGTCCAGTGTCAGCGTTCCGCCATTATCGATCTCGACCCGTCCGGCCCCGGTCTGCGCAAGCGCACCGTCGATCGTGATGCTGCCACCGTTGGCATGGATCAGGCCGGAATTCGCAACGCTGCCGTAGCGTGTTTCAAACGCCGCCAGTCCCTGAAACAGAATATTGGACGTGCCGTCGGCTTCGACCAATCCGGCGTTGTTGAAGACGCTGCCGACCCCATAGGTCGTGCCGATCTTGACAGTCGCGCTGCCCGAACCCTCGACCACAAGGCGCCCGCGGTTCGACAGGTCATGGTCGAACGTGACGCTCAGCGCGCCGCCGCGAATATCAATCAGGCCGGCATTGTCGAAATGACCCCCGGACGCGACGTTTATGCCGATATTGCCATATAGTGGAGCCAGACCGGCCGAAGTGCTGATCGTGCCATAGTTGAGGAAAGTAGCACCCGCGGCGATATTGAAGGCGATCGAGCCGACGCCAATACTAGAGGAGGCGTCGAATGTGCCCGCGTTGTAACTGACCACATTGGCCAGCAAATTGACTTTCAGTTCACCGAACACCGATCGGATATTCGCATTGAACCGGACCTCCGGCCCAACATCCAACGCCGATGTGTTGGTTTCGGTCGCAGACGTAATAAAGACATTGTCAACGACGGTATCCGAGATCGATATGATCTGCGGTCCGCTCATCAGATTGATGGTATCCCCGGCCTTCGGGAGGCCAGACGTCCAGTTGGCGGGATCGCCATAGTTGCCGTCGGCTGGGCCGATCCAGGTGTGGGTCGCGATGGCGACGGGACCTGTCGCTGTGCCAAACGGCGGGTTCCAGGCATCGGCGGGTTTGCTTTTGCTCCACCAAAGCCGATCGGCATTTTCTTGCCAGATCTTGCCCCCCGCGTAAGTCAGGGCGATGACGCGGTTGGTGGTGGGATCGATGGTGCCGTTCACGGCAACCTGGCCGTTGACGATCGACCATGTATTGCCCGACCTGTCCGTAATGACCGAAGCGGTCCCGGTGACGATGACGCTATCCTCCGCGGAGGCGACCCGGTGCAGCGGGCTCCTGACCCGGCCAAACGTCGGTGTCCACGCCCCGTTCGGGGTGACCTTGCTCCACCAAAGATCTGCTGTGTTCTCCTGCCAAATTCGGCCGTTGACGTAGGCCAGCAGAATGACATTCGCGGTGCGGGGATCAACCACCCCGTTCACAGCGACCTGTCCACCGACGATGGACCAGGCGTTACCGTGACGGTCAACGATCGATTGTCCGGGCTGGCTGATAACCGTGTTGTTGTCTGAAACCGCCGGTCGCGCCATACCATCCTCCAGAGGATTTTTCACCAGGTGTGACCTGCTCGAGGTCGGCGGCATGACCGCCGGCCCATGTCACACGGACGCCGGCGCCGGCCAAGGTTACCTGCGCTGTCGAGCCTTCATCCAGTAACTCTGCAACTGTTAGTGGACAAGTCTAACTGTGCCGTCCGTCGGACTTAACCACTACCACTGCAAGGTACGGATTTGCTTGATGCATGTCAAACCAGACACCAAGCAATTTAACGTAGCGGCCCCGAATATATCTTGTGAATTCGTTACTTGAGTGTGGAACGTTTGCCGCGGCCGATTTCAACGCGCCGCAAGCGCCCGCTGCCGCAGCTTGCCATAGACCGCCTCCTGCTCGGGCCTCGGTGTTTTCCAGTCGCTTTCCAAGGTGCCGTTCGGGTTCTGCCCACCCAAATGACCCCACGCCCACCAATCGGTCGACACCCCCTGCCCGCCCGGCTCGATTTTCAGCCCGTCCGGCGCCGTGCCGTTCAAATACGGCACAATCGTCTCCGCCCATTCCTTGCTCTGCGCGCTGGACATCGAAGCCCCCATCTCACCCACGAACACCGGCGCCACGTTTTCGGTGATCAGCCAGCCCCACCATTCGTTCATCCGTTTTATCAAAGCGGGGCCGGAGCTGATCTTCTGGGCGCTGATCTCCCCGGGATACTCATGCGGCGAGTAAACCACCTTGTTCGGTACATCCAGCGCAACCGGATACTTCCTGACGCCACTGCAATCGCTGCCCGGTGGTTCCACGATGATCAGCTTGTCCGCATCGATCGCCTGGATTGCATTGCCGACGCGGACATACATCGCCCGGATATCCCGGTCGGATCCGCCACCCCAAAGGCTCATGTGCGGGTAATTCAGCGGTTCGTTGCGCAGATCGTAGCCGATCACCGTCTGGTTTCCGGCATAATGTTTCGCCACCGCCTGCCAGTCGGCCAGGAACTTCGCATCGGTGACGGTGCCGGGATTGCCGCCCCCATCAGTGCCGTCCGAGGCGCCGCCCACATCGTACCACAGGCCGTTCGGCTGCTGGGCGCCCCAGTTGTCGCGGTCGCCATGGCCCGGTTCGTTGGTATGGTTATCCAGGATCACCCGCAGCCCGGCCATGTGGGCGGCGTCGACAATCCGGTCGATCAAATGCAAATCCTGCTGCATCCTGGCGTTGACCCAGGAAAAGCGGATGCAGTTGAAACCATGCGCCGCCATCAGCTCGGTCTGCCGCTCCAGCGAAATACCCTCGTTCAGCTGGTTCCAGCCGACACAGGCCAGCCTGACCGGACGCCCGGCGTGATCGACGATCTCGACTCCCTTTGGTGCTGAAAACACCCGGTGGCAACAGCGTCCCCGGCGGGCTGGTCACCGCATCGGCGGCCAGCACCGGCCACCCGGATGAAAGCATCCCCAGTGCCACCACGAACCCGGCGCAGATGGTGTGCCGGGCATTCAACGCCTTGATCATTCACAAACCCTTTGACTGTCTTCCGGCTGGCCGGCATCCCGTGGCGGCTGGACGCAACATCCAGCAGGCGCCCGATCTCTCCGAAACAGGCCGCGGCATCGCCGCCCAGCCGACATTCTCACCGTCTCAACGACCCCGGTGCACGCGGCGCCGGCCCGTTGACGGCCATCCGCACACATTTGCGCATCACCGAAGGCAACGCCGCATCGTCCAACGCATCGATCGCCCGGGTAAATCCATCGCCGGCGATCAGCGGCACATGGGCGGCAAGCACGTCGATGATCAACTCAAAATGCGTAAATCCGTGCCGTACCTGACCCGCCCCGCGCCACTCCAGCGCCATCGGTGCATCAGCCATCGCCTCCGCCACCGTCCACGGCGTATCCCGCCACGGCGTTCCCGGCAGTTCGGTCATACCGCCCAGCAGCCCCTTGTAAGGCCTGGTCCGCAGCAGCACCGTCTGCTGATCGTCGGTCAGCCAGAAATGCACGCCATAGCGAACCGGCCGGAGCTTCTTCGGCAGCTTGCGCGGCAAAGTCGCCTGGATGCCGAGGCGCCGTGCGGCACACGATGCGATCCAGGGACACACCGCACAGCCCGGGGCGGCCGGCGTGCAGATCGACGCCCCAAGATCGAACAGCGCCTGAGCGAAGTCGCTCGGCCGGGCACGCGCCGCGGGATCAGCCCCAAGGCGCGCGGCCGCATCACGAATAGCCGGTTTGGCCGCCGGCATCGGCTGCTCGATGGCGAACAGCCGCGACACCACACGCTCCACGTTGCCGTCCACCGGCACCGCCGGAAGCCCGAACGCAATCGCCCCGATCGCCGCCGCGGTATAGGCGCCGATCCCCGGCAATGCCTGCAATCCAGCCAGATCGGCGGGAAAACCGCCCGCGGCGCGCGACCACCTGGGCGCATGCATGCAGGTTCCGGGCGCGCGCGTAGTAGCCAAGACCGGCCCACGCCGACAGCACCGTGTCCAGCGGCGCGGCTGCCAGCGCGTGCACCGTCGGGAACCGGCTTACGAAGCGCTCATAGTAGGGTATGACTGCGGTGACGGTCGTCTGCTGTAGCATGATCTCGCTCAGCCAGACGCGATAAGGGTCAGGGGTCTCGCCAGGCTCCGCCCGCCATGGCAGCCGTCGCCGGTGGCGGTCGTACCAATGCAACAGTTCGATGGCGGGAGCGATGGCGGAAGACGACGACACGCACAACGGTATGGCGGGACGCGCCAGATTCGTCTACGGCCCGCGTGCCCTCGGCAGCCTGCTGCCCGACGTCACCCGTCAGACCTACCGCAAGCACAATCCCGCCTCGGCGCAGATCGTCGCGGACTGGGACATCATCGTCGGCCCGAAGGTCGCCTCGATGACGGTGCCGCGCCGGCTCGACCGCGGCGTGCTGACCATCGCCTGCGCCGGCCCGGTAGCAATGGACCTGCACTACGTGGGCGTCGAGGTGATCAACCGGATCAACACCCATCTGGGCGGCCAGCCGGTCCACTCGCTGAAGTTCACCCAGGCCGGGATGCCGCGTAAAGCCGCCGCCAACCCGTCCGTCGCCGCCCGAAGCGGTCCAGGAGGCTGAAGCGGCGGTGGCCGACCTGCCGGATGGTGAACTGAAGTCCGCGCTGGCTGCGCTGGGCCGGGTCGTCATCGGCCGAAGCAAACACTCGACACGTCGCGTGAAGAAGCTGTAATACCAGATATAGAGGTTTTCATGCCGTTTTCTCGCCGTTCTACTACTAACTGTGGTGCCAGCCGGTTTTGCCCTCGGTGCTGTCGCACTGCGGGCCGCGCCTGCACGGGCCGATGACAGACTCCGCGCGCCGAGCGCTTCATCGGCAAGCCGGACGCCAAGGTGACGGTTGGCGAATATTTTTCGCTGACCTGCACCCATTGCGCCGCCTTCGCCGCAGGACACCTTCCCGGAGATCAAGAAAAACCTGATCGACACCGGCGAGGTGCGCTGGGTGTTCCATGACTACCCGCTGGATCAGGTCGCCCTGACCGCGTCGATGGTCGCGCGCTATCTGCCGGTCGATCGCTATGAACCGTTCATCAACGCGCTGTTCGCCACCCAGAACCGCTGGGCGTTCAGCCGCGGCAACGATCCCGACCGACGAGCTGTGGAAGATCGCCGGCCTGGCCGGCATGAGCCGGCCGACCTTCGACAAGGCGATCGGCGACACCGCCCTGCGCGACTGGATCATCCAGCAACAGAAGGCCGACACCGACAAGTGGAAGATCGACTCGACTCCAAGCTTCGTGATCAACGGCCAGAAATACGCTGGGGAAATGAGCTACGACGCGTTCCGCAAGCTGATCCCCGCGTAACGCCTGACAGGAGTAACCATTGCCGGTCAGTTTCCGCCGTCTTCGCATCTCCGGGTTCAAGAGCTTCGCCGAACCGACCAGCGTGGAGATCCTGCCCGGACTGACCGGCATCGTCGGACCCAACGGGTGCGGCAAGTCCAATGTCGTCGAAGCGCTGCGCTGGGCGATGGGCGAAAGCAGCGCCCGCAACCTGCGCGGCGGCGAGATGGAGGACGTCATCTTCGCCGGCACCGCCGGCCGCGCGTCGCGCAACATCGCCGAGGTCACCCTGTTCCTCGATGAAGCCGCCGGCCGGGCGCCGCCGCCGTTCCACGAACAGACGGAACTGGAGATCGCCCGCCGGATCGAGCGTGGCAGCGGGTCCGCCTACCGCATCAACGGCACGGAAGCCCGCGCCCGCGACGTGCAGACCCTGTTCGCCGACCTCGCGTCCGGCTCCCGCGCGTCGGCCATGGTCAGCCAGGGACGGGTCGGCGCGCTGGTCGGCGCCAAGCCGGAAGACCGCCGCGCGGTGCTGGAAGAAGCCGCCAACATCACCGGCCTGCATGCCCGCCGGCACGAGGCGGAACTGAAGCTGCGCGCGGCCGAAGCCAACCTCGCCCGCGCCGAGGATCTGCGCGCCCAGTTGGAAAGCCAGCTCGGCAACCTCAAGCGCCAGGCCCGCCAGGCCAGCCGCTACCGCAACATCTCCGGCGCGATCCGCGCCGCCGAGGCGGAACTGCTGTCGTTGCAACGGGCACGCGTCGAGCAGATCCGCGCCCAGGCCGCGGCGGCCCTGCACGACGCGGAAGCAGCCGTGGCGGCAGCCACAGACGCCGCGACAATGGCATCCGCGCAGGCCACCGAAGCGACCGCCGCCCTGCCCCCGCTGCGGGAAACCGAGGCAGACGCCCGCACCGTGCTGGAACGCCACCGCGTCGCCCAGGAGCAGATCGCCGGCGAGGAGCAGCAGGCCGGATCGGCCCTGGCCGAGGCGCAGCGGCGGATCGCCCAGCTGCGGCAGGACCTGGCGCATGCCGACCAGTTGCAGCGCGATGCCGCGGCGGCCGATCAGCGGCTGGCCGCCGAAGAAACCACATTGGCCGAAGCCGATGCCGGCCATGACGAGCGAGCCGCGGCCGCCGAAGCCGCCTGCGATCGCCGCCGCGGACGCGGTCCGGGTCGCCGAAGCCGAGGCCAACCGCGCGACCGAGGCCGCGGCCGAGGCAAACGCCCGCGCCCAGGCCGCGGCCCAGTTGCTGGCGCAGGCCGAACATCGGGCCAACCGGCTGAACGACCAGTTCCGCAACGTCAGCCAGGAGCGCGAACGAGTCGCCGCCCAGCAGGTCGACCCCGCCGCTGATCGCCCGGGCCGCGAACGACGCGACCGAGGCCGAAGCGGCCCTGACCGCTGCCCGCGCCGCCGTGGAACAGGCCGAACAAGCCCGCGCCGCGACCGCGACGGCGCTGGCAGCGGCGCGGGAAAAGCAGGCAACGGCCGACTCGGCCCGAGCCAGGCTGGCCGCCGAGGCTCAGGCGCTGGCCGAAGTGCTGGCGGTGAAGGACGGCGAGCGCTGGCCGCCGATGATCGATTCCCTCACCGTCGCCGACGGCCTGGAAGCCGCGCTGGGTGCGGTGCTGGGCGAGGAACTGACCTCGGCGCTCAACCCCGGCGCGGCGCGGCACTGGCGCGAACTGCCCGCCGTTCGACCCGGCACCGGCCTTGCCGGACTGCGCCACGCCGCTTGCCGCCTCGGTGCAAGGCCCGCCCGCGCTGGCGCGCGCCTTGTCGCAGATTGGTCTGGTCGAAAACGAACAGGACGGCGTCGATCAACCAGTCCAATCTGCATCCGGGCCAGTCATTGGTCTCCCGCGTCCGGCGCGATCTGGCGGTGGGACGGCTATACGATTCGCGCCGGCACGCCGACCCAGGCGGCGGTTCGGCTGCAGCAGCGCAACCGGCTGATCGGCACTGCGCACCCGCCTGGCCGCGGCCGAACAGGACGCCGCCACCGCCCGGACCGCCCGCGCCAGCGGCCGAGGCCGCGTCACAAACGGCGGTGACCGCGGAACAGACCGCCCGCAACGCCGCGGCGGGACTGGGAACAGAAGCTGGAACGCGCCCGCGCCAGCCTCGACCAGCCTGCGCAACCAGGCCGCCACCGCCACCGCCCGACTGGCCGCCGCGGACGACCAGCTGTCCCGCATCACCGTCGAGCGGGATGAGGCGCTGGCTGCCCTGGCGCAGGTCGCGGGCGGCCCAGACCGCCCTGCCCGATATCGCCGCAGCTGCGCGCCGCCGTCGACCAGGCACGGGCAACCCTGTCCGCCGTCCGGTCCCGCGAAGCCGCCGCCCGCGCGCGAGCGCGAATCCGCTGGCGCGCGACCACGCCACGCGGGTCAACCGCCGCCGCATCATCGTCGCCGAACGCGCCGGCTGGGCAGAGCGGTCCAAGGATGCCGCCGACCGCGTCACCGACCTGACCGCCCGCCAGACCGAAGCCGAAGACGCGCTGAAAACCCTCGAAGCCCGCCCGTCCGAGATCGCCGCCCGCCGCGCCGAGGCGCTGGATGCCCTGTCAGCCGCCGAAGCCGCGCACCGCCGCGCCGCCGAGGCCCTGTCAGTCGCCCTCGACCCAGGCAGCCGAAGCCGACCGCGCCGCCCGCGCCGCCGAAGCGGCCCTGGCCAGCCGGCGGGAAGACGCGGTCCGAGCCGAGGGCGCCGCCGCAGCAGGCCAGCCATGCCTGGGGCACCGTCGCCGAACGCATCCTGGAACGGCTCGGCGCCAACCCTGCCCTGCCCGATCCGCCGTCCGACCTGTCGCCAGGAAAGCGAGGACAAGCGCCCGCAAGCGCCTGGAACGCCAGCTCAAGGAACGCGAGGAGATGGGGCCGGTCAACCTGCGCGCCGAACAGGAAGCCGAGGACGTCGAAAAGCAGATCGGCACGATCGAAACCGAACGCGAGGAACTGACCACGGCGATCGCCAAGCTGCGCGGTTCCATCGGCCACCTGAACCGCGAGGGCCGCGAGCGGCTGACCGCCGTGTTCCAGGAGGTCGACCGCAACTTCCAGCAACTGTTCACCCGCATGTTCGGCGGCGGCCGTGCCCACCTGGCGCTTTGGTCGGCTCCGACGATCCGCTGGAGGCCGGCCTGGAGATCTACGCCCAGCCGCCGGGCAAGAAGCTGGCGACCCTGTCGCTGCTGTCCGGCGGCGAGCAGGCGCTGACCGCGCTGTCGCTGATCTTCGCCGTGTTCCGCTGCAATCCCGCCCCGGTCTGCGTGCTCGACGAGGTCGACGCCCCGCTGGACGACGCCAACGTCGAACGCTTCTGCACCCTGCTGGAGGACATGGTCCGCGACACCGGCACCCGCTTCCTGGTGGTCACCCACCATCCGCTGACCATGGCGCGCATGGACCGGCTGTACGGCGTGACGATGCAGGAACGCGGCGTATCGCGGCTGCTGTCGGTCGATCTGGCCCGCGCCACCGATCTGGTCGACCAGCCCTTGCTGGCGGCGGAATGAATGCGGCTGGAGCGGGTTCCGCTGAATGACCTGCCAGCCCTGGAGACCCTGACCGGGGCCGAAGAACTGTTCCTGACCCGAACGCCGGTCAGCGATGTTTCCGGGCTGGCCGGCCTGACCAGGTTGCGGGTGCTTAGTCTGAAGCTGACCCGCGTCACCGACATTGCGCCGCTGGCCGGCCTGGCAGCGCTGGAAAGCCTGATCCTGTCGTTCACGCCCATCCGCGACGTCACGCCACTGGCCAGCCTGTCCGGGCTGCGAAGCCTCTATCTAACCGGTTGCCTGGTGTCGGATCTGTCGCCCCTGGCTGGTTTGACCGGCCTGATCCGCTTGGATCTGGGTGGAACGGCGGTCTCGGACCTGGCGCCGCTCGCGGGCCTGACCGCACTGGAAAGCCTGCAACTGTCCAGCACAAAGGTGACCGACCTCTCGCCGCTTACCGGCCTGACCAGGCTGCGGGTTCTGGAGGTCGGCGACACCATGGTCAGTGACCTGACGCCATTGACGCAACTGACCAGCCTGAAGCGTCTGGATATAAGGGGCACCCGGGTGCCAGCCGGCGCGATTCCAACCGGCCTGCAGGACTGCGAGCTGATGTCGGCCACGATGTTCCGGCGCGGGCGGAACCGTCGCCACCCGCCAACCGGCGACGACGGTGCGTTACGGCCTGTTCAGCAATAGACCCTGATGGGCTCAGGTTGCACCTATCAGGGTCTAGGACTCTTTGTTCGAGAGGGCGATTGACGTCTGAAGCTGGGTCGATCTTGTATCTTGGACTTGCTGGTTCAGACAATCGCACTCTAATCGCCGCGGTTCGCGATGGTGAGCCAGTCGCGAGTCTTTGTCTGAGCGGGCCGCTTCATCGGCGTGCCGACGCGCTTGTTGCCGATGCCGCCCTTACGCGGCGGACTTGGACGGCGGCAGTAGACGCGCGATTGCCGCATCCATCGCGTCCCGATCCGCATCGGACTGCGCGCTCATTGTCAAATGCATGACCCCGTCACGCTGTGTAACCACCGCCACCGGCATACGGGGCAGTCCTTGTCCGCTCAGTACGGCGTTCTCGCCGGGCTTGACTGCAACCGACTCAGCGAGCGCGAAACGCGCCCCTCCGCGTGAGATATCCATGATCGTGCCGGCATGACGGGCCCCGTGCAGTTCGAACAGCCCGGGCAGGGAAACCGGACGCCGGGCTTCGCTGCGCCGATCGAGTTCCGCTACGCGGGTGCGCATGAGTTGCACGAGCGTTCCCTTCAAGCCGCCGACCGCGGTCTCGATATGGCGTGCCACGTCGGCCAAATTCCCGGCCGCAAGTTCAGAGCGTTCGGTTTCGGCTGCGATCGTACCCATTCTCTCGTTCACCCGATGGGCGGCCTCGCTCGATGAAGCAACTCCGCGCGCCACCGTGGCAACGCCGGCCGACTGCTGTTTCACCGCGGCAGCGACGGCAGTCGCGATGACGTCGATTTCCCCAACCGACTGCCGGATCGCGTCCATCGCCGTCAGCGCGTCGAGCGTCGCCGGTTCGATCGCACCAATACGCTGGCTGATCCGATCACTGCTGCGGGCCGTCTGTTGCGCCAGCGCCTTGACCTCGCTCGCTACGACCGCGAACCCTTTGCCCGCATCGCCAGCCCGAGCCGCTTCAATCGTCGCGTTGAGCGCCAGCAGGTTGGTCTGCCTTGCGATTTGACCGATCAAGGCTGCCACCTCGCCGATTTCGCCGACGTTCGATGCCAACGCATCAAACGTAACTCGGGCAGCCTCGGTCTGGTCCACCGCGGACCGTGTCGTCAGGGCCGCGCGTCCCATCTGCATCGCAATCTCGCGAATCGCCGCTTCAAGCTCCCGAGCGCCGTCGGCCGCCTCCTGGGAACTTTCCCGCACAAGCCCCGAAATCCCCGACGGCGCCTTGTATATCGCCCGATATCACGGTGGCTATGGCATGAACCTGGTGCGACAGCGCCACGACCTCGCCGGTGCGGGCCTTGACCGTGTTGATCGCCTGCTCGCTGACATCTTCGATCATCGTGCCAATTTCCTGGATCGCCTCGGTCCTGGCTCGGGCCGCTTGCGCCGCCAACGCCGTCTGCTGTTCGCCCATGACCTTCGCCTCACGCGCGGTTATCCGGAACCGCACAGTCGCGGCACACAACTGCCCGATCTCATCCGAACTGGTGACCGCCGGCGGCTCGGCATCAAGATCGTCCGCTGCCAACCGATTGATAACGCCGATAACCTGCCGCAGCGGCGCGACCACCCGACGGCGCACATACCAGATCGCGCCGAGGATCACCGCGATCGCAGTCGCCAGCCCGAGCCCACCAATCATGACCGCGTGGTCGCCTTGCGTCCGCTCGGCCTCCAGTCCCGTCGCCACGATGGTGCCACTATGCTTTTGCGTCGCCAGCAGCACATCGATCGCCTGCGTGGCCTGCCGAAACCAGTCTTGCGCGGATACCGGCCAGTCACGCCCTTCGGCCGCGGCCTGTGTCACCGCGTTCTGCACCGGCCCGAATTCATTGTTCCAGGCGCGTCCGGCAGCCACGACATCCGGTCGGATCTCGTCGGGATAGCTGTCAAGCCTGGCCTCGATCGCGGTCCAGCCACCGTTGATACGCCCGGTAAGGATGCCGATCGCCAGCGCTTCGACCGCCGAACCACGTCCACCGCGGCTGATCAGGCCGTTGACATAACCGCGCAAGCGCCCGGCAAATTCGCTCATTTCCGCCAGATGGTCGCGCAGCGCGATCATCTGAGTCGCCACCGGCTCGGTGCCCGCGTCCACGTCGATGCGCCGCCGCAGTGCGACCACGGCATCGATTGCGGCTGTCGCACTGCTGAACCAGACGGCTGGGGTCGTCGTCGCCCCGGCGCCCAACGAGATATCACGACGCAGGGAGTCAAGCCGTGCCAGAGTATCGGTCAGCTGCGTGCTGGCGCCACCCGGCGCCAAAGCCAGGCCCCGCGCCAACGACTCGGATGCCTTCGCGCGACTGTTGCTGATTTTTTCCTGCAGTTCGGCACTTGCTGATGCCGGGGCAGCCAGAAATCCGTTCGCCAAGCCTCGTTCCACCGCCATTGCGCCTGCGGCTTCGACCAGGGCGGAACTGGCGCTGTTCAAGGATTGGTGCGCCTGAGCCTGCCGTGCCTGATGCCAGGCCGGCAGAAAATCCGCGCCCAGCACGCCGGCCAGCAACAGCCCTAACAGAACAACCGCCGAGAGTATCCGCGCGCTAAGGGTCATGGAGCCTCGGGATTCCCAAAGGTCCACGAATGCCGGGACCTGAATGGTCCACGGTAGCGTCCGGATCTGAACAAACCGTTAACGGGCGCCCAGCCCGCCGGGGACGGCTCACTAGGGACGGCTCACTGTCCAGTTTTCACGCCGCGACGGCGCCCGTCATCCCGGTGGCCGCAGCCCGTTTCCCGGTCAGCAGCCCACCGGCAACCGCCGGCAGGCCACAGATCCAACAGACCAGCTGGCGACTAGCGCGAGTAGAACTCGACCACCAGGTTCGGTTCCATCTGCACCGGATACGGCACGTCCGACAGCTTCGGCGCGCGGGCGAAGCGGCCCTTCATCGCGCGATGATCGACTTCCAGGTACTCGGGCACGTCCCGCTCGCTGCTCTGCGTCGCGTCCAGCACCACGGCGAGCTGCTTGGATTTCTCCTTCACCTCGATCGTGTCGTTGTCCTTGACCAGGTACGACGGGATGTTCACCCGCTTGCCGTTGATCAGCAGATGCCCGTGCGACACGAACTGCCGCGCCGCGAACGGCGTTACCGCGAACTTGAGGCGGTAGCACACCGCATCCAGCCGCCGCTCCAGAATCTCGATCAGGTTCTCCGAGGTGTCGCCCTTGCGGCGCACGGCTTCCTCGTAATACTTGCGGAACTGCTTTTCGCTGATATTGCCGTAGTAGCCCTTCAGCTTCTGCTTCGCCATCAACTGGGTGCCGAAGTCGGTCGGCTTCTTGCGGCGCTGGCCGTGCTGGCCGGGGCCGTATTCCCGCTTGTTGACAGGGGATTTCGGCCGGCCCCACAGGTTGATGCCCAGGCGGCGGTTGATCTTGTACTTACTCTCGGCGCGCTTAGTCATGGGCGCGTTGGCCTTTTCGTCTTGTTGTTGCACCGGTAGGCCCGTCGGTCGCATACCGATGGGCGGGAGCACACCCCGAAGGTGCGTCCACGTTCCCGGCCGTGAAGAGCGGGGCGTATAAGCGCCGTTCCGGCGGCTTGTCAAACATTTCCCCGCTGTTTAGCAACCGCGTCATGATCAACCGCAGCGACATCATCTGGCTTGGCGTCTCCGCCGGGGTCACCGGCAGCCTGATCGGCGGCATGATGCTGGGCATCGGCATGGACCTGATCGTCAACCAACAGCCCTGGGGCTGGCTGCTGCTGCTGCCAGGCGCACCCGTCTCCGCGATCCCGGGCTGGCTGCTGGCCCGTAAGCTGGCACAGCGTCTGTGAGGCAAGGCGAGGGCGCTGCCCTCGACCCGCAAAGGGGCCGACGGCCCCTTTGATCCCACGACTTGAGGGGTTTTGGGAGGAGGGGGCTACTGTGCCGCCGAACACCCCGAGTAGCCCCCTCCTCCCAAATCCCCTGATAGTCCGGTTCCAAGGGGCGTCGCCCCTTGGCGGGGTCGAGGGGCAGCGCCCTCGCCTTCCCTACACCGCTAGCTCGCCATCATGCCGCCATCGACCTGGTAGGCTGCGCCGGTGACATAGCTGGCGCGATCCGAACACAGCCAGGCGACCATCTCGCCGATCTCCCGCGGCTCGCCGAAGCGGCCCATCGGGGTGCGGGCGATCACCGCGTCGCCGCGAACCTCACGCGTCAGCGCCGTCATCCGTGTGGTGATATATCCCGGGCAGACCGCATTCACCCGGATGCTTTCCTGCGAGTATTCGACCGCGGCCGTCTTGGTCAGCCCGATCACCGCATGCTTCGCCGCCACATAGCCGGTGGCCGACCGCAACCCCAGAAGACCGGCGACCGAGGCGGTGTTGACGATCGCGCCACCGCCGCCGGCCCGCAGCAGCGGGATTTCATGCTTCATGCACAACCAGACGCTCTTGAGGTTAACCTCGATCATCCGGTCGAACGACGCCTCGGACCATTCATGGGTCAGTTGACCGAAGGAGCTCACCTGATGCGGCGCGATTCCAGCGTTGTTGAAGGCGCAGTCGAGCCGCCCGTAGGCCGCGATCGTCCCGTCCAGCATCGCCTTGACCTGGTCCGCCACGGTAACGTCCCCCGACAGCGAAACCGCCTGGCCGCCGTTGCTGTTGATCAGCGCGACCGTTTGCGCCGCGGCCTCAGCCTCGTAATCGGCCACCGCCACCCGGGCACCTTCGCGGGCGAAGATCAACGCCGTCTCCCGACCAATGCCGTTGCCGCCTCCGGTTATCAGAGCGACCTTCCCGTCGAGCATGCCTGTCATTTCATTTCCTCCTGGTGATGCCGCACCATCCCGCACAAGTTCCTGATTATCAATCAGCCCAGGCTTTCCCATATGCCCGCGATGGCCCAAAAACCCACTCCCTCGCCCGTTCGACGCCCTGGCGCGATGTCATTGTCCTTTGCAAGAAATGCGGCAAGAAGCTCGACGGCGGCTTCGGTCCGAAAGCGGAAGGAAAGCCTGAAAACCGAGCTTCGGCAGGCTTTGCGGGATGCTGGACGGCGGCGGGACGTCAGGCTGGTGGAAACGTCGTGCCTGGGGATCTGCCCCAAGCAGGGCGTCACCGCGCTGAACGCGACATCACCCGGCACCATCCACATCGTTCCCGCCGGCGCCGACCGGCAGGACGTCCTGCAGACGCTACTTGGCCGGCATGTCGTCGCGGATCTCGGCGGCGTCGAAGGCGCCTGACTGGCGGCGCCACAGCCGGGCATAGACCCCGTTGCGGCGCAGCAGCTCGACGTGTGACCCGGCTTCGACGATGCGGCCCTGGTCCAGCACGATCAGCCGGTCCATCCGGGCGATGGTCGATAGCCGATGGGCGATGGCGATCACCGTGCGCCCTTCCATCAGCGTGTCGAGCTGCTCCTGGATCGCCGCCTCGACCTCGGAATCCAGCGCCGAGGTCGCCTCGTCCAGGATCAGGATCGGCGCGTCCTTCAGGATGACCCGAGCCAGCGCGACGCGCTGGCGCTGCCCGCCGGACAGCTTCACCCCGCGCTCCCCGACATGGGCGTCGTAGCCGTGGCGGCCGTGCCAGTCCTCCAGGCCCAGGATGAATTCGTGCGCCTGCGCCTGCTTGGCGGCGGCGATGATCTGCGCGTCGGTCGCCTGCGGCTGGCCGTAGCGGATGTTCTCCCGGATCGAGCGGTGCAGCAGCGAGGTGTCCTGGGTCACCATGGCGATGTGCCGGCGCAGGCTTTCCTGGGTCACGCGCGGCGATGTCCTGGCCGTCGATCAGGATGCGCCCGGCGGCGGGATCGAAGAAATGCAGCAGCAGGTTCACCAGCGTCGACTTGCCGGCGCCGGACGGCCCGATCAGCCCGACACGCTCCCCGGGCGCGATCGTCAGGTTGATGCCGTGCAGCACCGCCGGATAGCGCGTCCCGGTGTTCTCGCGCACGCGTCCGTAGTCGAAATGCAGGTTCTCGAAGCGAATTTCGCCGCCCGTCACCTGCAGCTCCCCGGCGTCCGGCGGATCGGGCATCTGCCGCGGCACGTCGATCGACCGCATGCCGTCCTGCACCGTGCCGATATTCTCAAAAATCGAGGTGACGCTGCGGGCGACCCAGCCGGCGATGTTGTTCAACTGCCAGGCCAGCGGGATCGCCGTCGCCACCGCGCCGATGGCGATATGCCCGTCCGACCACTGCCACAACGCCACCGCCGCCATCGACACGATCAGGCAGGCGTTCATCAGCACCAGGGTCGAGGTATAGGCGGTGGTCATGCGGGTCTGGTCACGAAACGCCGCGGTGTGCTCGTCGATCGCGTCGCGCACGAAGGCGTCCTCGTCGGCGGCGCGGGCGAACAGCTTGACCGTCAGGATGTTGGTGTAGCTGTCGACCACCCGCCCGGTCAGCGTCGAGCGCATCTCCGACACGCGCCGGGACCGGTCGCGCAGCCGGGGCACGAAGTAGCGCAGCATGGCGGCATAGGCGACGAACCAGACCACCATCGGCAGCGTCAGGCGCCAGTCCAGCCGGCCCAGCAGCACCAGCGCGCTGGAGCCGTAGACCAGGATGTACCAGGCGGCATCGAACGCCATGACCAGGCTTTCGCGCAGCGCCGGGCCGGTCTGCAGCACCCGGTTGGCGATGCGGCCGGCGAAATCGTTCTGGAAGAACGTCCAGCTCTGCCGCACCACGTGCCAGTGGTTCTGCCACCGGATCATGTTGGAGAAGCCGGGATTGACGATCTGGTTCACCAGGATGTTGTGCGCGACGAAACTCAGCGGGCGCACGACCAGCAGCACCACCGCCATGCCCAGCAGACGTCAGGCCGTTGTCGTGGAACAGCGTCTCGCGGCGCGTGCGACGACACCAGGCTGACGACCCGGCCGATAAAGGCCGGGATCATCGTATCGAGCATCGCGATCAGCCCGCCGAAGACGAACAGCGCGACGGTCAGGCCGGTGCACCTGCCGGATGTAGAACCAGTAGAACCGACCAGAGCCCGGCGTTCGGCGGCGGGGCCGGCGTGCCGGCGGTGGGATCAAGCAGAGCTTCGAAGCGGCGCAACATGGCTATCAGCGGTGGACCCTGTTGGCCACTTCGTCAATCACGCCTCGTTGAATATTCATCGACTCGATAAAATCAGCGGGGTTGTTGCAGACTGCGCCCAAGAGCGAAGGTCCGGTCCCGCAGGCGCCCATCCGCGGAAGGATTGGCCAACGATCGCCAATGTTGCAAAGGGTGTGAGCGGCTCATGCAAGAATTCCAGCAATTTCCGCCTGCGTTCAGGACCGCTGACATCGAGACCAACGGCACGACGATTCACGTCCGGGTCGGCGGCCAAGGTCTCGGCGGCCAAGGTTCGGCGATCGTCATGCTGCACGGCTTCGGCGATACCGGGGACATGTGGGCGCCGCTGGCCGCGACGCTGGTGCAGGACCACGTGATCGTCGCCCCGGACTTGCGCGGCATGGGGCTGTCTTCGCATCCGGCGGCTGGTTTCGACAAGAAAACGCAGGCTGGCGATATCGCGGGCGTGCTCGATCAACTGAAGATCCAGAAGGCCGATCTGGTTACGCATGATATCGGCAACATGGTCGGCTATGCGTTCGCCGCGCAGTATCCTGATCGCGTCACGCGCTGGGTGGCGATGGACGCCCCGCTTCCTGGCATCGGCCCCTGGGACGAAATCCTCCGCAACCCGATGCTGTGGCATTTCAACTTCCGTGGGCCGGACGTCGAACGTCTGGTCGCGGGCCGTGAGCGCATCTACCTTGACCGCTTCTGGAACGAATTATCCGCCGACCCGGCCGCGATCAACGAGGCGACCCGGCAGCACTACGCCGAACTGTACGCCAGGCCCGGCGCCATGCACTCGGCATTCAACCAGTTCGCCGCGTTCTCCCAGGATGCGACCGACAACATCGGCTTCGCGCAACGCGGCAAGCTGACAATGCCGGTGCTGGCAATCGGCGCCGAGAATTCGTTCGGCGCCGCCATGGCAGATGACCTGCGCTTCGTCGCCACCGATGTGACCACGTGCGTGATTCCCAATTCCGGGCACTGGCTGATGGAAGAGCAGCCAGCCGCCACCATCGCGGCCATCCGCTCTTTCCTCCGCAAGGACTGACGGCGCGGCGAACCCCAAGCGGCGGTCAGGATCCCTGGCCGTTAGCCCCCCCCTGTCAGGACCCCCTCTTCAGGACCAGTGACCCTGAACCCAGTACGGGCCTTCCCAGTGCGGCGGGATCCACGCCCGCCGCGGCGGCGGGTAATATCCCGGCGGATAGGAACCGGGCGGCGGCGGCACGTAGGCAACCGGCGGCGGTGCATAAACCGGGGGCGCATAAACCGGGGGTGCCACAACCACCGGGGGAACCCAGATACCCACGCCCCAGCCGCCACGCCACCATGCATTGGCGGCATGCGGCATGCCGACCGTTCCAACCGCCGCCAAACCCACAACAGCAGCAATCGAAGCCAGCCGTTTCGCGTTCACCATCTCAACCTCCTGTCGACAGTCGGCTGAACAGGTAGCGCGGGTCTGTTACAAATCAGTGTCTGATTTGTATCGTATCATTCAGCCGCCGCGGCCTGTTCGGGCGCACCCAGCTCCAGCAGCCGAGGCGCCACCTCCCTGCCGAACAAGGCGATGTTCTCCTTCGCATCCTGATGGGTCAGCTGGCCGCCCTGGCCAAAGAACAGCAGATGACCCACCCCGCCCATTCGCTGGTTGAACGCCTTCAACTGATTGAACACGTCATCCGGCGTGCCCGGCGAAAACCGTTTCGGTGTCCATGAACTGCTCGCACCGTCGCGGTGCGGTGATCGATCGGCACGCCGTTGCGGTCGGTCACCATCCGGTGCGCCCGCGGCCCGGCCTTCAGCATCGCCACATTGGCACCGATCGAGTTATATCCCGGCGGATTGGTGAACGGTTCGGCCACCACCGGCGCTGTCCGCACGTAATCGGCAATGATATCCGCCCGGCGCAGCCCTTCCTCCCGCGTGTCGCCCGACGCCGATGATCGCGGCATAGGCCATCCGGTCGGGCCCCGCCTCCCAGCCCAGTTCGCGGGCGCGCTTGCGGTACGCCTCGTACATCGGCTTGGCGAGCCCGCCCGACAGCAGCGTGCCGACGACATGCCCGCGTTCGGCGGCGGCGATGCCGGTATCGACGCTCATGCCGGTCATCCAGATCGGCGGCGTCGGCTGCTGGATCGGCCGCGGCCAGATGTTGACTGCGCGATACTGGTAGAACTCGCCCTCCCAGGAGAACGGGCCGGTCGTTGTCGACAGCGCCTTGATGATCAGGTCGTGCGCCTCCCAGTAGCGCCGCATCAGCCGCCCGGGATTGGAATTGGCCGGCGCGATCTCATACGGCGCGCCCTTCACCAGCCCCATCTCGATCCGCCCGCCGGACAGGCAGTCGAGCCAGGCCATTTCCTCGGCGACGCGCACCGGATCCGGCCGGTTGGCGATCGGATTGCCCAGGCTGAGCAACCGAGCTTTCTTGGTTTCGCGGGCAATGATCGACAGCGCCATCGGGACCGAGACGGTCATGCAGGTGGCGGTGCTGTGGTGCTCGTTCACCATGATATCCAGCCCGACCTCATCGCACAGCGCGAACTCGTCCAGATACCGGTTCAGCAGCGTGCCGGCTTCGCTTGGATCAAGGTTCTCACTGGGGAAGTTGACCCGCAGCGAGCCGCGGGCGAGGCCCTTTTCCCAGGCCGGATGATACGCCATTTCGGAAAAATACCAGGTGCGCATTACGGTTGCTCCTTGATTGGGAGGCGATCGGAGGCTCAGAGGCGATCGGTGAAGGCGCGCACGCAGGATGCGAAGCGTTCGGGCTGCTCCCAGTGCGGATAGTGGCCGGCGTCGGGGATCGTTTCCATCGTGGCGCCGGGGATTTCCGCTTTCCACGCCTCGCCGTAGGCGGTGGAGACGATGCCGTCCTGCTCGCCCCAGATCAGATGCGTCGGCATGTCGATGCGATGCAGCCAGCGTTTCAGGCGCGGGTTGTGCATGTACGGCTTCCAGCCGAACACCGCGAGCGACTCCCGGCCGCGGGCGATGCCCGCCAGTTCGGTGTCCGGCAGTTTCGTGTAGTCGATCTCCCCCTTGCCAGGATCGGCCCAGGCCAGGCGCATGAACTCGGCCCGGGAGATGGCATGCATGTCGGTGATATCGCGGTCCAGCACGCCGCCGACCTTGATGCCAAGCGGCGCGGCCAGCAGCAAACCGGCGAAGCGGGTGGTGTTGCGAACCGCCATTTCGGCGGCGACCCAGCCGCCGAAGCAGTTGCCGGCCAGCACCGCGTCATCCAGCTTCAGTTGCCCTAGCAGATCGAGATAAAGATAGGCCAGGTCATCAACCGTGCCGACCCAGTCGGGCAGCGCCGAACCGCCGAAACCCGGATGATGCGGCGCGATGACGCGATGGTTGCGCGCCAGCACATCCAGCCAGGGGCGGGCCGGTTGCAGTCCCTCGCCGCCATGCAGAAACAGGATCGGGCGCCCCTGCCCGCGTTCCTCGATCTCCAGTTTCACCCCGGACACGGTGACGGTATGGCTCATGGTAGCCACCGGAAGCTGATCATCTTGGCATCCATTTTCTTGCCTCTCCCTATTTGCGCCAAGTCTACGCAGCCCGCGGCAGTCGGCAACCTTCGACCCGCGCGGCGCTCTGATGCAGGCGATCAACCCTCGTCGGATATGTTTCGATCCCCGAAATACAGACACGCGGCACCATGCTAACGAGCATAGTATTCACGATAGTGTGATGGCACCTGTCCAGCGCGTCAAACCGGTGCGCCATCTCTACCGTTGCGAATTCCGCTACCGTGCGGCCGACCGCATCCGGCACCGCGACGGAGGAAACAACAATGACCGGCCGCGACGAGCACGTCTTCCCACACCACCCCGGTCTGGACCGGCGTCATTTCATGGCCAGCGCCGGCGCAGCACTAGCCGTTCTCGGCCGCGCCGCCACCGCTCGCGCCGACCAAACCACCGCCGCCCCATCCTATGCGTCCGCCGGCGAACAGCTTGCGATGCTCGCCGCCCGCCAGGTCTCCGCGCGCGAATTGCTTGAAACATCGATCAAACGCATCGAGACGCTCGATCCGACTATCAACGCGGTGGTGGTCCGCGATTTCGACCGCGCCAGAACCGCCGCCGACGCCGCCGACGCTGCCCTCGCCCGCGGCGAACGGCGCCCTCTGCTTGGTCTTTCCATGACGGTGAAAGAACAATTCAACGTCGCCGGCCTGCCGACAACCTGGGGCTACGAGCGCTTCCGCGACTGGCGCCCCGATTTCGACGCCCTCCCCGTGCAGCGACTGAAAGCGGCCGGCGCGATCATCATCGGCAAGACCAATGTCCCTGAGGGTCTGTCCGACTGGCAAAGCGAAAATCGCGTCTACGGCGTCACCAACAACCCCTGGGATCTCAGCCGTACCCCCGGTGGCTCATCGGGCGGTTCCGCCGCCGCGCTGGCCGCCGGTTACGTGCCGCTGGAGCTTGGTTCCGACATCGGCGGCTCGCTGCGCGCGCCCGCTCATTACTGCGGCGTATTCTCTCACAAGCCAAGCCGCGACCTCGTGCCCCAGCGCGGTGCCGGCTATCCGCGGACCCCGCCCATTCCGGTGCGCGACGACATGTCGGTGGTTGGCCCGATGGCCCGCACCGCCGCTGACCTGGCGTTGGAGCTGCAGGTCCTCGCCGGCCCGGATGAGCTGTGGGACGGCATCGGCTACAAACTTGCGCTCGCGCCCCCACGCCACGACAAGATCGCCGACTACCGGATCCTCGTCCTCGACACCCATCCGTTGTGCCCGACAGCGGATTTTGTGCGCACCGCGGTCAACGACCTGGCTGGCCGTCTTGCCAAACTGGGCGTCACCGTCCTGCGCCAGCACCCGGACATGCCCGATCTCAGCCTTACGACGCGCAACTACTGTGAATTACTGGCGGCGATCTTCGACGCCGACCTCACGCCGGAACGGCAGTTGCGCCGCGCCGCAGCCGCGGCCGCGCTCTCCCCAGACAATCTGAGCATCAGTGCCGCCTGGCTGCGCGGCACCGTGATGAGCCACGCCGCCTGGATCAATACCGCTCGGATACGCGAAGGGCTGCGAGCCCGCTGGCAGGCCCTGCTGCAGCACGTCGACCTGATCCTATGTCCGCCCATGCCGACACCGGCCTTCCCGCTGGATCATTCGCCGCACGAGGCGCGCAAGATCAACATCGACGGCAAGGCGCTGGACTACGACGACCAGGTCGCATGGTGTGCCATCGCCACGTCGGCCGGCCTTCCCGCCACCGTCGCCCCGATCGGCCAAAGCCCGCAGGGCCTGCCGATCGGCGTGCAGATCATCGGCGGATACCTGAACGACTTGACGACGATCGCCTTCGCCGGCCAGATCGAGCGCGCGTTCGGCGGCTTTGTCCCTCCGCCAAAAACCCCAGATTCCGCGCCGAGTCCTCCCAAAAAATCCGAAGAAATCAACCATTATTGCCAAATCCGTCGTGCATGACTGTACGCCTCTTTGCGCCTATGAAGCATCCTTATTTGTGGGATGAATTGTGGGAGCCGATTTGGTCCGTTAAACTTCGGGTACGGTCCACCAAGCTTTGGCAACAAACGTAAATATTTTCACAAGCTCCAGGCATCAAGGCGTGAACATGGCGAGGCGCGAAATCGGCAAGCTGTCTACCGCGACGATCAGGAGCAAGGCGCAGGCGGGCGGCCATAACCCGGGCCTCTATGCGACGATGGCGGCCTGTACCTGAACGGAAAGGCCCGTGAGATGAGATTCGGGCCGTTGCATACCATCGGCATGGCCGAGGCCCGCGAGCGGGCGCTGGCGGGACGCAAGCTGCGCCTGGCTGGTATAGACCCGATCCTCGCCAAAGAGGCAGAGAAGCCCCGAAAGACAGCCGAGGCGGCAGCGGAAGCTACCGCACTGATTACGTTCAAAAGAGCGCGGAAGGCTACATCCGCGACAACAAGACCGCGTGGCGGAGCGGGAAACACGCGTGGCAGTGGACCCAAACACTTGAGGCCCATGCCTATCCGGTGATCGAAGAGGTTGCGGTGTCCGCGATCAACACTGGGCATGTCATCAAGACCCTCGAACCGATCTGGCCCACCAAGGCCTAGACAACGGCGGGGGTCCGGGGCCGAACTCGAAACCGTGTTGGATTGCGCGAAGGTTCACGGCTAACGTTCCGGCAAAAATCCTGCCAGGTGGAAGGGTCACCTCGAAAGCGCCCTCCCTGCCCGCGCCAGAGTATCGAAGGTGGAACATCACGCTGCTCGCCTTGGAAAGAGATCGGCGCCTTCATGGTGGACCTCGAAAAGCGGGATGGCGTCGCGGCGCTGGCCCTCTGGTTCACAGCCCTGACCGCCGCTCGCACGGGTGAGGTAATTGGCCCGCGGTGGCCTGAGATCGACATAAAGGCCGCGACCTGGACAGTTCCGGGGGATCGGATGAAGGGTGGCGTCGAGAATCGCGTTCCCCTGTCCGACGCCTCTCTGGCGGTGTTGCAGGAAGCCGCGAAGTTGCTGCCTGACAATAAAGCGGGAGGTCCAGTGTTCCCTGGTGGCAAGGGCGGCAAGGGCGAGGCAGGCCTATCCAACATGGCGATGCTGACGGTACTGCGGCGTATGGACCGAGACGACCTGACCGAGCACGGCCTCCGGTCCAGTTTCCGGGAGTGGGCATCCGAGGCGACAAAACATGAGCATGCTGTGGTCGAGAGGGCGCTTGCCCACACGATCGCGTCGAAGGTCGAAGCGGCATACCGACGCGGAGGTCTGTTAGGGAAGCGACGGTCGCTGATGGACGATTGGGCGGCTCTTTGCGCGTGTGTGGCGCCTGTCGGTGGTTCGATTGTAGAATTCGTGGCGGCACGGGCATAAGCGATCTATCAGATTGGGTCAGGGAATCTCAAAATTGGTGGGAGAAAGCCGGCAATCCGCTTCATGTCTTGCGAGCGATCGGGTTTTGCTTGAACGTCAAACCGCCGCGACCCCGGACTGGTGCGTGCCATATCTTGCCGAGGTTGGCCTCAATTTCATCCACTTAGCGGGGAGAGACTTTCGCGGCGACCATCCTGCGGTATCGCCAAATCAGGCGCATATGCTCGTATCCAGAGCGATGAGACTGAGCCGCCAAGGCCAATAAATGCCTTCGCGAAAAGCCACGAACACGGCCGCGACCGGCAGCACCTGTTCGATGGGTTCCGTCGAGGGACAGACCGTGCCGAGGCGATTAAGAATGAGCGTTCCATATCCAAAGATCGGGCGAAGCGACCCCTTTCCGAAGCAAAGCGCGTCGGGTGACGCTTCGGGGGAAGTTTTGCCGTGACAGGGAAACTTCTGCCGAACTTTTGACGTTTATTCGACAACGAAATTCGCATACTTAGGCCAAGCTCAGGAACTACCGCTCCTGCCTGTTGGTCGGGGCTTGATGGTGTCGTTCCATTCAGGATGCCATGGGTCGGTCTCAATGTTGAGGGTGGCCATCTCTGCATCAGACACCCTAATGCCGTTGGCATGACTGTTCTCGTCCAGTTCGCACTGCACTTTCAGACCAGCCTTGGTCGTCATAGCGGCGATCAGGTTTACATGCTGCGCACCAACTTCTCCGCCGAGCAGATCGATACCGCGGGGACGGTGCGGGCCTACAAATCCCTAGCCCAGATGGAGCGGGCGTTCCGCTGCCTCAAGACCGTCGATCTGGACCTGCGCCCAGTATTCCATTGGACCGCGCCGCGGGTGCGTGCGCATGTCCTGCTGTGCACGCTGGCGTACTGGGATTGACCCGTCTTGGTGGACACCCTGAAGCTTTCGCCAGAGGTGAATCGTTACGCCCAAGACCCGCCCACCCTACGCGGCGGAGTTCCGGCGTCAGCTGATTGATCTGGTTCACGCCGGACGCGATCCGGATGATCTGGCTCGTGAGTTCGAGCCAATGGCGCAGTCCATCCGTAATTGGTTTGCACAAGCCGATCGTAGCGAAGGCAGCCGCGAAGAGAGAGGCGATAGTCCGTCCAATGCGGAACGTGAGGAATTGATCCAACTCCGGCGTGAGGTGCGCTAGGTTCGTGTGGAGCGTGATATCCTCTCAAAAGCCGCGGCATGACTTGCCCGAGAGACCGGCACGATACCGTCCTGATCTTCCGGTTCATGAGCACGAACCAGGCCTTGTTCCCGATTGCTTCGATGGCGCGTGTGCTTGGCGTCTCCGCGGCGGGCTATTATGCGTGGCGTGACCATACGCATTCCTCTCACGCGCAGGCCGACGCCGTATTGCTCAAGCGCCTGAGGACCATCCATGCCGGTTCACCGCAGCTCTATGGCGCACCACGCATCCACGCCCAGTTACAGGCAGGTGGGGCCAAGCACAGGCGAAAACGGATCGCCCGGCTGATGCGCGAAGCAGGCCTGGTTGGAGCTTGTCATCGTCAGGCCGGTCCCACCACCACGCGGCGGGATCAGGATGCACGGCCTGCACCGGATCTAAGGCTGGCCACGGTCCCAGCGGCTTTTACGTATTTAAAATGATATTATCCTTTTCACGATCGCGTTGTCGAGGCCCGCCGTGTCCCATAGCGCAATCTTGCGGCGTTAGTTCGCATCGGCTCAGCAGAAACAAAGCCCGACGCCGCGGCGCCCAAGGGAGAACGATCGGTTAAGTCCGCTCAATGCGGTTCGAGGTTTGATAATCGGCATTGCAGTAAGCATTTTGCTCTGGGTCATTTTATACTAGTCGCCTATTTATGGTGATCGGCCACTTATATTGATCGCCTGGAGAGTCTTTCATTCCGGCACACCTGGAGAATGATCGCATCATTGTACTGTTACTATCGCCGGGCTTCCGCTTGTGGCAACATGCAGCCACCCAATCAAATCAATAGGCGGCTGACCATGCGGAACAAGATACTCCATTGGCCTAGCATACCGGCTAATCAGTCCAAAATTAGCCCGAATGATGATGCCGTCGACCGGTTTGAAACCGCCCGTGATCGGTTGACAGTGTGATCGCGAGCACGACCCGGGCCGGACCCAATCTTCAGTGACAGCTTCCATCCACATCAACGGACGGTTCCGGACCCAGCCGGTCACCGGCGTCCAGCGATTTTGCATCGAGACGGTGTCGGCACTGGAGCGGCTGTGGCCCCGCGACCGGCCGCCGCCAGTCGTGGTGTTACCGAAAGACGTGAACCCACCATGCACCAAAGCCGGAGGTCGTCGCTTTCCATCCAGGCCCTTCGGTCCATTACAAGGGCATGCATGGGAGCAAGCAGTGCTGCCCTGGGCATCGCGCGGCGGGTTGCTGGTTAATTTGGCAAATTTGGCACCTCTGGCGGCACGAAACCAAATCGTTGTCATTCATGATACCTCGGTTTATTCGGTTCCGCAGAGTTATTCGATACCGTTCCGTATGGCTTATCGTCTCGTCTACAGGTCGCTCGCGATGTCACGCGTGCACATCGTGACGGTTTCGTCGTTCTCTCGTCGAGAGCTGGTTCGCTATCTTGCTGTCCCCGAGGCGTCGATCGACGTGATCCCTGAGGGCGCGGAGCACATCCATGCGGCTCCGCCGATGCACGACGTAGTGGAGCGCAACGACTTGCAACGGAACCGCTTTGTCCTGGTGGTCGGCAGTCTTGCGCAACACAAGAACCTTTCAATTCTTGCCGGCGCCGCCGAAATGCTGGCGGCGCGCGGCATACCGCTAGTCATCACCGGTGGATTCGACAAGAAAGTCTTCGGTCGTTCGGCGACACCCGTTCAGCACGCGCGCTATATCGGCCGCGTCACCGACGCTGAACTCCGCGCATTGTATGAATTGGCCTGCGCTCTGGTATTTCCCTCGCTTTACGAGGGCTTTGGGTTGCCTGCGATTGAAGCCATGCTATGCGGTTGTCCGGTCATCGCGGCGGACAACTCATCACTCCCGGAACTATGCGGCGACGCGGCGCTATTCTGCAACCCGAATTCGCCGGCAGCTTTCACCACTACCATCGAGTATTTGCTCGACGATCCCAACCTGCAAGATTTGTTGAGAAACCGTGGCAAAGACCGAGCCAAGGCTTTCACCTGGGACAACACGGCCCGCGCGCTGATCGACATCATCAACCGTCGCGTGGTCCAAGCATGAAGGTGGCCATCGTTCATGAATGGTTGCAACACTACGCCGGCTCGGAGCGTGTGGTTGAGCAGTTACTGGAATGTTTCCCCGACGCCGACCTGTTCGCAGTCGTCGACTTCTTGCCCAACTCTGAGCGCGGCTTCCTCAAAGGAACCGCGGTCAGGACATCGTTTATTCAACGGCTTCCCTTCGCCCGCAGTCATTTCCGGTACTTCTTGCCGCTGATGCCGATCGCGGTAGAGCAGTTCGACCTATCTAATTACGATTTGGTTATATCCAGCAATCATGCCGTGGCGAAGGGTGTCATCACCGGTCCTGACCAGATCCACCTCAGCTACGTGCACTCCCCGATGCGCTACGCCTGGGATTTGCAGGCCCAGTATTTGCGACAGGCAAAGCTGGAGCGGGGGATCAAGTCGATCTACGCTCGCTGGATCCTCCACAAAATGCGCATGTGGGATGTGCGGACGGCGAACGGCGTGGATGTCTTCATTGCGAATTCGAGCTATATCGCCACCCGGGTGAAAAAGGTCTATGGACGCCAGGCGCGGGTCATTCACCCGCCCGTGGATTTGGACAGTTTCGTCCCAGGCGGCAGACGCGGCGACGCCTATCTGATCGCGTCTCGCTTTGTCCCGTACAAGCGTGTCGATTTGGTTGCCACCGCCTTTGCCCAAATGCCGGAGCGAGACCTGCTGATCGTCGGTGATGGGTCAGAACGCAAAGCGGTGATGCAAGCCGCGTCCGGGGCACCGAACATTCGTTTTCTTCCGGCACTGGAAAAGGCCGAATTCATCCGGGTCATGCAAACAGCCCGAGCATTCGTCTTCCCGGCCGAAGAAGATTTTGGCATCACCATGGTGGAATCGTTGGCGTGCGGGACGCCCGTTATCGCGTTCGGCAGCGGTGGCGCCCGCGATATCATCGACGATGGCAGCACCGGCGTGCTGTTTGACCGCCAGACGCCGGAGGCAATAATCGCCGCGGTGCGCCGCTTCGAATCGTTGCACCCCCAAATAGCATCTGCGGCTTGCACTGCGGCGGCGCGCCGGTTTAGCGCTGTGCGATTCCGAACCCAGATCATGGCGGTGGTCGATCAGGCGCTGGCGGATGCTCCTCGGCACAGTCAACGCGCAAGTGAACTCGAACTACTCTCGTGACACCCTTGCCCGCATGTTTTCGCGCCGTCGCGGTCGCTGACACAATGGCCATCGGGTGAGACACAACGGTGCGGTCCGGTGGAGCACGACACGCGCCCTGATTGGCCCGACCACTGCGTCGGTCGCCACCCCTCCCGCTGTTCCGATGTCTCTCAGTCGCCCGCTAAGTGCAATACAGATGTCTCATCTCGTACAACGCTTCTCCTCGCCGCAATTTACGCTCCCGAACGATTTGCAATTCATGCGATCACAACAGGCGGCGAAACTGCCGTTTTTTCACGGCGTAAATGCACCTTCAAAAGTGAGGCAAGGCTAGGCGACCTTGTTCCGGGATTATCGCCAAGTGGCGATCACGCTGTGTGAGTGGATTCAACGAATTCAATTTGCCGCGATAGACAGTAGTCGCAGGGACGAGATCACGATCTCGACGCTATCGCCATGGGCGGCAATCGTCTGGTACGTAGGATCGCGATCATACTTACTGTCACCCGGTCAATCGGATTGTCAATCGACTGAACAATCGTAGCCATCTTGCGTTTTTTTGCTTTTTCGTCCTGGTCCTGGCCCTTTCTGGCTATGACATCGACATCTGATGTGTTTTTGTCGGCCAACCCTCGTGATAATTTTATCTAAACTCTACGAAGTTCTCGACCTGACGTCTGGCCAACGGGATATTGGGCCGCTAGTTTAAGTATTCAAGGGTATCGAGGGGCGGTATGAGGCCAGCAAAACGGGAGTGAATGGGACCGCCGGGTTTGCTAGCCAGCAGCATCGTCCGTGTGTGTAATTCGGCCTTTATGGTCGGCTAAACGGCCACAGTTTGCTCTTTGCTGCTAACATCAAAACCTGCTGTGGAGACTGGCCGATGCGCCTAAAATCGTTAGACGGGCTAAGAGGGCTAGCGGCCGTGATTGTAATGCTTTCGCATTTGGTGGATACGGCGCCGAGCTTTTATGATCATCCGACAATTATGTCCAGCGGTTTTTGGCTGAGTCCGCTTGCGGTGCTGAAATATACGCCGTTACGTATCCTAGTGGCAGGCCGCGCATCGGTCTTGTTATTTTTTGTGCTCAGCGGATTTGTGCTCTACCTGAGCGAACGCCAGGAAAGCGGCTACGCCCCATACATCATAAAAAGGGCGTTTAGAATCGTGCCTCCATTCGTATTCGCCGTGTTCTTCGCTGCAGCGCTGTACTCGGTCGTTGATCCGAAGCTTGTTGTTTCGGCAAGTTACTGGTTTAACAGTTTGAACTGGACTGACGCCCCAACTCCGACGTACCTCATTTCGACCATACTGATGTCTGGAATTCCCGAGTTTCCAACGCTCAACTCGCCAATTTGGAGTTTAGTTCATGAGGCAAGGATTTCAATCATTTTTCCACTACTTGTAGTCTTTCTGCGCTATAGCTTCTGGTGGACAATTGCGGTCGCCACGGCCGCTAGCACCATTGCCCTTGCGTTTCCGTTCGGGAATCCGGTCGCCTATACGATCGAACTTTCGGTTGGTTATGTATGTTTTTTTGTTGGCGGTGCGGCCCTTGCTATGCGGGCGTCCGAAGTGAAGGAAAGAATTAGGTCTTTACCGAACTGGCTTGTCATTACGTTGTGGCTACTTGCCATGGGTTTGCTTAGCTCACCCATGAGCTACAACCTGGAGTTGATGGCCCCGGGGTTCGGGTCGGTTTTACTAATATCGCTGAGTATTTCCTCGCGACGGGTTTGCCGCTTCTTAGAGAATGCTATTTTTATTTGGCTTGGGAGGATTTCCTATAGCTTGTATCTCCTACATGTTCCGGTACTTCTCGCCGTAGTCCACCTTGGTGCCGGCCGTGTCTCGCTTCTTGCAATGTGTGCTAGTACTATTGGGTTGTCTTTTGTATTGGCCGAAGGTTGTAACCGAATGATTGAACAACCATCGATCTTCCTTGGAAGAAGCATAGCTGGGAAATGGAGGACGAACCGCGTTGCAGAACTATAGTGTCAACTGGTGCGTTCTAGGCATCATCACCTCCAGGCATCAACGTGCGGCCCGATGGTGGTATCGGTATCGTTCTTCATTACCTTTTGGCCCGACCGCGAGAGATCGAGTTGGGCGAACGGATCGCGTCTTGGACACCACTTATATGACGAATATTACGAGATCAGTTGGACGCTTGTCGCCAAAAGGCCCGAGTTATAGAGCCATCATCGTCATTCTCTCTGGGCTTCTGGTTTTCTCCAGGTCGCCCGCGAGCGCCAAGGCTGCGGGCCTGACTGAACTGCCTCCGCTGCCGACCTGGGCGATAAACGCAGTCCAGGCGGCTGGAAGCGCAGCGGACAACATCATCGTCGGTCAAGCATCACGGCCGGTGCAGCTGGCGCCCCCCGGAGCCAACATCAATATCGCAGCCAACTTCACCGCGAAGTCGCCTCTGAACGAGGCCTATACGCTGCACATTTACCTTGTCGACCACGACGGCAACACCCGTTCACTGGCGCAAAATAATTTAAGCAACAACTTCACCGGCCTGCCGACGACCCAATGGTCTGGTCCGATCTCGATCGTCACGTCGGTGACTGTCCCAAGAGTTGCCAATGGGACCTACTATGTTATGCTAGGATTAAATAATGCCTCGGGTCCCATCGCGTTGACCCCCGGCCTCGACGTCGCCCACGACAATCAGTATCGGTACTATATTGCGGCCGTGGTAGTGCAGGCCTCATCGCCGTTGCCCACTCCGCTAGCGCCGAAGACCTTAAACCTGACCGACTTTACTCTGGCATTCGAAGACAAGTTTGAGTCCCTTGATGTATCTGACTCCGTCGTAAATGATAAATCGCGTTGGTATACTCACAATGAGCAATGCTGCATATCTCCATCGGATAATGCGGGCGGGGTGATGGCAGGACTCTCTAGCCCTGAGAACCCCTTCTCTTTGATACCAGGCGGTGGGCTGAGGATCCGACTTCAGAAGATCAATAACACCTGGTATTCGGGGATTCTTACGTCCGTAGACAATTCCGGTGTCGGATTTTCTCAGCAATACGGGTATTTTGAGATGAAAGCGGCTTTTCCAAGTGGGTATGATACGTGGCCTGCTTTCTGGATGCTCAATACTGCAGCCAAACGCAGCAACGTCCCTGCTGGCGAGATTGACATTGTTGAATACATCGCTAACCCTGGCTTCATTGATTACATCCGCACCACTCTGCATGACTGGAGCAATTCAACGACGCCGGCGTATAGTGCCCATGTTGTTACTCGGCCCTCTGATGGTAATTACCATACATATGGCTTGCTGTGGACGGCCAAGACAATGACTTTCTACTACGACGGAACTGTGACGTTCCAGACGCCGACGCCAGCCATCATGCACCAGCCTTATTATCTGATCGTTAACAATGGTGTCGGTGGCGGCTGGCCGACTGACGCGACCCCTCTCGTCAACGATTTACTCATTCAGTATGTTCGAGCTTATTCGCTTCCTGGGCAGGATAACGAGCGCAACGTGAGCTCATCGGGCGATGGGCAGCAGCCCAAAGCGAAGTGAAAAAGAAGCGTTTGGTGGCGTTGGTGCACATTCAAACGTGAGGCAAGATGGCCCCCAATCTGCTATCCGATGACCGGCCGAAAACGAACAGAATTAGGTCGTCCGACCACCAACATCTGGTTCAAGCGACGCCCCGCCACCAACTGGGGTGCGCCCCTGCGGGTGATCAGTTTCGGGTCCATGATTTGACCCCCCTTGTCGGGCTTCTGGAGAACAGAAGCCATGGCCAAGCATCGTTCCCTTAGCGTCGCGTTCAAGCGGCACGTTGCCGAGTAATTCATTGCGGGTGAGACCCTGCACGCCCTGTCCAAGCGACACGACATGGACTTGCCCCGGAAAAGTGGAGGGTCGTTTGCTCACACCGTGGCCATCATCTCGTAGCGGACCGAGTTCATGAAAGCCGGCGCCGAATGGCGCCGGGTCGAGTTGTAGGAGCGGTCGATGTAACGGCCGATCATCATCTTAGCCTCATCACGGGTCTCGAACACAGTTCGCCAAACAAGCTCGGATTTCACGGTCTTGAAGAACGTTTCGACCATTGCGTTGTCATAGCAGTTGCCTGTCCCGGACATTGAGATCCGAGCTCCATGCGCTTTGAGCAGCGCCTGATACTCAATTGAACAGTATTGGGTGCCACGATCCGAGTGATGGATCAGACCCGCTGCGGGACGCCGGATCGCCAGGGCTCGTCGGAGACTGGCAGGTATCGTCGTGGCTCCAAGCGGAGTTCCTGTCCCCGGCGCGGTTGTGATCTGGAAGGGCCGTCGGCACGGCCCGCGCAAGCACCGGCGGTGGGCAGATCGCCCGCCGTCTGCTCGTCGACTTTCCGGACGATGAGACCACGCGCATCAGCCACGAAGCCATCTATCAAGCACTGTTCGTTCAGGATCGAGGTGCCCTGAGCCGCGAGTTGTCAGCCTGCTTGCGAACTGGGCGGGCCCTGCTGCGGGTGCCGCGGGCGCAAACGCGAAAGCGTGGCAAGACCTTCATCTCCCCTGAGATCATAATCAGCCAGCGTCCGGCGGAAGCCGCCGACCGCGCCGTTCCGGGCCACTGGGAAGGCGACCTGATCACGCGCCTTGGGAAGTTCTGCGATTGGCACCCTGGTGGAGCGCACGACACGCTTTACCCTGCTGCTGCACTTGCCACGCATGACGGGTCATGGCCTTGAGGCTCGCGTGAAGAACGGTCCCGCGCTCGCCGGACATGGTGCCGAGGCGGTGCGCGACGCGATCGCGCGGACGATCACCACCCTGCCTCAGCAACTGCGTCGCTCGCTGACCTGGGATCAAGGCGCGGAATTGGCCCAGCATGCCCGCCTGAAGATCGACGCAGGTGTGCAGGTCTACTTCTGTGATCCTCACAGCCCATGGCAGCACGGCACCAACGAGACCACCAACGGGCTGCTGCGCCAGTATTTTCCGAAAGGCACCGATCTCAGCATTCACAGCATCGATGAGGTTGCAGCCGTAGCCGCCGCTCTCAACGCCCGGCCTCGAAAGTCGCTCAATTGGAAAACGCCCGCCGAGACGCTTGGCCAGTTGCTTCTATCGGCCAACAAACCTCCTGTTGCGACGACCGCTTGAATCCGCCCAATCTGCTTCCGAGGTGTATCGCGCGCCGCTTGCCGAACACGGCTTGAAAGGTTCGATGAGCCGCCCCGGCAAATCCTACGACAACGCCAAAGCCGAAAGCTTCATGAAGACGCTGAAGGTCGACGCGGTCTACCTGGTTGCCTGTGATACCTTTGAGGACGTCACTGCGGATCTACCGCGCTTCATCGACGAGGTCTACAATACGAAGCGGTTACATTCCGCGGTAGGTTCCCTAAGTCCAAGTCGATTTGAAGATCACCACGCCCGGCAGACGGTCGAAACATCCGCTTGATTTTGTACGCCTGCAGGGGCGCACTCCAACCGAAACCCAGAACGACATCGTCTGGTAGGTGGGATCGCCATCATGCGCACCGTCCGCTTGTCGCTTGGTCACGTCGTTGTGTTTGTTCGGGATTGTGGCACTCAGAACCCGAGAGGGAAGACCATCCTACCGACCGGCTGGCTGCCAGCCTGGCGCGCGGGCCTGCCTGATCGCCATCGTGTCGCGGCGATCAACGGCGCCTGCATCGCCATAGCGGCGCAACGGGTCCGGTGCTCACTCTGATCCGCCTAGTGCGGGCCCGCGGCGTGGCGATCACCCTCATTACCGGCGATGCTGGCGACCACTGCGAACTCGATATGTTTGGGGACTAGGTTGATCTTCTGATGCCAGGGTGAAAGCGTTGACCAAATTACGATCGTTCGGCAGGTGGATCGGCCAAAACTATACGGCCATGGCGTGACTTCTACTCAGCCCCGTGCCAAAGACCGCGCGATAGCCCTACCTACTCGTGCCGATCGCTTAAAGATTTTTCAACCGCAAGCGTGACCTGGCGCGCGGTCGGCAAATAATCGAAGGCGCCCTGCCGTCCCATAAACTCCACCCCAAACGCCCGTAGCGACGCTATCATATCATTGGCACGGTCCATCGCTCCGTGAAGATAAATTGGGTAGGCATTGTCCAGTTCATGAGATCCCACAAAATCCAAGGATCCCCTGAACAGACCTTTGCTGTCTGCATCAAACCGGAACGACGAACCGTCTCGGTCAGTGGCGTCCACAACTTCATCATTGCCGATCACTTCGACACCCAAATACTCGCGTCCCTCTACTTTTCCGAAGAAGTCTGAAAACATTGTCAAACGCTTCCATAAACCTCGGTCAGAAAAGTTATAAAGGATAGCCGATTGAAAGCCGCGATCGCCGACAAAGGTGAAGAACAGGCTGATCAATTTGCTGGCGGGAAGAGGCGCCAACCCGCCAAACCCGCACAGCCCATATGCTCGTTCAACCGGGATCGTAGAGATAACGCGCTCACATTTGATGGCCAAGCGGTCGGTATTTATCAGGAACGAGTTTCCCTGTCTGGTGATCGAGTTGAGGCTTTCACCGAGGGCGAAATTTGTTCCCTCTCGCTCCAGCGTCTCACGTGCGGCCCCGTAAAGTTCGCCAAATCCTGTGCGCGGACGAACGAAGGATTGACCAGGTTTAGCTTCGGATTTTGAAACGAAGATTTTTTTGATATTTTTTTGCAACGATGCGCCTTCAGCAAGCCATCCCATGCGCTTTTCGGCAAATACTGGATCGATGGCGGTTGCAGGAGCGCCATAAAACCGCTTGATATAATGGGCGAGACCAGAGGTCTCAAACAACTTCGACCCGATCCAGAAACGTGCATAGTCGTCAGCGCTTTCAAACTTGCGCCAGCGGCACCGTCCCCACGCAATCGAGCCAAACAGCTGAAGCGAGCGGATTAAACCGACGCCATAAACCTCGTCCTTCATCGATAACGGATACTCCCGAATCGCGTTGTCCGAGGTAACCCGGCTGATCGTGTAATCGATCGGGAGATAAAATGGAAGTAACTCAGGGAAGTATTTCATTAACGGTGAATCATCCTGGAATATCAACGTTCCAATATCGAAAGTGAACGCCCCGAAGTCACAATCGATATGGTTTCCGCCAATCCGGTCGTATTCGTCTATGATTAAAATGCGGTTCCGATCTCCGCTATTTATGATTTTCGCCGCTACCAAGCCGCTGATACCTGCGCCGAGGATCACAGCGTGTAGGTATACTTCTTTGCGATTATTTTGATCAGCGGCCATTTCGTTATCATTATAAAAAATATATTTTGTTTTCTGCCAACCGATGAAAGATTTCACAGAGGTGATCGTCAAGACAAGTCGATAAAAGTGAGAGAGATCGCACATAAACGTGAGCCAAGCGACGTGCGACCTGTTGCTCGGTCGTCGTGAGGACCCTTCGGTTTCGGTCGTTATGCGATGAAGCCAGGCGAGCAATCGGCCATGCTATCGCGCCAAAGCCGGCTCGCGCACGTTCAACACGTTGACCAAAAGACCAAAATGCCGGTGGCGAGCCTCCAAACGAAAGACAAATCGCCGGCGCAGGCAGTGGCCTTTGATTTGATCGACTGCGTCAACACCTCGGAAGCCGCCCGGCTGTGCGACACGGATGAAAATCCTCCGCAGCCTTATCGAAGGGACGAAGGAACGAGAACCAATAACGCGATTTCTTATAGGGACATCCGTTTCATCCATCGCGCCAGCCATCGGGCGGTGTAAGCCGCTTCCAGGCCGCCAAGGATTGGCCAGCGGAGAGGTGTTTCGGTGGCTGCGACCGCGCCCTCACGCCACAGGCTACCCCGAAGTGCTCCCAGGATGCCGTTCGTTTCGGTAAGCACCGGGATTTTACCCGCGCGCCCGAAATCGATCGATCGCCTGCCAATGTCCAGAATTTCCACATCGTGACATGTGGGCCAAACAACGGCTCGTCGCAATTCCGCATAGGCGGGGCCTACGTCCTTCATGATGCGGACGGCAGCCTCAGAAGTCGGTAGTTGGTCAATATAAGCCAGGACTCCAGCCAAAAACTCATCGCGGGATGGAGCAATCTTGCTCTGCCATCCCTCGGACTCAAGGTTTGCCCGAACAGTGCCTTCAATTCGTTTGAACGTGGAAACGCTTTCAAGATCGGGCTCAAGCGTCGACTCGATGAGATGCCAGTAGCGCAAAACGGCAGTACGCGCATTAAAGGGCGAATAGCTGTTCGCCTGAACGGCAACCCCGGTCGTTCGCGCGAAATGTGGGGCGGCGAATCTCTTGTAGTTCATGCGTGCGAAGAGGACGCATCCCCATTTTGTATCAGGAATACCATCTTCGAGAAGCTGCATCTGTACTTCCGGATAGGCCGGAGTCACAAAGAATTGCGCGACTACGACCGTCGGTGCACGACAGTAAATGCTCCTTGAATAAGTCCGCTTGCTGCTGAGCGCTGGCTCGGACTGCCTGCCCTTGCTCCGAAGCAAGCAGCCCTTTGAGGCCCGAGCGTGTGTAGATCTGGGCCCAGTCATCACCGTCGGTGATGACTGCATCGGTTCCGGAGATCGCCCGCGCAATGTCAGCCAGCGAGCTTGTGCCCATTTCGTAGACGATTTGCTCGAATGCCGAAGGGCAATCTGCCAACAAAGCGGCCCGGACAGCAACGATACGTGATACCATGAGATTGCGTGTCGGAACCGGATTGGGCAGCCCGCTTACGTCGAGAAAGCGGTCATAGATGAGCTTGAGACGCAGGCCACCGCGCGCGCAAAACAAGACCGTGGTGTCGGCGGGCTTTTCAATGTTCGATAGCAACGTCCAAAGATTTAGGCAAAAGTCCGCGAAGATCGGGCCCAGGATGTCTTGGCCGAAAGCTGCCTTGTCTGCCGATCGCCGAATATTTGTTGACTGGGACACAGCGATCAACCAATATCTCGATTGAACAAAGTCAATGCTGCGGATATTTTGCGAGACATTCTTACCCAGGCCGGCCGCCGCAGCAGCACTGCCTGGCATCCAGCCGCGCGGGCCATGGCGACATCCGAGTGTGGATGATCGCCGCAATGGACGATTCTACCAAGCGGGACCCCTTCAAGGGACGCCACCTGATAAAATGCCCGGCCCGATTGCTTGGTCATGCCCAGGTCACCGCTGGTGTAGATTTTCTGGATCGGCGATCTTGGGACAAGATCGCGGATGAGGTCAGCGACGTTCCGCATCGAGAGAAAGGTATCTGATATCGCTATGACGCGCTTACCTTGCTCGCGGAGCTTTGTAAGATATTGGCACAGCAGCCTGTTGCTGCTAAGCCGCCGTCTTTCAATTTCAAGTTCAGCAGCTATGAACAGCGGCACGGTAGATCTGTCCAACCCAAGCAGCAACGCCTGAAGCTCGGACATGCGTGTTAGGGTCGCATCGCCATCAGGCCGCTCCAGAGCTACCGCCCGATAGGCTAAATCGTGAACTCTGCGTCTGAGGTCCAGAAGAATATTTACGTCAACTCGGTACCCTGCCGCTTGCAGTTTTTCCGACAAGACCCTCGCAATTTCCAGGGACCGCAGGCGCTGGACACTGTGATCTCGCAGTAGAATTGTATCAAATATATCAACCGATATTAGATCGAAAGAACCTAGCGATAAATTAGCAAGATAGCTAAGTGCCAATTACCTCTCCTATATCGCGCTGTTGTTGATACTCTGGCATTTTGTATTTTACCGCATTTCGTGTCAATCTTTCGATACTGTCTGGATCGTTGTGCAAAAGCTGAATCGGCCAAGGCGGCCGTGGCATGCTGGTGATGTTCGAAGCCACCAACCCTGTGTAGAGGGCGCACACCGTGACCAGGCAGCAAGTTAAGGGCGAAGCTACCGACCTCAAAGCGATCCTGTCGGGAGATGATGAATTTTTACGGACCGCGGTAAGAGCTGCGATCCAGACGGCGCTGGACGCAGAGATGACGGAGGCGCTCGAGGCAGAGCGGAGCGAACGAGTGGGCGGCCGGCTTGGCTACCGCAGCGGCTTCTACAGCCGCTCGCTGATTACCCGTGTCGGCACGATCGAACTGCGCGTGCCACGCGACCGCTCCGGGGTGTTTTGGACCGATGTATGTCCAAGGCGTCTCGACCCATAAGGTGAAGGCGGTAACAGAGCAGTTGTGCGGCCACAGATTCTCCACGTCCTCGGTCAGCGAAATGAACAAGACCCTGGATGCGGCGCTGACGGCGTTCGCCTCAAGGCGTCTGGAGGAACCTTACGCCTACCTAATCCCGGACGCCCGCTACGAAAGGGCGCGCGAAGGCGCCTGATTGCGAGCCAGGCGACGCTGATCGCGATCGCGGTGGATGCCGACAGTCTCCGGCAGGTCCTGGCTGTCGAACTGGCCAATCGGGAAACCACGTCGAGCTGGCGGGACTGCCTGCTGGGCCTGAAGCAGCTCGGCTGCACGGCGTGGCATTCGTCGTCTCGGACGATCATCCCGGCCTGAAGCAGGCGGTCCGCGAGGTGCTTTCTGAAGCCGCTTGGCAGAGGTGCTACGTGCACTTCGTGCACGACGCATCGGACCATCTGCCGCGGCGGGCGAATGACGACTGCCTGCAAGAGCTGCGCTGGATCTATGACCGGCGGGAGCTTGCCGAAGTGCGCTGCGATCTCGCCGCATGACTGAACAAATATGCCCGGCTATGCACCTGGGTGGAGGAGAACATCGAAAATACACTGACCTATTATCGGCTGCCGCTGTCGCACCACAAGCATATGAAATCCACCAACATGCTGGAGCGGCTGAACCAAGAGATCAAACGCCGTACGCACGTTGTGCGGATCTTCCCGAACCCGGCGAGCTGTCTGCGGATGGTGCGCTCCCTGGCGGTCGAGTCGCATGAGGAATGGCTGGAGAGCCAACGCTATCTTAATATGGAGGACCTGCGTGAGCATAAGAAGCAACAGATGCGGACTGCGGCATGAGCCGGGGTGCGGCCTGTTCAAGCATGGCTGTTGGCGGGATTACCCTCAATCGGGATAGGGGGTATCTCACGATGCCGCCCCTCACAGACCACCGGGCATACGGGTCCGTGCCACGGCGGTTCGGCGGATTGAGTGCCCGCCAGCGTCTCTATGGAAAACTGGCCATGATCCTTAAAGCGTTTGTTGCCGAAGGCGCGATGCAACGCGCTCGCCGAGCTCAGCCGCCAGGGTCCCTTTGGGCTGAAAATGGCCGCACTGTCCACCTTGTCCGAGACCTTGAGGCGACGGAGTTCGCGATAACGGTTGCCGCGCGTCTTCCACTGAACCCATACAACGCAACGCAGGCGCCGTCGTGTCCAGCCGTCCAATCAACCCAATTCGCGCCATTCGCTTAAGCCGAAGTAGCCAACCCATCCCCGCCGCAGCGTGTTCAGGTCGGCAATCATCCGTTCCAGGCTGACCTCGCGATGTCGCCGCGTCAGATCGTGGACCCGGTCTTTAAACCGGGCCGCGGCCTTGTCGGCAATGCGTCGCCGCGGTTGCGGTTCGTCCGTGACAGTAAAGCCAAGGACCGAACGCTGCCACGGCCGGGCGACGGGTCATGTTGGGCTCTTCTTGACCCGTTGGCCGGCGTTTTCGCTGCGGACGTAGATATGACAGTCGTCTCCGTAGCGCACGAAGCGGTGGTCACGACGCTCAAGTTCGCGATCCAGTTCATCCAGCACGAGATTCGAGAGCAGCCCCCCTTGCGGGGCGCCTTCCCGGCTGGCCTCAAACAGCCCGTTGTTCAGCACACCGGCCGTCAGATAGCTTCGGATAAGCCGAAGCACCCGCCGGTCCTGGATGCGCGCCGCCACTCCGGCCATGAGTTTGTCGTGATTGACTCGGTCGAAAAATTTCGCCAAGTCGATATCGACAACAAACTCATAGCCTTCAGTGACATAGGCTTGCGCCTGCGCCACTGCTTGCTGGGCGCAGCGGCCCGGCCGGAAGCCGTGGCTGTGCTCGCTGAACGTCGGGTCCAACAGCAGCTGAAGCCGTTGTAGCACCGCCTGCTGAATCACACGGTCGATGACGGTTGGAATGCCGAGGTCGCGTGTCCGGCCGGCCGGTTTCGGGATTTGTACCCGACGCTCCGGTTGCGGCTGCTAGCGACCCTGGAGAAGTTGATCTTCGATGTCCGGCCAGAGCGCTTTCAGGAGGCCCGGCAGTTGTCGGACGGTGATACCGTCGACACCGGATGCTGCCTTGTTGCGCACCACCGCACGCAATGCCGCTTCTATGTTGTCTGTTTCACAGATTGCCTCCATCAGATGCGCCGTGAACGCTGAGCTTTCGGGTCCGGACGTCGCTGCTGTTACTTCGACCTCTCGCACGACGGGGCGCGGGGTTTCACCCCTTCCAAGTATCGGCAAGTCCAACGTAAACTGGAATGGCGGTCGCGGTGTTTTCATGAGATGTCCGAGGTACTTGCCCTCTCCTTCAACCCCTTGCGGGGACCGTTCGGGCCTTCAGCCGTCGGGCGGCCTACTGCGCCCTTTGTTGACTTCTGCGCCGTGGTCAGGACGCCTTGCGGCTCCCCCAGTTCGTCGGGTTGCCCTGGGGACACGACGCAGATATCCTGGGGTAAGCCCCTCAGTCTTCCTCGCACACCCGCCGGATTTACAGTCCAGGCCCTTGATGGATATGGACTTCGCGACTTCCTGCCCGCTCGTCCGACCCGTGCTGCCTCGTATCCGGTTGCTGTTCGTCAGGTCGCGATTTCGTTCCACGCTTCCTTCAGACGTCCCTCGCGGTTCCGCCCTTGCGCTCCGCTCGTGCTTCACCTCCATCAGGTTGCACAGGGGACTTTCACCTCCAGACTGCTGGATATGCCCAGCACACAGGACGCTGCTCGCCGCCAGAGCGGCGGCCTGAAGGAGGTCCTTGGCCCCGATCCCGCCGACGGCCATTGCGATTTCAGGCCGAGGCGGAGAAACGGCCGCGTTCAGCCGAACAAAGAAACATTACTGCTACAATGCCACGCCTTTTGTAACAACTTGACGGACACAACCAATCTTTCTCTCGCCTGATGACCGTCAAGCTGATGCGACTCTATCAGGATAGCGGCTGAAACTCCTGTTGGGAAGCTGTCCGGACGGGCGCTCTCATCTCGATTTTTGCCACACAGGCCACCAACAGTGCGAGCAGAAAGTAAAACGTTAGCGAACTGATTGTCGGCCCCGACAGGATCCCAGCCACCAGGAAGCCTGCCAATGCCCCGCAGCAGGCATCGATGATAAATAACGCTTCCTGGGACGGCGCACAACGTCTGGCGTTTCGTACATGTTTGCCAAGCGTGACGGCAAACCAAATAAGTCCCCCAACTCCAGGCAGGCCCAACGTCGCCAAGAGCCCCGGGATCAAACTCGACGACCGATTACTACCCCATCCTGTGCCGAGGCCAAAGCTATCCTCAAACGCGGTGAGACTATCAACATCAGCAGTCGTACGCTCCTGATACGACGAGCTCTCCTGTTTGTTCAAGGTCCCCTCGATTACGTCCTGCATATTGTTCAGGATCGACGGTTCCACCAGATCTATCGTGAACAAAATCAAGCCACCCGTGACAAAGAGAACAATGCCGATATTCAGGGCGGCGGACAGCAGGCGCGTATCTCCACGGCTCAGAGCATAGATGGGAATACCACATCCGACGATCGCCAGCACCCCGAAGCCGGTGGTAGACGTGGTCAACAGCATTACCAGAAGTCCTACAAGTAGCAGCAGGCGCATTTTCAGGAGTTTATGTCCTTGCAGGCGCGTCCAGATACAGGCACACACGATCGTCCCCATATAACTTGAAAGTGAGGACGGTTCTGAAAAAGGACCGTTGATCCGCGGAACGAGGCCAACCTGCTGTGAAGTCAGAATGGCCCATCCCGGATTTGAATACAGAAGGTCGCTGGGATAGGGCAGCCCCGCGAGCTTGTTCCCGAGCTGCCAAAACGCCAGCCCGGCAGCCACGAGGCCGGAAACGAGATACACATTGAGTAATGTTGTCAGTGACAACGACGCCTTCGTGAGAAAGAGGGAGGCGGAGACGACAACGCAACAATCTACGATGAGATACATATCCTGAGAAAGATTTCCGGAGCTCGGGGCAAGTGGGGTGATTGCAAACGGCGGCTCGCTCTTCTGCGGCCAGACGAGCACCTGCCCCTGGAGAAGCCGCGGCATGACGATGGAACTCAGAACGGCCCAAATCACGACCAGCACGAATGGACGGATCATCTGCCACACTTGGCGACTTCCAGGGTAGCGAGCACCCAACAGGATCTGAAGGGCGACGAATCCGAGGAATACCGCTGCCGGCATCAGTCCCGTCTGGACGCCTTGACCCCCGAGGACCAGAACGGCCGATGCGTCAAAGACCGCAGTGATCAGCATGAGTTGCAACAAACGCATGGGCGTTTGCCACCAAAGCAGACACAACGGTAAAACGAGAATCGACATTTCGGTGATGCCCATTTGTCTTCCTTCGCCTCACCGCGGCGGTCAATGCGTGCGGGGAACTAACGTCGCCATCCGCCCCCGAGACGACCGTGCATCAGGAGCCCGTTACAAGCTTCTTGCGACGGATCGTCGCCTTCCGGTAAATAAACTCATAGTCTCTGGCTACCCGTTTTACATCGAAAAACTCCGCCCCCCGCTTCGCGGCCTGCCGATAGGACTGACGGTTTTCCTCACAAGTCATGAAGTTCCGCAATTCCGCGGCGAGCTGCCCGACGTTGCCCGGCTCGAACAATTTGCCGGCGCGTCCAAATTCGAGTAACTCGGGGGTCCCACCCACGGCTGTCGCAATGATCGCGCAGCCGGCCGCTCGAGCTTCAGCGACGGCCAGGCTACATGGGTCCGCATAGGACGCGAGCACGAAAATATCCGACTTTTCCAGGATAGGTCTTGGAGCCAGCACAGACCCGAGAAAGGTGACCGCATGCTGTAAGTGCAAGCTTTGCACCAAATCCTCCAGCTTTTGTTTATCTGGCCCGTCTCCAACGACGTAGAGTCGCCACTCAGGCAGGTCCCGGCTCGCTTCACCGAATGCATTGATTAAGTCCGCAACACCCTTCCTGGGATTAAGCCCGCATAACGTCGTGACGCACGGAGTTTGCACGACGTCGGCCCCGGTGTGCTCAGTCCGAAATGCCAGCTTCCAAGAGGGCTTGCCAATCGTGGCGGCGGAAACGCGACCCTCCCGCGGGGAATTATTGGGGCCATTCAAAACGACATCTATCCGGTCTGGCTGATATCCGCGTTTGACGAGAAAGTCCTTCTCGGCATGGCTGACGGCGACCACGCGATGGCCCAGGCGCATCAGGGCGGAATGGCGATCAAACGAATTATGCACTGTCGTCACGAGTTGTGCGCCAGTAAGGGTCGATGTTGCAAAGCCGATCAGGGCTCCCGACATCATGTGCGCGTGCAGCACGTCAATTTTGCGGTCTCGATGAGCTTTCACCAGCCGGGTTACCGCCCGTAGCACCGCAAGCGGCTTTCGTTCATGCTGTATCACCCTGAGGACCGCAACCCCCGTCGCGTGCAACAGCGGCTCGTAACTGCCGCCCGAACTCGCAATGGCCACATCATGGCCCGCCTCGGCCTGCGCACACGCCAAGTCTATCGCGACATGCACATTTCCATGACCATGATCGCAGTGATTAAGAAGATGGACTATTCGCATTGAATTCCGCCTAGTTTCAGCTGAGAAGACTATTCGAGAGTTGGCCCCGGCTCGATACCTGGGAAGCCCACTGAGCGGCGGCGGCATGGAGCGGATATTTCCCCTGGGAGTTCGGCCCCCCGTGAGCGTCTTCCAACCAACACCGGCCGGACCAAGCAAAATGCGGCAGACTAATGCAAAACGATTCAGTTCCCTCAAAGCCAGCTTCCGTTGGGCAGCTAGACGGCTGTTTTGCCATCGCGTCCGGGTCATCTGACGCCAACCCCAGCTTACCAAGCGTAGGGTTAAACGGCTCATCAAATCAATCTCTATTGGATAAATGTCGCAGCTTCCTTTGTAATATTTCCTCCACTGGGATTCTCACAACACACAATCGTTGATTGCTGCAAACCCAAAGACTGTCCTTCGCCCTTTGCAAGTCAGAACTATATAGCGAGTAAGGCGATACAGGGGACACTATGACCTAAGGCGGTCTCGGCTGCATCTGTGCCGCCGTGGATTTCGTTTTAACGCGGCCCCGTTTGGCCGACCTTGCAACTCATCGAACACGCATCTCTAGGAGGCAAGCTTGGCTGTATTGGCGTCGCAAAATGCGGTCAGCCTTAACTGCGCACTACACCTACCGCTGGCTCCAAGCGCTGTCTTTTGAGATTGGTCTGGCACGACGTATTCGCCTGTACCATTGCTAGCTCCGCTCTGGACATGAATAATCCGCGAATTATTCCTTTGGTCACCGTGCAGTAGTATAAGAAACGCATCACATCAAGGCGGACTAGATAAACGCACGCACCCATTGCTGATCGGAACACTGTCCAGATCATCATTCTCAGGGGAAATCGGTGCAAGCGGAGTAAACAGCCACGGCCTCTGGAGTAGCTAGCCGTAGACGTGAGGGAGGCAAATGTAATTTTAATAGATTTATTAGGATGGTAGACCAGCAATTGCGGAAATTGGACCAGACGGCAACCCGATTGAACAAGTCTTATCAGCAGGTCCGGCCCTTCCTCTGAGCCCCACAGCGTCAGGGCACCAACACCCAGGCATTCATTGAAACGATAGTTCCGCAGACTTCGCGACCGAACGAAAATAGTGAACTCGATGCACCGATTTACAATCGCGCGTACATTCAAATCTCGCCGGCCATCGCGCCAGGTGCGAATAACCTCGGATCTATTGGAAGTGGGACCGCCGCAAATACAATCTATTGAAGGCTCGGAGTCGAAAATGCTGTCCACAACATCAAGATAACCATCAAGGTAGATGCAATCGTCATCCGGAAAGCCGATCAATTCGCCCGAGGCGTAACCCAGCCCCACATTTCGCGCTCTTGACGCACCGGTCCCAGATATACGAATATGCTTCAGTGGAAATTTTGATGCAAAATCTTCGCAGATTGCAACCAGTCGATCATCTGGATTTTGGTCTACAAGGATAACCTCGCACTCTGACCAAGATTGCTGGCTTATCGAACGAAAAAGCCTGGCGATCTCATCACGTCGATTGATGGTACAGACGATCAACGAAAATCGCATGATATTCTCATCATATGCTTTTAAGGGTTAAGGACTGCCGATCTAGCGAAACACCCGCCGCAAGTCGAATACTTTCAGCTAACTGCATATAAAGCATTCGCGAGTTGAAGCGTTCCGTAATCGACGCGACGGCAGCAGCACCAAACTTGTCGCGTTCCCTCCAAGCCACTTCGATCGTCTCCACCAAGGCCTGCACATCGCCTACTGGAAACAGCATGCCATCCACGCCATCACAGATCATTGACTCGAATGCCCGGATGCGTGATCCCACCACCGCCGCACCACAAGCCATTGCTTCCAGCATCGCCAAGCAGATCGCCTCGTTCGAGGATGGCATGGCGAACACCCCGCATCGCCGAACCAGGGACCGAACTTCGGTTTGGCTCCTGAAACCATGAAATTTAACGCGTGATGTGACCCCTTTCTCCCTGGCCAATGAAACCAGGTAACCATAATCCGGGCCTGTACCGACGATGTCCAAGGTCCACTCGCTTGGAAGGAAACTCAACGCACATATCAGGTCAGACGTTCGCTTCTGCTTATTAGTGAGTTGCGCCACCGTAAGAATTGTCTTTTGCCGCGTAGCGCCCGTCGGCGGAGGGCAAAAAAATGCGGTATCGCAGCCATTTGGCTGCAATGTAGGACGACCGCCGAAGGATTTTACCTGCTCGCATTCATCCTGCGTCTGACAGTAGAGCGTCGACGCCCTTGCGAATGCGCGACGTTTAAACCACTTCACCACGCCTCGGGCGACACCGCCGTGATCGGCCGCGACCAAGGGCACGTTTACCCTAGCGACCAAGTGATCGAATCGTCCAGTCCAATATTCTTGCACATACAACAACGCGGCTCCGTCCTCCTTGATCGCGTTGTCGAGCGCATGAAGCATGGCCGCGGCGTTGAGGCGTTCTTGAAGATACCAGGACCAACGCGTTACCCTCATGGCCCGCCCCAACGGGGCGAGCGGACGGAACCACTTTGCAAGCGGAAGAAAGCGCACGCTTATCCCCACGTCGGTGTTAAAACATCCTTCTTGCTCGAGCGACGGGATGTAAAGTATTGGGCGTACACCGTTTGCAAGCAGGCCTTTGGAATCAGTACCAGGACCAGTCATTGCGGTAACTCTGCAGATACTGATCTCGGTCCAGCTGGAGCACACCTTTAAAGAACGATTCGAACGTGTAGCAGCTCAGCAGAATACCAATGGTAATGTCCGGCTTAGTCGTCATGGCTCAGTCGCCTCTGGCTCTGTCGTCAACAACGCACCTCGATGTTTTCGGACCAACTCGCGCCCGGCGAAGCCCGATAAATTGTCTTGAGTGAGTAGTGGACCTATCCCGCCGCATGCCTCTGGACATTGACTTAATCTGACTACCAGATCAATGGCTGCTGGACAAAGTTAGCCGCTCCTTCCGTTAGATGTCTTCTATCGGAATGACGCCCTCGGCTCGGGGAACAGTACACCCGTCTCGCGCATTTGCAACTGTTGCGCGACATTGTTCACAGCTATAACGTCTATACAATCAGACCTGCCCAGCCTCGACATACGGAGCACCCGAACATACACTATCTTTTTATCGAGCGGATTTAATGAACATTGTTCATCTTGTAAATGAAGCGGTCACCACGGGTAATGGCATCGTTAATTCCGCCGTTGATCTTGCATGCCTTCAATCGATGCTTGGACATCAGGTCTCGTACATCAGCTCGGGTGGTGGCTATACCGATTTACTCCAGCAGCATGCCGTACACCACCACGAGGTGTGTCAATATCCTGGTCGCCCATTCGAACTGCTGAAGGACCTGCCCCGACTCGCCCATATCCTCAAAGGTTTACAGCCGGATATCGTGCATGCCCACATGATGACAGGTGCGGTGCTGATGGCCTTGGGTCGATGTGTCGCCGCCTTCGGACATTTCGGATTGATCACCACGGTCCACAATGAGTGGCGGTCGGCCTCGAATCTGATGCGCTTCGGCGATCGCGTCATCGTTCTTTCCGAGAACGGTAAGCAAACATTCAGGAAACGTGGCTTTCCCGAACACAAACTTTCAGTGGTCCCGCACGGCATCCTCCATTCGCCCCGCCGGATGAGCGAGGCGCGACATGACGAGGCCACCCCGTCGGCGCCCCGGTCCGCTCCCCTGATCGTCACGATGGCCGGGTTGTATCGTCGCAAAGGCATTGGTGATCTTATTCAAGCTTTCGGACAAATCGCAGAGGAATTCCCCCGAGCTTCTCTTTCCGTGCTTGGCTGGGGGCCGGAACGCGCGTTGTTTGAGCGTCAAAAGGCATCAGTGACAGGGGGAGATCGCATTAACTTCCTGGGTCTCGTCGAGAAGCCACGCTCCATCTTGCGTCACGCGACGGTGTTCGTACTTGCGTCGCACACAAAATTGTTCCCGCTCTCGATAGCAGAAGCTCGTGAGGCGGGCTGCGCCATCGTCGCGACTGCCGTGGGCGGTGTCCCTGAGCTGCTCGGACACGGTCAAGCCGGCCTTTTGATCCCGCCCCACGATCCGGACAAGTTAGCCTGCGCGCTTCGGCATCTACTCGGTGATCCGCAGGAGCTTGCCCGTTGGCGCCAGGCCGCACAGGCCAATCTGTCATGGTTGTCCTGTGAACGGATGGCGCGCGAAACGATGGAGGTGTACCACTCCGTTCTCCAAGTGAGATCGGGCATTGTGGGGTTGAGATAAGTCCGTGCTGTTGCACCACCTCACCAGCGCAATACGTTGGCAGAGCCGTCAATGAACTCGAATTCCGCCTGCCTGGCTTAAAGTGTGCAATCGACGCCCCGGCCATTCTCGACAGGGGCCGATTGCATTTCTGACGACCTGTTCGAACCCACTGGTGTCGAGACGAGTGATTTCCGCCAATCCGACCGCAGCGCCGTAGCGCCGGCTGCAATCCTGTACCGGTCGCCATAACCGGCCGTCGCGACTGACGATTGGACCGGCAGATCGTGCGCAACGAGGATCGCGTAATACGGGATTGCCCTGGTGGGCTCGCCATGGACCAAAAAGACCGGGTGCCGAAAACAGATGCAGATCCGAAGAGGCATGGTTGGCGGTTTCGACCGTAGCCAGCAGCCAGAAGCAGCCCTCATACACGACAACCGTGGCGTCGGTCGCCGGTATGTCGCGCAGCAGTATCGCTTCCTTGACCCATCGCTCCGGAAACGGATCAGCGCGATACAGCGCTACCTCTCGGTTGGCTGAACTTTCCGGTATCATCCAGACGCAGCCGTTGAGTGAAAGCACGAACGGATAAGAAAGATGCCAAGGCTCTTCCAGCACGCAACGAACTGGATCGATCGGCCCGGTCGCGCCGAACTCGATCGCGGAAATTACGCCCTTCTGCCTGTCATGGTTGAAGTCCTCAACAAACAGCACAGTACGGCCGGCATGTTCGATGGCGATCGGATCGGCAAGAAAGCGTGTCCGCGGATCTGGCAGCAACTGCCAGCAGGTATCTCGTAACGACTTCGTATCCCATAGATCGGGTCCTGTTAAGCGCCGCCAACCGATCCGCCAGTGCGGCGATCGGAAAAATTTCGCGTAGATATTTTCGGCCGCGAAGCGTCGTAAGCTGGCCATGCGACGATGCTCGTGTCCAAGGTCTCTCGGGCCTGACGGCGCGACCGCCGGCTTGATGTCGTGATCGGTTATAATGTTTTCGTGGCCTCCAATTCCTCATTCAGCAACCGGTCAGGTGCGCGGTCGGAGTGGTTCGATTGGACGGTCTCTGTCGGGAAGATAGCCATAAAATTCCGTGAAAACAGCCACATGCTCAAAGCTGAGACGGCGAAATAAGTCAGCGACCCGAGGCAAGCACTGCGCCACCCATACGAAGGTGCCAAGATGACAAGGGTCCCCATACCAAATGCAACGCCGACGGCAGTGCCGGCCGCGTAAGCCTTGATCGCCCCACGGGCAATTGCATCAATGGTGTTTGCCCGCTGCAGTCCATACACCGGCGGCACAAACGCAAGATACAGGAGCGCGGATCGGACATCGGCAAAATCAGATTTGATCAAGCTTGGCGCGACAAGCGGCAGCGCATACGCTGCCACGAATAATCCGGCCCCTCCAAGCAGGCCGCATCCGCAAAGGCTTCCGGCCATGATCGCCCAAAGCCGAGTGCCCCCATGGTTGCTTTCCGCCCAGGCTCGACTTAGACGTGGGCGAAAGACTTGAGTGAGGATATCGATTGGAACCAGGGTCACAGTGAATAGCCGCGCCGCTGTGCCGTAGATGCCTGTTTGCAGCGGACTGGAAAACTCGGTCAGCAGCAGCTTGTCGCCGTCGCGCGCCATCATTTCCAGGAACCACGCAACAACCATGGTGATGTGATCACCAAAGTCCGCCGTTATACGGGATGAGCCGGTGATCGGTCTGCCGATACGCCGAAGCAACCATATGTACGCTCCCAGCGCCACCGGCACCGAGGTACATGCATAAAGTGCAAGCAACCCATTAAGGCCGACCAGAAACTCGGCAGCAATATACACCACAAGAAATCGTGATAGCCCCATCGCAAAATCACTGATCGCCGAGACGTAGTGCAGCCGGAAGCCTGTCGCCACTGCCACCACGTTCGTATGGACGCGCATGACGAACAACTCGCTGACCGTCATCATCAGGAAGGGTGTCCAGCCAACCTGCGCCGCCACAAATAGTTTTGTTATCAACATGATAGGCAACAGGAAAAGAAAGCTCGCTACCGTGCTTCTCATCGCGCGTCCGGCGACAAGCGGCGGGTGCTCTCCCCGCGCGATCTGTCGGACAGTTAGATCATAGTTACCCAATTGTGCAAACGGAATCACGATGGCAAAAAAGCTAAGTAGCGCGTAAAAAATTCCAACCCGCTCGACGCCCAGATTGTGGGTTAGGTAATAAAGCGTACCTATTTGAATAACGGCTTTCAATACGAAGCCGCTTACCAACCACGACGCCTCGCGAATTAAGACGGCACCCGAAAAGCCGCGCAGAAATGGTGGGAGCAACCTGCTGGCCCAATTCGACCAATTGCACGAAGTCATATTTAGTTTGTGACTTGAAGAACTTGTGTCATCACAGTGAGTTCATCTTTCTGTTTGGACCTAGATTAAATCCCATCTGGAGTTGAATTGGTGCCCCGGGCAGGAACGAGCGACGGCATAGGAGCGACGGATGCAGGCCATGTCTCCCGCTCCAAGCCCGATATCGCACGGCCGAAGCCATGCCGTCCAGTCAGCGAAGTATCACGGATGATTGGGACCGTCTGCGCCGGGCTGACTGCTAATAATGGTTCCGCCGACATCGGACACACCATCAATGGCGACCTCGCTATGGCTGTAATGGCTCGCCTTGACATGGCAGAGGCAGCGGGTTCGATTGCTGTTGCGGGCACCGTAGGGGCCGTAGATCAGGGCAACAGCGTTTTGCTCAGCATGCAGGATACTGCGGAGGTCAGGTCCTCCGACTGAACGATGTTTGAAGCATTCGCGCAGGGCAGACTTTGTGGAGAGCCAATGACAATTCCACTTTCGGCCGCAGCATTCCTTGGGACGATGGGCGTCTGCACGCACATTCCATACACCGATGGCGGTTACGCGAAAATTCAGAACGTGATAGAGGATCTGCAATATCTCGGCATCAAGAATGTCCGCGACGGCCTCAGCAACGGCCAGAATGGATCCGCCCCACTGACCAGCTTTGAGCAGATCGCCGTGAGCGGCGTGCATTTCACGCTGGTCGGGATTGAAGGGAATGCGCAGACAACGAGCACCCTGCAAGCCAGTCTCGCCTTGATTTAGCAGTTCCAGACTGCCGTTCCAGGAGCCGTGATTGCCGTTGAGGGGCCCAACGAAGTGAACAACTGGCCGATAACTTACAACGGTGTTGGAGGACTTGACGGCGCCATAGCGGTGCAAAAAGACTTGTACGCGATGGTGCATCGGAACGCCGCGCTTGCAGGCGTCGCCGTGGACTATTTCACCGGTTACGATTTGGTTAACGTCGGCCCCAATCCGGCGACAACCCCGGGGCTCGCGGATTTCAACACCTCACACCCATATCCTAAAGCCGGAAGCCCGCCATTGCCTTGGGTAAACCGGGTAACTGCGCTGCCTAATCAGCCGCCGAATGCGGCTGGTCCGGCCGTCTATACGGAAACCGGCTATAGCACCGCCAACGGCACAACGCCGGCGCAACAAGCAAGTTATAGCCTCGACCTGTATTTTGATGCCGCATCGGCTGGTATCGCACACACTTTCCTTTATCAACTCATGGATGTGTACCCGCCCGGTTCCCGGCAAGGGGATGACGGCTCTGGATTGTTCGACCATAATAATCAACCAAAACCGGCCGCGACCGCGATCCACAATCTCACCACCATTCTGGCGGATCCGGCCGGCGACGCCGCAACATACACGCCAGCCAATGTCAGCTACAACGTCACTGGCTCACCGACCGGATCACTGGCGATCCAGAAAGCCGACGGCACGACGTATATTGCGGTATGGAGTGAAGGCAACGCCATAAGCTCTACTGTGTCGATGAGCGGCCCCGCCAGGACGGTTGAGGTCTTCGATCCGTTGATCGGCATCACGCCCGTTCAAACCCTATCCAACGCTTCATCGACAACGATCCGCCTGACCGACCACCCTGTATTGGTAGCGTTCAGCGGTGTCACCTCCACCGGCGCGTCAGTCTTGGCGATGTCGGACACTATTACAGTCTATCTTGCAAAGGACGCCCGCAGCGGAGACGCACAATTCACGCTGTCGATGGATGGTAAAACCGTCACAACGCCTCAGAGTGTTACCGCACTCCGCAGTAGTGGGGTGTGGCAGCCGTTTACCATGCTAAAGACTATCGGCGCCGGCAGGCACCAGATCGGAGTAACGCGCGCAGACGACAGCAACGGGGGAGCGGCCGCTAGAGATAGTAATCTTTACGTGAACGGCATCAGCGTCAATGGCGCCCACTATGGATCCGGCGCTACGCCGCTCGTCCCAAACGGCACGGTGTCGTTTTCAATTACGATCTCGCAGTAGAATTGGCGGCTTCCACAACGCGTTCGACAGGCGCAAACAATGACAATAGTATAGCAGGTGTCGGAAAGCGCGGTCAGGCCCACTCGTTTATATCCCCCTAATCCTGACCAACTGATTGTTTCTAACTGACGGAGTTTGAATGGCATGTCCATTGACCGTAAAATAATTCAACTCGAACTGAATGAAGTGCCATTTCGAGTGATAGATGAGTATTGCAAAAATAACCCTGATTCGGAATTTTCAGCGTTAATCAAACGTAGCCACCAATTCGTCACGACCTGCGAAGACGAGATAGAGTTGGACCCTTGGATCAGTTGGCCAACCTTGCATCGAGGCGTAACCGACCGTCAGCACCGCATTCTGAGCCTCGGGCAGGTTTTGGACAAGGTCGACGAGCAGTATCCACCAATATGGCGTTTACTGACCGCCGGGGGGCGGACCGCTGGCATTTTTGGATCGCTTCATTCAAGCCACATCCCGGCATCGACGAAGCAATATAAGTTTTATTTGCCAGACTTCTTCGATGATCGCGTGTTTGCGCATCCTGCTGTGCTTCAGGATTTCCAAAGTTTTACACTTGACATGACGCGGCGGTCCGCCCGAAATGTTGACGCGGCGATTCCACGCGGCGCGGCGCTGAAGTTCTTGCGATCGGCGCTTGCGCTTGGATTTTCGCCCAATACTGCTTACGAGATATTCAGTCAGTTGATGTTCGAACGGCGAGAACCAAGGGTGCGCCTTCGCCGCCGATCGCTGCAGGCTTTGCTTACCGCCGACGTGTTCACTTGCATGTTGCGCAAGGATCTTCCTGATTTTTCGACATTGTATACTAACCACGTCGCGGCGGCCATGCATCGATACTGGAGGGCTGCTTTCCCGACCGACTGCGATCCAGATCTGATAGACTTAAAATGGCAAGAACTCTATGGCTCCGAAATCCTGGAGTCGATGCGGATCACCAGTAAAATTATTGGCAAGCTACGTCGCTTTGTTGATGATCGTAAGGATACCACGCTGGTGATCGCGTCCAGCATGGGTCAATGTGCGACCAACCATCCGCCGTCGACGGGATTGTACACCATAAGGAATTTGGAGAAATTCGTTGCGGCTTTCGGCATTAATCGAGGACAATTCCAGCAGCGGCATGCGATGGTGCCTTGCACGGGTTTCATTGTCGACTCCTCGATTGCGGCCAAGCTGAGCGAACGGCTTGATCAATTCAGAATCGACGGAAGGATGATGGTGCAAAGCGAGAAGGAAATCTCCCCGATGAGCTATGGATTGCACGACGGCATCTTTTTCTCGCTCTATGTTAACTTTGACGCCTATTCGGGGGAACATGTCGGGTATGTCGGTAACCAGGCAATGTCCTTCGAGGATCTTGGTATTGGGTTTTTTCCGCACGAGGACGGCGTGTCCGTCACGGCCCATCACCATCCGGACGGGAGTCTCCTAATCTATGATCCGAGCAACCCGGCATCGGGAACCGGGCGACAGCGTATTTCAACCCTAGAAATCGCGCCGGCATTGCTTGAGCATTACCGCATCAGTCCGCCCAATTACATGGCGACGCCCGGTGCGGCGTTACGCGATGCGCTGGCGCTGACCTGATTTGCCGCTGATGATAAGACGACGGCGTCGCGCACGCGGCGTTCGTCCGCCCGGCGTGAACAAGGGGTTGCATAGCCCGAGCTAATGATCAGCGTAATATCGATACAGATCGCCGTGCCTGCTACTGGACTTTGTCAACTGCTTGATATCGACGTTGGTCAGCACTGCCCCGAGCGGATGAACGCCGTACACTCGCAGAATTCGCATGGCTGAGAAGATATCTCCCTTTGTGGTTCGACCCCACCGGACGGTCATGATGACACCATCAATCACGCCACAAAAAAGTTCCGCTTCGGCGCAGGCTGGAACCGATGGGCCATCAAGCACGATCAGATCGTAGGTCTCGCGCGCCGCAAGTACTTCCGCCCTGGCCCTGTTAAGGGATGGCCGGGCGAAGGAATCATCCCCGTTGGGTCGCAAAATTCCCACGTCCAGTCCCGGTACGGCACCCGGGGTGATGATCAGGTTGTTTGACGATTGAGTTTCGGCGGCTTCCGTCACGACGGGCAAGTTATGTCTTTTGTCCGGTAACTGTTGGGAACCGGTGACAGAGGCACAATTGATGAGCAGGGCGCGCCCACCACGCAGGGCAACGCTACGGGCCAGAGAGTTGGCGAAGTGTGTCTTGCCTTCGCCCTGCAGCGCGGAGGTCACCAGGACCACTCGCGCCCGGTATTGCTCTCCACCGAATTCGAGTGCCGCCCGGACTTGGTTTATAGCCTCGCGAAACTGGATCCGTGTGGCTTTCGACGAAAGCATCTCTGAACTGCGCCGAAGTCGCGGAATCAGGCCGATCACTGTCAGTCCAGTGCCGGCTTCGAGGTCGATCGGCGTGAAGAAGCCACCGCGGAACCGCTCAGCCAGCAGCGCGCATAGCACGGCGATCACGATGCTAACGATGGAGGCCAAGACCAATATCTGCATGCGGCGTGGACCGGTAGGGTGAAGCGGTATATCCGCCTGGGAGATCAGTTCCGCGTCAGGCTGCTGCATGAGTCCCAGACTGGCCGTCTGTTGAAACCGATGCAAATAGCTCGTATAGACCTCTCTTGCGGCATCGGCCTGGTTTTCGAGATCCCGAAGCTGAATTTCGGCCACACTTTGTGTGGCAACGACGTCACGCAGCGCCGCCAGCCGGTCCTGTAGGGCGGCTTCCCGATCGCGTGCCGCGCGGACCATCGCCGTTTGGCTGGCTGCGATTTTCATGACTTCGGCCATGATTGTGTTATTGACGTTACCCTCCGCGGCGCGGATGGCCATCAGGTTTGGGTTGGCCTGCAGCGCGGACGCGCCGAGGCTCGCCTCATTGCTGCGCAGCGTCGATTGCTGCTGCCGCAAAGCCTGAATGTGTTGCGAGCCGACGATCTCCGGCACTGCGTCCAATTGCCCCTTTCCGTGCAGGGCGTCGGTCATCTGCTTCAGCCTGGCTTCCTTCTCGGTGCGATCATTTATGGCTTCACCGAGCTGGACGTTCACCTGTGCGAGCTGCTGGTCGGCTAACGTCATATTCCGCCCTGCCCCAGGGCCGGCGGCAGGCGTCAGTTCGTGAGCTGCGCGGAACGTTTGGACCGCTTTATCAGCGTCGCGAACTTTTTCCGCCAAGGGCGGCAGTTGGTCGAAGAACCTGGTGTTCGCTTCCTTAATCGAGTCGATTTTCAGCCTGCGGTTGAAATTCAAATAGGAGTCAGCAAAGGCATTGGCGATTTTCGCACTGAGCGCACCATTCTCTGATTGCGCGGCGATCTCGATCAGATACGATTTCCCGTCATTCGAAGCCGTCATTTTTCCCAGCAGGATGGAAGCGATGGTCTTAACGCGATCTTCCGGTGTCAGGGGTATTGGCGGGGGCGGCTTGCCGAAAATGTATTCGCTTACATATCGGAACCAGTCGCTGACGTATCCGAGCCAATGCTGGATGAACGATGGCTTGGTCAACACGTCCACCAGATTTTGAGCATTGGCCAAATCGAGTTTTCCGACCACCCGTTCGGCAATGTTGGTGGACTGGATGATAGAAACCTGTGTTTTAATCGCCACCATGTCGACTTGCGGGGTCTCGCCGGAGGCGAATTGCGCCAAGGGCTGCGAGCGCTGCGAGTTCGATCAACAACGTCGCCGTCGACTTATAGTAAGGCGGCAGTTGAAACACCAAGAACGCACTGAGCGCTATCATAATTCCTGATATGGCCAAGACCAATAGTTTCCGTCGCCATACGATGAGGAAGGCACTGCTTGCAGGTACATCTCCGTCGGATGTCAGGCCGGACGGGGCGCCGACGAAAGGCATCGTATAGCTGGAAAATTCGTCGCTTTTGACCGGGATGTTCTGGCTTTTGTTCATGTGCTGCTACACGATAAGGAATTGAGTGGATGGCCGATCGGAAGCTCGCACGGGAAAACGGTGCTCGCGTATAGACAACCGTTATTACCGATGAGACATTATAGAATGGCTAACCCCACGAGGCGGTCGTGCGTTGCGAGCGCACGTAACGAATGCAACCCCTGTGTAAGGCCTTCGGTAAAAGAAGTCATGCTGCATTGCGGGGAAAAAAATCGAATTCACGACCTGTTGTGAGAGACGCAGCTACGGCATCCAGAAAGGCTTCTCGCGGCATTTTGACCCGCGGCCGCCGCGTTGCCGTGCGGGTCTCACCAGGGCCGCTCGGCTGGCGACTGGCCATGCGGCGTGTGCGGCTGACTGACAGCGGCGTGTGGCTGACACCGAGCCAACCGGACTGCGTTGCTGCTTCGTCGGGCAAACGCAAACAAGTTGGTGATAGCCCCGTACAAACGTCCTAAAATGGTTGAACACCTATTCTCAGCGCAAATATATAGATGTTACATGCGTCCTGACCGCAGAATGATTTGGTGAATGATGTGCAAATTGATTGTGGGTAGGCGCGCCTGGTTTCTCGCCTTTATGCTTGCGTTTACAAGCACCTCGTTCACGGCCTGTGCGCCGGGGTCCGACCTCGCGCCCTTGCAAACCCCGGCCGGCGTCGCGGACCGATATCGCCTGGGAAGCGGTGACAAGCTGAGAATAATTACGTTCGGGCAGGAGCAACTGACCGGTGACTTCAACGTCGACGATGGCGGGGAGGTCTCGATGCCGCTCATCGGTGTCGTCCATGCGTCCGGATTGACGACCGGTGAACTGGCTGCGAAGATCGAGAGCGAACTGCGTGAAAAAAAGCTCCTTAGTGATCCCAGCGTATCGGCGGAAGTCACAAAGTATCGTCCCATATTTATACTTGGAGAAGTAACTAAACCTGGCGAGTATCCGTTTCAACCCGGCATGACGCTGCTCTCGGCCGTTAGTGTCGCGGGAGGCTTTACCTATCGAGGTATCCAGAACTACGCATCCGTTGTTCGATCAACCGGTGATCAGGTCGTCGAAGGCAAGGTAGACCGGCAATCCCTGATCCGACCGGGTGACGTGATCACAATCTTCGAACGAAGCTTTTAGTGATCATCCCGGCCAGCGTGCTTCTAACACAGAGTTCAACGCTCAAATAGTAGTAACGGCGGCCAATATGAAGAAATCTGGATGAAGCTGGCGTTACGTTTCGCGAAAATGGCCGTCGGCGTGATTGCATTGGTATGCGGACATCAGGCAGACGGCCAGATAATCAATCAATATTTTCCGCAGGGGGTACCCGGCTACGGCACCGGCCTTGGGGTGACTGTACAGTCACGCGCCCGCGACGAGTATGCGCCACTGAACGTGCAACTGGGCGACCTGATGCTAAAGCCAACCTTAAGCGAGAGCGTGGACTATAACAGCAATCTGACTGGATTACCGAATGGTCGAGGCGGGATGCAAATCGACACCGCGCTGACTTTGCAAGGCCGCACAAACTGGTCCCGCAACGGCCTGTTCGTCTACGTCAATGTGAACGAATTGACAGTTCCCACGTTGCCAAGCCAAAATCAGACTAGCTGGGTCGCCGCGCTAGGCGGAACGCATGACTTTGGTCGCGATCAGCTTCAGTTTGCGTATTCCCACTTCAACCTGCAGCAGACCGCGGCAGACCTCGGAAGCCTGAATTTCCAGGTCCCGGAAACGTTCCACGTTGATGATGTTCGAACCTCTTACAAACGTGATTTCGGACGCGTTTCTGTGCTTCCTGGCCTTCAGATCACCAATTACACCTTCGACCAAGGTGTCGTCGCCGGTGTCCCAAGCTCGCAGCAAAATCTCGATCGTGTTCTTGTTCAAGGCAATGTCGCGCTTCGATATGAACTTTCCCCGCAGCGTAACGCCATTCTGGTCTTTACAGGCTACAGCACCCGATATTCCAATCCTCAGCCGGCGCAACCCTCTCGCGATAACTCGGGTATGTCCGTTCTGGTCGGATTTGAATACACCGCTAATGGAGTATTTCGCTATCGCGGCGAGGTAGGATTTGAGCAACGACAATATTCCAGTCCGGTTTTCGTCGGCCAGGGTACGCCGGTCGGCGACGGCGAATTGATTTGGACCCCAACGGAGTTGACAACTGTTACGGCGTCCGTCGCACGAGCCATCGAGGATGCCGCCAATGACACCACCATCGGCTATACCTACACAGCCGCGAAGCTTGTTGTCGATCATGAATATAGACGGAATATCCTACTGCAGGGCTATGCTTCCGTTCAATCGGCCGAGTATCAGCAGCGCGGCGGTTCGCAAACTATCAAGAGTGGCGGTGCGAATATAAGCTGGCTGCTGAGCCGTAATATTCACTTGAAAGCAAGTTACGACTTGAACCAGAGTGATGCCAGCTCTGGCGGCACGGCCTTCGTTGGAAACGCCTATCGCCGGAGCCTTTACCTGCTTCAGGTCAGCTTTTCATTGTAGCAACGCCTCGTCAACTTTTAGAACCCGCTTTACTGATTGTCATCCAGAGCCGGGCACGGTAAGGAAATCTAAGGACATATATTGGCTCCGGGGCTGAACCGAATGAATTCCAAGCTCGTGGTCGGCATTCCAACCATCGGACGCGCTACAATCCTCTGCGATGTTCTGTCCGAACTCGCCCGGCAAACCCGGAAACCTGATCGGGTGATCGTCTGCGGGACGCAATCGGGCGACGTCGAGAGGGTGGCCGAGGTATGTCGCGGAGCAGAAATTCTGCTTTGCGATCCTGGACTGCCGCGGCAGCGCAACGCGATTCTGGCGGCGGCAACCGACGCCGACATCGTCGTTTTCTTCGACGATGACTTCATTCCGGATGCCGACTATCTGCGCGAGATCGAAAGCCATATGCTGCGTGATGAAAGGATTGCCGTTGCGACGGGCCACGTGGTTGCCGATGGCATAATCGGACCGGGGCTGTCGGTCCGTGACGCCCAGTCGGTGCTCGAACGAGCTGAAACCTTCGGGTCCGAGGTCGCCTCCGTCTTCAATGGCTATGGATGCAATATGGCGGTTCGCGCCGGCCTGATGCGTGCCAACGGCCTTATGTTCGATGAACGCCTGCCGCTCTATGGATGGCAGGAGGATGTTGATCTCTCACGCCGTCTCGCCGCTTTTGGCACCGTCGTAAAGGTGCCTTCCGCCCGCGGCGTCCATCTCGGCGTGAAGTTCGGCCGTAACTCCGGGGTAAAGCTTGGTTACTCCCAGATCGCCAATCCGCTTTATCTGTCCTTCAAGCGGCAAGGGTATCCGCTCAGTTGGGCGCTCAAACACATGGCGCGCAACGTCGCGATGAACGTAGCCCGCTGTCTTTGGCCTGAGCCATACATAGATCGCTTCGGAAGGTTGCGGGGCAATATCCTGGCCCTGCGTGATCTGGCGGCTGGCCAAATGATGCCCGAGCGTATTCTCCGGTTGTGAGGTAAAGCCGCAAAGATGAATGCGTCGCCTGGCCCTGTCTGGCCTTCGCTGGAGGGAGGCCCGGTTGCAAGGCCGATTGACCGCGTCGTGGTATTGAACGACGTCTGCGTGGCGCGCGGGGGCGCGATCGGTCTTGCCTTGGCTTCGATACGCGGATTGCGGGCTCGGGACATTCCGGTCACGTTCATCGTTGGGGACGATAGTAACAATTCGGAACTGGGAGCGTCTCGCGGTCGACATCGTCGCCATGGGCCAGGCGCTCCTGCTGGACGCAGATATCGCCGAGGCGTTCTTGCGTGATCTGTACGGTCCAACAACGACTGCGACGGTTGGGAGTTTGTTCCGCCAACATGACGATCCTGGCACCGTATATCATGTGCATGCCTGGGCCATAATTTTGTCGCCGTTGCTTTTCAGGGTACTCCGGCCGTTAGCGGATCGATTGGTCGTCTCAGCGCGTGATTTTTTCCTGACGTGCCCGCTCGGCGCGTATGTTTTCTATGGCAGCGGTCAGGTCTGCCAGTTGCGCCCATTGAGCCTGGCCTGCATCCGTTCGTCATGTGACCGTCGCTCGCATGGCCACAAGCCCTAGCTAGCGCGTGGCGCGGCAAGCCGTGCGTCAGATGACGTTCGACCTGCGTCGGACACCCCCGCTTGTGCTGGCCATCCACGACGGCATGCGGCTCGGGCTGATGCGCGGCGGCATCCCGGGTGACGCGATCCGGATTATCCGCAATCCCATTCGTGCCTTCACCCGGCAGCGGATTACCGCCGAACACAACCGGGAACTCGTCTTCATCGGCCGATTGCATCCGGAGAAGGGCCTCGACCTGGCGGCGAAGCCCTCGCACCGATCCAGCGTGCAACTGCGGATCATCGGTGACGGTCCGATCTTGGAGGCGTTGCGACGCGATCATCCGGAGGTTGTCTTCGCCGGCCGACGGTCCGAAGCCGAGATCGGCGGCCTGATCGCCTCGGCCCGTGCTTTGTTGATGTCTAGCCAATATCCAGAGCCATTCAGACTGGTGGCCGGGGAAGCCTTATGAAGCGATCTCCAGGTTTTGTTTGGCGAGACGGCGCTGATGGCAAACGAGATCCTCGCCCGGGGTGCAGGTATGGCGTGTAATGGCCGTGACGAGGCCGTGTTCAGCGAAACCATCCGGCGCCTGCTTGACGATGATGAGGGGACGCGGCGGACGAGCGTCAACGCCTTTGGATCGACGTCGCATCTTGGCAGCATGACCGCTGCATGGATCGCAACGCTGATCGCTGCTTAGCAGGATCGTATCGTTGACCATTGAGAGCCGGCGGCTGGGGCGTGGACAATGCACGTTCACGCTTCCCATCGCCAGAGACAGAGCGGCTACTCCGCAAGCACGAGAAGCGAGTAACCGCCAAGCACCCGCACGGTCAGATCCGCGTTGATTTTATGCAGCCATCGACGTGGAGTGGCGACCAGCCGGCTCGAACGAGCCTGATTAGGAAGTTCCAGCCGACTGGCGGTGTAGCGCCAGTCTAAAATCTTGTAGCCACAATCCGCAAGCGCTGCCAAAGCCAGGTCTTTCGTGAAATAATGGATGTGCCCGACGTTTTGCCGCAGCCCGAGGATCGGCCACATTCTCATTAACGATTGCACGGACAAATCCAAAGGTATGTGAAAGATCTTAAACCGGGCGATATCCTTCAGCTTCGTTATAAATCCTATATAGTCTTGCACATGTTCAATCACGTCGATCGCCAGCACAACATCGAAGCGCGGCTGAGGCTCTTCGAACGGATCTTGCAGGTAAAAGGATATCTGCGAGGCTTTCATCTGAATGGCTCGCTCAAATGCCTGAGGCGAAATCTCGTAGCCGGCCAACGCGGCCTGTGGAAATGTCCTTGATAAATCGGCAAGTATTCGGCCAGTCCCGCAACCCACTTCACAGAGAGTGTCAAACGACACTTTGTTGTCGATCAAGATATTTTGAATATGCCTCGCTTTCCAGGGAGCGTCCTCTTCATGCCAAGTCGGGTTGGATTGCTCATACACGCCATTTCGATAAATCTGATCCATGCGCGTCTCTCTCTTTCAGTTGATCGCCCTTGGCACGTGATGGAATTACTCGGTCGGATTTCGTGTAGAAGCTTTGCCGGCCGTGATGTGGCTACAGCCGATCATACAATACGGTATCAGGCAAACCCATCCTTGTTCTTCGGTTCGGGCCGCCGGATTTCCGGGCGCAGTTGGCGTTTGACCTTTTCCCGATACCATGCGGCGGTCCGGGTTAGGCTCATGACGCAAATGCACGCAATGAGGTGGTCCCCATTCCCTGGACAGGAATTCGGGGTGAGTTAAGAGAAACTCCCGCCTGTTCCAAATCCCCCGACCCGTGCAAAGGGGCGACAAACCTATACGGCCTTTTCTAAATCACTTGAATCCCTTTCGTGCGGTTGATGATGTGCCTGTGGGCATGTGGTTAGCGCGTTGGCGTTGTCCGCATATCCACGGGTTACCGGCGATGCCTGGAACACTTCGCACGGGGTCCGATAACCCAGGGCCTGATGCAACCGCTCGTCATTGTAAAAGTCCAGCCAGCCTCCGATGCCACGGCGCGCCTCCGGGACCGAAGCGTAGGCCTTGATGTAGATGTCCTCGTACTTCAGGCTGCGCCACAGCCGCTCGATGAAGATGTTGTCGAGGTAACGACCTTTGCCATCCATGCTGATGCGGACACCGCTTGCCGCCAGCACGCCGGTGAACGCGGTGCTGGTGAACTGCGCGCCCTGATCGGAATTGAAAAATTTCGGGCGAACCGTGTCGATCCAGCGCCTCCTGCAAGGCCTCGACACAGAACCCAGTGTCCATGCCAGTCGACAAACGCCAGGCGAGAACCCGGCGGCTGAACCAGTCCATCACCGCGACCAGGTACGCGAACCCGTTCGCCAATAGCACATACGTGATATCGGCGCACCACACCTGGTTCGACCGGTCCATCGCCAGACCGCGCAAAAGATAAGGATAAACAACATGATCCGGGTGACGGCGGCTGGTGTTCGGCTTCTGGTAGATCGCCTCGATCCGCATCACGCGCATCAAACGTCGCACCCGCTTGCGGTTGACCGTCCAACCATCCCGGCGTAGCACCGCCACCATGCGGCGAGCATCATAGAATGGTCTCGCCAAATACAACTCGTCGATCTGCCGCATCAGTCGCAGATCGTCTTCGCTTACCGCCACCGCACGCCAGTACAGCGACGAACCGGCCACTTTCAGCAGGCGGCACTGCACCACGATCGACAGCTCAGCGTCGGCGCGATCGACCAGCGACAGCCGCGCAATCTGGTTCATGGACCAGATCTTTTGCGAAAAAAATCCCGCTCTACCGTGAGTTCGCCGATCTTCTCATACAGCTTGGCCAGCTGCGCATCGTCGGCCATGGCGACTTCGGAGGCTCCGCCTTTGCTTTTGGCAAACAGCGAGCCGATGCCGTCGATGACCGTCTTCTTCCAGGCGTGGATTGGCTGGGGTGAACGCCATGCCGGCTCGACAGCTCCACCACCGTGCTAGCCTCGCGAACCGCTGCGAGTGCCACCTTGGCCTTGAAATCAACCGCGTGCTTTTTGCGAACATTTGCCATCTGTAACCCCTGGCCTTCAGGCGGCTTTAGGGGCATGATACTCTCTCAGCTACCTGTCCAGGATTCGGGGACCACCTCACACCTCAGTAGTGCTGACACTTGAAGACCGAAGCACGCAAGCTTCGCTCGCGTGACGGAGCTGAGGTGCCTGTTGTTGCTGTTCCGATAACCAGCCCTTTCGCATCCAGTCTTGCAGCGTGCAACAGATGCCTCTAGCTAGGCAGCTTGTCAAGCTCTGACTACAATCGTTTATCGGTTCACATCACGAGATCGAGGTCAAAAATGGACAATTTCTTTATCACAAAGTATTTTGACTGGGAGATCAAACGTACCTCCAACATAGATAGGGCACTAAATATTCTTACTAGGCGATTTGGCGTCAACTCTAATACAGCTGGAATCGTGGATAGGATAATTTATCGTTTGACTGGACTTCGGTTCGCACCTGCACGATCAGGGATCTCCACCAACGTGGAGCAACGAATGAATATGTATCACCTGGTGTCCCAGGTCATAGCATATAATGTGGATGGGGATTTGGTCGAAGTTGGGTGCAATGAAGGCCTGTCATCGGTTCTTATTACGAAGATAATGAACAGCTTCAATTCCTCTAAGAGGTTGCATGTATATGATAGTTTCGAGGGACTTCCCTCAATAAGAAGCGAAGACGGCACGTCCTATAAAAAAGGCGATTTGGCGACGGCCAAGGACGTGCTTACGGAAAATTTTGCAAAGTACAACGTCGAGACGCCTATTATACACAAGGGTTGGTTTAGCGACACACTTCCGGATGGATTGCCCGAGCGGATATGCTTTGCGTATTTGGACGGGGACTTGTATGAATCAATAATGGTCAGCTTAAAATACGTATACCCGCGACTGTCACCAGGCGCGATCTGTCTGATAGATGATTATTGCGATCCGATCATCAACCCGGATGGCTGGAACTATTTGCCCGGGGTGAAAAAAGCCTGCGACGAATTTCTGTCGGGCAAGCCGGAGCAAATGTGTTACATCTATTCTGGTGCCTTTACGCATGCCTTCTTTCGGAAAATCTGATTTTACTCTAAACCGTCGACCGGGAACTCACCTGAGCCGCCCATACCGATAGCTCGGGCTGACATGTGTCGGCCCGTAATCCAACTCAAGGATAAGCCGAGGATTGGTGTAATACAACGATCCCGTGTGAAACACAAACGGATCCTCGGCAAAACCCGTGGCGGCGTCGCCGGTAATCGTCAGAAACCCGTCCTTGCGGTGCACCTGCTCCAGTTCTTCCGTCCGCCTGCCCACTGTCAGGGTCAATTGTTGCTTGATCGGGCGCCGCCTCTGGCTGCCCGGTATGCAACGATGCGCACCGGCATCTTCGTCGGTCGGCATCAAATAGAAGCAGAACTTCAAAGTGCGCCAGCCATTCATATCGAAATAAAATCTTTCTTGCGCCACCGCATGCAGGTCCGCGTCGATGACGCGTGCTGCGTGAAAGCTCTACCAGAGACGGGTGCGGATAAGAACCGGCTTGTGCCCCAGATACGCGACGGCGCTGTTTACCAGCGCCGGGTCTTGATGAAGCCGGGTGATGCCCGGCGATTCCTCTACCGCTTCGAAATGATAACCGGCGATGACGTCGCGCTCCCGGGTCAGGTTGATTCG
>CAWBPF010000036.1:0-59426 GCA_963790515.1 uncultured Alphaproteobacteria bacterium | reverse complement strand
CCGACACCGGCAGCTTCCAGCCCTTTTTCGTAACGGTCGGACGTCATCTGGTCCCAGAAGGGAAAGTCGGGACGTGGTTTATGATTGCCGATGCAGCTATCTATCAGGATCGTATGATGCGGTGTGCGCACGATGTAGGACTGGATGCACAGCATCAAATGGCCAGACGCCGGATCGATATAAGCCGGCTTTAGCCAGGACTGGTTCTCGTCCAGCATCTCCTGCGTCAGGGTCGGAAAGAACACCAACGGATCGAACAGCGGTCCTTCTGATTCAATCACGCGATGAATGGTCAGATCGCCTACGGTGAAGGTCTGGTTCATGGTTTCTATGTCCTTGGATCGTCCGGTGGAGCAGCCGTCATGGAGGGCAAAAGGGCACCAGGCCGGCTGGTGACGCTGTCAGGTTGGCTGCTTCTGACCGGCGTGGCAACCAGCCGCGCTTGCTGTGTGCTGCTGGTTTATTTTACCGGGATAAGGGTGCTGCGCCGGCCGCTCCATTCCGACTTAGCAACAGTCCTGTCGCCCGTGTGAATCCCACCGCACCACACGTCCCTGGCCGCCACCGATTGATGAAGTGTGAGGTTGCAGGGGTCCGCGCCAGTCGGGCGTTGCTTGCCTACCACTTGGCCTGGAAGGCGGCGAAGTTTTCCAGCGCGGTGGCCTTTTCCCGATGCGACAGGAAGGAGGCCTTGAACGAATTCTGGGCGAGTGTCGCGATGTCCTGCCGGGTCAATGCCAGGGCTTGTTGGATCGCGATGTAGTTCTCGTTGACGTAGCCGCCGAAATAGGAAGGGTCGTCGGAGTTGACGGTTGCCAGCAGGCCGGCCGCGAGCATCCGTTTCAAGGGATGCTGGGTCAGGTCCGGGCAAGTTTGCAGCGCCTGGTTCGACAGCGGGCACACCGTCAGTGGGATCTGTTGGCGGGCAATGCGGGCAACGAGGGCGGGATCTTCCAAGGCGCGGTTGCCGTGATCGATGCGCTGGACCTGAAGGATGTCGATCGCCTCGGCGACATAGGCGGATGGGCCTTCTTCGCCGGCATGGGCGACCGGGACGAAGCCTTGCTTCCGAGCCTCGGCATAGACGCGGGCGAACTTGGAGGGCGGATGTCCTTTCTCCGACGAATCGAGTCCGACGGCGAAGATATGGTCCTTGCAGCGGCAGGCCTGGGCCAGGGTGTCGAAGGCCTGTTCCTCGGGCAAGTGGCGCAGGAAACACATGATCAGCTTGGCGGTGATGCCGAAATCGCGGCGGCCTTTGTCGAGGGCGTCGGTCAGGCCGGACAGGACGGTGCCGAAGGCGATGCCTCGGTCGGTGTGGCCCTGTGGATCGAAGAAGATTTCGGCGTGGGTCACGTTCTGTGAGGCGACTTTTTCGAGATAGGCGTAAGCGAGATCGAAGAAGTCCTCGCGCGTGCGCAGGACGGACATGCCAGTGTAGTAAAGATCGAGGAAGTCCTGGAGTGAACCGAAACGATAGGCGTGACGGACGGCTTCCACATTCGCGTAGGGCAGCGTGATGCCGTTTCGCTGGGCAAGGGACATCATCATCGCGGGTTCCAACGTACCCTCGATATGAAGGTGCAGTTCGGCTTTTGGCATGGCCGAAATGAAGCGGTGGAGGTGCACCTGATCGATGGGCCGGTTCCTTCCGTCGGAGGTAGCGAAAAAGATAGTGCGCGCGGCTTGTTGATCGCAAGTTCCAAAACGGGAGCGGACCAGATTGTCGCGGCGACGCCGGTGCGTGGTAGGTGGTGTTTGCATGGTAGGCGCTGGGCCGGATTTTACGCCCGAGCAGGCAAGGAAGTTTTGATCCCGATGGCCGGTATTCCGACCTACGCTGTTCCGCCGAGCTTTCTTGGGGTGCCCCGGACCGACCGGGACGCTGACTATGTGATTGCCGGCGTGGCGATGGATATCGGCACCACCAACCGCGCGGGCACCCGGGATGGTCCGGCCGCGATCAGGCGCGCGAGCCGGATGCTGACCGATGGCGATCATCCGGAGCACTGGGTTGAACCCGCCGCGATGAACCTGTCGGACGTGGGGGATTTCGACCTCGCGCTGGGAGATATCCAGGGCAGCCTGGCGGCGATTCAGGCGCAGGCGGAGACGGTTGGGCACTTGATCGCGCTGGGTGGGGAGCACGGGATCACCCTGCCGCTGCTGCGGTCATTGACCCAGCGGCTGGGGCATCCGGTGGGGCTGGTGCATTTCGATGCGCATGTGGATACGTGGCCGGACAATTTTGGCCAGGCCTTTGCGCATGGCTCGCCATTTTATCATGCGATCAACGAGGGATTGGTCGATCCGAAACGGATGATCCAGATCGGCATCCGGTCGCCCGTGCAGAAAGACGTCATGGACTGGACGCTTGAACAGGGTGTGACGGTGGTGTCGGCGCAGGAGGTGCATGCGTCCTCGCCGGACGCGGTGGCGGCGCGGATCGTTGATGTCGTGGGTGACGGATTTGCCTATCTGAGCTTTGACATCGATGCGCTTGACCCGGCGTTCGCGCCCGGGACCGGCACGCCGGAGATCGGCGGGTTGGCGTCGTGGCAGGCGCAGGCGATTTTGCGGCGGCTGGGAAAAATCCGTTTCGTTGGAATGGATATTGTGGAGGTTTCGCCCGCCTTCGATGTCGCAGAGATCACCGCTCTGGCCGCCGCGACAATGGTCTGGGAGTATCTGGCGCTGCTCGGCGCGTCCGCCATGCGCTGAGGGCGTAGCCGCCCCCTAAAAACGCATACCAGTCTGGTGATGCGGGCCCTATATCGCGCTCCTCGCTTCTGATCTTGGAAGCGGTGACGCATCCGCACGTGCCGCGAGCCTGGGTAGGGTAAAATCCCCAAGGGCACAGCAACGACGTAAACGCGTCCTTTTCGATAGACCCGGCCAACCGTGGGCCGGGGTCGTTTAGGAACACGCCTATGTCCGACCGCACCGCCGCGATGCGAAGTACCACCAGCATCGTCTGACCCGGAGCCGCGGCGTTCTCGCGCGCGGTTTCGGCTGAAGTCCCCGTCTGGCACCGCGTGTTTTCGCGCGTGTGCCTAGTCCAATGGGGCGCGTTCGCGCGTCCATTTGTTCGCGAGGATTACCGCGATGTCTGTTGTTGCTCGTCCCCGCTCCGCTGTTTCACCGCTGCGCCGGCAGTTCGTTGCCTATCCTGTCCGCCGTCCGACGGTGGATGAGGTGGTGGCCGCCGATCGTCCGGAGGAGCCGGTGCATTGCCTGCGGCCCGCGGTCGTGGCCGCGCACCGCGCGCGACTTCGTCGCAGGCGTTTCCCGGCGATGTGCTGTACGCCGTGAAGTGCAATCCCGATCCCGGCGGTGCTGCGCGCGCTGTGGGACGGCGGCGTGCGGCATTTCGACTGCGCGTCGTTGCCGGAGGTCCGCGCTGGTGCGCGCACATGTTCCCGGATGCGGCGATCCACTTCATGCACCCGATCAAGGCGCGCGGCGCGATCCGCGAGGCGTGGGAGCAGCATGGGGTGCGTGATTTCGTGTTGGATTCGCGCCGACGGAGCTGGCGAAGATCCGGCATGAGGTCGCGGCGACCGGCGTGCCGGGCGCGCTGGGCCTGGTCGTGCGCATCGCGCTGCCGAAGGGCGGGGCGAAGCTGGATCTGTCCGGCAAGTTCGGCGCGGAGTTCGGACGACGCGGTCGAGCTGCTGCGTGTGGCGCGCGGCGTGCGCGGCGACGCTGGGGGTCAGCTTCCATGTCGGTTCGCAGTGCCTGGATCCGCTGGCCTGGCGCGAGGCGCTGGCGCTGACCGGGCGGGTGATCGCGCGCGGCGGGGGTGAAGATCGACGTCGTCGATGTCGGCGGCGGATTTCCCGTGGCGTATCCGGATCAGGAGCCGCCGCCGATGGGTGCGTTCTTTGCCGAGATCGAGGCGGGTTTCGAGCGGCTTGGGCCTGCCGGGCGCACGGCTGTGGGCGGAGCCGGGGCGGGCCTTGGTCGCGGCGGGGACGTCGGTGGTGGTGCAGGTGCAGGCTCGGCGCGCGATGCCATGGCGCTTGTATGTCAATGACGGCGTGTATGGCAGCCTGGCGGACGCCGGGGCGTTGGGATTCCGGTATCCGGTGCGGCTGATGCGTCCGGACGGCGCGACCGCAGCGGCGAAACGATCGCGTTCTCGCTGTTCGGCCCGACCTGTGACAGTGCCGATGTGATGCGGGGCCCGTTCCTGCTGCCGGCCGACGTTGCGGAAGGCGACTGGATCGAGATCGGCCAGCTGGGGCCTATGGTGCGTGCCTGCGCACTGCGTTCAACGGCTTCGACCGCGCCCGGATTGTCGAGGTGGAGGACGAGGCTCCGGCAGCCGAACCGCTTCGTATCGCCGCCTGATCGTTCCGTCTGAAAGGAAACCGATCGATGAAACATGTTGGCTTTCGGCGGCCGTCTGGTCATGCTTGGGTTTCGGCAGCATCGGTCAGGGCGTGCTGCCGCTGATCCTGCGCCATATCGATATGCCGCGCGGACCGCATCTCGATCGTTTCGGGTGATGAGCGTGGCCAGGACGTGGCGGCCGAGTATGGCGTGGGCTTCAGCGGTGCAGCCGCTGACCCGGGACAATTACCGGGATGTGCTGGCGCCGCTGCTGCGGGCCGGGGATTTCCTGCTGAACCTGAGCGTCGATGTGTCGTCGGTGGCGCTGATCGCGTTCTGCCAGGCAGCGCTGGTGTGCTGTATCTGGACACCTGCATCGAGCCGTGGGCCGGCGGCTACACCGACCCGTCGCTGACGCCGTCGCAACGGTCGAACTATGCGCTGCGGGAAAGCGCGCTGGCGCTGGCCGGCGGCAAGCGGGCCGACGGCGGTGCTGACGCATGGCGCCAATCCGGGGCTGGTGTCGCATTTCGTCAAGCAGGCGCTGTTGAATATCGCGCGTGATACGGGTGTGGATACGGCGGTGCCGGCGGACCGTGCAGGGTTGGGCGGCGCTGGCTCAGGGGTCTGGGCGTGAAGGTGATCCATATCGCCGAGCGGGATACGCAGACGGCGACTTATGCCAAGCAGCCGGGCGAGTTCGTCAACACCTGGTCGATCGACGGTTTCGTGGGCGAGGGGTGCCAGCCGGCGGAGCTGGGTTGGGGCACGCATGAGAAGACGCTGCCGGCGGATGGGCGTCGTCATGATTTCGGCGGCGATGCGGCGATCTATCTGATGCGGCCGGGCGCTTCGACGCGGGTGCGGACCTGGACGCCGATGGCGGGGCCGCTGCATGGGTTCCTGATCACGCATAACGAGTCGATCTCGATCGCTGATTATTACTCGGTGATGGCGCCGGCGATGAGGCTGATGGCAGGACGGTGCGTTATCGGCCGACGGTGCATTATGCGTATCATCCGTGCGACGACGCGGTGCTGTCGGTGCATGAACTGGCGGGGCGGAACTGGCAGCAGCAGCCGAAGCAGCGGCTGATGATGGATGAGATCCGGTCCGGTGTTGACGAGCTGGGCGTGCTGCTGATGGGTCATGCGCGCGGCGCGTACTGGTATGGATCGCGGCTGTCGATCGAGCAGGCGCGGGCGCTGGCGCCGCACAACAATGCGACCAGCCTGCAGGTGACGGCGGCGGTGCTGGGCGGGATGGTCTGGGCGATGGAAAATCCTCGGGCTGGGATTCTGGAGGCGGATCACCTGGATCATGCGCGGGTGCTGGAGGTTGCGGAGCCGTATCTGGGCGATATGGTGGGGGCATACAGCGACTGGACGCCGCTGCTGGACCGGGGGCGGTTGTTCCCGGAGGACGATCGATGTGTCCTGCCCGTGGCAGTTCGGGAATTTCCGGGTGGTTTGAGGCGGTTGGATCTGGGGCGCCCTGGGTTGAGGGCGCCCCTTGGTGGCTGGCGGGGTTGAATGGGTAGGCCCGGGTTGGGTTATTCGGGTAGTTTGTCGTGCTTCAGCTCCGGTACGGCGAACCATACCCAAGTCAGGTTGGCGGCCAGCAGCAGGGTGGTGACAACGAACACCCAGCGGATGCCGAAGCCGGCCGCGATGCCCCCGCCGGTCAGCGGACCGAGCGAATTGCCCAGAAAGGTGGCGGATGCGGTCATGCCGTAGATCGTGCCGCGGTTTTCGCGTGACACGCTGCGGCCGATCAGGGCGTTGGCGGTGGGCAGGATGCCGCCGATGAACAGGCCGACGGCGAAGCGCTCGGCGACGAAGGTCCAGTAGTCGTTGACGAAGATCTGCGGGGCGCTGGTCAGTGTGGCGCCCAGCAGGCAGATCAGCAGCACTCTGCGGTAGCCGATGATGTCGCTGCGGTTGCCGAGGAACGGGGCGGCCATCAGGTTGGCGAGGCCGGTGATCGAGAAGGCGATGCCGGCCAGGGTGGCGATCTGCGGTGGGGAGCCGATCAGTTCCTGCACGAAGATGGTGACGACCGGGGCGATAGAACGCACGCTGAGCTGGGCCATCAGCAACACCAGGAACAGGGCGCTGAGGCTGGCTGATCCGGTCAGCAGGCCGATGCCGGCGAACAGTGACTTGTGCTTGCCGGCTGAGTGGGTCGGGGTGAAATCCTCGTGGACGATTGCCCAGACCAGGCCAAGACCGGCGCAGGTGATGCCGGCGCACCAGAAGAAGGGCGCGCGGTAACTGCCGGTGATGTCGGCCAGCACGCCGCCGAGGACGGGCCCGACCAGCGAGCCGATCAGCTGGCCGGATGAAAGCCAGCCCAGCGCATAGCCTAGCCGGCGTTCGGGAACCTGGCTGGCGACCAATGCGATGGCGGCGGAGGAGAAACCGGCGAACGCGCCCATCACCGCGCGGGCGCCGAAGAACTGCCAGACATTAGCGGAGAGCCCCATCAGCGCGGTAAAGACCGCAATGGCGAAGCTGGAGCGCAGCAGGGATAGTTTGCGCCCGTGCTTGTCGGCGACCCGGCCCCAGACCGGCGAGGCGAAAGCGGCAACGAAGGACGTGGCGCCGGTGATGACGCCGGACCAGATGGCCACGCCCTGGCCTGTCTCGACCCCGAGTTGAGGCAGCATCAACGGAATGATTGGGCTGAGGAAGTTGATCGCCGCTGTCATGACGAACTGGATGGCGACCATCGCCCAAAGGGTTCGCTGCCATCCGGTGTCACCCGGTCTCAGCCTTGGGTAGTCCTCACCCGTGGTGTTCTCCGGTGTTTCCGTCATCAAGGCAGATGCTAGCGGAACGGCGCGGGATGGAAAGGCCGGTTTGATCGTCGGCGTTTGACAGCATCGGGTGTTTGGGAGAACTTGGTGTTTATTACAGGAGGAAATGAAAAGTCATGCCAACGCGCCAAAGCCGGTTGCGGGTCGGGCTGTTGCTTCCTTCGTCCAATACCTCGCAGGAGCCTGAACTTACCCGCATTCTGCCTGACGGGGTGACGCTGCACGCGGCCCGCCTGCCGTCCCGCCCGGACGATCCGTCCTCGGCCGCGAAGATCCTCGAGGACATCGAATTTGAGAGCCAGAAGCTGGCCGATGCCGATGTTGATGCGATCGTATTTGCGGCAGCGGCTCCAAGTTCCAGTCATGGCATCGGATACGACCAAGAACTGATCAAGCGGATCGAGGCCGCGTCGGGGCGCAAGGCGACGACCGCGTCGACCGCTCTGATCCAGGCGCTGGCGGCGTTGGGTGTGAAGCGGCTGGTGATCGGCGCGCCGTGGAGTGAGGAGGTCACTGTGACCTCGGCCGCGTTTATTGCGGCGAGCGGGTTCACTGTGCTGGGGCATCGGGCGCTGGGTTACACCGACAATCTGGATATCGGGCGACTGGACGAGCAGGCGGCTTACGACATGGGCCTCGCAGTTGATCAGCCGGACGCGGAGGCGGTGATACTGGCCGGGGGGACCTGGCTGACGATGGGCATCGTGGATCGGCTGGAATCGGTGATCGGCAAGCCGGTCGTGTCGACCAACCAGGTGAGCCTGTGGGCGGCGCTGCGTCTGGCAGGATATCGCGCGCCGGTATTTGGCTGTGGCCGACTGTTGCGGGAGTTCATGGCGTGACCGTGGCGCCTGGCGGGTGGCCGGTTCAGCGGACCACGCCTGGGGCGGGAAGCCGGGGGTCGTTGTGAAGATCGTCATTCCGGACGACTACCAGGATGTGGTGGATCGGCTAGCCTGCTTTGCATTGCTGGCGGGGCATGATGTGGTCCGCTACCGCGAGCCGGCGGCTGACCTGGATCAATTGGTTGACCGGCTGCACGCCGCCGAAGTGGTTGTGGCGATCCGTGAACGGGTGAATTTCTCCCGGGCGTTGATCGAGCGGCTGCCGAACCTGCGCCTGATCGCGCTGGTCGGGCGGGCGGCGACGACGATCGACTATGCGGCGTGCAAGGACCATGGGGTGCTGGTTTCAACCGGCACCAGCAACTCGCCGACGGCTCCGGCGGAACTGACCCTGGCGCTGATCCTGGCTTCCCGCCGGAACATTGCGTTGGAGGCGGACCGGATGCGGCGCGGGGCGTGGCCGTGCACGCTGTCGCATCGGTTGGCCGGCAGCACGCTGGGTATCTTCGGACTTGGAACGATCGGTTCGATCGTTGCTCGGGCTGGGGCGGGCCTGGGTATGCAGGTCCTGGCCTGGGGTCAGCAGAGTTCGGCGGCCAAGGCGGCGGCGGCCGGATATGCGTTCGCCGCCAGCAAGGCGGAGCTGTTTGAACGGTCCGATGTGTTGTCGCTGCATGTCCGCTTGCGGCCGAACACACGCGGTATCGTCGGCCTGGACGATCTGGCCCGGATGAAGCCGACGGCGCTGATCGTCAATACGTCGCGTGCGGAACTGATTGAGCCGGACGCGTTGCTGACCGCTTTACGTGCCGGCCGCCCGGGTTACGCGGCGGTGGATGTTTACGAGCAAGAGCCCATCATCAACGGCGAACATCCGTTACTGTCCATGCCCAATGTGCTGTGTACGCCGCATTTGGGCTGGGCTGAGTGGGACAATTTCAATCTATACTTTCGCGAGTGCTTTGAACAGATCGTTGCCTATGGGCAGGGGACACCGATGCGGCTGGCTGGCGGCGATTGATCGCTCGCAAAAAAACCGTGGCTCAGACTGAAGATTTAGCAGATGGTAGGTCACCGCCAAGCTTGCGGCACAAGACTGCGGCATTGGCCTGGAGGAGGTGACGATCACATGCTGTCTTCAAGCGTTCATATGAAACTTCTGGTATGCAGGACCTTCCGGGTCTGCCGCCGATCCAGCACAATCGAAATGATGCGGCGGATCAGGTTTGCCGGTGATGTGGGCCGGTGATATGGGCCGGTCATACTGGTGGTGATACGGCAGGCGCAATCGGTGGAGCTTAGATCAGCGGGTCCGCCCGTGCGGACAGCCTCATGCTGACTTCGATACAAAAGCTCGTGCGCGCCGTCACACTTCACGACTTTGTGATATTTATTCTGAGCGCATGTTTCCGTGTTACGGCCATCGCAAGGAATTGAATGCGGGACGTAGAAGACGCGATGAACAGGCAGGCCGCATGGCTGCCCTTCCGGAACCTGGCACTGGTAAGTGTGGCGCTGCGCATTGTGGCGTTGGTCGTGCTGCTGATGGTTGCGGGTGCGGCCTATCACGAACTCAATACGAGCCGCAAAGCTACCATTGCAAATACAGAACAACAAATGGCTCGGCTGGATATGGTGTTCGCCGAACAGACCGGTCGTGCGATCGAAGCGGTGGACCTGCTGGTGCAAGGCGCACTGGAAACGGTGCAGACGCGCCAGACCCGACTGGGTGACGTCGATCAGTTGTTGCGACGGCGTATGGCGGGCGTACGTCAGGTTGCCGCGATCCTGGTTGTTGACGGATCCGGTCAGGCGATTGTTTCCACGGATCACGCTGGGTCGTATACGCCAGCCGCGGAGGTGCAGTCGCTGTTGTCGAGTTACCGCGCGCATCCGCGGGACAGTTTGACGATCAGCCCACCTTTCCGGGTTGAAGATAACAAGTGGAACGTCATGCTGGCTCGGCCGATGTGGGCGCCCGACGGTACGCTGGCCGAGATGGCGGTCGGATCGATCAACCTGACCTATTTCGAGGATTTTTATCGCGCCGTCGAATTGAGCGAAAATGGTGCGATCATCCTGCACTTGCGCGACGGTACGGTTCTCGCGCGCTTCCCGCACGTCGATCGGATCATCGGCAGCAGCTTCGGGAACCTGCCGCCGTTCACCGAGGTGCTGTCGCACGCGCAGTCCGGGACGTTGCTGATGGAGAGCCCGGTGGACGGCACCGTACGCATCACCGCCATTCGCGCGTTGCGGGCGTTTCCCCTGGCGGTGATGGTGTCCGTGGAGCAAGGGCGGGTCCTGACGGATTGGTGGCATGAGGCACTGACCTTGATCGTTGTCGCATTGCTGCCCGGTGGCGCCGTGGTGCTGCTGCTGCTGTTGCTGTCGCATCGGTCACGGCAGGTCGAGCGGCTGCTGGAGCAGGCCGACACTGCCCACAGGGTGGCGAAGCGGGCCAATGATCGTCTCATGCAACAAATATCGGAACGGGAGCGAGCTGAGGGCGCGTTACGGCAGGCCCAGCGGATCGAGGCGATTGGCCAACTGACCGGCGGCGTCGCGCATGATTTCAATAACCTGCTGACGGTCGTGCTGGGCAATGTGGATATCATGCAGCGGCGTGCGGGGATCGATGGGTCCGACCGGCAGGCGGCACGGCTGTCGGCTATCCGGTCGGCGGCGGAACGGGGCGCCACGTTGACCGGTCATTTGCTGGCTTTTGCCCGAAGGCAGCCCTTGATGCCGAAGGCGATCGACCTGAACGCGATGATCCAAGGCATGCGGGATTTGCTGGACAGCGCGCTGGGTATGCGGGCTCGTACGCGGCTATGCCTGGCCGAAGGAATTTGGCCGGCGATGGCGGATCAAAGCCAGATCGAACTGGTGATTCTGAACCTGGTGATCAACGCCCGTGATGCCATGCCCGACGGTGGCGTCATTACCATCGGGACCGCCAATTATCATCGGACTGAGGCGGCTGGTGCCGACGGTCCGGCGGTCGGCGACTACGTCCGGATAACGGTGCAAGACACCGGGACAGGAATACCCGCGAATGTGCTCGGTCGCGTGTTTGAGCCGTTTTTCACGACCAAGGCGCCTGGCGTGGGCTCCGGGCTTGGGTTGTCTCAGGTGTTCGGCACCGCCAGGCAATCGGGTGGGGAGGTCCGCATCGAGACCGAGCTTGGGCGTGGCACCACGGTGACGCTCGACCTGCCGCGGGCCTTGACGGTGTCGGATCCGCCCCCGGCTGACCGGCGTGACGAGCCGCTGAGGGGAACACGCGCCACCATCCTGCTGGTGGACGACGATGACCCGGTTCGGGCAGTGGCCGCGGCGATGTTGCGGGATTCCGGCTACGATGTCGTGGACGTCGACAGTGGCGAACGGGCATTGGCGGTTTTGTCCGAGGACGCCGGAATCGATATCCTGGTAACGGATCTGGTCATGCCGGGGATGAACGGGTCGCGCCTCGCGGCGATAGCGCGATCGCGGTGGCCGGATCTGCCGATCATGTTTATCTCCGGCTACGCGACTCAGATCGGGGATACGCTGGCGCCGTCGGATCGATTGGTTCGCAAGCCGTTCAGCGCGGATGATCTGTGCCAGACGATCGAACGGGTGCTGCGAGAGGGTCCGGGGGTTCTGGCCAAAGCTTGAGGCTGGCGCGCCGTTGTGCAGACTGGTGACAGCCCTACCGGGGCTTCCTGTCGGGAGCGCGCGCATGACCAAGGCACTTGAATTTCGCATTGACGATCGGCGTATGTTTGCCGACGGGCACAGTTTCGGGGAAGCTGGTGCGTATGAGCGGCTGAGCGGGCGGGTGCTGTTCGCGGTCGATCCGCTGGCGCCGGCGCAGGCGGATGTCGTGGATATCGACAAGGCGCCGCGCGATGCCGACGGGACTGGTGCGGTTCGAGGCAGACTTCATGATCCTGAAGCCGGTGGATACCGGCAACCGGCGCGTGTTCTTCGACTATGGCAACCGCGGCCACAAGCGGGCGCTGCAATTCTTCAACGACGCGCCGCACAGTAATCGATCCGATCACGTTGGATCATGCCGGCAACGGCTTCCTGATGCGCCGGGGCTACGCGGTCGCCTGGCTGGCGTGGGAGGGCGATATCCTGCCCGGCGATGGCCGGATGGTGCTGGATGTGCCGGTGGCGACCGAGAATGGCGCGAGCATTACCGGGCGGGTGCGGACCGAGATCATTATCGACGGACCGCCGGTGTCGTGCATGCCATTGAGTGGCCGGGTGGCGGCGCATTCCTATCCGGTGGCTGACAAGCGCGGTGCGACGCTGACGCGGCGGCGATATCCGTATGACCCACCCGAGCTGATTCCGGCGGACGAATGGGACTTCGCGCTTGAACTGGCGGGCGCCGGGGCGGAGTTGGCGGCGGCCGAACGGGCTGTGGTGCCGGCTGATAATTTCATTCTTTACCCGGCTGGATTCCAGCCTGGCTGGATCTATGAGCTGATGTATACGGCAAAGGATCCCAAGGTCATGGGGCTGGGGCATGTCGCCGTCCGCGACTTCGTCAGTTTCCTGAAATACGATGACAGCGACGCCAATCCCCTGGCCGGGACGTGGATGGCGTACGGGTGGGGGCGTTCGCAGACCGGGCGTTGCCTGCGCGACTTCGTCTATCGCGGCTACAATGCGGACGCAGCCGGCCGGCGGGTGTTCGACGGGGTGATGCCGCATGTCGCCGGGGCCGGTCGGAAGTGGTTAAACCATCGTTTTGCCAGCCCAATCGTCTCCGGCGGGCAGCAATACGAAGATCATTTCAATATCGCCGATTTGTTTCCGTTTTCCTATGCGTATTCGGTGGATCACCTGACCGGCCGGGAAGATGCGATCCTGAAGCGGCCAGAGACGGATCCGCTGGTGTTCCATACCCAGACGGCGACGGAATACTGGGTGCGGCGCGGGTCGCTGGTGCATACCGATACGCTGGGGAACGATCTGCCTCAGCCGGAGACGGTGCGGGTTTATTGCTGGTCCAGTTCGCAGCATTCGGCGAATCCGCTGCTGAATGCGCCTGCCAAGGGCATTGGACAGAACTTTTCCAACAGCGTCGCGACCTCGATGTTGTTCCGGGCGCTGCTGGACGCGATGGACCGGTGGGCAACGGATGGCGTCAGGCCGCCGGACAGCAAGATGCCGACGCGGGCGGATGGGACGCTGGTCGAATTTGCCAGATGGCGGCGGCAGTTTCCCTCGATCCCGGGGGTGATGACGTTGGCGGAGCCGAATGCGCTGCCGTTGCTGGACTTTGGCCCGGATGCGGAGCGGGGCATCCTGCGGGAGCCGCCGGTTGCGGTGCATGGTCGGAATGATCCGGATGGTGGCCATGCTCTGCGCTATACGGTCCTGGTGCCGTCGGTGGACGCGGACGGCAATGATGTTCCCGGGGTGCGGGCGCCGATGGTGGCGGCTCCGTTGGGCACGTATACCGGATGGAACCCGCGGGCGCGGGGCTACGGTCATGGCCTGCAGTGGAAGTTTGAAGGCAGTTATATTCCGTTTCCGGATACGCCGTCCGAGCGCGCGGCGACCGGCGATCCGCGGTTGTCGGTCCTGGAACGGTATGCCGACTGGCAGGCTTATGTCGACGCGATCACACGGGCGGCACGGGTGCTGGTGGCGGCTGGATTGATGCCGGAGGAAGACGTCGAACGTTGCGCGGCGGCGGCGGCGCACTGGAATCCGGCGCGGCATCAGACCAGCCTACCCTGGCAGTTGAGAGGCGCCGCGGAGGGTCGCTGACCGATCCCGTGGGGCCGCAACGCAGCGGGCTGGCGGCTTGACCCTGTCGTCGGGTCTGGGGTCGGATGCGGCAACCAGAAAAGGGCCGGTCATGAAAATCTGTATCTACGGCGCCGGTGCGATCGGCGGCCACCTCGCGATCCGGCTGCACCGGGCGGGCGCGGATGTGTCGGTCGTGGCGCGCGGGCCGCACCTGGATGCCATCCGTGCGAATGGCCTGACGGTTCATGCCATCGATGGCGAGCACCATGCGCCGGTGCGGGCGTCGGCTGATCCGGCGGAGCTTGGGCCGCAGGACGCCGTGTTCGTAACAGTGAAGGCTCCGGCGTTGCCTGCGGTGGCGGCGTCGATCCAACCGCTGCTGGGTCGTACGACGCCGGTGGCGTTCGTGATGAACGGGATCCCGTGGTGGTATTTCGACCATCTGGCAGGTCCGCATGAGGGGACGTCACTGCCACGGATTGATCCGGGGGATGTGCTGCGGCGGGCACTGGGACCCGGGCGGACGATCGGGGGCGTGGTTTACTCGGCGAGCGCGGTGGTGGCGCCGGGTGTGATCGAGGTCGAGCAGCCCAAGAGCCGGGTGATTCTGGGCGAGCCGGACGGCACGTTGTCCGATCGCGTGCTGACGCTTTCCGAGCTGATCAGCAAAGGCGGCATCAGCGGGGAAGCGACGCCGGCGATCCGCACCGAGATTTGGAACAAGCTGATCAGCAATCTGGCGGGCGGCACGCTGGCGGTGCTGACGGGTAGTGCGCCGAAGGACATTTATGTCGAACCGGCGGCCGAGCATGCGGCGTTGCGGATGATGCATGAGGCGACGGCGATTGCTCAGGCGCTGGGGGCTGATCCGTTGACGAATCATGCGCAACGGATCGGCAATCAACGCTCGATGGATCACAAGCCGAGCATTTTACAAGACCTGGAGCTTGGGCGGCCGATGGAGGTCGATGGGTTGTTCGATGCGCCTTTGGTGCTGGCGCACCTGGCCGGGGTGGAGGTGCCGACGCTGGAGCTGCTGGTGGCGCTGTGCAAGCTACGCAGCCGGTCGGCCGGGCTGTATGATCCGGCGTGATGGTCGCGCCTTCGCGCGGTCTGTTTGAGGGAGATCCAATCGATGGAAACGCGAATTTTTGGCCGCTCCGGCATGCGGTTGTCGATCCTGGGCTTTGGCTGCGGGGCCGTTGGCGGGCTGATGGTGCGCGGTTCGGCAGCGGATCAGGACCGCGCTATCGGGTTGGCGCTGGATGCCGGGATCAATTATTTTGATACCGCTGTGCAATATGGTGATGGCGTGTCAGAAACGAACCTGGGTCGTCTGATGGCCGCGCGGCGGCCGGCGGGGGTGGCGATCGGCACGAAGGTTCGTGTGCCATCCGAGAGTTTCGGCAACATTGGCAAGACGATCGCGGATTCGATGGACGGCAGCCTGCGGCGTCTGGCGATGGACCATGTCGACATCTTCCACCTGCACAATCCGATCACGCTGGCCGGTGGTGGCGAATCCCTGAGTGTCGCGCAGGTCCGTGACGAGGTCGTTCCGGCTTTCGAGGCGTTGCGCAAGGCTGGCAAGACCCGCTTCCTGGGGATCACCGCGATCGGCGATACCATGGCTTTGCACCAGGTGATCGATGCTGAATTGTTCGATAGCGCGCAGGTCAGTTACAACATGCTGAATGCCTCCGCCGCCACGGCGTTGCCGCCGGACTATCCTGCCCAGGACTATGGTCGTTTGTTTGACCACACGCAGAAGGCGGGCGTTGGTGTCGTCGGCATCCGTGTTCTCGCCGCCGGTGCGCTGAGCGGTTCGGCTGAACGTCATCCAACGGCCAGCCCGCCGCCTGCACCGATCGGCTCCGCCCACAGTTATGAAATGGACCTGGAGCGGGCCCGGCGCCTGATGCCACTGGTCGAAGAAGGCTTCGCGTCCAGCCTGGTCGAGGCGGCGATCCGGTTTGCGATCACCCATCCGGCGATGGGCACCATTCTGGTTGGCATGGCGACGGTGCAGGAATTCGAGGGCAGTCTTGCCGCCGTGCTGAAAGGACCGTTGCCGCGTGGCGCGTTGGATCGGTTGAACGCCTTGACCGCGAGTTTCTCCGGAGAGCAGCGGTGAAGTGGCTGCCGCTGGTTTTGGTTGCATTGACCACCGCCGTTCACGCCGAGGTGCCTGAAGTTCGGATCGCTCGGCAGTTTTCGATGGGTTACCTGCAGCTTAATGTCATCGAGCATGAGAAGCTGATTCAGAAGCACGCAGCCGAACTGGGCATTGCCGAAGTGAAAGTGACGGCGTTCAAGTTCAACGGTCCCGCGGCGATGAATGATGCGCTGCTTTCGGACAGTATCGACGTCGTGTCGGGCAGTCCGCAGGGGCTGCTGACGATCTGGAGCCGGACGCGCGGCACGGCTGGGGAGGTGCGTGCGGTCAGTGCCTTGGCGACGTTGCCATATGCGCTCAATACCAATGATGCGTCGATCAAGACGATCGATGACCTGGCGCGCTGCAAGAAGATCGCAGTGCCATCGGTGAAAGTTTCGGCACAGGCGGTAACGATCCAGATGGCGGCGGCGAAGGCTTACGGGATCAAGGAGTTTGCGCGGTACGACCAGTATACGATTTCAATGTCGCCGCCTGACAGCACGATTGCCCTGCTGTCGGGGTCGGCGGAGGTGGCGTGCAACTTCGCGGTGCCGCCGTATATGCAGCAGCAACTGGAGCACCCGACGATCCATACGGTGCTGAACTCGTTTGATGTCTGGGACGGGCCGAACACCTTTACAACTGTCTATATGTCGTCGAGGTTCCGGACGAAAAACCCTGTGCTATTCAAGGCTATTTACGCGGCGTTGCAGGAGGCCACGGATCGGGTCAATGCCGATCCGGCGACGGCGGCCCGGTACTGGATCGAGGACGGCGAGTCGAAACTGTCGCTCGACTTCGTCAAGGCGGTGGCGACCGCGCCGGGGACAACCTGGACGATGACGCCGCAGGGCACCGAAGCCGTGGCGACGTTCATGAACCAGGTTGGGTCGATCAAGGTGAAGCCGGGGTCTTGGAAGGATTTCTTCTTTCCGGAGGCGTATGAATTGAACGGATCCTGAGTAGGTCGGGCAGGCTTGGGCGGCCTTGGCTGTATGGGGCTCAGCCGTGGTGTCGCCTTGGCGCGGTCAGCCTGAGGAGTGTCAGGCCGAGCACGGCGGCAACGAGGGAGCCGGTGAAGACGGCGAGCTTGACCTCCGCCTGGATGGCGCTGCCGTGGAAGGCGAGGTCGCCGATGAAAAGGCTCATGGTGAAGCCGATGCCGCAGAGAACCGCGGCGCCGAACAGCTGGGTCCAGTTCAGTCCCGTTGGCATGTGGGCCCAGCCGAACCGGACCGACAGCCAGGTCGCGCCGAAGATGCCGAGCGGCTTGCCTATTACGAGGCCGAGCGTGGTGCCGAGCATTGCGGGTGTCGCGAAGTCTGCCAGCGTGATCGCGCCCAGCGGCAACCCGGCGTTCGCCAGCCCGAACAGGGGCAGCACAAACCAGGTCACCCAGCCGCTGAGGGCGGTTTCCATGCGGTGGCCGGTATCGTCTATCGGCACCACGAAAGCCAAAGCGACGCCGGCGATGGTTGGATGCACGCCGGATCGCAGCACGCAGGCCCACAATACGACTCCGCCAATCGCATAGGGCCAGATCGCCCTGATGCCTGCTCGGTTCAGGCCGTAGAGTGCTGCACAAACCGCACATCCCGCGAGTAGCGCGGGGAAGTCCAACTGGGCGGTGTAGAACAGCGCGATGATGAGGATGGCGCCAAGGTCGTCGATGATCGCGAGAGCCGTCATGAACAACTTCAGCGCGACGGGCACGCGCCGCCCCAGCACCGACAGTGCCGCGAGGGCGAAGGCGATATCGGTTGCCACTGGGACCGCCCACCCGTTGAGCCTTGCGGGATCGGCGTGGTTGAAGCCGCTATAAATCAGTGCCGGCACGATCATTCCGCCAAGCGCGGCGAGGCCGGGTGCAGCGATCTGGTGGCGTGACGAGAGTTGGCCGCCGATGATCTCCTGTCGTATTTCCAGGCCTACGGTCAGGAAGAACAGCGCCATCAGGCCGTTGTTGATCCAGCCGTCGAAGGGCAGGATCCAGAGCGGGTAGGCTATCAGCCGGAAGTAGGTTTCGGCACCGGAGTCGTTCGACCACACGAGGGCCAGCGATGCCGCGACGATGAGGGCCGCGCCACCCGCGGTCTGGCTCCGCAGGAACGCCAGCAAGGCCCTCAGGGGACGTGTGACGTTCGGTATCCGGTTGGGCCGGGGGGTGTTCAACCGGCCTGCATCGCGGGCTGGCGCCGGGTATGTTGCATGTTCGGGTGTTGGTTCATTCGGGTGAGCTATGTGGCCAGTTTCGTGTCGGCCAGCAAGTCCCGGCCCTCGCATTATACCAGCCGGATCGTCTGGACCCCATACAGATTGGACATTGCCGTGGGGGATTGCGGGGACGCGGCCGAATGGATGATGGGAAGATGCGCGGGGGTCTTCGTGGCGTCGGGGTGGGTGCTTCGAGCCGGGCGTGCGTTTGTCCCCCGGGGCTGGCTGTGCCGCGCGGACAAAGGGGGCTGTCCGGAATGCTGAAAACGATGACTTGGCTGATGTCCGTTGCCTATTTGTTGTTCGAGAGCCGATTTTCGTTCGAGGAGCGGGTTGTTGCCGTGCAGTTTCCTTTTGCCAATTCCACGGCGGACCGCTGGCAGAGGGTGTGAGCTATGGGGTGCGACGCCATGCTCAACGTCGTGATGCGGACCGTTGTCACCATGGTATCACTGTTCATCACCGGGCGGATCGCCGGATATAACGGGTGTCCCTGGGGGCCAAAGTGATCTCTTTTCCTGTTGGGGATCGGTGGCTCGATCACTATTCTGTTCGTGGGGATCGTCAAATTCGTTAAACCGATGTCAGTCAGGCAGTTGCTGCTTGTCCTGGGCGCCGCTCTGTTCGTCTTCGCGTGGATGATCGGTCCTTTTCGCGCTTCAGGCCTGCGACGGTCGCCCGATGGTGTTTCAGTGGGACGGTGGCGGCCGCTGTTCGCACGTTGTAGCACGCATATTGCACCGCGAAGGCTATTGAATGAACCGTCGACCAGGAGAGCTTTGGATGCCGAAGATCATACCCGTCGCCATCTTCGACTGCGTCGTTTTCGGCGCGACCGGCGACCTGACGCTGCGAAAATTGCTGCCGGCGCTGTATTACCGCTTCCGCGACGGGCAGATGCCGGCTGAGTCCCGGATCATCGGCGCCGCGCGTTCCAATCTGTCCGACGAGGATTACCGTGGCCGCGCGGCGGCGGCGCTGGAAAAGCATGTGCCCGCCGGCCGACCAGGACCCGGAAATGCTCCGGCGCTTCCTGGCGCAACTGCATTACGTCTCGATCGACGCCACGGCACCGGATGCGGATTGGAGCCGCTTTGACGAGCTGCTGGATGAAAGCCGTGTGCGGGTCTTCTATCTGGCCACCTCGCCGGACCTGTATGGGCCGGTCTGCCGGGCGCTGGGCGCCAACGGGATGGTGACGGAGCACTCCCGCGTCGTGCTGGAGAAGCCGATCGGGCATGACGCGGCGTCGGCGCATGCGATCATCGAGGACGTCGGCAAGATCTTCACCGAGGCGCAGACCTTCCGCATCGACCATTACCTGGGGAAGGAGACGGTGCAGAACCTGATGGCGCTGCGCTTCGCCAATACGATCTTCGAACGGCTTTGGACGGCGGACGTGATCGATCATGTGCAGATCACGGTTTCGGAAACCGTCGGGCTGGAAGGCCGTGGCGGCTATTACGACAAATCCGGCGCGCTGCGCGACATGCTGCAGAACCACATGCTGCAGTTGTTGTGCCTGATCGCGATGGACCCGCCGGTTTCGCTCGATGCGGACCGGGTGCGCGACGAGAAGCTGAAAGTGCTGCGGGCGCTGAAGCCGATGGAGCCGCATGAGGTCGCGGCGCTGACGGTGCGGGGCCAGTATCACGCAGGGCGCGATCGACGGCAAGCCGGTGCCGGGCTACCTGACGGACCTGGGTTCGGAAGAACCGTCGGGCACCGGAAAGTTTCGTCGCGCTGAAAGCCGAGGTACGGACCTGGCGCTGGGCCGGGGTGCCGTTCTACCTGCGCACCGGCAAGCGGCTGCCGACGAAGGTTTCCGAAATCGTCATCCAGTTCCGCGCGCCGCCGTTTTCCATCTTTCCGCCCGAGGCGGCGGAATGGCGGCCGAACACGCTGATCATCCGCCTGCAGCCGGAGGAAGGCATGCGGCTGGAGATGATGACGAAGGATCCCGGTCCGGGCGGGTTGCGGCTGTCGCCGACCGGCCTGGATATCAGCTTCGAGAAGACGTTCGGCAAGCGCTTTCCGGATGCCTATGAGCGGTTGCTGATGGACACGGTGCGCGGCAACCCGACGTTGTTCATGCGCCACGACGAGGTGGAGGCTGCCTGGGCCTGGGTGGAGCCGATTCTGGAGGCCTGGGCGGCCCGGCCGGATCATCCGCGGCCCTATCCGGCGGGAAGCTGGGGTCCGACGGCGGCGATCGCGCTGATCGAGCGGGACGGGCGGACGTGGCATGAGGAGATGGAGTAGGGAACGGATCTGGCGGCGACATACCGACGTATGGCAGCGACATTTGTAGTTGCATAAACGCTCGGCCGAGCGGTCTTGACCGTGATGAGTGGCCCGCATAAGGCTCGGGTCAACTCATCAGGGAAACGTCCATGCACCATCTCCTTCGTCACGGGATCGGGCTGCTCGCGGTCATGCTCGCTGTCACCGGCGCGCGGGCTGATACGATCCGGTTCGGCGCCATTCTGCCGCTGACCGGTCCGGGTGCGATGATCGGCACGCAGCAGATGCGGGGCATCCAGTTCGCGGTGGACAAGGCCAACGCGGCCGGCGGCGTGCATGGCAACAAGATTGAGATCCTGTTCGAGGACAACCAGGCCAAGCCGGACCAGTCCATCCTGAGCTTCAACAAGCTGGCTGACCTGCAGAAGGTGCCGATGATTTTCACCGCCTACTCCGGTCCGTCGCTGGCGATGGCGCCGTTGGCCACGCGCAAGAAGATCCTGCTGGTCAACGCCGGCGCCCAGGCCGACAAGCTGGCCACCGCCTCGCCCTATCTGGTCAACACGCTTCCGACCATCGGCGACGAGGTCAAGGTCATATCCAAATACCTGATCGGGCGAAGGCAAGAAGCCAGGTGCGATCCTGTTCGAGAATGACGCCGCCGGGCATCGCCGGACGGGATGATTTCGTCAAATACTTCCCGGAAGCGGGTGGCACGATCCTGTCGCAGGAACCGACGCAGTTCGGCCAGACCGATTATCGGCCGGCCCTGCTGAAGCTGGCCGATGCCAAGCCGCGAGGTGATGCTGGTCTCCATCACCGCCGGCCTGCTGCAGATGGCGCAGCAGTATCGCCAGCTGGGGCTGACCTTCACCGTCGCCGGCACGACATTCTTCTGCCGATCCCGACACCGTCGCCAACCCGGCTTCGGAGGGCTTCGTCCATACCCAGGTGCGGATCGATGCTCCGCCGGAACTGGCGGCAGAGTTCAAGGCGAAATTCGGCGTCGAGATGGAGTTCTTTGTCCGCCAGTACTACAACGCGACGCAGATCGTGCTGGCCGTCACCGACCGACTGCTGACCGAGGGCAAGCCGCTGACCGGTCAGAGCATGCACGACATGCTGTTCACGATCGGCAAGTTCCAGGGCCTGATCCCGCTGGAATTCAAGAGCAACACCGCGACCGTCCCGCTGGACATCAACGTGATGAAGGGCGGCAAGGACGTCACCATCAAGCAAATGAGCAGCGACTGACGGAGCGACTTGCATGCTCGCGCTGCAGTTGCTGTGCAATGGGATCGTGACCGGCTGCGCGCTGGGCATCGTCGCGGTCAGTTTCTCGTTCGTCTATGCCACGACGAAGATTTTCCATGTCGCCCATGCCGGTGTCTATACGATGGGCGGCTATGTCGCCTGGTCGATGCTGGGGCATGGATTTCCGGCGCCGGTCGCGTTCCTGGTGGCGGTTGCGGCGTGCACGGCGTTGGGGGCGCTGATCCAGGGCGTGCTGTATGCAAGGTTGGAGCGACGCCGGGCGACGCATCTGGTGGTGCTGATTGCTTCGCTGGGGACGCTGGCGGTCATTCAGAACATCCTGGCCGCGGTCTATACCGCGAACATCCTGCGGTTCGACTTGCCCTGGGGGTCGGCGGTGTTCCGTCTTGGCGGCAATGTGCGACTGACGGTGACGCAGATCGTTGACGGTCCTGCTTAGTCTGGCGGCTTATGGCGGGGTGATGTGGTTCTCCCACGGCACCATCCTGGGTAAGCAGATCCGGGCGGTGGCGTCGAACCCGTTTCTGGCCGAGATCACGCGGCTGCGGCCGCATCGGGTGCACATCTATGTCATGGCGATCGCGTCGGCCTTGGTTTGCCTGCCGGGGATTCTGGTGCCGCTGGATTTCGGGCTGCAGCCCTATAACGGCGTGACGCCGCTGCTGACCGCGACCATCGCCATGATCGCCGGTGGGGTCGGCAGCATCACCGGCGCATTCGTGCTGGCTATTGTCATCGCCGAACTGCAGAACATGTCGCTGCTGTTCATTCCGGGCGAGTGGAGCATTGGGGTTACTTTCTTCATCTTCGTGATCTTCATGCTGTTCCGGCCGACCGGCCTGTTTGCGGCGGCGCGATAGCTCATGGATTTCTGGTTCAGCTACATCACCCTGGCGTCGATCTACGTGCTGCTTGGGTCTGTCCACCAATCTGCTGGTGGGCATCGCGGGGATTTTCTCGGTTTCGCAGGCGGCGGTGTTTGGGGTCGGCGCGTATATCGTCGCGTATTTCCTGATGAACGATGTGCATGTCGTTCCTGCCGGCCCTGGCGATCGCGGCGGTCTGCTGTGTGGCGCTGAACATTCTGGTCACGCTGCCGGCGCTGCGGGTGTCCGGGGACTATTTCGTGGTTACCTCGTTCGGCATCCAGTTGCTGGCGACGGCGGTGTTCACCAACTGGACCGACGGCACAGGCGGGCGCCAACGGATTGCCGGGCATTCCGCCGCCCGACCTGGCCGGCAAGGCGCTGGAGAGCAGTTCGCGAGGTCGTCGCGCTGTGCGTCGGCGGCATGGGGCTTGGGCTGCCTGATTTTCTGGCTGGTCATGCGCGCGCCGTTCGGCCGCCTGCTGCGGGCGATCCGCGAAGATGAGCTGGCGGTCGCGGCGGCCGGCAAAAGCGTGCTGCGGGCCAAGGTTTCCGCCGCCGCCCTGGCCGGAGCGTTCGCCGGCACCGCAGGTGGGCTGTATGCCACGTTCCTCAGCTTCATCGATCCATCCTCGTTCGATCTGGATGCCTCGATCCTGCTGCTGACGATGGTCGTGGTGGGCGGCGCCCGCACGTTGGCGGGGTCGATCATCGGTCCGTTCCTGCTGCTGGCGCTGCCGCAGATCCTGACGCTGATTGATATTCCGACTACGGTCGCCGCCGCCGCCCGGCAACTGTTCTACGGCGTGCTGCTGATCACCTTCATGATGTTCCGTCCGCAGGGGCTGGCGGGGGAAAAACTATGACACCGTATCTGCAGGCAACCGGGGTGGAGGTCAGCTTTGGCGGCCTGAAGGCGCTGAACGACTGCAGCTTCACCGTCCAGCAGGGCCGCATCACCTGCCTGGTCGGCCCGAACGGCGCGGGCAAGACGACGATCTTCAATGTCATCACCGGCTTCCTGCGGCCCAACTGCGGGTCGGTCAGCTTCAAGGGCCAGACGCTTGATGGCTGGAAGCCGCAGGCGATCGTGGCCGCCGGGATCGCACGCACGTTCCAGAATCTGCGGCTGTTCGTCGACCTGACGGCGGTGGACAACGTGCTGGCCAGCCTGCCGTCACAGTCGGGGGAGGAACCGATCGCCGCGATCTTCCGCCCGTTCCATGTGGCGGCTGCCCAGCGCCGCCGACGGTCGGAGGCGCTGGAAATCCTGAATCGGGTCGGCTTGTCGGTGCGGGCCGATGATTTCGTGCGCAATCTGTCCTATGGCGAGCAGAAGCTGCTGATCATCGCTCGGGTCCTGGCGACGGGCGCGGAGCTGCTGCTGCTGGACGAACCGGCGTCCGGGCTGTCCGCCGGGGCGCTGGACGGGGTGATGGCGCTGCTGCGGCGGCTGCAGGACGATGGCAAGACCCTGCTGGTCGTGGAGCACAATACGCGCGTGGTGCAGAAGATCGCCGACGACGTGCTGTTCCTGCATCAGGGCCACCTGATGGCGCAAGGCTCGCCCGAGACGATCGTCAACGATCCCGCGCTGGCGGAAATCTATTTCGGCGGAGCACTCTGATGGTGTTGCGCCTGAATGGCCTGGAAGCCGGCTATGGGGCGAAGACGGTGATCTCCGACGTGTCGTTCGCGCTGGAACCCGGGCAGATCCTGGCGTTCCTCGGCCACAATGGTGCCGGCAAGACGACGACGCTGAAGTCGATCATGGGCATGCTGCGACCGAGCGCGGGGGAGGTGCTGTTCGATGGCAACCGGATCGATCGGCTGAGCGTCGCCGAACGCGTCGCGCTTGGGCTGCGCCTGCTGCCGGAGGGCCGCGGCATCTTTCCCGATCTGACCGTCGCGCGAGAACATCGATGTCGTCGCCGCCCGCAATGTCGTCGCCGGCGCGATGTTCGATATCGCGGACGTCTACAAGCTGTTCCCTGTCCTGCGAGGAGCGCCGCACCACGCGGGCAGGCAGCATGAGCGGCGGGCAGCAGCAGATGCTGGCGTTGTCGCTGGCGATCCTGGGCACGCCGCGCTGCCTGATGCTGGACGAGCCTTCGATCGGACTTGCGCCCAATCTGGTGGAGCGCATGTTCCAGCAGGTGCGGGAGGTCTGCAAGTCGCATGCGATGACCGCCGTGCTGGTGGAGCAGAACGTCGCCGCGGCGATGAAGATCGCCGACCGGGTCATCATCATGAACAACGGGCAGATCGTGTTCGACGGCGGGCCGGACGAGGCTCGGGCATCGAATTTCTGGCACTATTTTTAGCCCGGCGGGCGGGTTGTTTGGTTCGCCCGCACAGTCATCATTGCAACCGAGACGGCGCCGAACCGTTAGGCTCGCCATGCAATGGCCAGGCCTCCGCGACTGGGTTTTCGCGCTCAAGACGTTCCTCGCGGCGATGCTGGCGCTTTATATGGCGCTCAGCCTTGGCCTCGACCGGCCGTATTGGGCGATGGCGTCAGCGTATATTGCGTCGCAGCCGCTGTCGGGCGCGACGCGGTCGAAGGCGGTCTACCGGTTGTATGGAACGCTGATTGGCGCGGCGGCGGCGGTTGGGCTGGTTCCTGCCCTGGCGGACAAGCCGCTCGTGCTCTCGCTGGTGCTGGCGCTCTGGGTGGCGGGTTGCCTGTATCTGTCGCTGTTGGATCGCACGCCTCGTAGCTACGTTTGCATGCTGGCGGGGTATACCGCGGCCATCATCGGCTTTCCGTCGGTCACCGCGCCGGACGGGATCTTTGATACGGCGCTGACGCGGGTCGAGGAGATCGCCATCGGCGTGAGCCTTGCCAGCCTGGTTGCCGGGGTGGTGTTTCCACGCCCGGTGGGACCGGCGTTGATCAGCCGGATCGATGCGTGGCTGGGGACCGCGCGGCGCTGGAGCGCGGAGGCCCTGGCCAACCGTGACACCGCCGCGGCGGAGGCCAGGCGGCTGGCGGCGGACGGGGTTGAGATCAATCTGCTCGCCAGCCATTTGAGCTATGATTCGACGGCGTGGGAGACGCGGCATTTCGGCCTGCTGCGGGCACGGATGATCATGTTGATTCCGGTGCTGGCATCGGTCGCGGATCGCATGGCGGCGCTGGGGAGCAGGCTGCCGGAGGCGGCGGCCACGCTGGCGGCGGATGTGTCGGACTGGATCGGCTTACGATCGTCGCGCGCGCCGGAGGCGCTGCTGGCACGCATCGATGCGATGGAGGCCGGTGTCGCGCGCGGGGCCGACTGGGATAGCCTGTTGTTGAGCAGCCTGCTGATCCGCCTGCGTGAACTGATCCTGATCCTGGTGGACTGCGCGACGTTGCGTGGTCAGATGGCGGTTGGACGCAGCCCGGCGGAAACCGAACTGCTGTTCGCCCCGGAAGCGTCGGCCGCGCATATCTGGCACCGCGACCATGGCATGGCGCTGCTGTCCGCCGTGGCTTGTGCCGTCGCGATTCTGCTGTGCTGCACGATGTGGATCGCGACCGCCTGGAACGAGGGCTATGTCGCTGCCGAGATGGTGGCGGTCGCTTGCAGCTTCTTTGCCGCGCAGGATGATCCGGTGCCATCGATCATGCAGTTTCTGGTCTGGTCCGTCGTGGGCGTGGCGGTGGATGGCATACTGCTGTTTGGCGTGCTGCCGGTGGTGACGGATTTCGTCACCCTGGCGTTAGCGCTGGCGCCGCCGTTCGTGATTGGCGGGGTGCTGGTTTCGATGCCTGAGACGGCGAATGGAGGCAAGGCGTTAACGGCGAACGCGGCGACGCTGCTGGCGCTGCAGAGCGCCTATTCCGGCGACCTTCCCAGTTTCGCCAATTCCAGCCTGGCGTTTCTGCTGGGGCTGGCGTTGGCGGTGATTGTAACCCGGCTGATCCGCTCGGTTGGCGCGGGTTTCACCGTCCACCGGCTGTTGCGGGTGATCTGGCTGGAACTGGCGGTTGCGGCGGAGACGCGGGGAAAGCGAGACCGGGCTCGCTATGCCGGGCTGATGCTGGACCGGCTGGGGCTGATCGCGCCCCGGTTGGCGGAATCGGAGCCGGATGCGGCGCCGGTGGATGCGCTGACCGATATTCGCGTGGGGTTCAATATCATCGACCTCCGGCGTGCGCGCCATGCGGTGCCGCTGGCGGTGCGCGACCAGATCGACGTCATGCTAGACCGGCTTGCCGCATCCTACCGTGCCCGCGCCCTGCGGGGTGGCGAGCCGGATGCGGCGTTGCTCGGTTGCATCGATCAGGCCCTGGAGACACTGGAAAACGCCGGGACCGAGGCGGGGCGGCCGGATGCGTTGCTGGGGTTGGTTGGTATCCGGCGGGGATTGTTCCCCGATGCGCCGCCACAGGAGGCGCCTCCATGAGAAGCGAGCTTGACCTGTTCGGGGTCTTTGTTCCCGGCCTGCTGTGCTGCGGGCTGGTTGCCTTCGTGCTGAATGCGGGGTTGCGGCGGGTGCTGGCCTATGCCGGGATTTACCGGTTCGTCTGGCATCGGGCGCTGTTCGACCTCGCGTTGTTCATTATCGTATTGGGCGCGGTGGTCTGGCTGACCGCGGCGGTGGGCTGGCAATGAGGCGTTTTCCATTCGGTGCGTGTGATGGTCACCTTGGCCGCGGTTGTCGTTGCCTGGCTGATCGGCTGGTGGCTGTGGGTTTACTACGAGGAGGCGCCGTGGACGCGGGATGCCCGGGTCAGTGCCGATATCGTGGGGGTCACGCCGGACGTCTCGGGCCTGGTCAGCGAGGTCAAGGTCACCGACAACCAGACGGTGCATCGCGGCGATCTGCTGCTGGTGGTTGATCCGGCGCGGTTTCGATCTTGCTCTGCGGCAGGCCGAGGCGGTGGTTGCCAGCCGGCTGGCCACTTTGCAGCAGGCGGTCCGCGACGTTAATCGTTACAATGCGCTGACGACCAGCGAGATCAGCCGCCAGCAGGTGGAGCAGACACAGGCAGCCGAGGAAGGGGCGGCGGCGAATTATCAGCAGGCGATCGCGGACCGGGATCTGGCGAAGCTCAATCAGGCGCGGGCGAAGATCAGCGCGCCGGTGAACGGCATCATCACCAATTTTGATCTGCGGCCGGGCGATTATGTGACGGCCGGACATCCGGTCACCGCGCTGGTGGATACCGACTCGCTGCGGGTCGATGCGTATTTCGAGGAGACGCGGTTGCCGCGGATCCATATCGGGGATCACGTGCGCATCCGGCTGATGGGAGAGACGGTGCGGTTGTCCGGCCATGTAGAGAGTATCGCCGGCGGGATCGAGGATCGGGAGCGGCAATCCGGCGCCAATCTGCTGGCCAACATCAATCCGACGTTCAGCTGGGTGCGCCTGGCGCAGCGGATTCCGGTGCGAATCGCACTGGAGAATGTGCCTGACAGCGTGCGGGTGATCCCGGGCCGCACGGCAACGGTTGAGGTGATTGAGTCCGGGCGCTGAGCGGATCCAAGCCTCGCAGGGAACTGGAAAAACGCTCCATCTCATTGTTTACGCGAGAATTTTTGTCGGAAGTGGGTCTTGTGTCGGTGCACACAGGCATGACCGGGCTGGACTGTACGCCGCAGCGCGTAAATCATGCGGCAAACATGCAAGGTCTGTGACTCGCCCATGACCACACCTGGATCCGAGACGCTGCGCGCCGGTACTCGCGGGTCACCGCTCGCGCTGGTGCAGACCCGCACCTTTCTGCGGCTGCTCGGTGCTGTTCCGGGCGGGGGTGAGGGGCAGGAGGTCATTATCGCCACGACCGGCGATGCGGTGCAGGATCGCCCGCTGGCGGATATCGGCGGCAAGGGCCTGTTCGCCAAGGAAATCCATGAGGCGCTGCTGGATGGCCGCATCGACTGTGCTGTGCACAGCCTGAAGGACCTGGAAACCGAGCTGCCGGCAGGGATTGTGCTGGGCTGTGTGCTCAAGCGGGAAGATGCGCGTGATGTGCTGATCCTGGGGGAGGCGTGCGGCGCGGCTGATCCGTCCGATCCGCTGTCCGCGCTGCCGCCCGGCGCGTTGGTCGGCACCTCCTCGGTCCGGCGGCAGGCGCAGTTGCTGCATGCCCGGCCGGACCTGCGGGTGGTGTCGCTGCGGGGCAACGTGCAGACGCGGTTGCGCAAGCTGCAGGAGGGCGAATGTCAGGCGAGCATGCTGGCGCTGGCCGGGCTTCGCCGGCTGGGCATGGATCTGCCGAACGGCGTGGTGCTGGACCCCGCGAGCATGGTGCCCTCGGCGGCGCAGGGCATCGTCGGCATTACCATCCGGGCGGACGACAGCGGGCTGCGTCAGCGGCTTGCGGCGGTCGAGGACGCCGAATCCGCGGTGGTTGCCATTGCTGAACGGGCGATGCTGGCGGCGCTGGACGGGTCCTGCCGCACGCCGATCGGTGCCCATGCGCATTTACTCCCTGACGGGAGCCTGACGTTGACCGGGATGGTGGCGCGGGCTGACGGGTCGTTCCTGCTGAAGCGCACGCTGTCCGGGCCGGCGGCTGAGGCTGGGCGGATCGGCGAGGCGCTGGGTGCAAGCATCCGGGCGGACTCGCCGGCCGATCTGTTCGGCTGACAGGAACCGCCTTCGTTACGTGACGTTACATCAGTGTTTAATTGGGAGGCGATAGGCATGAGAGCATTTACGTCCAGTGACGGCTATCTTTGTGGCGGCGCTTGGACTTGCGCTGAGCGTGGGCTCGTCCGGGCAGGCCTATGCGGCGGGGTGCATCAAGGGCGCCCTGGTCGGGGGAGTCGCCGGTCATTTGGCGCATCATGGTGTTCTGGGCGCGGTCGGCGGATGCGCGGTCGGGCATCACATGGCGGCGCAGAAGGAAAAGCAGGCTGAGCAGCAGCAGCAAATGCAGCAGCAGAACGGGACGGCCTACCGCTAGCGGGCGCAGCGCGCTGGCGGCAACGAGGCTATTCGTGCGCCAGCACCCAGTCGTTGATGAAGCTGGCAAGGCCGTTGGCGTGGAAATCCTGGCGTAGCGCGGCCTCGTCGTAGTCCTCGCGCACCCAGTCGAGGAATGGTTTGCGGCCTTCTGCCTCGCGCTGATAGCGCAGGAAGAAGGCGTCTAGGATACCGGTCTTTGCCTGTCTGATATGGCCGAAGCGCCAGGAGAGTTGGCGCAGGGCCTGTGCCGCGGTGCCGCCGCTGAACAGGACCATGAGGCCGGCGGCGAGGCCGGCGCGGTCTGCCCCTGACTTGCAGTGCATGATCGCCGGGGTCCGCATGGATGTGTAGATGCCGTGCAGCCGCAGGATTCGATCGCGTTGCGGTGCGCCGCGGCTTTCGAAGGCCATGTCGTGGAAGTCGAGGCCGATTTCGCGAGCGGCTTCGCGGGACAAGGCGTCGGAACCGCTTTGGGTCTTGCCCCGCAGGTTGATGAGCGTCCGGATCCCGAGGCGGGTGGCCAACCGACGCAGGCGAGCCGGTGTGGGGTGGTTGCAGCGATAGACCTTGCCGGGGATGACGGGGGCGAGGTTGCTCCAGATCAGGCGAAAGACGGCATGGTCGACGAACAGCGAGTTCGATCCAGGCCACGGCGCGGCCCTTGGTGCTGCTCAGGTCGCCGTTGAAGATAGAGTTCATGCTCGCTTTGGCCGGAATTAGGGATAGTGAGCGCATATGGGCATGGCTTGCGGCGTTGGGCAACAGACGACGGTTTCCGGTGCGCGTCGTCGGGTGATCCGGTTGGATGGCGTTGACCGCGAGCAGTCCGCTCGATCTGGCTCATTGTCCGCAGGGCTGATCGGCATCGTGCTGGTGCGATAACAGGATCCTTATTTCCCGTTGCGCCATCTTGCCTACTATGCGGTCCTGCGGCAGCCGTTTGCGTGCGGGTGGTCGCCCATGATGCCGAGGGGGATTCCGCCATGCGACGAATGCGCGCCGCACTTTGCCTGCCGCTGTTCTGCGGCGTTTCCGCCGCGTGGGCTGACGAAGCCGGATCGGCGGCGCTGTGCCGGACCGTTGCCCACGCGCTTTGGAGCGATGTCGCGCCCGCGCCGTTGCGGGAGCAGACGCCGCTGGCGCAGTTGGCGGCGATCAAGCGTGGCGAGAGCGGGCTGGCAAAGGCGGGACAGTCGATCGTTGATGCGCTGGTGTCGGACCATGCGGCCAACCCCGATCTCGTGCAGAAGCTTCAGGCGACGCCCCCGGCCGAGGCGACCCGGTTCGGCGATGGCGATGTCTGGCTGCTCGACCGGGTGGAGGGCACGTTGGGATGCCATACGCTGATGACGGTCGCGGTGCCGCCCGGCGGGCCCGCGCACGAGGTCGAATTGCCGGAGAAACCCGACCCGACGGCATTGTGTGCGCTGTCGGCGCTGGCCGCAGTCTCGATCGACGGGCATCCGGCGCTGTGGGTTGAGCAGAGTGGCAGTTTCTCCAACTCTTTGGTCGAATCAACGGTTTCGATCGCGGGCCTGAATGGGGAGGCGTTTGCGCCGCCGTGTTCGATGGTGGTCGATTATGACGTTGCCGAGCATGCCACACATGCGTTCTGTGATGGCGTGGACTGCGTGCCGTTGGTCAGGACGGCCGAAATCCTGGCGATGCGGCTGCGACAGGAGGAGACGGCGGAGAGTCTGGGCGGGGACGTGATACGGGACGACGCGGATGGGGCCGGCTACCGGCGCATGGCGGAGATCGCGGCGGCGGACAAGGAGGCGGCTGAATTGCCGACGTTCGGGGTGTCGTTGGACACGCCCTATGTCACATTCGCTGATCAGGTGACGTTTCCGGTGCGGCTCGATGACGGCGCTGTTTACCTTGCCCGCATGGGGCACGGCGGTTTTGGCTGGCGGCAGACGGCGGACACGCTGCTGGCACTGTATCGGCTACGCGATGACAGGCTCGTGCCAGCTGCCAGTGTTTACGTCAGTGCCCGGCGGACGGGGATCGCGGGGGTCGCGGTTCAATAACCGGCGGCCCGGCGCGAGCAGCGGCGAATCGAGACCCCAATGTCGCCGGTTGCCGTTACCCTCGGGCCACTCGTTGCATCCACGACCCGGCCATCGCGACGGCATCGCGGGCCTTCTGCACGGCTCCGGTCGCGCGCAGGAAGCCGTGAACGGTGCCGGCGAAGGTTTCGGTTTCTACGGCCACGCCGGATGCGCGCAGTTTGGCCACCAGGGCCTCGCCTTCAGAGCGGAGGACGTCCAGTTCGGCCAGCAGCACCATCACCGGCGGCAGGCCAGCCAAATCAGCCCGCAACGGCGCGGCCAGCGGGTGCAGGCGGTCGATGTCGTGGCGGCACATAGACGTTCCAGTAGAACGCCATGCGTTCGGTGCTGAGGCCGTAACCGCCGGCGCCGAATTCCTGGTAGCTTGGCGTGTCGAAGCGGGCATCGCTGACCGGGATAGTTCGCCAGAATACCAGCCAGAGACGGTCCGCCGGTGTCGCGCAGCAGCAGCGCCGTTGCCAGCGCCAGATTGCCGCCGGCTGAATCGCCGCCCAGGAAAATGCGCTTCGGGTCCAGTCCCCACGCCGCGCCGTGTTCGGCGACATAGCGGACGACCGCGGCGCATTCCTCCAGCGCCTGGGGAAATTTGGCCTCCGGCGACAAAGCGTAGTCGACGCTGACCACGGTGACCTGTCCGGCGGCCGCATACTCGCGTGTCATACGGTCGTGCGTATCGACGTTTGCCCAGACCCAGCCGCCGCCATGGAAGTAGACCAGCGTCGGGACGACGCGGTCGGTCACCGGGCGGAACACCCGGCAGAAAATGCGCCGCCCGTTCGCATCGACCCAGCGGTCCGTGGTTTCCGCCATCTCCGGCCCGCCCACAGCGGTTCGCATCCCAAGCAGATCGTTCACCCGCCGGTGCGGCGCCAGCGGCAGCTCCACTTTGACCGGCGGATGAGCGGCGGCCGCCTTCTCCTGTTCCGCGGTAAACGCGGCCATTTCCGGGTCCCAGCGTGACCGATCCGACATTCTTTCCTCCCCTCGCATGGCGTCTGGCTGCTATGCAACGATAGGCGCCGCAAGATTGCAACTTGCCCTCGGCCCTGTGGATTGCCTTATGGTGCACTGCAACATCATCCGGTCCTCATGACATACCCCGCTTTAATCCGTCCGGACGGTTCGATCCGGCCGCGCTGTTCCGCCCGAAATCCATCGCCGTGATTGGCGGGGATACCGACGCGGGCGCACAGATTGCCGCCAATCTGGCCATGGGCGGCTTCGACGGCCCGGTTCATACCGAGATCGTTGATAACGTGTCGCTCGCGGTGCTGGCTGAACCAGGGGACCGGATCGGCGCGACGATGGACCGTCTGGCGGAGGCGAATTGTTTTGCCGCCATCGTTCCCGGGCCGGCCGACGATTTGGCGGCGCATGCCGCGAGGACCGGTGTGCGGGTGCTTGGGGCGCATTCTTTCGGTCTGGCGGTGCCTGGGTTGAAGCTGAATGCGACGCTGTCGCACATCGCACCACCGGCCGGGCGGCTGGCGCTGATCTCCCAGTCCTCGGCGCTGAGCCGAGCGGTGATCGACTGGGCGGGACCGAACGGCGTGGGGTTCAGCCATATCGTCGGGACTTGGCGCCAATGCCGATATCGGCTTTGGAATGACGCTGGACTGGCTGTCGCGCGACCCGGGCACCGGGGCGATCCTGCTGGACATCCGCCGGATCAAGAACCATCGGCTGTTCCTGTCCGCCGCACGGGCGGCCGCCAAGCTGCGGCCGGTGGTGGCGATCCGCGCCGGGCTGCGGCTGCTGGATGAGGACGGCGCCGCCGATTTGTCGTTCGAGGCGGCGTTGCGCCGGGCCGGCGTGCTGTATGTCAAGCGCCTGGAGGATCTGCTCGCCGCGGCGGAGACGCTGTCGCGGGCCAAGCCGGTTCGCTGCGATACGCTGGCGATCGTCAGCAATGCGATTGGTCCGGGGCGTCTGGCCGCGGACAGCGTGTTGCGGGAGGGGCATGCGATCCTGCGGACGGACGAGATGATCACGCCCGTTGCCTCCGCCGATCTGGCCGCCACCGCGTTTGGCCTTGCCGCACGTCCGGGTATCGGCGGGGTTCTGGTCGTTCATGCGCCCCAGGGCGCGGCGGACGATGCCGCGATTGCCAGCCTGTGCCATCCGCCTGCCAGGATTTGCGGGCGCCGGTGCTGATATGCGCGATGGGCGAAACCAGCGGCGCGCTGCACCGGGCCGCCCTCGCTCGGGCCGGTTTGCCGGTATTCGCGACGCCCGACCAGGCGGTGCAGGGCTTGGGGCATCTGGTCCATGACCGCCGCAACCGGGAGGCCGCGAAGGAACTGCCGGGCAGCACGGTGCTGACCGTCGACCCCGAACGGACATGGGTGCGGCGTTGTTTCCGGACGGCACGGGCGGCGGGCCGACTGTGCGTTTACCCAGGACGAGGCGCTGGCGATGCTGGGCGCCTACGGCATTCCGACGATTCCGACCCGGTTTGCCGCGAGCGCGGTGGATGCCGTGTCCGCCGCGGCGCTGCTGGGCTATCCGGCAGTGGTCAAGTTGCGCGATCAGGTGGCGCCGGCCGACCGTCAGCCGGGCAGTGTGGCGTTCGACCTGCATGAGGCGTCGCAGATCGTCGCCGCCGCCAGGCTGCTGAGTGCGCGGGCCAAGCGGCGTGGCGGGACGGGCGAACTGCTGGTGCAGCGCCATGCCGGACGCGGCCGGGAGCTGGCGGTGCGGGTTTCCGACGATGCGACGTTCGGGCCGATCATCATGTTTGGTGCGGGCGGCACGGCGCCTGATCCGGGGACGTGCGCGGTCGATCTGCCGCCGCTGAATCTGGCGCTGGCGCATGGGCCTGATCCGACGCAGCCGCACCGGCGCAATGCTGGGCAAGCCGCTGCGCGACCAGCCACCCGCCGCCTTGCAGCCGGTGGCGGAAACGCTGGTGCGCATCAGCCAGTTGATCGTCGATTTCCCCGAGATCGCGGCGCTGGATGTGCCATCGCTGTTTGCCGACCAGAACGGCGTGATGGTGGCCGATGCCTGGCTGCGGCTGCGCGGGGCGGACGAGGCGGTGCCCAGGCTGGCGATCGCGCCGTATCCGTCGGAGCTGATCGAGCACTGGCAGGTGGGCGACGAGCGGCTTACCATTCGTCCGGTCCGGCCGGAGGACGCACAGGCGCACGCGGCGTTCTTCCATCGTCTGTCGCCGCAGGATATCCGCTATCGTTTCTTCAGCGCGATGCGTGAACTGTCGCCCGAGCAGACGGTGCGGCTGACGCAGGTCGATTACGACCGGGAAATGGCGTTCGTCGCGGTGCGGGAAGCGACCGGGGAGACGGTGGGCGTATCCCGCTTGGCCTGCGACAGCGATGGCCGCTCGGGCGAGTTCGCGGTGATCGTGCAGGCGCGACATGAAGGGGCGTGGCCTGGCGTCGCATTTGATGCACCGGCTGATCGACTGGGCCAGGCTGCGCGGCCTGCGCGAGATGGAGGGGCAGATCCTTGCGGACAACCAGCCGATGCTGGCGTTCATCCGGCATCTGGGCTTCACGGTGCGGCGGATGGTTGATGACCCGGAGGTCATGGAGGCCAAGCTGGCGCTATGACCTGCCGCGGCTTTGTCGCACCACCGATGCGACCGCGGCACTGAAGGCCGCTTCCCAGTCCGTGTTGGCGATGACGGCCCCGCCAGCGAGTTCGATGCCGATATGGACCATGGCGTTCTGGGCGCACCCTTCAGAGTGGACGAGGATGCCGTCGGGGTCGCGCAGCGATCCGGATGTGCCGCCCGTAGTGCCGGGCGCGGTTTGGACCAGGGCTTGTTTGAAGTGGGTTTGGAAGAAGTCAGCGACGCGTTGCGGGTAGGGACGGGTGTCGCGGGTCCAGCCAGCGATCGGCTTGCGCAGGGCTTGCATGTAGCCGACCTCGAACGCGGTGCCGGCGTCCATTTCCGGTGTGCGGCGGAAGCTGTCGAGGCAGAACACCCCGGCGTCCAGCCGGTCCATCAACGCGATGTCGGCGCGGACGATTTGTTCCAGCAGATCCTTCCCGGGCGGCAGGCCTTCGAGGCCGATCTGGTTGTCCAGCGGGGCAACGCCGATGACGCCTTGGGCCTGGCACAGGGTTTTCATGCGGCTGAAGATTGCCGATGGGTCCGGATCGAAGACCATCGGGCCGCCGAGATAGACCTGGAGAGGGGGTGCCTCCCCAGGGTTTTGGTCCGGCAAATTACTTCGCCATCGCGGGGGACTTGATGTCGATGCGGGAGCCCTTGAAGGCCGGCATCACTTCCTTGGCGAAACGCTCCAGCTGTTCCAGCGCGACGGCCTTGGGCACGCCGACCGACAGGCTGATGGAGATCCGGTCCAGGCCGGGATAGGCTTTTTCCAGCTTCTTCAGATGCTCGATGATCTCGTCGGGGGAGCCGGTGAGGAAGCCGCCGGATTTCACCGCGTCCTCGATGCGCGGCAGCTTCGCGGTAGGCGCGCGTAGCGGATCGCGCATGATCTCGATCTGCTCGTCGGTCATGGCGCGGTTCAGCCGCAGTTCGCCGAACATCTTCATGTTCTCTTCGTAGTATTTGGCGGCGTCGCGGATGCACTGTTCCTTGCTGTCGCCGATATAGAAATGGAAGCCGAAGCACAGGCGCTCGCCCAGTTCGATGTGCTTGCCGATCTTGGCATGGTCGTGCCTGCCATTTCAGCACGACGCTGTGCATCGCGCCGCCTTCGGCTGAACCGCCGCCGACCATGCCCTGGATGCCGTGCTTGGCCATGAAGGCCAGCGCACGTTCCGAGCCGCCCTGGATTGGCTGCCAGCACTCCACCGGCAGGCGGGCCGGGCGCGGAACCAGGGTCAGGTCCTTCAGGGTGTAGCCGCGATAGGGCACTTCGGGCGGCAGGGTGTAGTGCTTGCCCTTGTGGCTGAAGGATTCGTTCGTTGAAGGCCTTGAAGATGATGTCGACCTGTTCCTCGAACAGCTCGCGGTTGGCGTCCTGGTCGATCAGCGGCGCGCCGAAGGTTTCGACCTCGCGGGTGTGGTAGCCGCGGCCGACGCCGAACACCACGCGGCCGTTGGAGAGGATGTCGGCCATGGCGTAGTCCTCGGCGAGGCGCAGCGGATGCCACATCGGCGCGATGTTGAAGCCGCAGCCGATCTTCATGTTTTTGGTCACGTGGGTCAGGTGCAGCGCCATCATCAGCACGTTGGGGATGCACTCGGTGCCTTCGCGCTGGAAGTGATGTTCGGCCATCCAGAAGGTGGTGTAGCCGAGGCCGTCCATCTTCTGCGCGATGGCCTGGGCTTTGCCGAGGGCGGTGGACAGATGGGCGTTGTCGATAGCGCCGGTCGTTGATCGGTGTGCCGCCGTAGCCGATATTTTCGAGGTCGGTGTGGCCGGCGAACAGGCTGTCGAATTTGGTGATCATGTTGTCGTTCTCCCCTTATTGCCTGATATACGCCGATGGGGTTGCTTGGCAAGCGACCGGGCTGGTTTGTGCATCGACGTCGCGGTCTGCCGGACAACGCTTCACGTCCGCGTAGATGGCCGGGCGGGCAACGGCAAGAATTGGAATCGGTATCGACGATGCGGCGAGGCGGTCCGGCTTCTTCAGGTCGGATCAACGCTCAACGCGCCCAAGTCAGGCTTGCAGCGGTGGTTGAGCAGAGCGCCAGGAATGTCACGATTGCATTGGTCACGTGGGAGTATTCCCACTGCTGCCGCAGGACCTGCCAGTTCTCCGGTATCATTGTCCAGTTGCTGGTAGCCTGATTGGCTGGATAAGTCCAGATGAAGAAGATCCCAAGGGTTATACACAGCAGTAATGCCGCTGTCGCCGCGCAAACCATTGGGGTTGTCTGGATCTGCATCATGAACGCCATGATGGCGTTTGCGATGATCGCCGCGACTATAATAACGCCAAGCAGCGCCCATCCCCGGTAGATCTGCTGCACTATCAGATAGTGCTCCTGGTCAAGACTGATCTTATTGGCAATTTCCAGGAGATGCGCACCACCGGGGATGAGGGCCGCGGCGGTCAGGAGGATCGCGATGAATTGCAGGATCTGAATCGTCATTCTGCCTCACGGCGTCGTTCGGGATATGGCCGCCGCGGTTGGGCGTCGTCGCTCAACCGCGAGGGGGCCATTTCATCAAACGCCATAAGTCGCCAGGGCGTTGCCTGAAATGCGATCTATCCGGTGCCCAAGATTGGTGCCGCTGGGGGCTGACCCTCGGCACGGTCAATGGGCGCCAAGAATGCTCGGTGGAATGGCTGTTCAAGATGCGATCTGAACGTATTCGAAGTCGCCCGGCATGTTGTCGATGCCGTGCCGCGGCGGCGCGATCCAGCCGGCGTAGGCGCCGGGCTGGCGCGACGGTGCGCATCAGGCTGGTGATGAACAGGTTGTCTTCGGCCGAGGGCAGCATCGTTTCGCGCGTCGCGTGCCAGTCCTCGGTGCTGAGGATGTTGCCCTCGGTGTCGGTGTGGATGGCGCTGAACTCGCCGATGCGGCGGTTGAAGGCGACATGCGGCAGGGTGATGCGGAAGGCGATGCCGGTGCGTTCCAGCACGCGGTTCCAGCGCACGACGCCGGCCGCGGCATCCTCCACGTAGTCGTCGCGCAGGCGCATGTTCAGGGCGGACAGCGCGGGGACGTCCTCGTCGGATGATCCCGCCGTCGCGTGGACGCAGCACGGGATAGACCGATGACGTCAGCAGGTGGTCGTCGGTCAGCTTGTCCTCGCGGTAGCGCCCTTTCAGGCCGGCGTTGAAGGCGTTGGCGGCGTTGGTGCTGATTTCGTTGCCGAACAGGTCGAGCGTCAGGGAGAAATGCAGGTTGGCCTTCTTCTGGATCGTCGGCAGGTCGATGACGCCGAGCGCCCGGATACGCTCGATGTCGTAGGGATCGTCGATGCCGGCTTCCTTCATCGCCTCGGCGGTGCGCTGGATGACGCGGGCGACGCCGGTTTCGCCGACGAACATGTGGTGGGCTTCCTCGGTCAGCATGAAGCGGCAGGTGCGCGACAGCGGATCGAAGCCGGACTGCGCCAGCGCGGCGAGCTGCATCTTGCCGTCGCGGTCGGTGAAGAAGGTGAACATGAAGAACGACAGCCAGTCCGGCGTCTGTTCGTTGAACGCACCCAGCATGCGGGGGGTGTCCTGGTGGCCGGAGCGGCGGCGCAGCAGTTCCTCGGCTTCCTCGCGCCCGTCGCGGCCGAAATATTTCTGCAGCAGGTAGACCATGGCCCAGAGGTGGCGGCCTTCCTCCACATTGACCTGGAACAGGTTGCGCATGTCGTAGAGCGAGGGCGCGGTGGCGCCGAGGTGGCGTTGCTGCTCGACCGAGGCGGGTTCGGTGTCGCCCTGGATGACCAGCAGGCGGCGCAGCATGGCGCGATATTCGCCGGGGACTTCCTGCCAGGCGGGCTCGCCCTTGTGGGCGCCGAACGGGATGGTGCGGCCTTCGACCGCGGGGGCGAGCAGGATGCCCCAGCGGTATTCCGGCATGCGGACGAAGCCGAATTTGGCCCAGCCCTCGCTGCCGACGCCGACGGCGGTGCGCAGGTAGACCGGGGAGTTCTGGAAGCCCTCGGGCCCCATCGACTTCCACCAGTCGATGTAGCCGGGATGCCAGGTTTCCAGCGCCTTGCGGACGCGCAGATCCTCGGCGAGGCCGACATTGTTGGGGATCAGGCCGTCGTAGTCGATCTGGCCGCTGTTCGGGGCAATTCCGTCGGATGCAATTCCGTTGGTTGCAGTTCCGTCTGGCATTGGAAAAAGTCCTTTCAGACGCGTTCGGGGTTGAAGTCCGGCCGGACGCCGGACCCGTAGCGTTTCAGCGATCCGGCCTCGCCCACCGCATTGGGGCGCTGGAAGATCCAGTTCTGCCAAGCGGTCAGGCGGCCGAAGATGCGGGTTTCCATGGTCTCGGGGCCGACGAAGCGCAGGTTGGCCTCCAGGCCGGTCAGCGCGTCGGGGGAGAACGAGGCGCGTTCCTCCAGCATCAGCCGCACCTCGTCGTCCCAGTCGATGTCGTCGTAGGCGAAGGTGATCAGGCCGTGTTCGTCGGCGGTTTCGGCGTCCAGGGTTTCGCCGATCAGGCCGGCGGCGGTGTCCAGCGAATCCGGTTCGCCGTAGAAACGGTTGGCCAGGCGGGACAGGCTCGTTGCCCATCGGGTAGGCGGAGAAATTCAGCGCCGAGAGATGCAGCGTGGCCGGGCCGCGATTGTCGCCGGCGGTGGCGGTGCCGGCGAACATCACGCGCGCGGTCGGCGGCGAAGACGAGTTCGGCGAGCGTGCCGGCGAAGCAGCTTCCGGGCTCGATCAGGGTGATCAGGCTGCGCGCCATCATGTCGACGCGCTTGAAGCACGCGCTTCAGCAGCAGGCGGATTTCCCGCACCAGCCAGTCGGTCTGGTATTGTTCCAGCAGGCTGTCGGCGGCCAGCACCTGGCGGGATCGCCGGCGGAGCGGAAAACCAGCAAGCCGATCGCTGGCTCGTTCAGGCGCAGGTGCAGCAGGCGTCGTCCAGTTCGCGGCGCCATCGCCAGCGGCCAGAAGGCAGCGCCGCTGTCGTGGATGCCGCGCAGGTCGGCCGGCATGTCGGTCGGCCCCTGGATGGTGATGGTGGCGGCGCGGGCGGCGCGGTCGAGGGTGACCTGGACATGCGGGTAGGTGATCGCGTCCTGCGATGATCGTGCGGTCCAGCGGGGTCAGCGCGATGCCCTTGCGCCGTCGCGGTCGGACCTGCGCCGCCAGTTCCAGGGCGCGTTCGGTGACCTTTGCCTCCCAGGCGGAGGGCGGAACGACCTCGTCCACCAGCCGCCATTCGACGGCGCGTTTGCCGCGCACGCCTTCCTCGGCGGTGCAGAAGATGTCGGCGCGGTCGCGGCGGACGCGGCGCTTGTCGGTCAGGCGGGTCAGGCCGCCGGTGCCGGGCAGCACGGCCAGCAGCGGCAGTTCCGGCAACGAAACGGACGAGCGGCGGTCGTCGATCAGCATGATGTGGTCGGCGGTCACGGCGAGCTCGTAGCCGCCGCCGGCGGCGCTGCCGCTGATCGCGGCCAGATAGGTCTGGCCGGAGTTTTCGCTGGCATCCTCGATCGACAATCTGGTTTCGTTGGTGAACTTGCAGAAATTCACCTTGTGGCCGTGGGAGGCCTTGCCGAGCATGCGGATGTTGGCGCCGGCGCAGAAGACGCCGTCCTTGCCGGAGCGCAGGACGACGCGTCTTGACCTCCGGGATGCTCGAAGCGCAGGCGCTGGACGGCGTCGGCGAGTTCGATATCGACGCCGAGGTCGTAGGAATTCAGTTTCAGTTCGTAGCCGTCCAGCAGGCCGCCAGCTGGATCGACGTCCATGGTCAGTGTGGCGACCGGGCCGTCGAACGACAGTTTCCAGTGGCGGTAGCGGGTCGGGTCGGTCTGGAAATCGATCACGTCGCGGAACCCCGCTGCAGGTCGGCGATGAAACCGGTGATGGCGGCCAGGGTGGCGTCCTTGGCCTCGAGATGCGGCGCATGCTGGGCGCCGGGGATCAGACGCGATCTGTGATCGGCGCCTGCACCTTGGCTGGCGAGGACGTGCATTTGCTCGTCGGTGCCGTAGGGGTCGTCCTCGCCTTGCAGCGCCAGGATCGGGACCGCGATGTCGGGGAGCAGGCCGGTGATGTCGAAGTCGCGGAATCTCGGGTCCAGCCAGGCGTCGTTCCAGCCATGGAACGCGATGTCGACGTCGCGGTGATAGCGGGCGAGGCGCTGGCGCAGGTCGCCGGTTTCGTACTCGGCCTTGATCTGGCGGATGCTGGCGATGTTCAGGTCTTCGACGAAGAAATGCGCGGCGATGGTGACGATGCCCAGCGAGGTCCGGCGCGCTGGATGTGAACCGGCGTAGATCGCGGCGATCGAGCCGCCGTCGGAGTGGCCGATCAGAACGGCGCGCCGGATGCCGGCGGCGTCGCAGCACCTCGGGCAGGACGACCTGCGCCTCGTTGTGCATATAGGTCATCGGCCGGGGCAGGGCGGTCGGTGTCGGAATTGCCGTAGCCGAAACGGGAGTAGGCGAACACGCCCCAGCCGGTGGCCGCGGCCAGGCGTTCCGGCACGTCGCGCCACAGGGCGACGCTGCCGAGGCCTTCATGCAGCAGCACCAGTGTCGGCGCCTCGGTCGGCGGCCGGGCCCCACCAGGCGGTCTCCAGCGTGCCGCCGGGCAGACGGATTGTGCCGGCGCGCATCATGCCTCCCGCAGCCGGAAGCGCTGGATCTTGCCGGTGGCGGTCTTCGGCAGGCTTTCGACGAACTCGATCCAGCGCGGGTATTTCCAGACGCCGATGCGCTCCTTCACGTGCGCCTGCAATTCGGTTGCCAGGGCTTCGGTGTCCGATGGGTCGCCTTCTTGCAGAATGACGAACGCCTTGGGCTTGATCAGGCCGTCGCGGTCGCTGGCGGCCGATCACCGCGGCCTCCAGCACGGCGGGATGGGAGATCAGGGCTTCCTCGACCTCGAACGGCGAGACCCAGACGCCGCTGACCTTCAGCATCTCGTCGCTGCGGCCCTGAAAGCGGAAATAGCCGTCGGCGTCGCGGGTGTAGGTGTCGCCGGTGTAGGTCCACTCGCCCTGGAAGGTGCGGCGGGTCTTGGCGCGCTGGTTCCAGTAGCCGTCGGCGGCGCTGTCGCCGCGGACGATCAGTTCGCCGGCTTCGCCGTGCGGCACCGGGCGGTCGTGCTCGTCGACGATGCGCGCTTCATAGCCCGGGCACCGGCTTGCCGCTGGTGCCGTAGCGGATGTCGTCGGGGCGGTTGCTGATGAAGATGTGCAGCATCTCGGTCGAGCCGATGCCGTCCAGGATGTCGACGCCGACGATCGATTTCCAGCGGCGTGCCGATGTCGGCGGGCAGCGCCTCGCCGGCGGAGATGCAGCGGCGCAGTCGGGTCGGAGCCGGCGCCGGGGCCGATATAGCGGGTTGGCCAGCAGGCCCGCGTACAGGGTCGGGACGCCGCCGAACAGGGTGGGGTTGTGCGTCCGCATCATCGTCCAGCACCGCATCCGGCGTCGGCCGGTCCGGCAGGAACACGGTCGATGCGCCGACCGACATCGGGAAGGTCAGGCTGTTGCCGAGGCCGTAGGCATGGAACGCCTTGGCGGCTGAGAACATGACGTCGTCCGGCCTGATCCCCAGCACCTGGGCGCCGTAGGTGTCGGCGGTGAAGCGCAGGCTGGAGTGGACATGGCGCACGCCTTTCGGCGCGCCGGTCGAGCCGGAGGAATAGAGCCAGAACGCGACCTCGTCCGGTGAGGTCGGCGCGGTTGGGGTGGCCGGATCGCCGCTGGCCAGGAAGCGCGGGAATACGATCCAGCGCCGGTCGCGGCTGGCCCGGGATCCGAGCCGTCCGGTTGCGGCGACGATGACGTGGCGCGATGCCCGAGCGACAGGAGCGCCGGTCCCAATGCTTCCAGCAGGGGCGCCGAGATCACCACCGCCTCCGCCCGGCAGTCTTGCAGGATGTAGCCGACGGTTTCGGCTGTCAGCAGCGTGTTGATCGGCACCGGCACGACGCCGGCGCGCATGGCGCCCCAGAACGCGATGGGAAAGTCGATGGTGTCCTGCAGCAGCAGGACAACCCGTCGTTCGCTGACCGATGCCGGCTTGACGCAGCGCGCCGGCGAAGCGTGCGGTGTGGGCGGCCAGGTCGCCGTAGGTCAGGGATCGCCAGGGATCCCGAAAGGCCACACGCGCGCCGTTGCCTTCCAGCAGGTGCCGGTCAACGAACCAATCGACCGCGTTGCCATTTTGCATAGCGTTCTCGCGACCGTCCCTGTGGTGCTGCCCTTGCGGCTGGGGCAGTTATTGTTAGCGATTGAGTGACCGGCAATATAGTGCATGTTTTGGCGGCGGACGAAAGAGCAAACAACCGCGCGTGATCCGTTCGCGGCGGTGTCCAGGTGCCTTGTACATTAATTGGAGAGAGCCGGTGCAAGTCGGGGGAAGCCGTCGGTGGGTCTGGCCCGTAAATGTTGGTACCTGGCGCAGTACGGCACACGTCGTCGTGCGGCGTTCAGAGACGGACCTCAAGCCCGGCGTGTTCGACGTCCTGCTGCGCGGCTTCGGGGCTTCACGTCAGCCAGCCCGCGAGAGGATCGCATCGACGCAGCCGGGACGTCCGCAGGTCTTGACCTCGGCGGCCTATGTCTGATGGGTTGGTTTCAGATTCACCCGCGTGAAGCGGCGAAGCAGTCACGGTCGGTCAGGCGGCAGACGTGCGTGCCGGACAACTGCGCAGGCTGGGCAAGCTTGCGGTTTCTATTCAGCTACGGCTTGGTCGACCGCGCGGCGGGTCAGGTTGGCGATCTGGCTTGCCGGCACGGGCCTGCCGATCAGATATCCCTGCACCTGATCGCAGTTTTCGGCGTCCAGGAACGCAAGCTGCTCACTGGTCTCGACGCCTTCGGCTGTGACCACCAGGCGCAGGTTATGACCCAGTGCCACGATTGCCCGGGTGATGATGTCGGCTTCCGCGTCCTGTCCCAGCGACTGGACAAAAGACCGATCGACCTTGATTTTGTTGAACGGATAGCGTCGCAGGTAGCTCAAGCTGGAATAGCCAGTGCCGAAATCGTCAAGCGAAATATTGATCCCGTGGTCCTTCAGCTTGTTCAACGTCTTCAGGATATGTTCGCCGTGGCTGATAAGGACGCTTTCAGTAATTTCCAACTCGAGCCGGTCGGCGGCAAGGCCGGCTGTGGCGACGATGTCGATGACTGTCTCGGCCAGATCTATTTGGCCGAACTGTATCGGTGACAAATTCACGGCGATGCGGAGCGGAAAGTCCCATGATGCGGCTTCACGGCACGCCGTCTCGAGCACCCAACGTCCGAGTGGCAGGATCAGGCCTGATTCTTCGGCAAGGGGGATGAATTCATCGGGCGGCACGAGGCCGCGGGTCGGATGGTTCCAGCGAACCAGGGCCTCGAACCCGCTGACCTGATTGGTGCGCATGTCGAGGAGCGGCTGGTAGTGCAATTCGAGCAGGCCGTCGCGAATGCCTTTACGCAGATCCTGTTCCATCGTCTGGCGATGGCGCGCCCGATCATTCATTGAAGCGTCAAAGAACCGATAGGCAGCGCGCCCGTCCTTTTTGGCCTGGTAGAGGGCAGTATCGGCGTTACGCAGCAAGTCTGACGCGGTCAGGCCATTTACCGGATAAAGGGCGACGCCCACGCTGGTCCCGATGCCGACTTGCTGGCCATCCAGGATAAAGGGTTCGGTCAATGCCTCGACGAACCGCCCCGCCAACGCGGCGACCGAGGCAACCGATACCGGCGGCGGCACTGCGACAACGAATTCGTCGCCGCTGATACGGGCGACCAAATCTGTCGGACGAACCAAGGCCTTCAGACGCACCGCCACCTGATTGAGCAACAGATCGCCGGCCTGATGGCCGAGCAGATCGTTCACCTGTTTGAAGCGGTCGAGATCAAGACAGAACACCGCGCCACCCGCGTCATCGGTGCGGCAGCCTTCGAACATTTGAACCAGCCGCTCCCTGCATAGCTGGCGGTTCGGCAGCCCGGTCAGTGGGTCATGATGTGCCAGATGACGAAGGATGTCTTGCTCTCTGGCCATTCGCAATGAAAGCTGCTGATCGACGATCGATCCGAAAAGGCTCAGAGCCAGGATGACCGCGCTGACCGCGATCACGATCGTGGCCAGCACGGTTGATCCGATGACAAGATTGCCCGATGGCGCCACGATCGAAGGGTGGATGCTGATGGCGGCCATCCCGGTGAAGTGCAAGACGATCACCGCGCCGGCGAGACAGGCCGAGCTGCGAATTCGACAAGCCAGACTTTCTAACGCATTGGCGGCGAGAAGGGCCGCCGCGGACAGGACAATGCCTGAGGCCAGCGAGACGACGACGTAGCCGATATCAAACGACAGCGTCCCTTGCAGCCGCATCGCATCGACTCCGATGAAATGCATTGCGCCGATGCAAGCACCAAACAGAAGCCCGGCCGCAATTGTCCTGGTGGGACGGTGGGTTTCGCGCATGAATAACCAGAAGGCGCCCCAAGACCCAAGGCACGTCACTGCCAGCGATAATACAGTTGTCTTGACTTCGTATGCGATTACCAGGTTTGTGTTGAAGGCCAGCATCGCCACGAAATGCGTGGTCCAGACGCCGCAGCCGGACACGAAAGCTGCGCCTGCAAGCCAGGGCGCACCGGCTGACTTCTGATGAAACGATGCACGCGACAACATGTTCATCGTCGTGAAGCAGGCGAAGCCGCAGATCAGCGCGGCCAGGACCACGAGCCTCAGGTCGTGCTCCTGGGTGATGCAGCCGATAACTCTCAGCATCCAAATTCCTTTAGCAGAGCCGTCACCTGTCGCCCGTCAGTATCCCGATCGCTTAATGAACCAAGTCTGCCAGATGGTATCGTCAGATTTTATCCACCAGTCGTTGGTTTGATGGGCCGATTCACCCGACGTTTGGGAACCACGCGTCGAGGTCGGACCACCGGCCTCACCCTTGTGGCAGGCCTATATGTCCGGAGAGATTTAGAGGGTTGGAGGTGAAGAAATGGTTAAGACACCACTCGGATTTGGCGCGGCCGAATCGATTATCCTCGTTTGAACGTCTGGCGTTGGCGGACGGGCCGTCACGTGGTTTCGGTCAGACCCCGTGTTCCTAAAATGTATCCATGACTGAAAAGATACGGGTGGGTTTACTCCGCGCGGCGACCACCCTTCGCCCACCTGTTCGCGCTCACGGGCGACCTTGGCCGGGCGATTCACACATCGGAGCCGTGATATTCCCATGTTGCGTCCATGACTCCGCCGCTCGGAACGGCACGAATGTTGGAGTGAGACCTGTTACCCCGAGAGATTCTTGCGGCCGTTGTTGGCGAGGGTAAAACAAAGCGCCTCGATGACGTCGCTTGATGTAGTCCTGCGAAGTAGAGATATATCAGACGTCGAGGGCAGCGTACGGATAGCCAATGGTGCGACGCGGCCGGGTTGCCCAGTGCTGCGAACGCCGGTGGCGAGACGGCCAATACGGTTTCATCTGCCGCGGGCGGCTGGACTCGTGTTCTGCCGCATCGATACCGTCATCAGCGGTATAGGTATGACGAGCGGTCGGTTGATTTCGGCGATGGTCGCGGAGCCAGGTCCGTGGAATGCCTTCGGTTGGCCTGGCCCGGAGAGATGCCGCAGAGCTTCAGACGCACCCACAGAGCTGCGTCTGCGGTGACCGGCGATACCGCTAATTTGATCCTTTTGCCGCATGATACGGCCTCGAGCATTTGCCAGGGTGGCTGACTGCGGCGACGATCACAGGTCGCCCCTTCGCTTGCCGTGCAGGCTATTTATTGCAATAGAACTCTCGGTATTGCCAGTTGGTGAGCCAGGGGGAAACGGATTGCTTCAGGCAGGCCGAATATCAGGTATCCGGCAAAGGACCGGCAATTCAGCGCGTCTCGGAACTGCGTTTGCCGTATCGGGCGCGGTGCACCTGTTGGCGGGTTTGGCTCTGACGGCCGTGGTTTGGTCGTCCGCGCCGGAGGCACCTTTGCCGGCCACAGTGTCGGTCGTGTTCGAGACGCCGGCTCAGCAACAGGCCACGGCGGCGCCGGATGTCGCCCCCGCGACCACGAGCGAGCCGGAGCCGCCGCAGCAGCAGCCAACCGAGCGCGCCGACGCGGCGCCTGTCGTGCCGCTGCCCGAACCCGCGCCCGAGCCACCCCAAGCCGAGCCACCCCAGCCCGAGCAGGCGGTCGCGGCGTTGCCCGATCACGCTGAAGCGCTGCCTGCTGTGCCGGTGCCTGAACCCGAGCCGGCACCCATCCCGGAAACGCCGGTTCCGCCGCCGCCGGTTACGCAAGCGCTGCCTTTGCCCCCGCCGCCGGTACAGTATTCCAAGCCGCCAGCAAAACAATTGGTTGCGCGGCCGCAGGTGGCGCCGCAGTCCAGACCTGCCGCCAAGCCGGTTCCATCGGTCGCGGAGGCACCGGTCGCAGCATCGGCGCCCCCCGTCGCGCGGGCTGACCCGCAGATGATCGCCAATTGGAACGCATTGTTTTCGGCGTGGCTGGCGGCGCGCAAAACCTACCCGGAGGTTGCCCGGCGACGTGGCGAACAGGGCAACGTTACGCTGCGCTTCCGGGTGGGGGTTGATGGCACGGTCCTCGACGTCGCGTTGGTGACGGGCAGCGGCAGCCCGCTGCTGGACGACGCCGCCCGGGCGCTGCTCCGCAATGCCAAGTTGCCACCCCCGCAGACCGAAATCGTTCGGGAGGTACGGGTGCGCTATCGGCTCGACGATTAGCCGCCGCCGCACAGAAGGTCGACGGGAGGGGTGCGGTCCGATCGCACAGACACCGCGACCCGCCCGCTGTACCGCGCCCACTGGACAACCTGCTTTGGGTTGCCTATCCCAAGGGTGATCCGCAGAAGCAAAAGCAAGTAAGTCCATAGCGGATCTGCACGGGCGCGGGGAGAGAGCAGGCAGGTGTGGCGTTCGGTCCTTGCGTCGATTGGCGCGGTTTCCCTGATTGCAATCTCGTTTCCATCCGAATCCGCTGAACCTGTTTCAGCACTTCCGCTCGGGCCGTCTGATTCCAGCGCGAAGGAGGATGCGCCACTCGATATCGACATAACCTCGAAACGGCTGGATGCAGCTCGCCAGCAGATCCAACCAAGCCTTGGTGCGACAAAATATCGATTTGATGAGCAGTCGCTGCAGGCGGTTCCACAAGGGGCACAGGCCAATGTAAATCAGGTGGTGCTTCAGTCGCCGGGTGTTTGGCAGGATAGCTTCGGTCAGATCCATATTCGCGGTGAACATGGCAATGTGCAGTATCGCATAGATGGGGTGCAGTTTCCCGAAGGTCTTTCCTTTTTCGGGCAGGCCCTGGAGTCCCGGGTTGCCAATTCCGTATCGGTGCTGACTGGCTCGTTGCCTGCACAGTACGGCATCAATACCGCCGGTGTGATCGACATCCAGACCAAGACCGGCTTCACCAGTCCTGGTCTGGCATTATCGATGTATGGCGGGAGCTGGAACTGGCTTCAGCCCAGCTTCGAGGAAGGCGGCCATAGCGGACCGATCGATTGGTTCATCAGCGGCGATTATCTGCATAACGACCGCGGAATCGACAATCCGGCGTCGAGCTATGGCGCTTTGCACGACACCACCAATCAGTTTCACGGTTTCGCCCATGTGTCGGGCATTCTTGACGAGAATACGCGGCTTAGTCTTCTAATTGGCGCTTACTCGGGGCAGTTTCAGATTCCTAATGTCGTCGGAACGCCGACCACGCCGGGATTGAGCGTGAACGGGATCGATGCGTTTTCCAGCGCCGCGCTGAACGAGCAGCAGCGGGAATCCGCCAATTTCGCGATGTTGTCATTACAAAAACATACCGATGTCATTGATGCGCAGATCTCGCTGTTCAGCCGCAACAACTACCTGCATTTCACGCCTGATCTGTTGGGGGACGTGCTGTTCAACGGGATTTCCCAGCAGGCCACCCGATCGGATGTTGCGCTCGGCATCCAGGCGGACGCCAGTTGGAAGGCGAGTGATAACCATACCGTCCGTGCCGGCATTCTGACCCAGGGTGAACGGGCCTCGTTCAGGACGGCTTCCAGCGTTTTGCCGCTTGGCGCCGACGGCAATCAGTTGTCGCCAGGACCGGTCACCATCGGACAGAATGGTGGCAAGACAGGAGGTCTCTACGGCCTGTATCTGCAGGATGAGTGGCGCGTTGTGCGGGATTTCACCATCAATTTTGGTGCCCGTTTCGATCAGAGCGATGCGTTCACCAACGAACACCAATTCAGCCCGCGGATAAATGTGGTCTGGCAGGCATCACCCGGCACGACGCTGCATGCCGGATACGCACGCTACTTCGCGCCGCCGGCGTTGGAGGCCGTGTCGCAGACCAACATCGCGGCCTTCCAGAACACGACGTCGGCGCCGGAGGTCACGCAGAATGACCGGGTGAAGGCCGAGCGGTCGCACTATTTCGATGCGGGGATAACGCAGAGGATTGCGGCCGGGCTGCAGATCGGTCTCGATGCCTACTACAAACAAGCGACCAACGAGGGCGATGTCGGCCAGTTCGGCGCGCCAGTGATTTTGACTGCCTTCAGTTATGCCAAGGCAAAAATCTATGGCGCGGAACTATCGGCGAACTACCAGAATGGACCTTGGTCCGCCTACGCAAATCTCGGCTGGGCCAAATCGCAAGCCACCGGAATAAGCTCGGCGCAGTTCAACTTCGGGGCTGATGAGCTTGCGTATATCAATTCCCACTGGATCTATGTCGATCATGATCAGCGCTGGTCCGGATCAGCCGGAATTTCATACACGGTGGAGCGTGAACTCGGATCATCCGACGCTGCTGACAATGGACGTCCTGTCGGGCAGCGGCTTGCGTGCGAGCACGCCCACTGTCCCGAATGGCACGACGCTCGGCGGATATGGAGTGGTCAATCTGTCGGTGGTGCAGAAGCTCAAGTTTGGTATCGGCAATGGAACGGAATGTCGTATCGACGTGCTGAATGTTGGCGATTCGATCTATCAGATCCGCAATGGAACCGGCGTCAGTGTTGGTGCTTCCCAGTACGGACTGCGCCGCACGATTCTGGCGGGGGTGACGCAGCGCTTCTGATGATGCTTCGGTCCTTCGATCGTGGTGTCTGACCCTGTCCCTGGCTTGGTGTGAGCAGTCGTTTGCTATGTGGCTTCAGGACTGACAAGTTAGCAAATCATAATGACAGCAACTATGCTTTTGTTGATCATTACGCCGCAACAGCGTGGAACAAGGATGGCTGGCCGACCATTCTGCCAGCGCCATCGGGCTCAGGTGATGAGCCGTTCCGCATGGCCCAACCAGATCCGCAAGCAGCCTGTCCGATAATGCAAGCAGTCGGCTGTACTATTTTTGCTACACCGGATGGTGAAGATTGGGTTAATCCCGCCGCCGGACAACCGGCTACATCACACCGGACTTGTAATGCCCAATCGAGAAAAGCATAAGGACGCATCAAGTCTGGGTTGGGTCTGAATGACGGTCTACTGTCGCGCGCTGACGGCGACGACGTTGTCGTTCGTTGTGTTAGTGGCATGTCATTTGAATGCGACGGCTAAAGATCCAGATCTTGGTCAGCCTTACGGCGCCGCAGGCGGGCAGACTGCGGCGTTGGCCCAAGGCCAGGACAGGCTGCCGGCGATTGCGCAGGCGCAGCCGGCGCCGGTCTCGCGGGATGCGGGGACTGGCAGCAATGCCATCGACACGCCGTCATCCCAGCCTGGCGCCGCTACGCCGGAAGAAGAGCCTGCCCCGATCTGGCAGCGTGACACGCTGACAGGCGATTGGGGCGGGTTACGCACCAAAATCCAGGATGTCGGCGTCAAGTTCGGGCTACAGGAGCAGAGCGAACTATGGGCGAACGGGACCGGTGGACTGCGGCGTGGTGTCGTCTATAACGGTCTGACAACGGGCAGCGTTTCGTTCGACCTCGAGAAACTGGTTGGCTGGCAGGGGGCCACGTTTTTCGTCAACGCTTACCAGATCCACGGTCGCGGCCCTTCGGGTAATCTCGTTGGCAATTCACAAATTGTCAGTAACATCGAAGCAACTGATGATACGAAGCTGTACCAGTTGTGGCTGGAGCAACAACTGCTGAACGGACGCCTCACGATCCGCATCGGTCAGGAGGGCGCCAACGATCAGATGATGATCACCCAGTACGGCGCTCTGTTCCTCAATTCAAGCTTTGGGTTCCCGGGACTTCCTGCCGCCGACCTGCCGTCCGGCGGACCGAATTATCCGATCGCGGCTCCGTTCGTGCGAGCCCAGCTGCAGGCGACTAACGAGATCACCCTGGTGGGCGCCGTCTTCAACGGTGACCCGGCGCCGCCCGGGATCGGCGATCCGCAGCTTCGCGATCGTGGTGGTGACGCGTTTCGCCTGAACGACCATGTGCTGGCGTTCAGCGAGTTCTGGTATGCGGTCAACCAGGACGAGGGTGCAACAGGACTTCCCGCGACCTACAAGCTTGGCGCATGGTACCGATTCGGCCCATTTTCCAGACCAGTTGCTCGACACAACTGGGCGTTCACTCGCCAGTCCAACGAGCACCGGTATGCCACGCGGGCATTCAACCGGGTTCGCGGTGTATGGCATCGTCGATCAGATGGTCTGGAAGAAGCCGGGCACAAAGGACCTTGGCATTGGCGTCTTCCTGCAGGTCATGGGTGCGCCTGCGGATTTCAACGTCAGCAATCTGTTCGTTGAAGCCGGTATGAACTGGAAGGGTCCGTTCGAAGGCCGGGACAACGACGTTTTTGGCCTGGGCGTGTCATATCTGGGTATCAGTCCGCGGGCGCGCCGCTTTGGAAGTGATGTGGTGGCTTACACCGGCGCCGGCACGCCTTATAGTAGCAACGAAACGGTCGTCGAGGCGACATACCTGTTTCAAGTGGCGCCCTGGTGGACGCTGCAACCCGACGTACAGGTTGTGGTCAATCCATCAGCCGGGATTCCAAGTTCCTTGAGCAGCAAACCGCTGAAAAACGACGTTATCGGTGGCGTTCGTGCCACCATCGTCTTTTGAACCGCAACGCACTGATGGGCTAATCTGCTAACGGACTATGAGCTGTTGGCCATCGGTTGGGCGACGGCGGCTAATCAGGAATCCCGTTCGCAAGGTGGAGACGTGCTTCAATTGTACTCCATCGTCCGCTCGTACCAGATGTGATCATCGACTCGTTTGCCCCGCATTTGATTATCGGAGATTTCGTATCCGACTACCGATCCAGCGAACGAACCGGAAAGCCGCACGCCGGTCTGCACATCAACTTCCTCCACGCCAGCCAACCGGACCTTCGCGTCGAGGCTATCGGTATGGGCTTGTTCATCCAGTGTGCAGGTGATTACCAAAGTCTGGCGGCCATGATCGACCGCACCCCCGTCTGGCGTGCAGTGCAGCGTCCCCTCCACGGGCGCCGGGATGTGGAGAAGAATGGGCAGGAGCAATGTCTCCTTCGGCTCAACAACCTGCTGCCGGGTCAGGCCGATCCGGCTCGCAAATGACTTCGACGATTCAGGATCATCGGAGCCCTGGGCCAACAGGCCGACATCCCCTGGTTGTGCTGGACGGCTCACGCCACGGGGACCGCGTAGGATACGGTAGATGATTGGCACCGATGGTTCCGCCGCGCCGGCCGTGCTGCCGGTGATTTCGACCGCGCCGTTAGCGGCAGGCATCGCGGCGAAGCCAATGCAGTTTTCGCGGTTTGTCTCGACTTCTTTTAGTCCGGTGCGGCCGGCGATGACCGAATGGAACGTGCGGGTGCGGGTGCACTGACGTGCGAACGGCCCCCAGGCGACCTTCATGACCACCTCCGGCTGCGTCAAGAGCGTCGTGGTGGTCGGTGCACATCCACCGAGCAACGCAGCGAGCATTATCAATAACGGCAAAGCAATTGCTGCCTTTGGGCGGCAGTTTTGCTTCGCTATGCTATAATGATCGGCCGTCGTGATGCTTGACATTGTAAAGCACTCGCGAAATTTCGCTGCTGAACGCCCGGGCTAGCGGTGAATTCATCCTATCTCGATTTCGAAAATCTTACCAATGCGGGCAACAGAATGACTGCTTGATGAACAAGGTGTCGGTGAAGAAAGCTAATTGCTGGTGTCCAGCCAGGGATGGTCAACTTGTCTTCTTCAAGCAGGCATGCCGGTTGATCGCCTGCCGTCCAACAACCTTGGCGGCGTCGGGGTCAATGTAGGTGATAGGTTCGTCGGTGAACCGGTCACTCTGGACTGTTGCGTAAAGTGATGGCGCGACACTGTCGTTGGCTCGGCCCGACGTTGCTGGAATGGTCGAGTATGGACGCTGACCGGCCGGCCTTCCGCGAACTGCAGAGAAGATGCCAGGCAGTTCGGTGATCACGGTGGTCGATTAGCACTACTGCAGCCGCAACGGCTTTGCCGCGGTCAGTCGGAAGCCGGCATACGTTCACCTGTGTCATGTGCCTCATCGCCGAAGTGGCGTTGGCAGAGCGTCACACGTTATGGGATCAACCAGGGAAGCTGAAGTTCCTGTATTGGCTGTCGCGAGGACGCCTTGGCCTCTACAACGACGCGGTCGCGCTGGCCGCCGCCACGGGAACGGCGCCAAACACCGGTGCGGTGAGAAACTATCGCAGCAAGGGTGGCCTCGGCCTGAACCTCGAGCAGCAACTGACCGAGGACCTGGGCATGTTTGCACGGATCGGTTGGTCGAATGGAACGGTCGAGGAAGTCGACTTTACCGAAATCAACGAGACTGTCTCGATCGGCCTCTCCTTGGCCGGCACACGCTGGGAACGGCCGGATGACACCGTCGGCGTGGCGGGCGTGGCCAATCAGATTTCGCACGACGCCAAGGCGTATCTGCGGGCGGGGGGCCTGGGCGGTATCATTGGCGACGTACAACTGCGCCGCGCCGGCCCGGAACAGATCATTGAAACCTTTTACAGTTTTGCCGCTCTGAAAGGCGTTCGCGTCACCGCCGACTACCAGTTCGTCAACAATCCTGCTTACAATCGCGACCGCGGCCCGGTATCAGTGCTAGGCCTTCGTGTTCACGCGCAGTTCTGACGGTCATCATCCAAGCCGGTAACAAGCTGGCGGCAGCCCGTAAGTGGCCCGCTGGACGCGTTTCTAAGGATCGCAAGTGCCGCCAAGGGCCTGGGCAGATACGCCTGCTTCGGGCCGTCGGTGTGAATTGTGGATGGTCCGTCGCCTCAACCGACTTTAGGGAACCGCGGAAGACGCTGTTTCCAGACTTCTGACTGATTTGAAATTTTTTGATTGAAGGCTTCTCTGCTTTGATAAGTAGACACCTGGGTTGTGGCCAAGCGTGACCAACGGGGCAATCATGACGGCGCATGCGTGGGAGCATTGAACGTGGACGTGCCCGAGCCAACCACGCGCCGGGAAGCCGGGACAGGTGCCGCGGACGGTCAGCCGGATGATTTGATCCCGCGTTCGAAGCGCCTGCCGCGGAAAGTGCAGATCGGCCTGGTGATTTTGCTTGCGGCGCTGCTACTGGCTGGAATCGCATTCAACCGGGGGCTGCCCGAACAGGGAGCGGTCAAACCGGGGGCGGAACAGACAGTCCAGACTGGCGGCGGCAATGCTTTCAAGCCGACACCGCAGCAATGGGCCGGCTTCGTCATCACGCCGGTCAAGGACGTCGCCTTCCGGCCGGTGCAGGAAACCGACGGCAAAATCGCCTATGACGACGATCTGACCACCCCGGTCTTCTCGCCGTTTACCGGGCGCGTGATCAAGGTGTTCGCCCGCATGGGCGACCGGGTTCAGCGCGGCGATCCGCTGGCGGCGATCCAGGCCACCGAGTTCGTCCAGGCGCAGAGCGACCTGATTACCGCCTGGGCCGCGCTGAGGACGGCGCGGGCACAGCTTAACCTGGCACAAACCAACGAGAAGCGGCAGCACGCCCTGGTTCTCGCACAGGGCGGCGCGCTCAAGGACTGGCAGCAAAGCCAGGTGGACCTGTCCAACGCGCAAGGCAACGCCGACAGCGCCCAGATCGCGCTGGGTGCCGTGCGGAACCGGCTGCGCATCCTGGGCAAGAGCGACCAGGAAATCGAGACCCTGCAAAATGCACCCGGGGCAGTAAGTTTCGACCCCGAAGTTGCGATCGTGGCGCCGATCGATGGTGTGGTGACGCAGCGCCAGATCGGCGTGGGGCAGAATATCGTCAGCCAGAGCAGCGGCGGTTCGGCACCGCTGTTTTCGATCGGCAACCTGTCGAAGGTCTGGCTTGTGGCCAATGTGCGGGAAGCCGACGCCCCATTGATCCATGTCGGCGACGCAGTCGCGGTTCAGGTGCCAGCCTATCCCGGGCGCGTGTTCGACGGCCGGGTCTCCTATGTCGCGCCGGCGATCGACTCCTCGATCCATCGGCTGGCGGTGCATGCAGAGGTGGACAATCCGGATCTGGCGCTGAAGCCCGAGATGCAGGCGGTGTTTCGCATCACCACAGGCACCGCTGTCATCTCTCCGGCGGTGCCGGAGGGCGCGCTGATCTACGAAGGGGACAAGGTGCATGTCTGGCTGGCCGATCCAGCGGGCAAGACGATCAGCCTGCGTGAGATCGCCATCGGCCAGATAAGCGGCGGCATGGTGCAGGTTCTCACCGGTCTGCAGCCGCAGGAGCAGGTCGTCACCGCGGGTTCCCTGTTCATCGACCGCGCCGTTACAGGGGAGTGATTTGAACGCCATCGTCGCTGCCGCACTGAAGCAGCGGGTCCTGATCCTGGTGCTGATGCTGGGCGTATTTGTCGCCGGCGCGGTCGGTTTCATGCGACTGAACATCGAAGCCTATCCCGATCCGGTTCCACCGCTGGTCGACATCATCGTCCAAAGCCCCGGCCAGTCCGCCGAGGAGATGGAACGCTACATGACCATTCCGGTCGAAATACAGATGGCCGGAATTCCGAATGTAACGGCGGTGCGCACCATTTCCCTGTTTGGCCTGTCCGACATCAAGGTCCAGTTCACTTACGACTTCACCTATCAGGAAGCTGAACAGTGGGTGATCAACCGGCTGGCGCAGATGCCGTTGCTACCCAACAACGCAACCCCGCAGATCTCGCCCGAAAGCCCGATCGGTGAGGTGCTGCGCTACCGGGTGGTCGGCCCGGCTGGTTATTCGGTGACCGATCTGAAGACCATCGAGGACTGGATGCTCGAACGCCGGTTCAAGGCAGTGCCCGGCGTCGTGGATGTCAACGGCTGGGGCGGCAAGACCAAGGCGTTCGAGGTGCAGATCGACCAGGCCAAGCTCGTACACTACGGCCTGACCGTTCCGCAGGTACTGGCGGCCTTGAACAATGCCAACGTCAATGTCGGCGGCCAGACGGTGAATTTTGGTCCGCAGGCGGCCGTCGTGCGCGGCATCGGGCTGATCCATGGGATGGCTGATATCCGCGACACCATGGTGAGCGCGAATAACGGTTCTCCCATCCTGATCAAGGACGTCGCGACCGTGACCGTCGGCCATCAGCCGCGGCTCGGCATTGCCGGACAGGACGGTGACGACGACATCGTCCAGGGCATCGTGTTGATGCGCCGGGGAGCCGAGAGCCTGCCGACCATCCGGCGGGTCGAAGCCGAGATGCAGAGGATCAACGAGTTCCGGCATCCTGCCGCCCGGGGTGCGGATCGAGAAGATCTATGACCGGTCGGAGCTGATCCAGGTCACGACCGAAACCGTGCTGCACAACATGCTGGCCGGCATCGCCCTGATTTTCCTGCTGCAATGGGTGTTCCTGGGCGATTTGCGGACCGCCGTCATTGTCTCCGCCACCATTCCCTTCGCACTCGCCTTCGCGATCGGGCTGATGCTGCTGCGCGGCGAATCCGCGAACCTGCTGTCGGTCGGCGCCATTGACTTCGGCCTGATCGTCGATGCGACGGTCATCATGGTGGAGAACATCTTTCGCAATTTCTCCCATCCGGTGCTGCGACAATCATACGCCACTGCAATTCCGGGGCTGAGCGGCAAGCTTCGCGTCATCGCCGGCGCCGCGTCCGGGGTGAACAAAAGCATTTTCTTTTCCGCAGCTATCATCATCGCCGGGTTCGTTCCGCTGTTCACCATGACCGGGATTGAAGGCCACATCTTCGGCCCGATGGCGAAGACCTATGCCTACGCGATTGTCGGCGGCCTGCTCGCCACTTTTACCGTGACGCCGGCCCTGAGCGCGTTGCTGCTGCGCGACGCAGTGCAGGAAAAGGACACGATCGTCGTGCGTGGCTTGCGGCGCGTCTATCAGCCGGTCCTCGGTTTCATGTTGGCAAACCGTATCCTGGTGCTCGGGGCTGCGGTATTGCTGCTGGTTTTCGCCGGTTTCGCAGCCGGAACGCTGGGCCTCGAGTTTCTCCCTAAGCTCGAGGAGGGCAATTTCTGGGTGCGTGCGACAATGCCGACCTCGATCTCGCTTGAGGAAGCGAACGGCTATGTCAACCGGATGCGCAAGATGCTGCGCGATTTCCCGGAAGTGACCACGGTTGTTTCACAGCACGGCAGACCCGACGACGGCACCGACGCGACCGGTTTCTTCAACGCGGAGTTTTTCGTGCCGCTGCGGCCGTTCGGCACATGGCCGGCCGGCGTCGACAAAGAGGCGCTCGCCGAGCAGATGAATACTGCCTTGCAGGCGGAATTTCCGGGCGTTGACTTCAATTTTTCCCAGTATATCGAAGACAACGTGGAGGAGGCGGCGTCTGGCGTAAAGGGCGAGAACTCGGTCAAGCTCTATGGCAACGAGCTTGAGGTACTGGAGAAGACCGCCAACAAGATCAAGGACGTGATGGCCTCCGTGCCGGGCATTGCTGACCTGGCGGTGCTGACGTCGCTTGGGCAGCCGACGGTTCGGATTGACATCGATCGCGCCAAGGCGGCACGCTACGGGTTATTGCCGGGCGACATCAACGCCACGGTGCAGGCGGCGATCGGTGGCCAGGCCGCCGGCAACCTGTATGAGGCGAACAGCGATCGCAATTTTCCCATCATCGTCCGCCTGGCGTCGGAATACCGGCAGAACCTGGCGGATATCCGCCGCATTATGATTGGCGCCACCAACCCGAACGGCGGCGTCGTGCCGATCCCGTTGGGCGATGTGGCCAGCGTACGCCTCGTTTCGGGGGCGTCGTTTGTCTACCGGGAGCAGCAGGAACGCTATATCCCCGTCAAGTTTTCGGTGCGGGGTCGCGACCTGGGCACAGCGGTGCTTGAAGCACAGCAGAAGGTTGCGGAACAGGTGCTGTTGCCGGGTGGCTATCACCTGGAATGGGTGGGCGAATTCGGCAACCTGGAGGAAGCGCTGTCGCGGCTCGAGATCATGGTGCCGTTGTCGATCAGCCTGATCTGCCTGTTGCTGTATGTGAATTTCGGTTCGGTCGTCGACCTTCTGCTCGCGGCCAGCGCGATTCCGATGGCTTTGGTCGGCGGGATCATCGCGCTGTATGTGACCGGCACGGCGTTCAGCGTTTCCGCCGCGATTGGATTTGTCGCGTTGTTTGGCATCGCCGCGATGGACGGCATCATCATGCTGACCTTCTTCAACCGGGCGGTTGAGGATGGTCTCGATCGCACCGCCGCCATCTGGCAAATGTGCCGGACCCAGTTGCGGCCAGTGATGATGACATGTGTCGTGGCGGCGGTCGGGTTGCTGCCGGCGGCACTTTCCACCGGCATTGGCTCACAGGTGCAACGACCGCTCGCGCTGGTGGTGGTCGGCGGGACATTGCTGGCGCCGGTGCTGATCCTGCTGGTGATGCCCGTGCTGATCGCGGTGTTTTCGGCTCGCGGCGTGTCCCAGGGCGTGCCCGGGCCGGCTGTGAAACCGGCGGAATAGGCGATGCGCTGGTGCGGCCTGATCGCGACCCTGACGCTCGGCGCCTGTGCCGTCGGTCCGGATTTCAAACCGCCGGCAGCGCCGGACGCCACGGGCTATACGCCGCGACCGTTGCCTGTCCATACCGCATCGACTGCGGGTGTGGCCGGTGCGCCGCAGCGCTTTGTCGCGGGCCTCGATCTCCCCGCGCAATGGTGGACATTGTTTCATTCCGAGCCGCTGAATGCGCTGATCGAGGCGGCGCTGAAGGCCAATCCGACGATCACTGCCGCGCAAGCTTCGCTGCGACAGGCGCGCGAGACCGCCTACGCGCAGCGCGGCGGCTACTATCCCCAGCTTTCCGCCGGGCTCAATGCCAGCCGCAACCTGACGCCGACCGCGTCCCTGTCGCCGGCCACCGCGTCCGGTAATCCGGACTACAGCCTGATCACACCGCAGCTGAGCGTGTCGTTCGTGCCGGACATTTTCGGGGAAAATGCCCGCACGGTGGAATCGCTCGCGGCCCTGGCGGAGAAT
>CAWBPF010000035.1:0-16806 GCA_963790515.1 uncultured Alphaproteobacteria bacterium | reverse complement strand
TTTTATGTAACCTATTCAGACTTCAGATTCTCGTATTGCTTCAACCGCCGGCGATAAGATCTTTCGGTGCCGACCGTCAGATTTTATGCATTCTAGCCTCCGCCGCCCTCCAAGCCATCAAAATGCCAGTTCGGCATAGCGGCCATTTGGGCTTTCGTTGCCGGCATGCTGGCCTTATCGGATTTCATCGCGATGTGGCTCATCGGTACCGCGACCATCTTCGAATGTTCGCCGGTGAACTCGCCAACCGAGAGCACGGCCACTGGTTCAGAGCCGGAGCTCTTGATCAGAATGTCCTCGATCTTGCCAATCTTCTGCCCCTGATCGTTGAAGATATCCATGCCGATCAGTTTGCTGCCGCGCATGCTGTGATCTGATGCGACGATGGCGCTTTTGGCCATCGACTGTGCGAAGCTATGGCTTGCGATCATAGGAACGAACGCCACTGCCAGGGCAGCGGCAGTCGCAAGTGTCGTCAGCTTTTTCATGGTTCCCTCTTGGTTGATGAAGCACGTTTTCTGGTGCAAGTGCAATTCAAGGCGCGTAAGTCCGTGCATTGCACCGTTAAACTGGTGTAATATTCTGTGGGCCGACGCCCTATACAGTGAAATTACGCACATAACTCTCTTAATTGACTGAGGTCAGAAAAAGCAAAGGGAAATGTGCTGATTGCAAAAATGTAAGCATATGGTAATAAAATGAACAAATTGTCACCTGTACTTGCATTCTACAGGATTGTTCATCTTCCCAGTTGGTGGCGATACTGAACCGCCCGTTTCCGGACTGAACCGCCTAATGGTGGTAACGGGCTCCTTGACCGAACCGCAAGGATCGGGATGGCTTGTTCAGGCGAAATTTCGCGTTGAAGGCTTGAAGGCAAAGGGGCGCGACGGCCGACTATGAAGATCAGTCACTGGGCCAAGTCAGTCCGCGTCCCGCAAACACCGCGTTCGCGATAGTGGCGGCGTCGTTGATGACCGTCACCCGGAAGAGAAGGCGACGGGATGATCACCTCGGCGATCTCACGTTTCGTTTCGACTTCACAAAAAAATGCGTCAGGTGGCCACGATGCCGCTCGGAAGAATGGGTCGAAATCAGGCTGACGAGCACGACAGCGCTGCGGTCGTGCTTGCTCCAACCACTACGCTTCTAGATCTCGTAGATCAGGTACCAGCGACCTCGGTCATCTTGGAGGTGGTCGGGTGGACGGCATCGCACTGGCGGATGCCTGGGTGATTGGCGATTTCCCCGCGTTGCCTCCGTCGGCCGTTGGCAGGCCGCTGTTGGCCCTTGGGTTGCGTTCCCGGCACGGCAGTGGATGGCCCCGGCCTGGCGTGGCCATCCACTGCGCGAAATCGTCCGGTTTAATAGCCTTTCATACCCTGGACTTCAGTCTCGGCGGCATCGAAGTTACACTCGACCGAGATCCCGTCCGGGTCCAGGTAGAATAGCTGCGTCATGTTGAGTCGCGGCAGGACCCGCTCATCGAACTTTATGCCGTGCGCTTCCAGGTTGGAGCGCATTTCCTTCAGGCCGTCGCAGGAAAATGCGATGTGATCAAGCCGGCCCGTCGATGCGGGGCTGGTGGGGGCATCTTCGATCGCTGCGTCCTCGGCGCGGTAGCCGATCAGATGCACCGTCGGGACATCGCCGCAGTACAGCCAGTAGCCGGGGAACGGCAGCGGGGGGCGATCGCCGACCTTTAGGCCGACGACCTCTTGATAGAAGTCTTTCGTGCGCTCCAGATCGCGGACCTTGATCGTGTAGTGGTTCAATGATTGGGCTGGCATCTTTCGTCTCCCTGTCAGAACTGGTTTTCGGGGGGCAGGCCGAGCATGATTTGCCCGACCGATTCGTAGTGGAGCTGGCGACCTTGGGACTGTTGCGACACGGTGTGGATGTCGCGCAGCCGCCGCTCGAACGGTTGCTCTTCGAACACCGCCATGGATCCGGCACAGTGGAACATGGTGTTGACCGCGTCCCGCGATTGCTGGATGGCCCACGTGGAAGCCAGGCGCATCATGGCAGCGTGGTGTTCCGTCATTTCTCCATGCTGGATGACGTAGTCGTAGATCTCGTCGAGCGTGTTGTGCAGGAATGCCCGGGCCGAATGCCATTTTGCCTCGGACTGTGCCAGTTGCGACTGCACGACGTTATTTTCCCGCATCGGCTTGGCGGCGCCGCGGGAGACCTTGGTGGCGGGCAGTGCCAGGAACGCGTCGATCAGTCCACGCGCGAGACCGAGGCCGACGCCGGCGAAACCGGCCGAGTAAAGCTGGCTGCTGCCGAAGCGATACAGCGGCCCCTGTTCCCGGCGGTCCACCGCTTTGTCGCGCAGCATAGTGTGGTTCGCGGGGACGAAGAGGTCCTTGACCACGTATTCATTGCTGGCGGTTCCGCGCAGCCCGAGGGTATGCCAGATGTCCACCATTCGCACGCTGGACTTGGGGAACAGCATGGTGCGGACTTCCTTGCGGCCCTTCACCTTCATATGGGCGCCGAGCCAGGTGGCGTTCTGGCTGCCACTGGCGAAACGCCAGGTGCCGGAGATGCAGTAGCCGCCCTCCACCGGTTCGGCCTCGAACGGGGCGCCGGGCGGGCCCCAGGCCAAGATGCCGTCGATGGGGCCGAAGATCTCTTTGGCCACCGGCGGATCCAGATAGGCGGCGGACATCGAGCACCCGTTGCCTTGGCACACCACCCAGGCGGTGGAGCCGTCGGCGGCCGAAATAGCCTCGGTCACACGGGCGAATTCGGACGGCTTCAATTCCATCCCGCCGATCGAGCGAGGCTGCAGCATGCGGAAGAAGTTGCCTGCTTTCAACGCATTGACAATTGAGGCTGTCAATTCGCGGCGCCTGTTGACCTCATCCCCCTCTTGCGCCAGCAACGGGTGCAGCGCACGGGCGCGTGCAACCTGGGGGTGGGTCTCAGTCATCCTTATGCTCCGCATCATGGCGTCAAAACTCTTGGCTGGAACGATGACCGATTTCTTCGAGATTGCAAAGCGAGGCGCTGTTTCAACGGGTCAGCAGGTCCAACTATTCTGCCACGGGCAGGGGTCTTGCTGATATTCGCAACAAGTTCTGGTTTGTGCCGTGGCGGGCCGACATTTGGACTGTTGACCGGTGAATGGCGCGACCGACAGCCCGCCTTGCTGTTGGGTACGCCAGTCGGCCGACATGACACTCTCGCCAACCGGATGTCGGCAAGCTGGCCTTCTGGCCTTATTCGCCAATCGGGGCGGGGACGGTGTTCTCCAATTCGCGATCGACTGCGGCGATGGATTTCTTGCCGGTCTCGAAGCCGAAGAACAAGAAGGCGCAGCCGCACAGCGCCATCCAGGCGGTGAAATAGGCGAAGGAGGGGCCAATCGCATCCATCGTGGCCTTCGGTGTGATGACGTCGGAGGAGCCGACAATCAGTGCCAGGCCCAGTGGGCCGATGATCTTGCCGATGCCGCCGAAACCGTAGGATGCACCCATGCCGGTGGTGCGCAGGCGGGTCGGCCAGACCTCGGCGAGATACGGGCCGATCACTGCGAAGCCGCCATCGTAGAAGAAGTCGGCGACAACGATGGATAGCCAAAAGAGAGAGATCCCGTTGATGAAGGTGTCGTGCAGAACGCCGGCGGCGGCTATGGTGATGGCGCCGCCGAAGCCGCCAGCATGCTGCCGGCATTGCGTCGGCCGACAGCGTCGGACAACCACGCGAAGGCGATGCGGCCCATGATCCCGGACAGTTTCACCCAAAGGAACAAATAGGCGGCATAGGCCGGAGTGACGCCCAGTTGCAGCACGAACAGCGTCGGTGCCCACAGGCCGATGCCGTATGATGCCGTTTGCGCGCCGATACTGGCCATAAAAGAGACGGCAAGGCTCTTGGGGTAGAGCAGCAGGTCGCTTCAGGGAGCGGTATCTTGTTTAGGGGCCTGGATTGGTAGGATCAGCTCCGACGGTTTGACCTTCAATGCCCAGGCCAATGATCTGCGCGCTTCCTCCGCTCGGCCCTGCGCAATCAACCAGTGCGGCGATTCCGGAACCCAGGCCCGCACCAACAGGGTAAAGGCGGCGGGGACGACGCCGACCAGGAACAGGCCGCGCCAGCCGATGGAGTCGGTTGCAAAGGCCGCGAAGGAGGACGCGATCATCACCCCCAACGGGATGAATACCGTAACCAGGCCGCCAATGAACCCCCGCATCCGGGCAGGGACAAATTCCTGTACCAGTGGCAAGTCCACGCAGTAAAGGCCGCCAACACCGAAGCCCACGAAGAACCGGAATATCGATAGGAACCACCAGCCATTATCTGGGGTGAACGCCAGAATGCCGCTGGCCAGCGAGAAGTTGACGATGGTCGCGATGAAGACCTTCCGTCGCCCGTAGACGTCGGCCAATCGGCCCCAGATCACCGAACCCAGGATCGCGCCAACGCCCGATGACAGCAGGATGATGGCGGATTGGCCAAAGGTCAGGTGCCAGGGCTTGATGATGAAGGCAAGCACGAAGCCGATCAGGTAATAGTCGAAGAATTCGAGCATGTCGCCGATGATAGCGGCAGCGATGATCTTGATCTGGTTGCTCGTGAGCGACTTGGCCTGATCCAGGCGGTTGAACATTTTGCTTGCCTCCCGTCTCGGTCCGAGCCGCATTGTTACGCTCTACGGTGCCTGAAAGCGCGGGCTCGTCAAGCCTTGGCCCCTCGCGACTGAAGGCATGATCGCTGCGGCGCTGTGGACCGAAAGGCGAACCGCCTGTTCAATGCCGCGCGCCTCTCGGACAGCCGAGGCGATCGTCTGATGGCCGGATGGAGAACGCCGACAATGCGGTCGTCCGGCATGCTTAAGGCTGTATTTGAACGTATCCCTGCTGCACCAATTCGACGATGCGGAAATTGGCGCCAGTATCGACCTTCACGCCCGGCAGCAATTCGTCGTTGCGCCAGTGGTTGACCTTCATGGTCTCCCCACATTCTTCGAACTGCACGCCGGCCTGCAACAGAGCGGCGATCTGGTCCTTGTAGGGATTGCCGTGTTGCCAGTTCCGCACCCGATTGTAAGCGGCATCCTGGAGCAGCATGTAGCCGTTGGGACCGTGGAAGATCGCCACGATCCGCGCATTCGTCCCTTCGGCACGGAACCGTTCGGTCATCACGTGCAGGAAATCCAGTCCGATCGGCTGATCACCAGCGAAAGCCAGATGATCGAGATTGAACACCACTTTGGCGTCCTTGAGCATGACTGGCACGTCGATGCGCGGCCCCTTCTCGTCCGTAGCAGCTCTGGCACCGATGGCGGGGCCGGTCGCTATCAGACCGATCAATACAAGCAGACGGGTCAGTCGACGCATACAAAAAGTCCGATGTTGAGTATCAATGACAGGGTACAGCAACCCCGTCTTTAATCGAAACCGTAGTGGCTCAGATGGAGGTCTAGCAATGGTCAAACGACCGATATCAGTCCGGTAACTCATCGTTGTGAGCGCAATCGTCGCCGTGTCCGGCACGGTAGGAACGCCGTCGCGGCAGCCCGATCGGCATGAGGCCGGCTCGCGCAGGGCATGCCGATTGTTGCGTTGAACTGGCTAGCTAGCGGTTACCAGCGTATCGGACACCCATCGGATATCCATCTCACACGGCTGCGCCAGTCGTCGTCGACAAAGACCGGCCATCATGCGTCAACGGTCCGCGCGACGCTGGCCAACGCGGCTTCCAACCGCTTTGCCACCTCATTCGCCATCCCCGTGGGCGTAGCCGCGAACCCAATCACCAGTCCATTCATCCGAGGAGCGCCAGGATAGTAGGCCCGCAATGGCGACACCGCGAGTTCCCTGGTCCGGCACGCCCGCACCGCGGCAGCCTCGTCCATGTCGTCGGGCAACCGGGCGACCATATGGAGGCCCCCAGGCGCGGCCAACGGGGTCGCTCGGCTGACGATCCGCTTCATTGCGTCCAGCAGCGAATCTCGGCGCCGAGCATATTCCGTGCGCATCTTGCGAATGTGCGGGGACAGCAGGCCCAGGCGCATGAACTCCGCCAGTGTCGCCTGGGTGAAAGCATCGGTGCCGCGATCGGTCAAGGTGCGTAACCGGACGAAGGCGGGCACCAGTGGTGCGGGGACGATGGCGAAGCCAAGCCGCAGCGCGGGCGCCAGTGTCTTGCTGAAGGTCCCGCAGTAGATGACCTGCCCCGCCTTATCCAGCGTCGCCAATGGCGGTAGCGGCTTGCCCTCCCATCGGAATTCGGAGTCGCAATCATCCTCCAGCACCCAGGCATTGGCCCGCCGCGCCCAATCCAGCAAAGCCAGCCGGCGGCCAATCGGTAGGGTGCCACCCAACGGTGTTGCATGGGATGGTGCGACCAATGCTAACCGAGCCTCTGGGGCGATTTGCACCCCGGCGGCCACATCAAGGCCTTCAGCGTCGCTCGGGATGGGCACGATCTGCGCCCCGGCCGCAAGCAGTGCACCCCGGCCAGCGATGTAGCCAGGGTCCTCGACCCAAACGCGGTCGCCAGGGTCCAGCAACAGGTCGGCGGCGGTGCGCAAAGCCTGCTGCGTGCCACAAGTCACGACGATGCAGCCGGGATCGGCGACCAGACCGCGGGTGGCAGTCAGATGGGCGGCGATCTGCTCGCGCAGCACGTGCAATCCCTGGGGCGGCGGGTAGCTCGCCAACTCACCCGAAAGCGGCTTCAGAACGCGGGACGCGCAGCGGGCCCAGGCCTTGATCGGGAACAGGTCTGGGGCCGGCAATCCCCCCGCCAGCAACAGACCGAGTGCAGGATCCCGCGCGGAGGCGGACGCCGGAACCTCGGCGAGGCGGGCGCCTCGGGCAGATAGGGTGGCGGCGGCAAGCGGCGCGGTCGAAGCAGGGGCTGGGGCCTGGTCGGGTAGGTCGGACGTCACATACGTCCCGCTGCCGGTGCGGCCGCGAACGTAACCTTCGGCCGCCAGGCGTTCGTAGGCCAGCACGACGGTCTGGCGGGCGACGCCGAGTTCCTGGGCAAGCGAACGGCTGGGCGGCAAGCGCCCACCCGCCGGCAGAGTGCCCATCAAGATGCTGTGACGCAGGTGGTCGAAAACGGCCGTCTGCCGGGTTTGGTCTGGTGCGAGCATAGGTTTGGTTTGCTGTTGGTCGGTCCAATCAGGAGGACCCTAAACCACAATATGCCGTATCAGCAATAGTACATGCGTAATGCGCGGCGTTGGGCGTATTCCCAAGCCGCGCTTGCCTCAAGCTCTAGCCGAAGGGGGCTGTTAGAAGCCCTCGCGCTCCAGCCGTTTACGCTCCAGCTTCCTGGCACGGCGCACGGCTTCCGCAGCTTCGCGAGCCCGCCGCTCGGACGGCTTTTCGTAATGCCGCCGTAGCTTCATTTCGCGGAAAATCCCCTCCCGCTGCATCTTCTTCTTGAGCGCCTTGAGCGCCTGGTCGACGTTGTTGTCACGCACGAGGACTTGCACTTGGCCGCCTGCTCCTATCGATGACGCGCCCATGATTGGGTGCGCAAACACGTCCATCGCCGGGGATTCCGACGCGGGGGCTGGCGCTATAACATGGTCGTAGATACTTACAAGCCCAATCTCCGCCATCAGAGGCACGACGCACATGGCCATTCTGAAGATCGCCCGCATGGGCAACCCGGTTCTGCTGCAAAAGTGTGATCCGGTGAGCAATCCAGGGGCGCCGGAAATCCGCCGCCTCGTCGCCGACATGATCGACACGATGGAGGACGCGCCCGGGGTCGGCCTCGCCGCGCCGCAGGTCTATCAGCCGCTTCGCTTGTTCGTATTCCGCGTCCCGGGTGGCCGGAAGTCGGAGGATGCGGACGATATTTCGATCGGCAACACCGTGCTGATCAACCCGACGGTCGAACTGATTGGGACGGAACGGGCCCTGGCATGGGAGGGTTGCTTGTCGATCCCGACGCTGCGCGCGGCAGTACCCAGGGCCACACGTGTTCGTTATCGCGGGGTGGACTGCGACGGCAATGTGACGGAGCGGGAGGTCAGCGGCTTCCATGCTCGAATCGTTCAGCATGAATACGACCATCTGGACGGTATCCTTTATACCATGCGCATGACCGATTTCCGCTATTTTGGCTTTACCGATGAACTCGATCGCGAGGGACCAGCCGGATGATCGCACCGCCCGAACGGATGCCGGAACGCGACGCTGCGATCCTGGGCTTGCTGCCTAACGTCGCCTTCGACGGATGGACCAAGCGGGCCTTGCGGGCCGGCGTGCTGGCGGCCGGAATGCCGGCGGACGAGGCCGATCTGCTGTTTCCGCTCGGCACCGTGGACATGATCGAGACGTTCTGTGACCTTGCAGACCGTCAAATGGAAGAGGCGGCGGCGGCGCTGCCCCAGACGAAGCTGACCGCCCGCGTGCGGGCTGTGATCGCGCTGCGGCTGGAGCAGAACCGGCCGTACAAGGAAGCGATACGGCGCGCCCTCGCGGTGCTGGCGCTGCCTGGAAACGCTTCGGCGGCCGCGAGATGCACGGCGCGAACGGTGGATGCGATCTGGCATGCCGCCGGCGATCGGTCGGCTGATTTCAGTTGGTATACCAAGCGAGCAATCCTGACCGCGGTCTACAGTGCGACCGTGCTGTACTGGTTGCGCGATACGTCTGAAGACGACGCCGCGACCTTGGCCTTCCTTGATCGGCGATTGGCCGGGGTAGGGCGGATTGGGCGGTTGCGTGGGCGGGCCGACGCTCTGCTCGCCCGGATTCCTCGGCCCCGGACACTACGAATGGGTGACACAGCCTGATGGACACTCTATCTGTGCGGCAAATCCGGCCGGCGCTCCGTCGGCCGGCCCACAGCGCAGGCCCATGACCGACACTCCCATCGAGCGTATCCGTAACTTCTCCATCATCGCGCATATCGACCACGGGAAATCCACCCTGGCCGACCGGCTGATCCAGGCTACCGGCGGGCTGACTGCACGCGAGATGACGGCTCAGGTACTGGACAGCATGGAGTTGGAGAAGGAGCGTGGGATCACCATCAAGGCGCAGACCGTCCGGCTGAGTTATACGGCGAAGGACGGGCTGACCTATGAGCTGAACCTGATGGACACGCCGGGCCATGTCGACTTCGCGTATGAGGTCAGCCGCAGCCTCGCAGCGTGCGAGGGCAGCCTGCTCGTGGTCGATGCCAGCCAGGGCGTCGAGGCTCAGACCCTGGCGAATGTCTATCAGGCGATCGACGCCAATCACGAGATCCTGCCGATCTTGAACAAGATCGATCTTCCGGCCGCCGAACCTGAACGGGTGAAGCAGCAGATCGAGGATGTCATCGGCCTTGATACCTCCAACGCCATCGAGATCAGTGCCAAGACCGGTCTGAATATCGAGGGCGTGCTGGAGGCGCTGGTCACGCGGCTGCCGCCGCCGAAGGGGGATGGCAACGCACCGTTGAAGGCGCTGCTGGTCGATAGTTGGTACGACCAGTACCTTGGCGTGGTCATCCTGGTTCGGATCAAGGATGGGCGCATCAAGCGCGGACAGAAGATCCGGATGATGTCGTCCGGCGCGGTGCACTCGGTCGAGCAGGTGGGTGTGTTCACGCCCAAGATGGTCCCGATGGACGACCTCGGGCCGGGCGAGATCGGATTCATCACCGCCGCCATCAAGACCGTCGCGGATTGCAACGTCGGCGACACCATCACCGACGACCGGACGCCGACGGCCGAGGCATTGCCGGGGTTCAAGCCGTCCATTCCCGTGGTGTGGTGCGGGCTATATCCGATCGATGCTGATGACTTCGAGAAGCTGCGTGACAGCCTGGGCAAGCTGCGGCTGAACGACGCCAGCTTCCACTACGAGCCGGAGACGTCGGCGGCGTTGGGTTTCGGCTTCCGCTGCGGCTTCCTGGGCCTGCTGCACCTGGAAATCATTCAGGAGCGGCTGAGCCGAGAGTTCGACCTCGATCTGATCGCCACGGCGCCCTCGGTAGTCTACCACATCTACAAGACCAACGGGGAGATGCAGGAACTGCACAACCCGGTGGATATGCCCGATGGATCGGTGATCGACCACGTCGAGGAGCCCTGGATCAAAGCCACCATCATGGTGCCCGACGAATACCTGGGCAGCGTGCTGGGGCTATGCACGGAGCGGCGGGGGCAACAGGTTGATCTGACCTATGTCGGAAACAGGGCGATGGCGGTTTACCGGATACCGTTGAATGAAGTGGTTTTCGATTTCTATGACCGGCTGAAATCGGTCTCGCGCGGGTACGCAAGTTTTGACTATGCCATGGACGGGTATGCCGAGAGCGACCTGGTACGGATTTCGATCCTGGTGAACGGCGATCTGGTGGATGCGCTTTCGTTCATCGCGCATCGTGCCGCGGCCGAGGCTCGGGGCCGGGCGATCTGCGGGCGGTTGAAAGACCTGATCCCGAAGCAGTTGTTCAAAATCGCGATCCAGGCGGCGATCGGTAGCCGGGTGGTGGCGCGGGAGACGATCAGCGCGCTGTCAAAGGATGTGACCGCGAAGTGCTACGGGGGCGATATCTCACGCAAGCGGAAACTGTTGGAGAAGCAGAAGGAAGGTAAGAAGCGCATGCGGCAATTCGGCAAGGTCGAGATCCCGCAGTCAGCGTTCCTGGCTGCATTGAAGATGGATGCCTGAGGACCATTGCTGATTAGGTATTTGCGGCGGGCGTTGGGTCTGGTATGGACCAGCCCCTGCTGCGGGAGAGATGGCCGAGCGGCTTAAGGCGCACGCTTGGAAAGCGTGTGTGCGTGAAAGCGTACCCAGGGTTCGAATCCCTGTCTCTCCGCCAGTTCCACTGAGACGGCCAGCTTTTTGGCATTAGGCGCCATGTTGCGGGCGCCCCCGCGCGATCAGGGCGGGACCACGGCGGAGCGATCTCTGCGCGAGGTCTTTACCAACTTAGCCGAATCGCCAAACGGTTTTCCGATCAGATCCCGCTCAAATCCAGGGTCGATGTTGTAAACGCCTGTCCTTCGTCCCATCCGACTGGGCGGAAAGACCGTAGACAGCGCCCAAACATGTGGCTGGTCAAAGCGGTGAAGCGGGCACAGCAGGGTGCTTTGGAAAGGGCGAAGCGCAGCAGAGCCAGAACAACGTCCGGATAGAACTGTCTCGCAGTTCTTGAAACCCGACCTGTGGTCCAGCACCCGGATGGTCATGATCCTGCTATTGGCCAGTGCCGCCTCTGGCCCGAACTACGAGGAAGGCCCTAATCCATCCGATAGCCACCAAGCTTCCTGACGCGGATAAAGACCCTGGCAAAATCGTCGCATTGACAAAACCCTCCACGAGCTCGTCGAACCTACGCGCCTCCACTGATCAATCGAAACGCCCCAAGGCCTTATGTTCGCCTGAAACCGACCACTCGGGTTAACGCGAGGCTCCGGTGCGTGCGATGACCCCATGAAACAGTCGTCTGGACGTATGGAACAATATCGATATGGCGTTGGTCCATAAGGACTTTCGGCGTTCCGTGATTTCGGCGATGCAGTATACTGCGATCAAGGTCGCAATCTGTATTGCAACCGCGCGCCTGATAGTGTCGGGGTTTCCAGGGAAATACGATACCAGCAATAGCAGGATCGGCTGATGAAGAAGATAGAGCGTAAATGTGCCACCCGCGAGCCAGCGGACTGGCTTCTCCATAATCCGCACCGCGCTTGTGAACAGCGTCGCCGCGTTCGCAACCGCAACTATGCTCAGTCCGGCCAGAACGCCCAGCAAGGTGTAGTAAGGCACAGGGACAAAGTAGCTTATTGAAAGTTCGAAAGGTTCGAAGATATTGCCCTGCAAACTGGGAAGATAATGGGCCATCGCTTTTAGCGCAACAAAGAGGATTGCCGTCGCGATCAATACAAGCAGCCACGTCGATGACGGAATTTTACTGAGCGAAGGGTTGTCTTTATGTATCAGGTGGAACGCCAGGACGCCGATCATCCACAGCGGCAGATAGCTGATGATCTTCGGGCCGAAGATCATCAATAGCGCTATGATCAAGGCCGTATTGGCAAAACGATTCCTGATCGGAAAGGCAATGGCCGCGTATATCACATAGTAGGACGCTTCAAATCCAATCGACCAGTATGGCTCGTTCGATCCGATGATGACGTGACTGTTCCAGTATTCGTTCGTGAAGGTCACCGCTCTGGCGAGATCGGCGATCGTTGTGTCTGGGTTGAACCACCAACGGCCAACATACCACTGGCTGCTGGCCGATAGTCCTATCTTGTCACAGAGCAGGGTCAGCAGGATTGCCGGGATCGCGACCGAATAGAGCCTTCCGAGGCGGGCAATAGCGTATTGTTCCCGCGTTTTTTCTCGGTTCGAGGTAACGTAGGCTATTACGAAGCCTGAAATCACGAAGAAAACGGCAACCGCCTCGTTGCGGAAAGTCGAGATGCCGCGGCCCCAGGTTTCGCCTGTAAATGCATAGGAATGTCCAAGGAACACTGCGAAGCTGGCCGTCAGACGCAGGAAATCGAGGTAAACTGAAACCTCTTTTTTCATATGGACAATATTCTTTATACTACGGAAACAAGCGATTTCTTGGTCTCTATCCACTATCTTTACGACCTTGCAGCAATTGGAGTCCAGCGCACTATTTTCAAGTCACCGTGACCCGGCGGGCGATACAGGATCCCAGGCAGCGTGTGGAATCGAAGCCAAATCGTCGGACGGTTGTGCAGCGACCAGCCGTGCTCGAGCCCGGGTTGACGCCTTCGTTGCGCGAGGTTCGTTCATGATCGGCGACCGCTGCCGCACGACATGGACGGCGACGGCGGCGGCGCTTATCTTCGCGCCAACCGCGAGAGGAATGCGCTTCATGTCAGAGTCCCCCGTCGTCCGGCTTGAGAGAGACGGCGAAATTGGCGTCATCATCGTCAACTACCCGCCAGTCAATGCGCTTGGTCCAGGGGTGTCCGAAGGCATCATCGACTGCCTGAACGAGGCCAGCGCGGACACCTCGATCAAGGCCATGGTGCTGATCGGCGACGGACGCAGTTTCATCGCGGGGGCGGATATTCGCGGGTTCGGCACTGCCAGGAAGCGTTTGCCGATCGGCGAGCGGACATACGACGTGCTGGATGCGTGCGCCAAGCCGGTGGTGGCGGCGATCCATGGGTTCGCACTCGGCGGCGGGCTGGAAAACGCTATGGCGTGCCATTATCGGATTGCCGTGCCGTCGGCCAAGGTAGGACTGCCGGAAGTGCTGATCGGTATCTTGCCGGGCGGTGGGGGAACCCAGAGGCTGCCTCGGCTGGTGGGGGCTCGCACGGCTCTGGAGCTGATTACCTCGGGGCGGCATGTGCCGGCCCCGGAAGCTGCGTCGCTCGGGATTATCGACGAGGTTCTGCCCGAGGGTGCCAATCTGCGGGAGGCAGCGGTTGCATATGCCCGCAAGATTGCCGATGCGCGACCGTTGCCTCGGGTGCGGGACAAGAGCGTTACCGCTGAACCTGAGGTGTTTGACGCTATCCGGAAGTCGATTGCGCGAAAGGCACGGAACCAGAAGGCACCTTATAGCTGCATCGCCGCGGTGGAGGCAGCCTGCACTTTGCCGTTCGATGCCGGCATAAGGCGCGAGGCCGAGCTGTTCGCCGAACTGGAGACGTCCGATGAAGCAAAGGCGCTGCGGTATGCATTCTTCGCCGAACGGGAGGTCGCGAAACTACCCGATCTGCCGACGAACGTCGCGGCCCGAGATTTTACCGCGCCGGCGGTGATCGGGGCGGGGACGATGGGCGGCGGCATCGCCATGTCGTTTGCTGATTTCGGCTACGACGTGAAAATCATTGACGCGACGCCGGAAGCGCTCAACCGGGGAATGGAGCGGATCCGCAATAACTATGCGACTTCGGTTAAGCGCGGCAGCCTGGCGGAGGACGAGATGCAACGCCGGCTTGCGCGGATCCACCCGGTGGCGGGGTACGAAGACATCAGCGACTGCGACGTGGTGGTCGAGGCGGTGTTCGAACGAATGGACGTAAAGAAGCCGATTTTCGAGAAGCTGGACGCGGTCATGAAGCCTGGCGCGTTCCTGTTCTCCAACACCTCGGCGCTGGATATGGACGAGTTGGCTTCGGTGACGAAGCGGCCGGAGAATGTCGCGGGGACGCATTTCTTTTCGCCGGCGAACGTGATGAAGCTGCTGGAGGTGGTGCGCCCGTCGAAAGCGTCGCCGGAGACTTTGATGACGGCGATGGCGATGGGGCGGCGGATCGGCAAGATCTCGGCGATGGCAGGAAATACGGACGGGTTTCGTGGCCAACCGGTCGCGGGCGCCGTTCAACAGCGAAATGGTCATTCTGCTGGAGGAGGGCTGTCTGCCCGAACAGGTGGACAAGGTAATGATCGATTTCGGTTATCCGATGGGGCCGTTCGCGGTGGGTGATCTGGCCGGGCTGGACATCGGCGCCGAAGGGCGGAAGCGGCGTGCGGCGGCCAACCCGGAGTACCGGAAATTGCCGATCGCTGACAAGCTGGTAGAGATGGGGCGGTACGGCCAGAAGACCGGCGCTGGTTGGTACCGATACGAGAAGGGCGACCGCACGCCGCATCCTGATCCGGAAGTTGCCGCCATTATCAGGTCAGTGGCCACAGAAATGGGCGTGCCACAAAAGAGCTTTACGGACACTGAGATTCTGCAGCGGCTGCTGTTCTCGTCGGTTAACGAGGCTTGCCGGATCCTGGAGGAGGGGAAGGCGTATCGTGCCAGTGATGTGGATGTAATGTGGCTGCATGGGTTTGGATTCCCGCGTTATCGTGGCGGGCTGATGTACTGGGCGGATGGGATCGGGGTTAAGCAGGTCTATGCTCAAATCGCATCCTGGCATCAGCAGTATGGGGAGCGTTGGGCGCCGTCGCGGCTGCTGCGGGAATTGGCGGAGACGGGCACGCCGTTCCGCGAGGCCAAGCCGGCACCGTTTGTCTAACGGGGATCTTCAAGTTGCCGCTGTTCGTGGCCGCAAGCTCTGCATCGCGTAGGGCGCGGACAAGAAAACTAAGCGCGGCGGCATCGCATTTTGGATAGAAGTGATTGCATTAAAATGGCTTTGTCGCTTTGGACCCGAGCGAAGACTCCCGGATGGGGCGGAGGTCTGCGCGTCTTCGCGGATCTTCAGGCCTATCGTGGCGGGAGAAGCCTTTCGGGGACGATCCGACGATCGGATCGATGCGGGATAAGAGAACGACCGAAAGCATTATTTCCTTACATACGAAACTAAAACGGGATTGCCACCTATGAACGCCACTGCTTCTGATCCAGACCTCGACTCTCTGACTGATCATGAATTCCGGATGCACGTGCGGGGTTGGATCGAAGCGAATTATCCGGCGGAAATCCGCAATCCGCCGCAGCGGCTGCACTTCAAGGACAACAAGCCCTGGTACATGAAGCTGGCCCAGCAGGGCTGGCTCTGCCCGAACTGGCCGAAGGAGTTCGGCGGCATGGGCATCTCGGCCAGCAAGCAGCTGATCTTCCTCGAGGAAAAGGAACGTCACGGCTGCGCGCGGCTGAACGACATGGGCATGACCATGATCGGCCCGCTGCTGATCAAGTTCGGCCGCCCGGAGCAGCAGCAGCACTTCCTGCCGAAGATCCTCGCCGGGGAGCATATCTGGTGCCAGGGCTACAGCGAGCCGAACGCCGGCTCCGATCTTGCGTCATTGCGCACCGAGGCGGTGCTCGACGGCGATCACTGGGTGGTCAACGGACAGAAGATCTGGACCTCGCTGGCGATGGACGCCAACTGGATCTTCCTGCTGGTCCGCACCGACAAGCAGGCGAAGAAGCAGGAGGGCATCAGCTTCCTGCTGGTGCCGATGGACACGCCCGGCATCACCGTTCGGCCGATCACCAATATCGATATGGCGGATGAGTTCTGCGAAACGTTCTTCGACAACGTCCGCGTTCCCAAGGATAACCTGGTCGGCCAGATCAACAAGGGCTGGACCATGGCGAAGGCGCTGCTGGGCTTCGAGCGGATCGGCTCCGGATCGCCACGTCAGTCCGCCTATGCGCTGAAGCGACTGAAGTTGCTGGCGGAGCGGATGGGGGTGTGGGAAGACGAAACGTTCCAGGACCGGTACACCAGGCTGCGGCTCGACCTGGAGGACCATAAGGACCTGTACGAGACCTTCGTTGACAAAGTTCGCCGTGGCGAGAGCCTCGGTCCGGACGTGTCGATGCTGAAGGTCAACCAGACCGAGCTGTATCAGCGGATCACCGAGACGATGTTGGAGATTGCCGGGGAATACGGCGGTGGGTTAGGCCCGATGGAGGGCAACCGCGACCTCAATCCGGCCGGACTGTTCCTGCAATCGCGTCCATCAACGATCTATGCCGGTTCCAACGAGATCCAGCGGAACATTCTGGCGAAGAACGTGCTCGAGTTGCCCTGACGAAAGGCGGCGGCGGTCAACGCTCGGCGCCTGCCCACGAGCGTGGACCCAAGACATAGACCTGGCAGGGCACGCGCACAGTCAGGCCAGCTCTGGGGGGCCTGTCGCGGATGCCGTCGATCGCACCTATGGCGGCGACGAAATCGGTGCAGATCGCCTGGTAACCCCGATAACCCCGACGTCACGGGGTCAGGATGGGGCAGCGGGCATGGTCCTGGCCTTCGGCCAGTAGCAGAAACCGGCTTGACGGGTGAGGCGGGCGCGACCACGCTCGCCGGCGAAGCAGCGTCAGTCTGCGGCGGGGGGCGCCTTAGCGCGTAGGGGATCATCAGATGCAACGAGGGTTAATTGCCCCGCTCAGCTTACTTGCCTGCGTTTGCCTATCAGCTCTTACAGC
>CAWBPF010000034.1:0-10262 GCA_963790515.1 uncultured Alphaproteobacteria bacterium | reverse complement strand
CTACCGCGGCGGTTCGGCGAGGGCCGCGACTGTCCGGGTCAGCAACCGCAGGTCATTGCGCAGGTCGGCGGTGGCGCGGGAGCGGCCCTGCTCGTTTTCCGCCACCAGGCGCTGGAGGTAGTGTTCGATGTTGCGGAGATGGCTGCGGCCGGCGTCATCGCCCTGCAGTTCGCCTAGACGCTGGAGCGCGGGACCCAACGCGGTCTGGGTCTCGGCGATCCGCAGCATCAGGTGCTGGCTGGCGCGCATGGTGTCGGCCAGAGAGCCGAGCCGTTCGTTCAAAGTCATCACCGCCTGGTTGACCTGGGTGCGATTTTCCTCGTCGCGGGTCAGGACGCTGTTGCAGGCTTTCCATGTTCTCGGCGGTCTGCTCCAGCAGCGCCTGGACGTAGACCGGCACCGAACCCTCGCCTTCCGACAGCACTCCGGAAGACAGGCGGGTGAGGCCGGCCAGCCACTCCTCCAGCTCATTGAAGAAACGGTTCTGCGCCTGGCCGGCGGTCAGGTCGAGGAAGCCCAGCACCAGCGCGCCGGCCAGACCGTACATGCTGGCGGAGAACGCGGTTCCCATGCCAGCGAGCGGACGGGCGAGGCCGGTCTTCAACTGCTCGAACATCAGGTTGATGTCGCCGTTGCCCATCGACATGCTGCCGATGACGTCGGCGACCGAGGTGACCGTCTTCAGCAGGCCCCAGAAGGTGCCCAGCAGACCGAGGAAGATCAGCAGGCCGGTCATGTAGCGGGAGAGTTCGCGGCTTTCGTCCAGTCGCGAGGCCAACCCGTCCAGCAGGCTGCGCATCGCCGTCGTCGACAGGGTGAAATGGCGGCCATTGTCGCGGCCGTCGCGCATCGACAGCATGCTCGCCATCGGCGCCAGCAGCTTGGGCGAGGGCAGGGCGGCCAGCCGGCTGCGCGAGGTCTGGTAGGTTTCCAGCCACCTCACCTCCGGCCGCAGCCGCAGCACCTGGTTGAGGTTCCACAAGATTCCCAGCAACAGGATCAGCAGGATCAGGCTGTTCAGCACCGGGTTGTTGTCGAATGCGGTGATCAGCACCGGCGACAGCACGCCGGCGACGACGCCGACCGCCACCAGGAAGACCAGCATGCGGATCAGGTAGCTCGACGGGCGGGTCATCGCGCGGCCGCCGTGCTGGAGGATGCGTTCACGCCGATGTCCACCCGGTCGGGCGGACCGTCACCATACTGCTCCCCTAGCGCTCGAACGAAGATCCGGGCCGACGGCACGCCGTCGGCGACCAGCGCGCTGCGTACCGCCATGGCGCGCGACAGGGAGATTCGCCGGGCGGTGGAGGGATCGTCGGGCTTGCCGGGCGCGTAGGCCTGCACGTTGAAGGTGGTCTCGTCGCCCGGCGGGACGGATGCTGTCAGTTGCTTGACAGAATCGATGCTTGCCGGGGCTCAGGTCGGACTGCTCGGGGGCGAAGGTCAGGCGAAGGCCCGGCGGTGGTCGGCGCGGCGGTGGTCGCGGCCTTTTCGGAAACCGGCGGCGGCGGTGGTGGCGGCGACCCGGCTGGCGGTTCCGGCGGTGCGATCGGGTTGATCGCGGCCGTCTGCGGGAACGTTTTCCGGCATCGCGGGTTGCGGTGCCGGCGGCGTCGGTGCCGGTTCCTGGGTTGCGACCGTGGGCTGTGCTCTGCACGATTAGGGGAGGTGTTGACTGGCAGCAGGGGGTTTGCCGACGCGCGACCGAAGGCGGCGGACGCGAGGGCCGGGCTGGCTGTAGGACGTTCCGGCAGGGCCTGCAACGCGTGCAGATCGACGGTCACCTGTGCGAAGACAGGTGCCGCCGCGGTCAGAACAACAGCAAAGAGGATCAGCAATGCGCGCATATTAAGCGATAGGTAGCGGAACCTGCTGTTCCGTTCAATGAACCATCGTGTGCGCGGCGAGCTGTGGCCAGTGCCCGGGCCGAACATTGACAATTCCAGCGCCTCGGGCCGCTAATTGGCCGACCAAGACGCAGGAGTGCCCCATGAACCATGTCAGCCTCGGGACCGCCGGCGTCGATCCGGTTGCACGCGCCCGCGATCTGGGTCCCGAGATCGAAGCCGCGGCGGATGAGATCGAGCGCACCCAGGCTATTCCCGAACCGCTTCTCACGCATATCCTCGACGCCAGGCTCGCGCGCATCCTGTTGCCTCGCTCGGTCGGCGGCGACCAGCTTGATCCGTGGACCTATCTGCACGCGATCGAGGAAATCAGCCGGCACGACGGATCGGTGGGCTGGAACCTGTTCGTGGCCAACAGCGCCGCGCTGATCGCGCCGTTCATTCCGCTTGGAGACCGCGGAAGCGATCTTCGCGGATCCTCGGGCCTGGATCTCCTGGGGACCGCCCAACCAATACGGCGCGACCGCGGTGCCGGGCGGGTATCGGGTCAGCGGCGAGTGGCATTTCGCCAGCGGGAGCCGGCAGGCCACCTGGATGGGCGCGCATTGCCAGGTGACCGAGGCGGACGGGTCGCTTCGGCTGAACCGCTTTGGCCGCCCAACGACGCGGACGCTGCTGTTCCGCAAGGAGCAGACGCAGCCGATCGAGGACTGGAACACGATCGGCATGCGCGGCACCGCGTCGGAGGGATATCGGGTCGCCGACCTGTTCGTGCCGGAAGCCTACAGCGGCACGCGTGAGGATCCGTCACTGCGGCGCGATCGTGGTCCGCTGTACGCCTTCACCATGCAAGGGCTCTACGCGGTTGGCGTCTCGGCGGTCGCGTTCGGGATCGCCCGCGCCATGCTCGATGAGTTCATCGCCCTGGCGGCGGAGAAGACGCCGCGCGGCCTGCAGCGCCTGGCGGACAGCCCCGTCGTGCAGGCCGATGTGGCTCGGCGAGAGGCCACTCTGGGGGCAGCGCGGGCTTGGCTGGTCGAGATCCTCAAGGATGTCTGGGCGGGCGCCGACGACATCGCGCCGATCGATCTGGCGGCGCGTTTGCGTGTCCGGCTTGGCTGTGCCCACGCCATCGGATCGGCCGTCGAGGTCGCCGATTACGTCTACAAGGCCGCCGGCACGTCCGCCATCTTCCGCGGCACGCCGTTCGAGCGCCGGTTCCGCGACATCCACACATTGTCGCAGCAGATCCAGTCGCGCGACTCGCACTTCGAGTCGGTCGGCCGGGTGATGTTCAACGGCGATCCGGATGGGGTATTCCTGTAGGCGCTCAATTTGGAGACGACAGAATGACCCAACTGACACTGGCCAAGGCTCAGACGATCATCACCGCGGCGTTGGCGCATGCGCGGGAGAAGTCGCTGGCGCCGATGGCCGTGGTCGTGCTGGACGCGCGCGGCGTGCTGAAGGCCTACGCCGCCGAGGATGGCACGCGCATTGCGGCGCGCGGATATCGCGATCGGGAAGGCCCATGGGGCGCTGTCGATGGGGGTCGGGTCCCGCACGTTGGGCAAGCGCGCGGAAGAGCGTCCGCACTTCATCGCGGCGGTGACCCACGCGGTGGGCGGCTCGCTGATACCGGTTCCCGGCGGCGTGCTGATCCGCGGCGATGACAGGAGCATCATCGGCGCTGTCGGGCGTGACGGGCGACAGTCCGACAATGATGAGGCCGCTGGGTTGGCTGGTCTGGCCGCGGCGGGGCTGACCGCCGATCCGAGCTGATTGCTCGATGCGTGCCTCTCGATGCCGCCGGCGCAGTCTTATGACGACAGGCTATTCCAGCCGCGCCGATACTCGGGATCAGTGCGCCGGCGCTGATCAAACTGTGTCAGTAATTTCTCCGCGGTAAGGCAGGCCGATCTGATTCTTCCCGATCAGGACCGATACGTCCGGCGCATAGACCCTGGAGGAGCCGGTTTGTGCCATGAGTTCGGCTACCTTCCGATCCGCCAAGCCTTGAGTAAACGATGTTGGCTGCCTATGCGCGGCGCGCCGCAGCACGGTTTCGACGCCGGGCCTCGACTTGATCCCGTTCTGGGTGTCCGCGAACGGCGGACATGCCAGGGAGGCGCCGCCGCACTGATCTTCCGCCATGACGTCCGCGTTGATCCGTTGGATCCGCGGCGCGTTGCTGGATCAGCGACATCAGCGAGATCGATCCTACCACTACCGCCAATCCGATCAGCATGGACCATCGCCAAATGACGTCTTGAGCCTGGGGCCGCGACGGGGTGCCCGCGGTAGCTCACTGGGGGGCTTCCAAAACGCCCTGTTTCGGCCGGGTTTCGGGCTTGCCGTCCTGCATCGTCAGCTATCGTGGCGACCCAACACGTCGGGCCATGTCAGGCCACGGCGCTGCAGAAATTGCGCGATAAGCTTCGCTGCGTTGTCGCGTTCACCGACATGATTGCTGCCAAGCATGCCAAGCATGCTTTCAAGCCGTATGCGGTCAACAACGGAAATCGTCATGATTTGTTTGTCCGCCGACATGAGGCCCTGTTCGATACTCAATGTCGACGAAACAGCACAAATGGTATAATTTTGATCGCAAACAAAATTCTGTGTTGGTCTCAGTGACGCCAGTGCACCGCCATATCCAGAGCCTTACCCGACCTTGAAGCTGGCTATCGCCTTCTCGTCGAACTTCAGGCCCAATCCTGGCTTTTCCGGCAGCACCAGCATGCCGTTCTCAAGCGCGGGGGTTTCCTCGTAGAGGCACAGCATCCAGGGCATGTATTCGACCGTCAGTCCGTTCGGGCAGGCGGCTACGAGGTGGACGAGCATCTCCGGCATCACGTGGCTGACGACGGGCAGATTGAAGGCCTCGGCCATGCCGGCGATCTTCATCCATGGCGTGACGCCGCCGGCACGGCAGATGTCGATCATGACGATATCGACTGACCGGGCTTCGATCATGTGGCGGAAGGGGACGATGCCCCAAACGTATTCGCCGCCGGCAATCGGGGTTTTCAGGGCGGCCGTGACGCGGGCGAGGCCGGCGTAGTCGTCGGCGGTTGTGACGTCCTCCAGCCAGAACAGGCCAACGTCCTCGATGCGGCTGCCGATATCGATTGCCTGTTCAGGGCGCCAGCGTTGGTTGATGTCGCACATCAGCTTGATGTCAGGCCCGATCGCCTCCCGCACCGTGCGGACACGGCGGATTTCTTCAGCGGGGGTTGGGTTGCCCGGGCAGCGCCATCTGGGTCTTCATTTCGGTGAAGCCCTTTTGCACCAGGATCTGCGCGGCACGCTGTGCCTGGGCGTCGGTCAGACCCCGGCGAAGCGAGCCGGACGCGTAGGTGGCAACGCGATCGCGATGGCCACCGAGCAGCTTCCAGAGCGGCTGGTCGAGGGCTTTGCCCTTGATGTCCCACAAGGCGGTGTCGATCGCGGAAAGCGCCAGAGTGAAGATGCCACCCGGGCCGCAGGAATCGCCGGTGCCGTCGTTGAGCTTGGCGACGATTTTCTCGATGCGCAGCGGGTCTTCGCCGATGGTCAGGGCGGCGAGTTCCTCGACCGCGACTCGCAGGCTGCCGGTCATCTCGCCGCCGTAGAAGGTCAGGCCGATGCCCTCGATGCCGCTGTCGGTACGCAGGCGCAGGATGACGACCGGCCGAGTGCGCCCGGCCTCCTCCGGCATGTTCGCCAGGGGGTCGTCCTCCGGAATGCTTAGTGTTGTCGCCTCGTAGCTGCTGATCTTCATTGCGCTTCCTCCGTGGAGCGCGAGCATAGAGCAGTCTCAAGTTGGCGGGAAACGCCCCGGAGGCAAACCTGGGGCTGTCAGCCCCGCCGTCATGGCTTCCCGTGCTTCGACAGAGCTGCGATAGGCGACAACATGGGCATCGCCGCGCAAAACGTCCCAGACTGTTTTGCCGCCGTCGCGGCGGAACCGGATATCCAGATGGCGGCGGCCTAGGCGCAGATCCATCAGGGTGACGTCCGGCAGCCATGCCGGCAGGTCTGGATCGACATACAGCCTGTCGTTCGGGGCGTCCGGCTGGATACCAAGTATCGCCTGCAGCAGCGCGAAGCAGGAGCCGGCCGCCCAGGCCTGAGGCACGTTGGCGCCAAGATACTGCACGGGAAAGTTGGCGCCGTTGCGCGTCAACGCCGGCATAAAGTTCCGGCAACTGGTTGAGCAGGAAATGGCTCGCCGCGCCGCTGATGTCGCGCGCGATGTGTCCGGCCTCGGCGCTGAAGCCATATCGTTTGAAACCAAGCGCGATCAGGCTGTTGTCGTGCGGCCAGACCGAGCCGTTCTGATAGGAATACGGATTGTAGGCCGGATGTTCGCTGGACAGCGTGCGTATGCCCCAGCCCGAATTCATGTCGGGCGCCATCAGCCGCGCCACCACGCGCGCGGCGCGGTCCGGCGGGACGATGCCGGACCACAGCAGATGGCCGGGATTGGAGGCGACCGTCATCACCTTCCGCTTTTCGCCGTCCAGCATGTAGGCGTAGAAACCGGTTTCCTCGTCCCAGAAGGTTTCGTTGAACTTCTCGAACAGCGCCGCGGCCTTCTGGCGCAAGCTCGCGGCGCGATCGGGCTTGCCCAGCGCATCGAACACCTCGGCCATGCGGACCCAGGCGTCGTAGACATAGCCTTGCAATTCGCACAGCGCCTTGGGTCCGCGCACCGGCGTCCCGTCGGTATAGACCATGGAATCGCCGGCATCTTTCCAGGCCACGTTCTCATAGCCGACCGGCGAGCGGGTCTGGTACTCCTGGAACATGTCGCCGTCGCGGTCGCCGTAGTTGTCGATCCAGTCGAGCGCGGCCTCGGCGTTGGGCAGGTATCTTTCCAGCAGCGCGTGATCGCCGGTCGCGCGCCAGGCGGCGTGCAGCGTGATCAGATACAGCGGCGTGGCGTCGGCGGTGCCGTAATACGGCGTGTGCGGGATCAGCTTGAAGTGCGCGAGTTCACCGTAACGAAGCTCGTGCATGATCTTGCCGGGTTCGGCGTCGCGGAAATCATCGCGTTCCTTCGATTGCCAGCGGCCCAGCACATCCAGCGATCCGCGCGCGAATTCCGGATAGACCAGTATGTTCTGCAGCGAAACGATCAGGCTGTCGCGGCCGAACGGCGCCATGAACCAGGGCAGCCCGGCGGCGGGCAGGAACACCATGTGGTCGGTGCCCTCGATCGGCAGGCGCAACGCCGCCATGTCGTCGATCGCCTGGTGGAAGAAGCGATAGAATTCCTCGTTGCTGGTACGCAGTTTCAGCACCGTCTGCCGCCAATCGCGGTGGGCCTGGGCCTTGGGCGAAGCTTCGGCGTGCACGGCGCAATCATGGGGCGCGTGATAGCGCCTGTCGCCGTCGGCGAATTCGTACAGCAGGCAACAGTGCCACTTGCCGCCGGGCGGCAGCCCGACCTCGAAACTCAGGCGGCCGTTGGCGAACACGGCGCGCGAGTCGCTCTTGCCGACCGAAACGGCAACGGAGCGGGAAAAGTCGACGTTGCGGTAGGTGGTGCGCAGGGTCTGGCGCGGCTCCGACCAGTCGGAGTTGATGTGGCCGCGGCGGATGTCGCGCTTGGCCTTGACGTCGAACACGTCGGCGAAATCGGAACGGATCGCGATCTCCAGGTTGAACCGCACCGGTTTCTGGCCGTGGTTGGTGATGTCCAGGTCCTCGTGCAGGCCTTGATCCATCACGCGGGACAATCCGAACGCCAGCGTTTGCCGCGGGATCGGGCCGTCCTCGGTGAGAAACCCCTGGTTGGTCAGGAAGATGCGGGCGGCGTCGAAACTGACCGCGCCGCCGTTGATCAGTTCCCAGGGCGTTCCGTTCGCGTAGACCGACCAGGCGCTGATCAGCCGGGTGTCGAAAAAATACAGCCCTTTGTCGCCGGGCCAGTCGATCTGCCCGTCCGGTTCGGTGACCAGGACCGTCATGGCCTGATGGATGGCGATCTGCGGCGGGCCGACCTGGACCTTGAACGCCATGAACGGGAAACTCCGCGTTTGTGGTGTGCGCCGGCTGTTCTATAGCGTGGTGCCGATCGGCCAGATCATGTGGACAGGTTGCTAAATTCGGACACGCCGGACATAAATTGGACCTTGCCCACATTTCGCCAGCACATCGAACAGGGTGTGCCACTGGTCCCATTTGTTCAACATCGACGTGATCGAAGCAAGTGCGGAATGCGGCGCTGTCCGCTTGCGGGCAGGGTGATAACGTAACGCGCCCGGGCGGCAGTGTGGCGCTTAATTCTATCGTATTGCCTGGTGGTAGCACCTCGCTTGCATGGCATTCGAAGGACCATCAGGATAGCGATCGCCTTACGACCTATTGCGAGGAACCGCCGCCATGACCGACCTGCCGAGCCATGTCGAAATCCATGAGGAAGGCCCGCGCGAGGGCTTTCAGATCGAGCCCGGCCCGATCCCCACGGCCGACAAGATCCGCCTGATCGAGGCGTTGGCCGAAACCGGGCTGCAGCACATCCAGGTCTGCTCCTTCGTCAACACGCGGCTGGTGCCCGGCTGGGCCGATGCGGAAGCGGTGGTGGAGGGCTTCACCGCCAAGCCCGGCGTCGAATACACGGGGCTGTTCTTCAACGGCAACGGGCTCGACCGGGCGTTGGCGTTCAAGGACAAGCTGACCGATCAACGGGGCGATCTCGCTGACCGCGTCGGAGGGGTTCACGCGCAAGAACCTGAACCGCAGCCCCGCCGAAAACATCGAGGCGATGAAGAAGCACAGCGCGTTGCAGCAGTCCAAAGGCATTCCGGTCACCCGGATCGGGGTCATGGCGGCGTTCGGCTGCAACTACCAGGGCGACATCTCGCCGGCCGCAGGTGATCCGCACGCTGGAGGACGGGCTGGCGATCGCGGAGGAGACCGGCGCCACGATCACGCTGTTCTCGTTGGCCGACACGATGGGCTGGGCCACGCCGGCGCGGATCGAGCGGGTCATCGCCGAGGTGCGGAGCCGCTGGCCGGACATGACCCTGGCGTTGCATCTGCACGATACGCGCGGGCTGGCAGTGGCGAATGCCCATGCCGCGCTGAAAATGGGCGTGATCCAGTTCGACTCGACGGTCGGCGGCCTGGGCGGTTGCCCGTTCGCCGGTCAGCCGAAGGCGGCGGGCAATATCTGCACCGAGGAACTGGTGCTGCTGTGCGAGGAAATGGGGATCGACACCGGTGTCGATCTCGACGCGCTGATCGAGGTGGGGCGCCTGGCGGAGGACATCGTCGGGCATCAGTTGCCCAGCGAACTGATCCACGCCGGCAGTCTGGACGCGTTCCGGCGCAAGGCGGCGTGAGATGATGTCAGGTTGATATATCTGGCCGGCAGTTAACGAAGTGTTAGCGATCTTGCGCTACTGCGAGAGCCGACAACCGGCTCAATCCAGAGCATCAACCGCGAGCGCTCGATCGACACATGCCAAGAGCAGGTCCGGGATCGGCCCCTATTCCACGAAGCGGCGATGGTGAACCGCGAGACAAACGCTGGCACGTAAGGACCTGCCGCAAAACAAGTGCGGCAGGCGAGGCTCCGTCGCCCCAAGCCGTCATGGTAGGTGAAGGCCTACCATCCACGGATTTCTCGAATTCAGGACCGCAAGCCATGGATGGTCGGCCTGCGCCGACCATGACGTCGCGTAGCGGATGCGTCCTCGGCAACGCTTCGGTTATTTCGCAGCAGGCCCTAAGCGCGCCGGTAGCCAGCTCGATGGGCCGCGGGAGCCGCTGCCGCGTTGCGTCGGTTCGCCTAAAACACTGGGCTGATCAGCCGTGTCAGCCTCTGGAGCGGAGCCGCGAACGCGTCACCGCGCGGGCTGGTGTCATTAGCGCGGCAGACGCAGCCGGCCACGATTCAATCGCTGACCGCGGGAGTTAATCATTGTGGGCGCGAAAGCCGCTACATTCCTCTTCATGGTACTGATGCACCTGTTCTCGCCGAACTCCGCGCTCACGTGGATGGCGCAGAAGGAAGGCATAACAGTAACGAATGACGTTTCATACGGCACTGGACCGCGCCACACTCTTGATATCTATGTGCCTGAGAAGCTCACCGCGTCCGCTCCGATTGTTGTCTTCTTCTACGGCGGGGGATGGGAATCGGGGTCGAAGGAGATGTACCCCTTCATCGGCTACGCTCTGGCCGCGCAAGGGCTGGTCGTGGTGATTCCGGATTACCGGCTGCACCCGGATGTCGAATTTCCAGCCTTCATGAACGATGCGGCTGAAGCCGTCGAATGGGCGCACGTCAACGCGGCGCGTCTCGGCGGGGATCCGGATAGACTGTTCTTGATGGGTCATTCCGCGGGGGCGCAAATAGCCACCCTCTTGTCGATGGACCCTGAATATCTGCTGTCAGTATCGGCGTCACCGGCTCAC
>CAWBPF010000033.1:0-100058 GCA_963790515.1 uncultured Alphaproteobacteria bacterium | reverse complement strand
AGCTGACCAGACAGCGCAATCAATTTGTCAGATGGCTCGACGTCTGGACAACAAGTTGCAGCATCGTCTGTAACTGCGTGTCGATGGCGCTGGCGTCACTGGCGACAAAGAAATAGCTTGGAGATGAAGCGCAGGCCTGCAGGTTTGGCACGATCTGCGGCGATTTCGGCTCGACATTCTGCACGTAGAAGCCGTTACTTGGAATCGGCGTATAGGGTGTGTAAAGCACCAGTATGCTGACCCCAAGGGCCTTCAACGCCGCGCAATCCGCGGGATCGAACGCGCCAATCTGCCGCTGCCCGGATGGGGCGTATTCGTCATAGACTCCATCGCTGACCAGAAACAGAAATCGCTGGGGTGTTTGTGCGCCTTGTTGCGGCAGCCCTTTGTCCACCGTGGTCAACTGGGCCATGGCGTTGGAAAAATAGGTGTCCGGACAGTTGCTGGAGCAATCGTTGATGCCGGGTTGGATGGTCCCAAGTGAAGCCGTCGCGCCAGGGATGTCATGGCTTAGCGGATAGATCGTGTTGAACTGTTGGCTGAAACTATAGAGACCGAGCTGAAAGCGGCTGTTGGTGTCGAGGCCACTGAGCGTGTTGACCAGGCCGCCAACCGCCGACTGCAGGACGGTAATACGAAGCTGAACCTTGTTGCGCACCGCAAGCTGGTAATAATCTTCGGTACTCGTCGTCCAATGGCAGGCGAAGGCGGCAGGATTTCCCGGGCTCACGTTGCCTGGCAGCCGGCCAGTTGGCCGAAAATTAGCGGTCAGCATTTCCAGCGTGGCGATATCAGCCGGCGTTGCCGCGAGCGTCATTGACGACGAGACGTCCATCAGAATTCGGATGTCCACGAATGGACTGAGTGACAGACTTGCCGTTGACTGGCCGCTGACCGGCAGCGTGATGATTCCCAGCACGCGGGCGAACGTTGTTTCCGTCGTCGCCGTGTAGGTAACGCTGGCATTGAACAGGCCACCAGTCCGGGTCAGGTCCACATCGACCGACCCGATGGCGACGTTGGCCTGGTTAGCGGTTTGTGCTCGGAACCGTGCCTGCGCGGCAGCGATACCTTCCTGCACCGCATTCACATCGCCGGCTTTCCAGGCGTTTGACGCAGCGGTGGCTGCCAGCAACGCCGCTGAATTAGCCGCGAGGTCCAGCTTGCTCTTCACCACCGTCACCTGGCCAAAATCAACCGCGAGTGCGACCATGCCGGTCAAGGGCACCATCGACAGCGCCACGATGACAAGCACGTTGGCTGCCCGTCCCAGGCGCCGGACGGGGCGTAAGACCCGCATCATTGGAACGCTGTACAATTGATATTGACCCCCGGCCCGCCGGCGTTCAAGAGACGAATGCCGTTGTCGATCCGCGGCGAAATGTAGGCCGACTGCATCATTGGGATATCGCCGATCAAGAAACCAAAAAACGCCGGCTGGAAGGTGTAGGAAATGTCGGCGACGAGTAACGATGTTGGGCCGAAATCGCTCGCAGGAAGCGTGGCATAGGACGAGGCATCGCTGTCCGGCGCGCTCGCTAAAGCCCCGCAGGCGCGCAGCCGTGTCATGCCAAGGTCGTTGGCGACACTCCAGGCCGACGTTTGCCACATAGCTGCAGTTCTGCGCGCAGCCCTGCGGCGTCGCCGTGAACGAAACGGCTGATAGGGTTATTGCGAAACCCGGGTTGGCAGGCTTCTGCGCCCAGCCGGGGAATAACGCGAACGCGGCCGTGGTTGCCTGCCATGCCTGCACGTCGGTCAAGACGTTCAGCGCCTGCGTCTGGGCCGCGCCGGTGGTCGCGATCTCGGCGATTGCACCCGCTGCGATCTCCATCCGCCGCGCCGTCAACAACGCCCCCGAGAGGTCGATCGTGCCAAGGAACAGCACCAACAGGACGGGTGCCAGCAGCGCGAACTCTAGCCCGGCAACACCGGCGCGGGACCGCACGGCGGCCATTCGGTCAGCAGCCATTGACTTGCTGGACCGCGACGCCGGTTGGGTTCTCGTTGGCAAACGCGGCGTTGGCGATGATCGCGCCATTGCCGACCGGCACGGCACCGCCCAACAACGTGCCACCGAAGATTGGTGCGATATAGACGATGTGCGCATACATCAGTTGTCCCGGCTTGCCGGGGCAGAAAACAAATCCTGTGGTGGCGGTGCTGTCGGGCGCGTCCGGAATGCCAGGCTTGGCCAGTTGCTGGTAATCGGTCACCGGTCGCAGATCGACGAACACGTTGGCGCAGACCTGGAGCTGCCCGAACAACGGACAGAACACTTTGTTTACGAAGTCAGCCTCGCTGGTGTTGGCATTGACATGGCCGATCTGGACTTGCCGCATCGCCGCCTGGGTCGCGTAATCGAGCACCTGCTGCTGATAATAGTGCAAGCCGCCCCCCATGATCGCCAGAATGAAGATAACCAGCGGTGCGCAGACCAGCGCGAATTCCACCGCGGTCGCGGCACGACGATCGGCACCCAGGTGCAGGAAGGGAAGTCGGCACATGCCCTGATGATGCGGATGAAATGTTAAGCCTTGCTTAACAAGCCGCTGCCGATAAATCCCGCCAGGTGTTGGGTAGGCTTTCGCCGGCTGAATTTCCCCGCCGCGGCAGCCGTATTGCCTATCATGACGGTCGGCGAAGGTGGGTCAGTCCATTATTGAGTGACCCGCGCCATGGCGCATTTTTGGACCATTCCAGGCAATGCGAGGGACGACGTTTACCTTGCGCTAAGAATGTTCGGCGAAACTCACGGGATGGTTCGATCCAGGCTCGCCACGCTCCTGCTTCTGGTCAGGCTTCTGCCCAACCCTGCGGCAGCGGCGGAAACAACGTCGCGGTGCGTTGACGCTGCCGTCGAGGCGGAACGCGCCTGGAAGCTGCCACCCAACCTTATTCATGCCATTGGGCGCGTGGAAAGCGGACGACTTGACCAAGCCACGGGGCGCAGGTCGCCGTGGCCCTGGACTGTAAACGCCAACGGCAGCGGATACTTTTTTGCCTCGATGCCGGACGCCGTCGCCTTTGTGCGAAACTTGCAGTCGCGCGGTGTTCGGCTGATTGATGTCGGCTGCTTCCAGGTCGACCTGTTCTACCATTCGACCGCATTTTCCAGCCTTGAACAGGCCTTCGATCCAGGCGCCAACGCCGACTACGCGGCGCGCTTCCTCAGTGTCCTGCACGCCCGGACCGGAAGTTGGGCCGCCGCGATCGCCGGGTACCATTCGGACCATGCGCAGGAGGGGGAGAGCTACCGACAAAAGGTCATGAGCCAATGGGGACTGAGCGAGGCCCCAACCGGGACTATCACCACTCCGACTGCCGGACACACGGCCAGCCATCAACCGGCCCAGGACCAGTTCGTTGTCCTTATGTCGGCGGCGGCGCGGGCAATTCACGTTTTCAGGCCATGAGCCGCGTCGCCGGGTGTCGAGACTTTCGCCGATGAACTCGCGGCCCGTAAATCATTTCTTAAACATTATACCCGCATGATCAGACCTGCCGAGCCTTGAGTCGCTTTCTGGAGTAACCGCCGCGAGGATCGCGGGAATGGTATGATCGAAGCATTGGGAGAACTTCGGAGAATGTCTTTCAACGTAGCAATCACTCCGTTCTGCAGGGCGAGCGGCACGTGGCTAGAGGCGCAACCCTCGCGTGAAAAGGACATCGATTATGTACGCCTTCCTGCAAACATGGCTTCGCCTGAAAGCCGATCGCCGCGCCGTAACCGCGTTGGAATACGGGCTGATCGCCGCGCTCATCGCGGGCGTGATCATTACCGCGGTAACGACGCTGGGCACCGATATCAGCAACACGTTCACCGCGATCGGCAAGGCGGTTACCACAGCCACCGGAAAAATCCAGTAGTGACGAACTCAGGGGCAGCGCTGCGGTCTGGCGCAGCCCCTTCTGGCGTACAGGTCGCCGTTCGATGACAATCGGTGTCGCCGGGGTTCTGATTGTGCTCGCTGCTGGCATGTTACTGTTCGCCACCCTGCACGACATCGCGTTCCGCACCATCCCGAACTGGCTATCGGCGATGCTCGCGGTCGATGGTGGCGTGCTTCGTCTGCTCGATCATGACCTTCTGGCCGGCATCGGGTGCGGCCTCGTGATCTTCGCGCTGGCAGCAATCTGTTGGTGGCGTGGCTGGCTGGGTGGCGGCGACGTGAAATTGCTCGCGGCAACCGCACTTCTGGTGCCCCCGCCCCTGGTGCCGGGATACGTCGTTGCCGTGGCGCTGGCCGGCGGTGTGCTCGCATTGCTGTATCTTTTGCTGGCACGCCTGGTCCCCGCTCCACGTCGGTACCATTCGGCTTCACTGCTTTGGCGGGTCGTGGTGGTCGAGTGCCGGCGCATCCGCCGCCAGGCCTCACTACCGTATGCGACGGCGATCAGCGCGGCCGCAATCCTCATGATTGTCAAAGGCTGATAGCATGTTGCTTCGTGTTGCCCTGTTTATGGTGATGGCGATCGGCCTCGCTGGTTTCGGTTCGGTCGCCTGGATCAGCACCCGCCAGCCCGCGCCCGTGGTGGTGGGGAGGGTTGCTGACCTGCCGCCGGTGACCGTTTCCGTTCTGGCGGCGGCCCGCACGCTGCGGCCAGGCGTCCTGCTGAAGGCCGACGACCTGACAACCACCGTCGTGCCTCAATCAACCGTCCCCGAGGGTGCTCGCGTCGATAGCCCGACCGCCCGCGCCGACCTGCTGGGAGCCATGCTCCGCCGCACCGTCCTGGTCGGGGAGGTGTTGCTGCCGGTTCATGTCATGCGTGCCGGCGAGCGCGGTTTCCTGGCCGCTGTCCTGGGTCCGGGACTGCGCGCCACCACCATTGGCGTGGACCTCGTCACCGGCACGGCTGGACTGATCTGGCCCGGCGACCATGTCGATCTGATTTTGACCGAGACGATCGACGACCCCGCCGCGCCGCTCGGCCACCGCATCGCGGGGGAGACGGTGCTGCACAATGTCCGCGTCATCGCCATCGACCAGGAACTGATGCAGGGCGCCACCGCGGGCGCAACGTCGAATGTCCCGCAGAGCCGTACGGTTACGCTTGAAGTGACACCGGAAAATGCCGAGCGCGTCGCTGTCGCAACGAGGCTTGGTCACCTGTCACTGTCAGTGATCTCCGCGGACACGCCCGACCTGCCCGCACAACCAGCAGCCGCGGTCGCAGCAGTTTCCAGCGCCGCTATACCTCCACCGGCTCCTGTCACCTGGGGCGGCGACGTGTCGACCGCGCTCCGGTCTGGGTCAAAAGGCAATCCCGTTCAGGCGACGCTCCATCTTTATCAGGGCAGTGCCGACGGCAAGGAGTTCCATTTCCAATGAAAAAGCACCCGAAAATGGGCGCCAGGTCTGCTTGTGGCCATGCTGCTCGGCATGCCGGCGCTGGGTGCGCCGCATGCCGCGAAAAACCAGCCAGCGAGCCTGCACAGCGTTACGGTTGAAGCCGGATCTGGACGCATCATCTCGTTCAGCGGTCCGGCCGCCAATCTATTTGTCGCTGACCCGAAGGTGGCCGAGGCGCGCCCGGCAAGCCCGACCAGCGTTTTCGTTTTCGGCATCGGCGTCGGCCACACCACCGTTGCCGCCATGGACAACGACGGACATTCGGTTGGCCTGTATGACGTGACGGTGCTGCCTTCATCGGCTGCGGCAAAACAAGCGGATGCGGCGATCAGCCGCGCGCTGCCGGGCGGCACCATTCAATCCAGCGCGGTGCCAAGCGGTGTCGAACTCAACGGTCATGTCTCGACCGCCGCCGATGCCGAGCACGCAGCCGCCACCGCAAGGTCCTTCATGGGCGACAAGCAGACGGTCGACAATCGGATTCGCGTCAGCGAACCGATCCAGGTGCTGTTACGCGTCCGGATCGTAGAGATGTCGCGCACGCTGACCCGCGATCTGGGCCTGAACTGGCAGAACATCGGCGGCAGGCTTGGCAATTTCGCGACTTTGGGGCTTGCCACGCAGTTTCCGCTATCGGACCTGACGAGCGGCGCCGTCGCCCCGGTCCTGGCGACCGCGGCTTTCAGGAAGACCAGCGTCGAGGCGATTGTCGATGCTCTGGCGCAGGATCAGCTCGTTCATATCCTGGCGGAGCCGAACCTTACGACGGCCAGCGGAGAGCCCGCCAGCTTCCTGGTCGGCGGGGAGTTCCCGGTGCCGGTCGCGCAACAGCAAAACACCATCTCCGTCGAGTTCAAGCAGTACGGCATTTCGCTCGCCTTCGTGCCGACGGTGATCAGCGGAAACCGGATCAACATGCACATACGGCCAGAGATCAGCCAGTTAACCGACCAGGGCGCAGTTCAGCTGACGGCGGGTAACAGCAGCCTCGTGATCCCGGCCCTGACGGTGCGGCGGGCCGACACGACAGTGGAACTGGGCAGCGGACAGAGTTTCGCAATCGCCGGATTACTGTCCGACAGCGTGACCCATACCGGGAACGGCGTGCCCTTCCTCGGCGAAGTGCCCGGAATAGGCGCGCTGTTTCGTTCGGATAGTTTCAAACGACAGGAAACTGAACTCGTGATCCTGGTGACGCCATACATCGTACGCCCGGTCAGCGATCCGGCCAAGCTTCATACGCCGGCCGAGGGCTGGCACCCGCCAAATGATCTGGAACGCATCCTGCTGCTTCGGCAAACCGGGCGTCCACACGGCACACAGGCCGCCCACATCACCGGCGATGCAGGATTTATCGTCCAATGAGGTCGCTCATGCGTCTGAAGTCTGCGCGTGGCATTACCGCGATCGGCCTGATCGCGATTTTGGGTGGCTGTGCGGCGACCGACCCGCTGCTCAGCGACGACAACTGGCAGCCGAACGGTGCAAATGAAATGAACATCGTGGCGCAGGTGGCGGATCCCGCTGACCTGGTGCGTGGCCGGGAACCGACTGATGGTGTCGATGGGCAGTTGGCGGCAGCAGCCATTCTGCGGCTTCGCACAGGCACTGTGAAGTTATTGCCGGACAGCTCGATCTCTGATCTGCAGGTGCAGAAATCCCCAACCGCATCGGGTAATCCCTGATGCCGGACGATAGCGCCTTACAGATCGCACCGTCCGCGGCACAGCCGCTGACGACAGGTCGCAGCGGCCGCACCGATGTGCTGGCCTTCGTCATCGATGGCGAAACCGAGGCTGTGTTGCGCCTGGGTCTGCTCGCCGCCGTGTCGGAAGAACTTGTCGTGCATCGTGGCGACAGCCGCAGCGCGATCGTTGCCATGGGCAGGATGCCGTCACCCCGTGTGTTGGTTGTCGATATCAGCGGCGATGAGCAGCCGATGTCGACACTCGCGGCACTGTCTGAAGTGGTCGAACCGGATGTGCGGGTGCTGGTGGTTGGAGCCCGGCAGGATGTCGACCTGTATCGACAACTGACGCGCGTCCTCGGCGTTGCCGAATACCTTTATAAGCCGTTGAGCGCAGAAGTCGTTGCCCAGCATTTTGGCCCGTTCATTGCGTCGACCAATGTCGCGACAACGCAGGTGCAGGGTGGTCGTATCCTCGCGATCACCGGCGTTTGTGGTGGTGCCGGGGCAACCACGCTGGCCGCCAACCTCGCGTGGTACCTGGCGACCGAGGTGACGGCGCCATACGGTGCTGCTTGATGCGAATCTGCACACCGGCACCGCGGCCATGCTGCTTGGGACCAAGACCGGAGGCGGGCTTCGGCTGGCGCTGGAAGCACCGGAGCGGGTCGACACACTGTTCATGGAGCGCATTGCGCAACCGGCGGCCGACCGTCTCTCGGTGATCGCGGGTGAAGAGAAACTGACCGAGCGGCTGAACGTGGCCGAAGGCGCGGCACAGCGGCTGCTGCAGGGATTAACGCATCGATATAACTATGTCATCGCCGACGTCCCGCTGACCCAACTGCCCTGGCACAGCGAACTTCTCGATCTGGCGCGGCAGCGCGTGCTGGTGATGGAACCGACGTTGCAGGGGGTGCGCGACATGCTTCGCATGTTGGCATTGCCGACCGGCGCGCAACAAATTCGCCAATCGCTGATCGTCCTCAACAAACTCGGTGCACCGGGAACAATGACCCGGCGGCAGGTTGAAGCCGCGCTGCAGCATAAGATCGAGGTGGTGATCCCCTACCTGCCACGGGTGGTGAACCAGGCGGCGACGCTGGGAACACCAGCGGCGACGCGCGGCGGCTACCGTTCAGCCATCCGCGACCTGGCCCGCGCAGTTGCGCGCACTGAGCTTGGCCTACGGTACGCCGGGCGTTTCGGCAGGCTTCTGGGCCGTCGGGGTATCCGCTGATGGCGCCGTTTGGCCGCCTGCGCAATGACAACCCCCGACCGGAGGCGGAACCGGTCGTTACTCCTGTGGCAACGGTCGCGCCCCGGCCAAACCCGACACAGCCAATCACCGAATTGCGTAACCTTTGTCTGCTGCGCATCGATCCCGCGGCCGTCGCGGCGCTGCCGCCCGACCGTCTGGGCCCGGAAATCGAGCGTCTGGTCGCCGATATCGCCACCGAGCGGCGCATCCAGCTTAACGGCCGCGAACAACGCCAGCTCGCCAGCGATCTTGTCCACGACATGCTGGGCCTCGGGCCGCTGCAGTCGCTGCTCGACGACGACAGCATCGCCGATATCATGGTGAACGGGCCGGACCGGGTATTTGTCGAAAGCGGCGGGCAAGGTCGACGCTGTCGGACGTGCAGTTCCGCGACGCGGCGCATGTCGGCAACATCTGCCAGCGCATCGCGTCGTCGATCGGCCGCCGGGTCGATGAAAGCAGCCCGATGGTGCGATGCGCGCCTGCTGGACGGCTCCCGCGTCAATATCGTGTTCACCGCCGCTGGCGCTCGACGGCCCGTATATCTCGATCCGCAAATTCGCCAAGCGCCGGCATCGATTTCGCCCGCCTGGTCGCAGTCGGCTCCTGACCGCGCAAGTGGCGCGAGTGCTGGAAATCGCCGGCCGCGCGCGGCTGAACATCATCATCTCGGGCGGCACCGGGTCCGGCAAGACGACGCTGCTGAACGCGATCAGTCGCGCATGATCGATCCGGCCGAGCGCATCGTCACGATCGAAGACGCGGCCGAACTGCAATTGCAGCAGCCGCATGTGGTGCGTTTGGAAACCCGGCCGCCCAGCCTGGAAGGCAAGGGCGAGGTCACCCAGCGCGATCTGGTACGGAACGCCCTGCGGATGCGGCCCGACCGGGTCATCGTCGGCGAAGTGCGCTCCGCCGAAGCGTTCGACATGCTGCAGGCGATGAACACCGGCCATGACGGCAGCATGTCCACGGTGCATGCGAACACCACGCGCGATGCGCATCAGCCGCATCGAAAACATGGTGCAGATGGGCAACATGGGTCTGCCGCTGCGCGCGATCCGCACCCAGATCGTCGGCGCTGTGGACTTGATCGTGCAGGTCGAACGCCAGCGCGACGGCAAGCGGCGGGTTACCCAGGTCACCGACGTGCTCGGTATGGAGGGTGACATGGTAACGCTGAACGACATCTTCCGCTTAGAAATCGATGGTGAGAGCAAGAGCGGCGAACTGATCACGCGCTACAAGGTCAATCGCGCGCGTCCCAGCTTTCATGAGCGGTTATGCTACTTCCAGCTGGATCGCGCCTGGACGGCGACGCTGGAAGAGGCTCATGCGGGATGAAGCCCGAGCTTGCCCGTCTCCTGCTGCTGTCCTGCGCCTGCCTCGTTGGACTGGCGGTCAGTGCCGCGATGCTGGTCCGCGATCAACGGCGCGAACCAGCGGGCCGCATCGCATCGTCGGGATCGCGCAGTGCCTCATCGTCAATCCGCGCGTCCGGCGACTTCGGCGAGCGGGCTACCGCCTCAGCCTCAAGCTTCAGGTGCGACACTGACCAGCCGCGATCGGCTAAATTGTTGCGTACGATACCGCGCATCGGGCGATCTATCCGGTCGGGCCATGGGTCGTGCTGATCGATCGCACTGGTATCTGGCTGATCGTCGCTGCACGCGCGCTTTCGTAGTTCGATCGGGTCGATGGGCTGGCTGGGGATACCGATCACCATGGATCTGCTGGCCGGTCGTTCTATGGCTGGTGCGAGGACCGTTTGATGATGACACGCTGTTTAACGCAATTCCCCGATGCGCTGGCGATGATTGTGCGCGCGGTGCGGGTCGGCTTCCGATGGTCGAGGCAATTCGTGTCGTCGCGCGGGAGAATCCGGACGCCGACGGCGCGGGAATTCGCTGCCCTGGTCGGTCAGACCGCGATCGGCGTCGCCGCTGGAGGACGCCCTGCGCGAAATGGCGGAACGCAACCGACTGCCGGAGTATCGTTTTTTTGCCACCGCATTGTCGTTGCAAAGTCAGACCGGTGGTGGCCTTACCGAGACGCTTGGAAAATCTCGCCGATACCATTCGCAAACGGGTGGCCGCCAGGATGCGTGGTCACGCGATGGCCGCCGAAGCACGAATGAGTTCCTACATTCTGGGCGCCTTGCCGATTGTTACGGGCATCCTGCTTTCAGTTCTGAGCCCGGGCTACATGAGTGTCCTGTTCAACGACCCGTCTGGCCGCAACCTGCTGCTGGTCGCTGTTGTCCTGCTGTGTACCGGCGCCTTCAGCATGCGGACGCTGATCCGCAAGAGCCTGAAATGACCAGTTCCGGACTGCTCATGCTTCTCGGCGGGCTCAGCCTGGGCATGACCGGCACCAGTTTTTGGTTGCTGGCGAAACTGGCGCAACAGGACCGTTCCAGGCGCCGCATCGCAGCGGTCCAGCAAGGGGCCGCCGTCTCGGGGCGGGACCCTGGTGCTGGGCGGGGGCTGCTGGTTCGTTTTGTTTCCGGGATCGGTTCACTGCTTCTACGCAGCGGATTGCTGCCGGGATCAACCCTCGACGAGTTGGAACACACCCTGGTCTCAGCCGGTCTTCAGCAAGGGAATGCGCTCGGGCTTTTCATCGGTGGCAAGCTGCTGCTGCTGGTGCTGCTGCCACTGATGCTCTTCTTTTTGCTGCACGGATCAACCGTCTCGTCCGGCATGCGGCCGATTTATATCGCGATGGGCGCCGTCGTTGGGCTGTTGGCACCGGACTTCATTGTCCGCCGCAGGCGTGCAACCTACCTGAATGCCGTCGGCCGTGGCCTGCCGGATGCGCTCGATATGCTGGTCATTTGCAGCGAGGCCGGTCTCGGGCTGGAAATGGGCCTTGAGCGAGTGGCAAACGAAATCGAGCCGGCCCACCCCGCCATTGCGGCGGAGCTTAAACTTACCTCCGGCGAGTTGCGTATTCTTGCCGACCGCCGCACCGCCCTGACGAACATGGGCACGCGCACCGGGCTTGAAACGCTGAAGCGTCTGGGCGCGACGCTGATCCAGACACTGCAGTATGGCACGCCGCTCAGTCAGGCGTTACGGACACTTTCGAGCGAAATGCGTTACGAAATGCTGATGCGGTTCGAGGCGCAGGCGGCGCGCTTGCCGGTCCTGCTGACCGTGCCGATGATCCTGTTCATCCTCCCTTGCATCTTCATTGTTGTCGGCGGCCCGGCCGGCCTGACGGTCGCACGAAGCCTCATTCATCATTAAATCAAAGGCGTGCAAAATGCATACCCGCTTATTATTCTTGTTGCTGTTGCTGGCATCCTGCAGTGGTTCACACGAAGGTTCGTTCTCAACCAAGCGACCCGGACTTGATGTGGCCGATGTCGCGCTTGCCAACGGAGCGCCCGAAACGACACTGCATATCGCGCAACAAATACTAGCGACCGATCCGCACAATGTGCCGGCGTTAGTGCGGGCCGGAATGGCACAGGCCGCTCTTGACCAGCGTGATCAGGCCAGGCGCAGCTTCGATCAGGCCCTTGCACTTTCACCGAATGACGATGCTGCGACGCTTGGTGCCGGGCGACTTGAACTGGCGACAGATCCGGCTGCTGCCGCGGACCGGCTGCTGCGGCTCACCAAACGAGACCCGCACAACGTCGCTGCACTGATCGATCTAGGAATTGCGAAAGACCTGCTTGGGCAACACGCGGACGCCCAACGCGCCTATCGATCCGCGCTCGTGCTGGAGCCCGACCGTATCGCTGGGCAGGTCAATCTTGGTCTGTCGCTGGCGGTTTCCGGTGATCCGCAACAGGCCCTTAAGATCCTTCGGCCGCTCGCTCGCGGCTCCGACGCGTCGCCGCGGATTCGGCAGGATCTGGCGGTGGCACTCGCCCTCGCTGGTGATGACGAAGAAGCAGCGTCAGTACTGCACACGGACATCCCGCGGCCCGAGGCACTCACCACGGTCACCAGCTTTCATATGCTGCAGGCAACACGTTGATGGCCATGTGGATGTCGTTACCGCTCATGACGATGATGGATGCGTGCCGGCGAGCTTGACCGGTCAGCTTCGGATCGGCCCAGCATAACCGCCGCCGCAGTCGGGACCTTCGCACGCATCCGTCCCGATCTGCGTGGCCAGCGATTACCTTCGGTCTATACTCGCTACGTTATGGTTGATGTCCGCACCACAAGGACCGGGGCTCTTGGCGGATCCCGTTCCGGTTTAGCAGACCGACCCGCGTGCCCTGCATCGTCCGCCAAACCGTCGGGCCCAATTTAGACCTAGTGCTTACCTGTTTGTTCCGACGAACCCTTAGGCTGCGGACCAGACTTACCGCCTGACTTGCCCGTCACACCGGGCGCCCCGGCCGCCATTCCACCCGGATTGGCCGCCTGCTTCTGCACTGCGGTGCTCGGTTTCGTTACTGTGCCAGCCGCCGGCCCCGACGTCTCGCCCTGTGCCGAATCCGTTGCCGCCATCGCCACCGGTGCGCAGAACAACGCCATCGCCAGCGCCCAAGCGGACCAAGTCACGGATCCCAGCCATATCTTTTGCATTGTCGCTCCTCCTGCCATGTTGTCAGCCCGCAACGCCGGCGGGGCGCAGAAGTTCGTCGCTGCCGGACGCTACCGCTTGCAACTCGCGAGGTCTTCATCTCTGACGTCGAACGTGGTGTCGTGGGTCAGGTCAAGGCCGTGCTTGATGCAGACACGCGATTTCTGGTCCACGACCTTCAGGTCGAACCGCCCGCGGGCAGCACTTTTGATCGCCAGCCGTTCACCGGCATCCCAGCGCTTGTCCTTGTCGTTCAGTGCCTCGTTCGGTCCCCATCGGTCGGTGCCCTCAGGCGCCAGGAACACCGCCACGAAGTCAGTCGCCGTCGTGACATTATATCCAAAAAACCGGTCGGCCGCAGCCACCTTCGGCAGCCCGCACAACACGGCCAGGACAATGTATTTCATCCGCACGGCGACGTCCTTCGTTTCATGGTTCCGCCGCTTCCGCATGGCCCAGAAACGCGAACCGGGACAGCAGATGCTGCCGCAGCCGGCTGATCGCCATGCCGTCCGCATGATCCGGTACGGCGATATCCGCCGCCAGCGTCGCCGGGTTGCCGGCCAACACGAGCACACGCGTTGCCATCGTCAGCGCCTGGTCCAGGTCATGGGTGGACAGCAGCACAAGCGTCCCAGACCGCCGGACCCGTTGCGCAATGCGGACACCGAGTTCACCACCCAGATTTCGATCGAGGGACGCAAACGGCTCATCCAGCACCAGAAGCTCGGGATTGATCGCCAACGCGCGCGCAAGCGCCACGCGCCTGGCCATGCCCAGCGATAAGGCGGATGGCAACTGAGCCTCCACGCCGGGGAGCATCACCTCCTCCAGCAGACCGTTCACATCGGCGTCCGGCTGCACTAGGCGCAGGTTTTCCGCCACCGTCAGCCACGGCGGCAACCGCGGCTCCTGGAACATCACGCCCACCCGATCGGACGCCAGGTGAACGCTGCCCTGAAAATCCCGATCGAGCCCCAGGACGATCCGCAGGATACTACTCTTGCCGACCCCAGACGGGCCGAGCAACGCCAGGATTTCGCCTGGCACTGCGCTGAAGATGATCCCTTTCAGTATCTGCCTTGGCGCGCGGCCCGGCGCGGCGAAAACCTTGGACCCGATGCTTACGTCAAGCATTGCGGCGCCAGGCGTTGGTGCTGCGTTCCCACGGCTGCAACACAGTTGCCTCGACAAGCAACATGATGGCGGCGAAGGCCAGGCCATACGCCAGGATCCCAGTCACATCAAAGTTCTGGAAATAAAGATTGAGCACGAAACCGACGCCGTTCGGCCTTCCCAGAAGCTCGACCACCAGCACGATCTTCCACGTGATCGACAGCCCGCTCCGAGCGGAAGCCGCGATGTACGGCATCATCTGCGGCAGTTCGATCCGCCGCAGCCGACGCAACAGCGGCACCCGGAACATCACCGACACCTCGTTCAGTTGCTGGTCCAGGGTGCGAGCCCCCTCGCGTATCGTTACGAACACTGTCGGAATCTTCGCGAGCGCAACGGCCAGCACCGCGGCTGTATCATTCAGGCCAATCCAGATATAGGCCAACACGACTACGACCAGGACCGGCAGGTTGAGCGTGACCACAGCCCAGGGATCGATCAATGCATCCGCGCGCGTGGACCGTCCGGCCACGTAGCCAAGGACCGTTCCAACCAGCATCGCGGCGCTGAATGCCGCGGCGACGCGCGCGACGGTGATACTGACCTGCCACGGCAACTCGCCATTGACGATTTCATGCCAGGCGAAAACCAGCACGCGCAGCGGCCCTGGAAATAATTGCGGCGACGTCGTGAATCGCGCCGTGATCCACCAGAGAGCTATAAGCCCAAGCAGCGAAAATACCCGAGCCGTCCGTTCAGGCATTTGATGTGGGCCAGAAAACGCCCGCCGGCAGTTCCTCCAGCCCGTCCGTGCCGCGTCTTCCTCCGGTGCGCAACAGCACATCGAACAGCTTTTTGGCGTCCTGTTCTTCGGCATCGGCCGACGGGTGGGCGATCCCGTCGATGAAGCGGCGCCTGAAGCTTTCGAACAAGGCGTCGTCGGCAGCGTTCATGACCGGGCGGACCTTGAGCCATTCGGCGTCGGATTTGGCCAGCATGTCCTCGGCTTGCGCCGCCGCTGACAGAAAGCCGCTGATGGCGCCGGGATTCTGCTCCGCCCAGTCTTGATGGAAGACAAAACCAACCATGCACACGGGAGATGGAAATCCCAGCTCACGGGTACAATCGCTGACGGATATGACCTGCCGGCTTCCGGCCACTTCCAGCCGCGCCGCGAAGTTCCAGAACGTCAGGACGGCGTCCAACTCGTTTTGCAGCAATTTGGCGTTCAGCAATGGCGGCGCACCGTAAACAACATCCGCCGCCTCCGACAGATCAAGCCCAGTGGTTGCCTTTGCCGCGGCACGCACGATCAGCCAGGATTTGTCCAGCGGGCCACCCGCGACGCCCAGACGGCGATGAGCCAGATCCGCCAGCGACCGGATCGGCGACGCCGGCTGCACCATGACCCCACCGGTCGCGCTGGAAAACGGTGCGAAACACAGCTTGGTACCGGCCGCGCGCTGGCTTGCCACGAATGTCCAGTCCGAGGTGACGATGTCAGCCGATTTGGCCATCAGTGCCACGCGTCCGGCATCCGTGTTCGCAAGCATCTGAGTCTGCAATGCGAAGCCGTGGCTGGTGTCCAGCTTGTTTCGGTTCATCACATCGGCCACCCACTGCACCGTGCCAAACTGCAGCGTCCCCAGCCGCACCTCGGGTAAGGCACCGAGGGAGGGCTTGCCGGCCAGCAGCGTTGCCACCCCTCCGGCCAGGCAGGCGCGGCGGCCGACCTGCTTCACAGCGCCACCCCGCTGCACGTTTGTCGATGCCGCGCTATGCTACCCGAAATCTCGATGATGGATGACCATGGCGACGAAACCACTTCTCTTTCGATTGACCCGGCCAATGGCGAGCCAACCGATAAAGACCCGATCGACGGCAGTCCTGTTGATGGCATTTCTTGTCTCGTTTTCCCAATCGGCCGCCCTTGCGGGTGACGACAGCCCCTACCCCACGACGTCGCGTGCTGAGTATGTATTTGCCTGCATGGCGAGCAATGGGCAAACCCAGGACGCTCTGCGGCGCTGCTCTTGCGCGATCGACGTGATTGCATCCATCCTTCCCTACGACAAGTATGAGCAGGCCGAGACAGTTCTGCGCATGCGTCGGTCAGGCGGCGGATATTTGGGAGAAGTCTTCCGTTCGGGATTGTCCAACACCATGGTTCGGGACCTCGAAGAAGCGCAGGCCGAAGCCGAAATCCGCTGTTTCTGAAAGCCTCAGGCGCGTGTCGCCGACCACGACTGCTTGAACACCTGACCCCGGCTGTCCTGCACCTCGGCCCTGAATTCGGTCGTTCCATTCGGCCGATAATCAAAGCGGAACTCCGGGTTTTCCGAAATCGAGATCCCACTCTCGATTGCAAGCAGCAGTTCGTCGCCTTGCCAGATCCGCACTGAGGAAACGAAATGCGCCGGCACATAGAGCCGGGAAACCTGATCCATCTGCATTCCAGAGTAGTTGGGATGGCGGACCATCAGCTGAAGCTGCCGGGTCTCTGCATCCGCCGAGAACTGCCGGAAACGCATCGTGCCAAGCGGAATCGAATCCGCCTCTTGCTTTGCCGCCGGCGCAGAGCATCCACCAGCCGCCTTTATAAAGCGCACGGCCTGGTACAGCCGTCCGTCCGCCGCCTCTGCGACCGCATGTAATTGCGTGTAGGAATCGACACGAATTCGCGTCGACAGGCTACGGATGCCGCTGTTCGACCCTAGGGTGAATGTCGCCGCCAATGGTGACGGATTCTGGTCGATCACCAATGTGACCGCGCTGATCGCAGGTGCCCCCCCGGGTGGACGCAGATCACGAATGCTGATCGGCACCACAGCGGCGTCTTCCGCTCGGTACGGGGCATCAATACCGAGGATCGCACTGCCGTCTTCCAGGTGGCGCCGGTTGAAGATCTGCGTCGCGAGCGACGGCCACGGGTCATCGTTCGACCCAGTCTCGGCCACCGCGTGCCTGCCGGCGATCCCCAGCGAAGCAGCCGCCATAATCATGACACGACGCGGCATCGTTGGCATTGTGCGCATAGTTTGGTTCCTCCCGCTTGCCGCGGTCAGGTTCGATCCGCGGCGGCAGCGTTCACCCTACTTCTATAGCAGGGTATATCCGGCAAGCCGGCTGACGTCGCAAGGGGCCGGGCTGATTGTTTTTTATCCGGAAAGGCATACTGCGTCCGCCCCGAGACCCAGCCGGCGTGCCCCGCCCGTCTGATCGCTACTCCCACTCAAGTTCGCTGAAAGCGGTCGTCGCGTTCCTTGGGTTGTAGTCGTCGAACAAGGCCCACCGTCCACGTTCCGACTGGCCAATCTGGCCAACCGCCTCGGCCAACGGCACACCGGCTGCGATCAACCGACGCGTGTCATCCGCGAGCACCGACAGATAGCGCTGTTCATCCTTCAGCGCATCGGGCCAAAGCGCCACCAACCGCCCGTGACCGGGCACCACGCGTTTTGCCGGCAGTTTCGCCAGCCGGGGAAGCACCGAAAGCCATCCTCGAACGCTGCCATCCAGCACTGGGATGTGCTGCAGGAACACCAGGTCGCCTGAGAACAACACGCCGGTCGCCTCGTCCAGCACCGTCAGGTCGCAATCGGTGTGGGCGGCCGGACTCCATGCTGTTAGCCGAAGCCGGCGCCCGCCGAGATCAAGCGTGGTCTCGTCGGCAACCAGCAAGGTCGGCGGGATAATCCTGACCTGGGCAATCGCATCCGCCCCAAGACTGGCACCAAAGGCTTGCAGATAGTGGTCTGCTCGCTTTGCCATTTCAGTGGGCAGGTTCTGATGGCCTGCAAAGGTCGCGCCCGGCGCAAACGCGGCATTCCCGAAAGTATGGTCCGGATGTTCATGCGTGTTGATCACGTAGCGCACGGGCTTGTCGGTGATCGCCCGGATAGCCGCGAGAAGTTTCCGCCCCACCTCTACGCTTCCACCCGTGTCGACAACAGCCACCGCGTCGCGTCCGACGATGATGCCGACGTTGGCGATATCGCCGGCATTTTGCGGCGTCGTCAGAGCGACTTGGCCAAAATGCGCATAGTCGCCGTCAGCCACCGTCGTGATCGCAAAGTGCGGTGCCCGTGAACGATCCTGCGCGTGCAATTCGGCGGCGGCCGACGCCCACAAAATCAAGAAGCCAAGAGTCAGGCGGAACATATTGTTATCATGTCGAATTGACCTTGATAGAGATTTCCACTTGCCCAATAGCCTTTCCAGATGAACTTAAAGGCCAACGTTCGACCAACTCAACACTTTGTGACCGGGGGCATTCGAGCAATGAGGCTGCTTGACCAAGCGTGGGCATAGTTCAGGATCATCCTGGTGTTCCGGGAACTGGTACCGGTTTTGTTGCAACGCACAAGAAACGCCTGGAGCCTTACGCGAAGCAGTAGCAAAACAGACATTTCAGCGATTTGGTTAAACCGGCCATCCTGCCCGAGTTAGCCTTACGTCCAACATAAAAAATGCAATGAGGAGGAACTGAATGAGCCAATCCCTTATGAGAAAGCTCGCTGCAGGAACCGTTTTATCATCCATCCTGCTGATGGGCACCGCCGGCGCTCAGACCGGTGGCGAGGATCTCGTGAAGATGGAGAAAAATCCAGCTAACGTGATCATGGCGACAAACACCTATGATAACCAGCGCTACTCGGGACTTGACCAGATCAACGCAAATAACGTCGGCAAGATGCAAGTTGCCTGGACATTTTCGACCGGCGTACTGCGCGGGCACGAAGGGGCGCCGATCGTTGTCGGCGACACGATGTATGTCCATACGCCGTTCCCTAATGCCGTCTTCGCGCTCGACCTTAACCATGACGGCCGGATTCTCTGGAAGTATGAGCCGAAGCAAGATCCTAACGTCATCCCGGTGATGTGCTGCGATACAGTGAATCGCGGCGTTGCCTATGGCGACGGCAAAATATTCCTCCATCAGGCCGACACGACGCTGGTCGCGCTGGACGCGAAGACTGGGAAGGTGGCCTGGTCGGTGAAAACCGATGACCCGGGCAAAGGGGCCACCGGCACCGAAGCGCCGATGGTGGTCAAGGACAAGGTCTATGTGGGCGTATCGGGCGGTGAGTTCGGCGTTCGCGGCTGGGTTGCAGCTTACGCCGTAGCCGACGGCAAGCAGGTCTGGCGGGCGTATTCCGAAGGCCCTGACACCGATCTTCTCGTCGACCCGCAAAAGACCACCTCGCTCGGCAAGCCGATCGGGGCCGATTCCAGCCTGAAGACCTGGCAGGGCGATCAGTGGAAAATCGGTGGTGGCGACACCTGGGGTTGGTACTCCTATGACCCGCAGCTCAATCTCATTTACTACGGCACCGGCAATCCATCGACCTGGAATCCCAAGCAGCGACCTGGGGACAACAAATGGTCGATGACGATCTTCGCCCGCAACCCTGACACCGGCGAGGCCAAATGGGTCTATCAGATGACGCCGCACGACGAATGGGATTATGACGGCGTCAACGAAATGATCCTCGCTGACCAGCAGATGGGCGGACAGATGCGCCACCTTCTGGTGCATTTCGATCGCAACGGCTTCGCCTACACGCTTGATCGCGCCACCGGCGAACTGCTGGTTGCAGACAAATACGATCCAGCGGTCAACTGGGCGACCAAAGTCGACATGGACAAATCGAGCGCGACCTATGGCCGTCCATTGGTCGTTGCAAAATACTCCACAGAACATAACGGCGAGGATACGAATACCCAAGGCGTTTGTCCCGCCGCGCTGGGCACCAAGGACGAGCAACCGGCTGCGTTCTCGCCTGCGACCGGCCTGTTCTACGTGCCGACTAACCATGTTTGCATGGACTATGAGCCGTTCCGCGTTTCCTACACCGCGGGCCAGCCTTATGTCGGTGCGACGTTGTCGATGTATCCGCCGCAGGGCGACACCAACATGGGGAATTTTATCGCCTGGAATGCAACCACCGGCAAGATCGAGTGGTCCCTGCCCGAGCAGTTCTCGGTCTGGTCAGGCGCGCTGGCGACCAAAGGCGGTGTGGTGTTCTACGGCACGCTGGAAGGCTATCTGAAGGCTGTGGATGCGAAGACCGGGAAGGAACTCTATAAGTTCAAGACCCCGTCCGGGATTATCGGCAACGTAATGACTTATGAACACGGCGGCAAACAATACGTCGCCGTATTGTCCGGGGTCGGCGGCTGGGCCGGTATCGGTCTGGCGGCCGGGTTGACAGACCCGCATGCCGGACTTGGCGCGGTCGGCGGCTACGCCGCGCTGAACAACTACACGTCGCTTGGCGGAGCCTTGACCGTCTTCACGTTGCCACCAAGCTGAACTCCAACGCTTTGCCGGCGGCGTGGCAGGCTTGCCCGCCGCCGGCACTGCCTCATTCAGATCCAGGGAACGAAACGTGCAACGTATCTTGCGTGTAACAACGGCGCTCGTCGTCGGCTTGGCGTTATCTACAGGCGCGGTTTATGCCGTGACGGATGGCTCGGGAGACCCAGCCGCGATAAAATCCGATGACGGGAAATGGACGGATAAGAGCGGCAGCCCGACCTTCAAAGTCGAAAAAGACGGTTCGGTGGATTTCTATACTTATGTCGGCTTCACGCGCTACTCCGCGGAATGCATGCGTTGCCATGGGCCTGACGGCATGGGATCGACTTACGCACCCGCGCTGATCGATTCGATGAAGCGCCTCAGCTATTCCGACTTCTACGGCATCGTTGCCGGCGGCAAGCAAGACGTGTCGGCCGCGCAGAATCTCGTCATGCCCGCGGAAGGCGAGAACAAGAACGTCATGTGTTTCGTCGATGCGATCTACACCTATCTGCGGGCCCGGGCCGACGGCGCCGTGGACCGCGGACGGCCGGAGAAACACGCACCAAAGCCCGCGTCCTATTCCAAATCCGAAGATGAATGCATGGGATGACCTCGCGTTCCTGGGCCGTTGCGGCCGTTTTGGCGCTGTCCTTGACGCAGCATGCCCTGGCTCAGGCGCCTGGCCTCGGCGCGTCGGTGGAACTGGTTGATCCAAAGGTCTTCCGTGTGTGCGCCGACCCCAACAACCTCCCCTTCTCGAACGAAAAAGGCGAAGGCTTCGAAAACAAGGTTGCCCAGCTTCTGGCCGCCAAACTGAACGAGCCAATAAGCTACACCTACTTCCCGCAAGTCATCGGCTTCGTGCGCAACACCTTGAACGCGTTGCGTTGCGATGTGGTGATCGGTGTAGCGGTCGGCGACGGAGAGGTGCAGACCACCAATCCTTACTATCGGACCACCTACGCATTGATCTTCAAACCCGGGAATGGGCTGGACGGGGTCGATTCGCTGGGCGATCTCAGGTTGAAGGACAAGCACATCGGCATCGTCGCCGGCACACCACCTGCCACGGTCATGGCACGGGACGGGCTGCTCGCCCTCGCCAAACCCTACCCACTGACGGTTGACACGCGCATCGATGCGCCTGCTCACACAATGGCCAATGATGTTGCAGCAGGGGTAATCGATGCCGGCGTGTTATGGGGCCCGATGGCGGGCTATTATGCCAAGCATGAAAACCCGCCGTTAAGCGTGAGCCCGTTGCTAAAGGAGGGGGAGCGGATGGACTTCCGCATCGCAATGGGCGTGCGCCGGTCCGATCAGGAATGGAAGCGGAAGCTCAATCGCCTGCTGACGGAGAACCAATCCGATATCGATCATATTTTGCGTGAGTACGGCGTGCCGTTGATGAACGAGCAAGGTCAGCCGTTGCCGCCATGAAAGCCGCGTGGCGAGCGCTCTGTGTCGCTTTCATTGTCGTCGCTGCAGCGTCCCCGTCGGAACCACCAGACTACCGGATGGACGACTACGGAAGCCCGACACCGGCGACGCTGCGGGGTGCCATGGTCGTGAGCACTGATCAGGCACACGACCTGTGGGAAAACCATCAAGCTGTGTTTATTGACGTCTTGCCGCAGCCGCCACGACCGGCTGGCTTGCCCGCATCCACCATCTGGCGGCCCAGGCCACGCTTCGATATTCCGGACAGCATCTGGCTGCCGGATACCGGATACGGCGCGTTGGCGCCGGTGATGGAAACCTACCTGAAAGACGGATTGCAGCGTGCGTCCGCAGGCAATCTCGACCGCCTCATGGTGTTCTACTGTAAAGCCGACTGCTGGATGTCATGGAACGCCGCAAAACGCGCCATGACATTCGGCTATACCCACGTCGCCTGGTATCCGGAGGGCGTCGATGACTGGGTTGCCCATGGCCTGCCAACCGAGCGGCGTGATCCGGTGACTCGCCCTGCGATGGCCGAGTGATACCCGCGGCCAGAAGGGTTATGCGATCCCAGTTGGCGGGGCGGTCGCGCCCGAAATCGATAAGACACCGGCGACCGTGGACACTCAATGGTCGAAACCCGCCGGCGCTTACTCCAATTCTTGCTGTATCATTCGGGCCAGCGCGAATAATCGCTGCTCGATCTTGGTCGGCGCATCGCAGGCATAACTGATGGCCTGACGGCGGTCCTGAAAGACCTCGGCCTCCCATTTCACCTTCTCGGTCATTTGCTGGACGGAATTCGGATCCGCCGCCGGGTCGCTCTGCATACTGTGCAACATTTCATTATCGGACCGGATTTCCGACGCGAGCTCCTTTTGCCGGCCGCCGAACCTGTCCAACCCGGTGATCACGCTGTCACGCTGGGCGTCAAGCACACTGTAGATCCCGGCGAGAACCTGCAGCAACTTCGGTGCTTTTTGATCACCCGCGTACTGGCCGAAGTCGTGGATCATTTTGCCCGCCTGCTCCAGCTCCTCCCGTCGGGGGGTCAGCTTTGACACCAGATTCGCGACCTGAGGATCATCTTTCCAAGTGCTCGTCTGCGGATCGACAGCGGGACCTGACCATACCGAAGCCAGCGACAGGTTCGGAACCTTGATTTGCTGGCATGGCCAATCCGGATCGCGCGGGCCGGGCGGCGCGGCATGGGCAGCGCTTGACACCAGCATTGCAACGGCCAGCGCGGATCGCCTCACCCGGGTCCTCCACGACGCGACACCAATCCACGCGCCGGGTCATAGGCGAGAATGGCGCCCCCGGTGAAGATAATCGTCGCACCCGCGACAACCGCGAGCGAAATCCAGTCCACCTCCGTGTAGAGGGCAAAACGGATCAGTTCCACCGCATAAGTAAAGGGATTCAGTCGGCAAATAAAGTAAACCGTTGGACTGGATTGCTGCACCAGCCATAGCGGGTACAGCGCTGAAGATGCGAAGAACATCGGAAAAATTACGAAGTTCATCACGCCGGCGAAGTTTTCCAGTTGCTTGATCCCGGACGACAGCAACATGCCCAGCGAACCCAGCATCAACCCGCTCAGCACCAGCGCCGGGATCACGGCGATGTATCCCCAACCCGGTGCCTCCACCCCCCAAAGCCAGGCGATAACCAGATAGGCAAACACCTGAAGCAGCGAGACCGCCGTGCTCGCCAGCAATTTTCCCAGCAGCAGAAACCAGCGCGGGAACGGGCTGACCAGCAGCATGCGCATATTCCCCATCTCCCGGTCATAGACCATGGACAGCGAGGACTGCATCCCGTTGAACAACTGGATCATCGCGACCAGTCCCGGCGTGACATAGACGTCGTACAGGACATACGTGTCATAAGGCGGAATGATCGAAACGCCGAGGATCTGTCGGAAGCCCGCGGCGAAGATGAACAACCAGACCAACGGCCGGACAATCGCCGAAATGAAGCGCCCGCGCTGATGGACGAAACGCAGTGCCTCGCGCCAGACGATGCCGTTCAGGCAGATCAGGTACTGGCCGATGGTAAACCCGCGGCGGCTGACAATGCTTGCACTCATTCGACATCTTCCCTCACGCCGCCGGTCAGCGCGATAAACGCGGCCCGCATGTCGCTTTCCCCCGTCGCATGGATAACCGTCGTGACATCGCCGGACGCCGCGACCCGGCCGCGATGCAGCACCACGACCGCATCATCCGCCGCGACTTCGTCCAGCAGATGGGTTGCCCACAAAACAGCGACGCCGCGATCACGGACCAGGGACCGCACGTGCCGCACGATCACCGTCTTGGACGCCACGTCCAGCCCCACAGTAGGTTCGTCCAGCACCAGCACGCTTGGTTCATGCAGCAGGGCACGGGCGATTTCCACCCGCCGCATCTGCCCGCCCGACAGGTTCCTGGCGGTATCACGGGCACGGTCCGACAGTTCGATATCCTTCAGCGCCCCCTCCGCCCGGCGTCGCGCCTCGCGCCCGCCGATGCCATGCAGCGCGGCGTGATACAGCAGGTTTTCCATGACCGACAGATCAAGGTCCAGGGTGCGCGCCTGAAACACCACGCCCAGACGGCGCAACGCCTCCCCCGGCTGCCGGGAAACCCGATAGCCCAGGACTTCAACCGATCCCTTCTGGGTGTCGTAAAGCCGGGTGATCAGGGAAAACAGAGTGGTCTTGCCGGCGCCATTCAAACCCAGCAACACCGTGAAGCGCGATTGCGGGACAACCAGGCTGACATCCTGCAGCGCCTTGCGGCTGCCATAGGCGTGACTGACATCGGTCACCATAAGCGCGGGCGTGACAGCAGGCGTCACGGTTGTAACCGCCTCGGCGAGGGTGATATTCATTGCGGCGCCACCACGACGCCCCACGGCAGGCGCCCCACTTGAATTGATTTCACAACACTCAAGCCCGCGACATCGATGACTGACACATCATTCGACAGGCCATTGGTCGCCAGCAGATATTTATCGTCGGGCGTGAAAGCCATCTGCCAAACGCGCTGGCCGACCAACAGGTATTTCTTCACCTTGTAGGTCTTGGCATCGACGACGGCGACCCGGTTCGCCGGTCCTAAGGCGACAAATGCCGTCGCATCGTCCTCGGTAAACCGAACGCCGACCGCCTGGATCGCCTCGGCACGCAAGCCTTGGATCTCGAAGCCGATTTTATGCGTAACGACATGCTTCTCCGGGTCGATCACACTGACCGTGCCGCCGAGTTCCGAGGAAACCCAAACCTCGGAGCCGTCGTGCTTGAACTGCGCGATACGCGGGCGAGCATCGACCAGCACGCTCGCAACCAACTTGCGCGTGCCATAATCAAAGAAATGCGCCATGTTTGTGGTTTCGGATGTGTTGACGATCGTCCTTCCATCGGGACTGACCGCCATACCTTCCGGCTCGACGCCGGTGGGGACCTGCGCCAGCATCTTTCGGGTATTCACATCGATGACCGTTACCATGTTGTCATTTTCGTTGGAGACATAAAGCGGATTTCCCGAAACATGCAGGGCCATGGTTTCCGGATCGGGACCTGACGGCAAATCGCCAACCACGCGCAGCGTTTTTGGATCAACGATCTGGATCGTGTCGTCGTCACTGGCGCAGATCAGGATCTCGTCGCCACCCTTGGTCATCGTGATACCGCGCGGGCGCTGCCCGACCGGCACCGTCTTGACCGTCTTCATCTGGTCCAGATCGATTACGCTCATGGTATTGTCGCGCTCGTTCGTTACGTAAGCCATATAGGCTGCGGCCGGAGCGGCGGCGGACGAAACGAAAACCAGGACCGCGACCGCCAGTCGTGCCATGGTCATGATAGTTTGCACCGCGTTTCCGGCCGGTCGAAGCCCAGCGTATCCAACTCCGACGACTGATGCAGGAAGCCGGGTTGCGGCGAGACCGATACCACCGTGCGACCGTCATCCAGCAGGATCGGCTGGCGAAGTTGCCAGTCCCAGTCGCGCAGCGACAACCTCTGACCTTTATAGGCGGCAAGGCCGAAATCCGGACCTTTCATATTCTGCATGATCTTCCCTGGGTCCATCGACCCGCTGCGGTTCGCTGCCTCGCCGATCATTCGGCACGCTGTCCAGGCCTGCATATCCAGCGGCGTCATGCGCCGATGCGCCGAACGGATGAAGCGGTCCTGAAGCTGCGTGCCGCCCCAGTATTCGCTGCTGGCACTCCAGGAAACCGGTCGCAGCCCGGCTGATCCGGCGACCGGCCTGGCGCCCCACGTACGGAAGGGAAGATAGCCGGCAAACACCTCGTTCTCGTCGGCGGTTACCAGCACGTCGTAATCCGGCAGGCCTTGGGTGAAGACGGGCATTTGCTGCTGGGTCTGCACAACACCGGAATCGGTCTGCCGGGCGCCCCCGGTGTCCTTGAATTCCACTTCCTTCACGATACGCGCGCCAAACCGTTTCGCAGTCCGCCGATAGGCCTCTGCCAGCATGGCGTCGTTGGGATGGGACCCATAGGCCAGCACCCAGCGCGTCCACTTCTTCCACACCAGGTACTGACCGAGTGCATCCGCCAGCATGGCGCGTGACGGCGCGACGTGGATGACGTTGGCCCGGCAATTTTCCTGCCGCAGCGTGTCATCCGGCGCCGCAATATTGAACAGGGTCACACCCTTCGCCTGCGCCGCCGCTGCGAATTCCAGCAGCATTGCCGCGGGTGCGTCAGTCATCATCAAGGCGACCCCCTGTTCCGCAACCGCGTCCAGGACCTGCGCCGGATCATCGCCGTCATGCAATGTCTGGTCTGTCAGATCGAAGTGCTGGTTGATGAACTGACCGGTCGTATTGTTGTCGGTGATACCAAGGCGGGCACCCGCCAGGCCGTCATTTGGCGCCGGCTTGTCGAGCAGCGATATCGTGGGTTGCCGGTCCGGCCAACGCAGATACCCGACGCGTACCGATGCGTCGCCGGCTTGCGCCTGTGACACGGTTGGCAACAGCGCAGCGCTGACTGCTTTTGTGATCAGTGCGCGCCGGCCCAGGCTGTTACCTGGCGACGGCTTCAGACGTTCCATGCCTACCAGTATGAAGAACACATTCTCCGGCGACAACATGCTGGTTCGGACACAGAATGCTGAAGGCGAGTTTCTCTCCATGAAGATTTGGCCATGCGCCGTCGCGGCTTATATGTGTTTGGCCACTGCCACGGCCCTCGCCGGCAACCCAAAGCCTACCGCAGTCTTTCCGGTTGGTTTCGATGACACCAGCCAGCAGGGCGAACAACAGGGTCCGCGCCGCGACGAGCAAGAACGCCTGTCCGTGCTCGACCAGCAACTGCGGGAGGCGCTAGCTCAATCCGGCTGCTGCACGATCATGGACCTGACACCAATAGCGCACCAGGCGCAGGACGTCGGCCAGCCATCCTGCAACGGCTGCGAGCTCGACTCCGCGCGCAAGGTCGATGCCCAAATATCGGTCACCGGCTGGGTGCAGAAGGTGTCCAACCTGATCCTCAACATCAACATCGTTGCGCGTGACGTGTCGACCGGCAAGGTTATCAGCGCCGGCAGTGTGGACATCCGGGGCAATACCGACAAATCCTGGTCACGCGGTTTATCCTATCTTCTGCGCAACAGGCTGCATCCTGCACAATGGCCCGCACAATGGTAAGAATTCCCTGAGGGGCACAACGATGAATCTGGTCGATCTCATTCTGCTGGCCTGCGCATTGGCCAATCCCAGCGCCTGCCGTGAGTATCACGTGCTGTTCCAGACCTCGGGGTCATTGCAGAGCTGCATGATGCAGGCTCAGCCTTACCTGGCGCAATGGGTCGGGGAGCATCCGGCGTTTCAGGTGAGGCGCTGGCGCTGCGCCTGGCCGGATCAAGAAGACGGGAAAATATGATTAATCGCCTGACCCCGCGTTGACTCTTTGCCGACACGTCTTGAAACGTCTGCCAACCGTAAAGAGTAGAAGGGAGCTTCCGTGATACGTTCAGGTTTGATTGCTTTTTCGCTGTTGATTTGCGCCGCTGTCCCGACCCGGGCGCAGGACGCTGCGGCGGGAGAAAAAGACTTCCTTGTCTGCCGCGCCTGCCACCAGATCGGCCCCGGCGCCAAGATCGCCGTCGGCCCGGTGCTGAACGGTGTCGTCGGCCGCAAGGCGGGAACCTATCCGGGCTACACCTACTCCCCGGCAAATAAGGATTCCGGTATCGTCTGGACCCCCGAGGAACTCGACAAATACCTGACCAACCCCCAGGCTGTCGTGCCACATACCAAGATGATATTCCCCGGCATCAAGGACGAGCAGAAGCGCAAGGATGTCATCGCCTACCTGCAGCAGTTCGGGCCGGACGGCGAAAAGAAGCAACAGTAAACCAGTCGCATGGATCGGAGGCGTTGACATGAAGACCCGCGCTGCAGTCGCCCGCCAGGCCGGGCAGCCGCTCAGTCTGGAAACCGTGGATCTTGAGGGCCCGCGCGCCGGAGAAGTCCTGGTCGAAATCAAGGCCACCGGAATCTGCCACACCGATGAATTCACCCTCTCCGGGTCCGACCCGGAGGGGATCTTCCCGGCCATCCTCGGTCACGAGGGCGCGGGAATCGTCGTGGATGTCGGTGCGGGCGTGACCTCGCTGAAGAAGGGCGATCACGTCATTCCGCTTTACACACCGGAATGCCGGCAATGCGAGTACTGCCTGAGCCGCAAGACCAACCTGTGCGTCGCGATCCGGGCTACCCAGGGGCGCGGCCTTATGCCCGATGGCACCAGCCGGTTTTCCTCTGGCGGCACCCCGGTCATGCACTACATGGGCACATCCACCTTCTCGAACTTTACCGTCCTGCCGGAAATCGCACTGGCCAAGATCCGTGAAGACGCCCCGTTCGAAAAGGTCTGCTACATCGGCTGTGGCGTCACCACCGGAATAGGCGCCGTCATCAACACCGCGAAGGTCGAGCCAGGTGCCCGCGTCGTGGTGTTTGGCCTGGGTGGCATTGGCCTGAACGTGTTGCAAGGTGCCCGGTTGGCCGGTGCCGAAATGATCGTTGGCGTCGACCTGAACCCGCGCCGCAAGGAAATGGCTGAAAAGTTCGGCATGACCCATTTCGTCAACCCATCGGAGGTTCAGGGCGACCTGGTGCCTTACCTCGTGGACCTGACCAAAGGCGGCGCCGACTACAGCTTCGAATGCATCGGCAGCGTAAAAGTCATGCGCCAGGCGCTGGAATGCGCCCATCGGGGCTGGGGAAAATCGATCATCATCGGCGTCGCCGGTGCCGGTCAGGAAATCTCGACGCGCCCATTCCAGCTTGTGACCGGGCGGGTATGGATGGGTACCGCTTTCGGCGGCGCGCGCGGACGGACCGACGTGCCCCGCATCGTCGATTGGTACATGGATGGCAAGATCAATATCGATGACCTCATCACCCACGTACTGCCGTACGATCAGATCAACGAAGGTTTCGACCTGATGCGCCGCGGCGAAAGCATCCGCACGGTCGTAACGTACTAAAGTACCTATCGCCTGAGGTTGATCCAACCTTAGGCGTGTCCGCCCTTCCAGGCAGGCACTATTAAACACCGGGCAGCATCGACCGCTGCCCGGCGCTGGCTTTCAGGCCGCAAGAACTCCGGATGCCTTCGCGATATGCGTCGCTATGGCGTCCATCAACGGCGGCGACAGGCAGTCATACGGCTCGAGCTTCAGTTCACGCAACCGGCCTCGGATTGCCGCCATCCGGTCGGGCTTGACCCCTGATTCGATTACGGATGAAACGAATGCCGCAAACTCCGGCGGCGGCCAGCCGGATTCCTGGAACAGTTCAGGATGCAAGAAATCGAAGCCATAGAACGGATGGCTCTTGTTCTCGATCCGGCCGTACATGTGGACGCCGCAACCTTTGCAGGCATGACGCTGGATCGCCGCCGACGGATCGACCACTTGAAGCTTGTTTTCGTTTTGCGTCACCTTCAATTTGTCACGTGACACCACGGCAACGACCGAGAAATCCGCTCCCGCGGGCTTCCAGCATTTCGTGCAGCCGCACGCGTGATTGTAGGCGATGGAACCTTCGATCCTGACATTGACCGGATTCTCGGAACATTTGCAAACCAAGGTCCCGCCGCTGAAATTCGCGCTACCGGGTTTCAGTCCTCCATCCACGGCTGGATGAATATGAACAGCTTCGGGCATCGGCTCTCCCCTCCTGTTGAATTATGGCCTGCCTTATAATTCTGGCAGCCAACGGGACTCTTCGGCTTCACCTCGTGAAGTCACAAGCCGCCTGTTTGCCCACCCCGCACAATTCCGCGTGCGTGGCAGGACCCGCCGCGGCAAATGGATGCTTGCCGCCGCCGCTTGATCTTGGCGGGTTGCGGTGCAGCCGGATGCTTCAAACCTCCGGCGGCTCCCCCGGGATCGGCACTCTACCAAAACCAATGATCAATTCGGTTACCTCGGCGATCGCCCGCTCCGCCGCCGCGCCGTCCGGGCCCTTCGCGACCAGCGCCACGCCGTTGCCGCTGGCGCGATAGAACGGGTAGCTGCCGAGGTCCAGATCGGGATACCGCTTCTGCACGCCCTCCAGACCCTCGGCGATCATGCCCTCGGGCAAGCCCACCACGTGGACGGCGCGCATCTCGATCTTTGCCCCGCCCTCCAGCCGCGGCGCCAGCCACTCGAACATCGACTGCATGACCCGCGGCACGCCGGCCATCACATAGACGTTCTCCATCTGGAAGCCCGGGGCGACGCTGATGGAGTTCTCGATCAGCTTGGCGCCGCGCGGCATCGTGGCCATCCGTTGCCGGGCAGCATTGAACTCGCCCGGTTTGTAACTGGCCTCCATCCGCGGCCACGCAACCGGATGATGCTCCCACGGCACGCCGAACGCCGCGGCGACGCATTCGCTGGTGATGTCGTCGTGCGTCGGCCCGATCCCGCCGGTGGTGAATACGTAATCGAACTTGACCCGCACCTCGTTGACCGTGTCGATAATCGTCTTTGGTACGTCGGGGATGACGCGGACCTCCCGCAGCGGAATCCCCAGATTCCCCAATCCGGTCGCCAGGAACTGGATGTTCGCGTCACGAGTCCGTCCGGACAGCACCTCGTTGCCGATCACCAGCAGGCAGGCGGTGGGATTTTTCGCAGGCATCTTCGGTTTCCCCTAAAGGAAGTCGCGCAGCAGCGGGATCAACGGCTTATCGGCGGGCGGCATTTCATACTCGGTCAGCTTCGACGCGCGGACCCAGGCCAGGGTCTGGTCCTCCCTAGGGGCCGGCGTGCCCTTCCAGCGGCGGCAGACGAACAGCGGCATCAACAAATGAAACCCCTCGTAGTCGTGCGAGGCAAAAGCGAAGGGTGCCAGACAAGCGGCTGCCACGTCGATACCAAGTTCTTCCTTCAACTCGCGGATCAGCGCCGCCTCCGGCGTTTCGCCAGGGTTGAGTTTGCCGCCCGGAAACTCCCACAGGCCGGCCATCTTCTTGCCCTCCGGCCGGCGGGCCAGCAGGACACGGCCATCGACGTCTACCAGGGCACAGGCTGCAACCAGCAGCAGCGGCTTGGCGTCCGGATTTGCCGCATCCGCCGCCGGTGCATCTGGCGGCCCGAAGATATCATCGCGGGTCGCTTCGAATACCGTGACGGTATGCTCGTCGCCGTGTCGTCAGCGACGATCGCACCCCGGTTCCAACTTCGCGGAAACCCACGCGGCGCAGCACCTTGATCGACGCCCCGTTGCCCTCCGTCACCTCGGCCACGATCAGGTCCAGCGGCAGGTTGGCAAAACCCCAGCTCGTCAGCCGCCGTGCCGCCTCAGTCGCCACTCCATGCCTCCAGTACGCTCGGCCTACCCAGTAACCGAGCCGCCCCGAGCGATGGGCGCGATCGACATGCAGGCCGACGACGCCGACCAGAGTCTCCTGTTTGCCCTCATATCCGGTGATCGCCAGATGATATGCCGTCCCCTCCGCAAGTTGCGCGATCGTCGACGCAATCCATTCGTCAGCCAACGCCCGAGGATAAGGGTACGGGATCTCGGCCAGGGTGCGGGTGACTTCCCAGTCATTCACCAATCGATGCAACGCCTCGGCGTCGCCCAATCGCAACGGCCGCAGCGTCAGGCGCTCGGTTTTCAGCGACCCGAACAACGCGCTCGCGGACTTCACCTTGGGTTTGCGAATCGCTTTGCGTGGACGTTTTGCCCGTTCGCCGATGCGTTGGGCGCCTGCGGGTTGGGTGCCAATCGGTTGGGCGCCGATCGGTTGGGTGGCGGGGGGTTGATCGCCAGCCGGTCTTTCGTTGGGCGACTGTTCATTGGTCGTGTGGTGGATGGTAGGAATCGGACGGACCTTGTCAGCTTGGCGTTGCCGCAAAGTGGCGCAGGCGACACAACGGATGCAAGGGTGGGCAACCCCTCAACAACCCCACAATCGCAACCATTCGCGATCGGGGTCTCCCGCCCGGCCATGGACAGCTTCCCATAACTCTGGACTGATAACACCAGGAGGGAAACAGTCATGCAACTTGGCATCCACCTGCCCCATATCGGCCGCAAGGCCGGACCCGACAGCATCCGCCGAGCCGCCATCCAGGCGGAGCAGCTTGGCTTCGACGACGTCTGGGTCAGCGAGCACATCATTGTGCCGAAGGATGGCGGCTACCCGCCCTCGGCCAATTTCTGGGATCCTGTGCTGACCCTGACCTGGGCCGCCGCCGCGACATCGCGCGTCCGTCTCGGCACCTCGGTGCTGGTGCTGCCGATGCGCCACCCGCTGCCGCTGGCCAAGGAACTGGCGACACTGCAGAACCTGTCCAACGGACGGCTGATCCTAGGCGCTGGCGTCGGCTGGCTGGAGGCGGAGTTCGACGCCCTTGGCGTGCCGTTCAAGGAACGCGGACGCCGCATGGACGAAGGCATCGCCATGATGCGCGCGGTCTGGACGCCAGGACCCTGTTACCTTTGAAAGCAAATGGATTCCGGCCAGGATCGAGGCGATGCGCTCCCAGCCCCAACCCATCGCCCCGATTCCGATCTGGATCGGCGGATCGTCCGATGCGGCTGTCAAGCGCGCGCTTGCGGCTGGATGGCTGGCACGGCAGCCGGGTCAGCCCGGAGCAGGCCGTCGGCATGGTAAAGCGGCTTCGCGCGGATCGGCCCGGTGACGAATTCACAATCTCGCTCCGCATCAGCGTCAACGCCAACTCGGTCGCAACCGTTCGGGATTCACTCGGCGCCTTTCGCGACGCCGGCGTTCAACACATCATGGCCGCGCCCGAGGACCGCGATATCGACCCCTATCTGGCCACTGCCGAGGCTTTCTACCGCGCCGGACAAGGTCTGTAATCAAAACCCCAAAAACGTGATGTGATGGATCGTATCGCCGCGATTTCGCTTCCGGCAGCCTATCCCAACATTGGGCGGCATGAACCTGATCAGGCGATCTGCCGCGCGCGATCTCCGCGTCGACTTTTTCCGCGGCCTCGCGCTGTGGTGGATCTACACTGACCACATCCCGGGCGATGTCCTGAGCGATTACAGTCTGCGCAACTTCGCCATGTGCGATGCGACCGAAGTGTTCGTCCTGCTCGCTGGCTATGGTGCCGGCCTGTCGTACGGCATTGGCCTTGGCCGTAATGGTTATATTTCAACCGCCGCGGACGTCGTGAAGCGGGCCTGGACCCTGTACGTCGCGCACATCTTCCTGTTCGTGCTGTTCACCGCCCAGGTCACCTATTCCGCCACGGCGCTGAACCGGCTGAACTACCTGGAGGAAACCCGGCTGGACGTGCTGGGCGACGACCCCTACCGCAGCATGCTCCAGGCGCTGCTGCTGCGCTTCCAGCCAAGTCTTTTGAACATCCTACCGCTCTACGTCGTGCTGCTGGCTGTTCTTCGCCGCCACGATCTGGCTGCTGCGATGGCCCCGGATCCTGTTCGGGCTTTCGTTCGCCATCTATCTGGTCGTTCGGTTCACCAGCCTGAACCTGAACGGCTGGGGCGGTGAGGGCTGGTTTTTCGACCCGTTCGCCTGGCAGTTCCTGTTCATCATCGGTGTACTGCTGGCCTGCGCGCCGATGCGCCGCCCGTCCCGGCCACGGCTGTTCGACGCCGCCGCGGTGGCCGTGGTGGTGCTTGGGGTCGCCGTGACAGTGGTGATCGAACCCCGGCCGCATATATTGGACTGGTTTTCCGGGTCGGCGGTGCTCCATTATCTGGTGATCGAGGACAAAACCGGCCTGTATCCCTTCCGGCTGCTATCCATCCTGGCCCTGACATGGCTCTGCGTCCGTTTGATCCGCTTCGACCAACCCTGGCTGCGGTCACGCTGGGCGGCGCCCCTTGTCTTGATCGGGCAAAACTCCCTGCCGGTGTTTTGTTCAGGCATCGTGCTCGGGTTTATCGCCCGGCTGGGCCTGGAATATGACGATCGCGTGCCATTACAAATAAGCATCAACCTGGCTGGAGCTATCGGAATGGTCAGTATAGGTGCGTTGGCGGCATGGTATCGGGTAAAGGGGCAGCCGAAAGGCCCACGAAATGCCGCCCCGTCGCCGTCTGCCGCACTCTTGCCGGTCGATGCGCAGCCTGATACCGGTTGAGACCATGCATCGCCGCCAGCTCGGCCTTCTCCTGCTCTTCCTGGCTGTCGTCCATCCCAGCGGGGCACGGGCGGACGGAGCCCTCGCGTGCGATCTGCCGTCTGATCTGACGACACCATCGGACCCGCTCACGCACGTCGCGGCCGCGCTCGCCTCGAAAGGCAAATTGGACATCCTGGCGCTCGGGTCCGGTTCGACCGTAGGCGATTCTGGCTCATCGAGCGGACCGGCGCTGGCCTATCGGTCGCCGGAGGGCTCATTTCCACGCAGAATGTTGGACTCGCTCCAGGCGGCCCGCCCGACGCTGCACTTCAACCTGATGATCAAGGGCGGCCGCAGCATGACCGCCGAGTCAAATGTTGCCAATTCTCCGTCAGGAACTGGCCGCTCATCATTATGATTTGGTAATATGGCAGACCGGTACGGTCGAAGCCGTGCAGGGCCTGCGACCGGACGTGTTACGCGGGGTCCTGCAGGAGGGTGCGGATGCGGTGGAGCAGACCCAGGCTGATCTTGTGCTGATCGATCCTCAGTTCAGCCGGTTCCTGCGCGCGAACGCCGATCTCAGCCCGTACGAGACGGTGCTGCAACAGATGACCAACACCCAAGGGGTGACATTGTTTCATCGGTTTGATCTGACACAGGCCTGGGTGAACAGCGGGCAGGTTGACCTCGAGCGTGTCAGCCGCGACCAACGCGACAAGACCATCGCGCTTTTGAACACCTGCCTGGGCCAAGCCTTGGCGCGGTTCGTGCTGACCGGCGCCGGGGAGCACTAGGGAAGGCTCGTTCGAATTTGACTCGACCTCAAAGCCTCAGCGCCGCCCAGGAATGAGAAATCACGGTCCGACAGCTTCGCTACGAACTGAGAACCCCAGTCCCCACGCCGCCTTTACCGCCCTGCGAGCTGACGGGAGTCAGGCCGGATCAAAATACAAGCGCCCTTGCGATGACCGGAACAAGCGTCCTGTGCATCCGACTGCGTCAACCCCACGACCTGCGCGCGCCAGACAGTCCGGCCGCGCAGCTTAACTGGCTCTACCCGGACCTCGCCCGAGTTCGGCCTCCCGCCGAGTCGCTATCGCGGCTGATCGGGCGGTGGCTTCGCTGACATAGCTCCCCACCTGCACGGACCAGTTCGCAGCATGTGAGCGTGTCGCCGGGTGCGTCACCTCGGCTGCATGGGCGGTAGAAATCAGCGTCACCCGCGACGCCAACTGCACTGGCTTGCGGAATACCGGCACGTCCATCTGCTCGAAGCCATGGTCGAGCAGCGACGCCATGTGGATGTCGCGTTCGCCGTTGGACGCAGCGCCCAGCACCACGCCGATCAGGCGGACGCCGCCGCGCACGGCGCTGGTGACCAGATTATGGCCGGACGCCTCGGTATAGCCGGTCTTCAGCCCGTCGGCGCCGGGATAGGTGCGCAGCATGTTGTCGTGGTTGAAGATGACCTGCCGGTGCCAGGCGAAGCTCGGCGTCGAGAAATAGCGGTAATAGCCCGGGAAAATCGTTGATCAGCCGGCGGCTGAGAATCGCCAGGTCGCGCGCCGTGGTCCACTGGTCAGGGTTCGGCAGGCCGGACGCGTTCATGAAAGTGCTGTGGCTCCATGCCGAGCGCGCGGGCACGCAGGGTCATCATCTGGGCGAATCGGTCCTCGCTGCCGCCGAGCAATTCGCCCAGCGCGGAGGCAGCATCGTTGGCCGACTTCGTCACCAGGCCCAGGATCGCCTGCTCGACCGTCAGGCGCGTGCCCGGCATCAAGCCCAGCTTGGACGGCTCCATCGACGCGGCGTGGGGCGACACCGGCACCGGCTGGTCCAGAGTCGATCCGGCGATCGCGCAGCGCCTCGAACGTCAGATACAAGCGTCATCATCTTGGTCAGGCTGGCGGGATGCCGCGGCTGATCGGCGTTCACCTCCTCCAGCACGTCGCCGCTGGTGGCATCGACCACGATGGAACTGTAACGGGCTGACCCGATCTGCGCGTGCGCCGGTGAGCAGTCAGGACCAGCAGGACGTCAGGCCAGCGGCGGCCAACAAGCAGCGCAAAAACTGCTTGCGCATGTGGCACGCAACGCTGGCCATTTATGTCCCTTTCAGAGCGGCAAGAATACTTTATGTTTCCGGGACGCGCAATGTCCAGCGCAAAACGTCTGAAAACCGTAAAAAGTGAACGTGTTACAGGTCGACGCTCGCATGTGTCGAGATGGCCGGACGAAAAGCCTCGAGACTTCCGACAGCCTCAGAAATTTTTGTGCAGTGCACAAAAATACCCTTGATCGCTCATCACAGAGTTTCTATATCAGCGTTGTGTTGCGGTGCAGCAAAACAGATTGCCAGCGCATGAGCGGACCATTGAGGCCGTGTCGTGATCGAATTTGTCAGATCGGTCTCGGCCTATGCCAGCGCTGCCATCGCCGCGTGACTTGTTGGTTATAACCAGAGAGAGACAAACAATGTCAGCGCAGCAAGGCGAAAATTATCGAAGTCACGGCCGACCGCTCGAAGCTGCGAGCCGGCGCAAGACCATCGACGCGACCATGTCAACCTGAAGGAAGGCGTCGCGAAGGCGACCGCCGGTTTCGAAGCGACCCAGGCGAAAATGAAAGAAGGAGTTGAGAAAGCCATGAAGACCGCCGAAGAACTCGTTGCCTTCAGCCAGGGCAACATGGAAGCCATCGTGAAGTCCAGCCAGATCTGGGCCGCCGGCATGCAGGATCTGTCCAAGCACTTCGCCGCCGCCGCGCAGGCCTCGCTCGACGAGAGCATGTCGGCCTTCAAGGCGCTGACCAGCGTGAAGTCCCTGAAGGACGCGTTCGAGCTGCAGTCGTCCTTCGCCCGCTCCGCGCTGGAGAAGTCGCTGGCCGAGTCCGGCAAGCTGACCGACGCCTCGTTCAAGCTGACCGAGCAGGCGCTGGCCCCGATCACCGCGCGCGTCACCGTTGCGGTCGAGAAGTTCGCCAAGGCCGCTTAACCAGCCGCCACCCGAAGCAGGGCGGCCGAGAGAGGACGAGTCTCTGGCTCCTCTCTCCAGGATTGCATCAGTTGAGCTACCATATAGGCCCGGGCATTTGTCCGGGCCTTTTGCTTTTGTCCGGCCGCCCCATCTGAACTACCGTCGATTACTGGCGCCATCCGACATTTCAGCGATGAAGAACCCCCTTGCGGTATGCGGCCGGTCGGCGCAATCGTCTCGTGACGATGAGACGCCAATGCCCTTTCATCGGGGCGCGGCCTTCCGATATGCTGGGTTGCTCGATAGCCGTAGAAGCTGGACCGGCCTGGCGGTCAGACAGGTTGAGCAGATGCCCCGATGGCAGTTGGCGGCAAACGGGATTTGACGACAGACCGCGCGGCGGTCGTGTGCGGGACGGCGAATGGATTTGATCACGATGAGCGACAACGACAAACGCGGCGGCGGAACGACGGAGGGACCGAACACTGGCGTCGTCGTCAAGGCGCGGCCCGAAGACCCGCAAGCCCGCGATGTACAAAGTGTTGATGCTGAACGACGACTACACGCCGATGGAGTTCGTCGTGCATGTCCTGGAGCGGTTCTTCCAGAAGAACCGCGAGGAAGCGACCCGCATCATGCTGCATGTCCATCGCCGCGGCGTCGGCGTTTGCGGGGTCTACACCTACGAGGTCGCCGAGACCAAAGTGACCCAGGTGATGGACCTGGCGCGGCAGAACCAGCATCCTCTGCAATGCACGATCGAGAAGGAATGATGACGCATGTTGGGCGTGTTGGCGCCAACATGGTCGGCGTGACGGGCGGGGCGGTCGCACCACCCGGGAATGGCCAGGTCCTTGACCGGACCGTAAGCGTTTAGGAGCGTCGGATATGCTGTCACGGAACCTCGAACAGACGCTTCATCGCGCCCTGTCGCTCGCCAGTGAACGGCGGCACGAGTATGCCACCCTGGAACATCTGCTGCTCGGCCTGGCGGACGACACCGACGCCGCCACCGTGCTGAAGGCCTGCGGCGTCGATCTCGACAAGCTGCGCAATGACCTGACCGAATTCCTCGACAAGGATCTCGCCGGGCTGGCCACCGATCGGCCGGGCGATCCGAAGCCCACCGCCGGCTTCCAGCGCGTCGTGCAGCGCGCCGCGATCCATGTGCAGTCGTCCGGCCGCGACGAGGTGACCGGCGCCAACGTGCTGGTCGCGCTGTTCAGCGAGCGCGAGAGCCATGCGGTCTATTTCCTGCAGCTGCAGGACATGACCCGGCTGGATGCGGTCAACTTCATCAGCCACGGCATCGCCAAGGCGCCCGGCCGGTCGGCTCAGCGCCCGGTCGCCGGCACCAACAACCAGACCCCCGGAGGGCAACCAGCCGGAGCAGGAGCGCGAGGAAAAGCCGAACCGCCGCAGCCAGGACGCGCTGTCCAACTACTGCGTGAACCTGAACAAGAAGGCGATGGCCGGGAAGATCGACCCGCTGATCGGCCGCGACCTGGAAATCGAGCGGACCATCCAGATCCTGTGCCGCCGCACCAAGAACAACCCGCTGTATGTCGGTGATCCCGGCGTCGGCAAGACCGCGATCGCCGAAGGCCTGGCCAAGCGCATCGTCGAGGGCGACGTGCCGGAAGTGCTGCTCAAGTCGACGATCTTCGCGCTCGACATGGGCTCGCTGCTGGCCGGCACGCGCTATCGCGGCGACTTCGAGGAGCGGCTGAAGGCGGTGGTGAACGAGCTGGAGAACCAGCCCGGCGCCATCCTGTTCATCGACGAGATCCACACCGTGATCGGCGCGGGCGCCACCAGCGGCGGGGCGATGGATGCCTCCAACCTGCTGAAGCCGGCGCTGGCGTCGGGCAACCTGCGCTGCATCGGCAGCACGACCTACAAGGAATTCCGCAACTACTTCGAAAAGGACCGCGCGCTGGTCCGCCGCTTCCAGAAGATCGACGTGAACGAGCCGTCGCTGGAAGACAGCGTGAAGATCCTGCGCGGCCTGAAGCTGAACTACGAGAAGCACCACAAGGTCCGCTACACCGACGAGGCGATCCGCGCCGCGGTGGAGCTGTCGGCGAAATACATCCACGACCGCAAGCTGCCGGACAAGGCGATCGACGTGATCGACGAGGTCGGCGCCTCCCGGATGCTGCTGCCGGAGCACAAGCGCCGGAAGACCGTCACGCTGAAGGACGTCGAGGAGATCGTGGCGAAGATCGCCCGCATCCCGCCCAAGTCCGTTTCCGCCGACGACAAGGAGACGCTCCGCAACCTGGAGCGCGACCTGAAGTCGATGGTGTTCGGCCAGGACAAGGCGATCGAGGCCCTGGCCGCGGCGATCAAGCTGGCTCGCGCCGGCCTGCGCGAGCCGGAGAAGCCGATCGGCAACTACCTGTTCTCCGGCCCGACCGGCGTCGGCAAGACCGAGGTCGCGCGTCAGTTGGCCTCCACCATGGGCATCGAGCTGATCCGCTTCGACATGTCCGAGTATATGGAGCGGCACACGTGTCGCGGCTGATCGGCGCGCCGCCGGGCTATGTCGGCTTCGACCAGGGCGGCATGCTGACCGACGCGATCGACCAGCATCCGCACGCGGTGCTGCTGCTGGATGAAATCGAGAAGGCCCATCCGGACCTGTTCAACATCCTGCTGCAGGTGATGGACCACGGGAAGCTGACCGACCACAACGGCAAGACGGTCGATTTCCGCAACGTCATCCTGATCATGACGACCAACGCCGGCGCCTCCGACATGGCCAAGGAAGCCATCGGCTTCGGCCGCGAGGTGCGGACCGGCGAGGACGACGACGCGATCAAGCGCCTGTTCACGCCGGAATTCCGCAACCGGCTGGATGCGACGATCACCTTCGCCGGCCTGACGCCGGAGATCGTCGGGCGCGTCGTCGAGAAGTTCGTGATGCAGTTGGAAGCCCAGCTCGCGGACCGGAACGTGACGATCGAGCTGTCCTCGGCGGCCAAGGAGTGGCTGGCGGAACGTGGCTACGACCGGCTGTATGGCGCTCGTCCGCTGGGCCGGGTGATCCAGGAGCACATCAAGAAGCCGCTGGCCGAGGAGCTGCTGTTCGGCAAGCTGGTCAAGGGCGGCGCGGTGAAGGTGACGCTGAAGGACAACAAGCTGGACTTCGAGATCACCGAGGCCTCGCTGCCCGCCCTGCCGAAGCCGGAAGGCGACGACGATGGCGGCGCGGGTCGCGAGGAGGAGGTCGAGGTCTAGATCCACACGGCTTAGACACCTGGCCAACAGCCGGAAACACTCCAGACAGCGAAAGCCGTCCGGGGTGTTCTTCGATCCATTCTCTGGCCGGAGCAGCGCCGGCAATGCGGCAGCCTACCAGGGCAGTTCCTTGCCGGTGTAGTCGATGAACCGGTGCTGATGCGCGCCGCTTTGCTGTTCGATCACCGACACGAGCCCGGCCGCGCTGTCCTCCACCGAAACCGGCGCGGCTGGACCCGCCCATATCGGTCCGCACCCAACCCGGATGCAGCGACACCATTGTCAGTTTGCGGCCGCCGATTTCGCCCCACAGGCCCCGCGTCAACGAATTCAGCGCCGCCTTGCTGGCGCGGTAAAGTTCGTGGCCGCCCGGGTTGACCGCAACGCTACCCATGGCGGACGAGGTGAACGCCAGCACGCCGGATCCGGGCCGGATGTTCCCGACCAGCGACCGAGCCAGGCGGACCGGCGCAATCGCATTGGTAAACATCAGTGCGCCGATCTCCACCGCCGTCGCCGCACTCGGCGCTGCGGTGTTCTGGCCCCGAGACGCCGGCGTTGACCAGCACCGCGTCCAGCCTTTTACCGCCCAACGTCGCAGCAAAGCCGTCCAGTGCCGCCGGTCGTTCATATCCAACTGAGGGATCGTCACCCGCCCAGGGTGTGCCGCGGAAAGTTCCCGCAAGGCGATGGCGTGATCGGGCCGCCGCGCGGTTGCGATGACGTCCCATCCGCGGGCGATGAACTCCCGCGCAACCCCTAACCCGATACCCCGCGTCGCACCCACGACAAGTGCCATCCGCCGTTCAGCCATGATTCGATCCTTCGTCAATAGGACCGTACCTGACTCAGCAACAGCGCCGAGACCACAAACATGCATCCGTTCCAGTCCCCACTCATAAGGGAGCATTCGTGCGACGTCATGTGGCTCTTCGGCTGGACAGCACATGACCATTGAATAGTGCCGCACAAAAGATCAGCAATTCTGGCAAGAGAGGCGAATTTTATTGCGCGCACCTCACCACGACCGTGCCGACTTTGCCCCCGGCCTCCACCGACATATGTGCGGCAGCCGTTTCGTAAAGCGGGAATTCACCTGCCACCGACAGGACACGGCCAGGCGTGCGGATGAAAGCGGCGATATCCGACTGTGCTCGGCGCCGCGTCGCATGTGGACTGGTCGGCAGCACGAAACCCCGCACCGTCAGGTTCTTGGCCATCAGCGCCCGCAAATTGACCGTCGGTTCCAGCGCACCATTGCTGGCGTAGTAGGCGATACTTCCATTCTCCCGCACGGACGCCAGCACCGCCGCCAAATTGCCGCCCAGGTCGACATCCACCACGTGATCGACGCCAACACCGCGGGTGATCGAGGCCACCCGCCCGGCGACATTCTCGTTCCTGTAGTCGATGACATGGGCCGCCCCACCGTGATGGGCACGGTGCGCCTTCTCCTCGGAGCTGACTGTGGCGATGACCTCCGCCCCGGCCCATGCGGCGAGTTGCACGGCATAATGGCCAACCGCCCCGGCGCCGCCGGTGATCAACAACGTCTTGCCCTGCACTGGCCCCGCCGCGAACACGCAGCCATGCGCGGTCATGCCCGGAATGCCCAACGTGGCGCCCTGGGCAAACGAAACATGATCCGGAAGCTCGGTGACCAGATCGACATCCAGCGCGATGTATTCCGCTGCCGTGCCCATCCAGCGGCCGTTGCGCTGACCGTTATACAGCCACACCCGTTTGCCGACCCAGCGGGCCGGAACGCCTTCGCCGACCTTGTCGACCACGCCGGCGCCATCGCTGTTGGGAATGACCCGGGGATATTCGGCCGGCACCGCGCCCGCGGCGACGATAGGTGTCCGATGGATTGACCCCGGACGCTTCCAGCCTTACCCGGACCTGGCCAACGCCTGGTTCCGGGGTGGGCAATTCCCCCGTGACGATGACTTCGTTCGCTGGCCCCTGCCGGTCATACCAAACAGCGCGCATGATTTTTTCCTCCCGTTTTCGGCGGATATCCTGTTCTGATACCCAGAATGAGCATCATCGGATAGGCTTGGCCTGCCGGCGACGGACGCCGGCGCCGTGAAATCCTATCCTTTGCGCACGGGAAAGGTTTAATCTGTTGGTCGATCCTTTCGTCCGGAGAGACAAACGTGCCCTTCAGCGGCGATTATGATGGCTCGATCACCGAGATTCTGGAGCAACTGAGGCTGACCGCGGATCTCGAAGGCCTGGCGGTCCTGGACCTCAGCCCCGATGCCGCCGACGCGCCTGTCGCCTACTGCATGGGGGTCGCGGGAACAGGCACCATCGATCAGGGGATGGCGTTACTGACTGCCAAAAGCGGGCGGCCGTCCCACACGATCGCGCCCGATCGACGCCCTATGCTCGCCTGTCCGTGGGTTCTGCTGCCGGCCCGGCCTGGCGGCCTGGTGCTGTGGCGGGAGCAAGGGGCGCGGCCCTGGACTGAATCGGACCATGACCTTGCCGCCACTGTTGCCATGCTGCTGCGTGTCGCCATCGGCGCCAGCATGGGCCAGATCGGGATCGACCGGCTGACCGGCATTCCCAATCGGCGCTGGTTCCTGGATGAGGCGGACCGGCATATCGAGCGGCTCGATCGGGACGGCATGGTCGGGACCCTGTTTCTTGTCGATATCGATGACCTTCGCCGCGTCAACCTGACGCTGGGACGAGCACAAGGCGATCGAATTCTGATCCGTATGGCCAGTGAACTGCGGACCCTGATCCGACCCAGCGACCTGGTTGCCCGCGTCGGTGCCGACGAGTTCGCCATCTGGCAGGATGGCATGGATCATCTCACCGCGGCGGAACGGGCCGAGTCGCTATGCAGCCGCCGCCTGTTTCCGGATCTGCCCCCCAACCACGGCGTGACGTTTTCCATCGGAATCGCCAGCCGGCCCCCCGGCAGTCCCGAGGATGTCCGCGTCCTGCTGCGGCGCGCCCACATGGCCGCGCGTGAAGTCAAGACCAAGGGCGGCGGCGGCTGGAGGGTCGCCAATGCCGATCCCAAACCTCGCTTGTCCAACCCCCAGGCGTAACCAGACCGGACGCGAAGCGTCCGGGCCATGAAAAAACCGACACCCGGTACCGTATTTGCATTCGGTGCTTGCCCGTTACCTCCAGTCGGTTGACAATCCGCGAATGATGCCGGTTCAGGCCCCTGCTGAGCTTGACACCGCCGCACGTTGTAACGAAGTGCGGCCCGATCAGCCACGCCGCGTCTTCGGCCCGGCGTTTGCCGCACTCGATCTGGGAACCAATAATTGCCGAATGCTGGTGGGCACGCCCTCGGGCGACAGCTTTCGCGTTCTGGACAGCTTTTCCCGCATCGTGCGGCTAGGCGAAGGCTTGCACAGCACGGGCCGCCTCAACGAAGCCGCCATGGACCGCGCGATCGGCGCCTTGCAGGCCTGTGCGGCCCGGTTGGCCCGTCGGCCGGTTCGCCAGGTCCGCGCCATCGCCACCGAAGCCTGCCGGCGCGCAACCAACGGTGCCGCGTTTCTTTGTCGCGTAAAGCAGGAAACCGGTTTTGATTTCGGCATCATCAGCAGCCGCGAAGAAGCGGAGCTGGCGTTGGAATCCTGCACGCCGCTGCTGCCCTGCGACGGCCGCCGCGCTCTGCTGTTCGACATCGGCGGCGGCTCCACGGAACTGGCCTGGGTGCGACTGACCAATGGCCATCCCGAACTGATCGGCTACGAGTCACTGCCGATCGGCGTCGTCACTCTGGCCGAGCGCTGGGGCGATGCCGGTTTCAGCCCGGACGGGTTCGAGACAATGGTCGCTGACGTCGTCGCTCGCCTGCAGCCGTTCGAGCGGGTTCATTGCATCGCTCGCGAAATCCGCGCCGGCGGCGTCCGGCTGCTTGGCACCAGCGGGACGGTAACCACGCTGGCCGGCGTCGCTTTGAACCTCGAACGTTACCGGCGCCTGGCCGTCGATGGCGTCGAGCTGTGCCGCCAGGAAGCCGCCGACGCACTGTCCCATCTCCGGGCGCTGGGGCGGGACGGCCTGATGCAGCACCCTTGCGTCGGCCCGGAACGCGTGGAATTCGTGCTGCCAGGCTGCGCGGTGTTCGCCGCGATCACCCGGATGTGGCCGGCGCCGCATGTGATCGTCGCCGACCGCGGCCTTCGGGAGGGCGTGTTGCTGCGGCTGATGCGCGCTGACCGAACGCGGCAGGGACGCCGGCGCGATTTCTGCCGTCCATGAGCAAGGCTCCGGTCATGCCCCCGTCACGGGGGTTGTCGGTCTTCGTCAAGACCGCGAAAAGCCGCAGCCCAGCGTCCGCCCGTTGGCTCGCCCGCCAACTCAACGACCCCTACGTCACGGCGGCGAAGCAGCAGGGCTGGCGGTCGCGGGCCGCGTTCAAGCTGCTGGAGCTGGATGACAAGTTCCACCTGATCCACAAGGGCGTGCGGGTGCTCGACCTGGGTGCGGCACCCGGGGGCTGGACGCAGGTCGCGGTGAAGCGCGGTGCCACCTCGGTACTGGCGCTCGACCTGTTGCCGATCGACCCGATCCACGGCGCAGCGATCCTGCAGGGCGATTTCACCGATCCGGAGATGCCCGCGCGACTGATAGCGGAACTGGGTGGCGGGGTCGACCTGGTGCTGTCCGACATGGCGCCGAACACCACCGGCCATGCCTCCACCGATCATATCCGGATCGTGGCACTGGCGGAAATGGCACTGGACTTTGCCATCCAGATCCTGTCGCCCGACGGAGCCTTCGTGGCCAAAGTGTTCCAGGGCGGTTCGGAGAAACAGATCCTGGACGTGCTGAAGCGGAATTTTGCCAGCGTCCGCCACGCCAAACCGCCGTCCAGCCGCAAAGAGTCCAGCGAGCTCTATGTTGTCGCGACCGGATTTCGCGGTCGTCCGGGGTAACGGCGGCATTGGCATTAAGTGCCTCAGCACGCCGATAAAGCTGCCCAGTCGAACCAGAGTCGAACCCCGGTCGAACAGACGCTTGGGGCGTGTCCGACGTCGCGAACCGCAGCGACCACGGCTGACCAAGCCCAAGGACTGAACCGAAGCCCTACCCCCCATTCTCCGCGACCCGTATCGCGCCGGGCGTGGTCGCGATCAGCCGATCATGGCCGATGGGATAATCAGGTCGAATAAAACCGAATGTCGCGTAATCGGTGGTGCCGATCTGTCCATTGGGGGGCCACCAGACGCGCACCGCGCTCCAGTCGCCATCGGGCGACACGTCAACCACCGGCTGATCCGCGGTCACACGATGGTGCACCCAGTTCGCCTGCGTGACCATGATCTGCCGCCGCGAAAGCACCTGCGATACGACAGCGACATGTCCACTTGGCAGACGCGCGGAGCGGCGGAAGACGAGCACGCTGCCGACCTCAGGCACGCCCATCCTTGCATACCGGCCCTCGGCTTGCCGCCACCAGTCGGCCGCCGCACCCGACAGCGAAACCCCGCTAAGCGCTCGGGCAAATGGGGCGCATTCAACCGCGGCTCTGCCACCGACATAGTCACCGTGCCGCGCACCTGATCCGCTTCCGCAAGCGGCCAGCGTCAGGCAGAGCAGCAACAGCGGCGTCCGGCGAGCAATAGAGCGCATGCATCCTCAAACTGGCGAAGCAGCCTTATCCGACACCACGGGAAAAGGATGCAACACCAGACTGATCAGCCCGGTTTGCGCGGCAGCCCCAGCAGCGTGTGCAGCACATGATCCGTGTGCGCGCCGACCGCCGGACCTGTCCAGCGCACGACATCTTCCGGCCGCTCGCCGTCCAGCCGGATCGTCGGCCCCGGATGCAGGGTGCGTCCGATCAGCGGATCCTCGATATCCTGCACCGCCTGCCGGGCTCGGAAATGCGGGTCGGCCGCACAGTCGGCGATGTCGAACAGGCGGGAGCACGGGACTTCGGCCTCCTCCAGGATCGCTTCGGCCTCTTTGGCGGCCAGGGTCCGCGTCCAGGCGCCGATCGCCGCATCCAGCGCGTCGCGATTTTCGCAGCGCAGCCCATTCGTCGCATAGGCCGGATCGGCAGCCATCTCCGGCCGGCCGATCGCCGCCATCAGCCGCGAGAAGATCAGGTCCGAGTTTCCGGCGATACACAGCCAGCGGCCATCGGCGCAGGGATAGGTGTTGGTTGGCGACGCGGTGGCGATTGCCGCGCCGGCCGGCTGCCGAACGCGCCCGTCCAGCGCGTATTCCGGCAGCATGCCCTCCATCAGGCTGAACACGCTGTCCACCAGGTTCACGTCCACCACCCGGCCTTTGCCGGTGCCCATCGCGTCGCGCTGCCAGAGCGCCGACAGCAGCCCGATCGCCGCATACAGCCCGGCCAGATCGTCGCTGATTGAAATCCCGCAGCGTGGCGGCGGCAGATCCGTCGTGCCCCCGGATGCGCCGGTCAGATGCCGCAACCCGCCGATCGCCTCGCCGATGGCACCGAACGCCGGCTTGTCGCGATACGGGCCATCCTGGCCGTAGCCGGAGATGCGCGCGATCACCAGCCGCGGATTAACCTCATGCAGCACATCCGGACCGATCTTCAAACGCTCCAACTGCCCGGCACGGAGGTTTTCCACCAGCACGTCCGCTCGCATCGCGAGCTTCAGCAGGATATCCCGATCCTGCTTCAGATCCAGTTCGATAGAAAGCTTGTTGCGTCCATGAATGCTGAACCAGACCGAGTTGCCATCCTTCGCCGCCCCCCAGCCGCGGAACGGATCGCCACCTGGCGGCTCCAGCTTGATCACCTCGGCGCCCAGGTCGGCCAGGATGCGGGTGCAGAAAGGCGCAGCGATATAATGGCCAATTTCCAGAATTTTGAGACCGACGAGCGGCAGGTTGCTCATGCTCGGCGCCCCCGTGAGTAGAAAAACGGCGCCTTACGCTTGAAAATTCGATGCGTGCACGGGTTCGTTAACCTTTTCTCAATATTTTGGGGTTACATACGGTTGCGACGCCGCTTCGGCGGTGTCCTGTTTCCTCCCCGAAGTCGCGTTTGATTTTATCACGCGACCACCTAGGCGGTACGGCCCTTCCCCCGGCTGTACCGCCCTTTTTTTATCCTATGCCGGCATTCTGTCGATGGGCCCGGCCGAACCGCCTCTTTCCCGGAGACGCGACAGGACGCATGATCGCACCGCACAATGATCGCGGAGTGGATGCCATGGACCCAATCATCGTCGCCCTGGCGCAGGCCGCCGGCCTGGATAAAGCCCTGACCGAATTTCCCGACGACGTGCAGGCAGCCGCCGAACAGGCGCTGAACAACGCCGGTGTGGTGCAGGTGCCGACCGACCCGGCCGCCGAACCCTGGCCGCCGATGCGCCGGCGTCGGGCTGGCGGGAGGACGCTCATGACCGCACCGCACTGGCTGTCCGCGACCGAGATCGCCGAGGCCTACGCCGCGAAGACCCTGTCCCCAGTCGAACTGGTGAACGACCTGCTGGCGCGGATCGAGGTGCTCGACCCCAAGCTGCACGCGTTCATCCGGCTGGATGCGGCCGGTGCGCTTGCAGGCCGCCCGCCACGCCGAGGCCGAAATCGCCGCGGGCCGCAGCCGTGGCCCGCTGCATGGCGTGCCGGTCGGGATCAAGGACATCATCGATGTCGCCGGCCTGCCGACCACCGCGCCACTCCAAGATCCTGGTCGACAACATCGCCAAGGCAGATGCCGTCGTCATCCAGAAGCTGCGCGCAGGCCGGCGCGATCATCATGGGCAAGCTCTCGACGCATGAGTTCGCCATTGGCGGACCCAGTTTCGACCTGCCGTTTCCCGCCGGCCCGCAATCCCTGGAACCCCGATCACCATCCGGGCGGATCGTCGTCGGGATCAGGCGCCGGCGTCGCGGCCGGGCTGTTCCCGCTGGCGCTTGGCACCGACACCGGCGGATCGGTGCGCAATCCCGCCAGCGCCTGCGGCATCGTCGGGCTGAAGCCGACCTACGGCCTGGTGTCGCGCCGCGGGCGTCTTCCCGCTGTCCTTCACCCTGGACCATGTCGGGCCGCTGACCCGCACCGTCGCCGACAACGCGCTGCTGCTGGATGCCATCGCCGGCCATGATCCCGGCCGATCCGGGCAGTGCGGCGACCCAGGCGCGCGACTTCGGCCGGCTGCTGGATCGCGGCGTTCGCGACCTGCGCATCGGCTTCGTCCGCCACTTCCACGAACGCGACCTGCCGGCCCACCCCGAGGTTGCCGCCGCGCTGGAGGACGTCGCCCGCGTTCTGCAGGCCGAGGGCGCCCAGGTCCACACCGTCACGCTGCCGACGCTGACGGAATTCGCCGGCATCAACCGCGTCATCCTGTGCAGCGAGGCCTGGTCGATCCACGCCCCCTGGCTGCGCGAGCGTCCGGGCGACTACGGCAAGCTCGCGCGCCGGCGCCTGCTGCCGGGCGCGTTCATGACCGCCGGCGACTATGTCGGCGCTCAGCGCCGCCGCGCCGAGGTGATCGCCGCGGTCGAGGACCGGTTGCGCGACTACGACGTGCTGATGTGTGCCAGTTCGATGGACCCGTCCAGCCGCATGGACGACGCCGACGAAACCGCCCGCACCTATCCGCGCCAGGCCCGCACGCCGTTCAACGTCACCGGCCATCCGGCGCTGGCGATGATGTCGGGCCTGTCGCGCGCCGGCCTGCCGGTGTCGGTGCAGTTCGTCGGCCGCTACTTCGACGACGCGACGGTGCTGCGGGTCGCCGCGGCCTATGAGCGGGCGACCGGCTGGCACAAGAAGAAGCCGCCGATCGGCTGAGCGTATGATAGCATGCTGCCGGAATCCGGCCCGACCTCGCGTGTCTATTTCTCCCAGCGGCTGCGGCTGCACTACGTCGACTGGGGCAATCCGGACGCGCCGCCGCTGATCCTGCTGCATGGCGGGCGCGACCACTGCCGCAACTGGGACTGGGTCGCGGCCGATCTGCGCCGCGACTACCACGTCATCGCGCCCGATCTGCGCGGCCATGGCGACTCGGCGTGGTCGGCGTCCGGCCACTACACCATGGCCAACTACATCTACGACCTGGCGCAGCTGATCCATCAGCAGAAGCTGGCGCCGGTGACGATCATCGCCCACTCGCTGGGCGGCAACATCGCGCTGCGCTACACCGGCATCTATCCGGAGAATGTCCGCCGCATCGTCGCGATCGAGGGCCTTGGCCCGGCCCCGGGCAGGATGCGGTGTCCGACCGCAAGCCGATCGCCGAGCGGATGCGCAACTGGATCGACGCGCAACGAGCGTATGTCCGGCCGCCAGCCGCGCCGCTATCCGACGGTGGAGGCCGCCTACGCGCGCATGCAGGAGGCGAACACGCACCTGACCCCCGAGCAGGCGCGGCATCTGACCCAGTATGGCGTCAACCAGAACGAGGACGGCACCTATAGCTGGAAGTTCGACCATTATGTCCGGCTGTGGCCGCCCTACGACATGACCCGCGAGGCGATCGCCGAGCTGTGGGGTGCGATCACCTGCCCGACGCTGCTGGTCTACGGCACGGAAAGCTGGGCGAAGAACCCGGCCGACGACGGGCGCCTGGCATACTTCAAGAACGCGAGCGTGCTGGCCGTCGAGAAGGCCGGGCACTGGGTGCACCACGACCAGCTCGACTTCTTTCTGACGCAGGTCCGCGCGTTCCTGGCCGAGGCCTAGACCTTCCCTTCGGGCCGGGTCACCCAAGCCAGCCTCCGGCACAGAGTGACTACAAACCCACTCTGGATTTCTGCCGTCAGCACGCGGCCTCGGCCCCGTTCAGCGGAGGCGGTTGCCGGCCGCCGCTTCGGCAAGTCGACGGCAATGGAACCGGAATCCGAAATTTCAAATGTGCATCAACGAACCCAGCAGAATTGCGATTTAATACACGCGTTCTCTTGGGGCTATGGAGGAAACTTCGTTCGAAAGTGGCTGCAGATGGACCGGCCTGTAGTCCAGGCGCACCTTCCCGTCATCGTCAATCCAAGCGAGAGTATGCTTGAGCCAGTCCTTGTCGTCCCGCCGCGGAAAATCCTCGCGCGCGTGGGCGCCGCGACTTTCCGTGCGCTCGACAGCGGAATGAAGACTGACCCTCGCCTGGGTAAGCATATTGTCGAGTTCCAACGTTTCAGCGAGATCGGTGTTGAAGATCATCGATCGGTCAGTGAGATGAAGATCAGCGCGCATCAAGTCACCGACCTCGTCGAGTTCGCTCAGCCCCTTCTCGCAGCAATGGACCATCGCGAAAAACCGCGCAGTAACGCTGCATGGTTCGTTGCATGGCATAACGGATCGTTCCGGCTCCAGTTGTGCCCTTCGACCATCTGACCCGATCCAGCCGGGCGAGCGCACGATCGGTCGCCTGCTTCGGAGGAGCGACATGACTCTCTCCGGGTCGAAGCGTCTCTACGACACGAAAAGCGGCGGCCCGCCCAAACACGATGATATCCAGTAGCGAGTTGGAACCCAGCCGGTTGGCGCCATGAACCGAGACGCATGCCGTCTCGCCGATCGCCATCAAACCGGGGACGACGGCTTCTGGATTGCCTTCGCGTAGCGTGATGACCTCGCCGTGCAGATTGGTCGGCACGCCGCCCATGTTGTAGTGGACGGTCGGCAGAACCGGGATTGGTTCGCGCGTTACGTCGACACCGGCAAAGATCTTCGCGGTCTCGCTGATGCCAGGCAGCCGTCTGGTGCAACAGTTCGGCGCCCAGATGTTCCAGATGCAACAAGATGTGATCCTTGTCCGGTCCGCAGCCTCGGCCCTCGTTGATTTCGATCGTCATCGAGCGGCAGACGACATCCCGACCCGCCAGATCCTTGGCGCTCGGCGCATAGCGCTCCATGAAGCGCTCGCCCTCCGAATTGGTGAAATACCCGCCTTCGCCGCGGGCGCCCTCCGTGATCAGGCAGCCGGAGCCATAGATGCCGCTTGGGTGAAACTGCGTGAATTCCATGTCCTCAAGCGGAAGCCCGGCGCGCAAGGCCATCGCATTGCCATCGCCGGTGCACGTATGTGCAGCAGTGCAGGAGAAGTACACCCGCCCGTAACCGCCAGTGGCCAGGACGGTGCGATGGGCACGGAAACGGTGCAGCGTCCCGTCCTCCATATTCCAGGCAAGCAAGCCGCGGCAGATGCCGTCTTCGTCCATCAGCAGGTCGAGCGCCAGATACTCGATGAAGAACACGGTGTTATACTTGAGGCACTGTTGGTACAGCGTGTGCAAAATCGCGTGGCCCGTGCGGTCAGCCGCGGCACAAGTTCGTTGTGCCATCTTCTTTCCATAGTCAAGTGTCTGGCCGCCAAAGGGCCGCTGATAGATCCGGCCATCGTTGGCTCGGGAGAACGGAACGCCGTAATGCTCCAACTCCAGCACCGCGGGCACAGCCTCCCGGCACATGTATTCGATTGCGTCCTGGTCACCGAGCCAGTCGGAACCCTTCACCGTGTCGTACATATGAAAACGCCAGTTGTCACCGTCGCCCATATTGCCGAGCGAGGCCGCCATCCGCCCTGCGCGGCGACCGTATGACTGCGGGTTGGGAAGACTTTGGTGACGCAAGCCGTCTTCAATCCAGACGACGCCATTCCCAGAGCAGCTCGTAGTCCCGCCCCACCGGCGCCGATAATGACCACGTCATAGATGTGTTCGATGATTTCGTAAGCCCGTGTCATCGCTTCGTTCCCACGTGTTCCCTGGCGGTTGCCAGTTTTCATTTCTATTTCTTAACGATATTGTCACGAGTTCCGCAAGATAGCAGTGCCCCGCCCCCGAAAAGTCACTCCATCCAGCACGGGTGTTTGGAGAGGCCGCTGCCTGCCGAACTTGGGCAAGAAGGTCTGTGGGCCTGCGATCGAAATATTGTCGAGCTGGCGCACCGCTTGGAAAAAGTTGCGCCGACGATCATCACGGGCCAAGGCTTCAGTCACCCAGTGGAATTTTTCCACGGTCCGGTCCCACGACAGAGGAATGGACAGTCCACCATCGTAGCCGACCCGCCGGCCTTTGGTGGGGACGAGACCTGAAGTGCGCATCAGGATGGACCGCCACGCGCCAGTAGTGCCGGCACATCCAACGCCTATATGTGCATGGGTTCCAATTGCTCGGTGCCGACCTGATGGTCGAACAGGGCGGTATTTCAGGTCGTCGTCGACTTGCTCTTTGGTCGGTGAATGATCCTTCGAACCAAAGCTCCGGCCGCCGCCCGACGTTTGCGACGCTTCAGGTCTAACAAGGCGTGCAGCACTGGTCCTGCCCGTGAAGCGGCGGGCAGGACCAGTGCTGCGAGTCGGACTGTCAGGCTGGCGTTACCGCCTGGTACAGACCATTCTCGAATTGGGCAAACAGCTTGAGGACGCGGTCATCCGCGAACGGCAAAAGCTGCGTCATGATTGTGCCTGTGACGCGCTTGGTAGGGTCTACCCAAAAATAGGTATTGAAAAGTCCGGCCCAGGCAATACTGCCCGCGCTACGTCCTGCCGGCCCTTGTTCAGTATTGATGTCAAATGACAGGCCCCATTTCTGTACCATGCCAGGAAACAGATTGGCATCATTTGAACTTTCCGGGGCGACGGTCTTCAGCGTGACAACGTTCAGGTCGCCGATGTGGTTCTGCCGCATCGTCCTGACAGTTTCAGGCTTCAGCACCTGAGCGCCGTTGAACGTACCCTCGTGCAGCAGCATCTGCAGGAACGCCATATAGTTTCGTGGCGTACTAAACAGACCTCCGCCTCCCATGAAGAACTCCGGGCGTTGCGGCATTTCGAAGGCCATCGCCTTGAGGCTGCCGTCATGCTGGCGGCTGTACATCGGAGCCACCCGGGCCTTCTGGGCGGAACTGATGAGGAAGCCCGTATCAGTCATGCCGAGTGGCGCAAAAATCTTCTCTCGGAAGTAGATCTCCAGCGACTGGTCACTGACGGCTTCGACAGCCTTGCCGACCCAGTCTATATTGATGCCGTATTCCCAGCGGTCGCCTGGATCGAACTCCAGCGGTGCGTTCAACGCGGCGTTCTTGCACTCACCGATGAACGGCGTCCCTGTCACTTTCTCATACCGGGTCATCTGCTCACTCCAGATGCTGTACGTGAAGCCAGCCGTGTGGGTCAGCAGATGCCGCAGCGTGATCGCCCGCTTGGCAGGGCGGAGCTTTGGCGCGCCATTCGCGTCAAATCCTTCCAGCACCTTGGGCGATTCTAATTGCGGAAGCAACTTGCCCATTGGCTGGTCAAGCTGGAGTTTGCCTTGCTCGACCAGTTGCATGCAGGCTGTCGCGGTGATGGCCTTGGTCATCGAGGCGATCCAGAACAGGCTGTCAGCGGTAATCGACGGGCCGAAGGCGCCCTCGTACACGATTCCCTTGTCGGTCGCTCCGATGGCCACAACACCTGGAACGGTTTGCGCGCCGACGGCCTGACGAAGCGCGTGATCCACTTGCTCCAGCGAGCTGCTGAGCGCAGGGTCGGATTCGGCCGCCCGGGCACTGCGGCCGCTCAAGCCAGCGATAGAGGAAGCGGCAGCCAACGTTGTCGCCGCCCTGAGTACATCACGGCGGCTGCTATAGATCTGTGTCATTGGTTTCCCCCCTTGCCGCTATTGCGCGTAAGGCGACCGAATTGAGCACATGGAGTGCTCAAAGTGTCAAGGTGGCGGCAGTATCGTGGAAGTATTGTCGCCCAGCCCCCGCCAACGCTGAGTCGCTTCAGATCTTGTGCCAGAATTTGATTATTTTCGATACTTGGAAAATCGGATAGGAACATGCCTCATCAAACGCCGACTCTCACGCCGTCCCCGCGACAAGACGTTGAAGTAGATGAACAGGCAATGGCCCGCTTCGTGTCAGGATGACTTGAAGCGGGAGGCATCACGTCAGGTGATCACGAGATCCGGTACCATCTCCTTGCCCCGGGTCTCCGGCCCGAGTAGCAATGCCCCCGCAAAGCTTGCCGCCCCCACTATGGTGCCGATCAGCATCGGGATCGCGAAGCCAATTCCGAACCATGTGGCGAACCAGGTTAGAATGAGTGGTACCAGACCGCCGAAGATGGCGCCCTGATGGAAGCAGAAGGCGGCGGCGGTGGCGCGCACCTCGGTCGGGAACCGCTCATTCAGGTATGGTGGCATCTGGCCCTGCATGCCACCGCCGCCGAACATGCCCTGCAGGCCGAAGCCGAGAGTGATCCAGGTAATGTCGCTGGTCATGAGATAGAGCGGCGCTGTGGGGGCTGCCAGCAGCGCCGGGATAATCATGGCCCAGCGCCGGCCGAACCGGTCGGAAACAAGGCCCCAAAAACCGCAGGCGAAAAAAGCCAGCAAGTTGCCTAGGATTATGGGCGTGGCGACCAAGGCTGGTGACAGGCCAAGATCTTTCTGCAGATGCGTCGCGAACAATGCAGTAATCGAGTAGTAGGTCAGGAATCCGCTGGCCATCCACCAGCACGCCGAAAGTGTGTTGCCGATCATGCCCCGTTTGAAGATGGCGAACAGCGGCATGCGGACCTCGCGGCCTTCGTCGCGTTGGCGCTTCCGGTTCTCGACCCAGACCTCGGGTTCCTTGACGAAGTAGCGGACGAAGACAATCGCCAGAGAGGGCAGAATGCCGAGCCAAAGCAGGCCGCGCCAGCCGATCCAGTCGAAGAGAAACCCGTATGCGAGACTTGAACCGACGAAACCGAGGCCCCAGGAGCCTTGAAGCAAGCCACCCATGAATCCGCGGGACCGTGCCGGCCAGGTTTCCATCGCCAGTGCCGCACCGGCGGGCCATTCCGCGCCCATGCCAATTCCCAACAGAGCCCGGAAGATGAACAGAAACGTGAAGTTCGGTGAGAAACCGGCGATGAAATTGCAGAGCGAGTACCAAAGGATTGAGATCATCAATGGGGCTTTGCGACCGATGCGATCGGCCAGCCAGCCGGAAGCAACGGCGCCGACGAGGCGAAGCCAGAGCGTAATTGTCAGCACGAAAGCCACCGCGGTGAGCGGCACGCCAAACTCCTTCGAGATCGGCACCATGATAAGCAAGAAGACCGTGAAGTCGAAGGCGTCGAGCGTCCAGCCGAGCCAGGCGGCGGTCCAGGCGTACCACTGGTCGCGCGTCGGTTCCCGCCACCAAGGCATTGAGCGCGCGGAGTCTATTGCGGTCGACATGACAATCCCCCCTTGTACTTCGCTCCCTTTCGTGGGGAGCATGCTGTTCTTGGCTGAGTCCATATCGTTGCCATATCGTAGACACCGCCGCCCAAACGCCTGCGTGTTCGGTCACCGATAGACACTTTTGAATACTACGAATTTTCCGGAGTGCGAAAGAGATATAGAAGTGTGCGGAGTTTTTCCGGACTGAATGCAATATAAAAGCGGCTTGGAACCTCCGCTCGCGGTTGCGTAGCTCCGCCTCATCTCGGCTGCAGGACACGGAGTTGATTTGTCCTGACTTTGTTGGCCTATCAACGGAGGATTCTGTGTCACGTGGACCGGTTGCATCAACCTGGCCAGAACCCTGTCCCGGCAGTTCGCGGAACCATGCCTATCCCGATAGGGACCCTGCGAAAGTCTGATGTGCCACGCTACCCAAAATGCAAATTCAGGATGAACGGGCGCCACGAGAATTGACAATCCCGAACCGGAATGCCTACCGTTTTGTCACCAAGCTGTACAGGTGACTGCCTGTTCGTCTACGAGGAGCACCAGTTCAGCGCTGAACTGGCGCATGGGGTCGCTTACCCCCACTAACTGTCGACGGCGTCTGCAACGCTCGATGCCCTATCTGCCGTCGGCGGATAAAAAGATCAGGCAAGGCGCAAGCCAATTCGGCAGTGCCGCAAAAAGCGCGGCCTCGACTGCCGATGCTGACTGTCACCTGCAGGGACAACATCAAAAGGAGGCAACGATCATGGTGACCACGATTCAGGACGATATGTTTACTCCAGATGTCATCGCCGATCCCTATACCTACTACGGCCGCCTGCGAGAGAACGACCCGGTCCATTGGAACGAGGCGTATGAACTATGGGCCGTGACCCGGTATGATGATCTTGTTTGGCTAACCCGACATCATGAGCTTTTCTCGTCGGCCGTCTTCAAGAATGACCCGAGACCCCCGTACCCCTCCATCGATGAGTTGGATCTAGGTCTGTATGAATACGTAAAGAACTACCAGGCCGACCAGTTCATCCAGCACGATCGTCCGGAACATCTGGAAATGCGCCGCGTGCTGCACAGCTATTTCACGCCGAAGTCGATGGAATCCTGGCGTCCGTTTGTCCAGACCGCAGTGAAGGAACTGCTCGACGCCGCTGAAGAGCGCGGCGGGATGGACGTCATGCGGGACCTCGCAACCCCGCTGCCGGTGCTGGTGATCGCGCAAATGATGGGCGTCCCGCCGTCGGATCGGGGCTATGTCAGGCGGCTCGCGGAAAAGCTGCTCTACATCGGGCGTGGTGAATATGACCGGATGAAGCCATTGGCCGAAGGTATGCAGGGCATGATTGACTATGTCTCACCGCTGGTCGACGAGCGCATGGTCAATCCAGGCGATGATTTTATTTCGACTTTGGCGACTGGTGAAAAGAAAGGCGTGTTCACTCGGCATGAGGTGCTGGTGAATACCTCCCTGCTGCTGCTGGCCGGGCACGAAACGACGATCAACCTGATCTGCAATGGCACCCTCTCGTTCCTGCGCAACCGCGACCAATGGGCCTTGCTGCAGCAGGATCCGGATGCTTTGGCCAAACCGGCAACCGAGGAATGCCTGCGCTACGACTCGCCCGTCAAGTCTATCCAGCGGATCGCCTCGGAGGACGTGGAGATGCGGGGCAAGGTGCTTCGCAAGAACGACCGTATTCGCTGGTTCATCTCGTCCGCCAACCGCGATCCGCAAGCGTTTGCCAACCCGTCAACCTTCGACATTACCCGGCATCCGAACCAGCATGTTGCCTTCGGCTCGGGTGTCCACCACTGCCTCGGCGCGACCCTGGCCCGCGTGGAGGGGCAGGAAGTGTTCAAGGCGCTGGCGAAGCGGTTCCCCAACCTGCAGGCAAAGGCGGAGGATCTGGAATACCAGCCCAGCATCACCTTCCGATCGCTGAAATCTTTGCCGGTCACCTGGCACTAGACTGGGAGAAAGCCATTGGCTCGAAAGTTGCGCGTCTGGGTTGACCACCAGGCCTGCGTCGGGAACGCGATGTGCGAGACGATCGCCACACACACGTTCCGGCTTAATGACAATCGCCAGTCGGAGGCGATCAATCCGGAAGGGGACAGTGTCGAAAAGATCCTCGAGGCCGCGGAAAATTGTCCGGTCAGCGCAATTTTCGTAGAGGACGCGGAGACCGGGGAGCGGCTGTTCCCGTAGCCGGAACCGTTGGCGTGCGGACCAGTGTCAGACGGCATTCGGTCCCGCGTCACCGGATTTCCTTAAACCGAGGGATGCCCACCCCCCGGTTGTGTCGTGGTGCCGGGCCTTTGACAGCCCGGCACCCGCATCCCGAGGTTGAAACCCGGGTGGGCTACATCTTTACCTCGCTGACCTGGATTATCGGCTGGATGTTGGTGTAGTTCGGGACATCCGCCATGATCTTTTCCGCATGCGGGGCGAAGGCCGACTGGAAATCCCCGACCGAATCGAAATAGAGATGACCCATGGCCGCATAGGCCGGTGGGGCGCCGGGTGCGGCTCCGCCCAGACCTTGTTCGACAGCCATGCTTTTGCAGGCCGCACCGAGCTTCTCCTGGACCATCGGCATGTGGCTCTTGCAATAGTAATCCATGTCAAATTTCTTGCCGTCGCCGGCCGGATAGAACACGCTCACTTTGATCATCTGATGTTACCCCCTGTTCATGCTGCCTGCTTGAGTGCCGCAACGATGAACCTAAACATTACGCGGAATTCCGTAATGCTCCAAGCGGCACGCTTCCTTGGCATCAGTAACTTACGTAACTGAATCAGTTATTTAAACCTAATGTCACCAGACGAACGGACCGCGGGGCGCGAGTGCGCTGATATCGGCCCTTCCCGCCACGACACCGGCTAGGGACTACAGCAGCAGTGGGCGGTGCCGGCGAGATCATACCGTGCGCTTCCTCAGCGCCGGAGATCTGCTGTGCTGGGAGTTGCCTGCAATGGCACAAGAAGCCATGGCGCGCGCTCCGGGATCGTCCTGGACGAATGGTGGGATCAATATTGAATCGAAGACCTGATGATTAATCAAATATTTACAATTTGTGTGCCAGAAATAGCCCAGCAAAGTCCCAAGGTTGCAAACGATGCGCATGCCAAGATTTTTGGATTCCTGGCCATGCCGTATCTGCCGCGACCGCACTGTTCCGAACTCCGCCGGTACGGCTGACGGCTTAGGATGAAGAGCTTGGCCGACAGTGCGACGATTATCCGTAGGCTGCCGGGCCGCAGGCGGCCGCACCCGATGGCTTTCAGATGCCGTGCAGCTGTCCAGTCGTGAAGATTCGCGCCGGAAGCGCCGCGGTGACGAGGGGCCCCGCGAGCATGCCCCGTTTGCTGACCGTCCTCAGCCTCAGCGTCACCCTGGGGATGCTCGCGCTTGGCGGCTACATACTGCAAGATTTGCGCAAGGACACGTGGCGGCAGGCCGAACGGGCCGCTGACAATCTCGTGCGTACGCTGGCGCAGGAAATCTCCCGCAACATCACGCTTTACGACCTGTCCCTCCAAGGTGCGATCGACGCCTGGTCGCACGCGGATATCAATACGGTGTCGCCTGAAATCCGCCAAATGGCGATTTTCGGTCGTGCGTCTTCGGCCGAGTATTTGGGCTTGATGTTCATAGTCAATCGCCAGGGAGACGTTGTCGCCGAAGCGAATTCGCTGACGCCGCGAAAGATGAATGTTGCCGAGCGCGAGCATTTCCAGATGCACCAACAGCATTCCGACGGGGGTCTGGTTATCACGCGCCCGCTGATGGGACGACTCGTCGACGAACCCCTCATCGCCCTGACCCGACGCATCAACACGGCGGACGGGCAATTCGGCGGCGAAGCCATATTCGCGATGCGCCTCGCCTATTTCCGAAATCTGTTCGAGACACTGGATATTGGGCCACAAGGTTCGGTGACGTTATTCAACACGGATGGCCGGGTGATCATGCGCCGTCCGTATCGCCCGAACGAAATCGATCGGGATATCGGCAACGCCACGGTCTTTCGGGCCTTTCTGGATGGGCCCCATGGCCAATGGGTTGGCATTGGCGCGCTGGACGGCATCAAACGTCTTTACACGTTCCATCGCTTGGACAAACTGCCACTGATCCTCAGTGTCGCGGTTGCGATCGATGATATTTATGCGCCGCTGTGGCCCAAGGCTATCGGCATCGGCATCGTCCTGGTCGTACTGTGTGGGACCACGATCGCCCTTTGTCTGCTGTTCCGTCGGGAAATCCAGCGGCGCATGTTGGCGGAGAATGAACTGGTCGAGGCCGCCGAAAGCCTGTCTGTTATCGCCACGACCGATGCCCTTACCGGTATTGCAAACCGGCGGGCCTTCGAAGCAGCCCTTACCGAGGAATGGTATCGGGCAATCCGTGCCGAAACCCCGCTCGCACTGCTCATGCTGGATGCCGATTGCTTCAAGCGCTTTAACGACCACTATGGTCATCAGCAGGGGGACGACGTCCTCCGAAAGATCGCCGCATGCATCCAATGCAACATGCATCGTCCGGGTGATATCGCGGCGCGCTACGGCGGAGAGGAATTCGTGGTGCTGCTGCCGGAGACTGAACCGGACGGTGCGATTTCCGTCGCCGAAGCGATCCGGACAGCTGTGGCCGACCTGAATATCCCGCATCTGGAAAGCCCAGTCGGTCATGTAACTATCAGTATTGGTGTCGCCGTCCTGCGCCCCGTGCTTGGAGAGCTCGAGAGCCTGCCCGTGAAGCTTGCCGACGAAGCGTTGTATGAGGCGAAGCGGTCAGGTCGCGATCGCGTCAATTTTTTCCATCAACCCAGCCTGCCGGTCATGCAATGGAACGAGGCGATCTCCATTGTTCGCGATGCACCGGTCTGAATGAATGGCGCTTATGGCGTCTGGATGAACACAGCGACACCGGCTCGGGGCGCCGTGTCCGGCGTCGGGCGTTGCACGACCGGGTCGTGAAACGGAGCGTCCGCTGGGCCGATGGCGACGATAGCGTTCTTTCGTCCGATCCGTTACCACATCGCGCCTGCCAGCGGCGCCAGGACTGAATGCCTTCAGGAACGCCGTCGCTCGAGCGTTGGCTTGGCATCACTGGCCAGTGTCAACGCGGTCGCAACCGAGCGCAGCCGTTCGGTCGTCGCCTCAATCCCGGCGAGAAGTCCAGGCGCGCGATTGGCCAGTAGCGGCGGCAATGTCGGCGCACGACCGCTCAGCACTGCTTCGGCCAAAGCCTCGGTCTGCTGCAACAACATCTCGGTATGGGATTCGACGCCATCGAAATGGCGCAGTGTCGCCGATAGCGTGGGTGGCAAACCGTCGGCCACTATCTCCGAAGCCGCAAGTGTCTTGTCATTCGCCGCCGCATGAGCCGCCGCGACTGTGGTGGCCTGGATCTGCGCCATCGACGCAATGACTGACGGCCAGGCCTCCTCATGATCGGTCAGCGCGGCCTCGACGCGGCGCACCGCCTCGCCGATATCCGCCGACAGCACGCCCATGGTCGCGAGCGCCGCCTCCTGCGCGTGCCCGGCTTCCAGTCCGGCCACGACGGTCTCCAGACGCATGCTTAAGCCGTCGAGCTGGTCGAGCCTCGGCACCGCTGCATCGATCCGCGCGGCCGCTTCCGGCAGGATGGTCAGCATTGCGTCGGGTCGCCATGCCTCTGTCACCGCCTGCAATCGGGCCGCGGCCGCGGCAACGTCCGCGGCGATGTTCGGCAGCATGAGCGCCTGGGTCTCAGTGTATCCGGCAATTTCCGTGAGGTTGCCGATCTGCGCCGCGATCTCCTGGCTAGCCGCGCTGATGATCCGACCTGTTGCATCGAGCGACCCGGCGGAAATCTCAACGCGGGCCGCGACACCTGTCACCGCCTCGGTCGTGGCCTGACCCGCGGAGGATACGTGCTGTGCAGCGGCCGTAAGCGCCGAGGTCTCGATGCGCATTGCCTCGACTGCCGCCATCATGTCCGCAGTGGCTTCCGGTAGTGCCTGCAGTATTCCGTCGCTCCGGGCCGCATCCGCAACAAGCCGCTCAGCCACTTTGTCGCCAGCCATAGCGACCCGGTTTCCTGCCGCATCCAGGCTATAGGCGCCATCCACAAGCGTCGCCGTGGCATTTTCCAAGGTTGCGGCAAGCTCCGCCAGTCCGGTCGTGCCGCGACGAGCGACCTCGGCATCGGCGATCACGGCGTCAAGTCGGGCGACAGCCGTCTCCACCGTTTGTGCAACGGCCGCGATTGTCTGATGTCCGGTATCGGACATTTCCCGCCCCGCCGCCTTAAATGTTCCAGCTTCCTGTAGCAGTGCCGCGACAGCATCACGGGTTTCCTGGCCGGTCGCAGCAAGGGTCGCGCCACCGCTGGCCAGTATCTGGGATGCGTCCGCCAGGGTGTGTTCTGCCCGCTCGGATGCTGCGATCATCGCCTCGACGACAGCGGGCATTTGCTCCAGCGCTGCATCGACGCGGGCGACCTCCCCGCCGATCTGCGACAGTATCGTGGCACCGGCGTGGGTGAGGTCCAGCCGTGACGCGCGGAACGCCTCAGTTTCCTGCTGAATTACCGCGGCTGATTGCTGCATTTGATAGCCCGATGCGGCAAAGCTCGCGCCGTCAGCGCGCAGGATCTCGGACGCTTCCGTCAGGTTCTGCGCGACCTGTTCCGCCGCGGACATCAACATCGCAGCGGCTTCGGGCATCTGTGTCAGCACCGCATCGACATGGGCAGCCGCGTCGTTCAGGCGAGACACCACGGTCGTACTGGCGGTCGCAAGGCCACGTCCGGCGGTATCGAACGCAATCGCATCACGGTTGAGCGCGGCGGCCGTGTCCCCAAGCGCCTTGATTTGCCCGGCCGCACCCGCGACGGCTGTTCGGAACACATGAACCGGACCCTCCGCCTCGGAGAGAAGCCGAGCGGTAGCGACGTCCAGGGAAGAAGAGATGGCGCGTGACTGTTCGGCGATGCCGCGCCTGATCAAGTCGGTGATTTCAGGTTGCGCCCGTTGTAACGTGTCGGTGGACCGGCCCCCCGAGGCAGTAGGGTGCCGCAGCGCGTCTTCAGCCTGCGACACGCCCGCAACCAGACGCGTTTCCGCATCGAGTGCTACGTCAGCCAGCAGCGCGAGCCGCCGGCTGACGACCAGCGCCTCACGCGTGCTGTTGCCGTAGATCTCCTGGAACGCAGCGATTTGGCCGCGCTCTTCCTCCAGAACATTGGTCAGTTGCCGGACAATCGCCTGTAGCCCGGCGATCTGGGTCGCATCAGCCGTGGCCACATCGGGCGGAGCCGCCGATGCGGGTGTGGCCAACATGCTCAACGCACCGGAAAGCAACCCCAGCGCCGCGGCGAGCAAGGGCAGCAATTGCTGTAGAAACGACAGAAGACCGCTCTGCTGGGTCGTTTCTGGGCCGGTGGGCGACCAGGTCAATGCAAGACTTGCACCAAGGGCTAGCGTTGAGAGCAACAGACAGGCAGGCACCAGCCGACGCCCGGGGGGCGGCAGGCGGACAGCCATGGAAGGAACGGTGACCGGCATCGTCTTCCTCTAAAGCAGCCGCCAGATCGGGCGGGAACCAAGGTTCAAAGCCGGGTCGTGCCAATCGAGGCTGACCGCATGATCCGCTGTCCGCCAGGGATCCGCGGTGTAATTGGTTGCGGCATAGCAAACGAATACCACGCGCGGCAGCCGGCGTGCCAGCACCATTAGAAGTCCGAAAGGAATCGCTTCAATCCAGGACACGACTCTGTCGGCCCGGAAGGCGCTCTCCGCCAGCGGTTGGGTTGGCGCGCAAAACCTGCGCCGCATTGATAGTCAATCTGACACCGCCGGCGTCGGTTCGATTGCCATGGGCGTGGCGTCGGGACCTCCGGGGGAACGGGGAAGCCAGTCGGTCCGTTCGGGCGGCACGATCAACCGGGGGCCGACGCGGCGCAGCAAGCTGGTCAGGGTAGCCGTTTCGCCCTGACGCCCGGGCGGCACCAGGTCGCGCAGCAGACGGTAGGCAGCGGTCATATCGGATACGGTCGCACCATCAGCCAGCGCCGCGCGATCCGGAGGCACCGCGGCAGCGCGCAGGCGCCACTGCTGTTGCAGGATCACCAGATCGATACGATCGGGCAGATCCAGCGTCTGCCAGGCGTTGCTGACGTCGCGTTCTCCCACCGTGGCGACACGCACCGCGGTGAAGTTGACCGGCGGCAATGGTCCACGGATGTCAATTGTGGCGGCTGCGACCTGCTCCGGCGGCAAGGCATCGACTGTCGCTTGGATGACTGCTTTGCTCTGCAGGGATCCCAGCACGGATATGGTCGTCTCCGTCGCCGTTCGGCTGGCACCACGGTCGGCGATGGCAAGCACCACGGGCCGCAAGGCCGCGAGCAAAGCTTTCTCCAGGCTGTCCCGTTCGGCCTGAAGTGCCACGGCCACTGCTGCGGTCAGGCTGCGGCGACGTCCGCCCGTGGCGGCCGCGATCACGGTTCGGGTTCTAGCCGCCACTTGCTCCGGCGTCCATTGCAGCACGATGTCCCATTGATGGTGTCCGCCGTGCCGTGTGAGAACGGCGTCCAGCGCATCCCAGGCGGTTTCCAATAATCGCGCCACAGCATCGTCGGAACAGCAGGCGGCGGCGGGATCCATCGGCAGGAACGGCCCGGTCACGCAGGCGACCGCCATGCGGCGCTGCACCGTCGCAAGGTTGGCCGCCTGAGCGTTTTGGTTTCCCTTGAGCAGCCGCATGTCAGGCTCGTCCTGTAGAAGGACAGCTACCGCCGCCTTGCCCGGTGGGCTTTGCCGTACCCGAAGCGTCGGCCCAGGCACCGCTTCCAGCGCCAGGATCAGTGCATCCAGTCCCGCCAGTGGCACGAAGCCGAGCAGACGTGTCAGTTGGGCGGTCATCCGCAACGTCCGCCCTCGTATTCATGCAGCGCCGCGATGGTGCCGGCGGCGGCCGGTTGATCCACCCGCGTCCGGGCCTCGACAGCACGAATGCGATCGTTCACGGGCCGCCTGACGCTGACGCCACACGATGGCAGACAAAGTATCATTGAGTTCCTTAGGCGAGAACGCGGGTTGAGCCGGCGCGTGCATTCCGCAAGCGAACCATCCGTCGGAGCAGCGTGGTCACGGCCGCCTGCGCGCGCTGACAGAAGATTGCGGCGGCGTTCGCCGAGCCGAGGATTGTTACATGTTTCGTAGCCAAGACGCTGATGGAGCGCACGCTAGCCACCGCGATCTTCTGGTCACGGATACGCTCTGAAATTCCAGCGAAACTGGCGCCATCGATGCTCTGCCGCAGGAACAAAGTGAGCTCCCTCTTCAGATTCGGGCATCAGATCGGGCCAACAATGGGTCGCGGCGAAGTATCCAGATCAGCGGCAGCCTCGGTGTCGGGTTCTTCCCGGTGCTGGATTGCAACATCCGCGGGGCAGGTTGATCGAGCTAGCCGCCGATGGAGCAACTGATCCGATTTGCGACCCTTCCGCCCGCGTAGTTCGACGTCTTTTCCCGAAGTGGCTATCTGGCGCACGCCCAAATCCATCTGAGTGGCACCTCCTGTTTTGCAAGAAGTCAGCTTAACCGATGGATCTTAACGAACCGTTAACCACCACCGCGGCCGGAGCCATCCGCCCGGAACGATTTTCTATTGAGCCCGTAACGAAAACGGAACATCTGGAGCCACGAATAGCGCTGATAGCGCCACGACCGCCTGAGGCTCGACCGTCGTCGGCCGCGCGTGCCAGGCCCATTCCGGCCGACGGCTTGCCGGGATGTCACGAACCGGGTTCCATTCACCCGACAGTGGTGTCGCGTTTCAAGGATCGTTGCTTTGGTGTTCGACATGCCTAGGACCGAACGCCGGAGCGGTGGCTTACCATCGCCTCGCGCGGCATGATCAGGGAAGGAATTGTTGATGAGGGGACTTTCAGGCCGGCATGTGTTGCTGACCGGCGGAGCAAGCGGCATAGGCCGGGCAACCGCGATCCGGTTGGCCGAGGAGGGCTGCCGGATCGGTATTCTCGACGTTGACGAGGCGGGTGCCGCGGAAACGGTCAGGCGATGTGACGGCCGGGCGTGGATGCAACGCACCGATATCACCGACCGGGCAAGTGTGGAAACGGCCGTCGCGGCGTTCGAAAGCCAGGTGGGACCGGTTGAACTGCTGGCGAATATCGCCGGCTGGGACGTGATCCGAAACTTTCTCGATACCGACGTGACACTGTGGGACAAGATCATCGGCATCAACCTGTACGGCCCATTGCATCTGCATCACGTGGTTTTGCCCGGCATGGTCGAACGGGGCTTTGGGCGGGTAGTGAACGTGTCCTCTGACGCAGGCCGCGTTGGGTCATCGGGGGAGGCTGTCTACTCGGCCTGCAAAGGTGGCATCATCGCCTTTACCAAGACCATGGCCCGCGAAGTGGCCCGCAAGGGCGTCACCCTGAACGTATTGTGCCCGGGACCGACCGATACGCCGTTGTTTGACAGCGTCAAGGCGTCATCCCCCGACGGTGCCAGGATCGGCGAGGCCATGGCGCGGGCGGTGCCGCTGAAGCGGATCGGACAGCCGGAAGACTACCCCGGTACGATCGCCTTCCTGCTGTCTGATGACGCAGCCTACATCACCGGACAGACGATCAGCGTCTCCGGCCGTTTGAAAATGGCTTGATAGGAACAGCGCGCCGTATTTGCGGCGGCGCTCGACAAACCGGGAAACGCGTCGCGGCCTATCAGGCGACGCCACGAGGAAACAGTGATGACGGAAATCGATGGGTACGAAGTTCTTGGTCTCGGTCTTTACTTCGAGGACTTGCCGGTGGGTCGGAAATTCCGCACCATCGGCCGGACGTTGACCGAGGCCGACCTGGTGAACTTCATCGGTGTCACCGGCATCACCGAAGTCCTGTTCTCCAACACCGAGTTCCTGAAGAACGAAAGCGACATCAAGCAGCGGGTCGTTCCAGGATCGATGGTTTACGCCTTTGCCGAGGGTCTGTTGGTGCATGCGACGATGCAGCACACCGGATTCGCGTTTCTGCACATGGAACTGGACGTCAAGGCGCCGACTTTCGCCGGCGACACGATTCACGTCGAATGCGAGGTTGTGGAGAGCCGCCGCAGCACCAGCCGGCCGAACCGTGGCCTGGTACGCACGTTCAACCGGGTGGTGAAGCAGGACGGCACGGTGGTTATCACCTACAACCCGCTGCGTATGGTGAAGGCGAAAGGCACATAAGGCGCCGTCACCGACAGTCAGTCGCTTCGCCTCGCCCGATCTGTGTCAGACCACCGAGCCCGGCGGGAAATTTGGCTTTCGCTTCTGCTGGTGGGAGGCCAGGCCTTCCTTCACCTCCGGCCCGGTGAAGCCCAGGAATTCCAGCGCCAGAGACGTATCGAAGGTCGGCCCGGCCTGCCGCAGCCAGTTATTCAAGGCATATTTGGTGAAGCGGATCGCGGTTTGCGCGCCCTCGGCGAAGCGGGTGGCAATTTCGATCGCTTTGGTATCCAGTTCGTCGTCCTCGACCGCCAGACTGATCAGCCCAATCCGCTCGGCTTCCGCCCCCAGCACCTGTTCACATAGCAGGAGATAATACTTCGCCTTGGCGAGCCCGCACAGCAGAGGCCAAATGATCGCCGCATGATCGCCCGCGGCAACGCCCAGTCTTGTGTGTCCGTCGATGATGCGGCAGTCCTTGGTTGCGATCGAAACGTCCGCCAGAATGCCGCAGACTAGCCCCGCCCCTACCGCCACGCCACGCATGGCGCTGACGACCGGCTTGGAGCAATTGATTACATTGTAGACGATCTCGCGCGCCTCTTTCCATTGACGGGCCCGGGCGTCAAAATCGTCGATGTTGCTGCTGGATCATGCCGAAATCGCCGCCGGCCGAAAACACCTTTCCCGCGCCGGTGATCACCACCGCATTGACGGTCGGGTCACGATCGACGTCGCGCCAGATTTCGGCCAGTTCGCCGTGCATCGCATCGTCGGCCGTGTTCATGCGGCCGTTGTCCATCGTGATGCGCAGGACCTTCGGATGCGGCCGGTCAAACCGCAGGCGAGTATAACGGGCGTAGGGGTCGCTCATGGTTTCGGATCTCTACTACGGAGGTTGGCATTCATGGCATCCTGGAAGAGCGCTGGACGCAAGCCCGGTGCTGTCAAAAGTGACTGAACCGCCGCCGCTTGCTCCTGGTGCGTCGGCCTGGGCCTGCGGCTGAATTTGGCGGTCAGAGCACTCAGGGGGGATAGGCTGCAACAGGCAGTGCCTACAATTACACCAAACGCATGGACATTAGGCGCTACGCAGAACCATGCGTTGAATTCTGCCTAAAATATATTCGAACCGCATGTGTGCACGCCGCAGTGCGCGAACCAGCAGCCAAAAGAGCGAAAACATCGCATTCTCCGCCTTTTTGCCCGCCACGGCCAGATCCTCGGCGCACGCTAGCATGCACCATTACGACTATCGACATACACCAGGGCGCTATCACCCGCGCCCGGCAAGAGTTTGCCGATCACCTACGCCCAGACGACGAGCCAGTGCCCGCGGCACTCGCCGCGAGTTTCAGATATTGGTGTGCAAAGCATGCCAGCGTCCGTACATCGGTCACGCTGCTGGCCACGATCTTTTGCCCTTGCGATGGTCACGCGAAAACGAACGAATAAGATTGCCACAGGCCAGCGCGTTTCGTCCCCGACTGCCCGGATAATGGATCGGCGCAACCGAATGCATCGGCGACGAAGTCTTCGGATACAACTAATCGGCCACTCGACAAAGGCCTGCCTTACCTTCCGTGGTTGATGTCCTGGTCCTGAACCAGTCAGGACGTGGGCGTTACCCCGAGCCGATGACAAACCCACCCGAAAACGAGCTTGCCACCTGTCCGGTTAAATTCGGTGGCACGGGCGTTGCTTTGCTCAACCTGCGAATAACAGATCAGGGGTTGCTGCATGTTCCGACGATCCGTTCTGACCGGTGCCGGCGCCCTTACCGTTTTGTCCATGCCGGCAATCCGCTCGGCCCGGGCGGATACGCTGGATGAGGCGAAGAAGCGAGGCACGTTGATCATCGGCACGGAAGCGGCCTATGTCCCTTACGAATTTTTCAAAGATGGCAAGATCGTCGGCTATGATCCGGACATCACCGAGTTGATGGCATCCAAACTCGGGGTCGAAGCCCGCTTCATCGATACGGCATGGAATGGGATCATTCCGGCTTTGTACGCAAGCAAGTTCGATTGTATCATCTCCGGCATGACCATCACCAAGGAACGGACCGAGAAAGTACTGTTCTCCATGCCATACGCGGATGCCAGCAACATGATATTGCTGCGAGCAAACGAGTCGACGATCAAGACCGCCGACGATCTCGCTGGCAAGACGGTGGGCGTGCAGCTTGGCAGCGCCGCCGCCAACATCGTCAAAGTCTTTGAGGACAAACTTAAGGCAGCCGGCAAGCCCGGATATACCGATGTCAAGCAATACGAGCATTATCCCGAGGCGTATCAGGACCTGCTCAACAAGCGGATCGACGCGGTGATCAACTCACGGTCCACCATGATGGTGGTGATGCGTGATGCGCCGGGCAAGTTCAAGATGATCTCTGGGATATCCGACATCACCGCCTATTTCGGCATGGCGTTCCGTAAGGAAGACGCTGCGTTGCGGGACTTCGTCAACACGCAACTGGCTGCGATGAAGCAGGACGGCACGCTGGCAAAACTGCAGGAGAAGTGGTTCGGCGGAACAATGGATACGCCTAATACGGTGCCCTGAAATCCTGCCCTGAACCCCTATAGCAGTATGGGTGATTTCGATTGGGGCGCCATCTGGTATGGCGTCCCGTACATGCTTCGGGGGGCGGTCGTCACTCTGGAGATTTCCATCTGTGCCATGGTGCTGGCATCGCTGGTCGGGCTGCTTATGGGTCTCGTCAGCGCGTCGGACCTGCGCATCCCGAAAGCCATCATTCGGGCCTATGTCTATTTTGTCCGCGGCACGCCGGCGCTGGTGCAGATCTTCCTGGTCTACTTTGCGCTGCCCCGCATCGGCTTTGAATTCTCAGCGTTCTGGAGTGGTGTTGTCGCGCTTGCCTTCAACTCCGCCGGCTTCATCGCGGAAATCGTCCGGGCCGGCCTGCAATCCATCGATGCCGGCCAGACGCGAGGCAGCGCTTTCGATCGGCATGACCAACCGCCAGTCGATCCAGTTCATTCTGCTGCCCCAGTCGCTGCGACGGATGACCCCACCGCTGACCAACGAAGTCATCACGCTGGTGAAAAGTTCGTCGCTGCTGTCGGTCATATCCATTACGGAACTGACACGATCTGCCCAGTTGATTATCGCCGAGCGGTTTGTGCCGTTCGAATTGTACGCTGCGCTGGCAGTATACTATCTAGTTATCATATCGGTACTATCTTGGGGTTCCGAATATATTGAAAAGCGGCTGGCATGAGCACCGCGCTGCTTAGGATCGCCGGCCTGTCGAAGATCTACGGCGAAATTCCGGTGGTCGACCGCGTCGACCTAATCGTGACCGCGGGAGAGATCGTCATGGTGATCGGGCCTAGCGGTGCGGGAAAATCGACCTTGTTACGGTGCATCAATCGAATTGAAGTCCCCTCGGAAGGCCAGGTGTGGCTGGAAGACGTCAACATGGCCGGCGACCTGCGTGACGGGAAGCTGATCCCCGACAGCACCACGGCCACAGCACGCAAGCGGCGGCGGATCGGCATGGCGTTTCAGCGGTTCAACCTGTTCGCGCATCTTTCGGCGCTGGACAACGTCGCGATCGGCCCCCGGCGGGTCCTGGGTATGAAGGCGGCCGAAGCCCGCGCCTTGGCGGCGGAGCAACTCGGTCGAGTAAAGCTGTCAGACCATATGATGAAACGCCCAGCCCAGCTATCGGGTGGGCAACAGCAGCGGGTTGCGATCGCACGGGCCATGGCGATGCGTCCCGTGCTGATGCTGTTCGATGAGCCAACCTCCGCCTTGGATCCGGAACTGGTCGGTGAAGTTCTGGAGGTCATCCGGTCATTGGCCGACGCGGGCATGACGATGCTCGTGGTCACACACGAAATGCAGTTCGCTCGCGAAGTCGGAACACGCGTGCTGTTCATGGATGGCGGGCGGGTGCTGGAAGACGCGCCGCCCTCAATATTCTTCTCGAAACCGCGGCACACCCGGGCCCGAGAATTCCTGCGGCGCATTCATGTCATGACGGAGGCCTGATGTACCGCGCACCTTGGTCACCATGCCCAATCAGATGCAGGATATCATGACATGAGACGAAGGACTTTTCTGACTGGAACAGCAGCGGCCGCAGCCGCCCTGCCCCGCGTTGGCCTTGCGCAGACCGGCGCGGCGCGCGTATTGCGCTATGTCCCGCAGGCGGACCTGACCGTCATCGACCCGGTTATGACGACAGCCTACATCACGCGATATCACGCTACGATGGTCTGGGACCAGTTGTACGGCATCGACGGCCAATTACAGCCGCAGCCGCAAATGGTGGAAGGCCACACGCTGGAAGACGACGGCCGCCTGTGGACGTTTACCTTGCGGGACGGACTGCGGTTCCATGACAACGAGCCAGTTCGCGGACGCGATTGCGTTGCGTCCATCAAACGATGGGCGGCGCGCGATCCGATGGGTCAGGCGCTACTCGCGCGCGTCGCCGACATGTCGGCACCTGACGACCGGCGGTTTACGATCCGCCTGACGCGCCCATTCAACCTCGTGCTCAACTGCCTTTCCAAGATCGGACCGCCTGCGTTGGTCGTCATGCCGGAGCGCATGGCGATGACGGATCCGTTCCAGTCAGTCAAGGAAATCATCGGCAGCGGTCCGTTCCGCTTTGTGGCAAACGAGCGTGTCGTTGGCAGCAAGGTCGTGTATACACGCAACCAGGATTACGTGCCGCGGCCTGGCGGAAAGCCAGATTGGCTGGCAGGTCCGAAAATCGTCAATTTCGACCGTGTCGAATGGATCGTCATGCCCGATCCAGGCACCGCCGCCGCGGCAATCGAAAGCGGCGAGGTCGACTGGTGGGAAAACCCGCCCAACGACCTGCTGCCAATGTTGGACCGAAGCAGCAACCTCCATACCGAGGACACCGGACCGCTCGGCACCATGGGAACGGGCGTGTTCAATCACCTGCATCCCCCATTCGACAAGCCCGCGGTGCGACGCATTATACTGGAAGCTGCTTCCCAGGCAGATTTCATGACTGCCGCCGCCTGGACAGACTCCAAGATGTGGCGCGATGGCGTGGGAATTTTCGCACCTGGCACACCGATGGCGAGCAAGGCGGGCATGGAGGCGATCACCGGCCCGAAGCGCGATCTGCCAACGTTGAAGAAGGCGCTGCGTGATGCGGGCTATCAGAACGAGCGTGTCGTGTTCATGGTCCCAAGCGATCAGGCGGTATTGACGGCTCAGGGCGCGGTGGCGCTCGACCTGCTGCAGAAGCTTGGCATGGACGTCGATTACGCAGTCATGGACTGGGGCACACTGGTGCAGCGCCGCGCGAGCAAGGAGCCGCCGAACAAAGGCGGCTGGAATATGTTCATTACCGGCTGGGCCGGGCTCGACATGACGTCGCCAATCACCAACCAGACATTGCGCTCAAACGGAGCGAAAGCCTGGTTCGGCTGGCCAGACCTTCCGCCCGTTCAGGCACAGATCGATGCGTGGCTGGAAGCACCTGATCTGGCGGCGCAACAGCGAATTGCCGCGGATTTGCAGGCGAAAGCACTGGAGTTGGTGCCTTACTTGCCTACTGGCCAATACTTCTATCGCACCGCCTGCCGGAACGACATAACCGGGATCATTCCGGGTCAGTTTGTGTTCTGGAATGTGCGCCGGACGTGAATACCTGTCGAAGGTGGCTGGTGCCAGTGATCGGATTCCAAAGCGTCGGATGATTCAGCCGACCAAATCAACGACCAACGCTAAACTCATACGATAGCGTCCATCAGCTTATATCCACAGACGTCATCACATATATCTGGACAGGAGAAACCGATGTTGGATCGTCGCAGCTTCCTCACCGCTTCTGCCGCCGCAGCAATCGGGACAAGGGATGCTGCCGCGGCATCCAGCCAGGTGCTGCGGATCGCCATGACCGCGTCGGACCTGCCGACGGTCACGGGCATTCCGAACAATGGCGGCGAGGGTTTTCGCTTCCTCGGCTATCCCGCCTACGACGGCGTTGGTGAACTGGGATTATACCCATGTCGACCAGACCGCCGATGCGACGCCCGGACTGTTCGAATCCTGGACGATCGATCCCGGCAATCCGACGCGCTGGATCTTCACCCTGCGGCAAGGCGTGCTGTTCCACGACGGCTCACCACTGACGATGGATGATATCGTCTGGAACCTGCAACGCGTGTGGGACGACAAATCGCCGCAATATGACGCGCCGGCCGCGCCGATCGTGCGGGCGACCGTCACGATGCTGGACCGGTGGGAGAAGATCGACGACGGCAAGATCGCGATCTACACGAAGACGCCGTTCAGCTTCTTCCACTACCTGCTGACCGTACTGTCTGATCGCCAGCCCGCGGCAATGGGAAAAGATGGGGCGCAGCTGGACCGGCTTCGCCAAAGCACCGGTCGGCACCGGGCCGTTCAAGATCACCCGCGTCGTGCCGGGCCAGTATGCCGAGATGACCCGCAACGAGACCTACTGGAACAAGGCGCGCATTCCGAAGCTGGAACGGATGATCGTCTATCCGATGCCGGAAGCGACGACGCGCCTCGCCGCGCTGCGCTCCGGCCAGGTGGACTGGATCGAGGTGCCGCCGCCGGATGCGATCCCTTCGCTGCGCGACGCGGGCTTCCAGATCAGCCTGTGGCCGTATCCGCACACGTATCCCTATGTGCTGAACTGCGCGGCCGGCACGGTGTTCAGCGACGTTCGTGTGCGCCAGGCGATGAACTTCGCGATCGACCGCGACGGGCTGTGCGGCATGCTGAATGGCACCGCCAAAGCCGGCGTACGGGTTTCTATCCGCCGGAGCACCCGTTGTTCGGCAAGCCGAAGATGCGCTACGGCCATGATCCGGAGCGGGCGAAGCGATCTGCTGCAGCAGGCCGGATACGGACCGAACAAGCGTGCCGCAGGCGAAGATCATGATCTCGACCTCGGGCTCGGGGCAGATGGTGCCGATCCCGATCAACGAGTTCCTGCAGCAGAACTTCGCCGCCGTCGGCATCGACGTCGATTTCGATGTCGTCGAATGGGGCATGATGATCATGGCCCGGCGCAGCCCGCCCAGCCCGCACGACATCGCACGGCGATGACGGCATCAACAACAGTCTCGGCTATACCGATCCTTCCACGATGTATCGCCTGTTCGCCACCGCCAGCTTCCCGCCGGCCAGCACCAACTGGGGCCATTTCAGCAACGCCGCGCTTCGACGAACTGGCGACGCGCGCACAGACGACGCTTCGATACCGACGAACAAACGAAGCTGCTGGCGGAGGCGCATGCGCATCCTGGTCGATGAGGCCGCGTGGCTGTTCATCTGCCACGACCTCAATCCGCGGGCGATGAGCAAGCGCGTGAAGAACTTCCGGCCGGCGCAAAGCTGGTCGCAGGATTTCACGCAGATCACGATGGCCTGAGTATATTACGACGTGCTGTTGATCCTATCCGACAGCGACGCCGCGCGCCGAACAAAGTCAAGCGGTCCTGTGAAATCGAAGGCGTTATAGACTGCTGCCAAATGATTGAAGTGCGGCGCCTGGGCGAATCTGTACGAAAGTCAGCCGATGCCCGGCGTAGTCGGAATTCAGCAGGTCGCGTGCGAATGCCAGCAGCTTGCGGCGATCCTCGGCTTCCCACTGTTCATTCAGCGTATAGAATTTCTCCAGCCATTCCGCGGTACCCGGGATTCTGCGAAAGCCGCCGCGCTCGGTGTGACGCAGATCTGTCCACCGCATAACTCCCGCGCGATATGCATCATCTGCGGCAGGTTCGAACAGGCAAACACCCGACCAGCGTAGAGCATCGATTGGTGGGGCATCAACAACCCGGCCGGGCTGCGCTGGGCCAGGGCGATCGCGCTGGTAAGGTGGGCGTTGATCCCTTCGCGGTAGCAGACCAGATCCGCAAGTTTCTCTCGCACCGCCTGCAATTTATCCAGACCGGTCTGTTTGGCGTTCCACATCGCCGCGCCGATCAGCATATCGGCGACATATTGCAAACGCAGAACATAGGGAAACGCGGAATATCGATGCAGTGTCGCACGAACATGCTGCGCAGCGCGTGTGTGCCGGTAGAAGAAGACGTCTTCCCACGGGATAAGCACGTCATCCAGCACCATCAGCACATCCACCTCATCGAATCGATTTGCTAATGGATAATCCGCCACGCTGCCGCGTCCGGCAAAGCCCGCTCGGCATATGTGCTTCACCCCGGGCGCACCCATCTTTACGATGCAGCCAACCGCATAGTCCGACAGTTTCTCATTGGTCCAGGCGCCGACTGTGGGTTTCAGAAAAGCTTGGTCGGCATAGGCGGCGGCAGTTTCGTACTTCGCGCCTCGTATCACAATCCCGGAATCCGTTTCTTTAACGACATGGACCATCATGTCGGGATCCTGATCCTGCGGCGAGTCGAGATCGGTCGCCTTTCGGATCGGTATTGGCCGAGACGTGAAATACGTCCTGCTCGACGACCAGGCGGATATGGCGGTCAATGTTGTCGGCGAAACGCGGATCGATTTCCGCCAGCACATCGCGCCCGTCCAGCAGCGACCACATTTCGCCAACCGTCTCGTCGCCAACCCGCGTGACGACACCGCCGATATCCTTGAACACAAGGTCCAAAGCGGTTGTTTTGTCGGTCCAATCGCTGGTCTGACGCGGCGGACGCTGAAATGTCGAGTGAAGATCACCGTTTTCCGTATAGGTCAGCGCCTCGCGATAGGCCGGCTCCTGCGCCATTTCGTACATCCGCGCCTTGACGTCGATGATCGGTTTGAATGCCGGATGCGCGGTCACGTCGCGAACACGTTCGTTATCGATCCAAACCTCACGGCCATCTCGCAAGCCCTCTCGGTAAGCCGCGGCTGTTCGGATCATGTCAAAACTCCAACAAATTGTCGCGCAGGTGCTTCGCCCCATAGGCTCGGCGGACCAATCCACGCTGTTGTAGCACGGGGATAAGTCCGTCGGTGATTTCCGCGACATTGCGACGATTGACGTTTGGAAGCGCGAACAGAAAGCCGTCGCCACCCACTTCCTGCATGACATCAGCCATTTTACTGGCAACGCTGTCGGGCGTGCCGATCAGGTCCACCGACATGCCCAAGGTGCCATACTCGGTAATTGCTTCCCGTAACGTCCGCTTGCCGGCCTTGCGCAGGAACTGCGCCAGACTTTGCTGATGCCCGTTCGTCGTCAGTTCGCCGACCGGCTGATCGAGGTCGAAAATGGAAAAGTCGATATTGGTGCTCCATCCGAGCTGCGCGAGTTTGACATCGAGATTCTTGGCGGCGCCTGCCATGCGGCGGTTGGCGCGATCCTGCGCATCTGCGTCGGTCTCGGCCAGGATCGGTGCGATCAGGAACAAAACCTTGCACGCGTCAGGGTCGCGGCCGCATTCGACCATCCGCCTGCGGACGTCGTCGCGATAAGCCTTCATCTGCTCGATGCCCTTCATGTGCACAACGATCGTCTCGGCATGTTTGGCCGCAAATGTGCGGCCGCGCGCCGATCCGCCGGCCTGGGCGATGACCGGGCGACCTTGTGGACACGGGCCGGAGTTCAACGGTCCACGGCTGCGATAGAATTCGCCGTTGAAGTCGATCGGATGTACTTTGGCAGGATCAATCAGTACGCCGGATTTTCGGTCGGCGATGATCGCGCCAGGTTCCCAGGAATCCCAAAGCCTTTGCACAACGTCTATATATTCGTCCGCCATGTCGTAGCGCAGATCATGGTCCGGCAATCGGTCATGACCGAAGTTCTGGGCCGCGAAATCCGCACTGCCGGTCACCATGTTCCAGCCGCTGCGCCCGCCGGAAAACTGATCCAGCGTGCTCATGATCCGCGCGGTCAGATATGGGTGGTAGGCGAAGGTGGACAACGTCGGCACGATGCCAAGGTTTGTCGTCGCGGCCGACATCAATGTCGCCACCATCGATGGCTCCTGACGTGGAATGGACATTCCGTTCTTCAGGTAGATGTCGCGCGATCCCTGCCACATCTCTCCGACATAGATGGAATCCTCTATCAGCATGTAATCGAAGCACGCTCGTTCGATCGCTTTGCACAGATCGAGGAACATGTCCGGCGACATCCACTCCTCGCTGATGTTGCCGGTCCACGGCTCGCCCCATGCCTGGATGGACGACCCTTGCAGAAACCATGCAGACCGTGTGAAATCTGTGCCGCAACGGATTCCAGCTCGGCGCAAGATGCGCTAGAATCGGAACCATGACGCACATTGCCGGCCACGATCGATCCCAGACACTCCTGCTTCCGGAATCGCTTGATGATTACGTCGGTGCTGAGAACCCGGTGCGCTTCATTGAAGCTTTCGTCGATGGATTGGATCTGACCGCGGCGGGCTTTATCCGTGTCGCCGCTAAGCGGACCGGACGGCCCGGCTATGCCCCCAGTGATCTGCTGAAGCTCTACATCTATGGCTATCTGAACCGCGTTCGATCCAGTCGTCGCCTGGAAGCCGAGGCGTACCGCAACATCGAGGTAATCTGGTTGCTGCGGCATCTGAAGCCGGACTTCAAGACCATCGCCGATTTCCGCCGCGACAACCGCAAGGCCTTCCGCCCGATCTTCCGTCAGTTCGTTCTGCTATGCCGCCAGATGGACCTGTTCGGCAAAGACCTGCTGGCTGTGGACGGCACCCGGATCAAAGCGGTCAACAACAAGGACCGCAACTTCACCCGCGCCTCACTGACCAAGTTTATCGAACTCGCCGACGCCAAGCTCGACGACTATCTGCAACGGCTTGACCAGAGCGACGCCGCCGAGAGCAAAACCACTGGCTCAAGGGTCGAGAACCTGGCTGAAAAGATCGCCGCCATTCGCACGCGGCGCACGCGCTGCCAGGACATGCTGGCGCAGCTGGATCGCACCGGCGAGGACCAGATCTCACTGACCGACCCGGACAGCCGGGCGATGGCAGCCCACACGCACGTTGCCGTGGGCTACAACGTTCAGGTTGCGGTTGATACCAAACACAAGCTGATTGTCGAGCAGCAGGTCACCAATCAGGTGGTCGACATGGGTCTGCTGACACAGACGGCCGAGGCGGCGAAGGACGTTCTTGAGGTCGAGACGATCGATGCTGTTGCTGACAAGGGCTATTTCAAGATCGAGGATATCGAGGCCTGTGAGAAGGCGGGGATTGTGCCCTATGTGCCGCGGCCGCAGCGTGGCCCCTCAGTCAAGGCGGGCTACTTTCGCAAGGATGAGTTCCAGTATGATGCCGACAATGACTGCTATGTCTGCCCCACCGGTCAGCGTCTTCATCCTTATTCATCGTCTCTTCTGCGTAAACTGAAGAAGATCAACTACGTCAACAAGCTGGCGTGCGACGACTGCACGATCCGCTCGCAGTGCACGGGCGGCAAGTTTCGCACGGTCTCTCGGCTGGAGAACGAAGCCGTCCTGGACCGGATGGCGGCTCGGTTGGCCAAGCGCCCAGATATCCTGGATCTTCGGCGCGAGACAGTCGAACATCCGTTTGGCACGATCAAACAGTGGATGAACCAGGGAGCGTTTCTGATGCGTGGCCTGGAGAAGGTCCGGGCCGAGTTCAGTCTGACCGCGCTCGCCTACAATCTCCGGCGGGTGCTGAATATTGTCGGGTTCAAAGAGCTGATAGCCGCGGTGGCGGCCTGAAAGGAGCCTGTCGACGGGATTTTGCCGCGTCGACTGGCATGATCCTCGAAAGTCAGGATCCCAAGTCAAGAGTTTCAGCAAATTTGGCTCTGCGGCTCACCAGGATCTCGTGGAGTACCTTTGACAGTTGGGTTCGCTAGCATTACCGCCCAAACCCGTTTTCACACGGTCTGCATGCGGTATGAAACGGCTTGATCGCCATTTCTAGAATTCCCGCAACGTGTCACGCAGCAACGTCTGGGTGTAGGTCTTCCGCGCCAGTCCCCGACGTTGCAGGGCGGGCACCAGGCCCTCGCAGACTTCAGTGATGAAGCGACGGCTGATCCGCTGGAACGGCGTGCTGATCAGAAACCCGTCGCCGCCGATCGCCTCCATCGCCTTGCCCATTTCTTCCGCTACCGTATCAGGTGAACCGACCAGTTGAATCCCCGCATCGAACCGTTCCTGTGCGAGTTGACGAAGCGTTTTGCCACTGCCCCACTGGGCAAATTTATCGAGCGACCCTTGCTCCCCGTTCGTGGTCAGATGCGGCAGCGGCGCATCCAGGTCGAAACCGGAAAAGTCGATGTCGGTCACAGTCCCGACCGCCGCCAGCGCAGCCTCCACGAAGCCCGGGGAGTTCGCCATGCGGTGGTGGCGTCCACGCGCCTCTTCGTCAGTTTCACCCAGGATTGGATAGACCAGGAACAGCACTTTGACATCATCCGGGTTCCGGCCGGCGGCCACCGCGTGCCGCCGCACGTCGTCACGGTAGGCCTTCATTCCGTCAACACCGTTGCCGACAGCGATAATCGAATCCGCGTGCTTGGCGGCGAAGGCCCTTCCGCGCGGCGACCCACCCGCCTGCACGAACACCGGCCTTCCCTGCGGCGATCGCACCGTGTTCAGCGGACCGCGAACCTTGAAAAACTGGCCCTCGAAGTGGATGGGATGAACCTTCGTGTGGTCAGCGTAGGTGCCGGTCTCCGTGTCCTTGACGACTGCATCCGGCTCCCAGGAATTGAACAGCTGACAGACGACGTCGACATACTCGTCCGCCATGGCATAGCGGGTTTCGCGCGGCGGCAGCTTATCGAGGCCGAAGTTTTGTGCAGCGGTATCCTCACCGCTGGTGACGATGTTCCAGCCAAAGCGCCCGCCGGCAATATGATCGAGCGTTGAAGACAAACGGGCGAGCATGAACGGTGGATACGCCAATGTAGACATGGTCGCGACAACACCAAGCCTGGATGTCGCAGCGCCGATCATGGCGGCCAGCGGCATCGGATCATGCTTGGGCACCTGCAGGGCGTGCTTCAATGTGGCTTCCGCCGTGCCGCCATACGCCTCGGAAACCATCAGCGTGTCTTCCAGCATGATGTAGTCGAAACAGGCCCGTTCCATGGCTTGCGCCATCTCGACGAAGAACTTGCCGTCCCAGTTGCCGGTGCCCTGCGACACCGGATTGATCCAGTCGCCTTGGGTAAAATTTGTAAACCAGGCCAGATGAAACGGCTTCGGCATCAGGCAATCCCTTGTGCGATGGTAAAGGAGCAACGCGCAGCGCCACGCAACGCCGGCCTTCAGGCGAACGCAACGAATATGCCACTCCGTCCGGACCGCGACGGCGCACGCGGTTCAAGCGGTTCGTGGAGAATGAGCAGCTTGAAAAGCCTAACGGTTAAGCAACCAGGACCGAAAGGTGATGCAAATATCGCCTCCTGGCGCAGTCGGCCCGCCGCGTGCGTCACGACGGCGGGCGTTCTCCAAGCGCCGGTGCCCGGAAAAGAACGGCTTCGCGGTACGAACCGCTCAGGCGCCGCGAACCTTGTACCACGGATGCGGCAACCCGGGGACCTTGACCCGTAGTGTATAGACCGATGTCGATGCGGTCAGCAGTAAGGTCTGCAGATCCGGGCCACCGAAGCTGATGTTGGCGCAGACTTCCGGTGTCTCGATGATGCCGACGCGCGTGCCATCCGCTTCGAACACCCAGACGCCGCCGGTGCCGGTGCAGAAGACGCGTCCCGCCTGATCGACCTTCATCCCGTCGGGAACGCCGTTCGTTCCGTCTGCAGATATATCGGCGAAGATACGCCGCCGCACCATCCGGCCCGATCCGTCCAATTCCAGCGCATGAATGTACTGGGTCCAACGCGTGTTCGCGACGTACAGCGTCCGCTCATCCTGGGAAAGTGCCAGTCCGTTCGGGTACTCGAGGCTTGCCACCATGGACACGCCTCCATCGGGCGCGATCCGGTAGACGCCGGCGTGCTCAAGCTCCCGCTCCGCAAGCGGCACGCGCAGACCGGGATCCGTGAACCACAGCGACCCATCAGCGCTGCAGATGACATCGTTGGGCCGGTTAAGCCGCTTTCCTTCGAAACGATCAATCAGCACGGTAACGTTTCCATTATGATCAGTCCGGGTGAGCCGTCGTGCGTCGCCCTCACAGTTGATCAGACGTCCCTGCAGGTCGAAGGTTGTCCCATTACCGCCCTGGGTTTCGCGGATCTTTTCAGGCGCCTGTCCCAGCGCAATCCGGTATAGCAGGCTTGCCCGGACGTCAACGAAGTAGAAATACCCGTCGGGGTGCCAAAGCGGTCCTTCGGTGAAGACAAAGCCCGTCGCAACCCGCTCCGGAACTGTTGTTTCAAGGATATCCGACAATGTTGTCATCGTTTCCTCCGCTTGTGATTTACAGTCAACTGTCTAAGGCAGCCCCCGTCCACCAGCCAGAAAGCTCGGCGTCACCAACCAGGTGACTGCATCGGCAAGACAACGCCGGATTGCAGTTCGCGTCCAGTTCGACGATGCGTACAAAGCCCGTGCAACCTACGCTGCCGCGAAGCGTTCGACCATCATGTGCCCCCCTGACGATATTCCAATCGACACGCCGGCCACCGAGACTGAAAACACCATCAAGCCGGGCGAACCAACGTCGCGCCGCAGCGTCGGTCCTGAAAGCGAAACCCGCGGTGGACCCGAAGCGGTTGATCAGACGCTGGACAGTCCATCTCGCCCAAAAACCTAGTGTAAACTGCCGCTTTTCAGCGACCGCGCCGAAGTCGCGCGGCCGGTTCGATCGCGCTGTCTGTAATCGCTGGGCGTCATGCCCATGATCGAGCGAAACCGCCGATTGAATGTCGAAAGATCAGAAAAGCCCGTGTCAAACGCAACGTCCATGACCGGTTCGGATGAACGCCGCAGCTTGATCGCAGCATTCTGCAGACGGGTGCGCAAAATGAACTGATGCGGGGTCATCCCGACCACCGCCCGGAAAACGCGCAGAAAGTGATACGGGCTCATGCCGACCTCCCGCGCCAGGTCGCCAATGCCCATCGTCGTGCTGGCATCCGCGCCGATAGCACGCAAAGCACCGGCGATGCGTTGTTCATCGCGGCGGGTGCCTTCGCGCGACAGCCCCTTTGTGTCCGCAAGCAAGATGCTCACCGCGCCGGCCAGATCCAGCGCGAGTTGCTCAAGCCAGACCGGATCGTTTTCGTATCGCGCCAGCACCGCATCGGCGAAAATGCGTGTAAACGACATCAACGGCGGCAAGCGAGGCACAGGAAAAACAGCTGTCCGCACGCCCGGACTGGCAGACAGGATCGCCTCAAAATACGTGGGATCGAACATGAAGGACAGGCAATGATCCCCGGCCCCATGGTCGTGACCGCACTCGAAGCAGCTTTCATGATTGCCCAACAGAATTGCGCCCGGAACGAGCGTCGCCGCGCCCCCTGTGGTCCGGGACCTGGAAGCTGCCGTGCATCACCGCGGCGATGTAGACTGATCTATGCTGTTCCTCAAACGGACGATCCGGCGGTCCGAACAGGCAGACCACATCGCTTACGCTCCAGCCCTGCCCAGACGCCAAGGTTTTCACCCGTATTGTCATCCAGACAGAATAGCAATTTTTCCCAAGCGCCGCACCCGGATGGATCAATAAAATCCTTCGCGAACCACCAACCGACGGAGGATTAATCATGAGCTTCACCGCGGCTTTGTGCAGCGCGGGACCACAGCCCGGCCGTGCCGTCAAAATGGCGACGTATGGCTGGTTGATCGGCGACTGGGCCATGGATGCGACGGTCTACGGCGACGACGGATCCCAGCATGCCGGAAAGGGAACCATCCATTTTGGCTGGGTGCTGGATGGCCGGGCGATCCAGGATGTCTGGATACTGCCAGGGTTCTTCTACGGCACCACACTGCGAACATACGACCCCAGCCTGGACGCTTGGCACATCCTCTGGAGCGACCCGCTTAAACAATACTTCACCCGGCAGATCGGCCGAGCAAGAGGCAACGATATCGTCCAGGAAGGCCGGAACGACGCAGGCGAATTGGTGCGATGGAGCTTCACCGACATCACCGCGGACTCGTTCTGCTGGATTGGCGAACGATCCATGGATAACGGCGCGAACTGGCATCGACAGGCATTGTTCCTCGCCCGCCGCTCGATCGTGCCGCACACCAGGCCGATGCTCGATCACGTCTCGATCGGCGTGCGCGACCTGTCGGTGGCGAAGCGCTTCTACGACGCGACCCTGCAACCGTTGGGCTATATTTGCCTGTCAGAAAGCGCCGAAGCATTGGGCTACGGAGGCGTCGACATTGCGTTTTCGATCGGCTCCACACCACGCCCGGTGCCGGCGGATGAAAAATCCGGGTTGCATTTCTGCTTCGCCGCGCCGTCGCGGGACAGCGTGGATGCATTCCACGCCGCCGCGATTGGCGCCGGTGGCTCGGATAACGGGGCGCCCGGACTGCGCGCTGACTACGGACCAGGTTACTACGCCGCATTCGTCATCGATCCCGACGGCTATCGGATAGAGGCGCACCACGACGGCTGACGGCCGGTCTCCTCAGCCATTTGCCTGTCCTCGGCGGACCGCAGCGCAAGCTCTGGCTGGACAACACCCAGGCGCGACGCCCTTGCGCAAACTTCGCAGGTGGCGTCTGCATCGCTGGGTGGCCATGCCCGGCGAACGGTCCGCCCGCAGGCGCAGATTGTTTCGTAAGGCGCTGTCATGAGCCGCAGTATGTTCGTTATATGTTCCTATGACAAGCGGCACGTTTGTGACTGAAGGCGCCTCCGGCCACGCTTCACACCCAATCGCCGATCTGTCACACCTGATGGCAAGTGCAGGCGCGCCAAGCGGTTGCGATGGGCCATGGGAGAAACGCCGCGTGAAGGTCTTTGTCTTCGATCTGCTCGCCTACGACCGGCATCTCGACCACCTCAAGGTCGGCCCCGAACTCCCCTACCCGCTCGGCCGCGCCCATTTCGATGCCGCGACCGCCGTCCGCACCTACGCGGAACACCTTCAGGCCTGGGAGGAAATGGACCGTCTGGGATACGACGGCGTTGGCTTTAACGAGCACCACACCTCGCCCTATGGGCTGATGAACTCCCCCAACTTGATGGCTGCGGCGGCGGCGCAACGCACCAGCCGCCTGAAACTGCTGATTTACGGCAACCTGCTCCCGCTGCACGAACCCCTGCGCCTCGCCGAGGAACTGGCGATGATCGATTGCCTGTCGAACGGCCGGCTGATCTCAGGTTTCGCGCGCGGCATCCCGCGCGAATACCAGGTGCACAACGTGCCCATGGCGCTGTCACGCAAACGGTTCGAGGAAGCCTACGACATCATCCTTGGTGCCTGGGCCGACGACGTTTTTTCGTTCACCGGCAAATACTGGTCCTACCAGGACGTCGCACTTTGGCCCCGCCCGGTACAGCAGCCGGGCCCTCCGGTCTGGATGCCGGTCGTCGGCAGCCGTGAATCGATCGAGTTCGCCGCGCGCAAGAATATCCCGATCACCCCCGGCCTGGCACCCGGCGGCCTGCGGGAGGACATCATCCGCCATTACGCCACCGTCCAGGCCCGGCATGGTCGCATAGTCACACCAGACCACCTGTCGATCGGCGTCAACGCCTATGTCGCGGACAGCAAGGCCCAGGCAGTCAAGGAAAACGCGCCCTACCACCTGTATTTCAACCGCACCCTGTTCAGCCACGGCAACTTCACCGAAACCGCGATCCAGCGCGAACATGGGTATGTCAGCGCCAGCTCCACCGACTACGTGCGGCAGGAAAACCTCCGGCAGGCCGCCCATTCGCGCGACAATTTTCGTAACATGACCATGGCGGACGTCGAAAAGCGGGCGGAACACATGCCGTGGGGCCGGCCGGAGGAGGTGGCGGAACGCCTGATCGCCGAGGCTGACAAGACCGGCGCGAACACGCTCCTCGTCAGCCTCAATCGTGGCGCCATGCCGCACGAGATGTTCCTGGAACAAATTCGCCGCTTTGGCCGCGAGGTGATGCCGCGGCTGCACGCGCACCAGGTCAAGCACGTTCCGATCGCGGAGGCGGTCGCCCAGGCGGCGGAATAAAACACCGCGTCGGCCAGGTAGAGAAGGAGCAAAAATGTCCCACACCGTCGCCACACCGGCACCGCCGATTGCCATCTCGATCAAGGTCGCCGTGCTGTGCGGATTGGTTCAACTGCTAGACGGTTATGACCTCGCGACCATCGGCCTGGCAGTCCCTTCGCTGCTGCAAGCCTGGGCCCTGAAACCGGCGGCGTTTACCCAGGCGTTCGCATTTTCCTCGATCGGCATCATGGTCGGCGCCATGGTGGCCGGACCCGTTGCCGACCGCTTTGGCCGCAAGCCGGTGCTGCTGGTATCGATGGCCGTGTTCGGCGTCTTCTCGGTGCTGACCGCCTATTCGGCGACCATGACGCAACTGGTGGTGCTGCGCTTCCTGACCGGTATCGGCATCGGCGGCGCCATGCCGACGACGGTGGCGCTGACGTCCGACTTCACGCCGGATCGCTGGCGAACGTCCTTCGTCATGTTCATGTTCACCGGCAACACCCTTGGCGGCTTCGTTGCCGGACAGGTGGCGGGGCGGATTTTGCCCAGCTTCGGCTGGCCCGGCATCTTCATGGTAGGCGGCCTGGTGCCGCTCGCGGTGCTGCCGCTGGTCTGGTTCGCCTTGCCCGAAGCGCCGCATCTAGGAAGGGGCCGCAAACCGGTCGCCGGCAATCCGGTGCGGGCGCTGTTTCGCGATGGACTGACGCTGACCACGCCGTTGATCTGGCTGATTTTTCTGCTCAATCTGATGAATATGTATTTGATCATCTACTGGCTGCCAAGCGTGCTGAGCCTGAATGGCATGAGCCCTTCACAGGCAGCGCTTGCGGCAAGCATCTATTCAGCGGGCGCCGTTTGCAGCCTGCTCGTGCTGGGACCCCTGATCCCGCGCTTTGGAGCAGAGCGCGTGCTGACGCTGAACATGATCATGGGCGTTGCCTGCATCGCGGTGCTGACCCTGGCCAATCCTCCACCGCTACTGGTGCTGATCCTGCTGTTCGCCGCCGGCGTGGGCTTTGTCGGCAGTCAACTCGGCCTGAACGGCTTCGCCTCCGCGGTCTATCCCGCCGACCGCCGTTCCACCGGTGTTGGCTGGGCGCTGGGCGTCGGCCGCATGGGCGGGATTCTCGGGCCAATCCTCGGGGGCCTGCTGCTGGGTTTCGGCTTCCCGCCCGGCCGGATCATGCTGTTCGTCTGCATTCCTGGGCTGGTGTGCGCCGGCCTGATCATGCTGCTTTGGGCGCATCGGCGCCGCCAGGCGTTGTGAAACCATAAGCCCGTGCCAAGTCTTAGGTAGAGTTCAAGCAACCGACAACACCGCGACCCTGTTGTCCCCGGCGGTCCAAGGAGATCACGCACATGCTGTTACAGCACCAGACCTGGCAGGAGGTGGAAACCTACCTCAAGCAATCCACCGGGATCATCCTGCCGATTGGCTCAACAGAGCAGCACGGGCCGAACGGCTTGATCGGAACAGATGCCATTTGCGCCGAGGTCATTGCGCGGGCGGTTGGCGAAGCGGCCAATGCCATGGTCGGGCCGACGATCGGCGTCGGGATCGCCGTTCACCACATGGGCTTTGCCGGATCGATGACCGTCAGGCCGTCGACCCTGATCACAATCATCCACGACTACGTGCTGTCGCTCGCCCGTCACGGCTTTCGCCGCTTCTTCTTCATCAACGGCCATGGCGGAAATATTGCCACCGTACAGGCGGCCTTTTCCGAAATTTACGCCGAATTCGAAGGCGCCCTCGGCCGGCCCGGAGACGACGAACTGAGATGCCGCCTGGCGAACTGGTGGGACGGTCGCACAATGCATGAACTCGGTAAGGAGGTCTTTGGCGACGATGAAGGCAGTCATGCCACCGCCAGCGAGGTCGCGGTGACGCAGTACGTTCTGCCGGACACGATCAAGGACGTGACGCTGGACCCGCCGCGGGCGCCAACCGGCCGGTTCCATGGACCCGCCGACTACCGCCGGCGTTTTCCGGACGGCCGGATCGGTTCGAATCCTGGCCTTGCCACACCGGAGAAGGGTCAGCGCTTCTTCGACGCCTCGGTGCCCGAACTGGTGAAGACCTATACAAGCTTTATCGGCGAAAACGCTTGAGCCGCGGCGGCCGGAAGCGACAGCCCGGGTGACGAATGATGGGCGTTGGCGCAACGTCGACGCCCGCCAGCACCACTGACGGCCGGCCGGTCCGAACGGCGGAACCGCCGCAACGTCACGCAGTTCAGCGTCGTGTCACAAAGAGTTTTGTCGCAGTCGTTATCATCATATCGTCGAAAGCACACACACAATGGGAAGGACCGGACAATGACATGGACGCGGATCACCGATCCCGAGACGGTAGCAGGCCTGCTTCCAGCGTGGTTCGGACGCCGGATGGTCGGTTTACGCGGTGCGTTCGGTCTGCTGCTGACCACGGGTGACGTTCTGCGCCTGACATCGATCGCGGCAGCCCATCAGTCCTCGGATGGAACGATCCTGCTGGATGTCCTGCTCGATCATGCCGGCGTGCCGGACGGTGTTGATCTGGCGTGGCGATCCAAGCACTTCCTGGGATCACCTGTTCCGGGTGCATCGGTTGCGACCGTGCATCTTGCCCATATTGTCGCGGCAATCGAATTCACCGTGGCGGAGATGGCGCAGAACCCTGGCGACGGGACCGTCATGTTCGGCGACGAAATCGATGACGGGCAGGCCAATGCCACGTCCCGTATCGAAGCGGTGGGACAGGAGACCGAGTAATCGGCCGGCGCCGATCGTCACCCGACGTTCGCATTCCATGTCCCCATTACGCCGCTTCGCGCAGCTATTATCGGCCACACCGGCGACTGTTCATGGTCGACTTCGGCTGCGCGGTGCTGTCCGGGCTGCTGGAACTGGCTTTCCCGCTTGCCGTCAGCGTGTTCGTCGACCGGCTGTTGCCCGGCCGCGACTGGCGGCTGATCGGCGCCTCCGCCATCGGTCTGGTGGCGCTTGTATCTGCTCAATACCGGCCTGATGGCGATCGTCACCTATTGGGGCCATGTGCTTGGCATCGCGCTGGAGACGGAGATGCGCCGCCGGGCCTTCGACCATCTGCAGCGCCTGTCGTTCTCCTTCTATGACGAGCAGAAGACCGGCCATCTGATCGCGCGCGTGACCAAGGATCTGGAGGATATCGGCGAGGTCGCCCATCATGGGCCGGAGGACCTGTTCATCGCGGTGATGACATTCATCGGCGCCTTCGCGCTGATGTTCACCGTCAACGTGGATCTGGCGCTGCTGACGGTGCTGGTGGTGCCGCCGATCCTGTTCCTGGCGACCCGCTACGGCAACCGCATGACGCAGAACTTCCGGGCGATCTTCGCCGGGATCGGCGCCTTCAACGCGCGCGTCGAGGAGAACATCGGCGGCATGCGGGTCGTGCAGGCCTTCGCCAACGAGGCGCATGAGCGTCGCCTGTTCGCCCGCGACAACGAGGCTTACCGGCGGACCAAGCTGCAGGGCTACCGGCTGATGGCGGCGAGCACGGCGCTGACCTACCTGTCGATGCGAGCGACGCAGATGATCGTGATGGTCGCGGGCACCTGGTTCGTGCTGCACGGCGCAGCTCTCGCCCGGCGGGTTCGTCGGCTTCCTGCTGCTGGTCGGCGTGTTCTTCCGCCCGGTCGAGAAGATCAGCGCCGTGCTGGAAACCTACCCGAAGGGCATCGCCGGCTTCCGGCGGTACTGCGAGCTGATCGACACCGAACCGGCGCTGGCGGACCTGCCGGGCGCGCGCCCGGCCCCGCCGCTCGCTGGCGACATCGTGTATGAGCACGTGACCTTCGGCTATGACCCGGGACGGCCGGTGCTGCGCGACGTGAGCCTGCACATCGCGGCGGGCGAGACGGTGGCGTTCGTCGGCCCCTCCGGCGCCGGCAAGAGCACGCTGTGCGCCCTGCTGCCGCGGTTCTATGACATGCAGGCAGGGCCGCATCACGATCGACGGCATCGACATCCGGTCGATGACGCTGCAGCTCGCTGCGGCGGCAGATCGGCGTGGTGCAGCAGGACGTGTTCCTGTTCGCCGGCACGCTGCGCGAGAACATCGCCTACGGCCGGCTCGGCGCGACCGAGGCGGAGATCATCGAGGCGGCGGAGCGCGCGCGGCTGGCGGCGATGATCGCGGACCTGCCGGATGGGCTGGACACGGTGATCGGCGAGCGCGGCGTGAAGCTGTCCGGCGGGCAGCGGCAGCGTGTCGCGATCGCGCGCATGTTCCTGAAGAACCCGCCGATCCTGATCCTGGACGAGGCGACCAGCGCGCTGGACAGCGAGACCGAGCGGGCGATCCAGCAATCGCTGGCGGAGCTGGCGGTCGGCCGCACGACGCTGGTCATCGCGCATCGGCTGGCGACGATCCGCGACGCCGACCGGATCGTGGTCGTCGACGGCCGGGGGGTGGTCGAGCAGGGGCGGCACGAGGACCTGCTGGCGGCCGGCGGCGCGTATCGGCGCCTGTACGACGTGCAGTTCGGCGCCTGAAGCAGCCGCAGCTATCTTGGCAACGATCCAGCTAGTGAAACCATTCGCGAACGCACCGTGTCAGACTGGGTTGGCAAGTAGAACAATCCGCCGTCATCACCGCGCGTAGCGGCGCAGTTGGGCCGGATCGAGTGTAACGCCCAATCCTGGACCGGAAGGCAGGTGGATATGGAAATCCTGCGAAGCGCAGCGGTTCAGTCACCAGGTCGCCGGTCAGGATCTGCGGACCGAAATGCTCGCAGCCCCAGGCCAGATCCTGCAGCCCGGCGAACACCTGCAGATGCGCGGCAGCACCGATGGAGCTTTCCAGCAGGCAGCCGCCATAAAGTCCGATGCCCGCCGCCTGCGCCACCGCCGCCACATCGCGGGTGGCCAGCAGGCCGCCATGCTTGACCAGCTTCAGTGACACCACATCGGCCGCTCCGGCCCGCACCACATCCAGCATGTCGTGGCTCGAAAACACACATTCATCGGCCATCAACGGCACCGTGGAGCGGGCGCGCAGCCGAGCCATGCCCTGCAATGTTCCAGGCCGGGAGCGGCTGTTCGACCAGCGCGACGCCGAGTTCAGCCAAGGACGGGAAGGCAGCGCAGCGCCGTCGTTTCGTCCCACGCCTGGTTGGCATCGACGATCAGCGTCGCCCGCCCGTCCAGCGCGACCGCCAGGCGACGCAGGCGGGCCATGTCGGCGGTCGGGGCCTGGGCGCCAATCTTTACCTTGAAAGTGTTGTGCAGTCGGGCAGCGATTTTTCTTTCCGCCTCCTCAATTTCCTGCACCAGGATCGCCGGACGCCAACGTCCACAGCACCGGCACGCTTCGCGCACCACGCCGCCGAGCAGCTGCACGGCGGGAACATCGAGCGTCTTGCCGACGGCATCGAACAACGCGCTTTCGATCGCGCGCCTTGGCGGCGTTGTTGCGCTTCGCAGCTTCGTCCATGCGGAGCCCGCGGCGGCTCGAAGCGGTCCGCCGCCGAACCGATCAGCGCGGGCGCGAGATAAGTATCGATCGTTGCCTTGATGCTCTCGACGCTTTCCTCGCTCCAGCGCGGGCCGCCGAGCGTTGCCGCTTCGCCAATACCGATCGACGCCATTGGCCAGGCGAAGCTCGACGATGACGTAGCTTTGCGCAGTGACCGACAGCGACGACAGCTTGTGCTTCCGGACCGTCGGCACATCGACGATCGTGCTCTTGATCTCTTTGATCGTCAGATCCCGCCGCAGATCAGTGCGAATGGAGATAGTTGAGGCCGGCATGATCTGGCTCCGGAAGAAATGGTTTGCGGGCGTCGTTTCGACGTCGATAAAGATACCGCGGGATACCCGGCCGCTTGCTCAGCGGCCGGGAGGTTTTCAGGCGGCTTCGGCGTGTGCGCGGGTCACGATCGCGCTTGGCACCGCCGCGCTTTCGGGGTGCAGCACGAAATCGAAGGTGATCTCCGCGAAGGGTGCGTTCAGGCCACGGGCGCGGATCGCCGCGGGATCAGTCGAACGGCGCACTTGCGGGATCAGGCCGTCGCGGGTGGCGAAGGCGAAATCGTCGTGCAGATAGGCATCGCCGTCGATGTTGATCTGCGTCGTCAGCTTCCGGTAGTTCGGCGCAGAAACGAAGAAATGGATATGCGCCGGGCGATTGCCGTGGCGGCCAAGTTGATCAAGCAGCTTCTGCGTCTGGCCGTCCGGCGGGCAGGCATAGCCGGAGGGCAGCAGCGAACGGAAGCGTGTAGCGGCCCTCGGCGTCGGTTTCGATCCGGCGGCGCAGGTTGAACTTCGGCTGCGACGGGTCGAAGAACGAGTAGCCGCCCAGCGTGTTGGCGTGCCAGACATCGACGATCGCGCCGGCCACCGGCTTGCCGTTCACGTCGCGGACCTGGCCGTCCATGAACAGCACCTCGCCCTGTTCGGTGCCGTCGTCCAGGCGTGCCTCGCCCTTCGACAGCGGCGCACCCGCGACATACAGCGGGCCTTCGATCGTGCGCGGCGTGCCGCCTTCGATGCCAGCCTTGCGCTCCGCCTCGTCCATGCGCAGGTCAAGGAACGTTTCGATACCGAGGCCCGGGACCAGCAAGCCGGCCTCGTTCGCCTGGCCAAGCGCGGTGATGTAGCTGACGGCAGACCAGAACTCGTCGGGCTGGACATCGAAATCCTCGATCGTGCGGAACATGTCGGAGACCACGCGATGGATGATGCGCTTCAGGCGCGGGTTGCCGGCGTCGTTGGTCAGGCCGCTGACCTTGGCCAGCAGATCCTTGACTTCCTGTGTATTCAACAGGGATTCGCTCATTTTATGTCCTCCGTGATTTTGGTTTCTTTAGCCAAGGTCCCCGCCCGCGACGGGCAGGGTGACGCCGGTGATGTAGGAAGCCTCGTCAGAGGCCAGGAACAGGATCGCCGCGGCCTGCTCCTCCGTGGTGCCGTATCGTTTCATCAGGCTGGACGAGATTGTCTGGTCGACAATCTGCTGGTACCACTGGACTTCTTGCTCAGTGGGCGGGACGGCGTTGCGTGGAATCCGCCGCGGTGGAGCGTCCGTGCCGCCAGGCGCGACACCGCAGACCCGGATACCATGTTCGGCGTATTCCATAGCCAGGCACGCGGTGATCGCATTCACACCGCCTTTCGCCGCGGCATAGGGCACCCGGTTGATGCCACGCGTGGCGACCGAGGACACGTTCACGATTGCCCCGCCGCCGCTACGCATCATCGCCGGGAGCACCGCTCGGCAGCACCACAATGTCGGAAACAACGAGCGCCGGACTTCGGCTTCAATCTGCGCCGGGTCATACGCGGCATAGGGTTTTGCCCAGATTGTGCCGCCGACATTGTTGATCAGGATGTCGATCCGACCGAAGCGGGCCAGCGTGGCGTCAATCGCCGCGGTTGCTCCCTCGAAGGTCTCAAGATCGGCTATGATTGCGATGCCGTTCTCAGTTTCCCGCCCGACCTCATGCACGATTTCGGAACGATCGACCAGCGCGACGCGCCCGCCTTCACGAGCGACGCGCCGCGCGACAGCGTGTCCGATGCCCTGGGCTGCGCCGGTGACAACCGCGACTTTCCCGGCAAAGCGTCCTGGATAGGTCATCGACGTGCCGCCCGCCCTAATATGCGGTGCCCGGAGATGCCAGCGCTTGCCATCAAGCGGGTGACTCCGTCGCCAGAATTAGCTGCGATATCATGAGCCATCGGTGTAGCCTCCCGCCGCTTCAGATGTGGTAGATGTCAATCACATGGTGGATATAGTCGTTCTTCAGGACGACTTTCTTTTGCTTGATCAATGGCTGGGCGCCACGTGGTGTCCAAAGTATAGAACGAGGTACCGAAATAAGTGTCCACTGTCTTGTAGCGAAAACTGAACGTAACCCAGTTGAAGCGCAGCCGGCACGTGCCGCCGGTCTGCTCCAGGATCTCGACGTTGCTGATGTTATGCGACGTCCGCGGCTCCGGCAGGCTGGTGGCGCTCGACCGGTCGGTCTTGATGCGGAACACGCGGTCTTCCAGGCCGCCACGATGGCCGTAGTAGATCAACGAGATTTCGGTTTGCGGATCGCTCGACCAGAGTTTCGTCATCGTCCCACGACGGCATCCAGAACTCCGCGTCGGGCGCATAGCAGGCCAGCCAGGCGTCCCACTCCTTATCGTCCAGCAGGCGGGCTTCCTGATACAGGAACTGGCGGATCATCTTCGATCGAAAGCGTGGACATCGTGCTTGCTCCTACGCCTTGGGTGCGGTTTCTGCGGCCAGCGCCGCCTGCATCGTCTGCTGCCAGTATTTGTGCTGGACGACGAACAGGCCTTCATCCTCGGTGCGCGCGCCGCTCAGCAATGGCTTCAGGCCGATCGCCCCTGCCGCCTCGTCGGCCCCCTCGATCCAATGCTGCGCGCCGCGGCTCATGTCGTTCCAGCGTGCCGCTCGGCCCATGTAGGACATCTGGCAGGCGCGAAATTCCTCCAGGTCGTCCGGCGTTGCCATGCCGCTGGCGTTGAAGAAATCCTCGTATTGGCGGATACGGCGGGTGCGGGCCTCCGGGTCTTCGCCTTTCGGCGCGATGCAGTAGATCGTCACCTCGGTCTTATCGACGCTGATCGGTCGATAGGTGCGGATCTGCGAACTGAACTGATCCATAAGATAGACATTCGGATACAGGCACAGGTTGCGCGACCGCTGCACCATCCAATCCGCTCGCGCCTGACCATAACGGTCGGCCAGTTCGCCGCGGCGATCCCAGTTCGGCCGGTCCTCCGGATTGGCCCAGTTGGTCCAAAGCAGCAGATGACCGTGCTCAAACGAATAAAACCCGCCACCGCTCTTGGCCCAGCCGCCAGCATCCATCGCCCGCACATTGTCGACCGCCTCGGCCTGCTTGCGATGCTTGGTGGTGGCGGCATAATTCCAGTGCACCGCGCTGACGTGATAACCGTCAGCCCCATTCTCTGTCTGCAGCTTCCAGTTGCCGTCATAAACATAGGTCGAGGCGCCGCGCAGTACCTCGAGACCCTCCGGTGACTGATCGACGATCAGGTCGATGATCTTCGCCGCTTCGCCAAGATGCTCGACCAACGGCAGCACATCCGGGTTAAGGCTGCCGAACAGAAACCCACGGTAGGCCTCGAACCGCGCGACCTTGGTGAGGTCGTGCGAACCATCCTTGTTGAAGTTCTCCGGGTATCCGGCGCCGCGCGGATCCTTCACTGCGATCAACTTGCCGGCGTTGTTGAAAGTCCAGCCGTGGAACGGACAGGTATAGCTGGTCTTGTTTGCCCGCTTGTGGCGGCACAACATCGCGCCGCGGTGGCTGCAGGCGTTGATGAAGGCGTTCAGCACACCTTCCTTGTCACGGGCGATGAAGATCGGCTGCCGACCCATCGTGGTCGTGAAGTAGTCGTTGACATTCGGGATCTGACTCTCGTGGGCCAGGTAGATCCAGTTGCCCTCGAAAATATGTTTCATCTCAAGCTCGAAGATCTCCGGGTCGGTGAAGATATCCCGGGCAACCTGGTAGGCGCCTGCTGCGGCGTCATCCACCAAGGCCGTATCAAGCGTGTTTTGGACGGTATGGAGCATTCGGTTCCTCCAACGATACTTCGGAGGTTGTTTCCTCCGGCGCTTCCGACATCACACCTTCTCAACCCATCGGTCCAAGACTAAATTGGTTGTAATAATACCCGGGAGGTATGGCGGTGGAGCTGCGGCACCTTCGCTATTTCGTCGCCGTCGCCCGCGAGCACAATTTTACCAGGGCGGCGGAGAAACTGCATATCGCCCAGCCGCCGCTAAGCCGGCAGGTGCAGCAGCTGGAGGATGAACTTGGCATCGATCTTATCGAAGCCGGCAGCCGGCCGCTGCGACTGACCGAGGCCGGACGACTATTCTACGAACAAGCGGTTCAGGTACTCGAACGCGTCGATGAGATGAAGGCGATGGTGGGTCGCCTGCATGCAGCGGACCGTGGCCGTTTCGCCATGGGGTTCGTCGCATCAACGCTGTACGGCAAGCTGCCGGAGGTAATCCGCGGCTATCGGTCAGCGCGCCCGGGCGTGGAACTCACGCTGCTTGAACTCACCAGCATGGAGCAGATTGCGGCGCTTAAGGAAGGGCGCATCGATGTCGGCTTCGGGCGGATCCCGCTCGATGACCCGGCGCTGGACCGCCAGCTGCTACGCAACGAAAAGCTCATTGCCGCGGTTCCGGCCAACCAGCCCGCGCTGACGCGGCGCAAGGCACTGCATTTTGGCAGACCTCGCAACCGAGCCATTAATTGTCTACCCGAAGGCGCCGCGCCCCAGCTACGCCGACCAGGTGCTGTCGCTGTTCCGCGAGGCAGGGTTGAAGCCGCCAGCGGTTCATGAGGTGCGGGAGTTGCAGACCGCGCTGGGCCTGGTGGCGGCCGAGGCAGGCGTCTGCCTTGTCCCAGCCTCGATCGAGCGATTTCGCCGGGACAATGTCGCCTACCGCCCGATGGATGCGGTCCAGGCTGTGTCCCCGATCATCATGAGCACCCGCAAGGGTGATCGGTCACCGGAATTGGTGTTGGTGCTTCGTCTCATACGCGAGCTGTATCAGCGGGAGGGCATTGTGTTCGGCGCTTGATCGGGACGTCGTTTCTTTTGCGGACCATAACATCCGCAGGACTGGGAGGCCGTGCTGATTCTGCTTGGGTGGGTGACGGACCGCGTCGAGGGACTTGCGGGTTTGGCTCGCTGGACAGGGCGACGCCGCAATGTCGCGAAATGCGAGCGAGACTGTGCCTTGCAGGAAAGATCCACCGCAAGCGCAACGCCGTTCACTGGGCGATTGCCATAACAGCGCATGGCGCACCACCGGGAGTTACCAACGGCGATGCCGGTGCCGAGCAGCGAGGGGGGGAAGGCCGATGCGACATCTGAGGACGACCATCGGCCACTGCGGCGAACCGCCGCCCTGCTTCCATCGCCTTTGCCCCGAACAGCCCAAAGCCCGCCGGGCAGGCGGGCCAATGCATTGATATATGGGGACAATCCTTGGTTGCGGGGATAGGATTTGAACCTATGACCTTCAGGTTATGAGCCTGACGAGCTACCGGGCTGCTCCACCCCGCGTTGGTAACGTCATGATCCCCCGACGACGCCCCCCATGGGCCGTGTGCGGCGGATGGGGGGTTGTGGGGTTGGGGGTGGATTGGAAGACCTGGCGGCGACCTACTCTCCCGTGCCTTAAGACACAGTACCATGGGCGCTGGGGATTTTCACGGCCGAGTTCGGGATGGGATCGGGTGCAGGCTCCCCGCCATAGCCACCAGGTCGTCCAATCCACCCTTTCGCTGGCAGGGTGGGATCGAGGTTCTGGTTGGGTGTGCTGTTGTGTGCGGCGTCGTCTGTGTGTGGCATCATCCCTGCCCGCCGGTGTGAGCCGGCGGCTCTGGGGATGATTTCCATGCATGGTGTATGGCCGTTTGGCCATACGGTATCGAGCCGATCGGGCGATTAGGACCAGTTAGCTGAGGACGTTACCGTCCGTATACATCTGGCCTATCAACGTGATGGTCTATCACGGCCCTCAGGGAGATCTCGTTTTGAGGTAAGTTTCCCGCTTAGATGCTTTCAGCGGTTATCTTGTCCATACATAGCTACCCAGCGGTGCCACTGGCGTGACAACTGGTGCACCAGAGGTATGTTCATCCCGGTCCTCTCGTACTAGGGACAAATCCTCTCAAATCTCCTTCACCCACGGCAGATAGGGACCGAACTGTCTCACGACGTTCTAAACCCAGCTCACGTACCACTTTAATCGGCGAACAGCCGAACCCTTGGGACCTGCTCCAGCCCCAGGATGTGATGAGCCGACATCGAGGTGCCAAACCTCCCCGTCGATGTGGACTCTTGGGGGAGATCAGCCTGTTATCCCTAGAGTGACCTTTTATCCGTTGAGCGATGGCCCTTCCACGCGGGACCACCGGATCACTATGGCCGACTTTCGTCTCTGCTCGAGCTGTCACTCTCGCAGTCAGGCGGGCTTGTGCCATTGCACTCAGCAGCCGATGTCCGACCGGCCTGAGCCCACCATCGCGCGCCTCCGTTACACTTTAGGAGGCGACCGCCCCAGTCAAACTGCCCACCATGCAGGGTCCCGGACCGGGCTGACCGGTCTCGGTTAGACATCAGAAGAGCTCAGGGTGGTATTTCAAGGTTGGCTCCACCCAGGCTAGCGCCCAGGCTTCAAAGCCTCCCACCTATCCTACACAGCTCTCTCCTAATGCCACTGCAAAGCTGCAGTAAAGGTTCATAGGGTCTTTCCGTCTGACCGCGGGTACCCCGCATCTTCACGGGGAATTCAATTTCGCTGAGCCGATGCTGGAGACAGTGGGGAAGTCGTTACGCCATTCGTGCAGGTCGGAACTTACCCGACAAGGAATTTCGCTACCTTAGGACCGTTATAGTTACGGCCGCCGTTTACCGGGGCTTCAATTCGATGCTTGCACATCTCCTCTTAACCTTCCGGCACCGGGCAGGCGTCAGACCCTATACGTCGTCTCTCGACTTCGCAGAGCCCTGTGTTTTTACTAAACAGTCGCTACCCCCTGCTTTGTGCCACCCACCCCTGGTTGCCCAGGAATGGGTCTCGCTTATCCCGAAGTTACGCGAGCAATTTGCCTAGTTCCTTCAGCATCGTTCTCTCAAGCGCCTTGGTATGCTCTACCAGTCCACCTGTGTCGGTTTCGGGTACGGTCTATACGCTGGAGCTATTTCCCGGAACAACTTGCCGCACGGCAATCCGATAAGACCCACAACGTCCGTCATTCGTCACTTCCAGCAGGCCGGGGAATGTTAACCCCGTTCCCATCGACTACGGCTTTCGCCCTCGCCTTAGGGGCCGGCTCACCCTGCGCGGATTAACCTTGCGCAGGAACCCTTGGACTTTCGGCGACAGAGTTTCTCACTCTGTTTGTCGCTACTCATGTCAGCATTCGCACTTCCGATACCTCCACCACCCCTCACAGGTATGGCTTCGCAGGCTTACGGAACGCTCCGCTACCGCTCGATGCTTGCTACACCATGAACCCACAGCTTCGGTACGTGGCTTTAGCCCCGTTACATCTTCGGCGCAGGATTTCTTAATTAGACCAGTGAGCTATTACGCTTTCTTTAAAGGATGGCTGCTTCTAAGCCAACCTCCTGGTTGTTTTGGAATTCCCACATCCTTTCCCACTTAGCCACGATTTGGGGACCTTAGCTGGTGGTCTGGGCTGTTTCCCTCTCGACGACGGACCTTAGCACCCGCCGTCTGTCTGCCACGCTATACTTCCCGGTATTCGGAGTTTGGTTAGGTTTGGTAAGGCTTTGGGCCCCCCTAGCCCATCCAGTGCTCTACCCCCGAGGGTAAACACGTGACGATCTACCTCAATAGATTTCGCGGAGAACCAGCTATTTCCGAGTTTGATTGGCCTTTCACCCCTAGCCACAGCTCATCCCCGACTTTTTCAACAGGCGTGGGTTCGGCCCTCCAGTGCGTGTTACCGCACCTTCAGCCTGGCCATGGCTAGATCACTCGGTTTCGGGTCTTCTGCCCGCGACTGAACGCCCTGTTCAAACTCGCTTTCGCTGCGCCTTCGCCTATCGGCTTAAGCTTGCCGCGAACAGAAACTCGCTGACCCATTATACAAAAGGTACGCCGTCACACCAAAAGGTGCTCCGACTGCTTGTAGGCATCCGGTTTCAGGTCTCTTTCACTCCCCTTTAGGGGTGCTTTTCACCTTTCCCTCACGGTACTTGTTCGCTATCGGTCACCAGGGAGTATTTAGGCTTGGAGGGTGGTCCCCCCATGTTCAGACAGGATTTCACGTGTCCCGCCTTACTCAAGGATCTTCGACACTTTACGCATACGGGGCTATCACCCGCTATGGCCGGACTTTCCAGACCGTTCTGCTTATCTTCCGAATGACCACTGGCCTGTTCCGCGTTCGCTCGCCACTACTAGCGGAATCTCTGTTGATGTCTTTTCCTCCAGGTACTGAGATGTTTCAGTTCCCCGGGTTTGCCTCGTCACACTATGTATTCATGTGACGATACCCTTGCGGGTGGGTTGCCCCATTCGGATATCCACGGATCAACGCCTGCTCGCGGCTCCCCGTGGCTTTTCGCAGCGTGCCACGTCCTTCATCGCCTCCTGGTGCCAAGGCATCCACCGAATGCCCTTCTTATACTCGATATCCCGGACACGCCCCCGAAGGACGCGCCTCACCATGCACAGAAACCATCCTCAGGCCGGATTGAGGCCGGCCCAAAGACGATCCTGGAAATATTGTGTTTTCCGCACACAACACGATCCTTCCGGACAAACCGCCAGCTCATTGCTCGCGCACACCGCCGGGATCCATCCGACAAATCGTTCACAACGCCTCTGAACCCTCGCCGTCCAACCGTTGGGGCGCTTGTCCCGAACCCCCTTGCCAATCATGCAAGCAAGCGGACAGCCCTTCCCGGTCAGACAACCGATCGGACAACGGGATCGCCACCAGTCCATACGGACCAGCTGATCACACGCGCCCAGAGACGCACCAGAACCTGATTCACATTTCCAAAGAACAACACGACCACAACAGCGGCCGTAAACGGCGCGATCCCACATCCAGGACGCTATGCCCAGACACATGATCACACCGAATTCGGACATTCCGCGATACACTGTTCCCATCCAAGGTTGTCCCTGCTCCCTAATCGCATTGACGCCCAACCGCACTGACCCGTGCCGGCGCTTGCCAGCGCTTGCCAACGCCGCTAGCGCTCGCCACCGGCGAATCGGCTGGCCGGAACATCGGGCTGGCAGGCAGCTTGCAGGGAGCAGCGGGTGGTGGAGACAATCGGGATCGAACCGACGACCCCCTGCTTGCAAAGCAGGTGCTCTCCCAGCTGAGCTACGCCCCCAACAATCGATTCTCACCAACTCAGCCCAGGATCATCCGCTCGGTGTCACCCGGCCTCGCACCCCATCCGGTTTTGCACACCACCAGTCCCAAGCACCATCCGTTCCAGGCATCACCCGCCGCAAACGCGTCCGGACAAGCCAGGACGACATTGGTGGGCCAGGGAGAAAGTGAACCTCCGACCCCACGCTTATCAAGCGTGTGCT
>CAWBPF010000032.1:0-98228 GCA_963790515.1 uncultured Alphaproteobacteria bacterium | reverse complement strand
GCGGCCGCAAGGGCTTGAAAATCGGATCCCCTAGCGAATTTAGCGGGTTAAACTCCTCACCCCCTGGACTGATCGATGTGGACCCCCGAGACCCGAGCCGAACATGACCACAATGACTTGCGCTATCCAAGTGACCTAACGGACGCCGAATGGGCGATACTGGCCCCGCTGGCACCGTCAACTTGTTGCGACGGAATTGGGAAAAGCCACGACCGATTGGACGACAGCGATCGACAGGGAGATTACGCAGCCGTCGCCACGCCGGTGACTTCGGCCCATGTGGTGAATGCTTGGTTGCGGGCGATACGAAACTTCGATGCGCTCTCGTGGTTGGAGCGGCGGGAGAAAACGTTAGCAACCTGATCATGGATAGACAGGAGTTGCTGCACCTGCCGCGGCGACTTGAAGCGCTTCATGACTGCTTGGCGTCGTCGGGTGGGTTGGTGGGAATTTTCCGCGCGATTGTTAAGGCGCTTATGCTGACGGTGCTCGACCCCAGGCATGATCTCCCGCTTGGCCGCAGCGTGGCTTTTCAGCATGTCGGTGATCAGTACACGAGGCACTCGCCCCTGCTTCTTCAAGAGCTTGCGGAGCAGGCGTTTGGCGGGGCGTTGGTGCACTTGGCCGGTCCAGGGGTGGTAGGATGGTCTTCCCTCTTCTGGTTCTGATGATCCCGATGCCGCACAAACACAACGCCGACTCGCCGTCACCACATCCCGAAGATGGCGTTCAAGGTGCAGAACTGGCCGGCCTACGAAGCGGGCCTGCGCCGGCGGGGCAGCCTGACGTTGTGGATCGAGGACGCAGCGCTGGAATGCTGGCAGACCACTGGGCCGGGCGGGCAGGCTCGGTATACGGACGCGGCCATCCAGACCAGCCTGATGCTGCGCACGGCGTTCAAGCTGGCGTTGCGGCAGACCGAGGGCCTGATGACATCGGTGCTGACGTTGATGGGCCTGACGCTCTCAGCGCCGGACCACACCACGGTCAGCCGCCGGGCGGTGACGTTGCCGGTGATCCAGCCGGCATCGGTGCCGCCCGGTCCGTTGCACGTGTTGATCGACAGCACGGGCTTGCAGGTCTACGGAGCGGGTCAATGGCTGGAGGCGAAACATGGCGCGAAGTCGCGCCGGACATGGCGCAAGCTGCATCTGGCGGTCGATGCTGCCAGCGGCATGATCGTGGCGCAGACGCTGACCGATCAAGATGCCGACGATCCGTCCCAGGTCGGCCCGCTGCTCGATCAGATTGACGATCCGATTGGCCAGGTGACAGCGGATGGTGCGTATGATGGCGCTCCCACCTACCAGACGATCGCCGCGCACGGCGATGGACATCGAGGTGGTGATCCCACCGCGCTCGACGGCTGTCCCCAGCGGCGAACCGGGTCCGCCGACACAGCGTGATCGCCATCTGGCGATGATCGCGGAACAAGGCCGCCTGGCTTGGCAGGTCGCGACCGGTTACGGCCAACGGTCCTTAGTAGAAACGACAATGGGTCGCTACAAGTCGCTGATCGGACCACGGCTGCGAGCCCGCGGCTTTGCGGCCCAGCAGACCGAGGCTGCCATCGGCGTGGCGGTGCTGAACCGGATGCTGGCGGCCGGACGCCCGGATTCTGTCCGTCGCCAGCCGGTCATCGCATAGCAGCTTGGGGTTTGGGGCCATCTCGCCCTCCGTCTGGAAGTGCACCAACGCCCTTTGGCCTTGAACGGCATGGTGGCAATCTTGGATCAGAAGAGGGATCCTCCTCCCACATCACCCAGCCAGCAGCGCCAGCTTTCGGGTCCGTGCAACAAACCTCGGCCGGCGGCAAAATTTGGCCACGACGTGGTCGTCCCTGAGCGCGATGGTGCGTTCAACCGGATGCACCTGCAAAACAACAGGCAAAACTTTCCAGCGGCTGGTGCAATGATGCCGCTTCGGACTCGCGACAGAACATTCGCATGCGTCTCGAACGATTTTCGTTGCGTAAGCAGGTGACGAGCGTTCAAGGATGATGCGATTAAGCATTAAGAGGGCAGAATGCGAAAAGCCATTACCGCCAGCCTATGCGGCCTCACTGTGGCAGTCGGCCTAGCGGGATGCGGTTACAGCCAAGGCGATCGCGCGGCATCCGGCGGTCTGCTCGGAGCGGCGGGCGGCGCGGGAATTGCCGCCTTGACCGGCGGGTCACCATTGGTGGGTGCCGCGATCGGTGGCGCTGCAGGCGCAGTTGGCGGCGCAGCGACGAACGGGCATGACGTAAATCTGGGCCGCCCCGTCTGGCGCTGAACGCCATTATGCGGGTCACCCCGTGTGGAAACGCTTCCTCGGATCCGTCGCTGCATTCGTCTGTATAGCCGGGTTCGTCCGCGATCTTTTGCCGGCCGTGGCTGAGATCTAGCGTCGCTCGCGATCGCCGACCGCCGCGCAGCGCGACGGCACTGCCGGCGGAACATCTTCAGGCCGCCATAATCCGTCTAAATCACAACGATTATCAAACAATTTAGATACAAGGTCATATCATGCGCCATGCGGTCCGAAATTCAATCATTGTGGCCTCTGCTGTCATTGGATTTAATGGCTTCGCTGCCATCGCGGCTCGGCCTGCAGTAGGCGATCCGACAGTAATCGACTTGCCCGCAATGGCCTTGGCGAAGTCGGCCGATCGTGAAGAGGTAACGACCATCGAGCAGCGAATCAAGGCCATGCACGCCACGCTGCTCATAACGCCAACCCAACAGTCACAGTGGGACGGATTTGCCCAGATGATGCGCGAGAATGCGCGAGAGATGGACCAAGCATTTGCCCAGCGCACGAACACGATGTCCAACATGACGGCGCCCGAGAACATGCAGTTGTACGCCCAGGTTACGATGAGCCATGCACAGAATATGCAGAAGCTCGTCTCCGCCTTCCAGGCGCTCTACGATACAATGTCCGACGGCCAGAAGAAGACAGCAGATCAGATCTTCCGCGACGATGCCCATCGTGGCAAGCCCGTCAGACACGGGTAAGGCAGAGCCATGAATAGGTTCTTGCGAACGGCCGGCCTGACCGTGTGCCTGATGCTCCTCGCCGCCGTAGATGGGGCGCTGGTCAGTCCTGCCTACGGGCAGGAGGACCAGCGCCACGACGGATGGCGGGAGCATAAACGTCATGATGGATGGCAGCAGCGTGCACGCGACGACGGATGGCGGGAGCACGAACATCACCACGACTACCGTCTCCGGCCTGACGTCTACTATAGCGCGCCTCCAGTCGTGGTTATGCCGCGTGGTTACTATGCACAGCCTGGCGCGACGTTGAACTTGAGCTTCCCGTTTTTCCGCTAATCAGACGGCACGTTCGCTTACCCTCATTGTCATCGCGCGGCGTAGGTGCACTGCCACACGGAGGTGAGATTACCCCGAACCCCAATCTGCTATCCGATGACCGGCTGGGAACGGACAGAGTTTGGGCGTCCGGCCGCCAACATCCGGTTCAGCACCGCCGCGTCGATGGCCGCCTCAGTCTGCTGAACCGCAAAGCCGCGGGCGTGCAGACGCGGGCCAATCAGCACCTTGTAGCGGCCCATTGTCGTTCTACCAACGACCGTTGGCCGTAACCGGTTGCGCCCTGTCAGGCCAATCTCAGCGTGGTGCATGGATCCCCCATTGGCGATCCGAACGGGTCCGGCGTACGAGAATGCATCTCTCTTTGATCTCGGGATCTTCGCCTTGCCGTTCAAGCTCAACCAGGATCGCCGCCGCCACATCCCGCGCCAGCAGTACAAGGTCACCAACTGGCCTACCTACGAGGCCGGGTTGCGTCAGCGTGGCAGCTTGACCGTGTGGTTTACCGACGAAGCGGTCGCGGCGTGGACGGCAGCGCCACGCACAACGCGAGGCGGCCAACCGTTTTATTCGCCGCTGGCGATCCTGACGGCGCTGACCTTGCGCGCTGTGTTCCGTCTTGCCTATCGCCAAGCTGAAGGACTGATTGGTTCGATCATCAGCCTGCTCGGCCTGACGCTGCGCGTGCCGGACCACACGACACTCAGCCGTCGTTCATCGACGCTGGCCGTGCCGCCGCCCCAGTTGTGCGACATCGGCGAGGCCGACGACATACCACCCCTGCATTTGCTGGTGGATAGCACCGGCCTGAAGTTGTGCGGTGCGGGCGAATGGTTGGTCGAGAAACATGGCACCAGAAGGCGGCGGGCGTGGCGTAAGCTGCACCTCGGCGTGGATGCCGCCAGCGGTCGGATCGTGGCGGCAGCGCTGACCGGTAAGGAGGTCGACGATGCGGCTGAAATTGGCCCGTTATTCGATCAGATCACCGGCTCGCTGGCCTCGCTGACCGCCGATGGTGCCTATAACCAGGATGGTGTTTACGCCGATGTCGCCGAACGTCATCCCGACGCGACGGTAATCGTGCCGCTGCGCTGCACAGCGGTGCTGAGCGAGCAAGCGGGCACTGATCCAACGCAACGCGACCGCCACCTCCAGTGTATCGACGAGCGAGGTCGCATGGGCTGGCAGCAAGCGTCCGGCTACAACAAACGCGCCAGAGTCGAAGCGGCGATCGGACGATGGAAACAGGTGATCGGTGACGGCCTGCGCTCACGTATAGACGAACGTTGGGCGACTGAAGTCAGCGTGGCGGTCAATGTCCTGAACTGCAGGCTCGAGTTCGGACGCCCGAGCTATGTCCGCATCGTCTGATCCTAAGACAGGATGGCGTCGTTGCGTACAAACCGCGGATCCATGCACCACGCTGCCGGGCGCGATCAGCAGTGCGATGCTGGCCAAAATTCGCAATGCCGGCGCGGGGCAAAGTCCTTGGTGGCCGGCAGACCATTCGAATCATGGGACTTGGCGTCCCCATGACAGCGCATTTGTCGGAACTCGCGCTGCGGCCAAAGAGACCGAACGCCGGCAGGGTTGGGTGGCCCGTGGCCGGCACCTTTTTACTCAATTAGAATGAATTTAACGCAATGAATGACACCATTAGAGAAATGCAGCGGATCAGGGCAGCCGAGGCCCCAGTCGTTGGAACGGTCCTGGCAATGGACTCCGAATTCGACGTGTATGCCGAGGCGCTGAAACGCCTGGGCATCGCAACCACGGGTCTCCAGAACTCAGCCGCAGCGGCGAAATCAGCATTCGCGATGGCAACCCGCAAGTCGGTGCACCCCCGCCGGATCGCGACCGACGCGGCATCCGAAGCCGAATTCGCCAAACGCTTTCCGAACGCCGGCCGGCTGAAGCAGCGCGGCGCTTTCTGATGCCAAAAACCCCCACCGCAGCCCGCGCGGCTCTCGTAGCCGCCGTCCAGGCCGTTCGCGACCGGGCTGATGAGCGCAAACAGACTGAGGCAGCCTACGAACTTGCAGTTCAGGATGTTCAGAAAAGCTGGGCCACGATTGCGGAGATCGAGGCTGCAATTAGGGACCGTCCCCAAAGCGCTGCAGAGCAGCTGCTGGCACGGGCCGGCAGATCCACCCCTCAGCAGGTGCTTATTCAGATCGAAGATCAAGTTCTGGCTGAGAGTTTGTCCGGGATCATCCCATTGATCTGGCAAGTCGACGCAGCATGAGGCGCACAGATGCGAGCACCAGGAAGGCGCGGGCTTTTCGGTTCAGACATTCCCAGTCCTTGGCCAGACGGCGACACCGATTGAGCCATGCGAAGGTTCGTTCCACGACCCATCGTTTCGGCAGCACCATGAACCCCTTTGCCTGGTCCGACCGTTTCACGATCTCGACGTTGAGTTGGGCCATGGTGGCTTTCACCGCGTTGCGAAAGCCGGACCCTTGATATCCACCATCGGCATAAAGCTTCAGAAGAAATGGATACAACCCAAACAACGTGGCCATCAGCATAGCACCGCCGTCGCGGTCCTGAATATCAGCCGCATGCACGATCGCATGCATCAACAAGCCTGTTGTATCGACGAGGATATGCCGTTTCTTGCCCTTGATTTTCTTCCCCGCGTCATAGCCATGCGGATCGATGCAGGCCCCCCTTTTTCCGCGCTTTTCACGCTTTGACTGTCAATCACGGCAGCGGTTGGACTGGCCTGACGCTCCGCCAATTCGCGGCATTGCACATAGAGCGCGTGATGGATGTCATCCAACGTCCCATCATAATCCCACCGATCGAGATAATCATGGATCGTGCTACGCGGAGGCAGATCCTTCGGGAATATCACGCCATTGGCATCCTGAGCCAAGGATATACATGAGACCATTGACGATCTCACGAATGTTGACCGTTCGTTTGTTCCCACCTGGTTTGGCCGGCGGTATCAGCGGTTCGACCTCGGCCCATTCTTCGTCCGTCAGATCGTGCGTATAACGCAGGCCCTTACGGTCGTGTCGGCGACGGGTCTCTCGGGTCCACATTATGCACCGCGTGAATCGGTGCTGCGCAGAGACTCATACTCGATTCGAGCCGGTCAACCCCTCACGCCCAAACGACTCCGATGACTCGCTTTGATCCCGGACAGACACTTAGGAGACCGATTCTTCTCGCGACCTGAAAGCACGCTTGGCCCTTGCAGAAGACATTCTGTCCGATCGAAAGCAGGTCTGCGAAGAACTGCGCGTCGCTCTGGAGCGCTTTGATGCCGTACGACTACACCACCGAACGCGCCAGGCGCGCTGCTCGCGCCGTCATCGTCGATGAAGCCGGCGAAGTCGTAGCAAAGGCTGTCGCCGACGGTGAGGCGGCGATGATGACCTTGATCAAGGCGGGCGCAACACTTGCATGGCTTCAAACGCACCGAATCTGGGGCAACCTCGAACAACACGTACCGCAGCCGGTTCGCGACGTCTTAGCTCCCTTTCACGACCACCAAGAACGGCAGAACCGGGCAGCTCGCGCGTCTTCCCCCTGGGCGACAGTTATTGACGACTTGCTGGCAGATCCCGCTATGCCCCTTCCGGGAGGGGCGAAGTGATGGCCCGGCAACCGTCGCCTCATCGTGCCGCCCTGGCCGAGCTGCAGGCCGAATTGGCCGCCATCCTCGCCGACATCGCAAAGCTGACCGCGGATGAAGACGCAGCGACAACCTCCGCCATCGAAGCCCGTGCTGCCGTAGACGCAACCGGCACTGACATCGCCGCCGCCTGCCCGCGTAAGATCGTTCGCCGCCGCATGAGCGGTCTGCCGCCGGAGCTGGGCGATGCGCCACCGCCACCGCCGGATCTGGCTGAGAAGCTTTACGCAACGGCCGAACATCTGACCGCCGCCCTTGCCCACCGCGACACAATCCGCGCCTCGCCGGCCGCTGCCGAATCCGAGCATGACCGTCTGACCGCCGCGATCGACACCGCCGCCATGGCCGTCGTCAGGGCCGATCCGGGGTGCAGGCGATTGTCGGGCGGGTGGACGGCATGATGCGCCAGCTTGCCCGCGACGGCGCAATTATGGATTGGCTACTCGCCCAGCGAATTCTGCCAGGCGATGACCAGGCCAAGGCGGTCGCGGAGCGTTTCAGCGTCCCAAGCCTGTCCGGCTACTGGGCCCCCATCTGCGACCAGACCGGCGCCGCTGTGTGGGCCGAGGCACTCGCGGAGCTGAAGCGAGCGGCGGACCATCCGTTGCCGAGCCGATAAGTGCCGCGCTTGCGACCGTTTTCTCTAGCCGCATGATGGTGTAACATCGCGTCCGGCAGGCGGTTCAATGCCTGTCCCTCAGGCGCCCCTGCCCCGACCGCGCGGCGTCTTTTTTTTGCAATCGGCGCACCCTGGCAAAAGGGGTGCGCCTTATTGGAAGATGTTGCCCGTGGGCGGAACCACAGCCGGCCAGGCCATACTATCGTTTGAAGGTTAGCGATCGGTTAATTTGCCACGCCAGCGCCACACGCTCGCTTCCAACCGCCGAAGTTCTTGATATGTTCGTGTCGTGTCTGCTACGCTTGCTAGATGACAGATACGCCCCCATTGCGTCCTGCAACTGAGACAGAGTTGCCGACGCCCTGACGTTCGCGCTGCAATACGATGGCCGCCGGCGGGTTCACGATGCTGGCCAGTTGATGGCCAGGATCACCGCCGAGCGGTTGGTGCGGCATCTGGAACAGGCAGGGTTCGTGGTTATGAAGGCGCCGCCGGGGTCGGCACCGACGACGGCGGGGATGCCTTCGTCGGTGGGGTGATAGGTTCATCACTCGCACCGAAAGGACTGATTTAGCGGCAAGGTTGCGCGGCACTTCGCACATTAGCCGCCAATCGCGGCCTTGACCGCCAAGACAAGGTCGTCCTGTTTAAATGGCTTTTTCAAAACCGTATGCTTGCTGAGGCCTCTCTGTGTGTCTGCGTAACCAGTCATCAGCATCACCCTAAGACCGGGACAAATTCGGCTTGCTTGCTCTGCCAGCATAAGGCCCGACATGTCCCCGGGCATGACGATGTCCGTCAGCAACAGATCCAGCCGCTCGCAGTGTTCCCGGATTGCGGCAAGAGCTTCGTAACCACTGCCGGCCTGTAATGTAGTACAACCAGCATTCTCCAGAATAGCCACGACCGTCTCACGTACCTCAATTGTATCATCCACCACAAGGACGGTCAGGTTTAGCTCGGACTTCACCGCCGCTGCGACCTCCTTGTCTTGTCCACCCACCTCGGTGTCCCGCAGTGGCAAATACAGAATCACGGTGGTGCCGTTGCCGACCGCGCTCTCTAGTTCAGCATGACCGCCCGATTGCTTGATGAACCCGTAGACCTGGGAGAGGCCAAGACCGGATCCCTGCCCGACGTCCTTGGTGGTGTAATACGGCTCGAAAGCTCGTTTGCGCACCGCCTCGGTCATGCCGTGTCCGGTATCCGAAAACGACAGACGCACATATTGTACGGGCAGAAGATGCTCAGCCAATTCTGGCGTCTTCCGGCCGACGCGAATAATGTCGCTGCGGATCATCAGCCGCCCGCCATCGGGCATGGCGTGACGAGCATTGACCGCTATGTTAAGCACGGCGAGTTCAAATTCGGTCCGGTCGATGGCGGCAACAGTCGGATACTCCGCGAGATTGTAATTCAGCGCAACCGCTTGCGTTGCGGCGCTGCGGATCATATTCTCCAGTTCGCTAAGTAACGTGGTCAGGTCAAAAAGTTCCAGACGGAACATCTGCCGCCGTCCGAAAGTTAGCATCTGTCTCGTAATAACAGCCGCTCGGTCTGCTGCTTGCACGGCCGCTTCGAGCAGCCGCCTGTGCCGCGTCTGCTCCAGCGTTCCTTTGAGAAAGCCGAGGTTGCCCAGGATGACGGTCAGCAGATTGTTGAAGTCGTGGGCAATCCCGCCGGTGAGCCGACCGATTGCCTCCAGCTTCTGCGCCTGGCGCAGCCGCTCCTCAAGTTCGCGCTGACGCGTCACGTTTGAGGTGGTCCCAACCAGGCGCACGCTGCGTTGATCGGTATCGTGAATGGGCGTCAGATTGGTTTGCCAAATGCTCCGCTGGCCTTGGATCGTCAGTTCGGCGGTAAAAGATACCGGTTTGCCCTGTTCCAGGCACTCCTGAAAATGGGCGTTCAGTTGGGCCGCATCGCTTCCCTCAAAAACTGCCTCAGGGGTACATCCGACAACGTCCTCGGCACGCAGTCCGATGGCAGACGCCAGAGCCGGGTTGCAAGCTTCAAAGTTCATCCGCCCGTTGGCGTCAACCGAAACGACAAAGATCCCGTCAGCTGTTTTCTCGAAAACCCCGGCATAAAGAGCATCGCGAGCCTGCAGTGCGACGTCCGTTTCATGCTGGTGGCGAGCTGCCTGCTGTTCTCGCCGAACCCAGCGCAAGGCCAACAGCATGGCGCCAGTCAAGGCGGCTGAGGCTCCGACGGCAACAATGCAATAGGCGACAACGGTTTGGCGCCATCCTGCCAGTACGTCCTCCACAGCAATTCCATACAGGAGTACCGTCCCGAAGCCAGGCAGGGTTCGACGGGCTCGGATGCGGTTCACCCCGTCAACAAAGGAGGGGCCGATCCATACACCGTCAGGCATCTTGCGGAATGAGTTGGCAAGCTTGCCCTCCAACGATGGGATAGAATTGATTGTGGCCGTGTCAGTCGTGACCACGAGGATACCATCCTGGCGGTAAAGGGCGATGCGGTATGCCTCGGGCGGAGCGATGGATCGCCAGTAGTTCACGAAATAAGCAGGATCGAGCGTCGCTAGCACCAGGCCATCGAAATGACCGTCGGCGGCGGAGCGGCGCTGGACGATATCGACAACAGGGAGGTTCGTTATCCTCCCCAAATGCGGGCGGCCGATGAACCATTCGGCACCATTTTGCGCTGCGACAAAATACTCGCGATCGGCGCGGGACAGAGGGTCAACCCGATTGGGGATGCTGGCTGCTGCAAGATGGCCGCTGGGCGCGATGAGCCAAAGACTGTCAATTTGGGGAACATCTTTGATGGACCAGGCGAGATAGCCTTGCAACCAGGATGCGCCCCGGATCTGATCCCAGTTCAGACCTTGCACGTGCTCTTCGGCTTGATTCAGCACCAAACGCTGCGTTTCGAACACCTTAAGGGCATGTTCGGCCAAAGTGGCAACGGTGCGTTCAGCGCTTATCTGCGCCTGTGTTAGCGTGGCCTGGCGAGTATACCATGCTGCGGCGATCAGGACAGCTAGGGGGGCCACAACCGAGGCAGCGATTGAGAGCCGCAGCCAGCGGATAGCGCGCGATGCTAACGTCCCATCGGAACCGTCGTGCGTTTTATATGGGTCGATCAACGTTCCGTTTCGCGTGCAGCAGCGCCACAAATCCAGGTTTCTTTTGATCGACATAGAAAACGTAACATAAAGAAGTTACGTGTGGACAAATACTTTTCAGATTGATGGCTACCACACTGCATTGAACGTTAACCCACGGTAGGCAACGGCGGTGTCAGCTACCGCAATCAACAAGTCGTTTACTAATTACCTTTTCCGTCGAAATTGTTGATCGTTATGATCGTCACCGGCGTATTCGTTGCCGTGCTGCCCTTGGATGGGACTTTGAGGCTGATAAATCCGGCCTTTTCAAACCCCTGAGGAACAGTTGGACGGCCAGCTTCTGCCAGCGCCTGAACCGCCCCGGGTTTGCCGGAGGCTGATTTGACGGGCAGCCTCGACAATCTCGCGGGAACTGCGGCGCAATGCCGCCACCCGAGGCGGCGGTCTCGAATGTCGCGCAACGACAGCCCAATGGCACGCCGAGCGCGCTGCTCGCCGTCCAAAGCAGGCAAAACTTGCGCTGAATGCCGCCTTGCGAACTTATGTGGAGGAACGACTGGCCGGTGTTGTCGCGGCTCCAGGCGGGGTTGCTGTTCCCGGCCCGGCGGTAACCTGGAAGGGCCGTCGGCACGGCCCGCGCAAGCACCGCCGATGGGCAAATGCCTGGAGCCCTGAGCAGATTGCCCGCCGCCTACGGGTCGACTTTCCCGACGACAAGGCCATGCGCATCAGCCACGAAGCCCTCTATCAAGCGCTGTTTGTCCAAGGACGAGGTGCCCTGCGCCGCGAGTTGTCAGCCTGCTTGCAAACCGGGCGCGCCCTGCGGGTGCCGAGGGCGCGGACACACAGGCGTGGCAAGATCTTCATCCCTCCTGAGATCATGATCAGCCAGCGTCCGGCGGAAGCCGCCGATCGCGCCGTGCCAGGCCACTGGGAAGGCGACCTGATCATGGGTTTGGGTCGTTCTGCGATCGGCACCCTGGTGGAGCGCACGACGCGCTTTACCCTTCTGCTGCACCTGCCGCGCATGATGGGCCATGGTCTTGAGGCTCGCGTGAAGAACGGTCCCGCGCTCGCCGGACATGGTGCCGAGGCAGTGCGCGACGCGATCACGCGCACGATCATTACCCGGCCTGAGCAACTGCGCCGGTCGCTGACCTGGGATCAAGGCGCGGAACTGGCCCAGCATGCACGCCTGAAGATCGATGCGGGCATGCCGGTCTACTTCTGTGATCCTCACAGCCCATGGCAGCGCGGCACCAACGAGAACACCAACGGGCTACTGCGTCAGTATTTTCCGAAAGGCACCGATCTTAGCATTCACAGCATCGATGAGGTCGCAGCCGTAGCCGCCGCTCTCAGCGCCCGGCCGCGAAAGACGCTCAATTGGAAAACGCCTGCGGAGACGCTTGACCAGTTGCTTCTATTGGCCAACAAATCTCCTGTTGCGACGACCGCTTAAATCCGCCGAGGCATGGGAAAGCTTGCTGATCGAAGGACTGTCATCCTAATCGCCATTGTGGCACCAGCTTGGCCAGTCGATGGACAGTCAGCCTGATCCGGTCTGTCATCGTTCTGCAGCCTTGGGCAGCATCAATCTGGCAGGACAGCCAGAAGCCATAGAGTGACGGTGGTGCCGGGCCCCAGTTCAATAGCCTCGTCCGGAACGATGCGTTTCAAAAGCGTGCTCGAGAAGGATCTTCTTCGTGACCTGAACATAGCGATCGGGCTGTTCGCGCACGGCGTCGGAGCAGGCGCCTTCGCCTATCTACGGCGCATCTTCGAACGTCTCCTTTTCGCGGCCGGTGCAAACGCACGCGGTAAGGGTGATCCGATCAACGGCTTCGAAACCACTCGGATGGTTAAGAAAATCAACACGCTAGCCTCGCATTTACCCGCCGAAGTGGTGGAAACCGCGAGGACATACCGTCTCCTTAGCGCCGGCATCCACGCACTGTCGGAAGAGCAATGCCTCTTTGGTCCCTAGGAGGAGGACGTCAATTGAAATGATTCTTGATGGCGACTTGGCTGCGCGCAAAGGCAATAAGAACAAACAGGCGGTTAAACGAGCGCTTGCCGATCGAAACTACAAGCCCCAGCGATGAAAGTAGGTCGTGCCGTTGTCGTCGCTCAACAGCAATTCCCTGAGCGAGTATAGGGTGATGGTGGCTTTGAACCCTTTTCCATTCTCCATATCGACATAAATTTTTGGGTGTTCGCCGCCCTCGGGTACGATGCGGTAGCTACCATGTGACGCTGGACCAATGGTGGCCATCGAAAGGGTGCCGTTTCGGATGTCGAAGATGCCGTTCGGCGTAAAATCGATCGTCCACGGTATGGGCTGATCGTTGCCATCAACCGCCTGCCAATGCCCCCAAATTGACCCTGCTATTTCGGTGACGTTTTCAAAGCACGGGTCGGGCGTACTCATCCCATGGTAGCATTTATTGATATGAATAATGCTCGTCGCGAGCACGTTGTTCACCGAGTTCGTGTGGGTTTTGGGCAAACGCTGAGTGACAGCCAAGGACCATCAACGTGGTCGCCAGAATCCGCTTGGACACAACCACCCCGCCCGCATTAGATGCCCAGAAAAATTGCACAAAGACTTGGGTGATGCTGAGGCATAACCAACTTCAGTTAGCATTCACTTTGGCGAGATTGTTTAGCGAGTGGGAGGATTCCAAAACTCCAAATCAAGCCGCTCATAGCCGGTCCCGGCCGTATGGATGAATGGCGTGGCCTATACTGACCCGATCCCGTTTGTCCGGCAACGTATTGCCGCATGCCGTTCGGCACCGAGCCACCGGATGGCCAGACCATCGTCACCAACAGCAGCGGCTCGCTGGCCCGGATCGGCAAAGCACTGGTGTCGCTTGATCCGCTGTTCGCTGTCGCGGCGGTCTGCGGCGTCATCTATCTCGGCCATGACTTCACCGTCGCCAACGGCGTGCTGAGGCTGAAAGCGCAGCACCCGATGGCGGTCGTCGACCGGTTGCAGGTGGCGACGTTCGGCAACGAGGCCCTGCTCGGGTTGCAGACCCACACCTTCCGGGCTAACCCTGAGGGCGTCTTTTTGATGTAGCCAAGCGATCGGTTGCTGGCCAGCGTCGGGGGCATGGCCTGTCCGCCTCCCTGGCCAACCTCAACGGCTGGTTGATCGCGCCCGACCGAGACTATCAGTTCAACTGGGTACTGATGCCCGGCGCTGATTGTCATCGTCGACAGCACGACCGGCCCTTATGCCGGGTTCAACCGGCTCGGTTTCGGCGACACCTCGTTTGGCGAGAACTGGATCGTCGCCACGGTTGCCACCAAACCGCCGGCGCAAATCGTGTCCCGCGAATGTTGGGCCTCCATCGCCTCGGCGGCGTTGGGGATGACGCCGTTCGCCGATCATGGAGGCTTCGGTGTCGTGCCGCTCGACTTGCAGCGCTTCGACAAACCAAATGAATGGCTGGTGACGTTACCGCCGCTGACGACGCCGGATGATGCGTCGTTCGGGGCACTAGCAACATCTATGGCGAGCGGCAACCGACGGCGCTGTATGAGACAACCCATGCATGGGAGCCACTGGCGCAATCAGTGGTGACCACGGCGCAGTTGTCGGCCGATCTCGGATTGGCCGATGCCACCTCGACGATCGCCATAGCGGAGTCGGCGATCAGCAGCAAGCTTTGGCCCCTGGCGGCGTTGTCCCAACCGGACCGAGCCGCGCGCAAGACGGGGCTCGTGTGGATTGGCAGCGAGCAGGTCGAGGTACCTGGAGCCTTCAGCAGGTGGAAAGTGACGTCGAGGCCAACGTGCTCCTCGGTGATCTGCGGTGCGGCACGCGCGGCACGGCGCTGTCGATGGAACATCGGCTCGTAAACGCCATTTACGGCGATGACGCGACCACCGCCTATACGGTGGGTACAAGCGGCGGCCGGTTGGAGGTCAGCGTCAATGGCGTCAAGATGATCGCCAATCCGCCAAGCGGCAGTGGGTCTACCGCTGGGATCGGCGGTAGCCGACCCGCAATGCGATCGGCCCCGGCCGATCGCAGCGCATTGCGTAGATCGGATTGCGGGGCGGCGGCGATCGGCTTTACCGTCAGCACCGACGGCACCTCGACCACGGTGCAGTTCGCAACCCCGCCGCAAGGGTCGAATTTTGTCGTGGTGGCGATGACCCGGGGATGGTGCAGCCGGCCGGAACCCCGGTGGTCAGCGGCGTTAAGATGTTCGGGGAGGTGCCTCATTGAATGCTGCACTTCGGAAGTGCTACGTTGCAAGCTCCAAATGAAACGACGAATTGCACTCCCCCATCTGGGAGACCTTGGATGTTACTGCCTGCAATCACGCCTGATATCGCCGGAGCATTCGTCCCGAGAAACATCGATTGACTATTTCCACTAACATCGAAGGACGGCACCGGCATCACTGTCCAGGTGTTAGTATACAGACTGTCCGATGCGCTGCCTGTGCAGTCCACGGTAAAACCCTGTGGGCCAGCAGCGGCGTTGCCGGTACAGCTATTAAGTCCTGTCGATAGGTCGTGTATGTTGAACACAACCGAAGCAGAACCATTGGTGATCGTAATATTGACGGTTCCCATTGCGCCCGCGACGTAATAGCCACTCCTGATGAAACCCGTCGCGGTACCTTTGAACGTTCCGTCAATGGTACTCTTCCACAGGGCGGGGTTACCATATGTGGTCGGTAACCCCCCGAAATAAGTGCCAGAATTGCGCTGAAGTGAGGTAATTTGCTGTTGCCAGACACCGAAATTGCCAATTGGAACGTTATTATAGGTTATTGTATACCCAGCGGCAGTTTCTGCCACAGGCGTATAGAATTTACCGAGATTGGTATTTATTGGACCATCATACGTGCCTGTCCCTAAAAGAACGGTCACGGTACCCGAACTCGCCATTTGCGTTTTTGTTATACGTTCCGACCACATATTTTGCTCTGGGAACGCTATAATCTGGCGGGACATATGCGGGAAACTTATAGGTGCCATTTGCCGACTTCACGGGGTCGGCCACAAACCCGCCCACACCATATATGGTGAACTGTTGCGCTATAGCTTGACCACTTAACCCAAGGTATATCGAAGCCAAGAAGCTGCATGAGGATTTCACCTCAGGTTTCTCCCTCGGCGTCGTAAGCATATCCCTCGATCTGATCTGTCGGCGATGCCGACTACTTTAGTTTAGTATTTGGATTTTTAGTATGTCAATAGCCGTCGGCTAAGTGGTCGCTAAGAACAGCAGCCGGGAATGCTTCGAGTGTGGTCTTATTGATGAACGCTACCGCAGAGGCATTAGGTTCCTTTGCGTGGCTTGTGGCAACAAAGGTCATGCCAACACGAATGCCAGCAAGGTAGTTAAAAAGCGGTGGGACACATCGCTTCTGCCCGTTGAGGCAACGCGCAAGCGAGCCTGTGAAGCGGGAACCAGCCGACGTGCAGCGTGATGCAGCACACCGGAACCTCGGTCCTTCAGGGCCAAGAGGATGCCAGGCCTAGGTTCCTGGTGGCGGCCCGTACAGCGCGCGCAAGCCAGCGATATCCGCCGCGTCGGGCAGCGTGCCGCTGGATGGTCGTAGAAACCCAGGAGCCATCAACGAATTCGGGTCGGTCAGGTTATGGCCGAGCCCGAGCGCGTGGCCAAATTCGTGCGCGATGGCGGTACCGAGCGAAGCCAAGCTGCCGGTTTGCGGCCAATAATAATCGCCTGGGTGGCCCGGCAGCGCCGCGAGGGGGGTTTCATTGGGACTTTCCAAGAGGATATTGGCCTGAAGGAGCGTGCCGCTGTCGGCGGCGATCGGGGCGGTCTGGCCGCGCCGGAACGAGGCGGTAACGCCGCCTGGGTCGAGATTGCCCAGGCCGATGCAAATCTGGGCATCTGCGGGGTTGCTCACATTGATGAACTGGATGTTCGCCTCGGACGCCCAAAGCGCCTCGGCGCGCTGCACCAGATGGTAAAAATCACTGGTGAACGCCTTCGGCACCGACGGATTGAGGACGGGGAACGATTGGATGGACACGGTGATGCGGGTCGGGCCGGTCAGCGCGGTGCGCGGCCACATTTCCGGCAAGCCCTTGCTGTTGTATTCGAGCCAGGGTGCCCCGAAATTGCTCTGAAGCGTAATATAGCCCGGCGCGCTGGTCGGCAGCGTCAGGTTCTGCACATTGACCGCGAGGTTGATGCCGCTGATGCTGGTCTGGATGTTGCTCTGCGTCAGGCCGGGAATATTGGTGTCGACGAGCGTCACGTTGCTGAGCGGCGGGCCACCCTGTAGGCCAAAAAACAAGCCATTGAACGGCGCGGCGGCGAAGTGATGGCCTTCCTCGGCGGCGGCATAGGTGATCTTGATCACATCCGTGTTCACCTGCACGGTCGGCAGGATGTCGCGGATATTGGGCGACGGCGGCGGCGTCTGCACAGTCCAGTCGGCCGGTCCGATCGTGGTATCGGGCGTGATCGCCGGAACCACGTCCCAGAACAGGGCATTGGCTGGCGTGACGGCGAAATTCGGATACAGCGCATACACGACCAAGCGATCATTGTTAAAGCCGACCACGAGTTCCTCCACCTCTTAGTGTCACGGTCTCGTCAAATCAACCCGCCTATACTTCGCATTTAAGGCATTTTATGCCTATTATCAAGCTCACACGTGGCAGGCGTTGGTGTCTGCTGACTAAATGGTAGTAAACCAAAATAGCAACGCAGCTTGGGAGCTTGTTATGCCACGTTGCATTTGCATCGTCTTGCCGGCACTTGCCTTGGTTTTGCTCGCGCCTGTGGCGTCTGCTTATCGCGAGACTGATCCCGATTGGAACCCAAACATGGCGCGCGGGCAATCCGACCGCTTCTACTGCCGCGACCATGCCCGAACGGCGACAGAACTGGATCGCTGCGCCCGTATCCAGCACGGCGAGCGGTTGCCGGAGCAATACCCCGCCATGCAACCTGGGCCTTGGACTCCCAGACCATCGTCCCTAGAGCGAATGCAGCAGTATCGGGAGCGACAATATCAGAATTGTGTGGACAATCCACAAGTCTATCTCGGGCGATGCTCAAAATAGCACCGCCCAGCCACCCGGATGCTATCGAGATCAGGTGTGGCCTCGACACTGAGCGGTGCGAGCACGCCGTGCCGGTCGGCTATCAGCGCATGGTTGAAATCCACCAGTGGAACGGCGATGCTTTGCGCTCGGTCTCGTTGTGCCAGACCTCGCTCACTGGATCAACGAACAGAGGGGTGCCGCTGTTGCTCCATCGCCACATCCAACCGGGCGGCCCAGCGTCACCACCGATTGAAGCTGTTCGACGGTGCGAGCCCGGCGAGGGAAGAAATTGGGGATTAGATTGACCGTCGGGTGCTTAGCCCGATGGAGCAGATCAACTCTTCGCAGCTTCGGGCCGACTTGGATCGAATGCTACAAGCCTACTCTTACTGTGTCGTAAAATGCTTGCCCGATTCGACACGGGTTTGGCAGTGGTGGAGATTCTCACGCGTGGAGGCGGGTTGTGGGTCTCGAATCCAGGTTACGTGGCAACGCATCACGGTTTGCGGCTTATGTCGAGGCGATTACGGCGGTTCTTGGCCATGCCGATCGCGTTGTCCCATTCCAGTCGTATTGTGCAGGACTGCTGCTCCCGGGCGATCGCAAAAGCGTCGAGCCAATGGCCGCACGCGTTCAGCCCGGGCGGGTGCGTGCCGCCCACCAGTCGCTGCATCACTTCGTGGCGAAAGCCGATTGGTCCGACGACGCAGTACTCGCCGCGGTGCGCGCCCGTGTCCTGCCCGTCATCGCGCAGCGCGGCCCGATCCAGGCCTTGATCGTTGATGACACGGGCATACCGAAAAAAGGCAAGCAGTCGGTCGGCGTGGCGAGGCAGTACTGCGGTCAACTCGGCAAACAGGACAACTGCCAGGTGGCCGTGAGCCTGTCGGCTGCCACCGCGCACGCCAGCCTGTCGATCGCCTATCGGCTGTATCTGCCGCATGAATGGACTGACGACCCGGACCGGCGCGCCGAGGCAGGCCTGCCCGACGATATCGTCTTCCAGACCAAGCCGCAGATCGCGCTCAACCAGCTTCGTGCCGCCCGTGCGGCCGGGATCGGAGCCAATGTCGTGTTGGCCGACGCGGGCTAGATGTAGCGGTTTCAGGCTGACTGGAAATATCCGTCATGGCGGAAGTAGTTGGCGCACTCTGTGGGACTGAAGTTGTCGCATAGGTCTCCCAGGGCGTTCCATAAGGCATCGACGGTGCGGATTGCTTTGGCTCGTAGCAGCGCCTTGAGCTTGGAGAATGCCAACTCGATCGGGTTCAAGTCGGGACTGTAGGGCGGAATGAACAGCAGCTTCGCGCCCGCGGCCTCGATGGCCTCTCGTACGCCGGCCGCTTTATGGACCCTGAGGTTGTCCATGATAACGACATCGCCTGGCTTCAGTGTCGGCACCAGGACCTGCTCGACGTAGGCCACGAACAGCTCTCCATTGATCGCGCCATCAATGGCCAGAGGTGCGGTCAGGCCGTCGCAGCGAAGCGCGCCGACAAAGGTTGTCGTCTTCCAGTGCCCATGCGGCACGGCGTCGACCAGACGATGGCCACGTCTGGCCCGGCCATAGCGCCGCGTCATGTTGGTCTTCACCCAGGTTTCATCAATGAAAACAAGCCTTGACGGGATCAGCATGAGCTGCTGCTGGCGCCATTCGACACGGGCCGAGGCAACGTCCTCACGCGCTTGCTCGGCGGCATGGAGGGACTTTTTTTAAACGTCAGATCAAGCTCAGCCAGCGTTTTGTTCATCAGGCCGATGCTTGCTGAGACCTGGTGCGTCTCGAGCAGCCAGGCACGCAATTCGGCGATTGTTGCATCGGGACGGCTGGTCACCTGTGCCAGGATCGCCGAATGCAGCCCGCTCAGCTTGGGGACCACATGGCAGCGTTGCGCCCGCGCCGTCGTTTCACCCGTCAGCTTACGGCGCGACAGCACCTTGGAAACATAGGATACACTGACACGCAGAAGGAGCGCGATCCGGCCGACCGGCTCACCATCGTCCGCAGTCGCGAAGACACGTTCCCGAAGATCCTGCGAATAGGATTGGCCGCGCCGCCAAAGCATCTGTTCCTCCAGTGATCGACAACCGGAGACCTACAAATCGTACCCTGGGGGTGTTTCGGAACCTCTATTTTTGCATGGCTGCGATTCCGGTCAGCCTGAAACCGCTCTATGGCAACGATACGAATTTCCGCGACGGCATCACCGAGATCGGCCTGGCTTACACCGTCGGCATCCAGTCCTCCACCAGCCTGTGGCCGCCCGGCGTGCAACCTCTGCCCGCCAAGCCGTGGAGCGGACGCGGTCGTCCACCCTCCGCCATCCGGCGCGATAGTGCGCATCAGCCGATCTCGGCTAGGCAACTGGCGCTCCCGCTTCCCAAAAAGGCCTGGCGGCGGGTGACCTGGCGCGAAGGCACCAACGCCAAGCTCGCCGCGCGCTTCGCCGCAGTGCGGGTTCGCCCGGCGCATCGCGACTACCAACGTTCGACGCCGCGCCCCGAGGAATGGTGTCTGATCGAATGGCCGCCTGACGAACCCGAGCCGACAAAGTATTTCTGATCCACACGACCTGCCAACATCAGTCGGCGGGCTCTGGTCAACACCACCAAGCTGCGCTGGCGGATCGAGCGCGATTACCAGGACCTCAAGCAAGAGCTTGGCCTCGGGCACTACGAGGGCCGAGGTTGGCGAGGCTTTCATCATCACGCCACGCTGTGCATCGCCGCCTACGGATGCCTGATCTCCGAAAGGGAAGCAATTCCCCCCTCAGGACCACGCCACGCCCGTCTCGTCGAACAACCTCGCATTCCCAGTGATTACCGACCTCGCGGTTCTCCCGATCCGGCCTGAACGCCACATCACCAATTCAATCGCTTCCGTCCGTGTCGCCATCGCCCGTGCCATCGCCCGAACCCTGCTACGCTGCCCTTGCTGTCAGCGCATCACGCGCAAAAGAAATTTATGACACAGTAAGAATAGAGGCTGTTATGAACCGATGACAAGTCGAGCGGCTTGTTGAAGCAGGAGGCAGACGAAAGCGACCAAATGCAGCCCCGCCAAAGTGCTTGGGTATCTCGCGTAGTCCCTGACCAGGCGTCTGGACCGGGTGGCCCTGGCAAAGGAGCGCTCGATCACCCAACGCCGTGGCAGCAGCACAATTCGCTTCTTGGCGTCCGGTAGGTTGATGACGACCTACTCGATGCCGTTGGCCCCGGCCGCCTCGGCGGCGCGCTCGCCGGCGTAATTCTAGTCAGCAAAGGCGCCACCTCGACACTGTCACCGGTGACCGCCTGCTCGGTGCGGGTCAAACGGCCGAACTCAACGCGATCGTTGGTGTTAGCCGATGTGACCTGCAAAGCCAGGACGTGACCGAGGGTATCGACCGCCATGTGCAGCTTCGAATCCGCCGGCAGGGATGTCACCGTGGTGAACCTCACGACGGCCGCGTCTGCCTCGATAACAACGCCGCCGAACGGGCTATGCGGCATTGCGACGCCCGTGTCATTGTGCACCTCCTCTTCAAGTATTTGGAAACATTGGAAGTTGATTGTCGGCGGCGATGTGACACGGGCGCCCTCTACGCCCGGCCGCCTCCACCACCGACCAGGTCGGCGCATCCAGGTCCGCGGCACAGATCTGGAACGGCGCGCCCGGAACAACCAACCTGTTCGGCGCGAAGGATACCGGCCTTGATCAGCTTGCGGAGCCGATGGCTGATGACGCCACGTCGCGCAGCCGCCTCGCGCAAGGTCAGCCAGGCACCGTCCTTCTCGGCGGACCTGTAAGCGTGAATGCCGCGGACACGGCGGATCGAACTGACCCGGTGTGCCGTCCAGGTCTTGTTCTGTCCAGTTGGCAGGCCCATCCGATTGAGCGTGGCGGCGATGTCCTGGTCGGACCAGCGGGTAGCCATGCTCCGGATGACCGCCAGGGCGTCGTCGGAGGTGCTGCATGCGTGCTCACCGGCGCGGGGTTTGCGCAAACGCAGTTCCGAGTGTTGTCCCCCTTTCCAATGAATGATCAGCACGATCTCACGCGCCTGTTCGTCGATATCGACGGTGATCTCGTTCACCAGGGCACGCATCAGTTGCTGGCGGCAGCGCATGGTGACGTTGGCGTTCTTCCAGGCCGCTTCAAGGTCCTCGGCGATGGCGCTCAGGTCCGGCATCGCCGGCGCCGGGGTGCTGCTGGCCATTGTTTGCTCGAGACGTCCCTCGCAGTCGCGGACGCGGCGTAGCGCGGCCTCCCAGTTCTTCTCCAGCGTCGCCGCGATAAGCCGGTTATCCGGGTCACACGCGGCGTAACGACGTTCGGCAAGGGACGCGTCGTAGCGCGCCTGCTGGAGGTCGAGATCGATCATGCGGCGATGTTCAGCCTGGCGTTCCATCTTCCTCTGTTCCGCCAACTGTGCCGCCTCGACCGCCATGGGCTCGACGGCGCGAATGAGTTCCCGGGCAAACGCTGCATCGACGCGAAGCCCGCCGAACATCATACAACGAGACGAGCCGATCGTCGTATTGCCGCGGTCGCACCGGTAGACGGGCTGGTTTGATCGCCCGGTGTAGACGACACACATCCGCCGACCGCATCGGCCACATGCCAGCAACCCGCCGAGCAGGGCGCGACCGCCGCGGCCGGATTTGGCACCGTCCTTGCGGCCGTAGGCGTTAGCGGCAAGTTGCGTCTGATTGCGCTCGAACTCCTCCCAGTCGATGTAGCCCTCGTGATGATCCTTCAGCAGGATCTCGCAGTCCTGGAGAGGACGATGGTGTCCGTACGTCTTGCGCGCCCTGCCATCAACAATCTCGGTTCGGTTGACGCTTTTGCCGTAGGCATAGGCACCGGCGTAAAAAGGATTCTTCAGTAACGAGATGACATTACGGTATCGGATGGGCGTCCAATCGAACGCCGTCATTCTCTTGCCATCGGACGGGCGCGGGAAATGTATCCCCTCGGCTCTGAGCGCCAAATGTACCTGCCGAGCGCTGCCGAGTTCGCGGAATCCCTGGAAAATCCTGCGGGTGACTTCCTGGACACGACGATCCGGATCGAGGCCCAGGCCGATCTCCCGATGCCAGACATAGCCGATCGGCACGGGAATTCTGAGCTCTCCTCTGCGGGCCTTCGATCGTGCGGCATCCAGCATCCGTGACCGCAAGATGCCAAGCTCGAACTCACTGATGCTGCCCTTCATGCCCAGCAGCAGGCGATCGTTGGGACGGCACGGGTCATAGACGCCATCAGGATCGATCACACGGGCGCCAACGAGACCACATAGCTCGAGCAGATGGTGCCAGTCCCTACCGTTGCGGGAGAGACGAGAGGCGTCGAAACACACGACAACGCCGACTTCACCGGCGCAGAGGCTGGCGACGAGCTTCTCAAAGCCGGGGCGCGCCATGGTTCCGCTGGCAGATCGGCCGAGATCGTCGTCGATGACCTCGACATCGCGAAAACCCCGGCGGCGAGCGTCCTCGACAAGATCGTACTGGCGGCGCTGGCTCTCGCGATTGATCTGGACCTGCGTCTGGGTGGATTGGCGCACATATACGACCGCCTTGCGGCTCAGGACCGTTGCCGGCAGGGGATCAGCGGTCGTCATCGCCGATCTCCTTTGGGTCTACGCCCGAGGCTTCCATCAACAGGCGGGCCAGACGCCGCACGGCGGTGCTGCGGTCGTCGGCCGTCGCGCCGCGCGCCGTCACCTTGCCGGAGCGGTTCAGGATGGCGGCAATGGCCATGTCCGGCAATTGCCGCGCCAGCACACGCACAAGCTCAACAACATCGGCATCAACCGTCCAACGGGTCTGCCCGATTTTGTTCTTCTTGACCGTCATCTCTGTGTGGTCACCGCCCTGCCAATGAATGACGAGTGCCAAACTGTCATCGACAATATCGACAACGATTTCTTTGACGAGCAGCCTGATGATCTTCTTGCGCGTTTCAATGGAAACTCCGGCGCTGTTCCATGCCTTAGCCAGGTCTTTGCCGAGGGCCATCAGCCTTGCCCGATCTTCTGCCGAGAGGGCTGCTGCCGGTCTGGCTTGATCGAGGCTGTCGCGTTGGATCTCCAAATCACGCAGTTGGACCAGTTTCTCGTTCCAGCGGCACTCCAGTTCGCTAGCAACCAGGCGATTGTCAGGGTCGACCGCGTCATATTGCCGGCGCGCCCGGGCAGCCTCGTATTGGGCCTGCCGGATGGCATTGTCGATCTGCTGGCGCTTATCATCCTGCTGCTCGCTCTGAGCAGCCATCGCCGCGAGGGCGGCCTCGATCCCAAGCGGCTGCAGGCGATCAAGCACTTCCTGGGCGACGACGCGATCGACCCGCATCCCGCCAAAGCCGATGCAGTTGATCGCGGCTTTCACGCTGAATGCGCCTTTGCAGACATACCGCTGCGTATTGCCGCCTTTTCCAGTGTAGTGAATATGCAGCCGCCGACCGCAGCGCGCGCAGCGGAACAGGCCCGGCAACAAAGCCTCGCCACGTCTTATCGAACCACGACCCATGTAGCTCTTTCCATTGGCGTTGTCGGCGATCAGGTGCTGGTTCCGTTCGAACTCTGCCCAAGCGATATAACTCTCATGGTGGTCGTGGATCAAAATCTCCCACTCCTTCCAATCGCGTCGGAGGGTGTCGCGCATGATCCGCTTGCGGCCGCCCTCGATCGTGACGCGTGTTCCTCGTCGGCCGTAAGCATAGGAGCCCGCGTAAACCGGGTTGGTCAGTATGTGATGGAGCGTGTGGTAAACTGGCGCCTTCCACTCGATCGGGCGCTTCCCGCGAACCGGCACGATCGTCGGGACGAGGACATTCTCCTGCCTGAACCAAAGTAAGACCTGACGGACCGACTGAAGCTCAGCGAATTTGCGGAAGACCAGGGAAATTCCATCCTGTACGCGTCGGTCGGGTTCCTTCTCGATCCGGTTGTCATCAGTCTTCGTGTAGCCGACAGCGACGGTCAAATGAAGCTCGCCGCGCCGGGCTTTTTGGCGCATGGCCTCGACCGACCGCTGACGCAAGACCGACAACTCCATCTCGCTCATCGTGCCCTTCATACCGAGCAACAAACGATCATTGGGCGACCGAGGATCGTAGATGGCTTCTTCGTCGACAATTAACGTCCCGACCAAGCCACAGAACTCCAGCAAGGTATGCCAGTCGCGGCCGTTACGGGCCAAGCGCGAGGCTTCCAGCGAAACCACTGAGCCAACCTTGCCTTCGCAGATCGCGGCCAGCAGCTTCTCGAAGCCGGGTCGGGCTGTTCCGGCGCCGGATCGGCCGAGATCGTCATCGACGACCTGAACGTCATCCCAGCCAAGCTGGCGGGCCCGCTCCACCAGACCATATTGGCGTCGCTGGCTCTCGAGATTATTGACCACCTGGTAAGCCGTTGACTGACGCACATAGACGAAGGCGGCGCGGGCCAGATGGTCCGACGTGATCTTATTCACCGCCGGCCTCCTTTTGGCTGGCGTGCGACGATTGGCCGGGCGGCTTCGTCGCGGCTTCCGTCAGCAGCGCCTGCAGAAGCGCCACCGCCTTCTGGCGTTCGGCGCCGCTCAACTCGACCGGCACGACTGGTCTGGTGAACAGATCTATTTGCGCGTGGAACAACTTCGTCATCACCAATTCCCCCAGTGCTTCCTTCCTTCGAAGGAGAGGCTACAAGGGGATCGATGAAGGCGCGCAGCAGCATGAGTTGGCTGACCGGAAGCCGCGGGATGGATACAATCGCGAGGTCGTTCGCAATGGGATCAAACATCCAATCCGGAATCTGGTAGGCACCGCCACTCGGTTGGCGGATCAGGAAGTGGCGAATACCGTCGTGCTCGTGCTCCCCTACCACCAATACGGTCTGGCCCACCAGCGGATGAAACGGGTACGAAACTATGGCTTCGAATGCCAGAAACCCGGCATTATGCCCCCGGTTCGGATGAAGGGGGAGAAAACTGGGCGATGGTCGCGACACTGATCCAGACGGCGAAGCTCAACAACGTTGAGCCGCTGGCATGGTTGACCGACGTGCTGAAACGTATGGTGTCCGGGCAGACCAAGCGCAACCAACTCGACACGCTGCTGCCGTGGAACTGGAAACAGCAAGGCGAGATCGCGCCAGTCAACTCCGGATAGGCATCACAGCGGGCGTGCGGTGGGCGCAACGCTTACGTGCCGAAGGATGGCACCTGCCTTGAACCGGCCACAGATCATACTATCCCCGACGCAACCCCGTCATTTGCTATGGTGACGAGGCCAGTTCAGCCGTGGCAGGTGGAAATTGATTCGCCGCCGCATCGCTCGGTTGCTCAGGACCATCTCCGTTCCAAATGCCATCACCGACCCTAGGGTGCACAGCACAGCCAGGCCGAAGAACAGCAGAAGCACGCTTGCGATCGTCTTATTGCTCAACGCAAACAGGAATAGCGTCAGGATCGCCAAGCAGGTTGCTGCCGTCCCCCCAGTCGCCAGGACAACCGCCACATCCAGGATCAACGAGCGCCGCCGCAGCAGCCCCAACTGCTCAGTTTGCTCTGCCGAAGCCGGCTGCGTTTGGATTGCCGCGTTCAACGCCGCAAGCTGGTCAGCCACCCGCGCCAGCCGCCCGGCAAATACATTCAGCAGCGCCGCGATCCCCGACAGCAAGAACACCGGCGTCAGCGCCACCTGAATCAGGTGCGCCGCTTCGTCCAGACCGTAATGTTCGAGCATGGTTGGGCCTTCATAATGCCCTCGCCGTTCCAATATAAAATTGAGAGGGCTCAACGGCTCGGGCAGCTAGGCGTTCACGGTCGACTTAAAGATGACCCTATGCGCCGAATTGTCCTGTCAATGTCCTGTTAGGAACACCAGACATTTTTCACCCCAAATCTAAGGGCTCAATTCTTTCAGTATAATTAATGGTTTGGAGATGGTTGCGGGGATAGGATTTGAACCTATGACCTTCAGGTTATGAGCCTGACGAGCTACCGGGCTGCTCCACCCCGCGTTGGTAACGTCATGATCCCCCGACGACGCCCCCCATGGGCCGTGTGCGGCGGATGGGGGGTTGTGGGGTTGGGGGTGGATTGGAAGACCTGGCGGCGACCTACTCTCCCGTGCCTTAAGACACAGGTACCATGGGCGCTGGGGATTTTCACGGCCGAGTTCGGGATGGGATCGGGTGCAGGCTCCCCGCCATAGCCACCAGGTCGTCCAATCCACCCTGTTCGCTGGCCAGGGTGGGATCGAGGTTCTGGTTGGATGTGCTGTTGTGTGCGGCGTCGTCTGTGTGCGGCATCGTCCCTGCCCGCCGGTCGAGCCGGCGGCTCTGGGGATGATTTCCATGCATGGTGTATGGCCGTTTGGCCATACGGGTATCGAGCCGATCGGGCGATTAGGACCAGTTAGCTGAGGACGTTACCGTCCGTATACATCTGGCCTATCAACGTGGTGGTCTACCACGGCCCTCAGGGAGATCTCGTTTTGAGGTAAGTTTCCCGCTTAGATGCTTTCAGCGGTTATCTTGTCCATACATAGCTACCCAGCGGTGCCACTGGCGTGACAACTGGTGCACCAGAGGTATGTTCATCCCGGTCCTCTCGTACTAGGGACAAATCCTCTCAAATCTCCTTCACCCACGGCAGATAGGGACCGAACTGTCTCACGACGTTCTAAACCCAGCTCACGTACCACTTTAATCGGCGAACAGCCGAACCCTTGGGACCTGCTCCAGCCCCAGGATGTGATGAGCCGACATCGAGGTGCCAAACCTCCCCGTCGATGTGGACTCTTGGGGGAGATCAGCCTGTTATCCCTAGAGTACCTTTTATCCGTTGAGCGATGGCCCTTCCACGCGGGACCACCGGATCACTATGGCCGACTTTCGTCTCTGCTCGAGCTGTCACTCTCGCAGTCAGGCGGGCTTGTGCCATTGCACTCAGCAGCCGATGTCCGACCGGCCTGAGCCCACCATCGCGCGCCTCCGTTACACTTTAGGAGGCGACCGCCCCAGTCAAACTGCCCACCATGCAGGGTCCCGGACCGGGCTGACCGGTCTCGGTTAGACATCAGAAGAGCTCAGGGTGGTATTTCAAGGGTGGCTCCACCCAAGCTAGCGCCCAGGCTTCAAAGCCTCCCACCTATCCTACACAGCTCTCTCCTAATGCCACTGCAAAGCTGCAGTAAAGGTTCATAGGGTCTTTCCGTCTGACCGCGGGTACCCCGCATCTTCACGGGGAATTCAATTTCGCTGAGCCGATGCTGGAGACAGTGGGGAAGTCGTTACGCCATTCGTGCAGGTCGGAACTTACCCGACAAGGAATTTCGCTACCTTAGGACCGTTATAGTTACGGCCGCCGTTTACCGGGGCTTCAATTCAGTGCTTGCACACCTCCTCTTAACCTTCCGGCACCGGGCAGGCGTCAGACCCTATACGTCGTCTCTCGACTTCGCAGAGCCCTGTGTTTTTACTAAACAGTCGCTACCCCCTGCTTTGTGTCACCCACCCCTGGTTGCCCAGGAATGGGTCTCGCTTATCCCGAAGTTACGCGAGCAATTTGCCTAGTTCCTTCAGCATCGTTCTCTCAAGCGCCTTGGTATGCTCTACCAGTCCACCTGTGTCGGTTTCGGGTACGGTCTATACGCTGGAGCTATTTCCCGGAACAACATGCCAGCAGGCCAATCCGATAAGGACCCACCACGTCCGTCATTCGTCACTTCCAGCAGGCCGGGGAATGTTCACCCCGTTCCCATCGACTACGGCTTTCGCCCTCGCCTTAGGGGCCGGCTCACCCTGCGCGGATTAACCTTGCGCAGGAACCCTTGGACTTTCGGCGACAGAGTTTCTCACTCTGTTTGTCGCTACTCATGTCAGCATTCGCACTTCCGATACCTCCACCCCCCCTCACAGGTAAGGCTTCACAGGCTTACGGAACGCTCCGCTACCGCGCATCTTGCACGATGCACCCACAGCTTCGGTATGTGGCTTTAGCCCCGTTACATCTTCGGCGCAGGATTTCTTAATTAGACCAGTGAGCTATTACGCTTTCTTTAAAGGATGGCTGCTTCTAAGCCAACCTCCTGGTTGTTTTGGAATTCCCACATCCTTTCCCACTTAGCCACGATTTGGGGACCTTAGCTGGTGGTCTGGGCTGTTTCCCTCTCGACGACGGACCTTAGCACCCGCCGTCTGTCTGCCTCGCTATACTTCCGGGTATTCGGAGTTTGGTTAGGTTTGGTAAGGCTTTGGGCCCCCCTAGCCCATCCAGTGCTCTACCCCCCGGGGTAAACACAAGACGATCTACCTCAATAGATTTCGCGGAGAACCAGCTATTTCCGAGTTTGATTGGCCTTTCACCCCTAGCCACAGCTCATCCCCGACTTTTTCAACAGGCGTGGGTTCGGCCCTCCAGTGGGTGTTACCCCACCTTCAGCCTGGCCATGGCTAGATCACTCGGTTTCGGGTCTTCTGCCCGCGACTGAACGCCCTGTTCAAACTCGCTTTCGCTGCGCCTTCGCCTATCGGCTTAAGCTTGCCGCGAACAGAAACTCGCTGACCCATTATACAAAAGGTACGCCGTCACACCAAAAGGTGCTCCGACTGCTTGTAGGCATCCGGTTTCAGGTCTCTTTCACTCCCCTTTAGGGGTGCTTTTCACCTTTCCCTCACGGTACCTGTTCGCTATCGGTCACCAGGGAGTATTTAGGCTTGGAGGGTGGTCCCCCCATGTTCAGACAGGATTTCACGTGTCCCGCCTTACTCAAGGATCAACAACTCTTTACGCATACGGGGCTATCACCCGCTATGGCCGGACTTTCCAGACCGTTCTGCTTGTCTTTTGTTGACCACTGGCCTGTTCCGCGTTCGCTCGCCACTACTAGCGGAATCTCTGTTGATGTCTTTTCCTCCAGGTACTGAGATGTTTCAGTTCCCCGGGTTCGCCTCGTTACACTATGTATTCATGTAACGATACCCTTGCGGGTGGGTTGCCCCATTCGGATATCCACGGATCAACGCCTGCTCGCGGCTCCCCGTGGCTTTTCGCAGCGTGCCACGTCCTTCATCGCCTCCTGGTGCCAAGGCATCCACCGAATGCCCTTCTTATACTCGATCGCCCGGACACGCCCCCGAAGGAACGCGCCTCACCATGCACAGAAACCATCCTCAGCGCCGGATTGAGGTCCGGCCCAAAGACGATCCTGGAAATATTGTGTTTTCCGCACACAACACGATCCCACCGGACAAACCTGCCAGCCAGTGACTTGCGCCACCGCCCGCCGGATCCATCCGACACAATCGTTCACAACGCCTCTGACCACTCGCCATCCAACCGCTGGAGCGCTTGTCCCAAACCCCCTTGCCAAGCAGGCAAGCAGGCGGACAGCCCTTCACGGTCAGACACCCGATCGGACAACGGGATCGCCACCAATCCATACGGACCAGTCTTGATCACACGCGCCCAGAGACGCACCAGAACCTGATTCACATTTCCAAAGAACAACACGGCCACAACAGCAGCCGTCCAAACGGCGCGACCCCACCTCCGGGACGCTATGCCCAGACACGTGGTCTCACCGAACTCGGACATCCGCGATACAACTGGTCACCCAACCAAGGTCGTCCCTGCTCCCTAATCGCATTGACCCCCAACCGCACTGACCCGTGCCGGCGCTTGCCGGCGCTTGCCAACGCCGCTGGCGCTCGCCACCGGCGAACCGGCTGGCCGGAACAATCTGGCTGGCAGGGACAGGTTGCAGGGAGCAGCGGGATGGTGGAGACAATCGGGATCGAACCGATGACCCCCTGCTTGCAAAGCAGGTGCTCTCCCAGCTGAGCTATGCCCCCAACAATGGATTCTCACCAACTCAGCCCAGGATCATCCGCTCGGTGTCACCCGGCCTCGCACCCCATCCGGTTTTGCACACCACCAGTCCCAAGCACCATCCGTTCCAGGCATCACCCGCCGCAAACACGACCGGACCGCCAGGACCGTATTGGTGGGCCAGGGAGGATTTGAACCTCCGACCCCACGCTTATCAAGCGTGTGCTCTAACCAGCTGAGCTACTAGCCCTTGGCTTCCCAACCCCCCTGGCCCGGCATAACGCCCGGCCGCGGTGAGCGGGGAAACATGTATCGCGGAAGGGATACGTTGGCGGCGCCGATCAGGCAAGCCCGAACCGACGAACCGGAAGACACGCTGACATCCGCCAGCGCATCCGCCTCAGGCTTTCGCCATGAGGACTTTATTCAGGATCTTCCCAATCCGCCTGCATGCAAAGCATCCGGGCAGGAACTCAGGAAAATTCCTTGAAAGGAGGTGATCCAGCCGCAGGTTCCCCTACGGCTACCTTGTTACGACTTCACCCCAGTCGCTAACCCGACCGTGGTTGGCTGCGTCCCTTTCGGGTTCGCGCACCAGCTTAAGGTCGAACCAACTCCCATGGTGTGACGGGCGGTGTGTACAAGGCCCGGGAACGTATTCACCGCGGCATGCTGATCCGCGATTACTAGCGATTCCACCTTCATGCACCCGAGTTGCAGAGTGCAATCTGAACTGAGACGGCTTTTAGAGATCAGCACGGCATCGCTGCCTGGCTTCCCACTGTCACCGCCATTGTAGCACGTGTGTAGCCCAGGACATAAGGGCCATGAGGACTTGACGTCATCCCCACCTTCCTCCGGCTTGTCACCGGCAGTTCCTTTAGAGTGCCCACCCAAACGTGCTGGCAACTAAAGGCGAGGGTTGCGCTCGTTGCGGGACTTAACCCAACATCTCACGACACGAGCTGACGACAGCCATGCAGCACCTGTGCAGAGAGTCCTTGCGGAAACGCCCATCTCTGGACGCGGCTCTCCCATGTCAAGCCCTGGTAAGGTTCTGCGCGTTGCTTCGAATTAAACCACATGCTCCACCGCTTGTGCGGGCCCCCGTCAATTCCTTTGAGTTTCAACCTTGCGGCCGTACTCCCCAGGCGGTGTGCTTATCGCGTTAGCTACGACACTGAGCGACTAGGTCGCCCAACATCCAGCACACATCGTTTACAGCGTGGACTACCAGGGTATCTAATCCTGTTTGCTCCCCACGCTTTCGCGCCTCAGCGTCAGTCAAGGACCAGGTCGCCGCCTTCGCCACCGGTGTTCTTCCCAATATCTACGAATTTCACCTCTACACTGGGAATTCCACGACCCTCTTCCTCACTCTAGACAACACGTATCAAATGCAGCCCCCAGGTTAAGCCCGGGAATTTCACATCTGACTGTGCCATCCGCCTACGCGCCCTTTACGCCCAGTCATTCCGAGCAACGCTAGCCCCCTTCGTATTACCGCGGCTGCTGGCACGAAGTTAGCCGGGGCTTCTTCTACGGGTACCGTCATCATCGTCCCCGTCGAAAGTGCTTTACAATCCGAAGACCTTCTTCACACACGCGGCATTGCTGGATCAGGCTTTCGCCCATTGTCCAATATTCCCCACTGCTGCCTCCCGTAGGAGTTTGGGCCGTGTCTCAGTCCCAATGTGGCTGATCATCCTCTCAGACCAGCTAACGATCGTCGCCTTGGTAGGCCTTTACCCCACCAACTAGCTAATCGTACGCAGGCTCCTCCCCAGGCGACTTGCGCCTTTGAACCTCAGTTATCATGCGGTATTAGCTGTAGTTTCCCACAGTTGTCCCCCACCCAAGGATAGATACCTACGCGTTACTCACCCGTCCGCCACTGACATTGCCTGCCCGTGCGACTTGCATGTGTTAAGCATGCCGCCAGCGTTCGCTCTGAGCCAGGATCAAACTCTCAGGTTCATCTCCGTCCAGGCCTAAACCCAAACATCAACGAACAAGATCCCGTCTCTCATTCTGGGTCCCATGATCCCTCGCAGGATCATTACCTCACAAGCGTATCTGTAACGCATAAAAGATATACATCGCAGACACGCCCCATGCAAAAGTCAAACCCAGACGATCGAACAAAATCTCAATCCAGTCCAATCAAGCCCAAGCATTACCTCAATCCTATCAACCATCCGAAAATGGCCAACAGCAAGGACGCCGCCAACGTATCCCTTCCTAGCCTATGCAATTGTCAAAGAACGCCGGGGCCATCCGCGTCTTGAAGAACCCCGTTCCGACCCGCCCGAACCAACCGGTCCGTCGGGGGAGGCGCCTTCTAGTCCCCTCGGAACCCATGTGTCAACGCGATTACGAACAACCCTCAAAGATTTCTCGAATTATCCTAACCAATTGAAATATTAGGCATACAACCCACTAAATCGACTTCTGGACGTCACACAGGACAGCCATGCGGCCATCGCATGCACCGTCAGTGCGCGATTTCCGCATACGGCTCGATCAGCGATCCGGACCGGATAGGAAACGGATACAGGATCGTCTCCGCCTTGCCGTCGCGAAACTGATCCACATCATTGCCCTTCACATCGTGGAACTGCTCAAACAGGATCTTGGCCTCCGTCCAATCGCCATCCTCGCCAAATCTGACATCGCCGACGATCGTGTGAAAAAGATGGGCATGGATGTACGCCGTCAGCTTGTCCTGATCCAACGTCCCCGCGCCTTTGACCGCCTCGCCCACCACCTGCAGGTATGCGTAGGCGAACGGCGGCAGGTAGTAGCCCAGCAAATCCACCCCCTCTTTCGCCGCCTGTGCCTGGTAGCGCTGCAGAAACGCCATGATGCCCGGGTATCAGCGTCGCCGGCGTGGGCAGCCAGAAATTGTAGGTCACCAGCCCGTTCAGCTTCGGCCCAAGCTGCGTCTTGATCGACGTGGTCTGCAGCCCGACCATGCTGCCACCCACCAGCCGCGCCTTCAGGCCGACCTCATGCAGCGCGTTCACCATGCCAACGCTGTCCTGCGGATAGGACGCGACATACACCACGTCCGGCCGGGCAGCCTGGATCGCCCGCACGATCGGCGAAAAATCGTTCGTCGTCGGCGGGTACGACCGATTGTAGACGATCTCCAGCCCCGCCGCCTTGGCATTGGCCAGCGCCCCCTCGATCGCGTTGCGCGATGCCTCCGCGTCCGCCCCCACGATGGCCAGCGTCTTCGGCTTAGGGTTCATCGCCTTCGCCAGCTCAAAGAAACCCTCGGAAAAAGCCTGCCTAGCGCCCGCCGCGGGCCCCGCCGGAATCATCCCGAAAAACCGCGGGTATTTGAAATCGGAGTTCACCGCCAACGCGAACAGCGTCATGAACATCCGGTTGTGCGCCATGACCACCGGCATCGCCGGCACCGTCATGTTCGTGCCGTAGCCCGACACGACGATATCGACGTTATCGACATCCAAAAGCTTGGTGTAGATGCCCGGCACGTTCGGCGGCGTGCTCTGATCATCATAATAAACCAGCTTCACCGGCCGCCCGAGCAACCCGCCCGCGGCATTGATATCCTCTTCCCACAGCTTCATCGCGATCAAAGCCGCCCGCCCGTTCGCCGCGATCCCGCCGGTCAGCGCCATGCCAAACCCGATGGTAATCGGCGGTTCAGCCGCCCCGGCCCGCCCATACCCAAGCAACACCAACCAGACCAGCACAGCAGCACGAACCAGAGCAGAACCCGGCATCGACATCCCTCCCCTCGCCGCCGTTGGTCCGGCGGTCGCGGAACGACGCTATCGCGCACCCTCGGCTAAAGCCAGCCGCCGCGGCCTAGATCCACCGCAGATTCGGTTCGCCACCGAGCCGATAATGGCCGACCGTTTCGAAATGTGTGCGCCGGCCCTGCAACTGCTGGGAAACGCTGTTGATGTCGCGCAACCGCCGCTCGAACGGATGCTTGTTGAAAATCGCCGTCGACCCGGCCTCGTGAAACACCTGGTGCGCCATGTCGCGTGACGTATGGATCGCATAGGTCGCGGCCTGACGGATTTCCATGCGATGCTCCACCGACAGCACGCCGGTCCGCGACACTTCCTGCCAGGCCGCATCCAACGCGGCGTGCAGCCCTGCCCGCGCCGCCTTCCAGGCCGCATCGGAATAGCTGACGATGTGCTGCACCGCGTGATTGTCGCGTAATGAATCGGCTGACCAGGCCTGGCTTTTGGTCTTCGCCAGGGCGATGAACGCATCCAGCATCGCCCGCGAAACCCCCAGTGCCACACTGGCAAAACCGCTGGCATAAAGTTGCATCGCCTGAAACGAATACAACGAGCCCATGCTGCAGCCGCTCCGGCTCGTACTCGCGCGTCAGGCTGTGCGCATCATCGACGAACAAGTCCTTGACCGAGTAATTGTCGCTGCCGGTGCCGCGCAGACCCATCACCTGCCAGACATCGTCGATATGCGCCTGCTCCCGCCGGAACATCGACGGTACGTTCCCAGGCCTTGCCATCCGGCCGCATGATCGGCGTGCCATCCGCCTCGAAGCTCGGGCACATCGCCCCCAGCCACGTGGCATGACGCGACCCGCTGGCGAAACTCCAGGTCCCGGTCACCCGCCAGCCCCCATCGGCCCGGATCGCCTTCGCGCCGGGACCCTGCCCCCACGCCACGACATCGCGCTTGCCGCCCCAGATCTCGCGCGCCACGGCCGGCGACACATAGGCCGACGCCATCGAACAGCCCGACCCCTGGTTCATGCACCAGGCAGCCGAGGCGTCACCCTGGGCGATCGCCTCCACGCACTGGACATACTCCATCGGCTTCAACTCATACCCGCCGAACGCGCGCGGCAGCAGCAACTTGAACATGCCGGCCCCGAACATCGCGTCCAGCACGTCCGGCGGCAGCTCGTTCTTCGCATCGATCCGGTCCGCGGCCGCTTGCAGCAGCGGGATCAACCCCCTGGCCCGGGCCAGACAGGCCGCGCCGCTGCCCTCCAACAGGCCTGCACCGGTGTCGCCAGACAGGTCATTCATGCAACCATTTCCTCAGTTTATGGATCTTGCCACCAGCCTACGCCCGCCCCCGCCGCTCGGAAAGCAACAGCCCTTGAAAACCACGGCGAAAATTGACATACCACCCGGACGCCCGCAATACTCACTGGTATCTATAAACCGGAGGCGACCCATGAAGCTGATGTGGTTCCACCTGATGCCCTATACGGAACTGCCAGCCGACTTCCGGGACGCCAATCCCTCGGTCTGGGTGGACATCCATTCCTCGCTGTTCGACCCGAAGCGCGCCCACCTGATGTACAACGACTTCATGGACGAACTCGAATACGCCGCCGAGTGCGGCTTCGACGCCGTCTGCGTCAACGAGCACCATTCCAACGGCTACGGCCTGATGCCATCGCCCAACCTGATCGCCTCCTCGCTCGCGCGCCGCACCACCGACACCGCGATCTGCGTGATGGGCAACTCGCTCGCGCTGTACAATCCGCCGACCCGCGTGGCCGAAGAATTCGCCATGATCGACTGCATCTCCGGCGGCCGCCTGATCGCCGGCTTCCCGGTCGGCACGCCGATGGACACCTGCTACGCCTACGGCACCAACCCCAGCCAGCTCCGCGAGCGCTACCACGAGGCGCATGACCTGGTGATCCGCGCCTGGACCGAGAAAGACACCTTCGCCTTCAACGGCCGCTTCAACCAGCAGCGCTACGTCAACATCTGGCCGCGCCCGGTGCAGAGCCCGCATCCGCCGATCTGGGTGCCCGGCGGCGGATCGGTCGAGACCTGGCGCTGGTGCGCCGAAATGAACTACGTCTACTGCTACCTGTCCTACTACGGCTACAAGGCCGGCCGCGCCACCATGGACGGTTTCTGGGCCGAAATGGATCGGCTCGGCAAGGACCGCAACCCATACCAGGCCGGCTTCCTGCAATTCGTCGGCGTCGCCGAATCCCGCCAGCAGGCCTTCGACCTCTATGCCGAGGCCGCGGAATACTTCTACGGCCGCTGCCTGCACGTCGATCCGAAATGGGCCACCCCGCCCGGCTACACCAGCGAGGGCAGCCAGCGCGCCGGCATCGAAAGCCAGATCAAGAAGCCGCCGACGCCAGCGTCCGCGGCAAGTCCACCGGCGAGCGCTTCGCCGCCGTCGCCCGCGACATGGATGCGATCGTCGAGAACGGCTACGTCATCATCGGCTCGCCCGACGAAGTCGCCGAACAACTGCGGGAGGTCGCGACGCAACTCAACGTCGGCCACCTGATGCTGCTGTTGCAATACGGCAACATGAGCAAGGACCTGACCCGCTACAACACCAAGCTGTTCGCCGAACAGGTCATGCCGAAACTCAAGGACGTCCACGCCGACTGGACCGACCATTGGTGGCCCAAGCCGATGGAAGCCGCCCAGCGCGCCGAAATTCCCGCCTACCTGCCAAAACTGGCGGCGGAATAGCCCCAACCAATCAACGAAACGTGGAGCGAAACGTGAGCCAACCCGAGACGTTGACCGTCGAAGTCAACGGTTTTCCAACGCGCATCTGGCGCAAGGGCAACGGCCCGAAGTTCGGCTTTCTCGCCGGCTTCGGCGGCCTGCCGCGCTGGATGCCGTTCCTCGACGAACTGGCGAAAACGCGCACCGTGATTGTGCCCTCCCTGCCCGGCTTCCCCGGCGGCGACCGCGGCCACACCGTGCTCGATTCCCATCTCGACTGGCTGCTCGCCGTGCGCGACATCCTCGACCAGGCCGGCCTCGCCGGTGCCGACCTCGTCGGCAGCTCGGTTGGTGCCTCCCTCGCCGCCGAGGTCGCCGCACTCTGGCCCGCCACCGTGCGCAAACTGGCCCTGATCGCCCCGTTCGGCCTGTTCGACGAAAAGAACCCGCCGACCGACCCCTGGGCGCAACGCGCCGACGCGGTTCCCGGCCTGATGTGCGCCGACCCGGACATCTGGAAAGCGCTGAAATCGCCACCCGAAGGCGCCAACTCCATCGAGTGGCCGATCGAGCAGGTCCGCGCCAGTGAAGCCGCCGCCCGCATCTTCTGGCCGCTCGGCAACACCCGGATCGAGAAGCGGCTGCGCCTGATCAAGGCCCCGACCCTGCTGCTCTGGGGCGAGCAGGACAAGATCATGCCGCAAGCCTACGCCGAGGTCTTCGCCACCGGCATAACCGGCCCGACCACAACCCGTCTGATCGCCGGCGCCGGGCATCTCGCCGAACTCGACAAGCCCGCTGAAGTCGCCCGCGAGGTCCTCGCATTCCTGCAGGCCGCATAAACCCACCGAAGCCAACCGCCGCAGCCTGTTCCGCCACGCCACCCCCGGATGCACCCCGCATCCGGCTCGGCCACCCGACCGGACCCACACACACACACGTCTGCAGCTTCGTTAATAACCTTTTAACCGATCACCGCTATGAAACCCCCTCCGACTTCCCGAGGGATCGCATGCCGCGTTCGAAAATCAGCGCGTTCGTCATCTCCTACAACCGAGCGAACCTCCTGGGCACCTGCCTGCGGGCGTTGTCATTCGCTGACGAACTTATCGTGGTCGATAAATCCTCGACCGACGGCTCCCGCGCCGTGGCCGAAGCCTATGCGAACCAGGTCCTGACCGTTCCCTGGACCCCCACGGTCGAGGAAACCCGCACCCTCGCCGCCTCACTCTGCCGGCACGAGTGGATCCTGTTCATGGACGACGACGAATGCCTCAGCCCCGAGGCCGCATCGCAAATTCACACCCAGCTCGAAAACCCCGCCGCCGAGATCTACGAGTTTCCGCTCCGCCACTACATTCTGGGGCAACACGACGAAAACGCTTATTACTGGCCCGAACACCACGTTCGGATGTTTCGACGCGGGGCCGTCACTTTTTCCCGCACCGTCCATGCCGGGATCGTCTGTCATTCCGACCGCGTTACACGCTTTGCCGCAGCAGACGGCGTCTGCATCCACCACCTTTCGCATCCCGATGCCAGCGGATGGATCGAAAAGACCAACCGTTACACCTCCCGCCCCGATCGGGTCAGCATCAAGGCCGGTCCAGACGGTTTCGCCGCCTTCGCGCACCAACGAATCGACCACTGGATGGCCCGTACCCACGACGCCGCGCCGAACGGTTATCCCGCCGCCGTAGCCTTGCTGCGCGCCATATACGACATGGTCGATGCGGTGAAAGCCTGGGAAAGCGAAAGGGGCATCGATGGCACAGCCCTGTTCCAGCAGGTCTGCGAGCATTTGGACCGCGACCGCATTCTTCCGTCGCCAGAGGTGGAACACGCCTGATTGCGAAACACCAACAGTACGGTGCTGACGTCATTACGCCGGTTAAAACCGAACCGACAACAATATCGCGTGCGCCGACTCGGCCGCGGACGCAACGGATTGCGACTGCCACATTCCCTGACCGGCTTTCGCAAAGACATCCAAGAAGCGGAACAACACTTCGTCAATGATATCGAAGCACGATTGATATCAATGCGCTGGGATTGGCGGACGGGGTGAGATTCGAACTCACGGTACGCTTACACGTACGGCGGTTTTCAAGACCGCTGCCTTAAACCGCTCGGCCACCCGTCCAACCCGGGCAAACTACGCTGTCGCCCACGCCATCTCAAGTGTTGACGAAGGCCCCCTTACTCCATCATGTCTTGATTCTTCGCTATCTCTCTCACTCAAAGCCCTGCTTCATGAACTTTCGGTCTCTGACGGCGATCCTCGCGACACTCCTGCTGCCAGCCGTCGCGGTAAAAGCGCAGCCGGCCGCCGATACATCCAGTATCTGGACATTGCAGGACGAAAACGCCTCCATCTCCGCCGGCAAGCCGACCGACAGGTTCTACGTGAACGGCCTGCGCCTTGGCTGGACCTCGCCGACCACCCAGGTGCCAAACTTCCTGGCCGATCTCGGCAACACGCTGTGGGGCAGCGGCCAGCAGCGTATCGCGATCGACCTCGCCCAGCAGATCTACACCCCCGCCGGGACCTCCACCACGGTGCCCAGCCGCTACGACCGGCCCTACGCCGGCGTCCTGCTGGGCAACTTCTCGCTGCTCTCCGACAGCGAGGACACCAGAAGCGTCCTCACCCTCAGCCTCGGCCTCGTCGGGCCGGGATCGGGCGCGGAGCAGCTGCAGAACGGCTTCCATGATGCCATCGGCCAAACCCACGCCCTCGGCTGGAACAGCCAGATCCAGAACACCCCAGCCATCGAACTGCTGCACGAACGCACTTGGCGCCTGCCCATGGGCACCGTGGCCGGACTGGAAACCGACGCACTACCTTCCCTAACCATCGGCCTCGGCGACCTCCGGGATTACGTCCAGGCCGGCCTTACGTTCCGCTTCGGCCAGGGCCTCGGTTCCGATTTCGGCGTCCCCCGGTTCCGCCCGGGACTGAGCGGCGGCGACGCCTTCGTCCCCACACGGCCGTTTGCCTGGTACGTCTTCGCCGGCGCCAACGGCCAGGCCGTCGGCTACGACCTGCTGCTCAATTCCACACCATTCCGCTCCGGCCCGCACGTCTCCTCGGTCTGGGACGTGGCGGAAATGCAGGGCGGGTTCGCCGTCATGGCCTACGGCATGCGGTTGACCTTCGCCTACGTCGCCCAGACCCAGGAGTTCAACGGCCAGACCGGTGGCCTGCACCAGTTCGGTTCGGCCTCGCTGTCGTTCCGCTTCTAGCGCGACACCTGGCCGGAACTATCCGGTTGGCAAACCAGCTTGTCCAAACAACGGCCGGGCGCGGCCAGATCGTTTGCGGCCAGCCCGAGACTCCGCGGCAGTCTCAGGCCGACCAGAGACCATCAGGCCAATAACCCCGCTCAAGAAAACAAAATGCTGAACCGCTTGCAGCCGCCGCGGTCAGGCCGCAAACGATCCCCCGGCGGGCCGCGACCCGCCGGATCGCGCCGCTACTCTCCCGCCAGCCGCGCCGGCATCAACGGCGCCGCCAGCCGCATCAGGCTCGAGACATCGGCGGTCGTATCGATCCCCAGCACAGCGCTCGCCAACGCCCCCGCCCGGTCGGCGCCCAGGATCGCATCGGTCAGCCCGGCGAACTTGGCGCGCAATTCATCCTCCGACAGGAAATTGGTGGGCTCGCCCTTCGGCACGACGACCTTCTGCTCGAAACGCTGACCCCGCGCCTCGATGGTCAGCTTGCCCGACATGTTGGTCGGGAATTCCGCCTCGATCTCCGGATCGAACGCGCATTCCACCTTCGGCAGCAGCGCCCGCACCGTCGGATCCTTCAGCAGACCGTAGCTGTCCCAGCCCATCGCCCCGGTCGCCAGCGCGGCGGAGATCACGAACGGCCCGCTGAACTGCCCGTCCACCACGTTCTCCGGGTTCGCCTTCTTGTCCGCCGGCGCACCGATCAGCAGCATGCCCGCCTTCGGCAGCCCCAGCCGCACGGCAGTGATCTCCGACGGCTTGATGTCGTTCGCCGCCCGCAGCGCCAGCGCCGCGTCGATCCCGGCATGCCCGTATCGGCAGGACGGATACGGCTTGACCGCGGTATTCATCAGCTCCCACACCGAACCCAGGTCCTGCACCGCCCGCTCCGGCGTCGGGTTCGGCGCATAGGCGCGCATGAAGCCGTGCTTGCCCTCCAACGCGTCCGACGCGCCCTTGAAGCCCTCCCGCACCAAGGTGGCGGCCATCAGCCCGTTCAGCGCCGCCCAGCCGACCTGGAAGCGCTTCGTCCACGCCCCATTGGCCAGGAACTGCAGGCTGCCCGCCGTCTGCGACAGCACCGTCCCCATCGCGCCGGCAACCCCGTCCGCGTCCAGTCCGAACACCCGGGCAGCCGCCGCCGCCGCCCCGAAGGCGCCGCACGTCGCGGTGGGATGGAAGCCGCGGTCGTAATGCTCCCCCGCCGGCAGCGCCAGCGCGACACGGCATGTTACCTCATACCCGGCGATGATCGCCGCGAGCACATCGGCCCCGGATGCCCCCACCATCTCCCCGGCGGCCAGCGCCGCGGGAATCACCGGCGCGCCCGGATGCAGCGACCCGGCGGCATGGGTGTCGTCGAAGTCCAGCGAGTGTGCCAGCGCCCCGTTCAGGAACGCCGCGCCGGCCGGCGTGTAGCGCGCCGCATCGCCGAACACGCCGGAATTGCCCGCCGCCATCCCCATCGCCCGCGTGGCCGCAAGGAACGACGCCGTGCTTTCCGCGTCGTGCCGGGCGCGGACGATGTTGCCGACCAGGTCCAGCACCAGGAATCGGGCGCGGTTCACGACCTCGGGCGGCAGGGCGTCCAGCCGGATACCGGCGGTGAACGCGGACAAGGTGGCGGTGACGCCCATGGTTTTGGTTCCTCCTGGCTACTTGCGGGTATTTTGCCGCAGATTAAGCCGCAGGCCAAGCTTCCGACGCCACCGCTCCCCAGTCACTGCTCCCCCTCACCCCGCCGACCGTTCGATCATACCTCCAACAGCCCGGCCGCCTGATGCGTGAACAGATCCCGGTACGGACCCGCCCGCCGCATCAGCTCCGCATGGCTGCCTTCCTCGGCGACACGGCCACGATCGAACACCAGGATCCGGTCCAGCGCCCGCACCGTTGACAACCGATGTGCGATCACGATGCAGGTCCGCCCCTCCATCAGCCGCTGCATCGCATCCTGGATCAACCCCTCGGAGTGGCTGTCCAGGCTCGAGGTCGCCTCGTCCAGGATCAGGATCGGCGCATCGGCCAGAAACGCCCGAGCCAGTGCCACCCGCTGACGTTCACCGCCCGACAGCTTGACCCCACGCTCCCCCACCATGGTCGCGTAGCCCCGCGGCAGCCGCACGATGAAGTCATGCGCATTGGCAAGACGGGCGGCATGTTCGATCTGCACCTGCGTGGCCCCCGGATTGGCATAGGCGATGTTCTCCGCCAGGGAGCGATGGAACAGCACCGGTTCCTGCGCCACCACCGCGATCTGCCGCCGCAGGCTGGCTTGCGTCGCCAGCGCGATGTCCTGGCCATCGATGGTGATACGCCCATCGGTGACGTCATACAGACGCTGGATCAGCTTCACGAAGGTGGACTTGCCGGACCCGGAATGTCCGACCAGGCCCACACGCTCGCCCGCACCCACCGTCAAGGTCAGCCGGTCGTACAGCGCCGCGGCGTGGCCGGCATAGCGGAAGGTGACCGCCTCGAAGCCGATGCGACCGGCCTTGACGACAAGGTCGCGGGCAGGCTGACGGTCGGCGATCCCGATCGGTTCGGCATGCAGGGCAACCATCTCCTCCATGTCGTTCACGCAGCGCTGCAGGTTGGCGATGTGGTGCCCAAGGTCGCGCAGATAGCCGTGCACCACGAAGTATGCCGTCAACACATACGTCACATCCCCGGGCGTCGCGCGACCCTGCCACCAGAACGCCAGCGCGGTGCCCACCACCGTCGTCCGCAGTATCAGCAACGCGCCGAACTGAGCCGACCCGCTATAGGTGCCGCGGACCCAGGTCCGCCGTGTCCGGCGCTGCCACTTGCCCAGGATGCGGCCGAACACCGCATCTTCACGACTTTCCGCCGCGAACCCCTTGACCACCGCGTTGCAGCCGATCGCATCCGCCAGCGCGCCGCCAATCCGCGTATCCCAGCGGTTGGCCAGACGCGCAGCCGGTGCGACATAACCCAGCGTCATGCCGGCGGACAGGACCAGGTAGACCAGCGCCCCGGCCAGAACGAGCCCACCCATCACCGGCCACCGGTACCCCAGCATCATCGCGGAGCCGAACAGCACCAGAAAGGCCGGGATGAACGCCAGCACGACCGTATCGTTCAACAGGTCGATCGCCCACATGCCGCGGGTGACCCGGCGCACGACAGACCCGGCGAAGCTGTTGGAATGCCAGTCAGTGGCGAACCGCTGCACCCGCCAGAACGCCTCCTGCGCCGCCTCCCGCATCATCCGGGTGGAAACCTGGATGATCCCCAGGAACGACAGGTGCCGCCCGGCGATCTGCGCCGCACCCAGCGCCGCCATCGTCAAGATCGCGGCAATCCCAGCCGCTCGGCCTGCCGCGCGGTCCGGTTCGGCAACGGCATCAATCAGCCGGCCGGCGAAGACCGGGATCGCCAGGTCGGCCGCGGTCGCGAACAGGATAGCGATGATCGTGGCCGCGACCATGGTGGGCTGGCGCCGCCAGTGGCGGGCAGCGTAGCCGAGAACGGCCTGAAACGGCCTTCCGGACGGATATGTCACGATATAAGCGGCCGCCGTTGCCGGCAGGCCGATCCTCTGGGGACACCGCCAGGCGGTGCCGTTACGGGAACGTCAGGGGAGAGGGCGCGATAGGCGCCGTGGGCTTCAGCCTACGAGTGCGAAACCTGCCGATCGCGAGACCAGCCACACCGTAAGGCACCCCGGATCCTCGGCCAGGTAAGGAAACGTCTGTATAATCGTCATATCACGCCTCCCTCGGCACGAGTGAACCTAGGCAATGTTGCCACGACGCCGACCGAAACGGCAAGCACGATTCTTAGGCCAGCATAATATTGTAATAAATAACACACGCCGCCGGCGCCATCGAGGACTGGATATCCGCTCGCCCGAAAATCAGACCATTTGAAAATGCCATGAAACAACAGCAAAACGCAGCATTCGAACTCAACTCGCTGCATCAAAGTAACATCGTTGCTGTATGACCCGTTGTGGCCCGCCCAAGGCCGAGCCGGCACCTGACCTGGCCGACATGATGCTGGCGTTGATCATCTTCGGCAGGAGTTCGCCTCCGGTTGACGGCTCAGTGCGGTCGTTCGCAGGCACGATGGTCCAGGTATTATTTCCCGAATCAGTCAATTCCGAATTTTGTGCGTGAAGATTTAGGAAATATTTCTTGACAAATGCTACAACCCAAGGTAGAACCCAGATACCCAACCGAGAAGCCGCGCGGCATGCCCCAAACCAAACCCACCCCGCCCGAACAAGCCGCACAGGCCGCACCCGCCCAGGCCGAACCCATGGAGGCCGAACCGATACAGGCCGAAGCGGGCGAGGCCATCCACCCCGCCGACGTGCTGCTCAACCTGATCGTGATCATCCTCGCACCGATCTTCCTCGATGCCAGCGGCGGCAGTATCGCCTTCGCCCGCATGGCCGCGCTCGAGACTGTCATCGCCTACCGCGCCCGCCACAACGCCGACCTGATCGCGATCGCTCAGATCATCGCCTTCGGCCTCGCCGCCCTCGGTTCGCTCAGCCTGTCCATGGCCGACGACATTTCGCTGTCCATGACCCTGCGCCTGCGCGGCAACGCCAACGCCCTGAACCGCTCCGCCGAACAGAACCGCCGCGCCCTCCGGCAAGCCCGCCCCAAACTGACCGACCCCGACCAGATCGACCCCGACCAGATCGACCCCGACCAGACCGACCCCGACCAAACCGGCCCATACCAAACCCAACCGGACCAGACCCGCCCCAGCACCGCGGCCCGGCAGCACGCGGAACCCGCGGATCTCATCTGCGAGGCCGCCGGTGAACCCAAGGTCGTGGGCCAGGTCACAGCCCACGTCGCAGACCCGGTCACCGCCCAGGCCGCAGCACTCCAACCCGCCACCGCCGCCCCGCAGCCGGCCCCCAAATCCGCCCCGCCAACCACCCCATCCCCCGCCCAGCCAATCGAAGAGCGCGAGCGTCAGGCGATATGGGCCACCGCCATGGCCAACGTCGCCGCCCAGGTCACCGCCAGCCTGCCCAACCTGCCGCCCACCGAACGCCGCGCCGCCTCGATCCGCGCCGCCGCCCTCAGCAGCACCGCCAGCGACCTGCTGTCCGGCAACGTCCCGCCCCGCCTGAGACCCGGCGCCCTGAGCGGGCTGATCCCACCCAAAGCCGCCTCACCGCCGCATCAACCACCCATCCGTTCAACCTGATACGCCAGAACTACTGGCTGCCGGCCCCGCCGTTTCAGTCGTTGAGATCCAGATCCCGGCAAAAACCGCGACCAATCCCAAGACGAGATTGAGCGTGACCGGCTCGCCAACCAGGATCGCCGCCAACGTCGCTGCCGCCACGGGATTGACCGTCATGGTATTGGCGACCCGCGTCGGGCTCGCCCGCTGCAGGGCCAGCACCCATAGAATGAAGGCAAGTGCGCCGCCGCCCGCCCCAAGGTAGATCCCGGCGATCCATTGCGACCGGCCGAACCCGCCCAGCACCCCGACCGATCCGGAAAATCCGCCCACGATCAGCAAACCGAGCGCACCGGCCCCCATCCCGACCGCCAGAAATCCCAGCGCGCTCGACCGTTCGATAAACCGGCGCGAAAACACGTTGTAAAGCGCCATGCAGAGCACCGCCGCCGCCATGATCAGCTCACCCCGCCACGCCCCCGGCGGCGCCGCCGCCAAACCGGCCGCGAGCGCCCCGGACACCCCGACCATCGCCACCCCCACGCCCAGGGATTTTCGCAGCGTCAATTTCTCAACCCCAAGAATCGCACCGGCAAGCATCGTCTGCAGCGGCAGCGTCGACAGCGCCAGGCTGGCGCGCGCCGCGGTCGTGAACCCGAGCGCGATATTGTACAGGATGAAAAATACCCCGAAGAAACTCACACCCAGCACCGCCACCGCCAGCCTGTCCCGCCGGGGTGGCCAGCGCACCCCCAGCATCAGCGCGACCGGCAGCACGATCAGGAAGCCGATCACCCAGCGCAGGATCGCCAGCGTGACCGGATCGGCGGTGCCGACAAGATAGCGCGTGATCGCGGCGGCCGATCCGCCCAGGCAACTCGACAGGATCGCCAGTGCCACACCGAACCGCTCATTCATCCGCACGTTTCCCTATCCGACACCGCCCAAGCCGTGCCAAGCTGGCGGAAACCAGCATCAAATCAACTACCTCGCGGGTAGTCGTGGAAACCAGCCAAGCCTTTGGAACACGCCTCAGTCTGTGGCGCCGGCAGCGCGGCCTGTCCCAGCTCGAACTCGCCCTGCGCGCCGGCGTCTCCCAGCGTCACCTCAGTTTCCTGGAGATCGGCCGCACCAGCCCAAGCCGCGAGATGGTGTTGCGCCTGGCCCAGACCCTCGCGCTGCCGCTACGTGAACAGAACAGATTGCTGCTGGCCGCGGGCTATGCGCCGGCCTGGGCCGAAAGCGCGCTGGAGGCCCCCGCGCTGGCCATGGTCAACACCGCACTCGATTTCATGCTTGGCCAGCAGGAACCCTACCCGGCGATGGTGCTGGACCGGCGCTGGAATTTGCTTCGCGCCAACAAGGCGGCGCGGGCGCTGATCGGCTTTCTGACCAACAACCCGGGATGGGCGCCAGACCCGAATGCGCCGATCAACCTCGCGGACGCCCTGGTCGCCCCCGACGCATTGCGTCCCCTGCTGGTGAACTGGTCAGAGGTCGTCCGCTACTTCCTCGCCGGCGTGCAGGCCGACGCCATGGCCGACGGCACCGCGGAAACGGCCGCGTTGCTGCGCCGGCTACGCGCGTATCCCGACCTACCCTCAGCCGCGGACTATGCCGCGATCGACCAGCCGGCCCCGCCGGTTCTGCCCATGCATTTCGCCAAGGACGGCCTCTCGATCCGGCTGTTCACCGCCATCGCCACCCTCGGGACACCGCAGGACGTCATCGCCCAGGAAATCCGCGTGGAGAATTTCTTTCCCGCGGATACCGCCACGTCCGAGATCTTCGCCCGATGGGCGGCAGACGGTCAGACCGCCATCGTTCGTTTCTGATGCTCGCGTCCCATCCGCGCCACTTCCTCATTGTGTCCGGATATCACCCGCACCCCCTCATCCAACCGGGCGGTGATATTGGCCGGCGTGCAACCTTCCAGGAAGGCGATGCCGTTGCGCCGGCACGCGCTGAACACCTTGTCCCGCGCCGCCTGCATGACCGGTGGATACGGATCGCGCAGCAGCTTCACCGACCCCAGCGACAGGCTGAGATCGCCCGGCCCCATCTCGGCAAATCCCAGCCCCGGCACAGCGCAGATCGCATCTGCGTTGGCGATCCCTTCCGGGCTTTCCAGCTTGACCCCCAGCAGCAGTTCCCCGCGCGGGTTCAGCGGCCAGGGATCGCAGCGATCCATGTATTCCTCGGCCGATACGCCCCAGACCGGAGCCGCCGTGGTCTCCGACCCGCGGCCGCGCGTGCCGATCCCCAACCGCCCGTCTGCCGCCCGCGGACGCACCGCGCCGTCCAGCCGCGCCTCCGGCGTCGGCAGTCCGGGATCGACGCCCGCCAGATGATGCGGATAGCGGCACGCCTCCACGAAAGCCCGCACCGCATCGGCGGTTTCCGCCTGGCACAGCAGGATGCCATGCACCCCGCGCCCCAGGATCTGCCGGAACTGCCAGGCGTTGAAGCGGACATTCGCCTCATCGGTGCCGTTCACCGGCGCCTCCACGATCACCGCCGGCGTGCGGTGACCCGACCGGGTCGGCCCGCCTTCGACCAGTCCGCGCAGATATTCCGCCAGCCCGGTCATATCGAACGCGCCGTGCTCCATGCCGACATTCATGTAGTCGGCCCAGGTGGCGGCGTCCCGTCGGCCTTGCCCGTAGGTCAGCAGGTGCCCGCTATGCGGGCCGTCGTAGTAGATCGCCTGGCCCTGTTCGAGCAGTTCGATGGCGCGGTTGATCCGGCTTGCCATGCGGCATCCTCCTGTTTTCGTCCGCCCAGTTTGCGCCGCCAGGCCGCATGGCGGAAGACGGCATCTGCTGATACACGGCGCGCCATGACCACCAAGCGATCCGACCGCACCTTCGAACTGCTGGGCCGCCTCTGGCGCGAGCACCTGATCCACCACAAGTCCCGGCTGGCGCTTGGTCCTGGGACTGACCCTGCTGATGGCCGGAGCCACGGCCCTGTATCCGGTGGTCATCAACCACGCCTTCGACATGTTCACCGACCACGACCGGCGGATCCTGTACCAGATCCCCGTCCTGGTGGTGATCGTCACCGGCCTGAAGGCGATCGCCCAGTACTTCCAGAACGTCCAGGTCCAGCAGATCGTCCTGCTGGTGATCCGCGAACTGCAGGGCCGGATGTTCGCCCACCTGACCCGCGCCGACCTGGCGCGCATGGAACGCGAGGCTCCGGCGCAGCTTGCCGCGCATTTCACCACCGACGCCGCCACCATCCGCGAGGCCCTGACCCGAGCGGTCAACGGCGTCGCCGACGTGGTCACCGTGATCGGCCTGGTCGGCAGCATGATCTACCTGAACTGGCTGCTGTCGCTGATCGCCGCCGCGCATGTACCCGCTGGCGATCCTGCCGATCGAGCGCATCGGCCGCCGCGTCCGCCGGGCCTCGGGCGGGATGCAGGAACGGGTCGGCGAAACCGCCGCGCTGCTGAACGAAAGCTTCGCCCAGGCCCGCACCGTCCGCGCCTACCGGCTGGAGGCGAGCGAAACCCGCCGCGCCGAGGCCGCCTTCGCCCAGCTTTACAAATCCCTGCTGCGGATGACCAAAAGCCGGTCCCGCGTCGAACCGGTGCTGGAAGTTCTGGGCGGTGTCGCCGTCGCCGCGGTGATCGGCTTCGAGGGCTGGCGCGCCGCCGTCAGCGACCACGCCCTGGGCGACTTCACCGGCTTCGTCGCCGCCCTGCTGATCGCCGCTCGGCCTCTGCGCGCGCTGGGTTCGCTGAACGCCGCCCTGCAGGAGGGCTTGGCCGGCCTGGTGCGGGTGTTCACCATCATCGACGAGCAGCCGACGATCAAGGATGCCCCTGACGCGGTTCCGCTGCCCGCCGGCCTGGGACACGTGATGTTCGACAATGTCGGCTTCGTCTACCCCGACGGCCGCGACGGCCTGCGCGGCCTGAGCTTCGAGGCCCTGCCCGGCACCACCGTCGCCCTGGTCGGCCCGTCCGGCGGCGGCAAATCGACGGCCCTGGCGCTGATCCCCCGCCTGCAGGACGCCACCTCCGGCGCCGTGCGGATCGACAACGCCGACGTGCGTACGGTGACGCCTCGCCAGCCTGCGCGACAGCATCGCCTATGTCGGCCAGGACGCCCTGCTGTTCGACGACACGGTGGCGGCAAATATCGGCATGGGCCGGCCCGGACGCCTCACAGGCGGAAATCGAGGCCGCCGCCGAGGCCGCCGCGGCTGCCGGTTTCATCGCCGCCCTGCCGCTGGGATACGAAACGGTGGTCGGTCCGGGCGGCCAGCGCCTGTCCGGCGGTCAGCGCCAGCGGGTGTCCCTGGCGCGTGCGCTGCTGCGCGACCCCACGGATCCTGCTGCTGGACGAAGCGACCAGTGCGCTGGACACCGAAAGCGAGGCAGCCGTGCAGACCGCGCTGGCCCGCTTGCGCAAGGGCCGCACGACCATCGTCATCGCACACCGGCTTTCGACCGTGCGCGATGCGGATCTGGTGGTGGCGCTGGCCGACGGACGGGCGGAGGAAAGCGGCACCGCATGCGGCGCTGATGGAGCAGGACGGGCTGTATGCCAGGCTGGTGCGCAGCCAAAGCCTGCTCAATGCGTAACCGGTCAGTTGAACGACATGCCGCCCGAAAGCGCCACCGTCTGGCCGGTTATATAGCCGTTGCCGATCAGCATCATGACCACCTGCGCGACTTCCTCGGCGGTGCCGAACCGGCCGAGCGGGATGCGCGCGGGGGAGGCGGCGACGCCGGAGCGGACCATGTCGGTCTCGATCAGCGATGGTGCCACGGCGTTGACGGTGATGCCCTGCTTCACCAACCGGGCGGCGTAGCCGCGGGTCATGCCCTCCATCCCGGCCTTGGAGGCGTTGTAGTGCAGGCCGACACCGCCCGCCCCGCGCGCCGCGCCCGGACGAGATGTTGACGATCCGGCCCCAGCCTTGCGCCCGCATGTGCGGCAACACCGCCTGGGTGCAGAGAAAGACCGATTTCAGGTTCACCGCGATCGTTTCGTCGAAGTCGGCTTCGGTCAGGTCATCGATGCCGCGGATCAGCGCGATCCCGGCGTTGTTGACCAGAACGTCGACCGGCCCGAGTTGTGCCTGCACCGCCTGGACCATGCCGGTCACGGCCTGACCATTGGATACGTCGGCCGCCAGTGTCATCACGGGACGGCCAACTGCCGCCACCCGGGCGGCGATGGCGTCAGCCTCGGTTGCGCGGGCCCGATAGTTTATGGCGATGCTGGCGCCGGCCTGCGCCAGCGCCAGCGCAATGGCAGCGCCGATGCCGCGGGAGGCACCGGTGACGAGTGCCACGCGGCCTGTCAGATCCAGGGACATAGATACGGTCTCTTTCCTCGTTGGATGCCCATCCAAGCGGTTGCCGGTGAATGATGGAAGGTCCCTGGCCAACGCGGGTGGCGTCTGGGGATTCGCGCACGGGCCAGATCGGCGCAGCGAATGTCGGGTCGATTGATGCCAATCCGCCAGCCGCGTCGATCGCGGGCGCCCGGGGGCCGTTCGTTGCCAAATATGATATGTTGACGAGCCCGTCACTCGCATTTCCATCCAGGTTGTTGCCATGATCGTTCGCCGACGGCCCACCGCGTTTGAGCTGTTGTTCATCATGCGCGGGTCGATACTGCCGACCATTGCGCCGCGGCTTTGCATTGTCTTTGCGATATCGAGTCTCGTTGCCTGGCTCTGGTATGTCAGGCCGCAGATTTCGCATGAGCTTAATCCCGCGCCGTTCACACTGATCGGCATCGCGCTGTCGATCTTTCTCGGGTTCCGTAACAATGCCTGCTATGAACGTTGGTGGGAGGGGCGCAAGCAATGGGGTCAGCTTGTCTCCGTCAGCCGTGGCGTGCTGCGGGAATTCCTGACCGTACTGCCGGAGGATACCGCGCTGCGGCGGCGTCTTGGGCGGCGTGTGGTTGCGTTCGCGCATGCGTTACGAAGCCAGCTTCGCGGGCTGGACGGCGACACGATTGGCGGCTGGCTGCCGGAGGGCGAATTCGCCCGCATTGCCGGACATCGCAGTCGCCCGGACGCGATCATGCTGGCGCAAGCTGGAGAATTATCGCAACTGCTGCGCCGGGGTGAGATCTCGGATATCTGCTACCGCGGGCTGTCGGACCGGTTGATGGTGATGACCGATATCCAGACGGCGTGCGAGCGGCTGCGTTCAACGCCGATGCCGTTCGCCTATACGCTGCTGCTGCATCGGACCGCCTGGTTGTTCTGCATGTTCCTGCCGTTGGGTCTGGTCGGGACGCTTGGGCTGGCGACGCCGTTGGCGGCGACGATCCTCGCTTATGCGTTCTTCGGTCTCGACGCGCTGGGCGAGGATCTGGAAGAACCATTCGGCCGCAACGAAAACGGCTTGCCGCTCGATGCGCTTGTGCGGACGATAGAAATCGCGGTGCTGGAGGCGTTGGGCGAAACCGATTTACCGCCGGCCGTGACCCCGACGCGATATGTGCTGCACTGAAAGCGTATGATCGAAGGGAGCGGTTGACGGTCGCGAGCGGTCAGGGACGCTGGTCGCGCGGACCATAGGTTTTGAACCGCTCCGCTGCGTCCAGCATCTCCTGCGCTGTCAGCAGCCGCGGCGTTCCGGCTGAAAGGGCGAGCAAGTATTGCCGGCATAATGTTTCCAGCAGAATGGCCTGCGACAATGCCGCCGGCGCGCTTGCGGCACAGACGACCATGCCGTGGTTTGCCAGCAGGCAGGCCGTTCGATCCTGGATCGCCTCGGCGGCGAGTTCGGCGAGTTCGGGTGTCCCGAACGTTACGTAGGGCGCACATCTGACATCCGCGCCGCCGAACTGCAGGACCATGTAATGAAACGCCGGCAGACCGGACGCCAGACATGCCAGTGCGGTGCAGGCATCGGCATGGGTGTGGACGATGAACCGGGCGTCCGGACAGGCTCGGTAGATCGCCGCATGCATGGCCCACTCGCTGGAGGGGGTCGCCCGGGACAGCGCGACGCCATCCGGGGCAACCTCGGCCAGATCCGCTGGCGTAACGGTTTCGGGATCGCCGCCGGATGGCGTAATCACCATCCGGTCGGCCAACAGGGCGCTGACATTGCCGGAGCTGCCGACGATCAGGCCCCGCGTCCCGGCTTCCTGGTAAAGCCAGGCGACCTCTTGGTGCATCAGATCAGGAACACGCCTTTGCCATCCGACTGTTTGTCGAACAGCTTGTACGCCTCATCCGCCTGATCCAGCGTCCAGCGGTGAGTGAACAGCTTATCGACGTCGACCTTCCGCTCGACGCAGAAATCGGCGCATTCCGCCTGGATGATGTTGGAGAAAGTCCAAGACGCCACCAGCGTCAATTGCCGGCGCAGCAAATGCGGGCTGACATCGATATGGACGTCACCGCCTTCGCCCACGAAGCACATTGTGCCCCAGACCTTGGTGCTGCGGATCGCGTTCAACCGAGCCTCGGGGTTGGATGAGGTGTCGAGGGTGAGGTCGGCGTAGCGGCCGCCGGTCAGTTCCTTGATTGCCTCCACGGGATCGTTCGAGCCGGGGTTGACGACCTCATCGGCGCCGAAGGCTTTCGCGCGGTCCAGTCGTTGCGCATTAATATCGAGAGCGATCACCCTGGCGCCCATGGCTTTGGCAAACTGGGTGCCGGCGAGCCCGACCGGTCCCTGGCCGAATATTGCGATCGTGTCACGACCTGAAATGTTCATTCGGCGCAGTGCGCCATAGGCTGTTCCGGATCCGCAGGCGATCGCGGCGCCGGCGGTGAAGGTCAGTTCGTCGCGCAGCGGCACCAAGGTGTTCGCGGGCACCTGCAGGTACTTGGCATGTCCGCCGTGGGCGTTGTTGCCGTAGACCTTGACTGGCACCTCCTGGCACAGTTGCTGCCAGCCGGAACGGCAATGACCGCACTGGGTGCAGCCCTGGTAGTGGTGGACCATGACCCGCTGGCCGATCTTCGCCTCGGCTGGCAGGACGTCCGGCCCGATCGCCGCGACCACGCCGCAGGGCTCGTGGCCGCCGATGGTCGGGTTGGGGTTCGGCGGCAGGCCGGTGGCGTTGCGCGGCTGGGTCTTTGGCCTGCGGGTACCTGGTGCAGGTCCGACCCGCACATGCCGGAGGCTTTCATTTCGATCACGACCTCACCCGGGCCCGGGGTCGGATCCGGGAATGTCATCAGTTCCAGGCCACGTTCGCCGGTAAACACAACGCCTTGCATCATTTCCTCCGCTATCCGCGTTGGCCGCAGTCTAGTCCGATTTTCGCCCGGGGGAACCCTACCTGTGCGGGATTGTGCGAAACGTTGCGCAGCCGGTTCCGGATACCGAGGGGTCATCTGTTGGGTAGACCGGCCGCCGGCGTGGTGCCAAAGGCCGTGTGATCGGAATCGCTGGAGGTTATGGGGTCTTCCGCGGGGGGCACTCCAAGGGCGACCGGACCAAGCGGACGGATGGCTTAGTAGTAATCGGTGCGAAGTGGCAGTTTGTACCGGGTACGAAAGACGTTTTCCGTGATCGGGTCCGAGCTGTACATGCCGATACCGGAGGTCCAGAGCTCCTCGTCATCCTGTTTCTTCAGACCGTAGAGGCAATGGTAGGAATGGATCAATTCATGTGCCAGGACGAGGTAGGGGCGAACCGACTTGCCCTTGGACGTTATGAACTGCGCGTTGTTGAACATCATCTTGCAAACGCTGCCGCCCTTGCCTTCGTAGGATTTGTCGGGGCTCACGGCCGCGTTTGCACTGCTGCCGACTATGTAGTGGCGGCAGCCCTTGGGCGCGACATATTTGGGTACTCCGGGCACCGGCGTGATCGAGCCGAACATCGGCATGTGTCCGGACTTCGACGTATTTTATCGCCTGAGGTTCGGCTATTACATTGATGCCTTCCACAAAGTCCGCGCGGTGTTTTGGTTTGGCATCCTTGATGAGGTCCAACAGGGTCTTGCCAACTTCGACTGATTTGACCAGTCGCATGTTCTCGATAAAGATCGCCTTGAAAAACGGGTTCTTGGCTGGATCGTACAGCACGCCAAATCCTGGGAATTCCGGTACTTTCTCGAACGCCTCGGCCTTCCGACTGGCTCCTTGAAAACGTTTCAACCTGTTCGACGATAGCCAGATGACCGGCTGGTCCGACCCTTGGCGCCGGCCGCGACCGCCGCGAGTGGCGGCTTACGCGACCGAGGATCGGGGAGTGACAATGTTCGCCCCAATTATGGAGCATCGGGAGATGGATGATAACCGGTCGTGCGGAAGAAAGGCAATATCGGTCGCATAGCTGTCGTATAATGTAGTTATTATTTTACTTTCGTATATTTTTACTAAAGAAAATGATTGGCCATTTCTGGCCTCGTGCCGGATGGCGATCATCCATGAATTGTGGGACGATATCGCCCACTGCCTGACAGTGGAACAACCACGGCGCGAAACGCCGGACGCCCAAGGAGACATAAGAATGAATTCACGCAGGAATTTTCTGGCGAAAGCGAGTGCCGCGGCCGGCCTGGTGTTCTGTGGCTGCGGTTTGCCGGGTTCGGCCCACGCGCAGGGCGCCGGCCAGGGGACAGCCGCACGGCTGCCGGTCATGGTCAACGGCAAGCGGGTCAAGACCGTCGACGTCCATTCACACTGCCTGTTCCACGAAGCGGTCGATCTTATGGGTGCGGAGGCAGGCGGCATCGTACCGGTGATCAACGGCGGGCCGGAGACCTGGATCGTTATTGAAGACCGCATCAAGGCGATGGACAGTCAGGCGATCGACATGGAAATCCTGTCGATCAATCCATTCTGGTACGGCAAGGACCGCGCGGTGGGCGAAAAGATCGTCACCATCCAGAACGAGAAACTGGCGGCCCTGGTCGCGGCCAAGCCGGACCGGTTTGCCGCCTTCGCATCGCTGACCCTGCAGGATCCGGCCTTGGCGGTGACCCAGCTTGAAACCGCGATGAAGAAGCAGGGGATGAAGGGTGCGGCGATCGGCGATCAAGTCGCCGGCGACGAATTCTCCAACCCCAAATTCGACCCGGTCTGGGCCAAGGCGGAAGAACTCGGCGCTGTGCTGTTCATTCACCCACAGGGCGTGCCGGAGCTTGCCAAGCGGTGGAAGGGCAATGGCTGGCTGGCCAATACCATCGCCAATCCGCTGGGTACGACGATCGCCTTGCAGCATCTGATCTTCGACGGTTCGCTGGACAAGTTCCCGGGATTGAAGGTGCTGGGGGCGCATGGCGGCGGCTACCTGGCTTCCTATGCGCCGAGGTCGGATCATGCGTGCCTGGTTGCCCCGAACCTCTGTGATCCAGCGATCAAGCTGAAGAAACAGCCGACAGAGTACCTGAACCAGCTTTACTTCGACGCCTTGGTGTTCACGCCGGAGGCCTTGCGCCACCTCGTGGCACAGGTGGGGGCCAGCCAGATCATGCTTGGCAGCGACTATCCGTATCCCTGGGAGATGCATCCGGTGGACCACGTTTTCGCCACCACGACCCTGAGCGACAAGGAAAAGGAGGCGATCCTTGGCGGCAATGCCGCGCGTATCTTTGGTTTGACGGCGTAGTTTCGTTGCGGTTGTTGCCCCGGCGGGATGCTGGGGCCTCAACGTTGCATCGGATCGGGTTGCCACTATGCTTGCGCTCGGTTCTCACACAGCGGTGGCAGGCACATGGCGCGCATCCCAATCCTTCAGGAAGACGATCCGGCACTCCCGGAAGATGCTAAATCGTTTCTACGTGATGCCGGACAGGCGCGTGGACGGTTGCTCAACATCTATCGCGCCATGGCCAACCGGCCCGAGGCGGGACGGGCGTTTTCCCAGCTTGCCACCACGGTGTACCGCGGGACGACCACGCTTGATCCCAAACATGCTGAACTGGCCTACCTGACCGCGACCGTCGTCAACAACTGCTACTACTGAATCCCCACCCACACTGTGCTCGGTCGGAGCCTTGGGTTGACGGAAGACCAGATGCGGCACCTCGCGGACGACCCGTTACCGGCGGGCGTTTATGACGCCCCGGAAGCCGCCATTGTCCGGTATGCGCAAAAATCGACGCGGCTGGAGCCGATCGACGACAGCACCTACGGGGCGCTGGCGGCGCATTTTTCGACCCAGCAGATCATGGATATCTGCCTGACGGTCGGATTGAGCGCGATGGTGAACCGCTTTCACGCAACGTTCCGCACAGACGTGGACGAAGCGACGATCGCGGCGGTTGAGGCGGGCGACGCGATCGCCGGGGTTTGTGCGATTCCGCGGCCGAAGCCACCGGAGTAGCGCGTTTTCGGTGGCGCCATCGACGGCGCGGCCCGTCGATGGCAAATTCCCGCCACCGAGGATACCCACCGACATGCCCCATCGTCCAAGCGCTCGTGCGCCAATAATCGCTACTGTTCGCAGGGTTGAACAAGCGCCACGTCCTGGTTTGACCGGGCAGCTTGATCGGCGTGCCGACGCATTGATCGCCGATGCCGCGGCAGAGCGCGTTCAGGCTGGCGGTGAGAAGTCTGCGCGCTCTATCCTATCGTTTGTTTGTGCAGTTTTTCAGCCTGACGGTTCCGGTCAGGCCGATGTGGCTTTAACCCAGCCAGCGCTGTCTTGAGCACTCCTTCAACGGCCAGGCTGCTGCGGTCGATGCCGATGTGGCCGCTTGCCGCGACATTGGCGGTGCAGACATTGGCGACCATGGCGCTGTATTCGCTGCCAGCGGTGGCGCCCGAAGTCGCCCGCGACCTGCAGGTCAGCGGGACTTTGGTCGGCAGCTTCGTCGCCATTGCCTACGGGGTGGGGATCGTGTCTGCCCTGCTATCGCCGGGGCTGGTACGCCGGTTTGGCGGCGTGAGGGCGACGCAGGCGGTGCTGCTGGCCGCGGCGGGCATGCTGGCCTTTGCCGCGGCTGGCTCCGGCGTGACGGGGCTGGCGCTGGCGGCGGTGGTGCTGGGCGTCGGCTATGGCGCCGCTGCCCCGGCCAGCACGCACTTGCTGGTGCCGCAGACACCTCAGCCCGTCTTCAATCTTGTCATGTCGTTGCGGCAGATCGGTGTTCCACTGGGCGGGGTGCTGGCTGCGTTGATCCTGCCGCCGCTGGTGCCGGTGATTGGCTGGCGTGGCGCGCTGTTGGCCGAGCTGGGGCCGGTGCTGGTGCTGATCGGGCTGATGGAGATCCCGCGGCGGCGCTGGGATGTCGACCGGGAGCCCGGGCGGCGGGTGTTCGGGCCGTACGCTGTTGCAGCCATTCGCGCTGCTGCGGGACTCGCGCTTCCGGCGGCTGTCGGTCGCGGCGTTCGTGTATGCCGGGTTATCGCTATGCCTGGTTGCGTTCATGACCGTGCAACTGACCACGGTGGTTGGGCTGACCTTGGTGCAGGCCGGGCAAATCCTGGCGGCGTACCAGATCGCCGGATCGGTCAGCCGGCCGGTTTGGGGCTGGATTGCCGATCGGTTCCTGACCCCGGCGCAGACGTTGGCAGTGCTTGGCGTGGGGATGGCGGCTGCGTCCGTGTTGACCGGGCTTTACGCGCCGGGTTGGCCGGCCTGGGCAGTGACGGCGAACGCGCTTCTGGCCGGATCGACAGCGGGCGGCTACACCGGGGTCGGCTATGCCGAATACGCCACCCTGGGCGGATCAAGGCGGACCGAAGCGACGGGCCTGGGGACAGCAATTTTCTTCGCGGGCGGGATGGCGTCGCCGCCGGTGTTCGGGGCGGCCGTGACGGTATTGGGAGGGTTCCGGGGCAGCTATATCGTGGGCGCGGCGTGCGCTTTGGCGAGCGCCGTGCTGTTGCTGTGGCCAGCGCCGCGGCGCAGGTAAGTGCGATGGTTTATTCGGCTGTGTCCTGCACGAGGACGACGTGCAGGCGCCGGGGTCCGTGCGCACCCAGTTCCAGCGTTTGCTCGATATCGGCCGAGCGGGAGGGGCCGGTGACGAGCATGACGTTGCGGGGCATCGCGCCGACTTCTGTCCGCAGCTTGTCCCAGGCTTCCTCGTAGGCCCCGACAACGGCCGAGGCCCGCAGCACGACAATTTCCGTATCCGCCAGCAAATTCAGCGTCACCGGCCGCTCGGCCGAGCTTGGCAGCATCAGTGTTCCGGTCTCGGCGATGCCGGCGAAACCGTGCTGCACGCTGACCGCGTCGCTGCCCTGCGCGCGGCCTTCGCGGATATCCAGCAACGGCCGGGCGGACCAGGGGATTTCACGCAGATCGGGATGCGGCGCCATGACCAGTGCGCTTGGCAGGTTCTGCGCCGCCAGATAGTCCACGACCGACCCCGGCACCGCATCGAGATCGGCGACGCGGGTGACGGAGCCGAACTCCTTTTCGACGTTGCGGACGAAGAGGTTGACCTGTTCGGGATGTGGCAGCCTGGAGCGTGCCGGGATCAAGTGCCTGGGGTGCTGGGCCAGACGTCCGCGCAGCATCGCCGTTTGGTCATGGGGCAACGGCCCGCGCTTCAGGCCTCGGCGGATCGCCGCCAGGATCTCCTGCTTGCCCATCAGACCTGCCCCGCGCGCTGAGCCTTGGCGTAGCGGGCGAAGAAGGTATCGCCCTCGGGCGCGGGCAGGTCCCGGCCTTCGGTCCAGCCCGCGGCCATGGGCAGGCTGGTGAAACGCCCTTTCTTGCGGCCGGCAAGCGCGAGACCGGCGGCGGCGGCACGGGTGGCGAGGCGATACAGTGCCGGGCGGCGCGCGAAGAAGGCCCAGATGCCCAGGTTGCGGCGCGCGGCGACGGGGTTCAGATGACGCTCGAACTCTCGTTCGCGCCAGTGGCGCATCAGTTTAGGTAATGGGATCCTGACCGGGCAGACGCTTTCGCATTTGCCGCAGAACGTTGACGCATTCGGCAGGTGGCCGGCTTTTTCCACGCCGATCAGGCTGGGGGTCAGCACCGCACCCATGGGACCCGGGTAGACCCAGCCGTAGGCGTGGCCACCCACGGCGCCGTAGACCGGGCAATGGTTCATGCAGGCGGCGCAACGGATGCAGCGCAGCATTTCCTGGAAGTCGGTGCCGAACATCGCGGAACGGCCGTTGTCGATGAGCACGACGTGGTATTCTTCCGGGCCATCGAGGTCGGCGGGCCGTCGCGCGCCGGTGGAAAACGTGGTGTAGACGGAGAAATCCTGGCCTGTCGCGGAGCGGGCCAGGACGCGCAGCAGCGAGGTGGCGTCTTCCAGCGTCGGCACGCATTTTTCGATGCTTGCCAGCACGATATGGACGCGTGGCAGGGTCTGGGTCAGGTCGCCATTGCCCTCGTTGGTGACGATGACGCTGCTGCCGGTTTCGGCGATCAGGAAGTTGGCGCCGGTGATGCCGACATCGGCGGCGAGGAAGCTGGCGCGCAGCTTGGTTCGAGCCTCGGTCAGGATGTCGCGGCGTTCGCTGAATTTGCGGTCGGCGGGCAGGTCGGTGTGGGATTTGCGGAACGCGGCCTCCCAGTCCTCCATGTTCAGATGAAACGCTGGGGCAATGATGTGGCTTGGCAGTTCGTGGCGGAGCTGGATGATGTATTCGCCGAGGTCGGTTTCCACCGGGGTGATGCCATGCCGTTCCAGATGGTCGTTGATGGCGATCTCCTCGCCGATCATCGACTTGCCCTTGGTCACGGTCTTTGCCCCGGCGGCCTGGCAGATCGCCAGGACGGTGTCGCGGGCTTCCTCGGCGTCACCGCACCAGTGCACCTTGCCGCCGGATTCGAGGACTTTCGCCTCGTAGGCTTCGAGGTAGAAATCGAGGTTTGCCAGTGCGTGGTTCTTGATGTCGCGTGCTGTGTCGCGCAGGCGTTCGAACTCGGGCAGGTTTGCCACGGCCGCGGCGCGCCTGGCGATAAAGCTGGGGCCGCTGCGGGCGAGCGCCTTTTGCAGGCCGGCGTTGGCCAGCGCGTCATGCGCGTTCTTCTTGAAGGCGGGAGAGGTGGCGATGTGCATGGCGGTTCTCGTGGCAAGCGGTCCGCACAGATAGCCCCCATGGCGGCATAATCCTATAGGCCTTCGCGGTTGGCGGGTGGATGGCGCCGCGATGCGGATGCTGCGGGCCGTGGCGTCGCGGGGGTGCTTTGCAAAGTGCAACGGGTTGGCTGGGGGCATGGTGAAACGCTGCCCGGGTGGGGTGCGTTGGCTTCGACGTTTCGTCAGGTCCGAGGTCGGTGCGGGTGCGGACGCCGGGTCGAAATATGGTGATTCCGAGGCTGTCCCGGTTGATCTGAATCCGAAAGTCGAACGTAGAAGTTCTGTCTGATCAGCAATCGTGTATCAGGAGGAACTTCAATGTCTTTTCGTATCCCTGGCTTACTTCTTATTGGTCTGACGGCAAGTGCTCTGACGATGGCACCAGCAATTGCCCAGAGCCCAAATGCTTCGATGGCATCTGGCACCGTTACGGTGGGCGGGTCGCCGATGTATTCGACCAAGAATATTATCGAAAACGCGGTAAACTCGAAGGATCACACGACACTTGTGGCCGCGGTCAAGGCGGCGGGACTGGTTGAGACGTTAGAAGGCAAGGGTCCGTTCACGGTTTTCGCGCCCACCAACGAAGCATTTGCGAAATTGCCGCCTGGAACCGTGGATACTTTGCTGAAACCGGAAAACAAGGCGGCGCTGGTGAAGGTTCTGACGTATCACGTGGCGGGCAAGTATACCGCGGCTGACCTGATGAAGATGGTGAAGGCAGGCGGCGGCAAGGCGATGCTGAAGACGGTCGAGGGACAGTCGCTGACGTTGACCGAGAACGGGACAAAGCTGTTCCTGAGTGGCGAAGAAAGCGGGGTCGCTGAAGTGACGATCCCGAACGTCCGGCAGTCAAATGGCGTGATCCACGTCGTCAAGACGGTACTGTTGCCGAACTGAACTTTGGACGGCTGGACGTCATCCGGTCGTTGCTTGATCTGGTTTTCGACGGATGGCTCTGCCGGACGCGCAACGGGAGAGCCTTCCGGGCGGCATGGGGGTAGGAGGTTATTGGCTTCGCGGCCTGGGGTGAACCGGGTTGAGTTGTAGGAAGCGGGCAGGTCCGTTATCCCTGCATCCAATTGCTGCCGGAGGAAACCAGACCATGACGCGCACCCACAACATCGCGGTTCTTCCCGGCGACGGGATTGGCAAGGAAACCGTGCCGGAATCGCTGAAAGTGCTGGATGCCGCGGCGCGCCGCTTCGGCTTCGACCTTAATTTGACGCATTATGACTGGTCTTGCGAGACGTACAAGGATACCGGCCTGATGATGCCGGAGGACGGGCTGGATCAACTGGCCAGGTCGGATTCCATCCTGCTCGGGGCGGTGGGCTGGCCGGGTGTGCCGGATCATGTCTCGCTGTGGGGTTTGTTGATCCCGATCCGGCGTGGGTTCGACCAGTATGCCAATGTCCGGCCGTGCAAATTGCTGCCGGGTGTGCGGACTCCGCTTGCCGGCCGCACCGAGGCGGATATCGACTTTTATGTGGTGCGTGAAAACACCGAGGGTGAGTATTCATCGGTTGGGGGCCGCATGTTCCCGGGCACTGACCGCGAGTTTGTCAGCCAGCAGAGCGTGTTTACCCGGCAAGGGGTGGATCGGATCCTGAAATACGCGTTCGAGCTGGGGATGACGCGGCCGAAGAAGCATGTGACGTCGGCTACAAAGTCCAATGGCATCATTCATACCATGCCATACTGGGACGAGCGGTTTGCCGCGATGGCCGCGCATTATCCTGAGATCCGCACTGACCAGTATCACATCGATATTCTGTGCGCGCATTTTGTCCAACATCCGGACTGGTTCGACGTTGTTGTCGGGTCGAACCTGTTTGGTGATATCCTATCCGACCTTGGACCGGCGGTTGCCGGATCCATTGGCATTGCGGCCAGTGCAAATATCAATCCGGAGCGGCTGTTCCCGTCGATGTTCGAGCCGGTGCATGGGTCAGCGCCTGATATCGCGGGGAAGTTCATCTGCAACCCGATCGGTCAGATCTGGTCGGCCGCGCTGATGCTGGAGCATCTGGGCGAGGCTGATGCGGGGCGCGCGATTGTCGATGCGATCGAGACGCTGCTGCGGGAGAGCGGGCCGAAGACGCGGGACATGGGTGGGCAGGCTGGGACGGCTGATGTCGGGACGGCGATCGCGGAACTGGTCGCGGCGCGGTAAGGGCTGGCTTCGTCGCGGCTGACCTTGGGGCGCGGGATGGGCGCCTTGTGGGCGGGGGGGCGCCTAGAGGCTGGACCGCCGGTATAGGGGTTATGGCTTTGTGGCAGAGGCCCCGGCGGCGTTGATCGAAGATGTTTGGTCGGTGCTGGTTTGCGAGGGGGCTGGGTTGCGGGGGGCCGTTGCGTTGATGGCGCTGGGCGATTTTGCATCGGGTCTTGGAGCGGTCAGGCATGATGCGGGCGGAGGAATTTGATCCCCCAAATATCTCTCGCGACGACCTTGTTTTAGGGCCGGATCTGGCATCGACTGTCGCATGCGGAATGGCTCGAAAGTTACGGTGAGCAGTCGGGCCGTTGAGCCGGATGGAATTAGGATCGATTGCGCAATTGATGGCTGTCAGCGGAAAGCCTGACATGTTGGCAGCAGCTTCCCATGGTCACTGCCGTGCGGTGCGGGCATATAGGCTTTTTGGCGCGAGGGAAGCCGTGGATACCGACCGTCGGCGGCATGGCGGGTCGAGCCATTTGACGGATCGGCTTCGAGGCGGGTTGGTAGCGTTCGGAACCAATGTGAGCCCACTGGTCCTGGCCCGCCGGCGGGCCGTGACCGGTCCTGAATGAGCTGTTATCAGAACTGCTTGTAGACAATCTCCGGTGACGAGAGGTTCAGTACCAACCCGGCGATGGCAATTGCCAACACCATCGCCGAGGCGAACGCCGTGCGGGTGTAGCGCGAACGCATGACTGTGCTGACGCCCTGGCCTAGCCTGCCCAGCATATCGGGGGCGGACAGCACGATGCTTGCGGCGCATACTGTCCCGACGACTGCCGCTACAACGCCGGACAAGCCCAAGGTATTGCCCAGAGCCGCGATCTGCGACCAGTTGGCCCAGAACCAGAGCAGGGTGAAACCGAACCATGTGAACGTCAGGGCACGGCAAACCGCTCGGTATACCGGGTTGGCGCAGAGTGCTTCGTACCCTGCCGGGGTCAGGCGTCGCGTCATGGCCACCTGGTACAGGCGGTTTCCGGCAACCCCGCCGCCTTGCAGGAGGCCGAAAAACAGGAACTCCGACGTCTGGCCGTGCCAGGCTCCGACCAGGAAGAACGTTACGAAGAATGCGACAACGCTGGGATATTGTTTCGACCGCGCCGACCGGTTGCGCCGCATCCATCCCATCAGCAGCGGGTTGAATACATAACTGCGAAGCCATTGCGATAACGATATGTGCCATCTACTCCAGAACTGGATGAAATTGCCGGCGGTGAAGGGCCGGTCGAAGTTTTCCGGGAGGCGCAGGCGGAAAAACCGAGCGACGCCGATGACGAAATCGGTGTAGCCGGAGAAGTTGGCGTAGAGAAAGAGCGGATACAGCATCACGATCAGCGCGCCGGTCAGGACGCGCTGGCCGATTGCCAAATCGGGCTTGAAGGCGGCAATCAGATCGAGCTGCCAGGAATGCAGTGCGGCTGACAGGATCAGCACCTTGAACGCGCCCAGCACCATTCGCCAGGTGGCCACGCCGATGTCGGCGATATCCAACGGCAATGCGCCGTTGGCCTCGTAGTCCTCGCGTCTTTGGATCGGACCGGAAATGAAGGCCGGGAAGTTCAGCGTAAAGTTCAGATAGCGGACGATACCGATCCGTTCGTCGGCGCCCTGCCCGGCATCGATGACCAGGTGCATCACGCGGAAGAAGATGTAGGACAGGCCGACGGTCATGGCGACGCCGGGCGGCAGCAACAGCTCCGACGGAATGAAGCTATACCGCTTCAGCCAGATGAACAGCGCCAGGACCGTCGTGATCGACAGCGGGGCCGCCCACCGCGACCCGGTCCGCGCGAACCCGATGCAGAGGTATCCCAGCGTCAGAAAGCCGGCCAGCGGGAGCAGCGGCAGGATTGCGCCCGAAAAGCTCCAGACGAAGACGAGGTTCAGCACCAGCCATACGGTGTCCCGCCACCATCGGGCCGCACCGGCGTTGAACACCACGGCGCCGACCAGGGCAAAGACGAGGAACTGCCATGATGGAACGGTCATCGGGTGCTGATCCGCTTGCAGGACGCGAATGCCGGTTCAGCTCAGCAGACCCTGTTCGACCACGCTGGCCAGGGCCGCGTGCCCGCCGTCCTGCGGATGGCCGTCCGTCAGGTAGAACAGCGACTGGAAATCCGGTGCCGTGGCAAAGGCTTTTGTCGAGTCCAGGAAGTGCACGCCATCCCGCGTTGCCTCCTGGTCCAAGGCGGCCTGCAGAACGAACGGATCGACCCCCGGCGGATCGGCCGGCATTGCCGCCAGCGCGGCTTGCGCCCGCTCCGGCAGGTAGACCAGCAATACCGGGACCGTTGCGGTCTGCGCGGTCATTCGCCGCAGGAGGTCGCCGAAGTCAACCACGCGTTGTTGCCAAGCGGGGCTGAGCGGCGCGCGCACGTAATCCGCCGGGTCGCGGTTCAGCAGGAAGGCGCGGACCTGGAATGCCGGATCACGATACAAGGCAGTACTGCATCAGCAGAAACAGCCGGCTTTCGCGCAGCACATGCATCACCGTTCCTAGGTTCAAGCGCGGCGCGGGCTCGTTTTGCTCCGCAACGGCCGGTTCGTCCTTCAGGTGGATCAAATCAAACGGCCCGACGGTCATGACGATCGCGGATGGATGCAGGCCCAAAGCTTCCTTCATCCGCAGATCGATCCGATCCACATCGTTGGGCTCGGTGCCGAGATTCTGGAAATCCACCAGCCCGCCGCATTGCTTCGATAATACGGCCGAGGCGCGTGCCGCGAACGATTCGTCATAATTCACCAGCGCCCCGCGCGCGGTCGATGAACCAACCACCACCACGCGGAGCGCGCCTGGCGGGCGCGGGGCACATGATTCGGCCGTGCGATAGCCGCAGTCGTTGAAATGCTGGGTGATCCAGGGCCCTTCCCACACCTTGGTGTGCGAGGTGCACAGCGGGTGATAACGCGCCCCGGTCGGAGTAATATATTCGCAAGGCTCGGCTGCGTCATCCTGGGCGTACAGCAACCGAGCGGTGAGCTCACCACCCAGCAGCAGGACAACGATTGTCAGGGCGAAGATCGCCGGCAGCAAAAAATAATCGCGCCTTGGCAAGCGCCAGGGTGGCTCGACTGGCGTCCGGTTCGAATTTGCTTCGACCGAGGTGGGGGGCTGAAAGTGGGTCATGTGATGACGCCAACGATACGACGGTTCGCCAAGCCGCGGATGGCAAAATTGCGCGAGCGGCCGTAACGAAGGGCGTGGTCATGGGACTGTTACCAAACAGCCGGATCGGCTATCAGCAGCGTGATCAACCGGGGACAAAGGATCGCGCCCAATGGCCAAGCCCGCTCAGACCACATCGTCCGCCACCGAGTGGGATCGTGACGCGGCCCTGACCGCCGCACGCATCCTGCTGGAGATCAAGGCGGTCAATTTTCGTCCGGAGGAGCCCTACACGTTCACCTCCGGCTGGAAGTCGCCGGTCTATATCGATTGTCGGCGCATCATCTACTTTCCGCAGGCGCGCTCGAAGATCTGCGATCTGGCGGTGCAGAAGATCCATCGCCATGTCGGCTACGAGACGATCGAGACGGTGGCCGGCGGCGAGACCGCGGGCATTCCGTTCGCTGCCTGGATCGCCGACCGCATGCACGCGCCGATGTCCTACGTGCGCAAGAAGCCGAAGGGCTTCGGCCAGAACGCGCTGATCGAGGGCGATGTCCCGGTCGGCAAGCGCACCCTGCTGGTGGAAGACCTGACCACTGATGGCCAGTCGAAGATCCGATTCGCCAACGCGCTGCGTGACGCCGGGGCGATCGTGAACCACGCATTTGTGGTGTTCTTTTACGGTGTGTTTCCGGGCGCCTTCGAGACCCTGGCCAACATGGACATCACTCTGCACAGCCTTTGCACGTGGTGGGATGTGCTGGATGCCGCTAAGGACCGGCCTTATTTCTCCGAGGCGGCGCTGTCGGAAGTGCGGCGGTTTCTGGAGAACCCGGTGGCCTGGTCGGCCTCGCATGGCGGGATCGCTTCGGCTGAGGAGGCGATGGCTCGGAAGGCGGCGGCGGAGGGGTGAAGGACAAAGGGCTCCGCCCCTCGACCCCGCCAAGGGCCGGCGGCCCTTGGAACCGACTAACAGGTCATGGGATCAAAGGTCCGGGGCAGAGTCCTGGCCTTCCCGCGGTGACGAACTACTCGTCGCCGTGATGGGTGGCGTGCAGCTTGCTGGCTGATGCCGCATGGTCGCCGGCATGCAGCGTGTGGCCCTGCGCGGCATGGGCGTGGTGCGCGGCCGTTTCGACGTCGTCATTCTTGTGGTGCTCGGCGGCCTTGCGATGATGGTGGGCTGCCTTCTCGTGGTGCTCGGCAGCCTGTTCATGGTGCTCGGCGATCTGACCGGTCTGGGACATGGCGCGCTCTCTCCAGTTGGTTGCGAACGTTTTGTTCGCGCCACGGCTGTAGTGGCGACAGATGACAGGCGCGCGGCGCAAGCCATGACTGCTGGATGAATTTCGCAGTTCCGGACTGTGGCAAGCCGATCCTTGGCAGGCTATCGTGGCAGCACCCGCAGCCAGCTCAAACTCATCGCCAGACCGGCGAACGCGGCGGCCATCCCGAGGGCGATATGGGTGGCCTGGACGATCGAATCGGGACCGCCATGGGTCAGGCCCAGCACCACCGCGACCAGAGCGCTGCCGGTGGTCTGGCCGACCAGCCGCGATGTCGACAGCATCCCGCTGCCGGCCCCTGCCCGATCGGGCGGCGCGCTGCCGATCAGCAGGCGGTTGTTGGGCGCCTGGAACAGCCCGAACCCGGCGCCGCAGAGCGCCAGCCGCCAGGCGACATTGCCCCAGGACGCGGTCGCCGGCATCAGCAGCGCCAGCACCAGCCCGCTCGTCATCACCGCGAGTCCGAGGCCGCCGAGGATGCCGGCGGAGTAGCGGTCCGCCAGCCGGCCGGCGATCGGCGCCACCACCACCACCGCGGCGGGCCAGGGCGTCATCTGCAGCCCGATCTCGAACGGCGACAGGCCACCCGCGTACTGGAAGTAGAACGGCAGCACCACCAGCGCGATGATCTGGGCAGCATGCGAGCACACCGCCGTTGCCGCCGACAGGGCGAAGATGGGCCGCTGCATCAACAGGTCGACCGGCAGCATCGGCGGCCGCAAGCGCAACTGCCGGCGCACGAAGATATAGCCCATGACCAGGCTGCCGCCGAGTTCCGCCAGCACGAGCGGCCAGTCGCTCGCCATGGCCGATGCCGTCCAGGCCGGTGATGAACAGGCCCAGGGTCACGGCGTTCATCAGCGCGCTGAGCACGTCGAAGCCGTGCGACGCCAGCGGCGAGCGCGGCAGGAACCGCATCGACATCAGCAGCGACACGATCCCGAACGGCACCTGGATCGCGAACAGCCAGGGCCAGGACGCCACCGCCATGATCGCCGGCGGCGACCGACGGGCCGGCCGCCGATGACGTCGCCACGACCAGGACGTTGTAGCCGACCCCTCGGCCCAGTTGCGCTTCGGGGGAAGATGAAGCGGAGCAGCGCGCCGTTGACGCTCATGATGCCGGCGCCGCCGAACCCTTGCAGCACGCGGCCGGCGACGAGCTGCGGCAGCGTCGCCGCCATCGCGCAGCCGATCGAGGCCAGCGTGTAGAGCAGCAGTCCCCAGCAGAAGATCCGGCGATGACCGTACACGTCGCCCAGGGACGCCAGCGGCAGCAGGCTGACCGTGACCGCGAGCTGGTAGGAGTTCACTACCCAGATCGCCGAGGCGGGGGTGGCGTGCATTTCCCGGGCGATGGTGGGCAGGGCCACATTGGCGATCGAGCCGTCGAGGACCGCCATGCAGACGGCGACACCGAGGGAGAGCATGGCCAGGAGTCTCCGGTCCGGCGGTAAACCGTCGGTCGGGTCGATCGTCAGCGGTTGGTTCATACGGGGAGAATCGTCCAAGGGCGTGCGGCCGGGCAAATTGTACTGTGATGTGCCTCGCGGCAAGCGGGGATGTGCCTCGCCGCAAGCGGGGATGTGCCTCGCGGCAAGCGGGGAGGTGCCCGGCGGTAAGCGGGCGTCGGGGTTCGGGCAGGCGGGCGGTGCCTCGCGGCAAGCGGGCGCCGGGATTCGGTCAGGCGGGATGCCTTCCGGCAGACATTACAGGCTACCGCACCCGTGATGCCGCGGTTATGCGACAGGCGGCTTGCCTTGGCGCCGTCATGTGGCAGGGTGCGCCCGGCGTCCGGCGAAAATGGCCGGTCATACCTCAGGGAGAATTTGCAGATGCAGATCGGCGTTGTCGGATTGGGCCGTATGGGCGCGAACATCTCTCGGCGGCTGATGAAGGCAGGTCATGCCTCGGTTGTCTGGGATGCGAGTTCGGCTGCGATCGAGGCCCTCGGCAAGGAGGGAGCGACCACGGCGACCGGCCTGAAGGACCTGGTGGGCAAATTGTCGGGGGCGCCCCGCGCGGTCTGGGTCATGCTGCCGCACGGAAAGATCACCGAGGATACCATCGATACGCTGTCCGGCCTGCTGACCAAGGGGGACATCATCATCGATGGGGGCAACACCTACTACAAGGACGACATTCGCCGCGGCAAGGCGCTGGCGGCGAAGGGCCTGCGCTATGTCGACGTCGGCACGTCAGGCGGCGTGTGGGGCCTGGCGCGGGGCTATTGCCTGATGATCGGCGGCGACGCCGACGCGGTGAAGCACCTGGATCCGATTTTCGCTGCCCTGGCGCCCGGGATCGGCACGATTGACCGCACGCCGGGCCGTGAGGGCCGTGATCCCCGGGCGGAACAGGGCTACATCCATGCTGGGCCGGTCGGCGCCGGGCATTTTGTCAAGATGATCCATAACGGCATCGAATATGGCATGATGCAGGCGATGGCCGAGGGCTTTGATATCCTGCGCAACAAATCCTCCAAAGCGTTGCCCGAGGATGAGCGCTTTGACCTGAACATGGGCGACATCGCCGAGGTCTGGCGCCGGGGCAGCGTGGTGACCTCCTGGCTGCTGGACCTGACCGCCGACGCGCTGGCCAAGGACGAGAAACTGGACGCGTTCTCGGGCGAGGTCGAGGATTCCGGCGAGGGCCGCTGGACGGTGGAAGCGGCGATCGAGGAAGCAGTTCCGGCCGACGTGCTGGCGGCATCGCTGTTCACGCGTTTCCGGTCTCGGCAGCAGCATACCTTTGCCGAGAAGGTGCTGTCCGCGATGCGCTTCGGCTTTGGCGGCCACGTCGAGCCGGGCAAAAAATGACCATCGCCATCGTCATGGGGGTGTCGGGCAGCGGCAAGACCACGGTCGCCGCCGGCCTGGCGCGTCGGGAAGGCTGGATTCTGCTGGAGGGCGACAAGTTCCATCCGCCGGAAAACATCGCCAAGATGAAGGCCGGAACGCCGCTGACGGATGCGGATCGCCGGCCGTGGCTGGAGGCGATCGCGGCGAAGGCGGACGAACTGCGGGCCGCGGGCCAGTCGGCGGCGGTGGCCTGTTCGGCGCTGAAACGAACTTACCGCGACATCCTGATCGGCAGCCGTCCCGATACCGTCCTGGTTTATCTGCGTGGGTCGAAAGCGCTGATCGGGGAGCGCATGAAGGCCCGCAAGAACCATTTCATGCCGGCGGCGTTGCTGGACAGTCAGTTCGCCACACTCGAGGAACCCGGTTCGGAAGAGCGTCCCATCATCGTCGATATCGGCGGACCGCCGGACGCGGTGATTGAGGATGCGATCCGCCAAATGGAGGGGCATGCGCCATGACGCAAGTTTTTGCCGTCTATCCCAGCCTGCGCGATCGCGTTGTTCTGGTGACCGGAGGTGCCAGTGGCATCGGCGCCGAGGAAGTCACCCAGTTCGCCCGCCAGGGGGCGAAGGTTGCCTTCCTGGACGTTGGCGACCATGCGGCGTCCCAGCTGCTGGAAGCGCTGCGGCAGGAGGGCTTGCCCCCGCCGTTGTATCTGCCGTGCGACCTGAAGGACATCGCGGCGCTGCAGTCGGCGATCGCGGAGATCAACCGGCGTCTCGGCGCTATCACGGTCCTGGTCAACAACGCCGCGAACGACCAGCGGCACAGTTATGAGGATGTGACCGTCGAATATTGGGATGAGCGCATGGCGACCAACCTGCGTCACCAGTTCTTCGCCATCCAGGCGGTCGCGCCGCTGATGCGCGCGGCCGGGGGCGGTTCGATCATCAATTTCGGGTCGATCTCCTGGCACACCAGCCAGGGCAATATGCCTGCCTACACAACCGCGAAGGCCGGCATCGAGGGACTGACGAAGGGCATGGCCCGCGACCTTGGCGCCTACGGCATACGGGTCAACTGCCTTATCCCGGGTTGGATCATGACACAGCGCCAGATGGATCTGTGGCTGACCCCGGAGGCGGAAGCCGATCTGTTGCGTGCCCAGTGCCTCAAGACGAAACTGGTGCCCGCCGATGTTGCCCGGATGGTGCTTTGGCTGGCATCTGATGACAGTCGTATGTGCACCAGTCAGCTTTGGGTGGTTGACGGCGGCCGCCTCTAGATTGCGCTTCGCTCCGGATGGCATATTAACACCTACAGCCACTGGTGTCGGAGAGTCTCGTGCAGGGCCGGCAGATATCCGTACAGGCACCGCCCGAACGCCGCCTGGCCGCGATCCTTGCAGCCGGGATCGACGACGATTCGCTGTTAGCGGGTGACGACGAAGCTGATTTGCGCCACCGTGTCGGCCAAGCAATGAATGTCCTGCGTTCGGCGATTGCCGAGGCGTCCGGCACTATCTTCGCGTTTGCCGGCAGCGGGCTGATGGCGGAGTTTTCCAGCACGACGCAGGCGCTGACATGTGCGCTGGGCATTCAGGCCGCGGCTGCGAAACGGCTGGCGGACACCGCCGGGTCAATTCGCTGCCGGATCGCTGTCACTGTAGGCGAAGTCCTGGCTGACAGACAGCACCTCGGCGGTGCCGCGATCAGCCTTGTGGCGCGGTTGGAGCGCATTGCCCCACCCGGGGGCATTGTCATACCGGGCGCGCTGCACGACCAGCTTCGCCATGCGGTCCCGGTGATGGCCGATCCGATGGGCCAGCCTGACCTGCAGGACATCGATGAAGCGGTTGTGGTGGTATCGATCTCGGCCGAGGCCTGCGTGGCCTGGGCGGGCCGAACGGTCGAGGCGAAGCGGGGCCGTTCAAAGCCGATCCGCGATCCGCGCGCCACCCTGGCCGTCGTGCCATTCCGAGCGAGTGGCGCGAGCAAATCCTTTGCTGATACGGCGACAGATGATTTCATTCGCACCCTGGGTAGCCTGGCGACCTGGCTGACGGTTACCCGGACACCGGCGATGGCCATCCATGCGCCGATCGATCTGCACCGGGTTCGCCAGACCGCCAGCGTTCGCTATATCCTGCACGGTTCGGCCGAAACCGAGCGGGACATGCTGCGCCTGGCGGTTGAATTGAACGAGGCGGAAAGCGGGCGGGTCCTTTGGTCGGACCGCTTCGACCATATTTCGTCGGAGCAGGCGGCGCTGCTGGAGGATGCTACGTCGCGCAGCGCCCGCGCCATCCCGCCGCTGCTGTTGCAGCGTGAGCTTGACCGGACCGCGCTGGTTCGGCCGGAGGCGCTGCGTTCGCATGACCTTGCGCTGCAGGCGTTCACGTTGATAATGCAGCCGGAGCGGCATACGTTCTACGTTGCCGGGGAGATGCTGCGGCAGGCGGAACGGCGACCTGGACCGCATGGCAGCGCCCGGTTTGCCCAGGTGTGGTGGCACCTGATGGCGATCAGCCAGGGCTGGTCGGCCGATCCGGTCGGGGACAGAAGCGCCGCCGCCCGGGCCGCGGCCGGCCTGGACCGCAACGACCCCGCCGCAATGGCGTTGCTGGCCTTCATCCACTCGGCGGTGCATCACGACCATGCGCTGGCGTCGGCGATGCTGGATCGGGTGATCGACACCGCGCCTTCCTGTGGCCTCGCCGCAGGGCTGAAGGGTTTGACGCTTTGCTGGTTGGGTGAGCCGTATGCCGCGATCTTTCATGCTGAACAGGCCGAGACGATGTCGGCGCTGGGCCCGGAGCGCGCCTGGCGGGATCATGTGACGGCGCTGGCGTATTACCTCGCCAACCGATACGGCGATGCGGCGCGATGGGCGCAAGTGTCGGCGATGCATTTCCCTGGCCTGGCGGCGAATGCCCGGGTGCTGGCGGCGAGCCTGGCGGCGCGCGGGCATCTGGACGAGGCGAATCGGGCGGCACAGCAGGTGCTGGCGATCGATCCGGGTTTTCGCATCGAGGGCTGGCGGCGGCGGTCGATGTTGCGGGATGCAAGCCGCGACACGTTCGCGCAGCGCCTGCGGTTGGCGGGGTTGCCGGCATAGTGGGGCCCGTTGGGGGCAGGCTTTGTTCGCGCCTGGTTCAGGCTTGCGTTGACGGGGAGGCATGCGTGCGGGCATTAAGGGGGCAGTGTGCGCCTGTAGCTCAATTGGTTAGAGCTGGCGGCTCATAACCGCTCGGTTGCAGGTTCGAGTCCTGCCGGGCGCACCATTCTCCCAGGGGCAGTTGCGGTAACGGGGGTCAGCCAGTTTTGGCGAATCGCTGTTGGTGGCGTTCCACCTGGATGCGGTAATTCTCCCGGTACCGGTCGCTGACTTCCTGATGGGCGGCCAGCGCCGCGGCATCGCATTCGCCGCCGGGTGGCTCGATCAGGTCGAAATGGCCGTAGCGGTCCTCGCCGCGGACCAGCATGGCACGGCAGCGCACGGGGCCATCGACCCGCACGTGGGGGGCGACGTAATTCAGCCCGATGCCCACCCGTCGGTGCGAGGCGTTGTTCGGCGCTGACCGGTGCACGGCAAGTTCGTGATGCAACGAGAACGAGCCTGCCGGCAGCGCCATGGCCGTGGGGTTGGCATCGTCGAACGGGTCCATGATCGTCTGGCCCGCCCGGTTGATGCTGTTCGCCAGGCCCAGGGGAGCGTGGTGGTACATCCGCGGCTCACCGTGGAAGGAAAGCTGTTCCATGCAGCCGGCTTCCTTGCTGGCGTCGGTCAGGGCCACCCAGGCGCAGAGCGACTCCTTTGGTTCCAGGCCGAAATAACCTCCGTCCTGGTGCCAAGCGGCGTAGGTGGGCGAATGCGGCTCCTTGATGAAGAAGGTGCTGGTCCAGACGAGGATGTCCGGGCCGATGATATCCTCGATCGCATCAAGGATGCGGGGATGGCGGATCAGGTTGGTGAACCATGGCGAATGCATATGGCCGTGGGAGCGCCATTTCGGGTCGGCTTCGGCGACGGGCGAGCCGAGTGACGTTTCCAGCCGGCTGAGCCCGGCGAGGCAGGCCGCGACTTCAGCGGGTGACAACCCGGGCAGCGGGAACAGGAAGCCGTTGTAGCGAAATGAGGCCACCTGTTCGGGCGAAAGCGCTTTCATTCATATCCTCCCTCTTCAGGCCGAGTGTGCATCCGATCGACCAGGCCGTCACGTCCCCCGGGATGGAGGGCGGTGGGAAATTCGGTTCAGGGCGCGGGCCTGGTGAAAAGCTGCTTGAACAGCCGCTCGCTCTCGGCCAAACCTTGTTCGGTGAACCAGACGGACTTGTTCTTGTTTTTGGGGTCTTCGATCATCCCCTTCGCATACAGCCGGTCCATTGCGTCCCAATCGTGCCCTTTCCAGGCCCTTGCGACATCGCACCGGGTCAGCGACAGCAATGCCAGTACAGCCTCGTCGATCTTGTCGGTTTCGATCTCCATGGCCCCTGCCCCGAAGCTGATGACGACGCGCCATGCTCCGCCATCGCCGCCCAATGCGTCAACCGCGCTGGAAGGCGCACGTGGCGCTACCCACTATCTGTAATGCACGGTAGAACCCGCCCCAAACAGCGAAGCGACACAACATGGCCAGTTACCAATACGTTTATGTGCTCAAGGATTTAACGAAGAACTTTCCCGGCGGGCGGGAGGTGTTCAAAGGGATTACCTTGTCCTTCCTGCCGGGTGTGAAGATCGGTGTGCTCGGGGTCAACGGCGCGGGCAAGTCGACGTTGATGAAGATCATGGCCGGGATTGAGACGGAATACGGCGGTGAGGCCTGGGCGGCGCCAGGCGCGACCGTTGGATATCTGGCGCAGGAACCTCCGCTCGATCCCAGCAAGACGGTGGGCGAGAATGTCGAGGAGGCGTTTGCCGACCTGAAGGCGGCGTTGAACCGGTTCAACGAGATCTCCATGAAGTTCGCCGAACCGATGAGCGAGGAGGAGATGAACACCCTGCTGGTTGAACAGGGTGACCTGCAGGAAAAGATCGACGCCAAGGACGGCTGGGAGCTCGACCGCAAGGTGGACATCGCGTTGGATGCGCTGCGCTGTCCGCCGGCCGATGCGCCGGTGACCAAGTTGTCGGGCGGGGAGCGCCGGCGTGTTGCCTTGTGCAAGCTGCTGCTGGAGAAGCCGGACCTGCTGCTGCTGGACGAGCCGACCAACCATCTGGACGCCGAAAGCGTTGCGTGGCTGGAACATACGCTGCATGATTATGCCGGCACCGTCATGGTCGTCACTCACGACCGTTACTTCCTGGACAATGTCACGGGCTGGATGCTCGAGTTGGAGCGTGGCCGTGGTTACCCGTTTGAGGGCAACTACTCGTCGTGGCTGAAGCAGAAGCGCAAGCGGTTGCAGCAGGAAGAAAAGGAAGAGAGCGCCAGGCAACGCGCGCTGGCCGCGGAATCCGAATGGATCGCGGCTTCCCCCCGGGCTCGGCAGACGAAAAGCCGAGCGCGTATCGCGAAGTATGAGGAGATGCTGCAGAAGTCGCAGGAGCTGGCGACAGGTGTGGCCGAGATCGTCATTCCACCGGGTCCGCGACTGGGGAATATCGTCATCGAGGCGGACGACCTGCGCAAGGGCTACGGCAACAACGTCCTGATCGAGGGGTTGAACTTCAAGCTGCCGCCGGGTGGGATCGTTGGTGTGATCGGCCCGAACGGGGCGGGCAAGACGACGCTGTTCCGGATGATCACCGGTCAGGAACAGCCAGACGCAGGCTCGCTTCGCATCGGCGAGACGGTCAAGCTGGGCTACGTCGATCAGTCGCGTGACAGCCTGGATCCGGACAAGAATGTCTGGCAGGAAATCAGCGGCGGCGAGGAGGTTATCTATCTGGGGAAGCGGGCGGTTCAGTCCCGCGCCTATGTGGCGGCGTTCAACTTCAAAGGGTCTGACCAGCAGAAGAAGGTTGGCATCCTGTCAGGCGGTGAGCGCAACCGCGTCCACCTGGCGAAGATGCTGAAGGTCGAGCACAACGTGCTGCTGCTGGACGAACCGACCAACGACCTTGACGTCGACACGCTGCGGGCGCTGGAAGAGGCGTTGACCGAGTTCGCCGGGTGCGCGGTGATCATCAGCCATGATCGCTGGTTCCTCGATCGCCTGGCGACGCACATCCTGGCGTTTGAGGGTGATGCGCATGTCGAGTGGTTCGAGGGCAACTTCCAGGCCTATGAGGAAGACAAGCGGCGCCGGCTAGGGGCGGACGCGACCGAACCGCACCGGCTTAAATACCGGCCACTTGCCCGCTGATGCGAAGGCCCCGGACGGTACGCCGTTCCGGGGTTTCCGGTGCTTGCTCAGCAAGATTTGTGCTGGGGCTGGGTTTTGGGTAACGGCAATGAACTCGCCGCGGATTGATCTTTTCCCGGTTGGTAAGAACAGCTCGATAACGCGCGGCATTGGTACTTGCGGCGGGATGCCGGACTTCGAACGAACGGCATGGCGGGAAGGGCAATTCTGATACCATATCGGTATCGAATATTACGTAAAATTCATCGTGATTATTTACAGTGGCGTGGCGGTCCGGTGAAGTTATGAGCCGGGGATCATTTGCCATCGTGCTGTAATTTACTTTGGTTAACACTGATGGCGATCTCTTGTGCGGCCTTGTCCACCAGCGCTTCCGTGGTCGGGGCCGTAACGGTAAGGGATCAACAAAATGCCAGTCATCGACAGCAGCACCATATTCGCGACCGGGGCGAATGGTGCGACGCAGCCCGAATTCAATCACGATAGGGATGGGTGCGATCTGGGTAGAATATGGCAACGGCGCTGACTCGACCGGTGCCAGCGGGTCCAGCACGATCGTCGAATACAGCCTGGGTGGTCAAATCGAGAATAGCTATACCATCGCCGGCTCCGTCGATGGTTTAAAGATCGATCCGAATACCGGCATCGTGTTTGCGCTGCAGAACCAGGACGGGAACTCCACGCTAAGCCTGATCGACCCGACCACCGGCAAGATCAGTGGCCCGTTGTCTTATGGTGTCAGCAGTTCGACGCGGGGCTACGATGACGTCGCGTTCGTCAACGGCAGTGTTTACCTCAGCTATACCAACCCGACGGGCAGCGGTGATGGGGTGGTGCAGAAGCTGCTGAACGGCGATCAGCCGATCGGCAAGCTGATCACCAGCAACATCCTGGCCGATGGCGCCACCGGGACCAACATCGCCACCGGCAAGACCGGCCCGATTCCGCTGAACGATCCTGATTCGCTGCAAGCGACGCCTGACGGTAGCCTGTTGTTGAGCAGCGAGGCGGACAAAGCGCTCACGCTGATCAGCGATCCTGGCACCGCGGCGCAATCCGAGCGGTTTGTGCAACTGACGAACTTGCCGGCAGGGTCGTCGCTGGACGATGTCATCATTCCGACTTCGAGCACCGGGACATTTTACGTTTCCAATTCGGGCACGAACCAGGTTCAGGCCTACAAGGTGTCAGGCCTGAACACCAGTGATGCCTATGCGTCGGTCGGCACCGAGATCGTGCAGGTGGATCTGCAGACCGGGGCACAAACCGTGCTGATCGCCGGACTGACCGGTTCGCATGGCCTGGGTTTCATCCCGAGCGCGAATGACTCGCCGACGGTTGAAAGCACCAGCATATTTGCGCTGGGTTCCGATGTCAGCGGCGCGACACAGCCTGATTCCGTTACGATGGACGATGGTTCCATCTGGATCGAATACGGCAACGGCGCAGACAGCACCGGCAAGATGGCGAACCAGGGTAGCAGCACGATCGTGCGGTACGACATGCAGGGTCGGGTGCAAGCGACGCTGTCGTTGCCTGGGACTATCGATGGCCTGAAGTTCGATCCGGTAAGCCAGCAAATCTTTGCATTGAAGAACCAGGATGCCAACTCCTACCTTTACCTGATCGACCCGAAGACCAATACGGCGAGCGGACCGCTGTCGTATGGTTCCGGCTATGTCTATGGCGCGACCTCTTCGCACGGCTTTGACGACGTTGCCTTCACCGGCGGCAAGGTGTTCGAGAGCGCCACCAACCCCGTTGCCACCGGCGATGCGGTTGTCGACATGCTGGACAACGGCAACAGTCCGTCCGGCACGTTGAACACGAGCCCGATCCTGCGGCTTGGCGATACCGGGACCAACCTGGTGACCGGACAGACCAATCAGCCACTGCCGGTGGCGGACCCGGACTCGCTCAAGACGTTGTCGGATGGTTCGTTGATCCTGACCAGCGATCATGATGAGTTGCTGGTGCTTATTTCGCATCCAGGGACGTCGCAGCAAACCGCCAGTTTTGTTACACTTCCGGCAGAAAGTTCAGGGCTGGATGATGCGATCATGCCGACCGCGACGTCTGGCACCTTCGTCATCTCCAATGCCGGCGCCAACGATGTGCTGAAGGTGAGCGTGACCGGACTGCACACGAACGACATTTATGTGGCGGTCGGCAGCGACAATGCGATCGATCAACTGGATCCGACAACGGGTGCGCTGACGCCGTTGATCACCGGACTGAATTCCCCGCATGGCATGATGTTCATCCCGTCGGACGGGGCTGCGACCACAACCGCGGTCGCGTCGGCGGGAAGCACATCGAGTGCCAGCGTGACCACGGCGGACTTCCCGGTGCCGGGCCAGAGCAGCGGCGCGGCGTCGTCCGGTGGCGGTTCGAGTTGGGATCAGGCGGCAATCAGCCCGGCCATGATGAGCGCTACGATCGATACTTCGCATAATGCGATGATACCGATGCCGTCGAACGCCTGACGCCGAGTGCCCGGGTCGATGATTTAACCGGGTCGGTGACTTGACCGGCTGGGGCACTGACTTTCATCGACGCATTGCGATGTCCAGGGCTCTGGAGAGTTGATCAAGCATGAACGGCTTCGACAGGACCTGGGCATTGCGCAGCGTTTCGGGGAGGCCTGCGGTGCCGTAGCCGGTTGCGAACAAGAATGGGATGGAACGCTGCAGCAAGATCTCGGCTACCGGATAGCTGACCTTGCCGGCGAGATTTATATCCAAAACGGCGACGTCTATCGTCACGGTCCGAGCCCTTTCGATGGCTTCTTCAAGCCGGGCCGCCGTCGCTACGACCTCGCAGCCGATTTCCGCCAGGAAGTCCTCCAGCATCATCGAGATCAGTGCCTCGTCTTCCACAACCAGGACCCGCGTGCCTTGCAACATGAGACGATTTCCTACAAGCCGCCGACCCGCGGAAAAGACACTGTTTCCGACGTTGCCAATACATCTGCCAAAGGGGCTTCGATCAGGCACACGACGCCTCTTGGGTCGTCAAAGCTAATGCGTGCGCTTCCATGCATGTCCTGGGCGAGCGTGCGCTCGATCAGACGGATGCCGAACCCGCGCCGGCTGGGCGGTAACACCGGCGGGCCGTTTCGCTCGGTCCACCGAAAATTCAGCAGCGGTTTGTCGCCGTCGATTATCTCCCACCGTATTTCGACGCGGCCCGATGCACTTGATAACGCGCCGTACTTCACGGCGTTCGTCGCCAGTTCATGGAGGCCCATTGCCAGCGCGAGCACTGCCAGGGGACGCATGGCAATGGGTGGGCCTGATATCCAGAAACGCGATGCATCCCAGCCATCGAATGGTCCGAGCGCCTCGGTCACGGTGTCTCGCAGCGATCCGCCTTCCCAACTTTCACGGGTCAGCACGTCATGCGCCGACGCGAGTGCCAGCAAGCGGCCTTCCAGGCTGTAGCGCAAGTTGGGATCGAGCCCACGCAAGCTCTGCGAGGTTATGGCCTGGACTGTCGCCAGCGTATTCTTCACCCGGCGATTGAGTTCGTCGATCATCAGCCGCAGTCGCTCCTGGGATCGCTTCTGCTCGGTAATTTCTACTGATATGCCGACCAGGCCCATTACCTGATTATTCTCACCGCGCATCGGCGCCTTGGTTGATGCCCACACGCGCGTCCGGCCATCTGCTCCCGCGACGATCTCCTCCAGGCGCTCGGTCTGACCCTGCTGCATGACCCGGCTGTCGTTGAGCATCACAGTAGCAGCTTGGTCCTTATCGTCGAGAAATTCATTGTCGCGGCGTCCCTGCACTTCATCCCATGGCCTGCCGAGCAGTTCTGTGACCGCGGCGTTCGCAAGCAACATCCTGCCTTTCAGGTCCTTGGCATAAATCAAAGCCGGTACCGTTTCGATAATAGTACGAATTAAGGCATTTGACCGTTCACGTTCGAATTCCTCACGTTTTCTTTTGGAAATATCATGCACCGTGCCAAACATTCCCACCGGCCGTCGCGTTGCCGGGGCGGCCGGATCAGGCTCAAACAATGCGCGTCCCACAACGACGAGCCAAGCCTCTGAACCATCATGACGGATGATATGACGTTCGCAGGCGAAGCCGTCCTGCGGATCGCATGGATCCAGTGCACCACGGACGTTTTCCTCGGCCGCCGCGCGGTCGTCAGCTGCCATGGTTTGAAGCCAGGCTTGGTACGTTACGGGCACATCCTCGGGCACCCCGAACAAGGTCTTGCAACGGGTATCCCAAATGACGTTACGCACACCATCTGCCAACTCCCATTTCCAGACACCTTGTCCGGATGCATCGAGCGCGAGACGAAGCTTGAGCTCGCTGTCGCGCAGCTCGGCTTCCGCGTGCTTCAGGTCCGTAATATCGTTGTTGACCTCTATGATGACATCGGCCTCACCGGCATCGCCGCGATGCAATGCCCAGTGGCTGGCTACGAAAAGCTGAGTGCCATCCTTGCGAAAGTGCGCCAGCTCGCCTTGCCACTGGCCGTCCCGCAGAACCGCGGCCTGGATATCCTCCAGCGACTGTGGAAAGCTGGTGCGAAGCAACGCGTGACAGTTGCGACCAATTGCCTGTTCGGGCCGGTAACCGTACAGTCGTTCCGCACCGAGGCTCCAGAAGATGATCCGGCCGTCCAATCCGCGCATCATGCCCTGCGTCAGACCGAAGGCGCGGGTGAAGCGCTCCAGCCGATAAAGGCTGCTGGTGATTTGCAGGCGTGCCCGGCGTTGCGCCAGGGCGACAGCCCCCAGCAGCGCCGATGCCAGCATCCCCAAGCCAATCACAACGCCCCATAGTTGGGGGCCTTCGGTGCGCGTCTGCAGGTGCCTGAGCCGGGCGTCAGCGTCGTTCTGCAGCGCATCGACGTCGGCGCGGATCGCGTCCATCGACTGCTGCCCTTCGTTGGTGCGCACCAAGCTCAATGCAGCGGCGGCACCCTTGGTTTGATACAGTTGAATCGAGCGACCGAGTTCATCCAGTTTTTTTGCCGATAATATACGAATATGGCCGATGAGGTCAGCTCGTTGCCTGTTCATCAAGGGGGCAGCTTCGACATGGGCGAAATCCCGGTCAAGTCTCCCCCGGGCTGCCTCGTAAGGTCCGAGGTAATTGGTATCCCCGGTCAGCAGATAGCCTCGCTGTCCGGTTTCGGCATCCTTCAGGGTAGAAATCAATGTCTCGGTGGCGAGTTCGGCCGAATGCACGTCGTCCGCAACGATGTCCGTGGATTTGGCACTTTGAAGATTGATATATGCGAGCCACGCCCCTGCGGCGAGTAGCAAGACGGCCAACCAGGTGGAACCGATTATGGACAGGTAAGCGGCACGGGATTGCGGCCGAGACACTGGCAACCGGATATCGATCATCTCGCGTCAGCCACCTTTGGTAGAACATAAATGCCAGATACACCCATCCAGTGGATAAGACAGGGCGGACGGTACCGTAATAGCTTATCGGCGAGCCGTTGATCTGGTGGGCCGCTTCACCCCGCCGTGTGGAACCAAGCATCGGGGTCGGACCACCAGCCGTCGATCCGGTGGGTCGATTCACCCAACACTTGGCAACCAAGCGTCGGGATCGGACCACTGGCCGTGAAGCGACCTTTCAGGCGCGATCGCCGGGTTGCCATACGAACGGACCATGATTTGGGCGGGATGCCGATCACGGACAGTATCGCCGGCGAACCGTGTCTGCATCTCCATTTGGCTACGTAACAGACTTTCTGTGATGGGGACTACATCAATTCTAAATTCCTCGCTTATCGTCAGACTATTTTCCGCGCAAGCAAGCTGTACAACTGCCCGGCTCACGTTTTAGTGTAGAAATAATTCAAACTGCGCCAAATTGTTTTGCATACTTAAGAGAAGCCGCTCTTGCCGTGCCTGGGATCGCCGTGATTCCAGGATGTCGTTGGATACGCAATGCTTGCACCGCGGGCCATGTTCCGATTTTCCTCTCTGAAGCCTGATAGGTTTAGGTTGAACCTATCAGGCTTCAGGACTTTTTTTGAGAGGGCGATTCACATCTGAAGTTGGGTCAACCTTGTATCTTGGACATGCCGGCTCAGACGATCGCACTCTAGGACTGCACCCTGGGCGAGGTTCATTTGACAATTGCACTCGGCCGGGCCAACGCGTTGCCTATTGTGTCATCATCACTCGCTGAAGGAGCAGCATCGAGAATGAGCAAGCCGATCCATTGTATGATTCGCGTGCTGGAAGAGGCACGTAGCGTTGATTTCTACGGCCGGGCCTTTGGTATGGAGATCGCCGACCGTTTTCCGTTCGACAGTTTCACACTGGTCTACCTCCGTGCCCCGGAAGCCGAGTTTGAGTTGGAACTTACCATCAACCACGACCGCAAGGAGCCCTATACGCACGGTCAGGGTTACGGACACATCGCGTTCGTGGTTCCAGATGCGGCGGCCGAACGGGCACGCTTTGCGGCCGAGGGACTGAACCCGGAACCGGTGAAGGAATTCCACCGGGAAGGCTCACTGATGGCTCGGTTTTTCTTCGTCACCGACCCGGACGGGTATCGGATCGAGGTGCTTGAGCGGCACGGCCGCTATCGCTGAATGAAGGCGACCTGTCGCAGCCGGTGGAGGCGGCGGACAGAAATCAGCGGCTGGCGCCACATTTCGGGCAGGCTGTCGTGTGGCATGCGTGGCAGAACGCCCGGCCACAGCCGGGGCACGGTGCCATGGCGGCCGGCACCACGAGATGCAGCGCGTCGTCGCAGACCAACCTGGGTCGTTCGGTGCCGGCGGTCGCCTCGCAGACGGGTGGTTCCAGCCGCCGCGCCAGCGGGTTCCAGTCCATCGTGATGGTACGATCCGCTTTGCGCCGGCGGATCTGCACGGTGAAGCGATGCACCGGCATTACGACTTCCTGGGTCTGCACCCATTCGACCGTTACGCGCGTCGCATACTGGCGGGCAAGATCGTCGAGCTTGGCGTGATATTCTCGGTTGATCGCTTCGGCCCGCTGCTCCTCCCGCAGGCGCTTGGGATCGTCGGGCGGCAGCACCGCCGCGCGGCGCATCGCCTCAAGGTGCAGATCGTTATGGTAACGATGAAGCCGATCCTGATCACGCGACAGTCGTCGGCGTAAACCCTTGATGAAAGGATCCAAAGCGACGTCGAGCCGGGGTGGCAAGGCCTGCCTGACGACGTCAATGACCTGGACATGGCCGGGTCGCACCGGCAGATCGGCATCGGTTGGCACGGCGGGATCGGCTTCCGACTGATCAAGAAACGGACCCAGAGCCATGATCACCGCGTCGGGCAGCGCACCAGTTGCAAGATTGACGCCCAGCCGGGTGATGAAGTCGCGCTTTTCATCCGAAACCGCCGAGGCGCGGAAATCCATCACCAGATAGCGGGTCCAGGCCGGGGTCACGGCCAGCAGCCGGAACGTCGCATTGTCCAGCACGAGTTCATGCCCCAGGACCCGCTCGGGATCGCCGGGCGGCTTGGCGTCGGCCGATAGGACACGCGCGTGTCCAACGGCCCTGCGTGCCCAGCGACCCGGGCGAAGCGGTCCAGCCAGTCGCCTTCCAGGCCGACGCGCTGGGCGCACCGGAGGCAGCGCTGGTGCCGAAACCCAAGACGGGACAGTTCGCCGACGCCCAGGGTCTCGCTGGACCTCGGCGGGGGCGATGACTTCCAGGCCGTCGGGTTCGATCGGCTCGACCAGGGCGCCTTGTGGCGCAGCAGAGCGGCGACGAAGTCCTGCATCCGGTTGTCGTGTGACTGCTTCAAGCAGCATCGAGTTCGTTCCCGAACAATGCCTCGTCGAGTTGTTTCACGCCGTCGTACTCGCGGCGGGCCGCGAGCAACTGGTTTTCCAGTTTGGCGAAGGCGTCCGCGCGGGCCTTGTTCGGTGCCCTGCAGCCAGGCGTCCAGCACCAGCGTGGAGAAATCCTGCTGCTCGTCGATTTCGCCCAGAATGGCGCCGACCTCGCCGACGACCAGTTCGAACATGTTGATCTTCTCGTCGAGGATACGCAGCACCGCGTCCTCGATGGTGCCGGCGGTGACAAGGTTGAAGATGAACACCTCGCGGGTCTGGCCGATGCGGTCGATGCGGCCGATGCGCTGCTCGATGGCCATCGGATTCCAGGGAATGTCGAAGTTGATCAGTGTATTGCAGAATTGCAGGTTGCGGCCTTCGCCGCCGGATTCGGTGCACAGCAGGATGGGGACCTCGTCGCGGAACGCGTCCACCGCCGCATCCTTCTGCGGGCCCGGACATGTCGCCGGAGAACTGCGCGAACGGCATTTTCGCGGCGCCGCAGCCGGTCCGCCAGTTGGGTCAGGCTGTCGCGGTGATGGACGAAGACGAGCTTCTTTTCGGCCGGGTTCTGCGCGAGCAGTTGCATCAGCGCGGTCTTCCTTGGCGCCGGCGGCGATCGCCGGGTGCGCGCCAACAGGTCGGCCCAGCGGGTGTCCTTGGGATGGCGTTCGGCGATAGCGCCCGATTGCCGCGGCGGCGGCGCCCGGTGACGAACCGGCAGCGGCCAGCAGATGTTGCAAAGACAAGCGATGGGCGCCGTTAGCGCCGGATGCGGCCTCCCGGACCAGGGCGGTCAGTGTCTTCGTAGCAGGCGGCCTCCGGCGCATCGGGGGTGGCGCGCAATGTGGAGGCATGGCGGCGCGGCATGCGCAGGGCCGCCAGGGCACGGGTGTTGCGCACCATCACGCCGCGCATCAGGTCGCGCAGACGCTCGCGGTTCGCAGGCTCACGCGGTTTGCCGGGCACCATGTAAACCGAGCGGAATTCCTTCTGGGTCTTGAAGATGCCGGGCTGGAGCAGGGTGAGCAGGTTGTAGAGTTCCAGCAGGCTGTTCTGCACCGGGGTTGCCGACAGCAGCAGCAGGAATCGCTTCTGCAGGCGGTTGACCAGTTGATAGCTGGCGCTGGACTGGTCGCGCAGATGATGCGCCTCGTCCACGACAACGACGTCGTAGTTCAGACGCTGGGCCAGTATCTCCGCGTGCTCCTTGCGGCGGGCGGACGCGATCGAGGCGATGACGCGGGGCTGTGCCCAGAACGCGGCTGGATCGCCGCGCAGCAACGGGTCGTGGCTGGTGGCGCACTCGATGCCGAACTTGGCGCCATTTCGTCGCGCCATTGGCCGACCAGCGAGGCGGGGGTCAGGATCAGGATCCGATCGGCCATGCCGCGCAGGATGTATTCCTTCAGCACCATGCCGGCCTCGATAGTCTTGCCCAGCCCGACCTCGTCGGCCAGCAGCACCCGGCCGCGATACTGCTTCAGCACCTTGCGGACGGTTTCGACCTGGTACCAATGCGCCTCAACCCCTTGCAGCGCGGGCAGGCAGAGAAGTTCGTCGAAACCCTCGAACAGGCCGAGATGGACGAGTTCGCGGCGCAGGCGGAACGCGATCGGATCGGGTTCGGTGCCGGTGATCTCGATCGCGTCGGGGTTGGCGATCTCGAACGTCATGTCGAATCGCGCTTCGAGTTTGGGCAGGTCGGCGATCGGGGGAAGCGAGGGCACGACCGGGGCTGGGCGGGCGGGTTGGGGCCTGGCAGGCGGCTTCCGGGACGGGGTCGTCACGGGGTGCGGCCTCGCTGGGGCTTTACGCGGGGCGGTGGAGCCCATCAGGCGGATTTTGCGCAGGCTGGCATCGAACCAGTCCGTCATCGCCGCTTCGCCAATGAACCAGGCACGCGCGGCGGGGGTGGTGTCCAGTTTTTCGGCGCGCAGCATGGTCAGCGCCTCGGTGTATTTTTCCTGGTGACCGAGAGCCAACGCGGTCAGCAGGGTTACCGTTTTATCGGGCACGTAGCGCCTGCCGTAACGCTTCAAGAGAGACAGCGAACGATCCGGTTTACCCAACGCCGTGGCGGTCAATGCCCCCAACAGCAGCACGTCCGGATCGACCGGGCACGCCTGGATCGCCTGCTCGGCGATTGCAAGGGATTGGGGCGAACGTTCGGACAGGGCATTTCGGATGGCGCCGAGCCAGAAGCGCCGGTCGTCGCTGGTTGCGGCCGGCAACTCGCGCGGCGGTTCAAGATCCGGGAAAAGTGTCTGTTCGGCGGCTTCCAATGGCCCGTGACGTCGGTTGCTCACGGCATCACCTCCGCGGCGAATTGGGTTGCTTGATCGTCATCGACCATCATCCCCCACTTGCCGGAGGACGCCAACGGTGTTTGCGGATGGTGTGGCTGGGGCGTGTGACGAAGGCGTGACTGGCGCGCTTGCCGTCGCTGTCGGCTTACGTGAGCGGCGGGGGTTCCGGGGATGTTAGACGATCGACAAACGCGGGCAAGCCGGTCAGACGGGTCCTGGCGACCCGTGCGGCGTGCAGCACGGACCGCACTGCCTCGGTCGCGGTCAAGAGGTCGTCGTTGATGATGACGTGATCGAAGTCGATCCAGTGGCGGATTTCGTCGCGCGCCACGCGCATCCGCCGCTCGATCTCGTCGCCATGGTCGCCGGCGCGGCCGACCAGGCGCGACCGCAGCGCCATCAGGTTCGGGGGCAGGACGAAGACGCTGACCACATCGGCCGGTAGCTTTTGGCGCAACTGGCGGTGGCCCTGCCAATCGATGTCGAACACCACGTCGCGGCCGGCGGCGAGGGCTTTCTCCACCGGGGCGCGGGGGGTGCCATAGGCGTGGGTGCCTTGCAGGACCCGTGCCCATTCCAGCAGGGCGTCGTCGTGGAGAGCGTCCAGGAATCCGGCTTCGGTCAGGAAATGATAGTGGATGCCGTCGATTTCGTTCGGGCGTTTGGCGCGGGTGGTGACGCTGACCGAGCGTTCGAGAGCCGGTTCGGACGCGAGCAGTGCGTCGGCGATCGCGGTCTTGCCCGCTCCGGACGGCGCGGACAGAATGAGGCACACACCGCGGCGGGCGATTTCTGTCATTCGATGTTCTGCACCTGCTCCCGCAGCTGCTCGATCGCGGCCTTGAGACTGAGGCCGGTGGCGGTCAGCGCGGCGGAGGCGGATTTGCTGCACAGCGTGTTCGCCTCCCGATTGAACTCCTGGGTCAGGAAATCCAGCTTGCGGCCGATATTTGCCGCTTCGGCGATCAGGTCGTGGGCGGCGGCGATATGGCTGGACAGGCGGTCGAGCTCTTCGCGGACGTCAGACCGGCTGGCCAGGATGGCGACTTCCTGGGCGATGCGTTCTTCCGGCAGGTTCGGCGTTTCGCGCAGCAGGGTCTGCAGGTTTTCGAGCATCCGCGCCCGTTGCGCCGCCGGTTGTCCCGCGGCCTGGATGACCGCGGTGTCGCGCAGCGCGGTGATTTCGGCCAGTTGCCGTTTCAGCACCGTCGCCAGCCGATCGCCTTCGGCTTTCCTGGAGGCGACGAGATCGGCCAGCGCGGCGACGAAACCGGTGTGGACGGCGGCAGCGGCGGCGGCTTTTTCCTCCTGCTGGTCGGCCTGGGCCTGACGCAGCACACCCGGCAACGACAGCAGCGCCTCGGCTGACGGCGGCGGGCTGCCGGGGATGCGGTGATGCAGGTCGGTGGCGATTTGCAGCACCTGCTCCAGCGCGGCGGGGTCGAGCTCGAGCCTGGTTTCAGACTGCCGCTTGATCGTGAGGTTGGCGGACACGTTGCCGCGCTTCATCGTCCTGGTGACCAGATCCCGCCAACCCGGCTCCATGCTGTCCCAGCCGTTCGGCAGGCGGAAGCGGAGTTCCAGGGTACGGCCGTTGACGCTGCGCAGTTCCCAGGCCCAGCCGACGCCATCGACGTTGCCCTCGGCGCGGGCGAATCCGGTCATGGAAGCGATTGCGTTCATGGCGCGGTCATACCAGCGGCGCGGCCGGAAACGAAGCAATTGCTTCCACGACTCGTGCGGTCCTGCTAGTTCGGATCAATGCCGAGTTTGGAGATGGAACTGGCGGCCGGGGGCCGTGTCGCTGGCGTGGATGAGGCTGGCCGGGGTCCCCTGGCTGGTCCGGTTGTCGCGGCGGCGGTGGTGCTGGCCGCCGATATTTCGCCCGACCTGGCTGATTTGCTCGACGATTTCGAAGAAGCTGACGGCTGAGCAGCGATTGGCGGCGTTCATCGCGTTGCGGGCATCGACAGCGGAGATCGGCGTTGGCGCCGCCTCGGTGGGTGAGATCCTGCGGCTGAACATCCTGCACGCTTCCATGCTGGCGATGTGCCGTGCGGTTTCGCGGCTACGCTCCCCGCCTGATCTGGCGCTGGTTGACGGCAACTATCCCCCGAAACTTGGCTGCCCGGTGCGCTGCGTGATCGGCGGCGATGCGCTTTGCCTGTCAATTTCCGCGGCGTCGATCGTCGCCAAGGTGGTGCGCGACCGCGCGATGGCGCGTTTGGCGGTGCGGTTTCCGGATTACCACTGGCATGCCAATGCCGGGTATGCCACGGCCTCGCACCGGGAGGCCTTGCGCCGGCTCGGGCCGACGCGGCATCACCGGGAGGCTTTTGGCACCGTCGCACAACTTCGGTTGGAGCTTACGATTGCTAATTGACGTGACTTCCGAGCGCCCGTCACGATACGGCAAGGGTGTTGCTTAAGGTTGGAAAAAGGTCTTGGACCTCTATCAGGAATTGCCGTTGGATCAGATTTTGCGGGGCGACTGCGTGCCGTTGATGCGCATGTTGCCGTCCGCATCGGTGGATTGCGTGTTTGCCGATCCGCCGTACAACCTGCAACTGCGGGGCGAACTGCGGCGGCCGGACGACAGCCTGGTCGATGGTGTCGACGAGGAATGGGACCGCTTTACCGATTTCGCTTCGTATGACGCGTTCACCCGGGAATGGCTGACGGAATGCCGCCGGTTGTTGCGGAAGGATGGAACGCTTTGGGTGATCGGCGCCTATCACAACATCTTCCGCATTGGCGCTATTTTGCAGGACCTAGGTTTCTGGATCCTGAACGACGTGATCTGGCGCAAATCCAACCCGATGCCGAATTTTCGCGGGCGGCGCTTCACCAATGCGCATGAAACGCTGATCTGGGCAGCGAGGGGCCGGGATTCGCGTTACCGGTTCAACTACCAGGCGATGAAGTCGCTGAACGACGACATTCAGATGCGCAGCGACTGGTTCATTCCACTTTGCACGGGCCCCGAGCGATTGCGGAACGAACATGGGCTGAAGCTGCATCCGACGCAAAAGCCCGAGGCGCTGCTGCACCGCGTCATGCTCGCGAGCACCAACCAGGACGATGTTATTCTGGATCCGTTCACTGGGACCGGCACGACTCCGGCGGTGGCGAAGCGGCTGCGCCGGCACTTTATCGGCATCGAGCGGCATCCTGCCTATGCCGAGGCTGCGATCGGCCGGGTGCGCCGCACCAAGCCGATCTCGGTTGAAGGCGCCACGTCGCAACCGACGAAGCGGGAGGCGTTGCGGATCCCTTTTGGCAGTCTGGTCGAACAGGGGCTGATCGCGCCGGGCACGACGGTGTTCGACCGTCAGCGCCGGGTCAGTGCGATGGTCGGGCCGGACGGATCGCTGAGTTCGGGGGAGGTTCGCGGGTCGATCCACAAAGTGGGCGCGCTGGTGCAGAATGCGCCAAGTTGCAACGGTTGGACCTTCTGGCACTTCGAGCGTGACGGCATTCTACTGCCGCTGGACGCGCTGCGGGTGATGGTTACGAGCAAGCCATTGGCAGTGGTGGCCGATTCCGTGCCTGTGTAATGGATCTGGACGCGATCAAGGCGGCGACCTGGGGTTTGCATACGAAGGCAGAACGGACAGGGATCATTGCGGATATCGTTGCGGGACGGGCGAGCCGACTGGGTGTCGCGCTGCTGCTGCGTAATCTTCTCCCGGTGTATGAGGCTCTGGACGGATCTTTGCTCGGTCATCCGGTATTGGTTCGGTGTGCCGTGATCGAGGCGGATCTGAGGTTGCTTTCGCCCTACGCCGAGTTGCCTCTGCTGGCCGAAGGCGCCGCTTATGCGGAGCAAGTTCGTTGCGCAGCCGCGGGTGACGGCGAAGCACTGATCGCGCACGCTTATGTTCGATATCTGGGAGACCTCAACGGGGGTCAGATCCTTAAGCGGCAATTGGTCCGCTGCCTGGGCGAGCTGGCGCACGATCTGAGGTTCCACGATTATCCAGGTCTGGAGGATCGCAGGGCCTTTGCCCAGGCCTATCGCGATGAACTGGATACGGCGGTGCGCGGGGCCAGGTTTGATGATCTGGTAAGAGAGGCTGTTACTGTGTTTGAAATGAATATTGCGTTGTCGGAGGCTGTACGGGCCGCTGCCGGATAGACCGTTGCTGCTGAGGAGCAGCTGCCACACGCTGATAGCGGGCGGAACGCGTCGGAAACAGGGTTGGCGCCAGTTTGACGGCCTTTCGGACGCGCGAGACGCCGGGGGTTCTCAAGACGAGCCCCCCGACTGGTTCGGAGCTGTGGGTTCTGCGGTGCCGCTGCGTGCGGCAACGGGATTGTTGATCGTAGAGCTTTATTTGATGCGTCCCATTTCCCGCAGTTTCTCCACTACATTTCCCATCATGCCAAAATAGGGCTTCGCGGTTGACAGGTCGCGGATCTTGTCGAGGGAATCACGAACCATTTCGATCGTTACCGGTTCAGCGGGATCGAACTGCGCGCCTTCGGTGACGAAATACTGCACCCGGGCATAGCCGCCGGCGGTGGCGGCGATGATTTCACCGTTCTGGTCACATTCCTCGCTGCACAGCCAGGCCACCGCCGGGGATACCAGTTCGGGCTTCATCCAGGGCGCCATGTCGGGCGGCAGCAGGGATTCGGTCATGCGGGTATAGGCGGATGGGGAGATCGCGTTGCAGCGGATGTTGTACTTGGCGCCCTCGTGCCGCAGAACGTTGATCAGTCCGTTCACCGCCATCTTTGCGGCACCGTAATTGGCCTGGCCAAAATTGCCAACCGTGCCCGACCCGGACGTGGTGACGACGATGCGGCCGTACTGCTGCTTGCGCATGATCGGCCATGCGGCCTTGGTGCAGTAGACGGTGCCGAAATGATGGACCTGATTGACGAATTCGTAATCCGCCATGGTCATGTTGTTGAACGCCTTGTCGCGCAGGATGCCGGCGTTGTTGACCAGGATGTCCAGCCGGCCCCAGGTGTTGACGGCGGTGTCGATGATGCTCTGGGCGGCGGCTTCCTCGGCGACCGAGGCGTAGCTGGCGACGGCCTGACCGCCGGCGGACTTGATTTCCGCCACCACCGTGTCCGCGGCCGCATTGGCGCCGCCGGTCCCGTCGACCGCCCCGCCTGGATCATTCACTACGACCTTGGCGCCGCGGGAGGCCAGCAGCAGCGCATGTTGGCGGCCCAGGCCGGCGCCAGCCCCGGTGACGATCGCCACCCGGTCGTCGAAGCGTATATCCATTGGTTCGTTTTCCCCTGTTCGCGTTATCGAAAGACCATCCATATACGGCGATAGCGTGACACGCGACCGACGGCAACTGCCGCGTTGCCCGAGGGGGTAGCGTCGTAATCGCCACCGGTGGCACTATTCGACGACAACGCAGGAGATGCCGATGTACAGTCATCCCAACGTGAAGACCGCGCCCGCATTTGCGGTTCCGGACACGATGAAAGCGTGGGTTCTGGGTGATCCCGGCCAGCTGACGTTTTCGGAAAAGCCAACGCCGGTGCCCGGGCGAGCGGAAGTGCTTGTGCGGATTGATGCGGTAGCGATCTGTGCTACCGACCTGGAGATCATCTATCACGGGCCGCCTGCGATGATCGAAGGTGGCCTGCCGTTCAACAAGCGTTTCACGCCGGGTCACGAATATATGGGCACGGTCGTGGCGCTGGGCGCCGGCGTCGACGAATATACGATCGGCGACCGGGTGACGGTGGAGATCCACGCCGGCTGCGGGCAGTGCAAGCGCTGCCGGGAGGGCATGTACACGTCGTGCCATAATTACGGCCTGAATTATGGCGATGTGAACAAGGGCCACCGCGCCAACGGCTTCACCACCGATGGCGGTTTTGCGGAATATGCTGTCAACCACATCAATACATTGATCCATATCGAAGACGAGATGTCCGACGAGGAAGCCACGCTGGTGGTGACTGCCGGCACCGCGATGTACGGGCTGACCGAACTGGGTGGACTGGTGGCCGGTGAGAGCGTGGTGGTAACCGGTCCCGGGCCGATCGGCCTGATGGGGGTTGCGGTCGCCAAGGCGCTTGGCGCATCGCCGGTGTTCCTGACCGGCACCCGCGATAACCGCTTGCGGATTGGACTTGAACTTGGCGCGGATCATGTCGTCAACGCGCGCCACGAGGATGCTGTCTCCGCGGTGCGGCGGCTGAACGGAGGCAAGGGCGTCGATTATGTCGTCGAATGTTCAGGGGCGCCGAATGCGGTCAATGAGGCCGCGCAGATGCTGAACCGCGGCGGGCGTATTTGCCTTGCCGCGTTTCCGCACGAGCCCACGGCGATTGATGTCGCTCATATCGTTCGCAACAACATTTATCTGTACGGCATTCGTGGTGAGGGCAAAAGTGCCACGCATCGCGCCGAAGCCTTCATGCGGCAGAAGCGCTTCGATGCAACGAAGATCCACACTCATACTTTCCCGCTGGCTGACCTGCCGATGGCGTTACGCTATGCGCGGGAGCGTATCGACGATGCGATCAAGGTTGTGGTGAAGGCCAAGGCTGCCGAGCAGTCCCGAATCGCGGCGGAGTGACCTGGCGGATACGATCTGACGGACGGTGCCGCAAGATCTTATCAAACAGGGATTGATCTGGTGGTCCCGCGCCATGGAGGCATGCGCCGCGGCAGGCTACTGTTTTGCAATATGACAAACCGGGTCGGGCGAAGGCGCGCGAGCCCGCTGAGGGCGATAACATTTATCAGTCTAATACTAACGATTTTTAATCTTTGCTGGGCGGTCCAAGTTTCCCACTTGAGCAGGTTGAGACGATCCAGGATGTGAGGCTGCTCACAGCATTTTCCTGGGGACGTACGGTAGAAATCCGACCCTTGTTCTTGTGCAATCATGAACAGGCAGGATTGACTATTCACTTCCCAAAAGGAAATCTCATGGAAACTGAACTTTACTTCGGCCCGCCGAATTCTGTGGGCAAGGAGGACCTGGGGCTTCTCGCGCAGCTTCCAGGGCGTTGGGTCGGCCAAGGATTTCAACTTGATCGCCCGCCCCGACAAGCAAAACGGGCAACCTTTTTTTCTCGAACTTAACGCCACGAAGGAGACGATCGAATTCACCACGATCGGCGGCGACATTCCGAACCGTGGGTCCTTGCAGGGCGATATCAACATCCATGGCATCCACTACCTGCAGCAGGTGATGGACCGCAAGGATAACTCCGGCATCCATATCGAGCCCGGGCTGTGGCTGCATGTGCCTCCCACCACCATGCCTGAGATAAAGACTGAAACCTATGTGCGTCAGGCGACGATTCCGCATGGGGATTCCCTGGTCGCGCAAAGTACCGGTCGCCCTATCCGTCAAAGGTGGCCCCTTGATCAACCCGGTTGATTCAACGCCATTTACCGGCGACATTCCGGATCTTAATTCAGTATCAGCCACACCGATCACCAATGCCGGCTACTTGAAGCCATTCACCAGTGACCCATTGCCGGCGTTCCTGCCTGCCGGATTGAGTGCTGCCGAAACGATCAAAAACCCGGCGCTTGTCCTGCTTGCCGACATCAAGGGACAAAACATCACAGACACCGTGGTGCTTGCCATTTCCACGAAGCCTACACCTCCGTTGCCTGGGCTTGGCATCGTCAATACGGCGTTTGTTGACGAGAATGCCAACGCGCTTCAGATGGACGCGATCTTCTGGATTGAAACCGTCAAGGATCCCGTGCATGGGGAGTTCTTGCAATTGCAATACGTGCAGCGACTCAATTCTCGACTTCCTGAACATCCATTGGCCGCATATTTCGGTGGCGACGCTGCGGAAACAAATCAATCGACCTTACTAAGAAAGGCGTCGGTTTCACTTTGTCCGGCATGTCGTCTCATCTTCGCGACGCACGATGCCAGCAGAGATCTTGATGGATTAAACACTGCCCAGCCGCATCGCGTGGATGCCGGTGCTCCGCGGGTCAGGAAGAGAACCTGACACTTTGCTGGGAACCGGCCGAAATGCGATGCGGCGTTGGTGGGTCGGAACAACCGTGCCGGCGCCTGATCCTGAGACAGGCATTGCTTCGTGAACCATGGTGTCGGCAGGAATGGCATGAACCGACAATACGTGGCGTCCATTTTTCTGGGATCACTCGCGTGACCGGCGCCGTTCATTACGGCGAGAGTAGACACTGGAGATGTCAATGAACTATGAGGCTTTCTTCCAAAAACATCTGGAGTCCCTGCGGCATTCGGGGAATTACCGGGTTTTCGCCGACTTGCAGCGGCACGCGGGCAACTTCCCCCGGGCAACCCATTTTCTAGGCCGTGACCACAACCCGGTGACGGTCTGGTGCTCCAATGACTATCTGGGCATGGGGCAGCATCCCACCGTGATCCAGGCTATGCATCAGGCCCTGGACAGTTGCGGTGCCGGCGCCGGCGGAACGCGCAACATCGCCGGCACCAACCATTATCACGTGCTTCTGGAACAGGAGTTGGCGGATCTGCATGGGACGGAAGCGGCGTTGCTGTTCAACTCCGGCTACATGTCGAACTGGGCAACGCTCAGTACGCTCGCCGCGAAGCTGCCGGGGTGCGTGGTGTTGTCGGACGAAGCCAACCATGCGTCGATGATCGAAGGTATACGGCACAGTCGCGCGGAGAAGCGGATCTTTCGCCACAACGATCCTGCGGACCTTGAGCGACAGTTGGCAATGTTGGATCCCGACAGGCCAAAACTGGTGGCATTCGAGTCGGTGTATTCGATGGACGGCGATATCGCGCCAATCGGCAAGCTTTGCGATGTGGCGGATGCGTATGGTGCGATGACCTATCTCGACGAGGTGCACGCGGTTGGCTTGTATGGACGGCGTGGTGGCGGGATCAGTGAGCGCGACGGCGTCGCAGGCCGGCTGACGGTGATCGAGGGCACGTTGGCCAAGGCCTTCGGCGTGGTTGGCGGCTACATTGCGGGTTCGGCTGCGTTGTGTGATTTCGTGCGGAGCTTTGCGTCGGGCTTCATCTTTACGACCTCGCTGCCGCCCGCGGTGGCTGCCGGAGCGCTTGCCAGTATTCGCCACCTGAAGAGGAGCCAAGTAGAGCGGGCCCGTCACCAGAACCGCGTCGGGTTGCTGCGGAAACGCCTGAATGCGGCCGGTGTGCCACATCTTGATAACCCGAGCCATATTGTGCCGGTGATGGTTGGCGATGCTGTCTTGTGCAAACAGATCAGTGACCGTTTGCTGAGGCGATTTGCGGTCTATGTACAGCCGATCAATTATCCAACTGTAGCGCGGGGAACCGAGCGGCTGCGGATCACGCCATCGCCGTTGCACACGGATGGCGATATCGATCATCTTGTCGGCGCCCTGGCAACAATTTGGTCGGAGCTCGACTTAAGCCGAGCGGCATGAACGGGTTTGTCAGGGTACGCTGACCGGCTCGTTTACCCGATGAGAAATGGGGTCAGGCCTCCGCTTTTTCGGTCCTGCTCGGTGTTTCTTGAGGCTTTGTGTCAACAGTCGCTGCCGCTCATGCGGCAGCGCGAGGCCGTTGGGCATTTTTTGACTTTGTGAAGTGCTCGATTCCGTTCTTTGGTCACAACGAAAATGGCTCGCTGCTGATATCGCCAATCCATATCGATTGTGAGCCGCCGCACAGAATAGTCGGCAGATAGGGTCTACATTTTTAGCGGACTTGCTGCCCACCATGAAAAGCGGAGGACTAATCCCATGTCGAATCAAAATCAGAATGTTCGCCTTAAAGAGCCGGCTAAGCTGACGTCGGCGCGCATGTTCCTGCAAGCGGGCCTGCCTCTTGGGGGCTCAATGCTTGCCCTTCTTCTGCTGCTAACGATCAGTCATTTCACATGAGCCGACGGGTCGGCCCGTGCCGGCCGACCCTGTTTCATGGGGCGTGGTTCCAAGCCTGGTCGTGTCCCGGGGCTTGTCCAACAATAACCGCTACCGTTCGTGGTGTTGAACAAGCCCAACTCTTTGTTTGCACGGACAGCTTTGTCGGCATGCTGCCGCGCTTATGTGCCGCGGATGCTGTTGCGAACGAACGACCCGCCCGCCTCGATGGCGCGCCGCCCGGCTGACAGCATCGGGAAATAGATGTGCCAGATGTGGATCATTTCGGGCCAGATCTGCAGATCGACAAATACGTCCGCCGCCCCGGCTTTGCGCGCCAAGCGCAATAGAATCGTCCAGCAACGTTTCGGCCGCCCCGACCTGGATCAGCAGCGGCGGCAAGCCCGCGCAGGTCGCCATAGATCGGCGCGGCGTGGGGATGCCGCGGGTTGGCGCCGCCGAGGTACCATCTGCGCCATCATCTGGATGGTCGCCTTCTGCACCGTCGGATCGGCCGCGGCACGATCGGTGAACGACTGGCCCAGCGCCTCCATGTCCACCCAGGGCGAGATGCACCAGCCGCAGCCGGGCAACGGCAGCCCGGCCTCCCGGATCGCCAGCAACGCGCCGACCACCAGGCCGCCGCCGGCGCTGTCGCCCGCGAGGGCGATGCGGTTCGGCTTGAGGCCGCTGTCCAGCAGATAGCGGTAGGCGGCAACCGTATCTTCCACCGGCGCGGGAAACGGATGCTCCGGCGCCAGGCGGTAATCGATCGCCAATGTCCGGGTGCCGGACGCGCGGCCGACCTCCGCCACCAGATGCCGGTGGCTTTCCAGCGAGCAGATGACGTAGCCGCCGCCGTGCAGATACAGAATGGCGCTGGATGGATCGGCATCCGGCGTCGACGTCCATTCCGCCTGCACACCGTTCGCGTTGACCGGCTGCGACCGTCACGTCAGCCGGCCAGCCCGAAGGCTTTGGACCGCGCGCATCGGCATCGATGCGCATCTGCGCGATTTCCGTGGCCCGCGGCCGCGCGGCGATACATTGCGCGGAGTTTGAGCGATTTCAGGGTCAGCCATGGGTCATCCTTTCAGTTCGTCGGCGATGGACAGAATGTCGCGCGTGCGGACGACGCGCGTGCCCCACACCCGGTCGAACTCGGCGATCAACCCCTTGATCGCCGGGCTGCGGCTGATCGCCTGCACAGCCTCCACCGTATCGAAGCGGTAGAAGGCGGTGTGCACGGACGGATCGACCGTGCTCCAGCCGCGCATCGCCGACAGCGCGTTGAACGCTTTCAGCGCGTCCGGCAGATGTTCCGTCCGATACCAGATGATCGAACGGCGCGCGGTCGGCCGGATCGGCAACGACCGCGCGAACAACGAAGTAGGCCGTCATGCGCCACTTCGCGTATTTGCCGGTCAACTGCTGGCGTCGGGCCTTCTTCGTCCTTCTTCTGGCGGTCCAGCCGGGTCTCCCGCGACCAGGTGCGCTTCAGGTCGTCGCGGATGTTGAAGCGCAGCTTGCCCAGGCCCTGGGTTTCCAGTTCCACCACGTCGCCGTCCATGAAGCTGGACAGGCCGCGATGGTTGGTGCCGGTCGCCAGGATGTCGCCGGGTTCAAGTGTATGGATGGATGTCACCCACTCGATGCAGCGGGCGATGTTGTGCGCCATGTCGTCGGTGTTGAAGGACTGCTTCAGCTCGCCGTTCACCCACAGCTTGATCGGCAGCTTCTGCGGATCGGCGATCTCGTCCTTGGTGACCAGATACGGGCCGATCGGAGCGAACGTGTCGCGCGACTTCATCTGGAAGAACACGTTGCCGGCGGGCGGCAGGCCGCGCGCGGAGCCGTCGATGAAGTTGATGTAGCCGAAGACGTAGTCCATCGCATCGGCCGGCGGAGACATGTGCTCGCGCGCTTGCCGATGACCACGGCCATTTCGGCCTCGCCCTCGAAGATCGTTGCGGGCACGTCCGGCAGCACCATGGTGTCGCCCGGCCCGATGATCGCCGTGGACGCTTTGTGGAACGCGTTGATCGGCGCGGGCTTCGCCAATGTGCCGTCTTCCATGTAGTTCACGGCCATGCAGACGATGTTGCCCGGCTTCGGCAACGGCGGGCGGATGCGGACGCTGGCGATCTTTACGCCGGGGCCTGTCGCCGCAGCCTCCAGCCTGGTGC
>CAWBPF010000031.1:0-660497 GCA_963790515.1 uncultured Alphaproteobacteria bacterium | reverse complement strand
GACGCGAGCGGCGGCACGTGATACCGATGCCTGCAACTGCGCTTTTGCACCCGGCGGCAGGCCGACCAGTCGTATCCCGAGCGGATGGGCACTTCGCGTTGTGCAACCCGCCGCTTCACGGGATCAGATAGCGCGGTCCGCCTGATCCGCATCGGCAGGCACGAGCCCTCAGGCGTCGCGGACCCGACGCCAGGGCAATCAACATCCAGCACTTCCTGCTACTGTTCGCATGTTCGGCAGTGAGAAAGGGAACGAGTGTGTCAGGCCAGCTATCGGATCCAAGGCCATCCCAGGACCCATCGCGCATTGCGGGCAGGTGCGAAGTGCTGGTTATCGGCGGCGGCCCAGCCGGCTCGACCATTGCCGCCCTGCTCGCCGAACGCGGTGTTGACGTCGTCGTTCTCGAAAAGGACCGGCACCCGCGGTTCCATATCGGTGAGAGCCTGCTCCCGCTCAATCTGCCGCTGTTCGAGCGCCTGGGCATCGCCGATGACATCGAGCGGATCGGCATGCCGAAATGGGGCGTGGACTTCGTCTCACCAGTCCACAACCGCACCGTCACATTTGAATTCGGCGACGCCTGGGACAAAAGCCAGCGGTATTCCTTCCAGGTCAGGCGATCCGAATTCGACCACATTCTGCTCAAGAACGCCGCGGCAAAGGGCGCACGGGTCATCGAAGGCTGCCGGGTCGCCGAAGTTGATCTCGAGCACCCCGATGGCGTCGAAGTAACGGCGAAAACCGAGGCGGGCGAGCAACAGCGATGGCGGGCCCGTTTCCTGGTCGATGCATCCGGCCGAGACACGTTTGTCGCCAATAAGTTCAGCCTCAAGGATCGCAACAGACGCCACGCCAGCGCAGCAATCTATGGGCACTTCGTGGGCGCACGCCGGCAGGAAGGCCGTGCCGAAGGAAATATCAGCATCTTCTGGTTCGACCATGGCTGGATCTGGTTCATCCCGCTCGCGGACGGCACGACCAGCATCGGTGCTGTCTGTCCGCCCGACTACCTGAAGTCACGCAAAACCGATGTAACCACCTTCTTCCGCGACACGATCGCCAAAGCCCCAAAGCTTGGCGAATTTCTCACCGCCGCCGAATTGACTGGCCCAGCGACCGCAACCGGCAACTACTCCTACCGGGCTCGTCGCATGATCGGACGCAATTATCTGCTGGTAGGCGATGCGTACGCCTTCATCGATCCCGTGTTTTCGACCGGCGTGTACCTAGCCATGAACAGTGCGTTCCGGGCGGCTGACACGGTCATCACCGTCATGAGGAACCCGCGCGACGCCAAACGGGCGCTCGCCCGGTTCGATGCCGATGTCCGGCGCGGGATCGATCGGTTTTCGTGGTTCATCTATCGGATGAACCGGCCGGCCTTGCGCGATCTGTTCATGAACCCGCGGAATATTCTGCGGCTGCAGGAAGCCATACTCTCGCTCCTGTCGGGAGACGTGTTCAGGCCGTCGCCGGTGCATCGCAGACTGGCTATCTTCAAGGCCCTTTACTACGCCAAGTCGCTGCGCCGAAGGTTGGCCACGCCGGCGACGACAGCGTCGCGGACTGCTTGAGCCCGGATCAGATCATGCCGCCATTGATCGAGATGACCTGGCCAGAAATATAACCGGCCCGGTCGGAGGCGAGGAATTCGACCAGATCCGCCACTTCCTCGGGTTGTCCGGCGCGTTTCATCGGCACCAGCCGCTGGATCGCTTCCGGCGGGAACGCTGCGGCTGTCATCGGCGATTCGATGATGCCGGGCGCCACCGCGTTCACGGTAATTCCACGGCTCGCGAGTTCCAGCGCCAGCGAGCGTGTGGCGCCGTGCAAGCCGGCCTTCGCTGCCGCGTAGTTGACCTGGCCTCGGTTACCGAGAATCGCCGATACCGAGGATAGCGAGACAATCCGTCCCCAACGGGTGCGGATCATCGGCAGCAGCAACGGCTGCGTCACGTTGAAGAAGCCGTTCAGCGAGACGTCCAGCACCCGCGACCATTGGTCCCGCGCCATGCCCGGCATGACTGCGTCGTCGTGCACGCCGGCATTGTTCACCAGGATCTGGATCGGCCCGTCCGCGAGCACCCGCGCCAGCGCGGCCTCGGTTGCCGGCGGATCCACAATATCGAACTGGACTGCTTCCGCAGAGCCACCGAGGTGCCTGAGTTCAGCCACAAGCGTCTGAACTATGTCGATCCTCTGATGCGCATGGATGACAACGTGATGGCCCGCCGCGGCGAGGCGCTGGGCAATCGCGCGCCCAAGCGATCCGCTGCCGCCGGTCACCAGGGCGCGTTTCATGCTACGCTGGCTTCAAGCGCCACGGCAGCCCGGCCGTTGAGCAAGACACGGGTTTCATCGCGCAGACTGAAGCCGTAGATCATCCGGCCGGCTTCGCCATGCAGGCGCTCTGCTTCGACAAACAGAGTTCCGGGGATCAGGTCCAGCCGGTCCTGGTGACAGGACACCGCCCGCAGGCTGGCCATATACCCGTGTCGCGATGCCGCGGGTTCGGCGTCGGCGAGTGCCGCATGCAGCGCCATCGCCTGGGCAGCGTATTCCACGCCGCACAGGATATTCAGCCGCCCCGCGCGCCGCAGCGGGTTGCCAGCCGCCCGGTGGGTCGCGGTCGTGCACTGGATTCGTAATTGGTCCCAGCTCTCGACACGATCGAGCAGGCACATGGCGCCGGCATGCGGAATCAGCCGGGCAATCTGGCTTTTGTCGATCAGCAAGGCGCGACCTCGATATCCAGGGCACCGTGGCTGAGATCAAGTCGGAGGTTGCCAGCCGAACGGCGAGCCAACATGACCAGCAGCGGCAACGACCGGGCCGCGGGGTTGCCGCGGCGCAGCGCTTCCAGGCCCTGATCCGCACAGCAACTGGCCTCACCACCGGATGTGACCCTGATCAAGAGCTCGGCCAGCGCGCAACGCGATGGACCGCTGCTCAACACAAACGCCACCCCAAATCCCGCATCGATATGCCGGACGCGATCAAGCGGATGTGGATAGGGAAGATCGTAAGCCACCAGCAGAACCGGCCTTCCACCGGCCACCACCTGCACACCAGCTTCCAGCAGGCCCGCGGCGAAGCTCGCATCATCGCAACTCACACTGGTAACCGCCTCCCGCGATTGCATGGCGATCCCCCAGTAGCCCGACGGCGCGTTGTGGACCGAATTATGGAACCGGGTCGGGGAGACCTCGCGACCGGGTGTGGCCAGCGCGGCCAATATGGCGGCGATGGTTTCTCCATCGGCACCGGAGGACGCAAACACCGCGGGCAGACTGCCAGGCTCAAGCCCCGACCGCGCGACGGCTGCCACCGCGACGCCAAGCGCCAGCTTGACCGACGGCACCGCCCGGCGTCGTTCCGCGGCCGAAAGATGTGCCGGAGCCTCCAGAAGTAAAGGCGCGGCACGATACTTTGCAGTATCAGTGAGGACCGGTAGACTCGACGTCCAATCCCGCAGGCCGGGACCGTGCAGCGCAATCGCCTCGACGCTCACGCGGATCACGCCAGTTTTCATCCGGCCCGCCCCAGAACCAGGCTGGCATTGCTGCCGCCAAAGCCGAAGGAATTCGATAGCACACGGTTGATCCGTGCCGACCGAGGCGTGGTCACGTAATGGCATCGCAAGCCGGGGTCATGAGCCTCGGTATAGGGGCTGCCGGGCATGAAACCTTCCGATATTGACAGCGCGGCGATGACCGCCTCGACGATTCCGGAGGCGCCGAGTGTGTGCCCGGTGTGGCCCTTGGTCGAACTGCACGGTATGGCCTCACCGAACAGCGAGACGATGGCCTGATCCTCCGCTGCGTCCCCAATGCGCGTCGCAGTGCCGTGCAAATTGATATAATCGATCTGGCCCGGCCGTAGCCCGGCGGCGGTAAGGGCCCGCGCCATCGACAGGACTGCGCCAACCCCGTCCGGATGGGGCGCCGACATATGATGGGCATCGCTGCTCTCACCGACACCCAGAACGAGCAATCTGTCAGCTTCCGTCCGGTCCGCACGCTCCAGCAGCGCAAATCCCGCCGCCTCGCCGATCGACAGTCCCTGGCGATTTATGTCGAATGGACGGCAGGGCCCGGGCGCAAGCAACTGGAGGGCGTTGAAGCCATACAGCGTGGTCAGGCACAGGCTGTCAGCCCCACCGACGATCGCGGCATCACACACGCCGGTTTCGATCATCCGCGCCGCTGTCGCAAAGACCTTCGTGGTGGAGGCACAGGCCGAGGACACAACCAGTGCCGGGCCGCGTATGCCAAGTATCGTGGAGACGAAATTGGCGATCGAAAAAGTGCTTTGGGTACCGGCATAATTGAAATCGGACGGCAGCTGCCCGTTGCTGTCACGCCGCCGGTACGCCTGCTCGGTCTGCAGCACGCCCGAGGTACTGGTCCCGAGAAAAACCCCGATGCGCGTGGCGCCGTAGCGGGCTTTCGCGGCCTCGACCGCAGGCTCGAACCCGTCCTGCGCCAGCGCAAGCCGAGCCAGACGGTTGTTGCGGCAATCGAAGCGGTCAAACGCCTGCTCCAGGTGGTGGCTATCGAGCCCTGCAACCTCGCCGACATAAGTCGCGAGGTCGACTGTTTCGAACCGGCACGGTTGCAGCCCGCTCATCCCACACTGCAGCGCGGACAACGTTGCATCCAGGCCGACGCCCAGGCTGCTGGCGATACAAAGCGCGGTCATCGCGAGCGGTTGCACGGCCTCAGCCTCCAACTGCGGCGAAACGGGTTCCGGCCGCGGAAACGGCGGCTGCCGAGCGTGCCACCTCGTCGTAGAAGCGTGCGTAAAACGCTGGAAAATCAGGCTCTGATCGCAGCCGGGGATGGGAGGAGAGCCACCAGGCGATCGGTTGTCGCGCAGCCTCGATCCGCCCGTAAAGCATGCTGTAGTGCTGAAGGTCGGCCCGCAGTTGCGTGTAGCGTGGCTCCGCGGCGATTTGGCGGTACCAGCCCTCGTAATGACCGAACACCGGCTCGTCGTAGAAGATCAGTTGCAGATCGGTCTCATAGAGGGTCGTTGTCGTGAATGACGGGGCTCAAACGTCGCGACGGCACCCGGGCGCATGGGCAGGCCCGAACCGACGAGCAGTGCCTGCCGGGCGGACCGGTCGTCCCAGATAGCGAGCAGATCGTCGATCGGCATGTCGTTCGCGCGTCGCATGATGTTGACGAATTCGTTCTTTGGCACCGGGAAGTCAAATGCCGCCGCCAGGACGAACCGGTGGGTCGGCCATACTCGGCCAGAAGCCGATCGACTGCCAGGGCGTTATGAGCGACATGGATGCAGTTGTCGTTCAACACACTCCATTGGTATTCGGCCTTGCCGTCCCGGTATGGCCGGTTCAGTCCATTCAGGTAATCGACGATGCGGGCCATCTGTGCCCTGGTAACCGGCACCCGTGCGCAATAACGGTCCCGGCCATAGCCGACCGCGTAGTCGGTCGCGATCGAGACCTCGTACTTGAACGCATCCCGCGTGTAACCCGGCGGCATGTCCTCGAACACGCGGTCATGGAAACGGATGGCGTCATAGATCCCCAGGCGTTTCGCATGGGCCTTGGTCGCATCATAGACCTGGCGGGTGAGGGCCTGACCCGGCTTCAGGTCGCCGTGATAGAAGAAATCGCGGCCCGGAATGGCAATCCAGTTCGCGTTGGAAAAATGCGCGTTGACGCTAAGTCCGACACCGTTCGAGGCCGGGTCGGCAGGGCAAATCGCGAGCTCAGGATAACCAGGCCCCGCCAGACAGACCCCGTTCAGGTAGATCGTCGAGTGTCCGCCGACGCCGCCACGGATATCGGCCCCATATCCGGGCTTCTTCTGGATTTCTGACAGCGCACAGAACTCGAGGTAGTATGGATAGAGCGCCGTATAGGCGGCTTCATCGTGCGATGCGTTCGCGGGAAGCGGCAGCGTCGCACAGCCTGCCAGGCCGCACCAGAGGATGACGAAAAATACAATAAAGCAACGACTCATCAGGTTAGCAAAGCCGCTGCCTGTCCGAACGGATCCTGGTCCAGCATCAGGCGCCAAAGCGTTGTCCAACTTGTCCAGTCATGCTCTCCCGCCACGCTGATCACCCGGTTCGCAGGCAACAGGGCCGCCAGCATTTCTGCCGTCGCGGCAAAGCGGTCGCCGCGCGCCTGTCCTACCCATATCCTGGGCAACTCAGGGACCGGCGTCGTTGCGAGCCATGTCAAAAGGGCGCGGTCGGGTTCATCCCGTCCAGCATTCAGCGCCGCCCAACGTCGCAATCCATCCGCGCGGCCAATTTCGGCGATCAATCCAGTGCTCGCGAGGTACGGGGTGAGCAGCATCAGCCCCTCCACGAGGTTCGGACGCGCCCGGACACAACGCAGGATTGCCTGGCACCCCAGGCTGATACCGGCCAGCCAGACCCGCGATGCGCCGGTCTCGCGCTGAGCCTCGGCTATCTGATCGAGCAAGCGGGCGTCAACCGAACCGTCCAGGTAGGCATCGATCCCCGGATCGGCGGTTGCGATCGCCACCGGCCAGCGGTGCTGCTCGACCGCCGCGATCAGGCCCTTGGCGTGGAAGTCAGCTTCCCCCATCCCCATGCCGGGCACCATGACGAGCAGAATATTCCGATTAGCCGTTGATCGGGTGGATGGGGCAGCGTCAGCGTGGAGCGGCATTGGACAGCGTGGGAATTTTGGCGGGTGACATGGTGATGGTGGCGAACATTAGGCTCAGTAACGTGCCGATGGCCACCGGCATGCCAAGATCGTGCAACACCGGGGTTCGCGATAAGGCCAGGACGCCGAAACCTGCCACCGTGCATCCGTTGGCCAGCAGCAGCGACGCCAGCACCCGCGGCAAGCCGGCCGGGTCGTTCCGCTGCCGGTCGAAGAACAGGCAGTAGTTCGAGCCGATGGCGACCACCAGCAGCAGGCCGAACAAATTAAAGATCGACAGCGCGTGCCCACCCAGGCGCAGAATCGCCAGGGTGACCAAAACGGCGGTGGCGAGCGGCGCCATGACCGCGATCAGCCGCGGCAACGACCGCAGACTGACCGCCAGCAACAGGCCGATGGCGACCGCGCCCAGACCCGCAAGGCTTACGCCTTCCCGCAGGTAAACTTGTAGCAGGCGATTCGATTCAGCTTTGAGATCGACCAGGACGGCGCCCGGTTCGCCCGCGATCGCACGTCCGATGACCGCGGGTGCAGTGACCCCGCGCAAGGCCAGCTTGGCGGTCCAGCCCTTCGTTTGATGCAACAACAGCGAGTCGAGCCTGAGGGACAATGACGTTCCGTCAAGTTGGGCTCGGCTGATCAGCGGCCCGGACCGGGCTTTCCCGACAGCGGCGACGAACGGCGCGAACAACCCCGGCTGGAAGGGCATGCCATCGAGTGCCGCATCCAGTTCAGTCTGCAAAACCGCCGGATCAGGCAGGGCCGCCTGCCGGGCATGCTGCGCCGCCAAACTCGGCAAGTACTGGGTCGGGGCATTGAACCCCGCCAATGCGCCCTGATGAACGAGCGGGACGAGGGCGGTGGTGAGCCGTTCCGCGGCCTCCAGCGCCGCTTCCTGGTCAGGCTGCCGAATAACGATCAGGTAGGCCGCATCCGGCGCCCGCAGGTCTCGCCGCAATGCTTGATCCAGACGCTGCTCTGCCGGCGGCACCGGGCTGAGGCTGGAGAGATCGCCTGCCCAGAACGGACCTCGCCCCCAGAACGAACTTTGGCCGATGACAAGCGAAGCCATGGCCGCGGCCGCCACGACCAGGACCCAGGGCCGAAGGCGGCGTCCGCCCGCCGCCAGGCTTGCGATCCGCATCATCGTCGGTGACTGCCGGACGCCGGCGAACCGCGCGGGGATCAGGACGGGCAGCACCCATCGGGTGACGCAAACGGCCACCGCCAGGCCGGCGATCGTGAACAACCCGAGTTGGGCAAAGCCTTCGAAGCTGGACAGCAACATGGCTGCGAAGCCGCAGATCGAGGTCAGGACACCCAGCCGGAGCGTCGGCCAGATGCGAACCATCGTGGGTCCGACCGGACTGTCCGGGGCGGTCTGGGTGAACAGATAAACCGCATAATCGACCGCCTCGCCGATCAGCGTCGCTCCAAACCCCAGGGTGATGCCATGGACGGTTCGGAACACCAGGCCGACCGCGGCGATCCCAACCAGGGCGCCGCTGACCACCGGCACAAAGGCCAGCGCCAGGACCCGCGGCGACCGATAGACCATGAGCAACGCGGTGGCAACGAGCAGGCCGGCCAGCGCGGAAAGTCGCGTCGCATCCGACTTGATCCGGTCACGCGCTTCCACCGCAAAGACCGGAGGCCCGGTCATGACCAGCCGGGCGGCGCGATCTTCCGGACCGGCCGCGGCGTCGTTGAAAGCGGACTGGATCATCGCCAGGGCCCGTTGCACGCCGTCGATATCGGATCCGGCCACGCGCAACCGCACCAGCATCAGCGCGCGGCCGCCATCTGGCGAAACCCAGACGCCCTCCTGTCGCGCGGGTCCGCCGCCGTCCCCCTGTTGCTGTTCGATCAGATGGAGCATCTCGCCAGTCGGGTCGTCGGCCAAGGTGCGCTTGACCAGGAAGCCGGACGCTGAACCGAGATCCGTCAGATCGTGCTGCAGCGCCGCTCGCAAGCCCGCGCCGGTGAACCGATCAGCCGCGACCCGGTCGCTCAACAGATAGCGGTTGGACCACAGGAAGGCGTAATCGCGTTGGAAGCCGCTTTCCTCACCGTTCTCGACCGTGACGAATTCGCGCTCGTCACGCAACCGCCCCGCCATCCGCTTGCTGATCGCCGTCGACCGTCCGCTCGGGATACCTTCAATGGCGACCAGCACCAGGCGTGAAACAACACCGTCGCGGAACTGGTCAACCAGCACCTGCTGCGCCGGCGAGGCGGTCCGCGGAAGGAACGCGGTCATGTCGGTATTGACGTGCATCCGCGTGACGAGCAAGGACGACGCTGCGATCACGGCGATCCAGATCAGGATCGAGGCGCGATTCGCCGTCACAGTGCCTGCTCGACGATCGCGCTCAAGGCGTCTGCTCGACGATCGCCATCAAGGCGTTTGCTCGACGATCGCCATCTCGGACCGATCGCCCTCGCCGTCAGCTGTATCGATGGCGGTGATCCTTTCCGCATACCCGCTGACCCGCATCCACTGCAGCATCGCGTGCTGTCTACTGTCGCGTGGCTGCAAGACGAGTTGCCAGTGGCTCAAGGTCCCGGAGGTGGCAACGTCAAAGGTCCGACGCAGCGCGTCGCCGTCGCCCGCCAACGTCGCCCGGATGCTTTCCACCAGCGCGCCGATTTCCGGATGTTCGTTGAGCGACAGAACGATGAGCGAGGCGCCGGCGCCGCGATCGATCGTCAGCCGATCACCGTCGATTGTCAGCCGTTCCACTGCGTTATCGGCGGCGGGATCAGTCGCCTTTTCCAGATGGTCCGGTGCGTCAAAACGCAGGGAGCCGCGGGTCTCGATCGGTGTGCGCAGGACATGCAGATAGCGGTGCTCGACATAGCGGGCCTCGACATGCCGGACGCTGCGCAGGGCGGTCATGAGTTGATCCAGTGTCACCGGGGCGTTGCTGCCGTTTTGGGCAGCATGAGCCACCGGCGACCCCAGGAGGCCCATAATCAAAAACAGAATAAGGCTTCCGGATACGCGCATGCTAAACCCAGAAATCGAAGAAATTGAACCAGTTATAGGGTGCGGACCGGCAGTAATGCTCAAGCCGTGCCACGTAGGTGGCGATCAACCCGGTGGAGTCGGCCGCATCCGGCTTCGCTGCTGGATCGGGCAGGCGCTCGAAATGGATCTCGTAGCGATCTCCGCCGCGAAACAGGCCCACCATCATGACGACCGGGGCGTGCAGAAGGGCCGCAAGGCGGGCCGGACCAGTCGGAAAGGCCGCGGGGGCGCCGAGGAAATCAAGCACAACGGGCGTGTCCTTGCGTAGCGTGCGGTCGGCGAGCATGCCGACGAAGCCGCCTTGTTCCAGACAGTCCCTGATCTCGATCATCGCGCCCGGCGTTCCCAGGCCAATAATGTTGGGTGCAATGTGCGGGTTGATCGCATTCAGCGCAGCGCCGATCTTGCGGCCGGTTTCCTCGTACATGGCGAGGCTGACGCGCAAATCCGGCTGCTCGCGCCCGACGAGCCGCAGCACCTCGAAACTGCCGTGATGGGCCCCGAGCAGGAGGCAACCGCCGCCTTGGGCCAGGATTTCGGAGACGATCGCCTCACCGTGGATCGTGATGTCGAAACGATAGGCCTCATCATTGAGCAGATAGACACGGTCCAGCACGGTGGTGCCGAAGGTGAAGAAGTGCCGCAGCACCTCCCGCATCCGTGGCGGACGACCCAGCACGCGCGCCAGGTAGTGCTGCGAGGCGATGCGAGCCTCCTTGTGGAAAAGTACGAAGCCCAGGCAGACCGGCAGCAGCAGGAGGCGTGCCGGTGTGCGGCCAAGGCTCCGGGCAACCCAGACGGCAAACCGCAGGAACGCCTTCGACCCCAACTCGGGGCGGGCGCTCCAGTCGGCCGGGCGGCGCGGTGTGTTCACAGCGATGGAAATGCGGTCCTCAAGACGCCAGACAGGACCCGTTGTTCATTGTCCGCCAATCGGCATTCAAATCGTATCGTATCGCCCTCGGTGCGGTGCGTGACTTCTACGGTATCGCCCGGCCGGACCGGATGGTGGAACTTCGCGGCCTCCAGCATGCCGGACCAGCCAACGGGAAATAGGGCGGCGACGAGTTCGTCGAGCACGACCGCGCCAGGCACAATCGGATTGCCGGGGAAGTGGCCGGGGCCGGCCGGGTGATCGGCGGGAAAGCGGAGCAGGAGGGGAGCCAGGGTCGCCGTCGCGGATTCGGCTGGTGCGAGCCCGATCAGGCGAAGGATCTCGGCACGCGGCAACTTGCCCAGATCGTTGCGCGGGAGCGCATCGACGACGCGCAACGGACGCGGCAGGAACGCGGCATCGATGCGTTCACGCAGCCGGTTCAAGATTGTCGTGGCGGTCAGGCCTGGGGCGAGCGCAAGGGCAGCCAGACGAGGCGTCGCACCGGCCGCGGCCTCGGTGGGCAGCACGAAAACGCCGTCCTCGACGCCATCGACGGCAAGCAGCTCACGCGTCAGATAGGCCAGCGAACTGCGCTTGCCGGCGACGTTGACCTGATCCGCGGTGCGGCCCCGGAGGATGAAACCGCCACCCTCGGCCAGCTCGATCTCATCGGCCAGCAGGACGTCGGGCTCAGCGGGTCCTGCGGCCCAGCAACCGGCGGCATCGTTGTGGAGGCGGAAGCCATCCAGGCAATGCCACACCGGCCCGTCGATGGTGCGGCGCGTCCCGATTTGGCCGGCTTCAGAGCAGCCATAGATCTCGTAGACCGGCGCGCTGAACGCTGCCTCCGCCCGTTCGGCCAGTTCCCCGGTCAACGGAGCGGTCGCCGAGAGAATAAACGCGGCGCGGGGCTGCGTGCCGAAGCCCGGCGCGCCGGCGTCTCCTACCAGCGCGCGGAGATGAACCGGGGTCGTCACCAGGATGCCGGGCGAGCCGTCGCCGTTCAACGCGGCGGCCACGTCGGCGGGGAAGAACGGACGCTCCGCGGTCAACACAAGGTCGTGCTGCAGCGGCAGCATGACCGCCGATTCCAGCCCGTAACTATGGCCATGCGGCACCGTCGCGATAAGCGCGGCGCCAGGAAAACGTCCGACCCCAAGCGCTGCGCCCGCGGCCAGGCTGCCGGCGACAAGCCGCCCCCAGCGACGCGGACTGGCGTTCGGAACGCCGGTGGAACCGGAGGTAAAGAGCACGGCCGCGATCTGGTCTGGCGGGAAGGCGGGTATTCGGGTTCCCACGCCCGTCGGACTACGTGTTGGATAGGCGAAAAGCGGCCCGGTCCAGTCGCCCGTGTCATCGTCATCGGTCAGCAGATAGAGCGCAGGGTAATCCGAACGCAATGCGGTCACCGCGCCGGCATCACGGCCGGTTGGCAGCAATGTGATCTGCCCGCGCATCATGGCGGCAATCCAGGCAACCGTGAAACGGTATCGGTCGGAACAGAAATTGACCAGATAGGGCCGATCCGGCAGTTGCCCCGCCAGTTCCTCGGTCTCGGCCAGGAATGTGGCCCGCAAAATGATCCGTTTGCCTTGCCGAGCGAACGGGCCGTCAGTGTCGCGTATGACTGGTATCGCGGTCGCGACAACACCGCTCATGGGCCGCTGCCAAGCGTGCCGCGGATATGTCGCATGCCCGCCAGCGTCGCTATCAGGCCGGTGCGCGGCTCCCGCCAGAACAGAACCACCCGAACGCTGTACTCCGCCAAGATCATGGCTACCGCCAGCGGCAGGTTCCAAAGGTTCACGAACGAGGACCAGACCGCGGCCGGCGCCATGATCAGCAGCCCGGCGGAAACCCCGAGCTGCATGGCAAAAAAGACGCACCAGGCGATGGTCACCCTGCGGGTATAGCGCATGACCTTATCCGGCATTGTTCGCCTGATGCGGCGTGCCAACCCTGTGACAACCGGTTCGCGGCCGGGTCGTAAAGACGCGGCAAACCAGGTCAGCAGGCATACATACGCAACGGCATGGCAAGCGCCGCCCACCGCGAGGCCGACGAGACGCGCGGACAGCTCCATCCGGAGCATCGCCGCGGTGACGGCGGCAAGGGCGGCGACGGTCAGGATCCCACGATACCAAACCGCCAGGCTGCGGGTTCCCAACCAGACAATCGCTGTCACCTGGCCAACAGCGGCGGCGCCAATGACCAACGGCGACGCAGTACCTACGGTCACGCGGTATATAATGAATGGCGCGATGCCAGCCGCTACCAGGAACGGACCATTCAGGGTACCGCCACGTCCAACCGGCATCCATTAGCCCCGGTGTTGCTGGATGTGTTCGTTCAGGCTGGCGAGGGATCGAAAGATCTGATGGTTATCGGCGTCGTCGGCCCGCAGCTTCACGCCGTAGGTCTGCGACACCGCAAGGGCGATTTCCAGCATGTCGATTGAATCCAGCCCGAGGCCTTCGCCGAAAAGCGGCGCGTCTGGGTCAATCGTCGCCGGAACCACGTCCAGGTTCAGCGTCTCCACGATCAACTGCGCCAGCGCCAGCACCTGCGACGCCGCCGAGGGGGATAGGTGTTCGTCCGATATCTTCATCACCTATGCTGTATCCCCCGTAAATCCAAATCGGAGCGAGACATAGCAGAAACCAATTGGACTGAAATCACTTTTTCCATCGAAGCGGCCGGCGGACGCTCCCGCGCAGCGGCTGCGGGCGCTCGCCTGGTTCGACCAATATATGGCCGCAAACCACCGTTTGCCGTTCTGGATCGCTCGGAGTTCGACGATGTCCCACCCACCTGTGTTGCATTAGGCGTTTCTGCGTTGCTGATCGACATTGCTTGTTCGTGACCATGCGGTTGGCCACCTTATGAACGGTCTGTTGATGATTCGGTTCGCAAGGAGACGCCTACGTGCACAAGACTGACGTGCCAGGCCCGACGAAAGCCGCGTTCAACCGTTCCCGTTCGCCGGTCACGCTGGACCATGACCGAGCCACGGCGAAGCCTGGGGCTGCCCATGATGAGACCCAAGGCGGCTGCACCGTCTGCGATCGCTTGGGTGTCTCGGACACCCACATCGTGATTATTCCAAGCTTCAACAGCGGAAAGCTGCTCGAGCGTACGGTGGCGGCGGCACGGGCCTATTGGGGGCCGGTCTGGGTCGTTATTGATGGCAGTGACCCGATGACTCGGCTGCCGCGGTGGAGGCAATGGCGCAGACGGACCCTGCGTTGCGGGTGTTCCGCTTGCCCGGCAATCAGGGCAAAGGAGCGGCAGTCCGGTTCGGATTGGTCGCGGCGGAACAGAGTGGTTTCACCCATGCCTTAGTGATGGACGCCGACGGACAGCACCCGGCGGAAAGCATCGCCGCCTTCATGGCCGCATCTGCCGCAGCCCCAGGAGCGCTGATTATGGGGCGTCCGGTTTTCGGACCCGATGCACCTTGGATACGCGTCTTGTCACGCCGCCTTTGCAACGCCAGCGCGACCCTGGTGACCCTACGCCGGGTGGGTGACACGCTTTTCGGCTTCCGCGTCTATCCGATCGCAGCACTCCTCGGGGTGATGCAGGCGAGTCCCGGCATGCGACGCTTTGACTTTGATCCCGAGGCCGTCATTCGTCTGGCATGGGATGGCACGCCGCTCATCCATCTGCCGACGCCGGTTCGTTACCCAAGTCATGCGGAAGGCGGGATCTCGCATTTCGCTTACGTCCGGGACAACCTGCTTTTGACCAGGATGTACCTGCGCCTGAGCCTGACGGCGATGGGACGAATCGCCTTCGTCGCAAGCAGGCGGCGCCGGTTCGGGCTTGTGTTCGGGCACCGCGGCAAACAGCTTCAGGGGTGACGGGAACAAGCTTGTCGGAAGGACTAGGCGCTGCTTCGCATGCGGCAGTGCCCAGCCGCCGCAGCGTCGACAGCATAGTGGACATACGGGCTAATTCCGCCGCCTCATGCGTTGGCATCGTTTGCGGGACGGCTTTATCTCACTCTACCTTCGGTCTTTCGGCTGGTCGGCTTGAGGCGTCACGGCGGCGTACCGTAGGGGACAACAATCTTGACCCCGCATCGCCCGAAATCCGCCACATTGCGGGTCGCGAGTGCTGCATCGTGGATCCCGCGATTGCCGCAATCTGAGTAGCCGCCTGCGAAATCGGCCGGTCAACTTGGCGGCGGCCAGCACAGCGAACGCCTCGGCAGCTTCGGCGTTGAAGGGCAGAATCCGCCCGCGAATGCAAGTCTCGAACGCGGTGTGGGCGGCCCGTGCCAGCCCCTCCCGCCGCTTTCCTTCCGCGACCAAGGCTTTCTGCCTGGGTGAAGGCAGAAATGAACACGGTCGAACCGGGGAGGGCCTTGACCCAGACCATGACAGCCGGCTCGCGCACCGGTTCGCGGGTCGTCGCGAGAATGGAAAGGCCAGTCCCATCGAGCCCTCAAAGCGATGCCGGGCTCCGTAACCCATTGATGTAGATGGTGGCGGCGGAAGGATTTGAACCGCCGACCAAGGGATCATGATTCCCCGGCGCGCCTTCCGCTAAGACGTTCTTCTTTCTACGAGAATCGCCGCTGGTTGCGCGGGTTAGGCTGTAGTAGGCACACGGTAGGCCCAAGAACGGACGAGCGGCGTCGAATGCTCGGCATTGTCGCAGCAACCTGTTAGCAATCGCCCCGCGATTGGCAGGACTCCTCTACCATCCTCTCGCAATACTCCGCGACCGACATACCGCTGCGGGACGAGTCCGGCTTGTGCTGTTCGATATAGACACAGCCAGCCATAGCCATCCGACGTTTATCCGGCTGCCCATGGGCCGGTGCGTTGAGACAACCAGCGCCCATGCCGACGCCAAGAATGATGGCCAATGATTTCACCATGCGGTGGTGCATCCCAATGTCATTACTACGACATAAGTATGATATCGGACTTATCGGACGCGAGCAACCAGCGGTTGAGGGACGCTGGAATAATCGACGGCGGGGCTCAAAAGCGGGGATTTCTGTTGTAGCCTATTGCTGGGTCGTTGGCGCGAAGCAAGGTGATTATCTCTCGCTCCTTTCTCAGCACCTCGCTGTCGGTGGCGATCTCAGATTCCCAAATGATCGTCCGTCGCACAGTTATATCTCGCCGCTCCTCACGAGTCGGAAAGTCGGCTTCGATAAGGCGTTTGTCTGGGCTGCCGAAATAGGTGATCGAGTCCGTCACATCGCTGCCAACGTAGATCTTCCCGTTGGGCCAAGCTATCCGATAAATCACTTTCATTTTTCGCGCCGCTCCTCGCTTCTGTAAGGTCTGGATAGTGCGTCCTGTGGTCGAAAACTAAGGATTGCGCACTCGCAGGCTCCACGTTTGCACACCGGATGGGCTGATACCGAGTTCCAGCCCGCGCTGGTCGTCATCGCGAACTTCAACCCGCTTGCTGGTGCGAACTGAGCGCGCCGTGGCGTCCTCAATGTTTCCTGCGGTCATCTTCATATGTGTGCCTTCGCCGGTATGTACACCATGGGCACAGGTTTTCGCAGTATGGGAGTGATTTTCCGCGCAAGTGGAATAGGTCATTTGCCGATTGGCACGGCGACGCTAGCCGAAATCAATCACTTAAGGCGTGCGTCTTAGGGGTAGATGGTAGCGGCGGACGGATTTGAACCGCCGACCAAGGGATTATGATTCCCCTGCTCTACCGCTGAGCTACGCCGCCATCCAACGAGAGGCGGCGGAATACAGGCCTACCCGTCGCACGTCAACCGCTTCGCACCAAATCCCGCACCGCCAGCAAGCGCACCAGGGTCCCATCGTCCGCCTGGCCGGTGATCGCCTCGGGTCGCCAGTGCCGCTGAAAGGCCCGCAGCACCGTAGACAGCGCCGGGTCCAGCGCCCCCTCGGGCGCCACGCGGTAGCCGATCTCCGCCAGCGCGGCCCGCACCGGGCGCAGCGTCACCGCGTCACGGATGGGGCCCGTCGTCCCCAGGTCCGGGGCGCCCCGCGGCCACAGGCCAACACCGTTTTCCGCCAGCGCGCGCCAGTCGAACCGCTCGCCGGGGTCTTCCTTGCGATCAGGCGCGACATCCGAATGTGCCACCACGTTGCGGGCCGGGATCCGGTGCCGCGACAGGATCAGCAGGCAAAGGTCGCACACCGCGGCAAGTTGCAGCACGGGAAAATCCCGGTAGCCGAATTCGTGCCCCGGATTGACGATCTCGATCCCGATCGAGCGTGCGTTCAACGCCGCATGTCCCCGCCAGTGCGATACCCCGGCATGCCACGCGCGGCGGTCCTCCGGCACCAGGCGGAAGACCGTGCCGTCCTCATCCACGACGTAGTGCGAGGAAACCTGGGCCTCGGGGTCACGCAGCCGGTCGATCGCCGCCTGGGCGGTCTTCATCCCGGTGTAGTGCAGAATCAGCATGTCGACCGGGCAGCCACGCTCATCCTGGTTGGGGCTGGGCAGCTCGATGATCGGCAGGCCGGGCCGGGTGGGTGCCACCGGCGGGACCTCCCGCAGCCAGGAGGCGCTTTGCCTTTGTCTCACAGGCCACGTTCCCGCTTGATACGGTCCCAGGCCGCGTTGATCCGTGCAACTTTCTCGCTGGCGCGGGCGATGAAGTCCGCCGGCACGCCGCGCGACGCCAGGCTGTCGGGGTGGTTTTCCCGCATCAGGCGCTTCCAGGTCGCGCGCAGTTCCTCCCCGCTGGCCGAGCGTGAAACCCCAAGCTCCAGATACGGGTCATCGTTATCCGTCTGCACCGGGGCGCGCGGCTTTTCGCCGGACGAACGGTCCCACGCGAGCTGGTCCAGACCGAGCCGCCGGTGTACGCGACGCATGAATTCCAGTTCGCGCGCGTTCAGGGCACCGTCCGCGCGGGCGATGTTGAACAGTGACGTCAACACCTGCTCCAGCACCCCGCGATTGTCGTCGAAGGCTTCCGCCAACTGGGCGGCATACGGCTCGAACGAATCGGAGCTGTCGCGCGCCTGGTCGAACAACCGCCCGATACCGGCGGCCGAGGATGGGGGAATGCGGAAATTTCGCTTGAACGCGTCGATTTCGGTGCGCTTCACCGGGCCGTCGCACTTGCACAGCTTGGCGGCCAGGACCGTCACGGTGATCGCGAAAACTTCCTCCCGCCGGCCCAGCATGCCGGCGACCCGGGCGGGATTGTAAGCGTTCGCCTGCACAAACGGACGGCGAATGCTTTCAACCGAACCTGAGTCGGCGGCGTGGCCGAGTGCCGCACCGATAACCGCGCCGTACGGACCGCCTACGAAAAAGCCGGCGGTGCCACCGATGATCTTGCCCCAGTATCCCATAAGTGCACGCTATCACGGCGGCACCCATCGGAGCAAAGCACGAACGGTTCGGTTCAGCCGGTCAATAGGCTGGGGTCTTTTAGCCTGGTGTCCTGGCCAACCACCGGGTCGGCGATCGCGGCTTCCAGGCTAAGCGCGCCTTTCCACTCGTTTGCGGGGCGGGCTTGCTCACCCGGGGCGATCTGATCGATGCCCCAGTAAATTTCCAGCCGATGATTGTCGGGGTCGCGGAATTCCACCGCAATCTGCACGCCCGCACGGCGGCGGCCGTCGAAATCGACCTCCACGTTATGGGCACGCAGATGGGCGCGGGCACGCACCACATCGTCCAGGGTCGGTACCTCAAACGCAATATGGTGAAGACCGCCGCCGGCAGGGTTCTTCTCCGTTGCCTTGAACAGGGCGATGCCGTGGTGATCGGGATTGCAGCGCAGGAAGACCGCGCCGCCGGGCATCATGTCGTCGTCGTACACGTCGGAGATCGAAAAGCCCAGGACATCCGTGTAGAACTGGGTGGAGCGTTTGACGTCGGCAACATACAGCGCGACATGACCGATCTTGCCGAGTTGGAACGGGGTTGTACTCATTATAAATCTCCTCCTGTTGCACCGATATAGCACGAGTTCTACCGTGCGACGACCGGCCACGGAGACCAACCATGAACGTTATGACCGATGTGCGCGGCAACGCAGGTGAGCAGGAACGCCTCCGGATCCGTGCGGGAACGTTCACTGGCCCGACGTCCGGACTGGCGCCGGGGAACGTCCAGGCGAATCTGGTCATTCTGCCCAGGACCCTGGCGCACGATTTTTTGCGCTTCGCCCAGGCCAATCCGAAGCCGTGTCCGGTGCTGGCGGTGTCCGAGGCCGGCGACCCGCGGTTCCCCACGCTTGGCGCTGACCTCGATATCCGCACCGACCTGCCGCGCTACCGTGTCTGGCGCGACGGGGAACTGGTGTCCGAACCCACCGATGTGCGCGACGTCTGGCGCGATGATCTGGTCAGCTTCGCCATCGGCTGCTCGTTTTCGTTCGAGGAAGCCCTGATCGAGGACGGCATCGAGGTCCGGCATATCGCCTGCGGGTCCAACGTGCCGATGTACCGGACCAATATCCCCTGTGTGCCGGCCGGCGTGTTCGGCGGCCCGTTGGTGGTGTCCATGCGCCCGCTGAAGCCGGCGGACGCGATCCGGGCGGTGCAGATCACGTCGCGGTTCCCGTCGGTGCATGGCGCTCCGGTGCATCTTGGGTTTCCCGCGTCGATTGGCATCGCCGACATCGGCAAGCCCGACTATGGCGACGCGGTCCCGATCGCGGCGGACGAGATGCCCGTGTTCTGGGCATGCGGCGTCACGCCCCAGGCAGTGATCGCCCAGGTGCGGCCGGCGTTCTGCATCACCCACGCGCCGGGAAGCATGCTGATCACCGATCTGCGCAACACCTCCCTGGCGGCTTTGTAGCGCTGGTGGATTTGCGCTGTCCGGCCTACCAAAGGGCGCGCAGCTTGCATGACGGAACGACATGCAAGCGCTGATCGACCAGATCGAGACCCTGATCCACCGCGACGTCGGACGCGGCATGGACGCCGTATTCAAGGCAACCCGCGGCGGCCTGTCGGGCGCGGTCACGGCGCTCGCGGCCTCCGCCACACCGCGGATCGGGCTTATCACCGGCTTCTTCGTGCCCGGCGGCAATCCCCCCGCCGCCGAGACCGACGGTCCAGCCGGTGCCGCCCTGATGGCGCTCGGTTTTGCCCGCGCTGGGCTGTCGTGCCGGCTGGCGACGGACACAATCTGCCAATCGGCCTGTCGTGTCGCGCTCGACACGGCGGGCGCCAACGCGGTTGCGATCGACGCCGTGGCGCCCGATGCAGGGGTTGATGCACTGGTGGACCGTTGGCGGCAGGACGGGATCGACTGGGTCATCGCGATCGAGCGCTGTGGACCCGCCGCCGATGGAAACCCCCGGAACATGCGAGGCACCGACATCTCCACCCATGCGGCGCCACTGGATCGGCTGTTCAGCGCCGGGCCGTGGCGGACCATCGCGATCGGGGACGGGGGCAACGAGATCGGGATGGGGCGTGTGCCTCGGCCTTTGATCACCCGGCACGTTCCGCTGGGTGAGATGATCGGTTGCGTGGTGCCGGCGGATTTCCTGATTGCGGCCGGTGTGTCGCACTGGGGTGCCTACGGACTGCTGGCTGGCCTCGGCCTGGCGCGGCCCGCCTGGGTCGAGGCGATGCGCGGTGGGCTGGATTCGGAATTGGATCAGGCGATCATAGAGGCGATGGTGGCGGACGGGCCGGCCGTGGACGGCGTGTCGCTTCGGCGGGCGACGACGATCGACGCGTTGGGGATGGATGTGCATCAGGGCATGCTGGAGGCGATCGTGGCCGTCCTGCGTGGGCGTTCGGAGCAGCATCAGCCAGACTGAAAACCGTCGGGATGATAAAGCTGCTCGCCAAGGCAACGAGCTGGAACGCCTTCATAGTCAGGCTGGAAGCGTTCTGGATAACGAAAGGCCCGATGCGGTTGGTGCACGCGCTCCGGGGGGGGCCGCCGATCGCACCGGGGCGCTCCTCGCGGGTTCCGGCACCCGATCGTCGAAGGTCATGAAGCGTTTCAGCCACCGTAGGCGAACGAAACTCCTCACGACCATAGCCACCCCAACGCCGCTCCCAGAGTGCGATCGTCGGAGGTTGACCCAACTTCGGACGTAAATCGCCCTCTCGAACAAAGAGTCTCAGCGCCTGATAGGTTCAACCTGAGCCTATCAGGCGCTAGAGTGCGATCGTCGGAGGTTGACCCAACTTCGGACGTGAATCGCCCTGTCGAACAAGGCGTCTCAGCGTCTGATAGGTTCAACCTGAACCCATCATGCTCTAATGTCCGACTTGCGGCCAAGTCGCCACCACCACCGCGCCTTCCCGGCTCCGATCCTGGGGCTCAACTGATGTCCGGCCACGGGCGACCCCGATCCGTTGCATCAGCGTGTAGAACGCGGGGGTGAAGATCAGGCCGAAGCCGGTGACGCCCAGCATGCCGGCGAAGACGGCGGTGCCGAGGGATTGGCGCATCTCGGCCCCTGCGCCGGTCGCGAACACCAGGGGCGCGACGCCGAGGATGAAGGCGAGCGACGTCATCAGGATCGGCCGCAGCCGCCGCCGCGCGGCACTGACCGCCGCCGCCGCGGGGGTGCTGCCGGCTTCCTGCGCCTGGCGCGCAAACTCAACGATCAGGATTGCATTCTTCGCCGCCAGCCCAACCAGCACCACGAAGCCGATCTGTGCCAGGATGTCGATGGGCATGCCGCGTAACCCCAGCCCGGTGACGGAGGCGAGCAGGCACATCGGCACGATCAGCACCACCGAAAGCGGCAGCTTCCAGCTTTCGTAATTCGCCGCCAGCACCAGGAAGACAAACAGCGCGGCGGCGCCGAACACCAGCATCGTCGGCGTGCCCTTCTGCTCCTGCTGAAAGGCGATCTCGGTCCACTCGTAGCCGATGCCCGGCGGCAGCACCTGCGTCGCCAGCGTCTCCATGTGCTGCAGCGCCGTGCCGGTCGCCACGCCCGGCGCCGCCACGCCTTGCACCTCGGCCGCCGGGAACAGATTGAAGCGCGGCACGCGATATGGGATCGTCGTGTCCTGCAGGCGGGCAACCGTTCCGATCGGCACCATCTCGCCGCTGGCGTTGCGCGCCTTCAGGCCCATCAGGTCCTGCTGGTCGCGCCGGAACCGGCTGTCGGCCTGGGCGATCACCTCGTAGGTTCTGCCAAGGAAATTGAAGTCGTTGACGTATTGCGAACCGAGATAGACCTGCAGCGTATCGAACACGTCGGTCGGCGTCAGGCCGACCTTCTCGGCCTTCAGGCGGTCGATGTCGGCATACACCGACGGTGACCCGGCATTCAGCAAGCGTGAACACGCCGGCGAAGCTTGGGTCCTTGTTGGCCGCCGCCACCAGCGTGTTCGTGGCGTTCACCAGGGCCTGGGTGCCGAGCCCCGCGCGATCCTCCAGCATCATCTTGAAGCCGCCGGAATTGCCGATCCCCTGCACCGGCGGCGGCGGGATCGTCAGCACGTAGGCGCCCTGGATCACCGAGAGCCGCTTGCGCAGATCGGCCAGCACCGAGTTCGCCGTGATCCCCGGAATGGAATGGTTATACAGCGACGGCAGGCCGGAAAAGATCGTCCCCGAATTGGACGCGACCGTGAAGGTCGTCGCATCCAGGCCGGCGAACGGCGCGACATGCTCGATACCCGGGGTTTTCAGGATGATGTCGATCGCCTGCTTCACCACCTGCTCGGTCCGCCCCAGGCTCGACCCTGGCGGAAGTTGCAGGACAGTAATGAGATATCCCTGGTCCTGCTCCGGAATGAACCCGGTCGGCGTGCGGGCGAACTGCACGCCGGCCAGACCGATCAGCCCGACATAGACCACCACGACGACCGCCAGAACGCGCACCAGGCGCTTGGTCAGCGCGCCATAGGCGTCCGAGAGTTTTTCGAATCCGCGATTGAAGCGACCGAACGCGGCGCGCATGGCCCGTGCGGCCAGAGTCCCGCTGGCGGCATGATGCGGATCGTGCGGGCTCAGCAGCAGCGCGCAAAGTGCCGGGCTGAGGGTGAGCGAGACAACCAGCGAGATCACCGTCGAGGCCGCGATGGTCACGGCAAACTGGCGGAAGAACTGCCCCGAAATGCCGGACAGGAAGGCTGACGGGACGAACACCGCGCACAACGTCAGCGCGATGGAGACCAGCGCGCCGCCGACTTCGTCCATCGTTCGATGCGCGGCCTCCTTTGGCATGCATGCCGGCGGCGATGTTGCGCTCGACGTTTTCCACGACGACGATCGCGTCGTCCACGACGATGCCGACCGCCAGCACCAGGCCGAACAGCGACAGGTTGTTCAGCGATATTCCGCAAATCAGCAATATGGTGAATGTGCCGATAAGCGAAACCGGAATGGCGATCACCGGAATGAGCGAGGCGCGCCAGGTCTGCAGGAACAGAAACACCACGCCGACGACGAGCAGAATCGCTACGAAGATCGTGGTCACCACCTCATGCACGGATTTTGCCACGAAGATCGTCGGATCGTAGATCACGATGGACGCGACGCCGGGCGGGAAATCTTTCTTCAGGGTCTCTATGGTGTCGAGGACTTCGTGCTCCACCGCGAGCGAGTTCGCGCCGGGCAGCGCAAAAATCAGCAATGGCAGGCCTTCGCTGTGGTCCATGTAGGCGGTGGAACCGTAATCGGCCGCGCCGATCTCCACCCGGCCGACGTCGCGGATGCGGGTCGCGCGCCCCTGCGCATCGGTTTTAAGGATGATGTCGGCGAACTGCTCCGGCGTGTTCAGCCGGCCGAGCGTCTGGACGTTGAGTTGATACGCCGCGTTGCCGGAGATCGGCGGCTGGTTCAGGACGCCGGCGGAGACCTGCACGTTCTGCGCGCGCAGCGCGGCGAGCACCTCGCCCGCGTTGAGGTTGTAGGCGGCCACCTTGTCGGGATCGAGCCAGATGCGCATCGCGTAGTCGCGGGCGCCGAACAACTGCACGTCGCCGACACCCGGAAGACGCGCCAGCGCGTCCTTCACGTGCAAGGTCGCGTAGTTCGAAAGATAGAGGTTGTCGCGCGACCCGTCAGGCGAGAACAGATGCACCGCCAGCAGGATGTTCGGCGTCGCCTTGCGCACCTGCACGCCCAGCCGCTGGACGTCCTCCGGCAGCCGCGGCAGCGCGTCCTGCACCCTGTTCTGGGTCAGCATCTGCGCCACATTGAGGTCCGTGCCGATGCGGAAGGTAACCGTGATGGTCAGGTTGCCGTCCCCGGTGGACTGGCTGCTCATGTAGATCATGTCCTCGACGCCGTTGATCGACTGCTCAAGCGGCGTCGCGACGGTCTGACTGACCACCTGGGCAGAGGCACCGGGATAGCTTGTGGTCACCTGCACCGTCGGCGGCACGATCTGGGGATACTGCGAGACCGGCAGGACCACCAGCGCGCCGAGGCCAATGAGGGTGAGGAAGACGCTGAGCACCGTCGCCAGGATGGGGCGATCGATGAAGAGGTGGGTGAAACGCATCGTGCTCTCCTTCAGGCGAATTCCGCTCGCCCCGGCTCACGGATACCGGTCTGACTCTTTGTATGGTCGCGTGATTCACCGCTTTAGGGATTCGACCCACGCGGTTCGCGCGCTATCCTGCATCGGCGGTGGGATCGGGCGTGATCGTGCCGGCGACCGGCGCGACCTTGATCCCGGGGCGGACGCGCACCAGGCCATCGATGACGACCCGGTCGTCCGCCGAAAGCCCGCCACGGATGATCGCGCAGCCCGTTGAACAGACCGCCAGTTTCGACCACTTTCGGAACGACTCGTGCCATCCGCCGCCACCGTCATCACCATCTGCCGCGATTGGTCCGGGACAACGGCAGCGGCGGGCACCAGCAGGGCCGGCGCGGGCTGACCCAGCGAGACGCGAAGGCGGGCGAATTGCCCGGGCGTGATGGTAAGGTCCGGATTGGGCACCGTCGCCCGTGCATGGATCGTCCCGCTGCTGCGGTTCACCGCGTTGTCGATGAAGTCGAGCGTGCCGTGGCGGTCGAAATGGCCGTCGCCGTCAAGACTGATGGCAACATCGGGCGGCGGCGAAGCGCCGTGAATGGCTTGCTGGTAGGCAATGTAGTCGGCCTCGCTCATGTCGAAATCCATGTAGATAGGATCCAGCGAAACGATCGTCGCCAGCAGCGTCGTCGGGCTCGTGCCGGCTCGGCTGCCGCTCACGAGGCTGCCGACCGAGACAAGATGCGCGCCGATCCGCCCGGTGAACGGGGCGATCACGCGGGAGAATTCGAGGTCGAGTTGCGCATCACTGATCGCCGCCTTGGCGGTGTCGATGGCGGCCTGCGCGCTGCGCTGATCGGCGGCGCGTGAGTCGACGTTTTCCGCGGTGCCGAAGTCGGTCCGCTTGAGCTGCTGCGCCCGCCAGAGCTCCGCCTGGCTCAGCGCCTCCTTTGCCTGCGCGGTCTGAAATTGCGCCACCGCTTGATCGAGCCTGATCTGGAACGGCCGCGGGTCGATGACAAAAAGCGGATCACCCTTGTGCACGATCTGCCCGTCCTGGAAATCGATCGCGCTCAGGGTGCCGCCGACCTGGGCCCGCAGCTCCACGCGGTCCACCGCCGAGAACTGGCCCAGGAAGCGGCTGGTGGCCTGCACCGTCTGCTGCAGCGGCTGGCTCATGGTGACCTGAGGCGATGGCGGCGGCGCGGCGGGCGGCTGTTGACCGGCGCGCCAGACCTGCTCCCCGCCCACGGCCGCGATGACCGCCAGGACAGCGAAGACCGCAAACGCACGCCACCGTCTGCGTGGGCGCCCAGGACGGCGGTCGTCATCGGCGACGCGGCTGCGTTCGGCGACGTCCTGGTCGCTCAGGGAAATGTTGTCCATGTGCTGACCCTCACTCGGTGACGTTACTTAGGTTGCGATGGGCTGGCGCCGCGATTGCCCGGATGCGTAATGATCGTGGCCAGGAGACCCGTTGGCACATGCGGCCGTGACTTTTGAAACCATCAGATGTCCTGCGCGCCTTGCCGGCTTCATCCGGTCAGGACGAATACGCGTAGGGGTTACATCCCAAGGCCGCCGGCGACGCGCAGTGACTCGCCGGTAATCCAGCTCGCGTCGTCAGAGGCAAGGAACGTCACCGCAGCCGCGATGTCCTCCGGTTGCCCGGCGCGTCCGAGCGGGCTGTTGGCGACCGCCCATGCCTCGAACTCGCCGCCCGCCATGCCCGCGCTGTGCGTCCCTTCGGTGATGACGAAACCAGGATTGACGGCATTCACCCGTATCTTCCGCGGCGCGAATTCCTTCGCCAGGGACTTGGTGATCGAGTCGACGGCGCCTTTGGTGCCGACATAGATCGCAGCCTCGCCCGGCGCGAGCGTGCTGACCACGGAGCTGATGTTGACGATGCTGCCCCCGGTGGCGGGGAACAGCGCAAGCGAAGCCTTGGTCGCCAGCAGCAGGCCCAGCACGTTGATATCGAAGTGCCGGTTGAATTCCGCGACCGAAAGGCCCTCGATCGGTGCCGGAGCATAGACCCCGGCATTGTTGACGAGCACATCGACGCGGCCGAATGCTTTGCGAACCTGATCGAACAGGCGGGTCACATCGTCCTCATTCGTCACGCTCGCGCCGATCGCGACCGCCTTGCCGCCGGCCCGCACGATGTCATCGACGATGCGCTTCGCACCGTCCGCGCTCGACGCGTAGTTGACGACAACTGACGCGCCTTCCGCCGCAAGCCGCTTCGCGATACCCGCGCCGATACCTTTCGAGGCACCGGTTACGACGGCGACCTTATCTGTAAATCTTGCCATGCCGACGCTTGCCATACCGGTGCTCTCCTGCCCTCGACAAATTGGAGGAAACGCTCCAATAATGCACGAGGTAGAGCCGCACAGATCGGTATTCAAGGGGTTTCTGGAGCGATCGCTCCAATTATTAAGTGCTGCCTAATGTGTGGCCGTAGGCCAGGCTCGCATGCCGACTTCGACGATTTCCTGCAATCGTTCGCGGGACGCGCCATCGCGGGCCTGGACCGCGAGCCCGCGCGACAATGCGCTGTAGAATGCGGCCAGCGCCTCGACATCGGTGTCCTTCGGGACGTCACCTTCCTCGATACCGCGCTGAATGCGGTCCGCCATGGCCGATTGCGCCGCCCCACGATACCCGACCATTGTGTCGCGCAAGCACGTCAGCGCCGGGGGAACTTGGGTGCAGGCGAGCGAGATCATACAGCCGGCCGGCAGATCATTTCGCGTAAACTCGCGTGCGGCCGCCGTTAGCAGGCGGTGGAAGGCGGTCTTCGTATCCGTAGCGGCATTCAATTCGCCAGCGAACCATTTGGCCGCCGCGGTCATATAGGCCTCCGTCGCCTCCTGGTACAGGCGCTCCTTGCTGCCAAACGAGTTGTAGAAGCTGGAAGCGCTGATACCCATCGCGGCGATCAGATCATCAAAAGATGCGCCTTCGTAGCCGCGTTCCCAGAATAGCTTCATCGCTTGTTGCAGCGCAACCGAGCGGTCGAAGTTCTTGGGTCGGCCACGGGCGCGTTTCGGGGTATTGGTTATTTGTGTTGTCATCGCTCCCTACCTTGCACGCACTCCCACGGTAATATGGGAGCTAACGCTCCAGATTGAAAGCGCACCGGTTGGGCTGCGGCAACGGAACGCTGCTTTCGGTCACCGGCGTCGGCATGGGTTTCAGCGCACTAAGGTCGGCGTCGCGCAGCAGGCGCCGTGAAAGTGGCCGTTCGGCTTCGAACCGCCGTGCTTCCAACCCAGTCGGTACGGTCGAGTGGCGATGCTGCCAGGGAGCAGACCTGCAATCTGCCAAGGTCCCACGCTGCAACGTTGGCTGCTGACAACTACTCGGGTAATCCGCGCCACACGCGATAGTCAGCCTCTTCACGCGTCATGTCCGGGGCCGGATGAACAGGCCGAAAGCTGGGAACGCCTCGGAATTCGGTCTGCTTATTCCGTCCCGGAACGGCTGAATCTGCGGTCCAGTGGGCGATTGCATCAGGCCAGACGCGCTTTGAGACGCGGTGTCACCCAATTCAGGAAAACCCGAAGCTTCAGCGGCACCGGTTTTCGCTCGGTATACACGATATGCATGGGCAGCGGCTCTCGCTCGAACGCCTCCAATACGACAGCAAGAGTCCCCGCACGCCGCGCCGCGGCCATCTTGTAGGACATGACACGGGCAATCCCGGCCCCGGCGATGGCTGCCTCGATGGCCGCCTCCGACGTATTGACAGTCATCCTCGACCGGATCGGCGCGGCGATCTCACGCCGGCCCTTCGCAAACTTCCAGGTTCGCGGAGCGGAATTGTCGTCGATCGTGATGCAATCATGATTGCGCAGGTCGTCCGGCTTTTCCGGACGCCCGCGCGCAGCGAGATAACCGGGGCTGGCGCACGCTACGACGCGGACTGATCCGATACGGGTCGCGATCATGCTGCTGTCCGGAAGTGTGCCGATCCGGATCGCAACATCGATGTTGTCGTCTGACGGTCTCAGGACACGATCGCTGAGCAGGAGACGAAGGGCAATGTCAGGATACGCTTGCAGGAATTCACAGGCGATCGGCACCAGATGCATATGCCCCAGGCCCCACGGCGCCGTCACCGTCAGATCGCCTGTCGGAGCCCGATATTCGCCCGACACCTCGCGTTCCGCATCGTCCACCTGCTCGATGATACGCTTGCATGCCTCGATATAGGATCGCCCTGCATCAGTCAGCGTCATGTGCCGCGACGACCGATGAAGCAACTGCGTATTCAAGCGCGCTTCGAGTTCGGCGAGCTTGCGGCTGACCGTCGGAACCGGTCTGCCAAGCTTGCGGGACGCCGCAGAAAGACTGCCAGCCTCGGCGACGGCAACGATTACCGACATCGATTCCAGGCGGTCCATCCAGTCTGTCTTTCCAGATTTCGAGAAGCTTTCGCTCGAATATAGGCGATCCACGTTCGTGGCGCAAAGGACTAGGGTAACTTTGTCAAAGCGTCGAAAACGGCAATCAACGACAATGACTGAGCTAAGGCCCGCCAGCCTGATTACTCAAGAGTTCGCCACTGACCAAGAAATTCGCTGATCGGCGGAATGTCCAGCAGCCTCACTGCGCTGTTCGCAGCACAACGAGCCATGCCGTTCACACCATCAGGGGAGATTTGTCCAATGAGCTACATCACGACACCGGACGGTACAAGTATTTACTACAAAGACTGGGGCACCGGCCGCCCCGTGGTCCTCTCGCACGGTTGGCCGTTGAACGCCGATGCCTGGGACGATCAGATGGTCTTCCTGGCTTCAAGGGGCTTCCGATGCATCGCCCATGATCGGCGCGGCCATGGACGATCGAGCCAACCATGGGATGGCAATAACCTCGACACGTACTCCGATGACCTCTCGGCGATGATGGAGGCGCTGAATATCAAGGACGCCATCCTGATCGGCCATTCGACGGGCGGTGGCGAAGTGACGCGCTACATCGGCCGGCACGGCACATCGCGCGTTGCCAAGGTCGTACTGCTGTCGGCCATACCGCCGCTCATGCTGAAGACACCAGCCAATCCGGGCGGTCTGCCGATCGAGGTGTTTGATGGGATACGAGCCGGTGTATCGGTCGATCGTGCGCAATTCTATCAGGATCTCAGCGCGGCATTCTACGGTGCCAACCGGCCCGGATCGAAGGTCTCGCAGGGTATCAGGGACGCTTTCTGGCTCTGGTCAATGCAGGTTGGGTTGAAGGGCGCCTATGACTGCATCAAGGCGTTCTCGGAGACGGATCTCACCGAAGACCTCAAAAAAATCGATGTTCCGGCGCTGGTGCTGCATGGGGACGACGATCAGATCGTTCCGATCCAGGCCTCGGCGCTGCTGTCATCGAAACTCATCGAAAGAGCCACCTTGAAGGTCTATCCCGGCGCACCGCATGGCCTGATGGCCACGCACCAGGACCAGCTCAACAGGGACCTGATCGCCTTCATCCAGAGCTGAATGATCGCTGTCCCAGCCACACCACAAGAAACGAGGGCGCAATGAACCATTCAAGGGGAAGATTGGCGTCACGGCGGGGCTTTTGCCTTTGCTGTATGGGCGGTGCAGCTTATGCGGCGACAGCAGGATGGCTGACGCCACGACAGGCGTGGGCAGAGGCACGCGGCATTGTCAGCCTGATCAAGGACAGTGCCGCGGTATCGCCCATTGTGACCCACAAACTGAGGAACAACGTCTGCGTATTGGAAGGCTCCGGCGGAAATATCGCGGTGCTGACCGGCCCCGATGGCAAGGTCCTGATCGATGCCGGGATCAGTGTGTCGCAACCACAGCTCACCAAAGCGCTCGCCGCCCTCGGCGACCAACCCATCACGCACCTGATCAACACCCACTGGCACTTTGATCATACCGATGGCAATGCGTGGCTGAACGCGTCGGGTGCAACGATCATCGCGCAGGAGAACACCCGAAACTATCTCTCCGAGGTCCAGCGTGTCGACGACTGGGACTACAATTTTCTGCCGTTGCCGCGAAACGGCCTGCCAGGCGAAGTGTTTACGACCGAGCATGGTCTCAAGCTGAATGGCTTGTCGATCGCGCTGAAGTATTATGGCCCTGCCCATACCGACAGCGACATTTCCGTCACGTTCGCCGAGGCGGACATCGTGCATGTCGCCGACACATACTGGAACGGCATCTATCCGTTCATCGACCATTCGACCGGCGGCAGCATTGACGGCATGATCGCCGCATCCGACGCCAATCTCGCGGCGACGACGGACAAGACCATCATCATTCCAGGGCATGGAGCGCCGGTCAGCAACAGAGCTGAGCTCAAGCAATTCCGTGACATGCTCGTGGCGATTCGCGAGAACGTCGCGGCGCTCAAGAAGCAGGGCAGATCGCGCGATGAAACGGTGGCCGCCAAGCCGACCGCCGCCTTTGACGCCAAATGGGGCAATTTCGTCATCGACCCCGGCTTCTTCACCAGGTTGGTCTACCAGACCGTGTGAACGCACGTCGCATCAACGACATTTCGACAAGGAGACATCCCATGACAGCCGATGGTGCTGCCAATACGTTGCCGGCTGTCGACCGCCGGAGGGTGTTCTGCGGCCTTCCGGTCTTTGCCGCCGGCATCGCTTCGGCGCGAGGCGCACGCGCCGAGCCGTGTGTCCAGGCCACGTCGGGCGCCAGTCCCGTCATCCGCTACCAAACCAGGCAAGTCGATGGCGTCAAGATCTTTTACCGCGAGGCCGGTCCGGAAAACGGTCCCGCCGTGTTGCTGCTGCACGGCTTTCCGACGTCGTCGCACATGTTCCGCAACCTGATGCCAATCCTGGCGGATCGATATCGCGTGATCGCGCCCGACTATCCTGGTTATGGCCAGAGCGACATGCCTGACCGAACGAAGTTTGCTTACACGTTCGATCACTTCGCCGAGCTGGTTGATGGCCTGCTCGACCAGCTCGGTGTCGAGCGCTATGCGATGTATGTGATGGACTATGGCGCGCCAGTGGGCTGGCGACTGGCGCTGAAGCATCCCGAACGGGTGACCGGCCTTATCGTGCAGAATGGCAACGCCTATGCGGAGGGACTGAAGGAATTCTGGGACCCGATCAAGGCGTATTGGTCTGATCATTCACAGGCGCACCGAAAGGCGCTTTATGTCCTGGTTGCATCCGAAACGACAATATTCCAGTATACCGATGGCGTCGCCGATGTCAGCCGCATCTCACCGGATAACTGGGTGCACGACCAGACCCTGCTCGACCGTCCAGGCAACGCCGATATCCAGATGGATATCTTCTACGACTATCGCACCAATCTGCCGCTGTATCCGGCGGTTCAGGCGTATTTCCGCAAGCACCAGCCACCCACGCTGATCGTGTGGGGCAAGAACGACAAGATCTTCCCTGCCGATGGCGCCTATCCCTATAAGCGCGACCTTCCCGACGCGGAGTTTCACCTGCTCGACACGGGCCATTTCGCTCTCGAGGACAAGCTCGATACCATGGCGCCGATAATCCACGAATTTCTCGATCGAAAGCTTGCAACGCCCTGAGCCAGGCCGATGCCGACTGAATTGAGCACCTTCCATCCGGAAGCGCTTCTTCGACTGTTCGGTCACATCGGCAGTCCAGGCGCTGCAAACTTCGCGGGATTTCGTGGGCTGCATTTGCCCCGTTGGCCAAGCGTCGCGGCCGAAAGCTCAGTGGACATCTTGCTTGAAGACGAGACCGGCTTCATCCAGGCGCGCGATGGTTGCCATCGTGCCTGTCGCCCCCAAAGATGGCTGGCCCAATGTCAAACATCGTGGTGGACCGGCGGGTTTCGTGCGACACCTCGACGATGCCACGCTCTGTCGCTAACCGGTCGGCGCGCTTGTCACGATCGACAAATAGCAAATCGGTCCGGTCAGGACCATAGCCGCCGCAATGAATGTTTCGCATAAGTATCTACTATCGGCGCCACTCCCAACCGGTCATACCTCGGTGAGAGGCACTAAACCTTGGCCAACCCTTGATCCGAGATGCGTTCGGCCCGAGCGGCGTCGCGAAATGGCATCGTCGTCCGACAGGCGGAAGGCCGCGTTCCAAATCGGACCCGGCGATCCACGCCCATTCGGATGCCAGTTTCTCGTCTTGCTCGGAGTGTCACGGTCAACCTCGTAGTGTCACGGTCAACGCTGAAACCGGCTCAGGTCACGGAACCATCGTCCCACCCCAGCCAACGCTTCCCCAGCCACGCTCTCCGTGTCAGCCCTCCCCCTGCCAACCCTCTCCCTGCCAGCACGCCCGTTATGTCGTTTGTTCTTGATTTATACCGCCATTTGATATAAGAACGAAACACAAACATTTACCCGGAAGCCATCACCCATGACAAGCCGCCCCACCTCAAGCTTTCAGGTGCCAAGCTTTCAACTGACCAGCCTCCAGGCCAGCGCGTTCCTCGAACGCCTGCTCCGCTTCCTGATCCCCTATTTCACCGATGTCACCGCCGACCTCGCCGCCGCCCGCGCCGAAGCCCTCGAAACTCTGGCCTCCTATGGCGCCCGGACCCGCGCCGAACTGCTGTGCGCCGTCCAGATCATCGTCTTCGGGTTCGCCGCCCTCGAAACCCTAGGCGAAGCCAAGACCGCCGAGATGTCGCCATCCCTGCGCCTGAGGTTCCGCGGCTGCGCCAACAACCTCAACCGCAGCGGCCAGAAAACCGAGCAGACCCTGCTCAAGCGCCTCGCCTGTGATGCGCCGGCCGCGACCGAACAAGAACCGATCAACGACCTCCCGGAACACCACGCCGCGGAACTGCTGCGGCAGACGCAGGCCGCGATCGACGCCCACCGCACGCGTTTGTCCGGCAACCGCCCCGCCCACAGCCCGCAGCCGCGCGACCCGGTCCGCGCCGACAAGCGCCGTTGGGGCCAGGTGATGATGGATACCCTCGCGGCGGAAATGGGCATCCCCATCCAACCTGCATCCGGCACCAGCCCGCCCCCTGAACGCTGACCGTCCGCCGGACAACAACACCGATCTCGGCTTGGACGCGGTTTAGTTACGAACGTGCCTACCGACGCTGGCCGATCAAACCCGGGCCTGGAACGGCCGCCCCAGCATCGCCGGCCGGTGCATCCGGATCCGTCGTGCATCGCGGGAAATCAGGACCAGCACGACGACCGTGCCAATGTAGGGCAACGCCGACAACAGCGCCGACGGCACCGCCACGCCAAGGGCTTGCACATACAACGACAGATACATGAGCGCGCCGAAGAACCACGCCCCGATCAACAGCCAGAACGGCCGCCAGGCCGAGAATGTGACCAGCGCCACCGCCACCCAGCCACGCCCGGCCGTCATGTCCTGTGCCCATAGCGGCGTGTAGGCCAGCGACATATAGGCTCCGGCAAGGCCAGCCAACGCTCCGCCAAAGGCGACGGCAGCGTAACGGATGGGCACAACCGCATAGCCCAGCGCGTGCGCGGCATCGTGGGAATCTCCCACCGCCCGCAAGATCAACCCGAGATGGGTGGACCGGATACACCAGGCGACAACGGCCAGGATGACCAGCGAAAGATAAACCAGGATGTCATGGCCAAACAGCACCGGCCCCAACACCGGGATATCCGACAACACCGGAATATGCAGCTTCGGCAGTGTCGGCGCGGGAATTCCCACATATCCGGCGCCGACCAGGGCGCTGAAGCCACGCCCGAAGATGGTCAACGCAAGCCCGGTCGCGGTCTGGTTGGCCTGCAACGTCAGCGAAATCACCGCAAACAGCAGCGCCAGCGCGATCCCGGCCAACAGCGCCGCCACGATCCCCAGCGAGGTGATACCCGTCTCGTTCGCCGTGGCGAAAGCCGCGATCGCGCCGGCCAGCATCATGCCTTCCACGCCCAGGTTCAGCACGCCGACTTTTTCCACCACCAGCTCCCCCACGGCCGCCAGCAACAGCGGCGTCGCCGCGGCGATGGTGCTGACAAGGAACGCAACCAGCAGCGCGGTCATTGTGCGGCCCTCACGCGATTGGAACGCCAGCCAATCCGGTTCAGCAGCAGAATGTCGCAGCCGAGCAGGTAGAACAGCAGGATGCCTTGAAAAATCCCGGTGACCGCGTTTGGCAGCCCCAGGTTGATCTGCGCCGCATCGCCGCCAAGGTAGGTCAGCGCCAGCAGCAGGCCCGCCGGAATCACTCCAAGCGGGTTCAACCGCCCGAGGAACGCCACGATGATTGTAGTAAAGCCATACCCGGGGGAAAGTGTCGTGGTCAGCTGCCCCAGCGTGCCCGTCGCCTCCAGCATGCCGGCCAGACCGGCCAGACCGCCGCTGATCAGCATGGCGATCCACACCAGCCGGTTCTCACTGAAGCCGGCGAAACGGGCCGCCCGCGTCGCCTGGCCCAGGACGCGGAACTGAAAGCCCAGCAGCGTTTTCTCCAGCATGAACCACAGCGCGATGGCGATCAGTGGCGCCAGCACGACGCCGATATGGACATTGGTGTCCTCGATCAGCCGCGGTGCCAAAGCATTGTCGGAAAACAACGCGGTCTGCGGAAACCCGAAACCCTGCGGGTCACGCCAAGGACCGGTCACCAGGTACACCAACAGGTACTGCGTGATGTAGGCGAACATCAGGCTGGTCAGGATTTCGTTGGCATTGAAACGGATACGCAACCACGCCACCAGCCCGCCGTTCAGCATCCCGCCGACCGAGCCCGCGATAATCATGGCTGGAAACAGCGCCCAGGCCGGCGCGTCGGGAAAGGCCAGCGCCACGCCGCCACCGCAGATCGCACCGAGGGTGAATTGTCCGTCCGTCCCGATATTCCAGACATTGGCTCGGTAGGCCAACGACAGCCCCACGCCCATCATGATCAGCGGCGCGGCCTTTACCACCAGCGCCTGAAAGCCGTCCTGTTGCAAAAGGGGCGCGACCAGGAATGTATAGACGGTCAGTCCGGGCGGCCGCCCCATCGCCGCGAAGATCAGCCCGGACGTCGCCCCCGTCAGCAGCAGCGCCAAAACCGGCGACGCATAGCGCCAGAATTTGGATTCGTAGCCTCGGGCCTCGATCTTAAGCATGGGCGCAATCGCTCCGGACCGGGTCGGCGGGTGTTTCAGTCGGCAAGCGCCATCTCCCCTGCGGCCGGCGCCGCGGCGGCGCCCCCCATCAATCGCCCGATCAACTCGACGGTTGCGTCACGAGTTAGAACCGGCTGCGAAACGTGTCCACCGGCGATCACCGCGATCCGGTCAGCGAGGACGAAGATCTCATCGAGGTCCTGCGAGATGATCATGATCGCCGCCCCAGCCTCGGCCAGCGCCATGATCGCCTCATGGATCGCCAGCGCCGCGCCCGCATCGACGCCCCAGGTCGGCTGGTTGATCACCAGGACGCTCGGTTCCTGCAAAACCTCCCGCCCAACCAGGAATTTTTGCAGATTGCCGCCTGACAGAGACCGCGCCTGGGCGGTTGGGCCGGTGGTGCGTACGTCGAACCGTTCGATGATCGTCTTGGCAAACGCCGACGTTCTCTTTGTGTCGATGATACCAAAACGAACCAGTGCCCGACGAAGGAAACCCGACAGGAAGGCGTTCTCGGCCAGCGTCATGGTCGTCACCGCGCCGTGGCCGTTGCGTTCCTCCGGGACAAAGCAGCCATGGATACGACGCCGTTCGTGCGGCCCCATATGTCCCGCAGCCACGCCGTCGATGATGACGCTTTCCGGCTTGCCCGCCAGGATTTCGCCCGACAGCGCGTCCATCAATTCGCTTTGTCCGTTCCCGGCGATGCCGGCGATGCCGAGGATTTCGCCGCCGGCCAGCGACAGCGAAACGTCTTTCAGATCTGTCCCGAATTGATGTGGCGAGCGGACGGTCAGACGGTCCAGCACCAGCCGCGGCGGGGTCGAATTTGCCGCAAGCGGACGCGGCGTGGGAGCGTGCAGATCCATGTTGATCATGATCTCCGCCAGTTCCTTGACGGTCTTCTCCGCCGGCACGCACTGCGCGACGTTTTTGCCAAGCCGCATGATGGTGGCAGCGGAGCACAGCGCCCGGACCTCTTCCAGCTTGTGACTGATATAAAGGATCGAGCAACCTTCCGCGGCCAGCCGCCGCAGCGTGACGAACAGCTTCTGCACCTCGGACGGTGTCAGCACGGATGTCGGTTCGTCCATGATCAGCAGCTTGGGGTTCTGCAACAGGCAGCGAACAATTTCGATACGCTGCCGTTCGCCGACGGACAGATCATGCACCACCCGATCGGGATTAAGCGGCAGGCCATATTCGTTGGATATCCGGATTATCCTCTCGCGCAGTCCGGCTCGTTCCTCGGCGCTGACCAGACCAAGGGCGATGTTCTCGGTGACGGTCAGGGCCTCGAACAGCGAGAAATGCTGGAACACCATGCCGATGCCCAGACGCTGGGCGTGGCCCGGATTCGGGATCGTGACATGCCGGCCTTCCCAGACGATGTCGCCGGCATCGGGTTTGACCACGCCGTAGATCATCTTCACCAGGGTACTTTTGCCGGCTCCGTTCTCGCCCAGCAAAGCATGGATCTGGTTGCGCTCGACTGTGAGCGACACATGGTCATTCGCCAGGCAGCCCGGGTACTGCTTGGTCATGCCCGTCATCGTCAGCAGCGGGCCGGTCGCCGGCGGGATGGATCGCGTTGCATCTGTCATGACTAAGCTCGCCACCTGGGGAAATCCGTAGCGCGGGACTGGGCTGCGCCAGCTTGGTGTCAGTTCACGTCAGTTTTCCGTCGACACCTTGAACCAGCCATTGCATGGCGGACAGGGCCCCATCGTCCATCGAGGTGCCCGCCGGCACCTTGACCGCGCCGCTTTGATCCGTGATCGGGCCGACAAAGACCTTGTTCTTCCCGGACGTGATATCGGCGACAGTCGAGGTCGCCAACACCGCCACATCCTCGGGCATATTGGTGAACGGCGACATGGCCAGCATGCCGCTGTCGAAACCGCCCCAGGTGTCGGTGCTTTTCCAGGTGCCTGACAGCACGTCCTGGATGCGCTTGATGTAGTAGGGACCCCAGACATCGGTGCTGGCGCTCAATTGCGTGCCATTGGCGAATTTCGACATGTCGGTCGACTGTCCGAACGCCTTGACGCCCCGACTGGCGGCGGCTTGCAGCGGTGCCGGCGAATCGGTGTGTTGGGTGATGATGTCACAGCCCTGGTCGATCAGCGCCTTGGCCGCGTCGCCTTCCTTCGGCGGATCATACCAGGAGTTGATCAGCACGAACTTCATCCGCGCCTTTGGGTTGATCGACTGCATGCCCAGCATGAACGCATTAATACCCTGGACGACTTCCGGCACCGGGACCGAACCGACGTAACCGGCAAGGCCCGCTTTGCTGAGTTTGCCGGCAATAACGCCCTGCACATATCGCGCCTGGTAAAAGCGAATATTGTAGTCCGAGACGTTTGCGGCGCGCTTGTATCCGGTGGCGTGCTCATAGAAGACAGCCGGGTGTTTCTTCGCCGAGTTCAGGTACATAGTTCATGTACCCGAACGACGTGGCGAAGATCAGCTTGTGACCCTGGTTCGCCAGATCGTTCAGTACTTTTTCGGAATCCGGTCCCTCCGCCACGTTCTCGACATAGGTCGTCTTGATCGCGTCGCCGAAATGTTCAACCGCGGCCTTTCGCGCGATGTCGTGCTGATAGGTCCAGCCGAAATCCCCCACCGGCCCAAGGTAGATGAAACCCACTTTCAACGGGTCGGCTGCGTGGGCCGGCTTGATCAAGCTTGGCAGCGCCGATGCGACCGCGCTGGCTCCAACAAGCCGGGTGAATTGACGTCTTAGCATGGTGAACTCCGTGGACCTGATAACCGACTGTGACGTATATGGATTTTTGCTGCTGACGTGGTCGCGCCTTGCGGCGTTGAACGTGGGCGCGTTTGCCTTGCCAGCCTTGTCCCCCGTGATTGCTCCTCTCTCACGAACCCGTGAAAGAACGGCATGCAAATGCTGCGCCAGAGTCGGTCAGCGCCAAAATCCCTCATGCACTGCCCGTGCCTCGTCCTCGAGTAATGGCCCCACGACCTCAATCGAGCGCTGCCCGGCCTGCAGGACCATCCGGCACGGCAGGTCCATGGTCAGGTTTTCCGGATGCGGGCCGATGAGCCGGCCGAGGTCACGCTCGGAGAGGCCATAGACCACACGCCCGACGCCCGCCCAGTACGCGGACCCCGCACACATCGCGCAGGGCTCGGCACTGGCATACATCGTGCAGCCGGCCAGAAAAGCCGCCGGGTAGGCGAGGCTGGCACGCGTCATCAGCACCCGCTCTGCGTGGCCGGTGCGGTCGCCGGCGTCGCCGTGCGCGTTGCCGGCCTCCATCAGGACGGCACCATCGGGACCCACCAGGATCGCGCCGAAAGGATGGTTGCCGGCGGCACGGGCTTGCCGGGCGACCTCGATTGCCAGGCGAAGGTAGGTCTCGTCCGTCTTCAAGCGATGTTCTGCCCGTTCTGACATCAGAAGTGTGGCCGTGGTTGCCGGCAAGCGATGAAACAGTGAGCATTTCCGAAAACAAAGCGTGTGCTGGAGCTCAAACCAACCTCCTGGGATTAAGGAAATGTAAGCCTTTGTCTTCCGGCACTGCAATCATGCCTAGATCTCGCATTGCCGTGATGCGGTTTGATGCCCAGGCGCCTGTCGTTACCGGCGACCGAGGACGGCACGGCGCCCGGATGGGCTTGTGTGCCGCGACCCGATGGCATGGTTTGCAGGTCGAACCAAATCCCCCGGGTCACGCCGAGAATGATTTCGGTGCGGTCTTCCGCAGGCTTCAGCCCGGGGTTTTCAATCCCTCCACACCGTTGACACCCGGCCCATCGCGTATAACGATTGTCTGGAGATTGAAGACGATTTCGTATTGCCCCTCGTCCTCCAGCGATCGAGCGAGGCCACCAAGGCGAGATCCTCGTAACGACGATCGACGTTCGCGGGACACCGAGTGATGGAGATTTCCGCCTCACTGGACCATGACCGATCAAACAGCCGCGCAGCAGCAGGCCTTGGCCGCGCTCGCGCCACGCCACGCCGCTCGCAAGAGCTAGTCCGCCGAATACGCCGAGACCGCATTCAGGGAGAGTAAACCATGCCGAATCGTGTACAATTCGCTGAGGCTATCGAGCCTTTCGTTCAGTTCATCGAGGAAACGCCGCCATCGGAAATTCTGGATCGCACACTGGAGAAACTCCGATCCGGGGTGCCGACGCAGACCATGTTGACCGCCTCGGCGCTGGCGGTGGCGCGCTCGTCCGACCTGCCCCCCGGTCACCACGGTGGCCCGCTGCATCCCCTGGCTGGGCTGTATGCCGTGTCCAGGCTGGTCGAGCGTCTGGATGGTGAACAGCGCTTTGTCCCCGTCCTGCAGCACGTTGCACTGTCGAATAAACACATCCATCACCCGGCGATGGGCCCCTACAGCCTGCTGGAGTTCGAGCCTGTCGATGCGGGCGGCGCCGAGGCAACCAAGGCGGCGTTCCTCGCCGCGGTCAATCGCGGAGAGACCAATCGGGCCGACCATCTTTTCCTGTGGCTGTGGCAGAATATTCCGCCGATCGAGGCATTCGACCTTCTGCTGTCGGTAGCGATCCCGAAGAACGCGCTGGACGATCATTACTTCATCTTCCCGTCTTTTACCTGGCGTGCACTGGAGTCCATGGACCGGTCGTACCTGCCGGTTCTGATGCGCCCTGCCGTCCGCTACGTGACCCGGTTCCCGGCCCCTCGCGCGATGCCGGAAATCGACGCGCTGATCGAGAAGCATGAGCTGCTGACCCGCGTCACGCGGCAACAGACCAGCGAAGATGAAACCGCAACGATCGGCCGAGTGGGCGAAGCGATTGGTCGGTGTGACAACTATAATGACATCCCCGTGCTGCTGGCTGAGGCGCTGGCCGAGGGATTGTCGCTAGACGGCGCCGGAGAAGCCCTGTCGATCGGTGCGGCCGGTCTTTTCCTGCGGTCCCTGACTGGCAACCCGATGGATGTTCACCTCCACACGAGTGCCAATCTGCGGCGTTACCTGCTTCGGCTTGAAGGTCTAAGCCTGCACAACAAACTTCTGATCCTGTTGTTCTGGCACACCGGCCCGGAGGTGAAGTCGACGCAGTTCCGGATGGAACCAGCCCCGCAGCCCGATCCGGCGGCGGTCGCTGCCTTGCCGCATCTGCCAGAGGACGAACTGCTGGAAGCCATTACACAGAGTATCTACAACCAGCCGCCAACTGACTGGTCCACCGTCACGAATCTGGGCAGGATGCGGGCGGTGCCGGAAGTCAAAGGCACTGTGAACCTGGCCCAGCAATATGTGAACTCCGGCTACGATGCCCAGAAGTTGATGAAGCAGACTCGGCGAGATCGTTTGCCACGACAGCTTCACCGAAATGCATGCCTTCAAGCATCACCAGGCGATCGTTGAGGAATTCTACGCCACCCGCGAACCGTGGCGGTGGATGCACCTCGTTTCCGGCGCCCAGGCCGCGGCGATTTCCTTCGGCAAGAACATGGAAATCTACGAAGAGGCGCTTGAACTGCTGCACGCGTAGGGTTCGGCAGGCGAACGCGGAGGTGCATCCCCCTCCGCGTTCCAGCATGCAGCGCCGGGCTCCGACCCCGCCTGTTGCTCGTTGTGCGGCCGTGATGGGAACCGGCAGGGCTTAAGGGTACGTTAACCTTCTGGCTTTAGAACGGGTCGATACCGCTGACCGGTTGCCTGGAGCCGCCCCGTTGACAGAGATTCGCCTGACGCCCGGTTTGCCCGACGGCGATCCCGATTTGTCGGGCAAGGCGACGATGTACCGGCTGATGGTCGAGAACACCATCGACGTCATCATCCGCTACGACGCGTCCCGGGTTCGGACTTATGTCTCCCCCTCCTCACGCGAGATGCTGGGTTACGAACCGGAGGAGATGCTGGGTGCGAACGCATCCTCGCTGATCCACCCCGACGACTTTCCCCATGTCAATCCGCTCTATCGGGACATTTCACCTGACAGGACCGATCTGCATCTGACGTTTCGGATGCTTCGGAAGGATGGCGTTTATATCTGGGTTGAAAACCGATATCGTTACCTGCCGGAGGATGGCGGCTGGCTGGCGGTGATGCGCGACGTGACCGCGCGCAAACGCGTTGAAGAAATGTTGGCGGACGCAAACGCCAGGCTGGAGACAGCGAACCAGCGGCTGCAGGCGTTGGCGCATCAGGACGGGCTCACCGGCCTGATGAACCGGCGGCGATTTGACGAACTGTTCGAGGAGGAATTTCGCCGAGCCCGTCGACATCAAGTGCCGCTCGGGGTTCTGTTGCTCGATGTCGACCACTTCAAGGGCTACAACGATCACTACGGTCACCTCGCCGGTGATGAATGCCTGCGCAGGCTCAGCCGCACCATACAAAGTGTGTTGCGTCGGGCCGGCGACCACGTTGCCCGCTACGGCGGTGAAGAGTTTGTGGTCATTCTACCGGCCACCAACCGACACGGCGCCATGGTCGCCGGAGAACGGATCCGCGCTGCGGTGGCAGCCATGGCCATCGAACATTCTGGCAGCGCTTTGGGAATCGTGACCGTCAGTGTCGGCTGTAGCAGTATGATCCCCTCTTATAACGAGGAGATTTCGATGAATTTGATCGCCGCTGCTGACCGCGCGCTTTATCAGGCCAAATCAGAGGGCAGAAACCGTGTCGCGGCACCGGCGGTTTCGTGTTCCGGCCAATCCGCGGAGACGGAGGGCGAAAGTCCCTTCTTTGTGATTTGATTGCCGTTGTTGGTCACCGCTGCTTCCGGGCTATTGTTTCAATTGCTTACTACCCGGATCAATCAATGCAGATGTGAAGCGGCGAACAGGTTCGTTCTATAGTTCCTGTTATAATAGAAGCGTCGGTAACCAAATCGGCTGGAGTGCTGGTTTGCAAGATCCGGCGAACACAGGTTAGATGGCCTTGGTGTTGGCGGGAGCTGTGAATATATTGCGAATTCGAGTCGATATGGATCTGCCAGTCCCACATTCGGATCGCCCGGTCTCATTCCAGTTGTGTGCCAAAAACGTGTTGGCTGTTGATACTTGGCCGTCTGGATAACCGGGAGATAACCTTGCATGATGTCAGTCCCGGTTACAGGGTGTGATTTGCGATTAGACATCCGGTTGTGCTGATCGCTTTGCTGATGCAACAGGAGTGTGCCGTCACGATACGAAACCGGACCGGGGACACATGAAACTTCTTACCCGGTTGTTTGCGCTCGTGAGTTTGACACTCGCCCCAATCGTCGGGATCGAGGTATATGACGAAATCGATGCACGGGCACTCCGAGCGGCAGAAGGTAAGGACCAAGCGCTGCGGTTGGTGCGGCTCATTGGCAACGAGCAATCCAAAATGATTGAGGGCGCGCGGCAACTTCTGACAGCGCTCGGCAAGACCAACATTGTGCGGGATCGCGACGTCGCCGCATGTAGCGCCTTCTTTGCCGAGTTGGCGGGCTCTTACCCGCAGTATTCCAGTCTTGTCAGTATCGACGTGACAGGCCATCAGGTCTGTATTGGTGGGATCGCCGACGTGCCGGCTTACCTGGGCGATCTGCCGTCCTTCAGGCTGGCAATCAAAACCCGGGATCTGGCGATTGGTGAATACGATTTGACAAATGCGGCGCATCCGAAAGCGGTTTATCTTGCCCAGCCGTATTATGACTCCACGGGGACCGTCAGCGGGGTTGTTGCGGCCGGACTGAGCCTTGATTGGCTCAACGATCAGGTTGCCCGAAGTCCGTTGCCACCGAAGGCGACGATATCCGTCATCGACCGTCAGGGAACGATCCTTGCCCGCTACCCGGGACGTGACAAATTCGTCGGCACCAAGATCCCTGGCCAGGCCCATTCCTATCTGCTGCGCGGCGGTGAAGGCGTTCAGGAAGCGCTGGGTTTCGATGGTGTCAGCAGGATCTATGCCTTCACGGCGTTGCCTGGCGGCCCGGCCGGGCTCACGTTGTCCGTTGGACTGGATAAGTCCGAACTCCTGAAAAACTCCGAGGCGGCAAATCGCCGGGACATCATGGTGATCGGCGGTTCGTTCGTTCTGGCCTCGCTGCTGGCGGGTTTTGGCGCCCGCGTGTTTATCCGCCGGCCAATTCAAACCCTTTTGGATACCGCGGAACATTGGAAACAAGGCGCGCTTGGCGTCCGGGTTCCCCTCATGGATGTCAATTCGGAGTTTGGCCGGCTTGGTGCGTCGTTCAACTCAATGGCCGCCGCGATCGGGGTGCGCGAACAGGAGCTTGAGAGCCGGGTCAAGGAGCGCACGCACGCCTTGAAGGGCGCGATGGAGGCCCAGCAGACAGCCGAGGCGGCGTTGTATGAATCGCGCAAGATGGAAACGGTTGGGCGCCTCACCGGGGGGGTTGCGCATGATTTCAATAATCTTCTGGCGGCCATTGTCGGCAATATCGAACTGGCACGGTCGCGACTGAGCCCCGGCCATCCTGCGTCATCGCGGCTGGATGCGGCGATGCAAAGCGCCAGCCGCGGCGCTTCCCTGGTGCAGCAACTGCTGGCGTTCGCACGCCGCCAGAATCTTCGCCCGGCGGCGGTGGATTTGAACCAGTATATTCGCGGGTCGCAGGATATGCTGCAACGGCTGCTTCGGTCCGATGTTACTGTTGAAACCAAATTTTCGCCGGAGGCATGGCTTGTTCGCGTCGATCCAAATCAGCTTGAGGCGGCGATCCTGAACCTTGCCGTCAACGCCCGTGACGCAATGCCGAACGGCGGTATCCTGCGGCTGGAAACCCGCAATGAACATCTCGCGGGTCATGCCGGGCGGGTCGCGTTGACGGGGGACTTTGTTGCCTTGACGGTTTCCGACACCGGAACGGGAATTCCGCCGGATATCCTGGAGAAGGTGTTTGAGCCGTTTTTCACCACGAAAGAGATTGGTGCAGGTTCGGGGCTGGGACTTTCGATGGTGCAGGGATTTGTCCGGCAGTCGTCCGGGTCCGTTGCGATCGAAAGCAAGGTGGGACGGGGGACTTCGGTCACACTGTATCTTCCGCGCGCCGTCGAAGCCGACAAAGCCATCAACGCCACGGCTGAAGAGAATGTTGTTGGGGAAGGCAGCGTTCTTCTGGTGGACGATGACCCCGAGGTCAGGTCGGTGACCGCGCAGTTGCTGATGCTGAATGGTTATTCGGTCCTGACGGCGGCGAATGCGACCGATGCGCTGGCGCATTTTCAGCAGGCGGACAACCGGATCGACATCCTGGTGACCGACCTTGTCCTGACCGGCGACATGAACGGCATCGAATTGGCCGCGGCCGTCCATAGCAAGCGGCCAGGACTACCTGTGGTGCTCATCACCGGCTACAGCGAGTCGCTTCTAAACCGGGTCTGGAACGACCGGATCCCGGTGCTTACGAAGCCCTTCGCTGCCACGGCGCTTGCGCGGGCCGTGCAGCAAGCGATGGCGCTCAGCAAGCAGGATTTGGGTGACGGACCGCTGATCCGATCCTCCTTCGTGTCGCTTTAGGGTTTGTCCGGTCATCGTCGCCACCGGTGGCGGTGTTGAACGCGCCCTTCGTCGGTGTTTGACCGAGCCGCTCTATCGGCGAGTGGACGCATTGATTGCCGATGCCGGCCTTGGGCTGAGGCAATACGGGCGACGAGGGGACAACCCGCAGGCTGAAGGCTTTTCCGACATCACGAATTGGCGCAACCTGAGCCGGTCCAAGGAAAGGAAACCGCCTTATGTCGCTGCGAGAAGCAGGCGCTGTCACCGGCGTCGGTGAAACCAAGTATCTGCGTGGCACCGACCGGACCGCGCTGTCGTTCCAGTTGGAAGCGTCGTTGAACGCGATCCGCGACGCCGGCTTGAAACCGTCCGACATCGACGGGCTGATCCCGTACGGCCATGGCGCGGTGGCGGAGGATTTCATTACCAATTTCGGCATCAAGGATCTGCGCTTTTCCGCCACCACGCCGATGGGCGGGGCGTCGGCAGTGGCGTCGATCCAGTGTGCGCTCGCGGTCATCCAGGCGGGGATTTGCAAGCATGTGCTGATCTCGTTGGGGCGCACCGGCTATTCCGGCGGCCGCATCGGCACGCGGGTGCAGCGGATGCCCCAGTTCAAGGTTATTGGCGAGTTCGAGATGCCACTTGGGGCCATTGCGCCGGCTCAGCTGTATGCGCCGATGGCGCGGCGCCATATGGAGATGTTTGGCACCACGTCGCGGCAACTGGCGGAGATTGCGGTGACGACGCGGTACCATGCGTCACTGCAGAGCAACGCCACGATGAAGAACCCGATCACCATCGAGGATCATCAGTCGAGCCGCATGATCTCCGATCCGTTGCGGCTGCTGGATTGCTCGCTGGAGAGCGATGGCGGCGCGGCGGTGGTGATCAGTGCGCCGGATCGGGCGCGGGATATGGCCAAACGCCCCATCATGGTGATGGGCGTGGCCGAGGGTCATCCGGATTCTCCGTCAGCGATTACACAGCGGCCGGATCTGACGACGCTGGGGCTGGCCAAGGCGGCGCCGAAGGCGTTTGCGATGGCCGGTGTGGATCGGGCCGACATCGATGTGGCCGAGGTTTACGACTGTTTTACTTACATTGTGATGTGCCAGTTGGAGGATCTGGGCTTCTGCAAGAAGGGCGAAGGCGGGGCGTTTGTGCAAGACGGAGCGCTGGGCCTGAACGGACGGCTGCCGGTGAATACGCATGGCGGGCTGCTGTCCCAGGCGCATATGGCGGGCATGAATCATATCGTCGAACTGGCTCGGCAGTTGCGCGGCGAGGCGGAGGCTCAGGTGCCGGACGCGGAGATCGGGCTGGTCACTGGCTATGGCGACATGGGCGACGGCGCGCTGGCCATTATGCGGAGGGGTTGAGACGTGGACGGATATGACAAGCTGGTGCCGTCTCCGTCACCAGAGACGCAGCCGTACTGGGATGGGCTGCGGGAAGGGCGCCTGCGGCTGCAATGCTGTGCGGATTGCGGGAAGGTGCGGCATTATCCCAGGCCGATGTGCGATGCCTGCTGGTCAATGAACGTGGGTTGGGTCGATGCGGCGGGGCGGGGGACCGTGCATAGCTGGACGGTGACGCATTACGCGTTCCACCCGGGGTTCAAGGGGGATTTGCCGTATGTGCTGCTGACGGTGGATCTGCCGGAGGGCGTGCGGATGAATGCCCAGGCGCGGGGGATCGAGGCGTCGCAGTTGCGGGTGGGGCTGCCGGTGAAGGTTGGGTTCGAGACGGTGACGGAGGGGCTGACGCTGCCGGTGTTTGAAATGGGCTTGTGATCCGGGGCGGGTTGATATATGTAGTGGATATCACTACTTAGGTTCGTGTCGTGGATAAGTCAGTCTCTGCCGCCGAGGCTAACCGGAGCTTTTCGCATATTCTACGCGATGTGCGCGGGGGGGTGTCGTTCGTGGTCACGGCGCACGGCAAGCCGGTGGCCCGGATTGTGCCCTGTGAGCCAGAAGATGCGGCGCGGGCGGCGGCGCGGGCGGCACTGTTGCAGCGGCTGCAGGGGCAGGCTGCGACCGATGATGTCGGTCCCTGGCGACGCGACGATCTGTATGAGCGTTGATGGGTGCGGGTCGGGGTTGATACGAATGTCCTGGTCTACGCCGAGGGGCTGAACGGGGCGGATCGGCAGCAGGCCGCGCTGGCGGCGCTCGCGGGGTTTGCGGGGGACGAACTGGTGGTGCCGGCGCAGGCACTTGCGGAATTGTTCACCGTGTTGACGCGCAAGGCCAGGTGGCCGGCGACGCGGGCGCGGTTGGCCGTGTTGACGTGGCATGATGCGTGTCTGGTGGCGGATACGACGTCTGGGGTGCTGATGGAGGCGATGGATCTGGCGGCGATGCATCAGTACTCGCTGTGGGATGCGGTGATGCTGGCGGCGTCGGCTCAGGCGGGGTGCCGGGTGCTGCTGTCGGAGGATATGCAGGCTGGGTTTCTATGGCGGGGGGTGGAGATCAGGAACCCGTTTGGGGGTGCGGGCGGGTAGCTGGTGGTTTGGGTCCGGTGCCGCGCGGGCTCAGCGGTTTGAAGGTGTTGATATGGCCTGGCACGATGGAGAGGCATTCTTATAGCACCCACTCGCGGCTGCTTGGCGAAAAGAGCGCGATATATGTGCCATGGGACGTTGCCACACTTGGGAGTCAGGTCAAGAGTTAGGAAGGGTATGCCCGGCAGTCTCGATAAAATACGTTATCAAGAATAAATCCTGAGCGGCGGCGGAATGCGATCTGCCTTGTGCCAGATTGTCTCTTGTATTAGTTGGCGAGCAACTCAACCAATCTATTGAAGTAAAGACCGCCAGGTTTAGTGAGGCAACGTCGAGCTATCCAGTGAGCCGGAGCTGGTGCAAAATCGCTTCTCGGCGAACGCCGTGCTTCTTTCACGTCAACTCTCGCCCCCGTATTAATACGGCTGAAGCGTACACATCAGGGAGAATGCCAATGGATCGTCTTGAATTCGAATCGGAATTGCGTCGTGAAGGTTATCGGGTTGTGAACAGCAGCGTGAAGCCGAACCTGGTCGCGCCCAATCATTGCCATGACTTCGACGCCAAAGTGTTTGTCCTGGGCGGTGAGATTACCATCACCCGTGACAACAACCCGGTAACCTTCCGGGCGGGACAGTGTTTCGAGGTCCCGACGGGCTGCATGCATGCCGAACAGGTGGGTCCGGAGGGTGTTGCCCTGCTATCAGGCCGCCGCCGCAATGGCCCTCTTACCCGTGAGGCATTCGAAAGCGACCTGCGCCGGGAAGGCTTCGACGTCATTCATGGCGGGCAGATGCCCGACTTTGCAGAAGACATGCACGCACATGATTTCGATGTTCGGATCATGGTGCTCGGCGGTGAGATCACCGTCACAAGAGACGGGAACGCTGAAACGTTCAGGGCTGGCGATCACTGCGAGGTGGCCGAGGGGTGCCAGCACACCACCAAGGTAGGACCGGAAGGCGTTGCGTATATCGTGGGAAAGGCTCACCGTCGGGCGTCGATTAACTGATTTCGATTAGGCGGGTGTTCAGTGAATACTTGGTTTCCGGGCACCCGCTGACTCCCGCGCTTTTCTGGTTGGGGGCCTCACGCTTTATTCAGGAATCGGGCGAACGAGGAGGTGGCTGCGGATAGTAGCGGGTCATCGGTCGATCTACCGGATTATCACGAGCTCGGAGGCCACAGAAACCTGTGCGCTGAAAGGAGCCGCATACTCCCTCTTGCTTCATTTAGGGGCGGCAGACGTCGCGGTTGGGGCTGCCGGCGTTGATGTCGCATTCGGGAGCGCCGAGATTGCCGGCGTGACATAAACATGTCTAGGGAGCGAGGCTGATAGAAACCGGTCGGCGAGAAGGATGAGAACAAGTACGCCTAAAACTGCAACGACAATTATCAGCCATCGCTGATCCTGAACGATCAATCCAGTCGGTGCCACTTGTTGCGGCGTTGGCGGCGGAACCGAAGTTGGCGCCGGTGCTATCTCTGATCTAGTCGGGGGAAGCGATGCCACTTCGATGGTCGGAGCAGTGAGGATAAAGTTTGATATGGTGCTTGTCACTCTGTTCAGCTGCGGCGGCTCGGGTTTTCTGGTACAGCGGGATAAGCTAAGGACTGACCGGTCCAAAGAGGCGTGAGACGTGAGCGTAAAGAGAAAGCAGCACAGCGCGGACTTCAAGGCGCGCGTGGCGATGGCGGCGCTGTCAGGCGAGAAGACCCTGGCGGAACTGTCATCGGAATTTGGTGTCCATCCGACGATGATCAGCACCTGGAAGCAGGAGCTAACGAGGCGCGCGAGCGAGCTGTTCGCGCGTGGCAGCAAGGCGCCGGCAATCGACGACGCGCAAAGGGTGATCGACGATCTGCACCGCAAGATCGGCCAGTTGCAGGTCGAACGGGATTTTCTTGCCGGGCGGCCCGCCATCTCCCGTCTGCTGAGAGGCGGGCGATGATCGCGCCGAACGCGGGGCGAGACTTGCCAAAGGTTCCGTCCGGCGTAGCCGGATGGAATGGCAAGGCGAGGGTGTCCGTCAACCGGCAATGCATGCTGCTGGGGATCGCGCGCAGCAGCTTCTACTATCAACCCCGGCCGGTATCGGCGGCCGAGCTCGATGTTCTCAACCGGCTCGACCGGATTTTCACCGAGCATCCGGTGTATGGCAGTCGGCGGCTGCAAGTGGCGCTGTTGCACGAGGGGATTTCCGTCGGGCGCCGGCGCATCCGACGGCTGATGCGCAAACTGGGACTGTGCGCGATCAGGCCGAAGCGCAACACCAGCAAGCCGCATCCCGAGCACAAGATCTATCCCTATTTGCTGCGCGACCGGACGATCGATCAGCCGAACCAAGTATGGGCAACTGACATTACTTACATCCCGATGCGTCAAGGGTTCCTGTATCTGGTTGCGATCATCGACTGGGCAACCCGGCGGGTTCTGTCCTGGCGTCTGTCGAACACCCTGACGGCGGGGTTCTGCGTTGAGGCACTCAACGAAGCGCTCGCCCGGTTCGGCAAGCCCGAGATCTTCAATTCCGACCAGGGTTCGCAGTTCACCAGCGAAGAATTCACGCGGATGCTGCTGGATCACGGGATCGAGATCAGCATGGATGGACGCGGTCGTTGCCATGACAACATCTTTGTTGAGCGCCTGTGGTGGACGGTGAAGCACGAGTGGGTCTACCTGCGGCCGGCAGCCAACGGGCTTGAGCAGAAGCGCAGCCTGATCGAGTTCTTCAACTGGTACAACCGACGCCGCCCTCACCAGGCGCTCGGGTGGCAAACACCGGACGAGGCCTACTTCGACGGGCCCGCGTCGGCCGTGGCAGAGGCGGCATACTCCGATGGCGCTGAGACGCTGTGACTTTGTGGACAGTCGGCTGCGCCGATACCCGCCTGACCGCTCAAGCACGGTCTCCTATGGACAAGCCGGGGAAAACACTCTGCGTTTCCCCCACCTTGCCCACAGGTCGGCGGCTGTCCACAAGCTTCACAGCACCGCAGCAACATCAAGGATTGATTTTGATTCCGGGAAAAGTGAAACCCTTCAACCGGCTATGGGCCTTAGCTTATTCTTCCCGGAACCTGTCCAAACGACCTGAACCGTCGTAGTCAATGACCGCGTCAAAAAATTTGTAAAGTCCAGCCTAGCTAGATGAACTGAAAACTCCGCGCCTTTGCTAGCACTTCATCAGCGTGGCCGGTGACACTGATTTTGCGCCAAGCCCTTAGGATTTTCCCGGACCCATCGATCAGGAACGTACTTCGCTCCATACCCATGTATTTTCTGCCATACATCGATTTCTCGACCCATGTTCCGTAACGTTCGGCCACCGCATGATCTTCATCCGAAGCCAGCGGGAATGTCAGGCCGTACTTAGCTGCGAATTTCTCGATCGACCTGATCTTATCGGGCGATACGCCAATTACATCCAGGCCAATTTCCTCAAGCCGCGGAATGGCTTCTTGGAACGCGCACGCCTCCTTTGTACAGCCCGGCGTATCGGCCTTTGGATAAAAATACAAGATGAACGGCCTGCCCTTCATCTCACCCAGACTGATCGTGCGCCCATTGCTCGCAGGCATTGTGAAATCGGGAGCCATGTCGCCTTCAGCCACGCTCATCAGCTAGATTTCCCTATATAATCTTCGAACATCGTTCGAACTTGCTGCGCGATACTCTCCGATTTTTGCAACAATTCGTCAACATCGACTGCAGATACCCCTGCTTCGGCGGCTGCGCGCAGTAATGGCGTGGCTGACGCCTCTGGCAAAGCCGTGCCCTCGACACGACCGACTGTGATTCGCAGCATTCCTTGCACTGTGCGCCAGAGCCGTTCGGCAGCAATCAATCGTCCAGCATCCGCCTTGGCAATCACGCCCGCTTCGCCCAACCGCCGCAACGCGACATGAGTTGTCTGACTGTGGCGGAAAGTCTGATCCTGTACGTAAACCAACTGCAATGCCTGTGCAATGAATTCAACATCCACTAAACCACCCGGGCGGAGCTTTACATCCCATGGGCCATGCGGTCTAAGGTCGCGCAACATGCGCTCGCGCATGGATACAGCGTTAGCGAGGATTTGCTGAGGCTCTTGTTGTCGTCGGATCGCGACATTGATCGCCTGGGTCACGCGACGCCGTATATCAGCCGGCCCAGCTACGACCCGGGCTCTAGTCAACGCCATGCGTTCCCACGTCCAGGCATCCCATTGGTGATAGTGTCTAAATGCTTCTAGCGAGACAGCGATTGGCCCCTTGTTTCCCGACGGCCGCAACCGCATGTCGAGAGCATACATCTGACCCTCTGGTCCGGGTGCCGTCAGTGCGGCAATACACGCCTGTACAGCTCGGACAAACCACTGACTGGACGGAAGCCGTCGTGCTCCACGACTTTCCGTTGAGACCGCCGGATGATCGTAGATGAACATCAGATCCAAGTCGGAGCCGGCCATCATTTCCCGCCCGCCGGCTTTGCCCATTGCCACGACCGCCAGAGCACCATTGGGAACGCGGCCGAAGCGCCTAGCAAAATCTGCTAACACACGTGGGACCAAAACTGACAATGCTGCCTCTGCGAGAGCGGTTCTCTGCCGGCCGGCTTCGTCAGCGTTCAGCCGACCTTCCAACGTCGCAACGGACAAGAAAAAATCTCGCTCCTTTACTGCACGTCGCGTAATTTGGATTACATCTTCCAGTCGGACCGCATCGGTTATCCGAGATCGAAGTATGCGGGCCGGATCGACCGCTTCCTCGCTGGATAGAAGGCCTTCAAGCGCGCTAGGGTAGCGAGCTAGGTGCTCCGACAGCATCGGGGCCGCTCCCAAGACCGCTGCAACCCGGTCCAGAAGCGGTGGATTATGTTGGAACAATGACATCGGCTGAACGCCGGCCGGTAGTGCACTGATGAAGCGATCGAATCGGTTAAACGCCTCATCCGGGTTCGCCTGCCGCCCTAAAGTCATAAGGATTGATGGTACCATCGTCGTCATTAGATCCCGCGCTCGGCCTGATCGTAACGCGCGGACCCGTCCCGCAAGCCACCGTCGAACCGCCATCACCACCCGTTTCGCGTTGTGGTACCCAAGCTCGTTCAGGACGGCGATCGTTGTTGCAGGCTCCGGGTCCTCACCGCGAAAATCGAGCTCGAGACCGACCGACTCGGTACCGGGTAGATCCGGCACATGCTCAAACACTGCTTGATAGTTCAGGCGAACCATATCGACGTGGCGAAGAAAGATACCGGCAAATATCTGCGAGTCTTGGTAACCCATGAACCGGACAAATCGATCAAATTCACTTCCCGATTCGGGCAGTTTATGCGTCTGGCGATCATTTATCATTTGGAGGCGATGTTCGACCTGACGCAGGAAACAATATGATTTTGCCAGCTGCTGACGCGCAGACGCCTTCAAGTGACCAGTTTCGACTAAGCGAGCCATTGCGGGTAGAGTCGCTCTGATCCGTAGTGTTGGGTCGCGCCCACCCCACACCATTTGCAAGGTTTGCACCAGGAATTCAATTTCCCGAATGCCCCCCTCGCCCAGCTTTACATTGTGACCTGCGATGCGCGCGACGGGATCGACCGCTCCGCCCAGCGAGGTTTTTTTCGCGATATCGATTCTTCGCTTCATTGTATGGATATCAGCGACGGCGGCGAAATCCAGTCCGCGACGCCACACGAACGGCCGGATCGCCTCCAGAAATCGGTGGCCAAGAGCAAGATCGCCGGCAATCGGGCGTGCTTTGATCATGGCCGCACGTTCCCAGTTCTGGCCCATACTCTCGTAATAAGTCAGGGCAGCATGCAAAGAGACCGCTGGTGGCGTTGCCGCCGGGTCAGGCCGCAACCTAAGATCGACGCGAAAAACATAGCCGTTGGCGTCTCGAGCTTCCATCAGTGTGATCAGATCGTGAGCCAGTCGCGATGTGAACGATCCAATGCGATTCGCGGCACGTCCACCCGCGTAAACTGCCGCCGTGCCGTCGTACAAAAGAATGAGGTCGATGTCGGACGAATAATTTAGTTCTGATGCGCCTAATTTGCCCATCGCCAGTACAGCGAACCCGCAATTGAATTCGGGGCGGCTGGCATCCGGTAGGCGGATTTCCCGAGCGTCGTGTGCCGAGCGCAGGAGATGTTGGATCGCTAGCCTTAAAGTTGCCTCGGCCGTCTCGGATAAGGCCCCAGTCACAGTTTCGAGTGGCCAAATTTGGCCCGCATCAGCTATCGCGATCACGAGAGCGGCGACGCGCTTCACCTCGCGGAGCTTAGCAGTGACATCGAGACGCTTCGTGGAAGGAGAAATGCGGCTCAACGACAAAAGGGCATTTAAGAACGCGATGTCGGGACCACTTGTCACGATGAGTTTGATTATCTCCAATTCACGCAAGGCCAGGTCAGAAAGGTAGGGACTGTTGCCCCCTAGGCATCGAAGCATTGCCAAGACACCCGGGTTCCCCAGTAACCTGGCTTCGGGTTCCCCGATTGCGCGGAAGCGCTCGACCAGCCGATCTGCGGCTGCTTCATCATGAGGAGATGGCCAATAGCGCGGCAGGGCAAACGAGTCTGGTGTCATCGTTCGGTACAACCTCGCATTCATCAATGGGGCAGGTCGAGCAGTGCATCACACAACCAAGCTTGTGCATCGCCTGCTGATTTTGGGCACAGGGCTCCTGGTGATAGTAAGTTGCCTTCTCGCTGGCACGGCTTGGCGCTTGGCGCAGGGACCGATCGACTGCGGCTGGATGGCAGCCCGCATTCGAACTGCAATTGCAGATGATGCTGCAGCTTCGCACGTTTCATTTGCTGGCGTCGTGCTTGCATGGGAAGGCTTTCACAAGGGTGCCGACCATCCGCTGGATTTGCGTCTTTCGGACATTGTAATCACCGATCTATCGGGTCGGCCTGTTGCCGCCGCGCCCGCTGCCCACCTAACGGTGTCTCCAGCGGCTCTACTGCTTGGTCGCATCGTCCTGCGTACCGTCGAATTGGATCATGCTACAGCCACAGTTACAAGGGGCGCTGGGGGCGACATCAGCCTTGGCTTGGATTTCGTCGCGGCCGAGTCGACCCTATCGGGTCCACACGATCTTCGGACGTTTCGGGAACAGCTTTCGCGCCCTGTTGGTTCGGATCGTAGCCACGCGCACGGAGTTCTCGATCAGCTTCAGCGAGTGCATTTTCGTGACGCTGATTTAACATTCCATGATTTGGAGTCCGGATTGGTCGTCCGAACGTCGAGCATGGCCCTCGACCTGGTTCGGATAAAGGGCGGGCGCATCCAAGCCTCGCTTCGAGCACCGCTCATACTGGGTGATCAGACGGCGGAATTAGTAGCGGAGACAAACTGGGCACCGGATGCAACTAATATTCTTCGTATGAAACTTTCACCCTTAAGGCCAGCGAACTTGAGTGGACTTCCACCTAACCTAGCATTCCTGAAGGGTCTGAACGTTCCAATATCTTTTATCGCCACCGTCGCGTTCGATAGAGGCTTCGTTCCAAAGCAGATCCAGGCACTAATCCAAATCGATCAAGGGCAAGTCAAGGTCGGTGGGGGAACGATCCCGGTTCGGGAGGGAACCGTAACGCTATCTGGAACACTCGATAGAATTGATATCACCAAGGGGCGTTTGGACGTCGCCCACACACCCGATGGCAATCCCGAAATTGTTGATATCAGCGCCACGATCGTGCACGCCTCAAATCGCCGGAGCGCCTCGGTCGCACTAGAATTGAGTGAAATCGATGTAGCTGACTTGCCGCTTCTCTGGCCCTCTGATGTAGGCAAAGGGGCGCGATCCTGGATAATCGAAAACATTACGAGCGGTATGGTTACCCACGGTATGGGGTCGTTCGTCATCGAATCCGATGATGAGCTCAATAATGTCGTGGTCACCAAGGCAACCGGAGATCTTACTGGCAGCAACGGCGCGTTCACCTGGATCGATAATATGCCGCCCGTGGAACAAGCGGCTTTCCGCCTCCATCTCGTCGATCCCGATATACTCGATATTTTCATATCGTCGGCGCACCAGCGTGTCCGGATCGCTGGTCCGGACCTTGCGGTCAAAGATGGCCAAATGCGCATCACGGGGCTTTCTGGTCATGATCAGGCAGCAGTTGTTCATGCCCAAGTTGAAGGTCAAACCGATAGCTCCCTGAGCCTGCTTAGTGAACCACGGTTGCACCTTTTGTCCGACCACCCAATAGCTTTGAAAGTTGGCGGGGGGGATATTTCGGCATCATTAAGTTTCCAATTTCCACTCGAAAGTGCGTTACGCGTAGATGACATCCAATTGCATGTAGATGCCCACCTCAAACGCATTCGTTTACTGGATGTCGCGGGCGGTCATGAACTCACTGATGGGCTTTTTGACATCGGCGTCGACAAGGAGGGCCTTAGCGGGACAGGGCAGGGGTCGCTGGCCGGCATCCCCGTAATGATTGAAGGAGCGATGGACTTCAAATCCGGGCCACCTGATCAAATTGTCCAAAAAATCGTAGTAAACGGGCAGCCTGACGCGATACAGCTCAATTCGATCGGCTTGCATGTTACAGACATTGCTAGCGGTGTGATACCAATGACTGCGGTGTCTATCTCGCGTCGTAACGGCGAAGGTACGGTTGCGCTTACTAGCGATCTGACGCCGACGACACTGTCTGTCGGTCCTTTGGCTTGGAACAAACCGTCGGGCAAGGCCGCGAATGCTTCGGCAAATTTGCTGATATCCCATAATAGGTTGACCAAAGTCGACCGTATCGTTGTCCACGGCGATGGGTTGCTTGTGGCCGGATCGGCAAATTTCGCCGACGGGCGCGTGCGGTCTGTGCTATTAGACAACATCCTCTTTGACCGTACGCACGGGCACGGAACCGTTCGTTTGGCGGCAAATGAGGCGATATCGATCGTGCTGCAGGGCGATCAAATTGATCTTTCGTCAAAGCTGACTGAGAAAGCAACGGCTCGAAATCGTCAAGATGTACCCCGACCCACGTCACCCGATTGGAAACTCGATGCGCGCTTTAACCATGTGATTTTGGCGGATGAAGCTAGTGCGAGGGACGTTCTGGCAAAGGTGACTGGTACCGGCGACCAAATTCGTTTGCTTGATGTCGTTGGTTCAACATCGGGCAGCTCTGGGTTTTCCATCAAGATAGAAAGCGAAGCGGGGAAACGGCATCTTCTGGTCACCGCGAAGGATGCCGGAAGCTTTCTGCGAGGAATCGATGCAAGCCAAGCGATGCAGTCGGGACAGCTGGCGATTAACGGGACGCTAAGCCGCCCCATTGGTCTATATCCGATCGAGGGATCAGCATTCATCGACGCCGTCTTGATCAAGAACTCCCCAGTATTGGGTAAGCTGCTACAAGCAATCACCCTTTACGGGCTCGTTGACGCCTTACGCGGTCCTGGGATGGAATTCTCCCACGTCGTGGTTCCCTTTATCTATGATGGATCGAATTTAGACGTAGACCAAGCTTACGCCGAAAATCCTTCGTTGGGATTGACTTTGAAAGGCCGGATTGGCTTATCAGGAAGGCCGACGTCATTGAGCGGGACGATCGTCCCAGCCTATTTCTTTAATTCTATCCTAGGGCAATTGCCTCTCGTTGGAAGGCTTTTCAGCCCCGAAACCGGCGGGGGAGTATTCGCAGTTCGCTTCAGTCTGGATGGCCCAATTGCCGACCCTAGTATCTCAATAAATCCGGTGAGCGCACTCACCCCTGGCTTTTTGCGAGAGGTCTTCGGTATCTTTGATCGTCCGCCGGCTGTAAGGACCCCGGATCCGACAGCCGGCCCATAGGGCATTTACTTAGGCCGTGTGGACGGAATCCCGGCATGCGAAACTTGATCCAGATTGTGGAAACCGGGGCACGTGGGGGCGCGACGCGCAAAGTCCCACCGACCCGCCTATTCCACGGCTCGATCCATAAGGTTTCAGAATTTCGACCGCTCACCCATTTCGGTACTTTGCGGGCCGCTGTAGAACGACTTTCGGCGCGAAATGGAGCGTCTGGCTACATCTATCCTGTTTCGCTTTCCATCACGAACGCCCTTGTTGTTCCTGACGGAGACGCTATACTGCGCCATAAGCCATCCACATACGTGATGCGTTTTGAAAAGCAGGGCATTGTCAGCGGGGAGCAGGCGAATACCGTTATCCGCACGAGCGTTCTGGATAGCGACATGGCCGCCAGCGCAGCACCTTGCGCCATGCTCCGCGAGCTTGCCTATGATGGCCTATGTTACAGAAATCGGTATGAAGATGTGGGTAGCACATCGTGGTGCACATTTTCCTCGGATCAGGTAACCATAGCCGGGACATCCATGTTCCTCACCATGGACGAGATTGCGGCACCACTCGACAATGGCGATTTTGACGAGGCGGCGATTAGGTCAACGCCCAATTCAGCAACACCTTCCCAGCAAAATCAGCCTTGATCATCGCCCGGTGCCAGCCGAGGTAATTGGCGAGGTGCTTGGTCGCCACGCCACGGCACCGCTCATTCACCAGCACCTTGATCTGGCCGTGGTGGGCATTGACCCGACCAAGCCCTAGCCGTCCGGGCTTGTGCTTCGTGGTCCGCACTGGATTGGTCTTGACCGCCGCAGGCGTGACGGTCGGCACGATGACCCGCCGATATTCCGCACCCGCCTTCACAGCGGCTTTGACGTAGGCCACGGCGCCGTCTGAGCAAACGACCGACCCGGCGGCAATGCGTCCTTCCAGCGATGCTTCGATCGCCGTCAGAGATGGCAGGATGGCCTCATAGACGCCGCCTGCGTTGTCCAGCGCGGTCAGCACCGGAACCTGCCCATGCGACAAGCAGCGCTTGATCGCACCCCAAGCTGATGGCCGTGCAGCCCGGTTCTCAGGCGGCTTGCCCTGGACCCAGCCGCGATGGCCCTTGAAGGAGCGGTGCGTGTCAAAGTAGTCGCTGCTTAACTTGCGTAATGATTTCTCCTATCGACGATGCCGCTGCGCTTGCCGCTGAGGATCTGCCGATAAATAACTGCGTCAGGGTGGTTGTTGAGTAGGAACAATGGTATAGTTCCATTCTCCGTGGAACTCGGTGTGTGTCGGGTTGATCGCTTGCATTTCCTGATCGGTCACCTGAACGCCCCGGAGATAGAGGTTGCCGTCGATCTTACACTGGACCTCGAGGCCTGTTTCGGTTTTCGTGGCACCGATGAGTTGGACAATCACCTGATCGGTGACCAACGCCTTGCCGCGCTAGTACCTGTGTGATCAAGGCGAATAGTCGGGGTTCGATCTTGTTCCACTTGCTGGTGCCGGGCGGGAGATGGGTTACAGTTATCGAAAGGTTGGTCTCGTTGGCGAACCGCTGCAGTTTGCGTTTCCACAGCCTGACTTTGGAACCGTTGCTGCCGCCACAGTCCGCGGTGACCGTCAGGTTTCTGGCGTCCGGGTAGCGCGCGTATCCAAGCTTGTGCCCCCCGCGCCGGATGCTTTCAACGGCGAAGGCGGCAGTGTCGGCGTCTCCGCTCCTCACCCCTTCGGGAAACCATCCCGCGGCACCCCAAAGGTCCGCGCCAGCGAGGCGAAATAGAACGAGGACAGAAAGGACGAAGGGATCAACAAAGGAAAGCGTGATGTCGGTGCTCCTGCATCACGCTTTGTAATTGGCCACCCAGTCTGCGCGTATCCGACCGCATAACGTCAAGATATGGTAAATCCGCTCGCCGGTTCGTGATTTTTAGTCAAAACCGTATAACAACGATATACGATAACTCTCCGCATTGAAGAGCGACCATGTACGATGGTTGACGACAGACATGATTTCGTAACGCGTGGTCCACGCATCTCCCTGGCCTCCAGGTCTAGCTCCCCCAGAAGACCAAGACTCGCCCCAACCTCACCCCACCCAATCCAACCCCATGTCCAGCACCGTGGCCGAGTGCGTCAGCCACCCCACCGACAGCAGATCCACCCCGCTCGCCGCGATCGCCGGTGCGGTATCGGGCCGGATGCGGCCGGACGCCTCGGTGATCGCCCGGCCGTCAACCATGCCGACCGCCTGGCGCAGCATGTCCGGTCCCATATTGTCCAGCAGCACGGCGTCGACCTTCAGGGTCAGTGCTTCCTCCAGCTGAGCCAGCGTATCGACTTCCAGTTCGATCTTCACCAGATGGCCGACGCCGGCGCGGGCGCGTTCCACCGCCGGGCGCACGCCGCCGGCGATGGCGACGTGGTTGTCCTTGATCAGCACTGCGTCATCCAGGCCGAACCGGTGGTTTGATCCGCCGCCGACGCGTACTGCGTATTTCTGCGCGAACCGCAGGCCGGGCATGGTTTTCCGGGTGCAGCAGACCTGGGCGCGTGTGCCCTCGATGGCGTCCACGATGCCGCGGGTGGCCGAGGCGACGCCGCTCAGGTGGCACAGGAAGTTCAGCGCTGTGCGTTCCGCGGTCAGGATGCCGCGGGCCGGGCCGCTGATCGTGGCGATGAGGTCGCCCTGGCGCAGGCGGCTGCCATCGGGCAGCGCCACTTCGACCTGGATTGCCGGATCGATCAGCCGGAACGCGGTGATGGCGAAATCCAGGCCGGCGACCACGCCGGGCTGGCGGGCGACCAGCGCGCAACGGGTTTGCATGTCGGCCGGCACGATCGCGTCGGTGGTCAGGTCACCGGCGCGACCAAGGTCCTCCAGCAGCGCGGCGCGGACGGCTGGGTCGATCATGATCATGCGGCAACGGCGCCATCAGCGGACCTCCAGCATGCGTTCGACCGAGCGGCGCGCGCGCTCAGTCGAGCGCGGGATCGATGGTGACTTCCTCCTGCATGGTTTCCAGGGCGCGGCGGATCTTCGGCAGGGTGATCCGCTTCATGTGCGGGCACAGATTGCAGGGCCGCACGAAGTCGACGTCGGGATGGTGGACCGAGACGTTGTCGGCCATCGAGCACTCGGTCAGCAGCACGACGCGGGCCGGCTTTTCGCGTCCGACGTAAGCTGGACATGTCGGCGGTGGAGCCGGTGTAGTCGGCCTCGGCGACGACCTCCGGCGGGCATTCCGGATGGGCCAGGATCGTCACGCCGGGATAGTCGGTGCGCAGGGCGCGGACTTCGGCGGCGGTGAAGCGCTCATGCACCTCGCAATGGCCGGCCCAGGTCAATAATCTTCACGCGGGTCTGGGCGCGCGATGTTCTGCGCCAGATATTCGTCCGGCAGCATGATCACCGTGTCGGCGCCGAGCGATTCGACGATCTTGCAGCGCGTTGCCGGAGGTGCAGCAGATGTCGGATTCCGCCTTCACCGCGGCGGATGAATTGACATAGGTCACGACCGGCACGCCGGGATAGCGTTGCCGCATCAGCCGCACATCCGCCGCGGTGATCGACTCCGCCAGCGAGCAGCCGGCGCGGCTGTCCGGGATCAGCACCGTCTTGGCGGGGTTCAGCAGCTTCGCCGTCTCCGCCATGAAATGCACGCCGGCCAGGACGATGACCTTGGCATCCACCTTCATCGCCTCGCGGGCCAGCGCCAGGCTGTCGCCGACGATGTCGGCGACGCAGTGGAAGATCTCCGGCGTCATGTAGTTGTGCGCCAGGATCACCGCGTCGCGCTCCCGCTTCAGGCGCAGGATCGCCTCGATGTCGTCGGCGAACACCGGCCATTCGATCGGCGGGATCAGCGATCTTGACCCGGTCGTAAAGCGGTGCGGTGCGTTCGAGCAGTGCGGTCGCGGACATCGGAACCCTCCTTGGTAATGCTCTTTCTGAGCATTATGGTGGGTTATGCTAGCGATGAGTATAAGGATGTCAAGCGTCACGATGATCGGGCAGCGATGAACGGTCCGGTTGACCGGGTGCAGCGGGGCTGACCGGTCCACGAATTCCCTGTTGCCGCAGCCTGCCGGGGTTATGCGGGTTGCGGCACGCGGCGGATCATCAGCGGCAAAATAAGGCCGACGCCGATGCCCCAAAACCCGTTAATCAACAGAGACCTAACCCAGTTCAACGCCACCCAGCCGCCGCCGATCGGGAGACCCTTGAGCGCTGGAACCACCGAGTAGCCAACGAGCACGGCGACGATTCCAAGACCCAGCCCGCACAGCCAGAGCGGCGCGGTGAATTGGGGCAGCAACAATCCGAACACGATCCCATATAACCCGCCCCAGAAGCACAGATCGAGGATCCTGGGCACGCCCAACGGGGCGACCGGATCGGTTGGAAACGGCGGCGGCATCCCCAGGCCAGGCAGCGCCAGCAGGTGCAACGCCTCCCACATCGCCTGATGAAAAATCAGCACTGAAGCCGCGGCGGCGATAAAGCCGAACAGGGCTCGGGTCAGGGGCGTTGGCATCGACGTCTCCTGTTGTTGTGTTTGTTCGCAGAGTCCGCCCAACCGTTGCGGGTTGTCAAACGGCCTAGTGTGGTTTTCTGCAGTATCGGCGTCACGATCTTGCCGATCCTCGGCAGCTGCGGAGGTGTCTTCGCGGCGGTTTGCGGTGTTGACCAAAGCCTTCGGTCCTGGTTTGGCCGGGCCGCTTTATCGGCGTGTTGGCGCACTTATCGCCGCCGTTAGACGGCGCGCACCAGCGGAAGTTTTGTTCCGGCGACTTGCCGTTCCGCCAGCACTTCCCGCCGGAACCTGAACAGCTTCGCCGGGCGGCCGCCGGTTTCAGTCGTTACTTCTCCGGTCTCCTCGACCAGATCCTGCTGATCGATCAGTCGACGAAAGTTCTGTTTGTGCAGCAGGCGCCCAGCCAGCGCCTCGACCGCGCGCTGCAAGCTGCAACAACGTGAACGTTGGCGGCATCAGCTCAAAAACCACAGGCCGGTACTTGATTTTTGCGCGCAGTCGGGCGATGCCGGTCGCCAGGATGCGGCGATGATCGTGTCGCATCGGCTCACCCAGGGCTTCGGTCAGGGTTTCCGACAGATGCCGCGCTCGCCCGGGCGTCCCTCGGCCACCAGACCGGCTTCCCAAAGCAACTCGTAGCGCTGCAGAACCAGTTCCTCGTTCCATCGGTGACCGCGCAGGCCGAAATTGATGGTGATGCGCCGCTGCCGGTCGCGTCCGATCAGGTGGATCGTCGGCACTTTCCGCCCAGTCGATACAGCGGCGGGGCAAGGATCGCTTCGCCCAGTGCGGCACCCGGGCCGCGAAAATCCTCCCACGGGAAGAAGCGGTACCAGGGCTGCCAGGCGGCATCCCAGCCCTTGATCACGGGTGCTTCGCGCGTCAGGCCGAGATAGCTGACTGACACGACGCGGCCGAGCGTGCCTTGCTTCCGGTCCTGGTCGGCAAAAGTGTAGAGTTGCTCGACATAACCCAGCGGGTGATGGGTCTGGGTTTCCACCCAGGATCGCAATCCGGCCTGAAGTGAGCGGTGCCCGGGCTCGAACGGCCCGGATGGCAACGCCTGGCCGTGTTCGATCGTCAGCACCCGCGGCTCCCCGTCGGTGACGGCGACGATCACGGCGGTCAGTTCGGCGGCAACCGCGACGCTGTCGGCTCCGACGCTCGTGCTATCCATACCATTATCCGGCATGTTCGGCTTGTCGCACGGGAGCCGGGGTCTTCGCTATTGTCAATCGAAGCGGCTGGCCAGGTTTAACCGCCCTTTAACGTGCTGTCCTTGATCGCCGCGCCGGCGCCCAACACCATTGCCTGGGTTGCCATGGTCATGATGGCGGTGCCGATCAGCATGCCCGCGAGCCAGTGGCCGCCGGAACGAGGCGGGGGCGGGCTTCCAGTATTCTTGAGGCGTGCCATGTCGAATTTCCCTTGATTGCCATTTTCGCAGTGCGGCTTGTGCATCGTGCAACGCATGGCGCGTCGTTTGTCTCCTGACGTTTGCAGAATTCACTAGGCTTTGAGCGACCGGGCCGGCTTCGAGCGTGCGGGCCGGCTTCGAGGTGGCGCGTATCGACATGGCGGGCGGTCCGGGCAAGTATTCTGTCGGCAAACAAAGGGGAGACAATCGATGGAAGCGCTACTGCCGCTGGCCGAGAAGATCGGCGCCCGCCTGAAGCAACGCAATGAGACGATTGGGATCGCCGAATCGTCCACCGGTGGCCTGCTATCCGCCGCATTGCTGTCGGTTGGTGGCGCGTCCGCGTATTTCCGCGGCGGCGGGGTGATCTACACCGCCTATGCCCGCAAGGCGTTCCTGGAGATTCCCAACCCGCTGCCGGCGCCGATCGAGCGTGCCTCGACCGAACCGTATGCCAGGCTGCTGGCGGACACCGTGCGTGCGCGGCTGGAGGCGAGTTGGGGGCTTGGCGAAACGGGTGCGACCGGGCCGACGGGCAACCGCTATGGCGACAAGGCCGGCCATACCTGCATCGCGGTGACCGGTGAGAATTTCTCCAAGGTCATCACGCTGGAAACCGGCAGTCCGGATCGGATCGCCAATATGCGGGCGTTCAGCATCAAGGCGCTGGAACTGCTGGCGGAGGCGTTGGGCTGACGGGCGGATCAATACCCGGCGGCTGCCTTTGCGACGGACCATGCCAGCCGGGAGGAGCGATGATGCGCATGGCAGATCGCCACGGCCAGCGCATCTGATGCGTCGGCGCGCTTGATCGTGGCGCCGGGAAGCAGCCGGCGCACCATCATGGTGACTTGCTCCTTTTCGGCGCCACCGGTGCCGACGACCGCCAGCTTGACGGTCTTCGCGGCATACTCGGTGACCGGAACACCAGCCAGTGCCGGGGTCAGCAGCGCGACGCCCCGGGCATACCCAAGCTTCAACGTCGCGGTACCGTTGCGGTTGACGTAGGTTTCCTCGACGGCTGCCTCGGCTGGCTGATGCAGCGCGAGCAGGGCCATCAGGGCGTCGTGCAGGACTTTCAGACGCGCCGGAACCGCTTCGGCGCTGTCGGTGGCGATCACACCATCGGCGACATGCTTGAGGCGGTTACCTTCGACGTCGATCAGCCCCCAACCGGTGAAGCGTAATCCCGGATCGATGCCCAACAGCCTGATCATTGGCGAATCGTATTCCTCGACTGGCGAACGCATTGCTTATACGGGTGTGTCGGCGTGCGCCATGCTATCCTGACCGAACGACCAGCCAACGCCTCAGGGCATCCAATCATGAAACTCTGTGTTGTGACGCCGTATTTCGAAACCGAGCCGGCGTGGGTGCGGCAGGGCCACCTGAGTGTCCGCGGCCAAACGGTTCCGGCGCATCATATCCTGGTCTGCGACGGATCGGCGCCTGCGCAGATCGAGGCGTTTTACGGCACGCACATCATTCTGCAACGAAACTACAAGGACTACGGCAACACGCCGCGGTTGATCGGGTGCTATCACGCGATCGCCCAGGGCGCCGAGGCCATCGCTTTCCTGGACGGCGACAACTGGTACCAGCCGGATCATCTGCAAGATCTGCTGCGGTTCGCCGAGGACAACCGCCTCGATGCCTGTTCATCCGCTCGGACTCTCCACCGTGCCGACGGGTCGCTGATCGGCAAGTGCCCGATCGTGAATGGGCAGCCTTATGTCGATACAAGTTGCCTGCTGATCTTGAAGCCGGCGTTCCAGCACCTGATCGCCTGGGTGTTATTTCCGCAAAACGTCGCGGCGGTCATGGACCAGAACGTGTGGAGCCATTTGCGGACCATGGGTGCCCGGCTTGGGTTTTTGGACAAGCCCACGCTTTGCTATCGCACGCGGCATGCCTCGCACTATCGGCTTGCCGGTGAAACGCCGCCCGCCGGAGCGATCGACAGGGTCGACCTTGATGGCGAGCATTACCACTGACGGCGTGATCAACCGGACAGCTTCTGCATCACCGCTTCGGGGATATCGAAGTTGGCGTAGACGTTTTGCACGTCGTCGTTCTCTTCCAGTGCGTCCAGCAGCTTGAGCAGACCGGCCGCCCGATCTTCATCCAGGGTCACCGAAGTCGTCGGCCGCCAGTCCAGCCTGGCGCTCTCCGGGCGCGCCGAACCGGGCTTCCAGGGCATCGCGCACGGCGAAGAAATCCTCGATCGGGCAGGTGACTTCGTGCGCCTCTTCGTCGCTTTCAGCGTTTTCGGCACCGGCCTCGATGGCGGCTTCCAGCATGTCGTCGGCGCTGGCGACGGCAGCCGGGTAGCGGATCGCACCCAGCCGGTTGAACATGAAGCTGACCGAATTCGTCTCCCCCAGCGCGCCGCCGTGCTTGGAAAACGCGGAGCGGATGTCGGAAGCGGTGCGGTTGCGGTTGTCGGTCAGTGCCTCGACGATCACGGCGACGCCGGCGGGTCCGTAGCCTTCGTAGCGGACGTCCACGTAGTCGTCGCCGCCCCCTGCGCCCGCGGCTTTCTTGATGGCGCGATCGACCGTGTCCTTCGGCATGTTGGCCTGCCGCGCGGCGGTGACGGCGGCGCGCAGGCGCGGGTTGGACGCGGGGTCGGGCAGGCCGTGGCGGGCGGAGACGGTGATTTCGCGGATCAGCCGCGCGAACTGCCGGGCGCGCCGGGCGTCCTGGGCACCTTTGCGGTGCATGATGTTCTTGAACTGGGAATGGCCTGCCATGGTCGGTGATCAGCTCTTGATGGATGGACCGGCGGCTTCATACAGCAGCAGCCCGTTAACAGCGAAACGTTGACGGCGGGGGCGGGTGGACCGCGCCAGCCGAACGGCTATCTGGTGGGCGGCGGGATGAAATCCGAGGGAACGCCAGGGTCAGACAACTGGCATGGCCAGGGTCATACAACCGGCATTGCCTGGGCCAGTCGGCCGCCAGTGCGGATCGGCTCGATCCGGCGCGCGAGGCCGGTGGTGTCGTCGGTTTCCACGAATACGCCGCAGACCGTGGCCTCGCCTTCCGCCGGGCCCGAGCTTTTCGCCTGGCATCTTGCGCCAGAACCGCAGCGTGGCGCCGTCCTTCACCATGCCGATGACGCTGTCATAGTCGCCGCACATCCCGGCATCGGACTGGAACGCCGTGCCGCCCGGCAGGATCTGGGCATCGGCGGTCGGGCAGTGGGTGTGGGTGCCGACCACGAACGACATCTGTCCGTCGAAGATATGCCCGTAAGCCATCTTCTCGCTGCTAGCCTCGGCGTGGATGTCGGCGACGATCGCCTGCACCGAGGCGCCCAGGCGGTATCGCGACAGCACCTCGGCGGTGCCGCGGAACGGGCAGTCCAGCGGGTCCATGAACAGCCGCCCCATCGCCTGCAGCACCAGCGCCTTGCGGCCGTCCTGCAAGGTGACGACCACAGAGCCGCTGCCTGGCGTGCCGGGCGGGTAGTTCAGCGGCCGAGATCAGGCGCGGGGTTTCGGCGATGTAGGGGATGATCTCCTTGCGGTCCCAGGCGTGGTTGCCCAGGGTGATCACGTCCGCGCCCGGCGGCGAACAACGCCTTGGCCATGTCGGGCGCCGAGGCCGAAGCCGTGCGAGGCGTTCTCGGCGTTGACGATGGCGAGGTCGATCCGCAGGTGCTTGCGCAACTCCGGCAAACGGGCAGCCACGGCATCCCGGCCGGTCCGGCCAACCACGTCACCCAGAAAAAGTATTCTCACATCAGCCCCCGCACCGGATGATGCCGTTCTCGGTTGCGACGGCATCAAGCCTGATGTCGTAAGGGCCAACGGGGACGGCGTCCACCTGTTGTGCGGCGAAGGCGCATCCCAGGCGGAACCGGCCGGGCAGCGACGCCAGGGTCCGGTCGTAGAAGCCGCCGCCATAGCCGATGCGCCCGCCTGTCGGCATCGAAAGCGAGCAGCGGGACCAGCAGCATGTCGGGCATCAGAAGGTCCCCGATGGGCCGCATGGTGCCGAAGCGCTCGGGTATCAGCACATCGCCGGGCTGCCAGCCGCGAAAGGTCAGCGCCTCACCGCGCCGGGGCGTGACCGGCAGGGCGATTCGGTGCCCGCGCTGATGCAGGACGGTCAGCAGCGGGCGGATGTCGATTTCGTCGCCGAGCGGCCAGAAGCCTGCGACCACGGCACTTGGGGGATGGCGGGCAGTCGCGCAGCACGTGCTCGCGTCAGGGCGAGGCCGGCTGCGACGGGATCGAGACCTTGCCGGCGACGGAGCGCGACCTGCTCGGGCCGCCCGCTTGGCCGCATCCAGTTCGATCGTCATGCCGGTAAATTCATGTGCGGAGCCACCCTGGCCGTTGGCGTATCATCCTCCCAGAGCCTGCGTGTGCAGGTGGGCGCCGGATACCGAGACCAGGATCCCGACAGAGCCAGCTCCCGAGGGAGATGCTTACTGGCCCCGGGGATGAGTTACCTGACGCACCGGGCAGCTCCGCCATGGATACTTAGGGATGCTCGAGGCCTTCGGCAATCTCTTCCGCGCGTTTCGCCATCCGATTGAGCTTTCGGCCCAGTTTCGGATCGGGTTTTGACGCGCCGGCGGCTTGCGCGGCTTCCAGCTTGCCCTGCAGCTCCGAAATATCGTCCGCCATCAGCAGCGCCGCCATCACCAGCATCCGGGCTTCGCCACTTGGGCCTGACGCGGCGCGGACGCCTTCGATGCGGCGACTGACCTCGGCGCCCATCGCCTCCAGGTGCTTTTCCTCGCCGTCCTTGCAGCCGAGCGTATACGCGTAACCGTTGATGCGAAGCGTCACCTGCGCCATCGCGCCATTCTCCCGTGGTTCATTGTGGTTTGCCGAGGGCGGCCCGCAAGCGGCTGATCAGCGAATCGAGGCGTTCAGCGATCTCGGGGATCGACAGATCGGAATCCGGTAGTGGCGCGTTCGACGCAGCCGGCGGCACGGCCGCCAGACGGGCGATCCGTTCCAGTGCGGCTTCCAGCCGGTCTGCCGCCGCTTCCGGGTCGTCGGGCTCCTGCGCCATGTCCGTCTCTGTCATAGTGGCTGCTGATGCCGCTTGAACTCGATGCGGTCAACAGGTTCAACGTCAAACATGATCGTTTATCCAGCTGTGATCGTCCATGGGCTGGCGGATGTGCGGGCAACGCTGGCTTTCCGCCGGCCGGTGACGCTTTTGTCGGCACCGGGTGCCGCGTTGTTTGCCGGTTGCCTGTGGTGGCGAGAGGCGATTGCTGCCGGCCGGGCAGAATACCCCGATGTCGAGGCCATCGACGTGTTGGATTGCGCCGACGGATCGGGTCAGGCGATGGGCGCGCTGCGCAGCGGCATTTGTCGGCTGGTTTTGTGGCCGCGGGCGCCGGGATGGGATGGCGTCGCGGAAATCGCGGAACGGCAGGGGGGATTCGTGTTGACGCGGGCGCCGGCCGCACTGGACCTGGCGCAACGCAACGCAAACCGGCGTTTATCGGCCTGGTTGGTGGATCCGACCGCGGCCGCAGGTGACAGTGGCGTTTCCCTAGGCTAGGTACCGCGTCCGGTTGGATGGTCTGATTCGGGAAAGGACCGGCTTCGATGCGGGTGACCCAGACGGTCAAGGAGCTACTCGACTGGTGCGAGGGTGATAACCCTGGGCTGAAAACAAATACGGCCTGGATCCCAGGCATCGGCAAGGTCGCCATTATGCCGGCTAACATGGACAAATCGATGACCACGGGGATGAAGGACGTGCCGCAGCCGGGCCGGGCGGCGATCGGCTTCACGATTTACCCGGGCGAGGCCTGAGGCCATGGCCCCGAAGGTGGATAACGGCGGGCGTGACGGTTGTCGGGTCTATCTGATCACCCCGCCGAAGCTGGCGCCCGCAACGTTCGCGGATCTGCTGGCCGCGGCGCTGGATGCCGGTGATGTCGCGGCGGTGCAGCTTCGCTTGAAGGATGTGGACGACGACGTTTGGCGGCGAACGATCGATGTGTTGCGGCCGGTCTGTCAGTCGCGGGGGGTGGCGTTCCTGTTGAACGACCGCGCGGACCTTGTGCGCGCGACTGGCTGCGATGGTGCTCATGTGGGCCAGGACGACATGCCGGCGCGGGATGCGAGGCGGTTGATGGGTCCGGATCTGACCCTCGGCGTGACCTGCAAGGGCAGCCGCGACTTGGCGATGCAGGCCGGCGAGGACGGTGCCGACTACGTTGCGTTCGGGGCGTTTTATCCGTCGACGACGAAGGAAGTGACCAACCTGCTCGACCCCGAGATCCTGCAATGGTGGTCCGAGATGATGGAACTGCCGAGCTGCGCGATCGGCGGCATCACGGCGGAGAATTGTGGGCCGCTGGTGCGGGCGGGTGCTGATTTCCTGGCGGTTGTCGGGTGCGTGTGGAACCATCCCGAAGGGCCGGCGGCGGGCGTGAAAGCGCTGAATGCGGCGATCAGGGATGCGGACGGTTAGCCGGCCGGTGGCGTTCTTCGGGTTCTCGCTGTTCGGGATTTTTGCCGGCCTCGCCCCAGCACCTGTCGGCGTTGGCCCCGACCCGCGTCCGCGCCGCGGCGGTGGTTCCGCATCGGTTCCGCACGTGTCGTAACCCGTTTCTGCCAGTTGGTGGCAGGGCTGCCGCTGGTATGGTTCGGCGGAAACTGCGTGACGACCATCGTGGCAATAACCTGCATTGCCCGTCGGCAATCGTGGCGATGGCTCCGGGAAGGGCAGGGTAGGACGATATCCTGGCGTTTTGATCCGCTATGCCTGGCGGAGGACGGGCCCCGGCCGCTTCCGCCAGAGCAGCAATGATCCGACGAACACGATGCCGGTCAGCCCGGTACTCGAGACCAGCCCGATGGTATGGGCAATGAGGTCGCCCGCCGTCGTGCCGGCTGTCCGGACGATGACAATCGTAACCCAGTAGAATGCTTGTGTTGCGAACGCCAGCCGGGTGCGCAGCCCGAACACGACCGCCAGGACAATGCCGAGCATGACTGAGGCCCAACCTACGCCCATGCCGAGGTCGCCCGCGATCCCGTCGCCGGCCGCGGTGCCGAGGGTGCCGGCAACGAGCATCGCGATCCAGTAGCGGTTGTTGGTAACCGGCAGGCTGGTTCTTGGAGCGGCCGATACAGCGTCGTTGCCGCGGTATAGCAGCGATAGAACACAAACCAGCAGCGTGGCCAGGCCAGCGATGACCGCTCCGTAGCCCAGCTTGAAGTCATGCGTGGCCAGATCCGCCAGGTTCGTGGCGGCGGTCCTGACGATGATGATTGCCAGCCAGTAATAGGCTTCGGTGGGCTGCTTCGACCGTCGCTCCTGCAGTAGTACGACAACCAGTATCAGGGCGAACGGTGCAAGGCCCCGCTAGTGCCCCAGATGCAGGATGCGGGACGCGAAATCCCCGAGATTGGCGCCGAAGATGCTCGCGAGGGAGATAGCGGTCCAATAGCGGGCGTTGATCGCTGGGGTGTTTCGGGTGTGCATCGGAGTCCTGACGGGCGCGTTCCTGCCAGTCGTATCCAATTCCTGACGATTCATCCACCCGCACGGGCGTCTCTGAAGACGCTTAACAGACGCGCCACCCGGTTGAACCCGACGGTCAGGGATGCAAGGCTGCCGACGCCACGAAAGGACCGCAGCCATGGACCCGTCATTCCTGTCCGCTACGCAACTGGCGGAACTCGTCCGCAGCCGGAAGATCGGCGCACTCGAGCTGCTGGACCACTACATCGCGCGCACGGAAAAATATGACCCGGCGCTCAATGCCGTTGTGGTCCGTGATTTCGAGCGGGCACGGACGCGGGCGCGGGCGATGGATTCACAGGCCGAGAAGACAGCGCCGCTGTTCGGTGTGCCGACGACGGTGAAGGAAAGCTTCGACGTCGCCGGATTGCCGACCACGCGCGGCCATCCGGAGCTGAAGGACCAGGCCGTAACGATGTCCTCGATCGCGATCCGCCGGTTGGAAGCGGCCGGCGCGGTGATCTTCGGCAAGACCAACGTGCCGGTCGATCTGGCGGACTGGCAAAGCTACAACCCGGTTTACGGCACCACCAACAATCCGTGGAACACAGCGCACACGCCGGGTGGATCATCCGGTGGATCGGCCGCGGCGATCGCCGCCGGGATGGCGGGGTTCGAGATCGGCAGTGACATCGGTGGGTCGATCCGCGTCCCGGCGCATTTTTGCGGGGTGTTCGGCCACAAGCCGACCTATGGCCTGCTGCCCAACTATGGCGACCCGGTGACGAGCTCGGCCGCCGGGACCGATATCTCGGTTATCGGGCCACTGGGCCGTTCAGCCTCGGATCTCGCCGCCGCGTTGGATATTCTGGCGGGGCCCGATCCGGATGAAACCGGCCTGACGCTGAACTTGCCAGCGCCGCGCTTCACCGGCCTGAAGGACCTGCGCGTGGCGGTATGGGCGGATCAGCCCGGCCAGAGCACCGACCATGAAACCGTCGCCGCGATCAACGCCCTGGCGGACGGGCTGGAGCGTCAAGGCGTAACCGTCAGTCGCACCGCTCGTCCGGATTTCGATGTCACAGCGGCGTATCATCTGTATCTGCGTCTGCTGGATACCGGCTGGAGTGGCCGATCCACGGACGTCGCCATCGAAGCGAAGCGCAAACGGGCAGCGGCATTGGCGGAAACCGACATGGCGGCGAATGCCATCATGGATCGCACAGTGGATATGCATCATCGCACCTGGCTCGGCCTGAACGAGCAGCGCTTCCGGTGGCGCCGGACCTGGAGCGCATTCTTCCGCGAGTGGGATGTGCTGCTGTGTCCCGCCTTCAGCACGCCGGCTTTGCTGCATCGGCAGGATGGCCAGCCCTGGGATCGTCGCATCACAGTGGACGGACGGGACATCAACTATGCCGATCTGCTGTTCTGGCCCGGGCTGATCGGCGGCTACCATCTGCCGGGGACGGTCGCGCCAATGGGCTATTCGCGCGGCGGCCTGCCACTGTGTGTGCAGATCGCTGGTCCGATCTATGGCGACCGGACGACGATCGCGGCCGCGGCGTTGCTGGAAAAGGCCTGGACGGGATTCAAGGCGCCGCCGGGCTATTGACCCTTTCACGGCGCGCCGGCGGCGGCCGGTAACCATCCGGGGCTTGCGGCGCTGACCTGCCGATCGTCGCCAGGGGACGGGATGATCGGTCAAAACAGGTCGAGCGGCGGCCAGTGGGTTTTCCACGGCCCCAACGTCGACCGAGCAAATGTCTGGCGATCGCGGAATTTCCCCACAATGCAGGCCCGCCTGGGCAGGGGGGACCCGACGGTCACTGACACGGTCACCAGCTGAAATTAACTGAATATTAAAGGTTATATGATTTAATTCCGCGATTAGAGCATCGAGGTAGGAAGTTGTTCCGTTCAAAGGCTGGCTACGGCGCTGGGGCAAGCCGGCCAGGGCTGACGCCCAGAGCAACGATCGCCTTCCTCTCGGTCTTCAGCGTCACCGTCATCGGGCTGGATCTGTCCCGCACCTGGGAGGGCAGGAATTGCGCGATCGAGCAAGCCAAACGGGAGGTGGAAAACCTCACCTGGTCTGCGTCGCAGCATGCCGACGCCGCGCTTCGGCTGGCCAGCGCGTGTCTGGTCGGGCTTGTTGAGCGGATTGAAGTCGACGGCACCGGCCCCGCACAGTTGGAACGTCTGCGGCGGGTGATGGCGCTGCAGGTGGGAAGCTCGCCCGCCCTGCACGCTGTGACCTTTGTTGACGAGACCGGGTACTCGGTTGTCGAACTCCAAGCCGGTAACGCCGCGGCTCAGCTTCACGGACCGAGAGTATTTTCAATACCATCGTACTCATATTGATCGAGGAACGCATTTTGGCGCGGTTATCCGATCCAGAATCTCGGGCAAATGGGTCATTCCGGTGTCCCGGCGGGTCAATCACCCCGATGGCAGCTTTGCCGGAACTCTGACGGCGACGGTTGAAACGTCTTATTTTCTCGATTTCTATGGCACGTTCAGTCTCGGGCACGACGGGGCGGCCGGGCTTTGGCGCGACGACGGCACCCTGTTGGTCCGGCACTCACTGGTCGTGCCGGCTGTGGCTGGCAGTTCGGACGCCAACTCGCCGATTCGGTATATATTCCCCAAGCCAGTGAACGGCACCTACGAGTTTGTTTCCCCGGTCGACGGCGTCACCCGGATCTTGAGCTACCGCCGGCTTGCCGACTATCCGATGGTGGTCGAACTGGCTTTGGGCCGGGACGAGCAACTGGTGGACTGGCGGATTGACGCGACCGAACATCTGTTCGCGACGGTACTGGTTACACTGGTCATGGGCTTGATCGGCTTCCGGCTGATGACGCAGATGCGGCTGGCGGCGATCGCCGACCGGGCGAGCGCCCTGGCCACCGCGGCGAACAACGAAAACCTCACCCGCCTGTCGCGGCATCTTAGCCAGGCACGCGATCTGGCAGAGCGGGCCAGCCGCGCCAAGTCGCGCTTCCTCGCCGGCATGAGCCACGAACTGCGCACCCCGTTGAACGGTATCCTGGGCTATGCGCAGCTGCTGCACATGGAGGGCGATCTTAACCCAAAGCAGGCCGACCGGGTCGACGCCATGCTGGTTGCCGGCAAGCACCTGCTGCAGATGATCACGTGTGTGCTTGATCTGTCGGAGATCGAATCGGAGCATATCCAGCTGCAGTCGATTGAATTCGACCTGCAGCCGGTGGCTGAGGCTTGCCTCGATCTTATTCGCCCCACCGCGGTGGCGAAGGGTTTGGCGCTGAGCATTGCCGTGGCGCCGGATACCCGACGGGACCTGATCTCCGACCCGGTGCGGCTGCGCCAGGTGCTGCTGAACCTGCTTGGCAACGCGGCGAAGTTCACCGGCAAAGGCTCGATCGAATTGCGCCTGCGACCCGCGGAGGATGCCGCCAAACTTCGGATCGAGGTCGCGGATACCGGTCCCCGCATTCCGGCCGAGAAGCGTTCGCGGCTGTTCCAGGATTTTGAGCGTCTCGATGCTGACGCCGGTGGCGCGATCGAGGGTGCCGGGCTTGGCCTTGCGTTGTCGGCGCGGCTTGCAAGCCTGATGGGTGGGCGCCTCGGGTATGATGACAATCCGGGTGGCGGAAGCGTGTTCTGGCTGGAGCTGCCATGGAAGCCCCAGGCCACGCCCATTGCAGCCTCCGCGCCGGCGTTTGACGCGCATGGCGCCGAGCCGGTGCCGCAAGCCGTTCGTGCGCTGCATGTGCTGGTTGTCGATGACGTTCAGATCAACCGGGACATTGCCTGTTCCTTCCTGCGCGCGGCCGGCCATGAGGCCAGCTGTGCCGAAGACGGAATAGGCGCGGTCGCGGCGGCCGCAGGCACCGATTTCGACATTGTCCTGATGGATGTACGCATGCCGCGCATGGACGGGCTGGAAGCGACCCGTCACATCCGCTCCCTTGGGGGCAAGCGCGGGCAGGTTCCGATTGTGGCCGTGACCGCCCAGGCCTTTACCGATCAGGTGGCGGCTTGCCACGCCGCCGGCATGGACGGCCACCTGGCAAAGCCGTTTGATATGGGCGCGCTACTGACAGCCGTCGCGCGCGCGGTGGCAGCCAGGCCGCGGCCTGATGTGACGCCCGGGCCTGCTGGGCCGCCGGCCAGTGTATCTGGCGCCCTTGCAGTCCCTTCCATCGACCGGCAGCTCCCGGTTCTGGACCCGCTGGTGTTCGAGCGTACTGCCGGCTTCCTTACGCCCGAGATGTTTGCGTCCTCGATGCGGACCCTCGTGGATTTCGGGGAAACTATCCTGCGTGGGTTGCGCGAACCGAACGCGCTCGCGCGCAGCGGTGACGAACTCGCTGAGGCGGCGCATACCCTGGCGGGCAGCGCCGGGATGTTCGGCTTCAAGCGCCTTGCCGCCACGGGCCGCAGCTTCGAGCAGGCAGTACGGTCCGGTGCGGCCGGGGCATCGGCCCTTGCAGACGAATTGCGTGCCGCGGTCGAGGCCGCGCTTCGGGAAATCCAGGACCGCTGACAGGTCACCGCATGCCGCATCGCGAGGATGCCAGCGACCCGGGTTGGGCTGGACAAGTCCAGATGTCGGGCCGCTGGCATTGGTCACACGCTTTGCGCGCTCTGATGAGCGCGATCGAGTTGCGGGCGGGCCGTTGCCCGGGACAGGCGCCCCAGCAGCGTGGCCGTTGCAAGCAAAGCAACGACCGCGTCCACCAAGGACACCAGCAATGCGCCGGCATCGCCTGCGCTGGGCTGGACCGCGAAATACAGGCCGCCGATCAACGCGACACCCGCCCCATTGGCGGTTTGCTGCATCGTCGTCAGCATGCCGGCGCCAGATCCGGCATTTGCATGGCGTACCGCCATCAGAACGGCGCCGAAGAGTGGCGCCAGTACCAGCCCCTGTCCGTAGCCGAACACGCCCAGGGCGAGGATGAGCGGGATTGGCGGCGCGCCCGCCACCACCAGCAGGGCGACCGCCACCAGTCCCGCGGCTTCCAGCAGGCAGCCTTCGACCAACGCCCGGACACCCAGTGCCGCGGCTCGGCGGGCACCGTGCCGGGACCCGACCACAAAGGCCAATGCCAGCGGTACCACGCTGCTGCCGGCGTCCAGCGCGGACCATCCCAGGCCTCCCTGCAGGAACAACGTCACGACCAGATAGACCGACATGTTGGCCATGAAGAAGCAGGCAGTCGCTGCGATCCCCAGCACGAATCGCCTGTCATCCAACAGTTCCAGGTCGATCAGCGGCGTCCGCCCAGCTTGCTCCGTCCTTCGTTCCAGCCGCAGGAAGGCGATCAGGACAAACACCCCGAACGCCTCGATGACCCAAAGCCACCACGCATAGCCCAGGTCCCGAGCCGCCAGCACCGGGCCGATGAGACAGAGCAGGCCGACGAAGAGGACGGATGCGCCGGGAATATCCAGCGTGCCGGATTTGCGGCCGGCATCGTTTGGCATCAGCAGCGCAGCCGCCGCGGCCAGTGCAAGGCCGACCGGGCCGTTGACGAAGAACACGCTGCGCCAGCCGAATCCGGCGACGTCGAGCTGGATCAGCCAGCCGCCCAGCAGGAAGCCCATGGCGCCTCCGAGCCCGAGTGAGATGCCGAAGGCCGCGAAGGCACGGGATCGGGCGGCATCGGGAAACAACGTGTGGATGGTGGCGAGCACCTGCGGTGACATCAGCGCCGCCGCTGCCCCCTGCGCCAGTCGCGCGGCGATCAGGACCGCGGGCGACGTGGCTAGGCCGCAGTCGATCGAAGCGGCCGTAAAGCTTATCAGGCCGAGCAGGAACAGCCGCTTGCGCCCATACATGTCGCCCAACCGGCCGCCGGTGATGACGAGCGTGGCGTAGGCGACCTGATAGATCGCGAGCACTGCCTCCATGGCGCCGCCGGACGCCTGTAGATCGGCGCGGATCGATGGAATGGCGACGTTCACGATGAATGCGTCGACGACGAACATGAACTGGCCGCCGATCACGACGGCCAGGACCCACCAGCGGTAAGGGCGTGGTACGAAGGTTTGCATGAGATGCCTCCTCGGCGTTTAACCGGGCGGCATTTCAGCTAGTGGATGTAATCGCGTCGATTACCTGTCGGGTAAGATACGGGGTTTTTCTATCCGACGGACAGCATGATCTTGCCGATGTGCTGGCTGGATTCCATCAGCCGATGCGCCTCTGCCACCTGGGCCAGCGGGAATGTTGCGTGGATCACCGGGCCGCATCGTCCGGCATCCAGCGCCGGCCACAGTTTCTCCCGCAGCTCCGCTGCGATGGCGCCTTTCTGGGCGGTTGTCCGGGGCCGCATGGTGGATCCTGTGATTGTCAACCGCCGCACCATAACCGGCACGAAATCGAAGTCCTGCACCTTTGATCCCTGCAGGAAGGCGATCATCACCAAGCGGCCGTCCATGCCCAGGGAGCGGACGTTGCGGGCCATGTAGGGCGCGCCGACCATGTCCAGTATGACGTTGACGCCACGACCTTCGGTCAGCGTCTTCACTTCGGCGGCGAAGTCCTGGGTGCGGTAATTGATCGCGGCGTCCGCCCCAAGTTTGAGGCAGGCGGCGCATTTTTCGTCGGATCCGGCGGTGACGAAGATGCGGGCGCCGAATTCGTGCGCAAACTGGATCGCGGACACGCCGATGCCGCTGGTGCCGCCGTGAACCAGGGCGGTCTCGCCCTTCGCCAGCCGGCCGATCTGGAACAGGTTCGCCCAGACGGTGAAGGCGGTTTCCGGCACCGCACCAGCGCGGATCGCGTCATAGCCCTTCGGCCAGGGCAGGCATTGCGGCGCCGGCGTGGTGCAGTATTCCGCATATCCGCCGCCATTGGTCAGCGCGCAGACGTTGTCGCCGACGGACAGCGTCGTCACCTGATCGCCGACCGCGACGACCTCACCGGCGACTTCGAGGCCCAGGATCGGGCTGGCGCCAGGCGGTGGCGGGTAGGATCCTTGCCTCTGCGCCACGTCCGGTCGGTTGATCCCGGCAGCCTGGACGCGGACCAGCACCTCGTCCGGTTTTGGCACCGGAACCGGGCCGGTTGCCAGGCCAAGCACGTCCGCCTCCCCGGCGCCATTGGCTTGCACGTAGGTCATGGTCTTGGGGATCGGCATTGGTGGAGGTCCTCGGGTGTGGATGGCAGGCGATGTCAGTGATCGGTGTGCATGCTGGATCGCGCGTGGACACCGACCGTCCGGTTGGCTGGGGTCCGGGTGAAACCAGTGTTCCGAACCTGAAGTTCTTCACAGCGAAAGAGGTTACGTTCGGGACACCAGATCCTTTGCTTTCAGCGTGCCGGCCGGTCCGATGGGCGCCAGGCTGGCGGACATCTGCGCCGGCACAGTAGGCGCGCTGCGGCCGCCGGCAAAGGGTACTATGTGCTGTTGTGAACCGTGTCCGGGCCTGGCCGATATCGCCCGGGCGTCGAGAAGACGACAGGGGCCGCAACAGGATAGGTCAGCTGACCATGGCCGCCGGCCCGGGGGGGGCGCCGTCGGCGTTCCCGGTCGGCTGATATCGTCACCGGTACCAGGCTGATCCCCCGGCGCCGGTGCTGCATCGAGCAGGCGGGTGGCGTCGTTGTGTCAGTTTGGCGGGGTGCCAGCGTGGCGGGGTGCCAATGTGGCGGGGTGCCAATGTGGCGGGGTGCCAATGTGGCGGGGCTGCCGTTTCCGGCCACCCTCCAGGTTGCGATCGGACGTTGCAGGTCGCGGTCTGCATTGTTGGTTCCGGGTTCAAGCATGGCCGGCAAAGCCGTTCCGGATCGCCGTGGGGCGAGATGGGGACGTCTACCTGTCCGGGCGCAGCGGCCTGACGAAGTCGGCTTCGTCCTGTGCCCCGATCGCGGGTGGGCCGTTCGGCACAATTCCATGCACCATGGGCGGATCGTCCGGATGCCGCTCGTAATCCGGCCGCGGTTCAGAGTCGTCTCTTGGGTCAGGCGCCGCGGTATCGAAGTCCGGGGCGGTGATCAGGTCGATCAGGACGGCGACCGCGACCTGGCGCTGAAAGCCTTGTGCCTCCGCCTCGGCGACCAAGGCGGTGAGCCGCGGCAGGAGGAAGTCGCGGACCGGCGTGTTGCTGGACATTCTGCTCTCCGGAAAGCCTGGCCGTCGGCTGCAAATGACATGCTCCCGGCGGAGCCGATACGCAAACGATTCCTGTCCCGCCGACCAGACCATTCGATGCTGGTCCGGAAGGTCAGCCGTTGCGGAATGTATAGCTGTAGCCGTTGAGCGCAGGCGCACCCCCCAGATGGGCGTAGAGCACCTTCGAACCCTTTGGGAAAAATCCCTTTCCAACCAGATCGATCATGCCCTGCATCGATTTGCCCTCGTAAACCGGGTCGGTGATCATGCCCTCCAGCCGGGCTGACAGGCGGATCGCTTCGATCGTTTCTTTCGACGGCACGCCGTAGGCCGGATAGGCGTAGTCTTCGAGCAACACGATGTCGTCCGCTGCGATGGCCTTGCCGCCAACGAGCTCGGACGTCTTCTGGGCAATGTCCAGAACCTGTGCCTTGGTCTGGGACGGCGTGCCGGAGCCGTCGATGCCGATGACGTGGCGGGCGCGGCCATCCATGGCAAAGCCCACCACCATGCCGGCATGTGTTGATCCGGTAACGGTGCAGACGATGACGAAGTCAAACTTCAGACCCATCTGCGCCTCCTGCGCACGCACCTCCTCGGCAAACCCGACATAGCCCAGGCCGCCGAATTTGTGCACGGATGCGCCGGCGGGAATGGCGTAGGGTTTGCCGCCCCTGGCCTTGACGTCCTCCAGCGCCGCCTTCCAGCTTTCCCGTATGCCGATGTCGAACCCCTCGTCGACCAGTTGGATGTCTGCTCCCATGATGCGCGACAACAGGATGTTGCCGACCCGGTCATAGACCGCGTCCTCGTGCAAGACCCAGCTTTCCTGAATAAGCCGGCACTTCATGCCGATCTTGGCGGCGACCGCGGCGACCATGCGGGTGTGGTTGGACTGCACGCCGCCGATGGACACCAGCGTGTCGGCGTTGCTGGCGATGGCGTCGGGGACGATATATTCCAGCTTGCGCAGCTTGTTGCCGCCGAAGGCCAGGCCCGAATTGCAGTCCTCGCGCTTGGCGTAGATCTCGACGTTGCCGCCCAGATGTTCAGTCAGGCGGGCCAGTTTCTCGATCGGCGTGGGGCCGAAGGTGAGGGGATAACGCTCGAATTTCGACAGCATCACGGCGAGTTCCTGTTCTGGAAGCGACGGGTGACGATATCAAAGAACCGGTGAAAGGTGCTCCCGTTGTTGGCGCGATCCTGCTGTATCGAGTTCGGATCTCGGGTCATAATTGCGAGGATCACCCGTTGTGGAGCCCGTACCTGGAAGATTCAGCCACTGTCCAGCCACTCGACCGGATCGACGTCAGGATACTGCGGCTGTTGCAGGAAGATGGCCGCCTGACCAACGCGGATATCGCCAAGCGCGTGAACACGAGTGCGGCCACCTGTCATCGCCGCATTCAGCGGCTGTTCGCCGACGGATACATCACCTCGGTTCGGGCACAGGTCGCCCCTGACAAGGTCGGACGCGGTTCGCTGGTCATTGTCGGCGTGGTGCTGGACCGCTCGACGCCTGAAAGCTTTGCCGCCTTCGAGGCCGCTGCCCGCGCCATGCCGATGATCCTGGACTGCCACCTGGTCGCCGGCGATTTTGACTACTTCCTTAAAATCCGGGTGCGCGACATGGCGGACTTCAACCGGTTGCATGGCGAGAGCCTGATTGCCCTGCCCGGGGTGAGGCAGACACGAACGTTTTTCGTGATGAAGGAAGTCGTCGATAATGCGGTGCTGCAGATCTGAGAACGTGAGCCTCGGGCCCGGTTGGCTTTCCAGTTGCTGCGGCGGCGGCTAAATCGAATGTCGGTTCCGTTGTTGGCGGGACCCTTGATCGTGCGTCCAAGAAGGGAAGCAACCATGCAATTCGGCATCGCCATCCCAACCGCGGCTGATTCGTGGCGCCTGGTCAGGCGGGCGGAGGAACTTGGCTTCAGCCATGCGTGGTTCTTCGATACCCAGATGCTGAGCGCCGACCCGTTCGTTGCGATGACCGCCGCAGCGATGAAGACCTCGCGCATCAAGCTTGGCACCGGTGTGTTGATCCCGTCCAACCGCATCGCCCCGGTCGCCGCCACGGCTTTTGCCTCGCTGAACAAGTTGGCGCCGGGCCGGATCATCTTCGGCGTCAGCACCGGCTTCACCGGTCGGCGCACGATGGGCCTGGGCGCGGTCAAGCTGGCCGACATGGAGGAATACATCCGGGTCATCCAGGCGCTGTGGCGCGGGGAGACAGTTTCGTTCAGCGTGGAGGGCAAGCGTCGCAAGATCCGCCTGCTGAACCCGGAACTCGGGCTGATCAACACGCGGGACCCGATGCCGACCTACATCGCGGCGTCCGGACCCAAGGCGCGGGCGCTGACCGCGAAGCTTGGCGCGGCGTGGATCGATAATGTGGCTGATCCCGAGCGTGGGGCGGCGGCGCTGGAGCAGATGCGCGGCGCCTGGCAGGAGGCTGGCCATGCTCCGGAGGCGCTGGTGTCAGTTGCCTGGATTGGCGGCGCGGTGCTGGAGGTGGGTGAACCGGTGGACGGTCCGCGGGGCATGGCGCTGGCGGCGCCTCGTGCGGCGATGCTGCTGCATCGTGCCGCCGACACGGCGCTGGCCGGCTATCCTTCGCCGGTCGCGATGCGGCCGGAGTTCGCCGCCGCGGTGGAAGCCTATGTCGAGCACGCCCGTCAGTTCGAGCCGAAGGATGCGTACTATCTGGCCAATCATCGCGGACATCTGATGTTTGTCCGGCCCGATGAGAGGCCGTTCATCACCGCCGAGATGATCCGCCGCACCAGCTTCATCGGCACCGCCGCCGACCTGACGCAGCGGATCGGCGCGCTGCGCGATGCCGGCTTTGATCAGGTGGTGTTCTCAATCCCGCCGGGACAGGAAACTGCGATCGAGGATTGGGGCCGTATCCGCCGGGCCTTCGGTTAGCGTCCGAACCTGTCAGCGGCTGCGAATGGCGGCAGACGGTCGTCGACCGACGTGGTGGTGAGCTCTGTACACACTGGTCAATTCATGATCGTCATGCGGCGACGATCCGTGAAAATGTTCCATATATGACACATTTGAACGACCGGGGCCGACAGGCCGACGCCGGGGCCAACCATTCAATGGACCCGGCGCGTCGCGCGGAGTTGTCCTCTCGGCCCCGCCCCTGGCGCTAAGCCACTTCCTTCTGCACCACGCCAAGCAGTCGCGCCTGCAGGTCCGGATCATCCTCCAGCGCCTTGGCGGAGCCCTCAAACGCGACCCGCCCGTTGACCAGCACATAGGCGCGGTCGACCAGTGGCAGGACGGTTTCGGCATGGTGCTCGACGATGACCATCGCGACGCGGCCGCGCAGTTGCGCCAGCGCGTCCATCACCTCCTTGACGATGGTCGGGGCCAGGCCCTCGAACGGTTCGTCCAGCAGGATCAGCTTGGCCGGGACCATCAGTGCGCGGGCGATGGCCAGCATCTGGCGCTCGCCGCCGGACAGACTTTCGGCTTTCGACCGTTGCAGGATCTTCAGCTTGGGGAACAGCGCATAGACGTCGTCCAGCGAGGCGCCGCCCGGGCGCATCGCCAGCCGCAGATTGTCCAGCACCGTCAGGTTGGGAAACAGCCGGCGGCCTTCGGGCACCAGGGAAATGCCCCGCTGGTTGATCTCGTACGGCCGGGCGTTGGTGATCGCACCGCCGTCCAGCGTGATCTGGCCGGCGCTCGACCGAACGGTGCCGGTGATGGCGCGCAAGTGTCGTCGTCTTGCCGACGCCGTTTCGGCCGAGCAACGCGACCGCTTCGCCTTCGTGGACGATCAGGCGAGAGATCCTCCAGCACCACGCTGCCCGCGTAGCCGGCGCGAAGTTTGTCCATCGCCAGCAAGCGGCTTGCCGGCAGCGTGCGCCGCCCGGTCGGCGTCCGTCGGCGCGGGCGGCGGGACGATCCGTTCGGCGCCGAGATAGGCGGTGACGACGTCGGGATTGCTGCCGACCTCGGCGGGCTTGCCGTCGGCGATCAGGCGGCCCTGATGCAGCACCGTGATGCGGTCCGACAGTGCCAGCACGCGGTCGATGTCGTGCTCGATCAGCAGCACGGCGTGGGTATCGGCCAGCTTGCGGATCAGCGTGCCGACCACCTGGCGGTCGGCCTCGGCGAGGCCGGCGAGCGGTTCATCCAGCAGCAGCAGCTTGGCGTCGGTGGCGAGTGAGATGGCGATTTCCAGCAGCCGGCGCTGGCCGTGGCCGAGATTGGCGCACGGCTCGGCGGCGCGATCCTCCAGCCCCACGGCGGCCAGCAGTGACCAGGTGCGGGCATTCAGGTCGTCGTAGCCGTAGGCGTCGCGCCACATGCCCCAGCGTCGCTTGTCCTGGGCCTGCACGGCGACGCGGACATTTTCGAACGCCGTCAGGTTGGGGAACACGCTCAGGATCTGGAACGACCGGGACAGGCCGAGGCGGATGCGCTTGTGCACCGGCAGGTTGGTGATGTCGTGGCCGTCGAACATGATACTGCCGGCGTTGGGCTTCAGGATGCCGGTCAGCATGTTGAAGAATGTCGTCTTGCCGGCGCCGTTCGGGCCGATGAAGCTGTGCAGCTGGTAGGGATAGACCTGCAGGTTCAGGTCGGTGGCGACGACCAGCGAGCCGAAGCGCTTTTCCAGGCCCGCCACGGTCAGGATCGGCTTGGCCGGGTCCAGTTTCGTGCCGGCGGCTCTGGTACGGCTCGATCGCGGCCGGGCGGGGCGGGATCCGCTTGCGCGTCAGGGTCCAGTCGTCGCGCCGCATCAAGCGGAACACCAGGCCCTGCATGCCCTCGGGCGAGGCGAGGGCGAACAGGATCACGATCGGGGCGAAGATCAGCCACCAGCTTTCGGTGATGGCGGACAGGCGGTCCTCCAGCAGGATGAAGGCGATGGCGCCCCAGAGCGGGCCGAGGAAATGATGCACGCCGCCCAGCACCGCCATCAGCAGCGAATCGCCGGCGTGCTGCCAGCTCAGGTTGTCGGCATAGGCGCCTTGCAGCATGAACGCGAGCAGGCCGCCGGCGTAGCCGACGACGCCGCCCATCATGACGAAGGCGACGAATTTCAGCCGGAACGTGTCGTAGCCGAGGCTTTGGGCGCGCTGTTCGTTGTCGCGCAGCGCCTGCAGCGACCGGCCGAACGGCGAATGGGCGATGCGCCAGAGCAGTCCGATGCCCAGGCAGACGGTGACGACGGTGAAGGCGTGGAACGACCAGGCGCTGGTGAACAGCGGGCGGGGCACGCCCTGGACGCCGTTTTCGCCGCCGGTCACGTCGGTCCATTTGTAGGCGATCTCGAACGCGATCTGGGAAAACGCCAGTGTCAGCAAGGAGAAATACAGCCCGCGGCGGCGCAGGATGATCAGGGCGATGACGGCGGCCAGCACCAGCGAGAACGCGACGCAGAACAGCAGCGCGACGATCTCGTTCGGGGCGCCGCGCAGCATGACGAAGGCGACGGCATAGCTGGCGCAGCCGAAGAACACCGAGGCGCCGAACGGCACCAGGCCGGTGTAGCTGACCAGCATGCAGACGCCGGCGCCATACAACGTATAGATGGCGATCTGGGTGATCAGGCCGATCGGCGCGCCGATCAGGTGCCAGAGGCCGGTCAGGGCCAGCAGGACGACGAAGACCAGCAGGACGGGATGGCGAAGCAGATTGTTCATTCGAAGCGCTCCCACCGCTCACCCAGCAGGCCGCGTGGTCGCAGCAGCAGCATCAGGGCCATGAACAGATACATCACCGCGCCGGATGCCGAGGGATAGAACTGGATGGTCAGGGCGATGACGACGCCCACCATCAGGCCGGCGATGACCGCGCCGGCGAACGAGCCCAGGCCGCCGATGGCGACCACGACAAAGGCCGGCATGATGGCGTTGGTCGCCATCGCCGGGGTGATGGTCCACAGCGGCGCGGCCAGCACGCCGGCGATGCCGGAGATGGCGCAGCCGAGGCCGAACACCCAGGTCAGGACGCGCGGCAGGTTGATACCCAGCAGGCCGACCATTTCGGGATCGCGGGAGCCGGCGCGAAGGATGCGGCCGAACGGCGTGTGTTCCAGGAACAGCCAGAGTGCCAGCAGCAGGGTCGCGGTCGTCAGCAGCACCGCGAAACGGTATTTGGTGATCAGGATCGGCCCCCAGATCAGGAACCCGCCGAGGAACGGTGGCGGGCTGAACGGCTGGCCGATGCCGCCGTAGATCAGGCGGACCGAGGCCTCGATCAGCAGCGCCAGGGCGAATGTGACGATCAGGCTGATCAGCGGTTCCTTGTCGTAAAGCCGGCGGATCAGCAGTCGTTCCGCCACCATGCCGATGGCGCCGACGAGGATCGGTGCCAGGATGACGGCGGGCCAGCCAAAGTATTGGTAGAGTGTCAGAGCGAAATAGGCGCCCAGAGTGAAGAACGTGCCGTGGGCGAAATTGACGATGCCGAGCAGGCCGAAGATAATCGACAGGCCGATGGCGATCAGGACGTAGAGACCGCCCAGGACCAGGCCGCTGACGACCTGGGATAGCAGGATTTCGAGCATGCCGGGTCCGACCCTCTAATTGATCACGCTGACGGTTGTATCCACTGCACGTGGATGGTCGAGGCATCCCGGGTCACAGCCCGGGGATGCCCACGCGCGCCTTAGGTCATCTTGCAGCCGATTTCTTCCGGTGTGCCGAAAACCTTGTCCAGGTCAGCGACATTTTCCGGCAATGTCGCCTTTACGTCGAAGTAGTCCCACTTGTCGGTGATCTTGTCTTTCACGGCGACAGCCAGATTCCGCACCAGCATCTGGTGGTCGAACTTGCGGTAGCTGTAAGTGGTCGCGCCGGACTGGATCTTCCAGGCTTCCAGTCCCTCGACGATCGCCATAGGCTCGGTCGACTTCGCGGCGTCGATCGATTCGAATAAAGAACGGGCAGTGATCCAGCCCATCCAGGCCTTGTCGGCGGCGGGCTTGCCGTGTTTCTTCTGATAGTCGGCAGCGAAGGCGATTTCTTCGGGTGTATTGTCAGGGTTCTTGTAGTACCACATCTTGGTAAACGTGCCGTTCGCCGCGTCCGGGCCGACCGCCCAGATGTCGGTGTCGCCGATGGCGATCTCCACGAACGGGATCTTGCCCTTCATGCCAAGCTCGTTCCACTGCTTCAGGAAGGTCGACAGATCGCCGGCGGACAGCCCGCCCACCACCACGTCCGGCTTGGCCTGCCGGATCTTCAGGATGAAGGAGCTGAAATCCGCCGTGTTCAGTGGCACTTCGTCGGACCCGACCTCGGTTCCGCCGGCGGCCTTCAACAGCTCCCGTGACGACCGCAGGATGTCCTGGCCGAAGGCGAACGATGCGGTGATATGGTACCATTTCTTGCCGTAGGTCAGCGCGAACGGCGCCAGCATGCGCTGCTGGACGGCAACCGGCGTATTCAGGCGGAAGGTGTAGCGATTGCAGTTCTTGCCGCTGATTTCCGTGGCCGCGGCGTTGTCGCAGACGAACGGGATCTTCAACTGCGCGGCGGTGGCTTCCTCGGCCAGGGCGTTGGATGACAGGGAGCCGCCGAGGATGGCGCAGACCTTGTTCTCCTGCACCAGCTTCTGCATGTTCTGCGTGGCCGCCTGCGGGCTGGGCTCGTCCAGCCACACCAGTTCGGCGGGCTGGCCCATGATCGTGTTGTTGCGTTCCTCCATGGCCAGGAACGTGCCGTTGGCGAGGTATTCGGTCTGCGCGGCGATCTGCCCGGTCTTGGCCAGCAGCAGCCCGATCCTGATCGGGTCCGCGGCGCGCGCGATGAACGGTGCGGCGAGCGGGGCAGTGACGACGGCAGCGGCCCCCAGAAGAGCGCCGCGGCGTGGTATCAACAGCCCAGTCGTTCCTGGCGGCATTTGCGTTTCCCTCGGGTCATTTCTATTTGGCAGAAGTCACGCGATTAGCGCGCTCTTATTACCCAAGCAATTCAGACCGCGAGGTCATGCTGCGCCGCTTCGCCTGGGCCGCCATGCGCACCGAGGCATTGGCCGCGCCGTATTGCTGGTAGTCGCCGATCCGCTGCACGATCTCGAAGAAGAACCGGTCGTCGAACGGATCAGTATAGGCGTGCAGGAACTCGCCGGCGTCGTCGCGGTCGTATAGGATGTTGTGCGCCCGCAGCATGTCCAGCCGGTCGCTGTCCAGGCCCCAACGCGCCTCGACATCTTCGTAGTAGTTGCCGGGAATCGGCAAGAACCGGGCGCCCCGCGCGCACAAGTTGTTCCAGTGTCCGACGAATGTCGATGGTGGCCATCGCGATATGCTGCACGCCGGCGCCGGAAAACGTGGTCAGGAAGCGGCCGGTGGTCGTTTCCCGGCTTTCCGAGATGTTCAGCGGCAACCGGATGGTACCGTCCCGCGCTCGCCATCGCCCGGCTTTGGATCAGCCCCATCGTGTCGGGGATCTCCCAGAGCTGCTCCGGCGTGAAGCCGAACAGCGCCCGGTAGAACAGGACGAAATTGTCCATCCGGCCCATCGGCAGGGCCTGGGCGACGTGATCGACCGATGTCAGCAGCGCTTCGGTCGGGCGTCGGCGAACAGGTTGAAGTCGGCGTCGTAGATCGTCGATCCGTCCGGTGCCGGTTCCACCAGATACAGCAACGTGCCGTCGGGCGCGCGCACGGCGGGGATCTGACGCTCTCCGGGGCCGATGGGTTCCTGCCAGGGCGGGCACAGCAGCGCCTCGGCGCGGGCCACGGCCTGCTTTGCGTCATCCACCCGGAAAGCCATGGCGCAGACCGATGGACCGTGGAACTGAAAATGCTCCGCCGCGGCGCTGTCCTGCTCGCTGTTCAGGATCAGGTTGATCCGGCCCTGGCGGAACAGGTCGACCGACTTGGAACGGTGCCGGCCGGCGTAATGAAAGCCCAGGCCGCGCAGGGTTTCCGCCAGCCGGCGGCCGGATTGTTCATCGACGGCGAATTCCAGGAACTCCACGCCGTCGAATTCGGGCACCTCGGGCAGCGCGGTCGCGCCGGCCTCGGCTTCCACCAGCAGCAGGGACCGCAAGCCGTCGCGCGCCATCAGCCTGGCGGGCGCCGAACGGAATTCGTCGTTGAAGATCTCCAGCGACAGCGGGCCGCGGTAGCCGGCGCCGATCAGGTCGCGAACGAACGCTGGCGACCGGCAACTGGCCCTGACCGGGAAAGTTGCGGAAATGCCGGCTCCAGGACAGCACGTCCATCGACAGTTTCGGTGCATCGGCCAGCTGCGCGAAGAAGATCTTGTCGGCCGGAACGGCGTCGAGACCCGAACAGATCGTCGCCCAGCGCCAGGGTGTGGAAGCTGTCGACGATCAGGCCCAGCGCCGGATGAGCGGCGGCGGCGACGATGCGCCAGGCATGGCGCCAGTTGTTGACGTTGCGGCCCCAGGCCAGCGCCTCGAAGCCGACGCGCAGGCCCCGCTTCTGCGCCCGCTCCGCCATTTCCGCGAGATCGGCGGCCGCGCGCGCGTCATCGTCGATCGAGGCGGGGGAGACGTTGCTGCACACCAGCAGAAGCTCGGCGCCCAAGCTGCCTGCATCACGTCGAACTTGCGTTCGGCCCGGTCCATGTTGCGGGCGCGCTGGGGCTCCGGCATCGCCTCGAAATCGCGGAACGGCTGGAAGCAGGTGATCGTCAGGCCGAGGCTTTCGGCCAGATAGCGGACATCCGTGGGCGAGCCCTCGAAGGTCAGCAGGTCGTTTTCGAAGATCTCCACCCCGTCGAAGCCGATCGCGGCGGCTGCCTCCATCTTTTCGGCCAGCGTGCCGCTGATGCGAAACGGTCGCGATCGACTTCGGAAGGTCGGTCATCGCCCACCCGATGGGACATGATCTGCACGTCAGATCTCCATGAACACCGTTTCGTTGTCGCCCTGCAGCCGGATGTCCAGATGCCAGGTGTCGGGTCGCGATCTGTGCGCGCGATCAGGGTGCGGCGGCGCGCCGGCGTCCTCGATCAGGGACAGGACCGGGTCGGTCTCGTTCAGTGGTTCGTCCTGGAAATACAGCCGTGTCGTCAGCGCCTTCAGCAGGCCGCGGGCGAAGATCGAGATCGCCACGTGCGGCGCCTGCTGCGCATTGCCCAGTCCCGCCACCGGACCGGGCTTCAGCGTGATGAAGCGAAACGAACCGCTGCCGTCGGTGCGGCAGCGGCCGAACGCCGGAAACGTGTCGGATGCTGCGGGCTGGTCTGCCAGATCTCGATCGCCGCATCGGCGACCGGTGCTGCCGGCGCCGTCGAACACTGTGCCGGTCAGCACGATCTTTTCGCCCTCGGCGCCGAAGCGGGTCAGGTCGGCCCAGGTTGGGTCCTCGATCAGGTGCCAGTAGGGACCGATCGTCTGGTTGGCGGTCGCGACCGACATCTCAGGCCTGCTCGGTTGGGGTGGCGTTGCGGCCACGCAGCACGAAGTCGAAGCGGTAACCCAGCGCCCATTCCGGTGAGGTAATGTCGATGTCGAACGCGGCGACCAGCCGCTCCCGCGCGGCCTGGTCGGGAACCGCGAGATAGATCGGGTCCAGCGCCAGCAGCGGGTCGCCCGGGAAATACATCTGGGTGATCACACGCTGGCCGAAGCCGGTGCCGAACAGCGAGTAATGGATATGGTTCGGCCGCCACGCGTTGTGGTGGTTGCGCCACGGATAGGCGCCCGGCTTGATGGTGATGAACTGATACCAGCCATCCGCATCGGAAAACACCCGCCCGCCGCCGTGGAAATTCGGATCCAGCGGCGCGTCGTGCTGGTCGCCCGGATGGTCGTAGCGGCCGGCGGCGTTGGCCTGCCAGATTTCGATCATGGTGTGCGGCACCGGCCGGTCGTTTTCGTCCACCACGCGGCCGCGGACGATGATGCGCTCGCCCTGCGCCTGCTTGCCGTTGATCACCGACAGGTCGGGCATGGCCTGGAACCGGGCGGCGTCGAAGCGTGGGCCCGTCGTTTCCGTCACGGTCTGAGGAATACGCAGCGCCGGCTGCCGCGGATGGCGCAGATGCGTGCTGCCGTAAGACGGTGTGTCGTTTGCCGGCTGGCTGCCTGTCACGATCGGACGGAACGGCGTGGTTTCCGACATTCTTCTTCCTCCTGTCCCCGTCGATGCTGATCGGCGCCGTGTCACCTCGATCGCGCCGATCCACACTTATCATGGATTAACCAGTTAGTTACTACCGGGTCCACGATTATCGGGCAAGCGTAAAAATGCGCTTTGCCCGCTATGGACCCGACCACTATCGGACGCATTCCGGGGCGGAGGCAATCGGGCAACGGGATGCCGCATCCCAAACGGCGGTGGCATGGCTAGCTTCCAGCCTGTCGCGGCGCTCCGTCATTTCACCGGGACGGGGCCAAGGCCGGACCGGACGATGGAGCACCTGTGCGGTTGACGGCTAGAGGGACGGGTGCAACCGGCCGTCGTCGGCTGTCTGCAGATAGCCGATCACGGCGGCCACGATCATCGCCTTGTGCCGCTCCTTGACCTCGACCGCCGAGAGGTCGCACCCGAAGATTGCTCCAAAGGTGTGGCGGTTGGACACGCGGAAGAAGCAAAGTCCGCTGATCATCAGATGGATATCGAGCGCGCTGCAGTCGCGGGTAAATACCCCAGTCGCGCGCCCCCGGGCCAAAATCGCGTCCAGCGTCGCGATCACATCCACATTGACCGCCTGAATCGCGGGTAGCCGCTTCAAGTAGCTCGCCTGATGGATGTTCTCGATCGCGACCAGCCGGACGAAATCAGGGTGGCTCATCGTCGTAGTCGAAGGTGAACTCGATCAGCCGCTGCAGCGCGGCCAGCGGTCAACTCCGCCAAGGCCAGTGTCGCCTCGGTGGAGCGGATGTCGCTGTAGGCCTGTTCCAGAACCGCCGAATACAGGCCCTCTTTGCTGCCGAAATAGTAGTAGATCATCCGTTTTGTCGTGCGCGTCCGCTTGGCGATCGCGTCGACCCGGGCGCCGCTTAATCCATGCTCGACGAATTCAGCCCGAGCCACGGCAAGGATATCGGTCCGCGTTCGGACCGGATCAGGCTTCCGTCCATTCTCGGTGGTCGCAGACACAAGCGGTGCTTCCCCTGTCGGCATCTCGGAGCGGAAGCTAGCACATGTCCGAACTGGTTAGTGAAGACCTGTCTTGCCCGGTTGGTCAGGAACCGGGCTGCGGCCCGTCGTAGCCCTCGATGATCAGCAGATCGCTTACTGCCGCGGGCATCCGCAGGTCCTTGGCCACGCCATATTCCGGCGAATGGTAGCAGGCCACCGCCGTGTCGTAGTCCTTGAACTCGAGCACCACGTTGCGTTCCCGGGGTGAGCCCTCGGGTGCTTCGAACCGGCCACCGCGGACAATGAACTTCGCGCCGTACTTCGCGAAGGCTGCGCCGTTCGCCGCGACATATTTTTTATATGCCTCCGGATCGGTCACATCGACCCGTGCTATCCAATAGCCTTTCGCCATGACATTTTCCTTCCATCAATGTGGCCTGCCCGCAACCTGTCGGATTAACAATCCGCTCAGGATCGGCTGATGCCGAATTTAGTCCCGTTCAACCGTGACCATTGCCCACAAGGTCGCCCTCGCCCCCAACTGCTGGCGTGTTCTAGGCTTGCAGATAGCCTGAAATGCCACAACCACCGCCGTAACCGTCAGATGATCCCAAGCCGACCGGCTGATCGCTGGTGACAGGTTGCCAACGCCAAGGCCACGTGTGTCGCCGCAATAACCGGAGTGTCCTGTCCAGCCGAGAACGCGCAACATCAGACCGCAAAAAGGAAACGCCTGTGAGAGCGATCGTTACGCTGGTCCTGTTCGGCTGCCTGCTTATCGCCGCGGCGGGCCAGGCAGTTGAACACGAGGCCGAGCGCGCCGCCGCGCCGAGCCGGCCGATGGCTCTCAAGACCGGCAAGGAGCGCCTTGGCGAAAAGGCAACCGATGAGCAGCGCGTGAACGACTGCAAGGTGCCGCCCGGCCGGCGAACGCGGTCGCGGCCCACAGCCTGCCCATGGGACACGCAAAGCTGAGCAGTTGTTCGGGACACGACCTGGCAGCCAGATTCCACGACTAACTACCGATTTTGCCGGCGTATTTCTCCAGCACCGCCCAGGCATCGGCGCCGTATTTTTGCTTCCACTTGTCGTAGAAACCAGCCTTGATCAATACCTGCCGAAACGCTTCCGGATCGGGTTCATTGAACACCATGCCCTGCTTTTCCAGCAACGACATGAAACGTCCCGTCGGAATTGGCGTAGTCCGCACGCTGATCCTCGGCCGATCCGTTCAGGTTCTTCGCGATCACCGTCTTCACATCCGCCGGCAGGCCGCGCCAGTTGCGGCCGTTGGCCAGCATGATGAAACCGTCCCACATGTGCCGGGTCATCGAGATATACTTCTGCACTTCGTACAACTTCGCCGTTTCGATGTTGACCAGCGGGTTTTCCTGGCCCTCGACGATCTTGGTCTGCAACGCAGAGTATACCTCGTTGAAATTGATGCTGGCGGGGGCCGCGCCCAGCGCCTCGAACATGCTGGTCCACAGCGGGCTGACCGGAACACGGATCTTGTAGCCCTTCAGGTCGTCGGGGGTGCGGATCGGATGCGTGCTGCTGCTGATCTGGCGAAACCCGTTGTCCCAGACCTTGTCGAACGCATACAGTCCCGATTTGTCAACCGTCGCCCGGATCAACGCCCCCAGGTCGCCATCCACCGCCGCCCAGACCTGCTTATAGCCTGGCCACGCGTAGCCGATCCCGTAGATCGAACTGATCGGCGTGAACGTCGACAGGATCAGGCCAGACAGGGTCATGAACTCCAGCGCGCCGGAACGCAGTTGCGACAGCATGTCGGTGTCGCCGCCCAGCTGGTTATTCGGAAATACCGAGATTTTGACCCGGCCGTTGGTCTCCTTCAGAATCCGGTCGACGGCTTCCTGCTGGCGGATCGTGTTCGGGTGCGACATGGGATTGTCGTTGCCCATCTTCATCTCGAATTCCGGCGCGTCGCCACGGGCGCGGATCAGGCCGGGCACCGGTAGTGCGGCGGCGGCAGACCCCAGCAGCAGCCGTCGCGATATCTGATGGATCATGAACGCGTTTCTCCGTTGGGTCTGGTCAGCCCGTGTTGAACCGAAACCTGTCCGCGCCCGGACCACCGGTCAAGTCGCGGTTTTTCGACCCAACTGTAATCGCCGCGCCGGACGTGATATGTCTGCTGACGGGAACCGCGAGATCGGGGTGGTATGAGAAAACAGTTCAACGTGTGGCACCACAACCAGATCGGGTCGACCAACGACGAAGCCCGCCGTCTTGCGATCGAGGGTGCACCTCACGGTAGCGTTGTTCATGCCGATGAACAGACCGCTGGTCGCGGCCGCCTGTCGCACACGTGGTTCAGTCCGCCGGGCAACCTGTACATGTCGGTTCTGCTGCGCACCGGGGAGCCTGCCACCCGAACCGCGGAGTTGAGCTTCCTGGCCGCCCTCGCAGTGGCCGACACGGTGGAGGCGCTGTTGCCGCGCCAAACCCGCGCCATGCTGAAATGGCCCAACGACGTGCTGGTCAACGGCGGAAAGATCGCCGGCATCCTGCTGGAGCAGGTCGAGGACGCGACCATTGTAGGGATCGGCCTGAACGTCCTCCAGGCGCCTTCCAACACCGCCTACAAGACCACGACGGTCGTCGCCAACGGGGGTATCGCGTCCGTCGACGGTGCGCGCGACATCCTGCTCGAGCGGCTCGGGCGCCTTCTCGCTGTCTGGCACGCCGACGGATTTAACCCGATCCGCGAGCAGTGGCTCGAGCGATCCTATCCGATCGGCGCGGCGATCCGGGCGAACGCCGGCGGGCAGCCGATCGGCGGCCACTTTGCCGGACTGGACCTTGACGGCGCCCTGCTGCTCGACACGCCGCAAGGACGTCAGCGCATCGTGGCCGGGGATGTGGTGCCGATCAGCGGATAAATTGCCCGGGCTCGGGGCGTCCCGACGCGTCCGACGCCGGTCCGGGCATCCAGCCGCTTCACGTTTCACCGAGCGCCGAGGGCGGCAGGTGGTCTGACCGGAAGTCCGTCGCATGCAACACCACGCATTGCTCTGCGGACCACCCACAATCTGACGCTGCCGCCATTGCACGATCGGGCGTTCCTTCGATACGCTCGCATTTATGTCCAGCACCATCAAAGCATCCGTCTGCCCGCATGACTGCCCTTCCACCTGCGCCCTGTCGGTGGAGGTCTTGGGCGGCAACCGTATTGGCGCCGTTCGCGGCGCGGCGGACAACAGCTACACCGCCGGCGTCATCTGCGCGAAGGTGTCGCGCTACGCCGAACGCATCCACCATCCCGATCGGCTGACACAGCCGCTGCTGCGGACCGGGCCCAAGGGCACCGGGCAATTCCGGCCGATTACCTGGTCCGAAGCACTCGACCGTATCTCGGAGCGTTTCATTGCCGATTCCGCCCGATATGGCTCGGACGCGGTCTGGCCGTTCTACTACGCCGGCACGATGGGGCTGGTGCAGCGCGACGGCATCAACCGGTTGCGTAACGTCATGCGCTATTCGCGCCAGAAGATGACGATCTGCACTTCCTTGCCGGAGGTTGGCTGGCAAGCCGGCGTCGGACAAAGCCGCGGCGTTGATCCCAGGGAGATGGCGAAGTCCGACCTGATTGTGGTGTGGGGCGGCAATCCGGTCTCGACCCAGGTCAACGTCATGACACATGTATCGCGCGCCCGGAAAGAGCGTGGCGCCAAGCTGGTGGTGATCGACCCGTACAAGACCCCCACGGCAGCGGTCGCGGACATGCATCTTGCACCGCGGCCCGGCACCGATGCGGCATTGGCCTGCGCCGTGATGCACATCGCCTTCCGTGACGGTTACGCCGACCGTCAATACATGCATGCCTACGCCGACTGTCCCGATCGGCTGGAGGCACATTTACGGGAACGCGGGCCGGAATGGGCATCCGGTGTGACCGGCCTCCCGGTCGCGGCGATCGAGGCGTTCGGCGCGCTGTACGGCCGGACCAAACGCAGCTATATCCGTTGTGGTTACGGTTTTGCCCGCAGCCGCAATGGATCCGCCGCGATGCACGCCGTGACCTGCCTGCCGACCGTTACCGGCGCGTGGCAGCACGAGGGCGGCGGCGCGCTATGGTCCAATCGCGGAATGTACCATCTGGACAAGACCCTGATCGAGGGCCTGGACGCTGTGGATGCGTCGGTCAGGATCCTGGACATGAGCCGCATCGGCAGCGTCCTCACCGGCGACCGGACGGAACTCGGCGACGGCCCGCAAATTCATTCCATGCTGATCCAGAACCAGAATCCGCTCACGGTCTGCCCGGACAGCAATCGCGTGCGACGTGGTTTCGGACGCGATGACCTGTTCGTCGCCACGCATGAGCAGTTCATGACGGAAACTGCCCGCTGGTCGGATATCGTGCTGCCCGCGACAATGTTCCTGGAGCATGATGACATCTACCAGGCTGGCGGCCACAGCCATATTCAGATCGGTCCCAAACTGATCGAACCGCCTGGTGAATGTCGCTCCAATCACGAGGTGATCCAGGGCCTCGCATCGCACCTGGGCGCACGCCATCGCGGCTTCGACATGACCGCGATGGAACTGGTGGACGCGACCCTGGGCGCATCCGGGTACCCTGACGCCAGAACGGTGCTGGAACAGCGATGGATCGATGCGACGCCGCCGTTCCGGGAGGCGCATTTCCTCGATGGATTCCCCACCGCGGACCGCCGTTTCCATTTCGCTCCCGACTGGAAATCGCTGGGCGACAAGCACGGCGTAATGCCGGGCCTGCCTGACCAGATGGCGAATATCGAGGCTGCCGGCGAGGACGCACCGTTTCGTCTGGTCACCGCGCCAGCCCGCAGCTTCCTCAACACCAGCTTTACCGAGATGGCGTCGAGCAAGCAACGCGAAGGACGGCCCACGGTACTAATGCATCCCGATGACGCCACGAAGCTCGGGATGGCGGATGGTTCGAAGATCCGGCTTGGCAATATTCGCGGCGAGGTCGTGCTGCATGTGCGTATCGCGGTCGGCCAGCAGGTCGGCGTGCTGGTGTCGGAGAGTATCTGGCCGAGCGAAAGTTTCGAAGGCGGGATTGGGATAAATGCGTTGACGAGCGACGAGCCGGGTCCGCCATGGGGCGGGGCGGTGTTCCACGACACGGCGGTATGGGCACGCGAAGAAACCGCGCGGGTGGCAATGGCCGCGGAGTAGGACGGGATCGAAACGACCAGCTCCCCGTCGGAACCAATCCTTGATGTGCCGTGACCTCGCGGTCGCCCTGGTTTAGCCCCATATCCTGGCGGTCGCCCAACCGGGCGGCTGATCCGTAATCACAGGAGCAGGCATATGGCTCAGATCAAGCGGCATGCATCGGCGAAATGGCAAGGGTCGGGCAAGGATGGCACCGGCAGCCTGACAACCCAGAGCGGGACGCTGAAGGATACCCCCTACGGCTTCAACGCCCGGTTCGGTGACGGCAAGGGCACCAACCCGGAAGAACTGATCGCTGCCGCTCATGCAGGCTGCTTCAGCATGGCGACCGCGTTTCAGCTCAGCGGCGCCGGTCATCCGCCCGACAGCATGGATTGCGAGGCCAACCTGACGATGGAGCAGGTGCCGGGTGGCTGGAAGATTGCCGCAATTCATCTGGTGCTGAAGGCAAAAGTACCAGGACTGGAAGACGCTAAATTCCAGGAACTTGCCCGTGGCGCCAAGGAAAATTGCCCAGTGTCGCAGGTGCTCAACGCCACTATCACACTGGACGCTCGGCTTGTGTGATCGCGCTGTCGTTGCGGTGAGCAAGTAACGAGATAATCCAATGTTGCACTAGACGGATGGCTTTGGTGCCATTCGCCTAGTGTGGCCGTTACGCTGCCAATTACGTTCCGAATTAGTTCCAAAACCGAGCGTTATGCGGACCTATACTACAGAAATTGATATCATTCAAAGCACTGTGACAATATTAGATCAAAATCGGAACCAAATTGTGATAATCACTTTTATGTTGTCTTCATAAACTGAAACTGCCAGTTTCACGACCTCGTGAGTAGCTGTCCCGGGCCGCGTCGCTTCGCCGGGTCGCTGCGCTGTGTCCGAAATGATCGTGGGGTCAAGCGTGAAGCTGATTTTAGAGCAACGCTATCTGTTCGATGGCAGTGTCGGTGCTATCGGTCATCATGGCGCCCACGTGGACGCCCACGACCCGCTGCATCCGGAGACCCATGCGGCACCTGTAAGGTCCGAGGAAGTGCCCGGCCCGGCATCCCCGCCGATGGCGCACGAGCCAGCAACGGCCGCGGCCTCGAACATCACGACTGTGCTGATCGTTGATCCAAGTGTCACGAATTGGCAAAGCCTTGTGACGGGCGTGAAACCCGGCGTCGACGTGGTGCTGCTGGATCCCGCCAAGGACGGCATTACCCAGGTCACCCGGGCGCTTTCCGGCCTGACCGGCGTGAAGAACCTGGAGTTTCTGACCGACGGCACGCCGGGCGCCGTCACACTGGCCGGCAGTACGCTCGACATGGCGACCCTGACCGCGCGGGCGCCGGAGATCGCCGCCTGGAGCGCGTCGCTCTCAACCCACGCCGATATCGCCTTCTGGGGCTGCGACGTGGCCCAGGGCAGTGCCGGCGCCGCGTTCGTCGCCGATATGCACACGCTGACCGGTGCGACAATCGGCGGGTCGTCCGACGCAACAGGATCAGCTACGTTGGGTGGCAACTGGAACCTCGAAGTCACCACCGGTCATCTGCACGACGACCTGTTGCCGTTCGCCAAAGCGGCAGTGGCGGCCTATTCGGGCGTCCTTGATACGCCGGACCCGGTCGTTTCGCTGTCGGCGACGGGCACCCTGCCACATACCGCGGCCGGAACCATCCTGCTTGGCGACACCATCAATGTCACCATGAGCTTTACCAATCCGGCAATGAACGCCACCGGCTACGGCCCGTTTGTCGAGCTGTTCGCGCCGGCTGCACTCACCATGGCCGGGACGCCGACGTCCAGCGGTTCGTCGATCGCCACGTTGTCAGCAACCATCGCCGTCGATGGCAGTTTCACCAATCCGCTTACCCATGCGACCGAGACCGCACCAGGCGGTATCGTTTCTGGCTCAGTCTATTTTCTCGAACTGCCCTATGGCAGTTTCACGCCTGGGGAGCCGGCGGTCGGCATCAACGCCAGCTTCACGATGTCCAACGACAGCGCGCTTGTTGGAACCACGCTGCCGATCGAGGCGCGCGCCGGCTTCCGGTATGGCGCAGTGGCAACCGGTGGAACGCCGGTCATCGGTACGACGGTCGGGTCCAGCGAAACGGTCGCACTGATCGAAAGCTGGTTGACGGTCGGCACCCAGCCCGGTGAGGGCGAAACCGCGACCGGTCCGGACTTCCCAGTGCAATACACGCTGAACATCGAGCCGGCACCCGCCATCACGGCGACCAATACCCCCATCAGGAACCTGTCGCTGTCGCTGGTTCTGCCCGACGAAATCATTGAAACCGGTCCGGCAACCGCCAGCGGCGGTGGTGTGGCGACGATCACCGGCACGCCCGCGACCGGTGGCACGGAGCAGACGCTGACGGTGAACTACGCCAGCCTGCCCGCTACCGAAACGGTCGGCTTCTCGGCTTATGTGCCGCAGGTGTACCGGTCCTCCGATGGCTCTCATGTCGCGGGCACACCCATACTCGATCCGTCCACCGGCGCACCGGTCGCGATCACCGTGTCGCCGGCCTATACGTTTGCCGCCGATGCCTGGAATGCAGTGCCGGTCGGCGGAACAGGGGACGTTTCAGGCGCAACCTTCGATGCCAAGTCACTGGCGGTGCAACTGGTGGAAAGCACAGCCACCGCGCTGCCGACCCAGGACATCGGTTACACGCTGAAGTTCGAGGTTTCGGATTACTTCGGTGTCCAGGGGCTTAACCTCGGTGCGGTCCTGGGCAATGGACTGACGTTTGACCCGACGGTCCTGCCATTGTTGACGGTCAGCGGCAAGAACGGCGGGGTCTCCGTCAGCAACGCCGCCTTCGACATCACCGCAAATACCGAAACGACGACCCAGTTCGCCGATCCGGTGAGCAATTCAACCTCCACGTCTGAAACGGTGCAGGCCGGCGGCAACGGACCGTTCATGACCTACGCCTTCGACGGCGGCACGTCAGGCACCACGCCGACCGGCCAGACCGCGCTTAGCTTCAACGTCGGTGGCTTGTTGCCAGGCCAGTACGGCGCCGGCAGCTCAGGAAGCGTTGCGTTTGCGGCGACAGTGCTCGACCGGTATCCCACCGCTGTAGACCAGGTCTCCGGGGCAGGCGGGTTTCTGCGTGAATCGGATCCCGTCGGCACAAGCAGCGCGACGTCGGCGGATTTCGCCACCGGGTTGTACGACTACGCCGGCGGCACCTACACGGTCACCGCGAACCCGATTTCCGACAACACCGCCACGCAAACCGCTTCACTGCCCGAAGGCAGCTACGCGCTGGCGGTCAAATACGTCAACGGCGTGGCATTCACCGGCCAGACCATCGCCCCGGGCGACACCGTCGTCTACGAAATGACTTATTCGTTGGCATCGCCTGGCGATTTCGCCGGCCTCAACCTGACGGCCTATGTGCCTGAACCGGTGTTTTCGGTGCTGCACCCTGGCACGCCGGACGCCACGACGGCGGGCGACTTCGCCGGCACCGGCTCCTCGGCATTCAACTACAATGCAACACCGGCGGCGGCGCTGTCGTCCGGACAATACACCTACAGCCTGAGTTCCGGTCTGGCCGGCGTGTCGGTGACCGGGGGCGTCGGGGTAGAGCCGTCCAACAGCGTATCCTTCAGCCTGTCGGCGCCCGGCAACAAGACATACTACAATGCCGCGCCCGGGACGGGTGCCACCGAAACCGTTACGATTGACTTCGCGGTTACCGCGTCGCATCAGCCGTTCGCCGATGGCCTGCATCTGACCGCCCAAGGCGATTCCAACTACACGCCGGCCGTGGCGCCAGTCATCGCCGCCCAGGCGACGCGGACAGTGTTGCTGAACGAGCCATCGCTGCTCCAGGTCGAGCAAGGCGTGGTGTCTGTCGTCAACGGCAGCGGCAGCGACGTCAGTGGAACGTCCGGTATCGTATGGACGATGGGCGGAGCAGCGGCGAACGCACCGACATTGTTCGCCGCCGCCGGCAGCCCCGGGGTCTTCGCCGCCGGCGCGACAGTGCCCAGTGTGGCGACGCCCGCTCAGGACAATCTGGACGTCGCCGGCGCACAGGCGGGCGATACCGTTCGTATCGCCGACGTTGTGCAGAACGCCGGTCACTACGCGGCCTATGACGTCATTCTGAAGGATGCCTTGTCGCAGGCGTTCACCACCGGCGACGTGTCCAAGCTGACGTTCACCCGCGGCGACGGCACGGTCCTGGAGACGATCGACCCGAAAACCGGCGCCGTTGTCACGGGTGCCACCGCGATCAACGATTATTTCTCCACCGGGTTGCTGCTGGCGGTTCCGGGCGCCAATCCAACCGCGACGCCGACCATGACCGCAACTGGGTCGGCTGGCGACATCGTCTACGTGACCTACGACGTGAAGCTGCCGCCCCTGACGCCGACCGGCGCGGCTCTGACCGGCGAGGCGACCCTGGTCGCATGGACCAACCAGGATCTGTACGTACCAAACGGCTCCGGTTACACGCTGACGCTGCCGGTTTATGGCACCGACGGAAACTTCGCCGACGATCCGGCGATTGGCGCCGCGCTCACCGATACCGCCACCGTCGTCACCCTGGCACCCGCTATCACCGACACCATCACCGGCGCGGTCGATGCATCCGCGCCCACCGCCGGGATTCCCGGCAACACCTTCAGCACCCATAACGCCACGGTCGTACCAGGTGAAACGGTCAGCCTCAACGCCACCATCACCCTGCCGCAGGGCGTCAACACCCAGGTCGAGCCCATCGACATCCTGCCCGCCGGGCTGACCTTGCTGACCGGACCGGGAACCTACACGGCGACCTATACCGACAACACAGGGCACAGCACGGACATCACTGCCCAGGTTGGTTTCAACGGCAACAAACTAACCCTGCCGCCCACGGACTATACTGTCACCCCGACCTCCAGCGGCGGCGACGCACCAGGGACGATCACGATCAGCTACAAGGCAATCGTGCCCGGCTCAGGCGCGGCGATCGACACCAGCGGCTGGGGCACCAATCCAGGCAGCCACGATACCACGCTGACCGACAGTTTCGCCGCGACCAACGAGGGGATCAGCTACACCAAGGCCACCGAGACGAACCTCGCCACGACGACCGCCACCGCAAACGCCTCGGGCGTCGCCAATACTGTTACCGTGACGAATCCACAGGTCACCTCAACCATAACGGAACTGCCCAACCCCGCCGTAACGCTCGGGCAGAACGTCTATAGCGGCGAGCCGATCACCTACCAGCTCACGCTCACCAATTCTTCGACGTCCGCCACGGCCTATGATCTCGGCTCCACCCTCGGGCTGCCCGCTGGCCTGACCTATGTCCCCGGTAGTCTCGTGCAGACCGGGGGTTCGGCCGCGCAGGATGTCACAACCGGCAATGTCGGTTCGAATGGCGCGTCTGGCAGCGGCAATGCCGTCGATGGCATCACCTTGGCGCCGGGTGCGACCAGTGTGTTCACATTCCGGGCCACGGTAAACGACAACCTGACGGCCGGAACAGCGCTGACGGTCGCGGCAAAACCGGCATGGGAATCGCTGCCCGCGAATGCCACCTTCGACAGTGCGGGCAAGGTCAACCCGCAGGCGCAGCCGTATTCCGGCGCTCCGGGCAATGTCAGCAACAGTGTCGGGATCATCACGCCCGACCTCTCGATCGTTGGCGAATCGAACGCGACCGCCGGTCTGGGCACCGCCTTCGACCCGAACGGACGGACGCAGCCCGCCGAGGTAACCGCCACCGACAGCGAAATCGTGCGCATGCGGGAAGTGCTGCAGATCCCCGAAGGCCAGAACAGCAACATCGCCCTGACCGCGACGTTGCCAGCCGGCCTCACCTACCAGAATGACGGATCAACCAAAGTCCTGCTGGTCAGCCCGAATGGCGACGTGATCACCACGTTGACCGGAACCGGACTGCAAGTCGCCGCTGGCAGCACCGCGGTCAACCTCAACGCCCTCGGCCTCGGCCTCGGCGCCACCGACCCGGTGTCTGCCCGGCTCGATGCCGGGGCGATCAGCGTCTCCGGACAGACCGTCACCTTCAACATCGGCGGGCTGGCCAATAACGACCACATGCCGCAGGCCAACTACATCGTTGTGGAGTTCAACGCCGTGGTGGTGGACGGCACAGCCGGCGGCACCCCGCTCGTGTCGGCAATGAATGCCACGGCCAACAGCAGCTCGGTCAGCACGCTGCACGACTATGTCAAGGTGGTCGCCCCCGACGTGGCGTTGACGAAGCTTGTAGACGACATCGTCTACAATCCCGACGGCACGGTGACCGTCACTTACACCGACACGGCGACCAATACTGGCAGCGGTCCAGCCTACAATGTCCGCCTGACCGATCCGGGCGCGGGTGTCGGCAGCGTAATCTATCGCGGCACCAGCGGAGGCAACGCCGTTACCAGCGCATCGGGCAACGGTAGCGAGTTCGATTTGGTCGTGGCGAGCCTGCCGGCGACCAATGGCACACAGAGTTTTACTTATACCGTAACGATCCCGGCCAGCCAGATCACCACGGCGGTGTCGGATGCGACGGCAACCGCGGTCGTCACCTGGAATGCGCTGACCCCGGCGCACGAGACGGCAGGCCAGGAGACGCTGGCCGGCACAACCCTGACGCCGCCTGTCTACGTGGCGACTGCAACTGCCGGGCTGGACGTCGTGTCGGGCACGGTCAACCAGGACCTCGCAAACACGGTGGGCGCCGGCAACCCATTGGTCGGGCTTCCCTCGCAGCAAGTGACAGTCACATTCCCCGGTCAGACCGGGACCGAGAGCACGACGACAGACGGCACCGGGCACTTCGTCGTCCTCGTGCCCGGCGACGGCCAGCCGGTGGCAATCGCGGTTACGCCGACGACCCCGAATGCACCGGCGGGTGATGCGCTCGACAATGGACCGGCCCTGGCGATCCAGATACCCGGATGGGTGGCGTCCGGTGTGAACCCGCTCGCGCCAGTCGTCACGCTGGTGCCGAACCTCACGCCCGGAAATCTCGTGTTCAATTTCTGGAGCCCACACGATACCGCACCGGTTCTCGCGGGTGCCACACCCGGGACGTTGCCCGAACAGGCCGGCTCGCCGGTTGTGCCGTTCCCGACCGCCACCGTATCCGACGCCGAGCTTGACGGGAATTTCGCGCACGACTTCTCCGGCACGACGTTGACGCTGCAGCGCTATGTCGGGGCCGTTGCCACGCCGGATGCAAACGACCTGTTCACCGGCACCGGAACGCCAACCCAGGGCGTGTCGCTGAGCAATGGCACGTCGGGCAGCGGCAACGTGCTGCTGGCCGGCGCGACAGTCGGCACCTACATCGAAGCCAACGGTGTGCTCACGGTCAAGTTCGCGGCCACCGGCGTGTCGGCCAATACCGTCGATGCCGTCCTCAATGGCATCGCCTACATCTTCAGCCCGGCCGGCAATCCACTGGTCCCGGGCGCCGTCATCGGTGCCCAGATCGACGATGCCAACAACGATCCGGTGGCGCTGAACGGCAACGCGGTCGACCCCGGCGGTCCGCATGACCAGGGTCCCGGCGGCGACATGCTGTCTAATGTGCTGACCACAACCATCGACGTCCGGGCAGCTGCCTCCAGCACGACGTTCTTTGAGCCGAACGACGCCAGCCCCGCAGCCGCGGCCGTAAGCGTCGATCCGGCCATTGACCTGAGCAGCGTCGCCCACACCGTCGGCGCGCCGTCCCAGGTGACACTGAGCATCGCCAACGTGCGCCCCGAGGATGTGCTGACCTTCACCAACACGGCGGACATCACCGGCACCTACAGCAACGGCACACTCACCCTCAACCCGGTCGCCGGCCACACCCCGACGCTCGGTGCCTGGCAGGCCGCCATCCGCTCGGTGCAATACTATGACTTCAAGTGACGTCCCGAACACGACGACGCGGGATATCACCGTTACCCTGACATCAGGTGCGAACACGGCGAGTGAGCACGCGACCGTGGCGGTCGTTCCGGTCAATGACTCGCCTGTATTGGACAATACAGTCGTTGTTTCGCTGCCCGATTCGACCGAATATCAGGGCGGCGCCGCCACGGTGCCGGTCGGCCCGGCCGGTTCGCTGGTCAGCCAGTTGGTTGGTCTGCCTCAGCATCACCCTGGCAACGTAACCGATCCCGATGGTGCCGGCCTCACCAACGGCCTGGTCGGTACGGCGCCGGGCATCGCCGTCACCGCCTATAGCACCACCGACGCCGGCGGCCGGTCGGTTGGCACATGGTATTTCTCGACCGACAATGGGACGACCTGGACGGCGTTCCCAACCACGATTTCACCGACCCGGCCGCTGGATCTTTCACCGACCGCGCGCATTGCCTTCCAGCCCAACGCAACAGACTTCAACGGTCAGGTGCCGAACGCGATCACCTTCCGTGCCTGGGACGGCTTCGACGGCACCGCCAATGGGACGCAGCCCAACCTGGGCGGGGTGTCCGCGTTCGGTCAGGCGGCGGCCAACAACACGGCGGCGACCGCCTACTCGATCGCGACCGACACGTTGCCATTGATGATCGACAACGTGAACAATGCCCCGGTTGCTGTCGGCGTCGCGATGCTGCCGCCGGTCGATACCACCCAGCTGCACCCGACTGGGGGGACGGTTGCCCAGTTGTTCAACGGCGGCTTCACCGATCCGCTCGACGGCCAGCGTGCGCCCGGCGCCAATCCCATGGGGTCGGTGTCCAACGGCTTCGCCGGCGTCGCGGTGACCGGCAATGCCGCGACCCCTGCCCAGGGCGCTTGGGAGTATTCCGTCGACGGTGGCCATACCTGGACAACGATCCCAACCAACGTGTCGCAGTCCGATGCGGTGATCCTGCCCGGGGGTGCCCGGCTCGCATTCCTGCCCGCCCCCGGTTTCTCCGGACAACCCGGGGCACTGGCCGTCAATCTCATCGACAGTTCCAACACCGCGGTTGCCCCAGGCCTGACCGGCGCGCAACTCGGCATGGAAGGCGCCGGCGGCGTCCCGCTGGCGGCTCTCACCGGCGTCGATATTTCAACGGTTGGCGGATCCAGCGCGTTTTCCGCCACGACGATCGCGTTGAACACGCAAGTCAATCCATTCACCCCGGTTCGATCCGATGCCCCGGTGGAGCGGGCCGTGGCGTTCAACAGCGGATTTCCGGATGACTTCACCCGCCACGATCCGACCGGGCTGCAGTTCTGGACCGGCGACGATTTCCTCGGCCGGCCGCTGATCCCGGATATTTCGTTGGTTGGATCAGTCGCCAATCGTTTCATCATCGTCGAACAGCACGCGGTCATCTCGGTGCCGCCGAACATCTTCCAGGACAGCCTGCCGCAGGCGCAACTGACCTACGAGGCAAAGCTGCCGGATGGATCGTCGTTGCCGTCCTGGATCACTTTCAACGCCAACGATCTGACCTTCTCCGGCACGCCGCCACGCAATGCGTATGGACGGCTGGAGATACTGATCCGGGCGCGCGACGTCGCTGGCAACACCGCCGATGCGACCTTCAATATCCTGATCGGCCGCAACCAGGACGACCTGGTCGGGCTGCTTAAGCCGGGAAGGCACCGGCCTCTGACGCTGCCGCTGCATGCCGGTGACCCGTCGCACGGCCTGCGGCAGGCCACGGCTGCCTGGATGAAGGTGGCCGCACCGAAGCCGCCCGCACCACAGCCGCCTATCGTCAGTCACCGGGATAGCCCGACGAAAGATGCGGATCATGCCATGGGCGGCGCGGCGCAGCGGCGCGGACCGGCCAGGGGGGATGCGGTGAACCGCACGCCACCTCCAGCAGGCCCGGCGCGCGGCTTCTCGTCCGATTTGCATGCGGCCGGGCCAATGTCGGCTTGGGGCCGCGCCCGCGGCTTGCTCGATAAACTCGAAGATCTGGTTCGTAACAAGCCGGCCGGCTGACCCTTCAGCCGTCCGGAGCATGGTCGTGCCGACCATGCAAACACACAAGGCGACAGGCCGTCATCAGGTTGCACCGTCAGCACGATGACGGCCTGTCCGGAAGTCAAAGGATTGATCTCAATGTCTGCAAAACGTTCTGCCAGATCCCGCATGTCGGGCGCCGCCCTGCTGCTGCTGGCCCCGCTTGCGTTGAGTGCCTGCGGATGGGTCAGGCCTGATCCGATATCGGAAGCCGAACACGCCGACCGAGCCCGTCAGGATCATAACATCCTGCTGAACGGCCATCAGCCGGTCACCGGCCCGCTGCACTTGGAAGATGCCATCGCCCGGGCGCTCAAATACAATTACGATGCGGAACTGACCCGTGTCGAGCAGACCTTGCAGGAACGCCAGATCGATCTGGCCCTGATGCAGATGCTGCCACGCCTGGCCGCAAGCGCCGGCTATAGCTGGCGTAGCAACTACAACGCCGCTCGCAGTATCGACGTTATTACCGGGCAACAATCACTGGACTACTCGTACTCGGAAGAACCCAACCGGGCCTCGGCCTCGCTGCAGTTCTCCTGGAACGCGCTGGATGTCGGCGTCGGCTATTTCCAGGCGCGGCAGCAGGGCTATCGCGCACTTGTCGCGGTGGAGCGCCGGCGCAAGGTGATCGACAACATCGTCAAGGGCGTTCAGGAGGCTTACTGGAAGGCCTCGGTCGCGCAGGTGCTGCTGCCCAAGCTCGATCCGTTGGTGGCCGATGCGCAGCACATGCTGGAAGCGTCGCGGGAGTCCGCCCGCCGCCGGTTGCAGCCAAGGGCGCAGGCACTGGAGTATCAGCAGGGGCTGCTCGAGATCATCTCCCAGCTTCGCCACATGAAGAACGAACTGGCGACGTCGCAGGTGCGCTTGGCCACGCTGATCAACGTGCCGATCAACAGCCGCATTCCCATCGCATCGGCGCCGACGTCGATGCTGAGCAAGCCGCCAATGGTGGACGCCTCGGCGCTGGAAGAAACCAGCCTGAACCTGCGACCGGAGCTGCGTGAGGCAGCCTACCAGGAAAAGATCGACCGGCAGGACATCTACAAGGAAATCATCAAGATGCTGCCAGGCGTCGGCATCCTCGGTAGCCTGAATTATGACAGCAACAGGTTGCTGTATAACAACACCTGGGGCGAACTCGGGCTTCGCGCGACCTACAACCTGTTCAGCCTGATCGAGGGCCCGAAAGCCATCGATGCCGCCAAAAGCGCCGTCGAGGTCGCCAAGGCTCGGCGGCTGGCACTGGCCGTCGCGGTGCTGACGCAGGTGAACCTCAGCATGCAGGAATACCAGAACGCCGTGGACGACCTGAATACCGCGGCCGAACTCGACAAGCTGCAGCGCGACCTGTCCGACGCGACCGCCGGCGCAGCCGATGCCGAGGCCCAGTCGCAAGCCGCCAGGGTACGCCGCGAACTTGGCGCAATGGCTGCGGACTTCGAACGTGGGCGCGCCTTGGCGGATGCCTATACGGCGCTGGCCAATCTTTACATCGCCACCGGCGTCGATCTGGTGTCGCCCGATGTCGACATCAGCGACCTGGACAAGTTGACGGTCAGCGTTCGTCAGGCAATTGCGCCCTGGACGCATGGCGAGATGCCGCGACTTTTGCCGACCGTGGCGTCAGTCGAAACGCCGGCGACCGTTCTGGCGGACGCTTCCACTCGGTATTGAAACAAATCCGACTGCAACGCTCTTATGCCGGCGGCCCGAAGGGCTGACCGGTATGCGCGCAGGGGTGGCGGGGCGCCCGCGCGCAAAATCAATATCGGGCGGCCCTGCTGCGTCCGGCCAAGCGCCGGCAACCAGAAAGACCTTCAGCCATGAGACTTGATTTCCTCCTCCGCGTCCTCGCCCTGCTGGCTGTTCCATGCGCAGTTGGCGCGGCCCATGCCGCACCCAGCGCACTGGATGACATGGCGCCCCCACATGCGGCCGCAGCGGATGCCGGCTGGCACGATATCCGGGTCCAGGTTGTCGCCCACAACGCGGCCAACCTGGGATCGCCAATGTCCGGCCGGCTGGCGGATTTCCCGCTGCGCGATGGCGACCGTTTCCAGCAGGGTCAGGTCATCGCCCGGTTCGTTTGCGGCGAGCAAGAGGGCGCGCTGGCCCACGCAAGGGCACTGCTGACGGAAAAGCGGGAGATCCTGTCGACCAACAGCAAGCTGCACAGCCTGGGAACCGGGTCTGGTCTCGATTTCCACGTCGCAGCGGCCCAGGTCGAGGAAGCTGCGGCGGAAGTGCAGACTGCCACCGCGCAGGTCGAAAACTGCGTCGTCAAGGCGCCGTTTCCAGGCCGCGTGGCCGCCGTCGCGGTGCGTCCATACCAGTTCGTCGGACTGGGACAGCCGCTGCTGGAGATCCTGGATGACCGCACCCTGGATCTGGAGCTGATCGTCCCGTCACGCTGGCTGTCCTGGTTGGCCCCCGGAACGCCGTTCAGCGTCACCGTCGAAGAAACCAGCCATGTCTATAAAGCAACAATCGACCGTCTCTCCGGCAAGGTGGACGCGGTCAGCCAGTCGGTCAAGGCCTACGGCCACCTGACCGATCCGGTGCCCGAACTGCTGGCGGGCATGAGCGGCAAGGCGGCGCTGGAGCCGCAGGCCGGGGTGGCGCATGCGGGCATCCGATGAACGCGCCGGCGCTTAATCCGCAATTGCTTCGCCTGTCGGCGCTGCTCGATCTGGAACGCCGCACACGGGCGGCCCGGGGTGCGGAGCTGACTTATCTGATGGTCAACGATACCACCGATGTCGTGTCGTACCAGCAGGCGGCCCTGTGGCGACGCGGCGCACTTGTTGCCGTCTCCGGGGTAGCAACGGTCGAGCCGGGTGGCCCGTATGCCCAATTCCTGCAGACCGTCCTGCCCGCCGCCGAAAAGCTGGTCACGCGTGACGCGGAGGCGCCGTTCGTGGTCAACCCCGCCTTGGTCGGCGTCTCGCCGGAGGCATGGTCCGAATGGTTTCCGCCCGAAGCCCTGTTCCTGCCGCTGGCCGATCCCCGTGGCGGCCTCAGTGGTGGCTTGCTGCTGGGCCGCCAGGACCCGTTCCATCCCGGCGAACACCAACTGCTGGAGGCCGTCGCCGGCACCTACGGGCTGGCGCTGGCAGCGACGGAATTGTCGCGTCGCCACATACGGCGACTGCCATCGCGACGGCTTTGGCAGGCCGGTGCTGTCCTGCTGGCCGTGGCGGCAAGCTTCGCCCCCATCCGCTCATCCGTGCTCGCGCCGGCCGAGGTCGTCGCCTTGGCGCCATTTCCCATCCGTGCGCCGTTCGATGGGGTTGTCGACGCCGTCCGCGTGACGCCGAACGCCGCCGTGCACAAAGGCGATCCGCTACTTTCGTTTGAAACGACAGAACGGCGGGCCAAGGCCGAGGTCTCGGAAAAGGCGCTGGAAATCGCCCGGGCCGAGTACGCCGAGGCCTCGCAGCAGGCGTTCAACGACCCGCAGGCCAAGGGCAAGTTGCCCTTGTTGCGTGCAAAGATCGACCAGGCCCAGCTTGAAGCCGACTACAACCGCACCATGCTGGCACGGGCCGAGGTCGTTGCGCCGGCCGATGGCGTCGCCGTCTTCGATGACGCTCATCAGTGGATCGGCCGTCCGGTGACACTGGGCGAACGGATCATGGTCCTGGCCGCGCCGGTCAGCAACGCCCTGGATATCGCCGTGCCGGTCGCCGACGTGGTGACGTTCGATAAGGACGCGGAGGTCGTCTTTTTCCCGAACATCGCGCCAGACCATCCGGCGCGCGGCGTGTTGGCCGACGTCGGCTATGCGTCCTCGCTCAACGCCGAGGGTGTGCTCGCCTATACCGCAAGGGCCAATCTGGAAGCGACACGCTCAGATACAACCAGTCTGGACACAAGCGGACTGCGTTTGGGCCTGAAAGGAACCGCGAAGATCTACGGCGAGCGTCGGCCGTTCATCCTGTGGGTGCTGCGGCGTCCGCTGACCGTGGTGCGCGAATGGCTGTCGCTGTAGGCCCCGAGGCGGCGGCAAGGCCGTTCCGGCTGCCGCCGCTGCGGGAGGAGATAAGACTGATGCCGGGACCGGCCGCGCGCGACGGGGCGCCGACCTGGACCCTGTATGATCCCGCCCTGCACCGCTACCTGCGCATCGGCCGGCTGGCGTTCGAGATCCTGGTCCGCTGGGGCCTCGGCCGCCCCGCCTCGATCGCCGACGCCGTTCGCTCATCCACCACCTTGCCGGTGACTGAGGCGGATGTGCTGGACGTCATGCGCTTCGCCCAGAAAGGCCGGCTGCTGCAGGCCGTCGGTCCGGCCGCGGCAAAGAACCTGGCGGCCGAGGCCAACGCGCGCCGCCTCTCACCCGCCATGTGGCTGCTCAAGAATTACCTGTTCATTCGCGTCCGGCTGATCGACCCCGACCGAATCCTCGGCCGTGCGGTGCGGCTGCTGTCATTTGTCTTTACGCCCGGCTTCGTGACTGCGCTGCTGTGCCTGGCTTTGCTTGGGTTCTATTTGATCGGACGGCAGTGGGAAACCTACACCCATTCCTTCATGCACCTGTTCTCGCTGGAGGGCGCGGCGGAGGTGGGCCTGGCTCTGGCATTCGCGAAGGCGATCCACGAGTTCGGCCACGGCATGATGGCCAAGCGCCTGGGCTGCCGCGTGCCAGGCATGGGCGTCGCCTTGCTGGTGATGTGGCCGATGCTGTGGACCGACGTCACCGACGCCTGGCGGCTGACCGGGCGCCATCAGCGCCTGCTGATCGACGCGGCCGGTGTGATGGCGGAACTGGTATTGGCGGTCGCTGCCTCGCTGGCCTGGAGCGTCCTGCCGGACGGTCCGTCGCGCAGCGCCGCCTTCCTGCTGTCGGGCTCGACCTGGCTGATCACGCTGGTGGTCAACATCAATCCGCTGATGCGTTTCGACGGCTACTTCCTGCTGTCCGACTGGCTGGAGGAACCCAACCTGCAGGAACGGTCCTTCGCCATCGCCCGCTGGTGGCTGCGGGAGCTCCTGTTCGGTTTTGGCGATCCGGCACCGGAGCATGTGCCGCTCCCTCGCCGCCGCTTGTTGGTCGGTTACGCCATCGCCTGCTGGATCTACCGCCTGGGCCTGTTCCTGGGCATCGCGGTGCTCGTCTATCACCTGACTTTCAAGTTGCTGGGGTTGTTTCTGATGGCGGTTGAAGTGGGCTGGTTTATCGCCCGGCCCATCGTGGCCGAACTCGCGACATGGCCGCGGCGTCTGCGCCAGGGCGGAATGGCCCGGCGGGCCTGGCTGACGGCCGCGGTGTTCGGCGTCGGGGTGGCGATCGTCGTGCTGCCCTGGCGCGGATCGGTCTTCGCACCGGCGCTGCTGCGGGCGGAACGTCAGATCGCGGTGATCACGCCCGAACCGGGCCGCCTCGCCGAGGTCAGCGCCGATGGAGCAACGGTCGCTGCCGGCCAGACATTGTTCACTCTCGACAACCCGGACACCGCGCATGCCGAAGCCTCCGCGCAAGTGGAAATCGCCGGCCTGAAGGCAAAGTTGCTCGGTCAGTCCTTCGACGTCGCGGCCGCTGACGACGTGCCGGTGGCGTGGCAGCAACTGGAGGGCGCGCTGGCCCGCCTGCGCGACGCCCAGGCGCGGGAAGCGCAGATGGTTGTGCGCGCGCCGTTCGCCGGGCGGTTGGTCGACGTCCCCCGCGACTCAGCCACAGGCGTATGGCTGCCCAAGCGCGAGCAACTCGGTATCCTGGTCGATCCCTCGGCAATGATGGTCGAAGCGATGGTGAACGAGGCTGACATCGCACGCATCCACTCAGGCGAAACCGCGCGGTTCCGGCCTGAGAATGGCGAGGCCACCGTCCGACTTGTGGTCCGCAATGTCAGCCCCGGCGCGGTGCCGCTGGTGGACCGGCCCGAACTGGCCTCGATCCACGGCGGCGGCGTGCCGGTGCGGCGGGAAGCAGACGGCCGCCTGAAGCCCGAGGCCGCGGTCTACCGGGTGACGTTCGCGTTGCCGGACGGCAAGCCGGCAGGTTTCGGCATCAGGCGCGGAACAGTGCGAATCGATGCCGAGCCGGTCAGCCTGGCGGGCCGGATGTGGCGAAGGGCGGCGGCGGTGGTGATGCGGGAGGCCGGACTGTAGGGCACCGTCACCGGTAAAGCAGATCGCCGCTTTGGCCGCCTGCCCCCAGGGTCGGGCGTTGGTTGGAAAATCCGGACAAGGATCGGGTCCGCCCGCGACGCGTTGGGCCCGTCAGTGAAGCAGCCATACCGTCTGGCCCGGTCTGATATCCGGCGCAGGTGCAACCGGATCCAGGCGCAGGAAAAACGTGTTGAGGTCGTGGTCACCGGTGGCGCGGGCCGCTCGCCACACCGCGAACTCTCCCAGGTCGCGCAGCTCGACCAGCTTTGCGCCAATCGCGGTGCTGCCGCCGCCGGCCTGAACCGAGACGTCCGCGCCGATCGCCAAGCCGTGCAGCCGGTCCTCGCGCAGATTAAACCCGAACCAGATCCCGTGTTCGGGGACCATGGTCAGCACCGGCTCGCCCGGCACGACGGCCTCGCCGGGCTCCGCAGCCTCGATGGCGATGGTCCCGGCTACCGGCGCCCGCAGCAGCATCTTCGCCGAACGGGCTTCGACGACATCGCGCGCCGCTTCCGCCGCGGCAAGAGTGGCGTCGGCGAGGGCGCGCTCCTCCGCTGTCGGGCCATGCTGCGCCGCTGCATACCGGGCCTCGGCAACCGCGATGTCGGCGGCGTTGCGCGCCTCCTCGGCGCGTGCCTCGTCCAGGGCTTCCTGCGACGAATCCGATCGGGTCGCCAGGATGGCGACGCGGCTGAGTTCCTGAACAGCCTGGGTATGCACCGCCTGCGCCTTCAGGACCTCTCGCTGCAGGCCCTGCACCTGCTCCTCGCGCATGCCGGCATAGACCCGGTCACGGTCAGAGCGCGCTCGGTTGACCTGCGCACGGGCGGCACCAACCGCGGCCCACATCTCCGGATTGTCCAGCACCGCCACCGCCTGCCCGCGCTGCACCGCAGCGCCTGGTTCGACCAGGAACCGGCCCAGATGGCCGCTGATCTCTGGCGCGATGCGGATCTCGGTGGTCCGGACGATCCCGGCAACCGGCTCCACGGTGTCAGCATCGAGTCAGACCCCACCACGCCGCCGCTGCCGCGATCGCGACCAGTACAGCGCCCAGGCGCAGGCCCTTAGACAGCGGCGGCATGGCGCGGCGTCCGGTTTGCCCGCAACAGGCCACAAACCGCGGCCACAGCAAAATAAAGCAACGTGAGCCCCCACAGACGCTCCCAGTCCGGCCGAACTTCCGCCAGGCTCGCCCCCATCTGGTTGATCCGCACCATCCCGTCGATCGCATTCACGCTCGGCAGCAGTTCGCGCAACTGCCGCAACATACCGGGCAGTGCCTCCGCGGGCCACGACACGCCGACCAGGAAGAACTGCGGCAGGCTGCTCGCGAGCACCAGCAGCACCGCCGTCTCGCGATGGCGGAACACCTGGCCGAGCGCCTGCCCCAGGAAGCTCGTCGCCAGGATGAACGGAATGGAGAGCGCGGCGAGCGCCCAGACGCTGCCCAGTGTCGAAAAGCCGTACACGCGCGGCATCACGACGAAGTAGAGCAGCATCGCCGGCAGATAGATCGTCCAATGCGCCAGACCTTGCCCGAGGATCGCGGCCAGCGACGCATCGCGCCGCTCTGCCGCTGCGGCCGCCTGCTCGAACGCCGACGCCGCCAAGCATCGCCGCGCCCATCAGCAGCGTCTGATGCAGGATCAGCACGAAGGCGGCCGGCACGACGTAGCTGGAATAGGAGGCGGTAGGATTGAACAGCGGCACCTGGACCAGTTCGACCGGCTGAACCAGACGCGTGGCGGCCTGCACGCCGGCGCTGTCGGACCGCGCACCGCGCGTAAGCGCGTCCATCGCATAGGCCTGCACCGCTTCCAGCATGCCCTGCAGTGCACGATTGAACAGGATGAAGTAGGTCGAATCAGCATAGATCGGCAGCCGCGCCGTGACGCCCTTCAGCACGTTCTTCTCGGTATCGGCGGGGATGCCCAGGATCGCGAATGCGCGGCGGGCAAGGATCGCGTCCTCGGCCTCGCGATAGCTGTTCGCCAGCAACGCCACGCGGATGTTGCCGTGCGCCTGCAGCGTCTGGATCAGCCCGCGGCCGAGTTCGCTGTTGTCCTGGTCCACCACCGCGATCGGGACGTTGCGCACGATCTGCCCGAGATAGGGCTGCGGATAGAAACCGGTAAGCGCGGCGCCAGGACGAACAGCCGAGCACGCCGCGATCCGCAGCACGCGCCGCCACTCGCCGCGAACGCCCCGGCGACGCCGGGCGCGGGCTCGGCCGGCTCGGCCTCGCCGGACGCCAGGCCGCGCCGGACCAGGAGCGAAACGCACCAGACCAGCAACGCCAGCACACGGTGATGCCGCACAGGATGCGAACGGTTCGGCCGTATGCCGGGCGGCGCCGCGCGACGCCTGGTCGAACAGGATCTGGATATACCAGCGCAGCGGCAGGATCGCGCCCCAGGCGCGCGGGAACGCACCCATCGCCAGCACCGGAAAACCCACGCCGGCATAGCCGAAAGCCGGCGACACGATGAGGCCGGTCAGGCTGAGCCCGAGCGCCATGTTGCGCGCCAGCAGCTGCATCAGGCAGCCGATCATCTGATAGGCGACGATCAGCAGCGTCGCCGAGACCGCCATCAGCAGCGCGCTGCCGCGGAAGCTGACGCCGAGCCAGACGTCGAGGATGCCGACCATCAGCACGAACATCAGCATCAGCACGACGTAATAGGGCAGCAGCTTGCCGACCAACGCCGTCGCGACGCTGTGGCCCGAGATGTCCCACCAGGCGCGCAGGCTTCGCCGCCGGAACTCCGAACCGACGGCGAAGCCCGCCGAGATCGCGATCACCACATGCAACACCGTCGGCAGCACCGCGCGCAGCAGAAACTGCGCGTAGTTCAGCGCCGGATTGGCCAGCACATATTCCTCGGGCACCAGTCCCGGACCTGCGTCCGCATGGCCGCCGGTGACCGCCCGCGCCGGCGCCACCGCTGGCGCTGGCGGCCCGCAAGCGCATCGTTGATGGCTTTGCCGGCATTGCTGCCCGGGCGTGAAGAACTGGGTGTTGATGAACGACACGGCGCGCGGCGCACGACCCGCCAGCACGTCCTTGCCGAACGCCGGCGGCAGATAGACCGCGGCGATGGCGCGGCCGGCGCGGATCGCCGATGCGGCGGCGCCAAGATCGTCGGCGCGCTCGCGACCGAGATGCCCGGCGCCGCCGCGAGCGTCTGCACGAACATGCCGCGAGGTCTGCGGAGTTGTCCATGTCGACGACGACGATCGCCAGCCCGCGCACCACCGCGGGGCTGAAGGTGAAACCCAGCAGCGCGAAGGCGATCAACGGCACACCGAACAGCAGGAATCGCGCCACCGGATCACGCCGGATCCAGCGCACTTCCCGCGCCACAACGGCGAACAATCCGGTTTGCGCGGACGTCACGAACGTTGCGCCTGCCAGTTGGTGTAGACGCTCATGCCCGGCCGCAATCCCGGCACCGGCTGCGGTCGGGTAGGCGCGGATCTCGAAGGTGCGCAGGTCGAAATCGCCGCTCGCCCGCGTGGCGCGCCAGCCGGTGTATTCGCCCTTGGAGCCGATCACCCGCACCTCCAGCGCGACGACTCCGGTCGCCGAGCGCGGGCACCCGCACGTCGATCCTCGATCCGACCTTGAGATCGCGCAGCAGGTCCTCACGCAGATCGAACTGCACCCACATGTCGGCAGGTCGACCAGCGAGATCAGCGGCACGCCGGGCAGCACGAACTCGCCGTCCTCCACCGGGAATGCGGAACACCTGGCTGTCGGCGGGCGCGACGACCACCATCTGGTCCACCAGCGCCTGCAGCGTCTCCACGTCGGCCTGGGCGCTGTCGACCTTGGCCAGCGCGATCGCCAGATCCTCGCGGGTGAAGCCCGCCACCGCCTCCTTGTAGGCGAAGCGCGCCTGATCCAGCGTGCGTTCCGCCAGCGTCAGCGCCGCGCTGTCCTTGTCGAACTGCGACTGCGGCGAATCGTGCGTGGCGACCAGCTGTCCGCGTGCGGTCGAACGTCTTCTGCGCCAGCGTAAGCTCGGCCGTGGCGCGGTCGATCTCCGCCTTGCGCACGGCGATCGTCTCGGCGCCGGAACCCCGCCCTGACGCGCGCCAGTTCGGCCTCGCGCCACGCCCAGGTCCGCCTCGCTCTGTCGCTGTTTCGCCAGCAGTTCCGGATTGTCGATGTGGATCAGCGGTGCGCCCTGGCCCACGTCCTGGGAGCGCGCCACGACGATCTGCCCGATCCGTCCATCGACCCGTGCGGCCATGTCGAACGTGCGCGACTGCACCTCGCCCTGGATCACCAACGGTTCCTGCCGGGTCAGGTACCACACCGAAAGCCCGATCATCGTCACGAACAGCACGGCGACGATCAGCGCGGCCGGCGTCAGGTGGGCGCCTCTGCGCGCCTTGGCAACCGGTGTTGGCGTTTGCGTTTGCGACATATGCGGCGTCCGAATACGCGATCAGGAAAGGATGTGCGTGCATGCCGCCCAGACAGCCGCGGCACCGGCAGCGATCGGAGCGGCCGCCTCATACATTGCCTTGACCGTCTCCGCGGTTGTCTTGAGCCGCGCCGCTTCCAGGTGCGGCAACAACGCCGCTGGGAGGTGGGGTGGCGCAACGCCCGTCCCCTCGGCCCGGCGTTGTCGCAGTTGCGCCAGCCCGCTGCCCGCGAAGTGGCTGAGTGCGATTGCAGCGACGGACGCGATGACGTCCGGTGCGCTCAGCGATCGCGCGGTGACGCCGCCGACCGCCATATCAAGCAGGCCGAGCGCCACGGTCCCAAGGCAACCGGAGGCGAGCGCGGCGATCACCCGCACTGCGGCGCCGCTTCGCGTATTGCGCTCGAACCGGTAGCCGAAGGGTAGTGCCACGATCAGCGCCACCAGCCGGAACGTGGTGCGGTTGCCGGCAGGCAGTGTGGTGGCGAGCCAGTGGGCGGCGACCAGGGCGACCAGCCCGAGGAAGATGTTGTCCGCCATGTGCGGCCACCTGATCCCTGACACCGTCGGTATGACCGCGTCGGCCTCGGCATCGATTTCGGGCGACCTCGCGTCGGGATCCGCGGGGGGCGTCAACCGCAGCGTCTCCACCGCCTGCTCCAGTGCGGCGACCCTTGCCTCCAACGCATCCTTCTCATCCGACAGCCGTTGCAGCGGCACGAGGTTGCTGCGGCAATGCGGGCAGATCGAAGCGGATGGATGAATGTCTTCCCGGCAGAAAACGCATCGGCCGGCGCCGCGGGGAACAAGACCAGTCGGCTGAGGAGAAGAGCCCAGCGTGTCCAAGCGAGCCACCTCGTCCTGGAAGTTCGGCAGAACGCGTCGATCAAGGCCTGTCCACCAAGTTTCAAAATTCGATGGAAAACCTGGACGACCGGCCTGCACCATAAGCCAGGCGCTTCGCTTCGCCTAGTCCCAGCGCTTGTCGCAGTCCCAGTGCCGGATGCCAGGCGCTTGCCGCGTGGCACGTCGGCCCGCCATGACACGGCGTGCCACAGACCAGGGAAAGACGATACGTGGCGGCTGGTTTGCGCAGCCTTAACTTCCCCCTGCCTTCGACGGCTCGATCTTCAAGCGCATGTCCCCTGCACTCCCCAACCTCGTTACAGAACCGATGTGCCGGGCCGACTGATCCGGCCTTCGCGTGCGAAAAGCGGCGGAATCGTGTCTGTCCTGCTATCAGGCGATGGGTTGCACCGCTTGCTCCGCCATCACGTCGAAGACAATCGGCTCATCACGTATTAACAACAAATAGCACAACGATGACATCAACCCGATCGCACCACCCAACAACAGCGCAGGCGTAAAGCTGCCCGTGGCCTGGACGATGAAACCGGTCACCATCGGAACCAGCGCCCCACCCAGATAGCCCCCGAAATTCGCCATGCTACCCGCCGATGCCGTGCAGTTGGCAGGGACGATGACGCTGGCCAGCGCCCAGAACAGCCCGGCGCACAGGCTGCCGAACATCATCGCCAGCGTCACGCACGTCACCGCCAGGAAATTGCTGGAGGCTTCTGCCGCGCAGATGGTGAACAGCGCGGCGCCGGCAACGCCCGTCACCAGCGGGATCTTACGGCTGTTCACCGGCGAGAACCCCCGCGCCATCAGCCAGTCTGCCCACCAGCCGCCACCCGCCGCACCAATGATCGACAGTGCGAAGGGAATGGAAGCGACATACCCGGTGGACCGAATGCTCATATGCCGTTGGATTTCCAGGTATCCCGGCAGCCAGGCGCCATACAGCCAACTGATATAGCCGATGCCGAAGCAACCCAGCATCAACCCCCAGATTGAGCGGAAGGCAAACAACTGGCGCCAGTGGGCGAAGCTGATCGGGGCCAGCGGCACGGGTGGGTCGCCCTCGGTCAGGTGTTCCCGCTCTTCGCGGTTGAGGTCAATCTCGCGTGGTTCGCGAAACAGGACGAACCAGATGGCGGCAACAAACAAACCCGCCAGGCCCATGACAATGAACATCCACCGCCAGCCGAATGTCAGCATCATCGCGGTCAGCAAGGGCGGCGCAATGGCCTGGCCGATGAATGGTGATGTCGCGACGATGCCGATCGGCAGGCCCCGCTCGCGCACGTTAAACCAGTCCCGGACCACGCGGGTGGCGCTGGTGAATTGGGGAGATTCGCCGATGCCCAGCGCGATGCGGGCAAGGATGAACAGCCCGAGGTTGGTCACCAGGCCCGCCGCCGCCTGGGCCAGCGACCAGACGGTCAGCCCGATGGTCAGCAGACGGCGTGGGCCGACCCGATCGACCAGCGCCCCGGCGGGCAGCTGCGAAAACGCATAGGACCACAGGAACGCGGACAACAGCAGTCCCATAGCCGCGACATTGAGCCCAAGGTCCTCCCTGATCAGTGGATTGGCCACTGCCAGCGTCGCTCGGTCGAGGTAATTGACGGTCCCGCTGAGGATCAGGATCGAGATCGCGGTGCGCCGCAGTTTGACAACGCGTGCGGACGCGGGGGCATAGGCCATGAGGTTTCCTTCCCATACTGCCGATTATTTCGGCTATGTCTGAGACGCCGGCGCCGCATCCAGTATCAAGCGAGACGCCAACAGGGTGCGGTCCAAAGCCGGCATCGGTGAAAGCCTGCGCAGGGACCAATAGGTTTTGTCAAGTGCGACGACCGAAGATCGCCGTCCGCCGCCGGTTCGGTGATCCCACGGCAATACCGACGTCGGACACCGACGCACCCGACGGAGATGGAAAACTGTAACTGCAATGTACCAATTAAACACAACCTGAATCGGGTCTGGACCTGTGGCCGCAGAATGCCAAACACCAATTCCGGATTAGCGATGCATGCCCGCCCGCCATGACTTTGCGCAGCGAGGAACCAGAACAGAAATCCCGCCAAGAAACAGGCCGCCTCCGGCCGATCCGTCTCTACCCGCCAGGTGGTTCATCGTACCGCGTCGGCAGCAAGTGTCCGTATTCCGTGAACGCGCCGCCGAACCAGGTTCATCGCCACCAGCCCGAAGCCGCCAACGTCCAGCAACAGTGCGGTGATCGAAAACACCAGGGCGCTTGAGCACACTGCCAGCGACAATCCGCCCCAGGAGACCGAGAACGTGATAAGACTGAGACCAATCACCATCGGCACCAGCGCAACAACGATCTTGGTAATCTCCCGCAACGGCCAATAAATCGGGAAAATCCGCTGACCCACGGCACACCCGACGACAACGGCGAACGCCTGACACGCCAAGGCGCTGCACGCGGCACCGAACACGCCGTATGCAGGTATCAGTAAAATGTTGAAGACAATATTTGCCGCCGCCGCGGGGGCATAGATGAACAGCGCCACTGTCGGCCGTCCCGCGAGATGAAACGCGTGGTCACTGACATGGGAACTTATGCCGCGAAACAGCGCGGTGAGGCACATGATCGGAATGAGTGCCGCGACGCCAACCCGAAACTCCGGGCCGATCATCACAGCGGACAGATAAGGTGCCGTAAACGCCAAGCCCACGCATCCGGGGATCATCACGGCCAGCAAAGCAGCGGCGTTCCGACCGACCTGCCGCCCACCTGCGTCGCGGCCGTCGTCCTGGAGCGTTTGCACGGAAATGGGAAACGTTGCGGTGGTAATTGCGCTGGCAATCAGGGTGGTGGGGCGTTCGACCAGGTTGAACGCAACCGTATAGATGCCCAACGCCCCCGCGCCGCCAAGCATCTCCAGCAGGAAACGGTCCGATAGCGCCAAAATGCAAACGGTGAGATCCATCGCAATCAGCGGCATCGAAAACCTGATAAGCCGGCCCATTGCCTTGCGATCCACTTTGCTCCAACCGTATCGAAAGGGCAGCAGCATGATCTTGTAATCGGCAAGCATGCAGATGGTTGCCGCTATCAGAAGACCGAGCAGAACCGCTTCCGCGTTTCCTCCAAGCCAATAGACCAACAGCGAGCCGAAGCCAAATCCAAGCACCGCATGCGCGCATTCGATCGTGTTAAACCGGCCCATCCGAAGGGCCATGCGGTTGGCAGACTGATTGAGCACCACCGCCGATCGAGCAATCAATATAAGAAATCCCAACCCGGCCCTGACCAACCCGGATCGGACTGCTGAGGTGTCGAGCAAGCAGGCACTTGCCACCGCAACCAGAACGAGAATCAGCAAAGTCAGCGCATAGAAAAGCAGATAGCACTCGGATAAGAATGCCTCTTTTCGTTGTTGCGCCATCGCCTCTGGATAGAACCGGATGACGGCCATTGGGATTGCAAAAAAGACCGAAGTCTGAACAACCAAGATCGCCGAAAACACCAAACTGAAATCGCCATAGGCAACCGGTGTAAGAAGTCGTGTATACACATAAATCATCAGAAAAGAAACGACAGCCGGGACTACGGTTGCCGGGGCGTAAGATAAAATCTGCCGAAACATCCGGTCACACCCTGTTCAATTTCGTTGGGACGGCAATGGCATGCCCATGCTTAGGTCGCTATTCGGTCAGGTCGACTAAAACCCTTCCATTGGTAATCAAACCAACCGCGGGAGCATAAAACCAGCGGTGCCTTCCGTCGGATTTATGCAGCAGGATCGCGGATTATCCTTCGCCCCCTTTTGGGACGGCGGCGTCTAGACGTGGTTCGTTCGGCCATTGCTCAATATCAGCGATCGGCTTGGCAGCGGCCACTTCGCGATCCGGGAACAGGCGCCAGCACTCGGCAACCAGCGAAGCAGAATCAAACGTCCAGTAAAATCACGCAGTAGTATTGGGTCGTTCAATTCATCGAGCGCCTCCTTGGTTAGAAGATCACTTGTGACCAGGAGCTACATATCAGTAACGTCTATTCGGATTCCCCATTATATAATTCCGACTTGGCAAGCAAACCATATGGCCCAGGGAGCAATCAAAAATAGGTGTTGGTTGCCCTTTATGGTCGTCTATCCGCAACCCAAGGCTGAATCAGGTCACCTTTCAGTCCAACAATGACCCATCGTGGAAGATCGTCGGACTTGCGATTACCGCGTTATCGATCGGGCGACCCGCACCGGAGCAACATCGGCCTAAAGCCGCTCGCGCAACCAATCCGACCGGGCGCGCTGCCTGCTTACGGTCAGCCTGAATGCGCACCAGGCAATAGACATGGCTCTTATCGCGGTGTTTGTTGATATCGACTAGACTGTCGAGGTGGCTCGAGGCGGTTGGCGATGGATACGGAAACATTCGAGACGTGGTTGCGTGCGGCTGCCACCCTGACCGCGGCCCAGCGACGGCAAGCCTTTCAGAGCCTGGCGTTGTCGGAGGCCGGGTTGCTCGACGCCGGTGCGGCGGTGCAGCGAGAGCCTGCGGCTCGCGCGCGAACCGCGGATACGGCGTCACCTGTCAGGCCAGACGATCCTGCTGGTGTCGCAGCGCTCGGCCAACGCAAAGTCAACACGCTCGGATGCCCGCATTGCGCTCACCCAGAGGTAGTACGCTGGGGGACGGCAAGTGCTCTGCCACGCTATCGCTGCAAAGCCTGCCTCCGCACCTTCAACGCCTTGACGAAGACGCCGCTAGCCAAGCTGCGCATAAAGGAGAAGTGGGCGACGCAGGCCGAGGCCATGATCGAGGGTGTCAGCTTTGCGAAGGCTGCCCGCCGCTGCGGTGTGCATCCCAGCACGGCGTTTCGTTGGCGGCATCGGTTTCTGGCCGCGCTGGCGGGCGATAAGCCCAAGGAACTGGCGGGCATTGTCGAGAGCGATGAGACATTCATTCTGGAATCGTTCAAGGGCAAGCGAAAGGGCATGCCACGAAAATCCCGCCGGAGAGGCGGCGTTTCGGCCAAGCGCGGCTTGTCCGCAGAGCAGATCCCGGTCATCGTGGCCCGTGATCGCCGGGGCGCGACCACGGACGCGGTGCTGGCGAAACTGGATCGCGTCTCGATTGCCGGGGCGCTAGGCCGCGTCGTGACGCCCGCCAATACGTTCTGTTGTGACGGCGGGGGCGGCATCGTCGCCTTTGCTCGGCGTGCTGGCATTATCGCCCATGTCCTGCCAAGGCCCGGTAAGCCAAGCCCAGCCGCACCCGACTTTCACCTCAATAACGTCAATGCCTACCACGGTCGGCTGAAAGAATGGCTGCGCCGGTTCCATGGCGTTGCCACGCAAAACCTGCCCAATTATCTCGGCTGGCGCCGTACGCTGGAAGCGCTTGGACAGAATGCCGTACCAGCCGCCATGATCCTGGGGGCCATAGGATTGGGACCATATCAACAAGTAACGCGATAAGAGCCAAAAACATCGCCCACAACACCGGCCGCGGGCAGTCTGAGTGAACCTCCGCACGCCTCTGATATGTCGGCGCCCCTCGACCCCGCTGTCCGGTCTCGCCGCGCCGGCCTGGCTCCCCAGACCGCCAACATCGGCCGGCCGTTGAACTAGTCCGGCTGCCCCATCGCCCGATACATCTCCGCCAATGCCGGGCTTATCGGCACATTGAGCCGTTCGCCGCTCGGCAGCCGATCCATCAGCCACCGCGTGTAAAGCCGGTTCAACTCCCCCTCGCTCGCCATCCGGGCAAAGCTGTCACGGACCAGTTCGGCGAAGTCGGCATCATCGCGGCGAAACGCGATTGCATACGGTTCGTACGACAAATAGTCACCGACAACGCCGAAGCGTTTCCCGTCCGGCCGCGTCGCGATGAACCCGGACAGCAGGATATCATCAGATGCAAACGCATCCGCCTTTCCCGCTGTCAGCATATCGTAGGCAGCATCCAACCCGGGCAACTCGACAACCTTGATCGGCGGCGACACCGTCGAAGCCAGCCGCTCGATCGCCGCGGCGTTCGTCGTCCCACTGCCGGCGACAACCACGTGCCCGGCCAACCCGCGGTAACCCGAAACCGCCGGCCGGCCATTCACCAGCGGCACCAGCAACTTCGTGCCGGCCAGGAAGAACACCGGCGAGAACGCCACCGTCTTCGCGCGTTCGGCATTGGCCGTGGTAGACCCACACTCCAGGTCGATCGCGCCGGCCACGATTTTCGGCAACCGTTCCTCGGCCGTGACCGGTATATAGACGATGCGCACCCCGGTTTGCCAGGCCGGCGCACCCGCCTCCACCAGGTCACGGTTCAGGATCCGGGCCACGTCCTCGGCGATCCCATGGCACAGGTCCAGCGAAAAACCGATCGGTTGATGCCCTGGGTTCAGGAACGAAAACGGCGATGCGCTGTCGCGGTACCCGATCAGGATCGATCCGCGGTCATTGATCGCCTTCAGCGTGCCGGACAGCAACACCCCGTCCTCCGCCCGCGCGCCGCCGCAGACCGCCAACCCCACCAGGAAAAAGCCGAGCAGCCGTTTCATACCGGCTCCACTTCCATCTCCTCGATCATCTCCAGCGTATCTTCGTCCGCGACCAGTTGCCCTTCCCATTTGGCGACAACCGCCGTCGCCAGCGAATTGCCGATCACGTTCGTCGCCGACCGTCCCATATCCAGGAATGTGTCAATCCCGAGCAGCAACAGCAGCCCTTCCTCCGGCAGACTGAACTGACTAAGCGTTGCCGCGATGACCACCAGCGACGCGCGCGGCACCCCGGCAACCCCTTTGCTGGTCAGCATCAACGTCAGCAGCATGGCAATCTGGGTGCCGGTGCTCAGCGGAATGTCATACGCCTGCGCGATGAATACCGAAGCAAACGTGCAGTACATCATCGTGCCGTCGAGATTGAACGAGTAACCCAGCGGCAGCACGAAGCTGGAGATATTCCGCGCCACCGGAAATTTCGCCAGTTGCTCCAGCATTTTCGGATAAGCCGCCTCTGAACTCGCGGTCGAGAACGCCAGCAGGAATGGCTCCCGCACCAGCAGCACCAGCCGCCTGACGCTTGGCCCCAGGATCAGGAACCCCGCGGCAACCAGCACCAGCCACAGGCAGACCAGGCCAAAATAGAACTCACCCATGAACTTGGCATAGTTCACCAGGATGCCCAGCCCGTTGGTGGCGATCGTTGCCGTCATCGCGCAGAACACCGCCAGCGGTGCCAGTTTCATCACATAGCCGGTGACGCGCAGGATGATGTGCGACAGCCCCTCGATGCCCTCTAGCACCACCTTCGCCCGCTCGCCCATCGCGGCGCAGGCGACGCCGAAAAAGATCGAGAACACGACGATCTGCAGGATTTCGTTATCCACCATCGGGCGGATCGCCGAGTCCGGGAACACGTGCTTGACGAACCCGTCCAGCGTCATGGCATGCGCGTCGATACCGGAACTGACGCCGCTGACCACCTTGTGGATACCGGCCCCCGGCTCGAACAGGTTGACCAGGATCAGCCCCAGGCTCAAGGACACCAGCGACGCGGTGACGAACCACAGCATCGCCTTGCCCCCCACCCGGCCCACCGCGCCCGCGTCAGACATGTGCCCGATGCCGACTACCAAGGTGGAAAACACCAGCGGCGCGATGATCATCTTGATCAGCCGCAGGAAAATCGTGCTGCCGATGGAGACATAGCCGGCCAACATCTTCTGCGTGGCGGGTGCGGTGAACTGGTCATGGATCACGCCGCCAAGCGCGATCCCAAGCACCATCGCGATGAGGATGTAGGTTGTCATCCGACTCGACTTCATTGCGGCAGTGCCCCCTGTTGATCAACGTCAAAGACGATGATGGTACGGTGTGGCGCCCCCCCACAATAGACGTCGCTGAATTAGCGGCCGCCGAACCGCCGCATCACCCTGAAGTCATGTCGCCGGCTCACCGGCCAACCGGCATACGCGAATAATCACCAGAGCGTATGCCCACGAAATCAATCACCTGACGACAACGACCGACCCAACTTACGGTTGACGGGGCGTCATCGTCCCACGAGCAGTGACACCCCACTCCGTTATCATATCAAACCGATCGCACCATCACCCTTCGCATATGCAACTGTATCCAAACCGGCTCGCAGCCGTCAGATCGTCCAGTACCCGGTCCACCCCGCCGGCATCGGTCTCGAGCCGCAGTTCGCCACGCCCCAGCATGTGGTTGACATGCGCCAGCACCTCGCCAAACGCGAACCCGGTCTGATGGGCGTCCAGTTCACGGGTAAACAGATGCGGCACGATCTCGGCCACCGACAACGGCGCATGCTTGCAGGCCACCGCGATCTCCGCGCAACGCTGGGCATGATGGGCGATCAGTTCCTCGACCCGGTCGTGCAGGCCATGGAACGGCAGCCCGTGACCCGGCAGCACCAGGACGTCCGGCGCCACGCTTGCCTTGATCGCCCGCAGGGACGCCAGATAGATCCCCAGTGCATCCAGGTCCGGCTCCATCGGGTGCACGCTGACATTGGGCGAAATCCGCGCGATCACCTGGTCGGCGGCCAGGAACAGGCGCTCCTCCGGCCGGTACAGCATCGCCTGTTCCAACGCGTGGCCGCCACCGGTCAGCACCTGGAAGTTGCGCGCCCCCACGGCCAGCGTGTCGCCGTGCTTGATGCGATGGTATGACGCCGGCACGCCCGTCGTGCGGTGCAGATATTCATGCCCGCGACTCAGCACGATCTCGGTCGCCTCGGCGGACAGCCCATGACGCTGGTAGAACGGCCGGAACACGTCCTCCCCGTAGTCGGCCGGCGCACACTGCAGCACCAGGCTGTGCAGGTATTCCGGCCGCGGCATCGTCAGGTCAAGGTTGAACCGCTGACACAGCCAGCCCGCAAGCCCGACATGATCCGGATGAAAGTGCGACACGATCAGCGATTTCAGCCGCTGCCCTTTCAGCGGACCGGCCAACGCGATTTCCCATGCTTCCTTGCAGGCCTCATCGCCTAGCCCGGAATCGAGTGCGGTCCAGCCGCCCGCGTTCTCGATCAAGTAAATGTTCACGTGATCCAGCCGATATGGCAGCGGCAGGCGCAACCAGCGGATGCCGGGGGCGATATCGGTCACTGTCCCGGGGGCAGGGGGGACGGCGACCGGAAACGTCAATTTGGACGGATGGGTGATCTGCATCCGACGTAGCTAGCAAAACCGCTCCCGCGCGGATACTGGGATAACTGGACCCGCCTGTCCTGATCGTCATTTTGCCGCGTTCGCGCGGACCAGGAGGTGCGCATGGATTTCTCCATCACACTCGTCAACCTCGCCGGCTCGGTTGCCCTGCTGCTGTGGGGCGTCCACATGGTGCAAACCGGCGTGCAGCGGGCGTTTGGCGCCCGGCTGCGCGGACTGCTCGGCATCGCCCTGCGCAACCGCTTCCAGGCGTTCCTGGCCGGCATCGGCGTCACCGCCATCCTGCAGAGCAGCACCGCCACCGGCCTGATGGTCACCGGCTTCGCCGCCGGCGGCCTGGTCGACCTCGTCCCCGCCCTCGCCGTCATGCTCGGCGCCAATGTCGGCACCACGCTGATCGTCCAGCTCCTGTCCTTCAACGTGGCCGAGGTCGCGCCGGGCCTGATCCTGATCGGCGTGCTGATGTTCCGCCGCACCAGCGCCGGGCCGCGTGATTTCGGCCGCGTGCTGATCGGCCTCGGCCTGCTGCTGATGGCGCTCCGCCAGTTCGTCGGCCTGCTCGACCCGTTCGAGGACGTGCCCAGCCTGCGTTTGCTGCTGGGCGCGGTATCAACCCAGCCGGTGCTGGACGTCATCCTGGCCGCCGGCCTGACCTGGGCGGCGCACTCCAGCGTCGCGGTGGTGCTGCTGACGATGTCGTTCGCCGCCAAGGGCGTCGTCCCCCCGCACGCCGCCTTCGCCCTGGTGCTCGGCGCCAACCTCGGCACCGCGATCAATCCGGTGCTGGAAGGCGGCGCCGGCGACGATCCCGCCGCCCGCCGCCTGCCGATCGGCAACCTGATCAACCGCGGCATCGGCGTCGTCGCAGCCCTGGCGCTGCTGCCTGTCATAGGACCGTGGCTGGTAACCGTGGACCCCGACAATGCCCGCGTCGTCGCCGACTTCCACACCGGCTTCAACCTGAGCCTGGCGCTGGTCTTCTTCCCCCTGCTGACCCCCTACGCCAGCCTGTTGCGCCGCCTGCTGCCCGCCCGCATCGACCCTGCCGATCCCGCCCGCCCACTCTACCTGGACCTGTCCGCGATCGAGGTTCCCATGGTCGCGCTGGGTGCGGCCGCACGTGAGGCACTGCGGATGGCCGACGTGCTGGACAGCATGCTGCCAGGCCTGCGCGACGCCCTGCAGCACCCGGACCGCCGCCAGCTCACGCGAGCTGAAGCGTCTGGACGACGTGCTGGACACGCTGAACACCGCCATCAAATCCTACATGACGTCACTGCCGGCCGAGGCGATGTCCGACGACGACCACCGCCGCGTTGTCGAAATCCTGTGTTTCGCCACCAACCTCGAGCACGCCGGCGATATCGTGGACAAGGGCCTGCTGGGAATCGTTGCCAAGCAGCTCAAGCGCGGCCTGTTGTTCCCCGCGGCCGAGGCGGAACCGCTTGCCCGCATCGTCGACCGCCTGCGTGCCAACCTGCGCGCCGCCGCCGCCCTGTTGGTAACCGGCGACGAACGCGCCGCCCGCCTGCTGGTGGAGGAGAAAGAGGTCTTCCGAGCCCTGGAGGCCGAAGCAACCGCAGCGCATTTCGAGCACCTGCGCGAAGGCCGGGTTGGCAGCGTCGAAACCAGCGCCCTGCATCTGGATGCACTGCGCGACCTGAAGCGTGTCAATGCCCATCTGGTCGCCGCCGCGGCGTATCCGGTGCTGGAAAGCAAAGGCGAGTTGCTGCCAAGCCGCTTGCGATAGCCGCCGGGCCCCGGCAGACAGCGACGGGTGCGCCCATCAACGCCACGGCGGCCTCTGCTCCTAACGCCCGGTATGGCTGCAAATCCACGCGCTGCCACAATTCAAAGCCGGGCTCGCCTCCCGGTTCCCATCATCGTCGGGCGAGACGCCCAACACGTGGTCAAGGAACCGCAACGCGTAGCGGTCGGCTTCCTTGGCCAATTCCACGGTCTGCCCGTAGACAAAGACCCGCTCGCCATCGACCGAAACAAATGGCGTATTTGTCGTGCCGATCCAGAAATGGACGCCGAAGCGTTGCAGCCTGCGCTCGATCCTGTCATTCGGCGAAGTAATGATACCCATATGCACGCCCCGGCCTTTGGCATACAGCAGCGCCCGCATGGTGTCCGGCGAAGGATCGGGAATGACCGCATAGATAACGGTCTGTGCATGGTCGATGACATCGATCATCGACGCCCATGCCGGGCTGAGGCCAGAAAGACCAGCCAACACCCCGGCGACGACAGCAATCGCCTTCAAGACCTGACCCTATGCCTGAGCCTCCACCTTGCCCCAAAGCCGCGCCGAGGCGATGTCAGCACCCTGCCGGCACGCGCTGAATTTCGCCCAAACCACGTCCTCGCTCACCCACTCCCAGCCGGCAAAAGTCCCAAATCCGCAATCGCTGCTGGCAATGACGCGTTCCCGGTCCCCAACCGCCGCAACCGCCAGCTCGATGCGCTGCGCCACCACCTCCGGATGCTCGACAAAGTTGCTCGTGCTGTCGATCACCCCGGGCAGCAGCACGAATTCGTCCGGTAGCCTGTTTCGGCGCAGTGCATTGACCTCATGCTGGTGCCGGGGATTGGCCATCTCGATCGACAACCCACCAACCTTCGCCTGGTAAAGCACCGGCAACAGCGGCTCCAGCGCGATGTCGTGCACATGCGGCCCTTCCCAGTTGCCCCAGCACACATGCAGCCGCACCCGGTCCCGCGGAATCCCCTCCAGCGCCAGGTTCAACGCCGCCACATGCGTATCGCAAACCCGCACATATTCCGCATCAGACATGTTCTGGAACAGAAACACCTTTTCCATCGCAAGATCCGGCGCATCGATCTGCAGCACCAGTCCGCTGTCCACCACCGCTCGATATTCCCGCCGCATCTCGCGGGCCAGCGCGTTCACATAGGCTTCGTGCGAGTCTTAGTAAGCATTCAGCATCGTCGTGGCGATAATCCCGGGCGAGGGCGCGGTCATGAAGCACTCGGTAAACGGTGGCTGCTGTGCTGCCGCAATCCGTTTGGACCGCTCGATCTCCCCCTCGGTCTTGCTGATATCTTCATACTTCACTGGACCGATTGCTTGCGGTGCACCAAATACCTTGCCCGTACGCGGAATACGTGCCTGCAACCGCGCGGCAAATAACGGAAACTCGGTGAACTCGGGTGGCGCCGGACGCTTGGATTCGCCGCCGAACCCTGTCATTCGCTGCGGAATATAGGTCTGGAACCCGATCCGCCCCTGCTCCCCGTCATTGGCGATATCGACGCCGGCCTCACGCTGCTTCTGCATCACAAGGGCGACGCGGCTTTCGATCTCTGCCGTCAGCGTAGCGCGATCGATCGCGGTCCCAAGTTCATCCTCGATCAACAGTTCGGTCAGCTTCTCGCCGCGCGGCAGGCTGCCGACATGCGTGATCAGAATGCGGTTCTCGCTTTTTTTCATGGTCCAGTCTCCCCTTCGTGACGCAGCAGTCCTGCGATGCCATGACTTGGTCACCGCTGCCACCAACTTGATTGCCCTTCAGCCGCCGCGACGAAACGCAGGCGCCGCCAGGGTCCATTTCTATTATCATAGCACTATATCGCAGTCAGGTCACATGATGCGAAACGCCGGTCCGATCTTAATCCTGGCCAAACTCGCGCCTTTGGAGAGCAGTCCAACTTCGATCTGCGATGGTACGCCGTCGCCGCCAACCGCGTCAGAACGGGCCCCCAGCACCGCGCGTCGTACTACAAAGGGGTTTCGGCGATATCTCACCCCAGTTGTGCGCGGGTTCACAGAAGTACCAACGCTCGCACAACTTTCGCCTCCGGTTGCTGATGTTCAAACAACGGGGATGAAGTACGCTCCACAATACAGATGGTGGTCAGTAGGCACGGACCCGACTTGATGAAAGGCGGGCGGGGAAAATTCAATCCGCCGCAAAGTCGTTGCGCAACGCGGAAATAATGACATTGCACACAAAAAACATTCAGGCCGTCGACAAATACATATCCAAGTTGCGGTCGCCCATTGGTCAGCGCGGTTCTTCATGCCGGCGAATATCCCAATCCCTTGCCGTACAGGGTTCAGGTTATACGTGGCGCAACGGCCAACATGACGTTGAGAGGCCGGTGGCGGAATCATTCCATGGCTGGACACCAAGCGCGTAAAAATCCGGATTTCACCCGTCGGACATTGATCGTTGGCGTTGATACCATTGGTCAATGCAGGTCATGATTTTGCGTTAGCGGCATCAATGCCATCCTTTCGCTTGGTGGGCGAGGTCAAGGCCCACAGCCGAGCAGCGATACGTCGGAGACGCAGGGCTTGAGCTCACCCGCCAGTCGAGGATCGATGAAACGTATCGTCTCGCCTCAAACACTGCTTACACCGTCTGATAGCTCGAATACTGCCTTTTTTACATGTTGAAGCTGCCTCGCCATTCCACACCGCACCGCTTGCCGGGCAAACTTCATCGGCGATTGGGAACGGGACGCGCCAATTCGAAATGACCATTCTGCCGCAGTCAGTTTCGCGCGTCCCGCTCACCAACAACCAGGCCTGAACCCGAAGCACGCGAACACAGCCCCAAAGCTTGCGAGACTGCCCCTTCGCCAGGGCTGCAACTCGCTTGTTTGCGGTCCAAAAGCCGACCGGTGCTACCGCAGTTCGTCCGCGACCGCGTCAAGCCCTGCCTTCGCACACTCCTCGTCCTGATCAGCGGTACCACCGCTGGCGCCGATGCCCCCGATGTGAACTTTATTCGCCGTCATGATGGGCAGCCCCCCCGGGAAGGCAATAACGCCCGGAACATCGGCCAATCCGGGAACAATGCCCGGCTTGCCATCCTTGCCGAAGGCAATCTCCGCCAGCATTCGCGTCGGAGCAGGGAAATTGGCCGATGTCATCGCTTTATGCTGTGCAATATAGGCGCTGCCTTTGAACGCGCCGTCCATTTGCTCGAAGAAAATAACGTTGGCGCCGTCATCCACCACGGCGATGTTCATCTTCCATTTTTCCTGCTTTGCCTTGGCTTCGCATCCCGCGGCCATCTTCTTTGCCAAGTCCAGGCTTACTGTTGGCTTGGACTCAAGCGCCATGGCGGCCGAAGCACATAGCAACGCCCCGAAGACGACTGCGACCGAGCAATTTGTCGTGCTGATCAACCTCATTTGTGTTTCTCCCGATCGGGTTTTTATTTTGCGGGTTAATGCATCAAGTCATCTTCACCAAAGCCGAAAATTGGCTGACAGGCAAGGCTGTCCGGCAGAACAAAGAACAGCGGCCAGCATTGCTCAAATCAGCTTGCGCGACCTGAACAGGGCCGGCTCACCATCAGTCGTATGCGCATCTATGTTTTGGCATCAGACGGAACACATTCGCTGTCACATCACCGAATTACCAGGTTTGACCGGCCAATCCGCGATGGCCGGATCGGCCGTCAAGCACCCCAAACCTGCATTTCACAGTGCGGCACGGCTTTTCTCCAACCACGTCATCAATGTCCATTCGCAGAGCTGCCCCAGCGAACGCGCTTCGTCGCGTCAATAGCCCACTTCCGACATACCGCGACGGATCGCCCGTCGCTGATCAGCGATGCTTGTCAAAGAATCCCGCTAAACGCTGCCTCTACGTGCAAGACCGAAAATGTCTGCCATGAATGTGGTTCGTCGGCAGGATGGGCATCCTCTCCCACGACAGCGTCCTGACCCGTCGCAACGCAGAGCGGCGGAACCTGCAACAAAACAGCCCCGATTCACAACGACCTGTAGCGGAACGATTCTCCTTGCACAAACAACATCGTTCTCGTATTGTCCTGTCGAACAAATATCGAACTTTATCTCAAGGCCAACCCCCATGCTCGCTACGACATCCTCCGGAACCATCCCCGCCCCAGCGTTCGCCGCCATCCTCCCAGCCGCCATCCTCGAAACCATCCTGACCCACCTCGCCGCCCTCTTCCTCCCAGGCGCCGGCGGCGATCTGACCGCCGCCCGCCACGCCGCCGCCCAAATGCTGGCCGCCCACAATCCGGAAACCGAGGACGAACTCCGCCTCGCCGCCAACATCATCAGCTTCAGTCTTCACGGCCTCGAAGCGCTCGCTCAGGCCGCCAAACCGGACATCCCGCTCACCCGCGTCCTCCGCCTCCGCGGCAGCGCCGTCAGCCTCAGCCGTGAATCCCACAAAGCCGAACGCCGCCTCGCCCAAGTCCAGAAAGCCCGCCAACACGCCGTCTCTGCGCAACCGGCCGTCTCCGCACAACCAGCCGAAGCCCAGCCCGCCCCCGTCCAACCTGAACCAGGACCCGAGGCCGTCCCTCAACCGGTCCAGGGCACCCGCCACACCACACCCGCCAACCTCACCTGGACCCAGGCCTACGAGCAGCGCCAACGCGACGAGCGTATCGCCGCCAGCCTGAAAAGAGCTGAAGCTCGGATCGCCGCCTACACCAGCCCACCAACACCCCAGACACCGCCACCAACCGCGACTTACGGATAAACCACCCCGCGCCAATCTCCCCAAGACACGGCAACCCAACGGTACTCTGCATCCAATATAATGGAATGTAAGCTGCCTATATGAGCCTATCGATCGACGACCGCATCGGTGCCCGCATCCGCGAACTCCGCGCCGACAGGAATCTTACCCTGGACGGCCTCGCCCAAGCCGCCGAAGTCAGCCGAGCCATGCTGTCCCGGATAGAGCGTGGCGAATCCAGTCCGACCGCTCAGCTCCTGAACAAGATCTGCGGCGGCCTCGGCATAACGCTGTCCGCCCTCTTCACGGCCACCGAAACCCCCGGCAGCCCGCTCTCCCGCCGCGCCGACCAACCAAGCTGGCGAGACCCTGCAAGCCACTACCTCCGCCGCAACATCTCGCCGCCCGGCACCGGCTCACCCGTCGACATCGTCGAAATCGAGTTTCCGCCCCACGGCAGCGTGGCATTCGACAGTCAGCGTCTCACCGGCACCGACCAGCATGTCTGGGTCCTCGACGGCACCCTCGACCTGACCCTCGGGGACGAACGCTTCCGCCTGGAAACCGGCGACTGCCTCATGATGCGCTTCGACCGCCCGATCCTGTTCCACAACCCCTCGGACCACCCCGTCCGCTACGCCGTCATCATCAGCCATGGAGCCGCGCGGCCGTGACCGAACCGGCCACCCCGGTAACGATCCGCCGCCTCAACGCCACCGAGGCCCAGGCCCGGATCGTCGAACTCGCCGACATCCTGGTCGACGCGGTCGCAAACGGCGCCTCCGTCAACTTCATGGCCGGGTTCTCGCGTCACCAGGGCGAAGTATTCTGGCGCGCCCAGTTCGCCGACCTGGCTGGCGGCGAAAAGCAGCTCTTCGTCGGTGATGACGGCAACCGCCTGATAGCCACGGTCCTGTTGATCTTCGCCCACCAGCCGAACGCTCCCCACCGTGCCGAGATCGGCAAAATGTTGGTGTTCTCGTCCGCCCGCCGCCAAGGCCTGGGCCGCCGCCTGCTGCAAGCAGCCGAGGCTGCCGCCCAACAAGCCAACCGCACCCTGCTGTTACTCGACACCGAATCCGGCAGCGCCGGCGACCACCTGTACCGAAGCTGCGGCTGGACCGAGGTCGGCCGCATCCCCGGTCACGCCTTCAGACCCGACGGCCGCCTCGCCGAGACCACGGTCTTCTACAAAGCGCTAAACAGTCACGGAACCACGAACCATGGATGCTGACGAATACCCGCGCCCCCGCCTCGGCCACAACGGCGGCCCGCCGCTGCAGGACCCCCTGCAGGACGATGACCCGGACGCATCGTGGCGCCTGTGGTGCTGGCGCCGTGCTCACAAACGAGCCTGGTCAGCCCCGCGGGAAATCGCGCTCCGTCGCCTCGCCCGCGCCGAGGAACTCGGAATGACCTACCACGCCTACACGCTCGAAATCCTAGAGCGTGGCCGATACCTGTGATTCGCCCTTGGCCTCAGCCCGGCGGCGCCACCGACAGCCCGTTCACCTTATGCTGCTCGATGAACCGCGCGACCAGACCCGACGCCTTGGCTTCCTCCACGAAATCATGCAGCCAGGCCGCCGCCGCGCTGTTGGCCCGCGTCGTCCCCACCGCCTGCTGCACTGCCGTGAACTGCCCCGGCAGGATAACCGCCCCCGGCATCTTCTGCACGTCGGTCAACAGCCGGGGCCGCAACCCTGCCAAAGCCTCCAGCTTCTCGGCCACAAATTGATCAAGCGCCGCATCCAGGCTGCTCGAGCGGATCAGCGTCGCATGCTTGATGTTACGCTCCAGCCACAAATCATAGGCACTGCGCGCCGTCACCGCGATCCGTACCCCCGGCTTGTCCACGTCAGCGATCGACTTCAACGGCGAACCCGCCGGCACCAGGTAGGTCGCCTCGATCTCGGCATAGGCAGCCGTGAACGCGATCTTTTCCGCCCGCGCCGGTTCGGCCCCGATCAGCCCGATATCCCAGACATCCTTGCCCGCCTCGTCCGCCAACTCGCCGGGTTTGGGGAATGGCACATACTTCACCGGCACCCCCAGCCGCTCCGCGATCGCCCGCGCCATGCTGGGCGAAACCCCCTCTGGATCGCCCGAGGCGCTGCGCCCGGTCACCAGCAGAAAGTTGGACATATTGATCCCGGCGCGCAGCACCCCGTGCGGTGCAAGCTGAGCCTTGATTTCTGGTGTCATGCGGACGGTCCCATTGTCGATTTCAACGCCGATGCTAGGCGGTGGCCCCGGGTCTCGGCAACCCGGGCACCCAGGACGCCAGCCGGTCGGCACAACGAGGTGCGACAATGCCGCACCTCGCCATTCGCAGGAGAATGGTCAGTGCAGGCCGTAGAACCCCTTGGCCCCGCCCGCCATGACCTGGTACTGCGTTTCCGCCGAAAGACCCTCAAGGTTCTTCCGCACCATCCCCGGCGCCCCTGGGAAGAACCCGTCCGGATGCGGATAGTCGGTCGCCCACAGGATCTTATGCGGCCCGATGTAGTCGGCCAGCACCTTCAGGCTGCCCTCCACCGGCTCAAACGAAATCCAGCAGTTCCGCTGGAAGATCTCGCTCGGCTTCATCGAAAGCCCGGAATCGTTAAAGCCCTGATCGACAAAATGCCGGTCCATCCGTTCCAGCCACGGCACGATCCAGCCGCCGCCGGATTCCAGAAAGGCCACCCGCAGCTTCGGATGCCGGTCGCATACCCCGCCCCAGATCATGCTGAGGCACGCCATCATCATTTCCATCGTGTGCGTAACGATGTGGCGGGCGCCGCGGGTCTCGAAACGATCCAGCCCGACCTGAGGCATCCCGCTGCTGCCGCCCTCATGGAAGCCGACCGCGACATCGAAGTCTTCCACCGCCGACCAGAACCGGTCGTACTACGGGTCATGGACCATCTTGTTGTTATAAGGATTAGGCCGCAGGAAAATACCCGGCATGCCCAGTTCCTTGCGGGCGAAGCGCATTTCCTCGATAGCCATGTCGATGTGCTGCAACGGCAGCATGGCAATGCCGAACAAGCGGTCCGGATAAGGTTTGCAGTAGTCAGCCAGCCACCGGTTGTAAGCTCGGCAAATCGCCGCCGACAGCTTCGGATCCTCCACCGACCCGGCAAACAAGCCGATGCTCGGATAAAGATAAGCGGCATCGATGCCGTCGAGATCCATGTCGGGGATGCGGGCGTGGGGATCAAAGCCGCCCTTGCGCCCGTCGCTGTATTCACTGGCATCGTCAACCACAACGGTGCCGTCGCGCGAGCCTACGGCGCCGAGCGCCGCCATCCCGCGCTCGCCGCCCAGCATCTTCTCGCCGATCAGCAGGCGCTCCCGGCCATTCTGGTCGCGCTGCAACCTGGGCGCGCGGTCCCGGAACGCCGGGTCCATGTAGTCCATCCAAAGGCTGAGCGGTTCCAGAATATGACCGTCCGAATCAATGACATTGTAATCGCGACTCATGACCATTCCTCCAATTGAGCATTTTTTGGCATCTGTTCGCACCGTGCTACGGGCGATCGTGCATGTCTCTTTGGACCGGATCGTCAGACCCGGCAGGCGAGTTGTAACGCGGGCTACTGTGCCGGGGACCACGATTGCACTCGATCTTTGCCAAGGCAAGCGAGCCAGGGTGTGCCTGAAAAAGATCACGCCGCAACCGCCGGTGATGCGCCGGAAAATCGTTTCCGATAATACCAGTTCGGGCCGGTTCGTCAGGCCGCGGGCGGCGTCGTTCGGATCAGAAACGAACCGCGTCGACTGTGGCGATGTCGAGCAACCGCTCGATCACCTCGGGCTCCTGCGCACCGGCGATCGCGTGGGTGCCGTCCACAACGAAACAGGGCACGCCGTTGATCCCAAGCCGGTGGGCCCGCAGATTGTCGGCATGGACGCCCTCGGCTTCCGCGTCCGACGCCAGGAAACGGCGGACCGCGACCGGATCCAGGCCACACGCGGTGGCCACAACCGCCAGGACCGAGTGATCGCCAATATCGTGGCCATCGGTGAAATGGGCGGCAAACAGCGCCTCCACCAGGCTGTCCGCACGGCCATAGCCCGTGGCATAGCGGACCAGCCGGTGTGCATCGATGGAGGACGGTGTGCGGCGGATGCGGTCGAAGCGGAACTCCAGCCCTTCGTTGCGGCCGGTTTCGCTGATCGTCGCATAAAGCCGCCGTGCCCGGTCTTCGCCGCCGAATTTGCGGACGACATAGTCCGGCCTGGCCATGCCGACGCGAGGCATGTCGGGGTTCAGCAGGAACGGCCGCCAGACGAGTTCAAACGCGATGTCGGGACGGCGGCGTAATGTCCGCAGCAGGCGTCGCACGCCCAGGTAGCACCACGGGCAGACGAGATCATGAACAATCTCGATACGAAGTCGAGCCTTGGGGGGGGTTAACACGTTCACGTGGGGGAGTGTGCCGCTTTTGAGGCGAATTGTCACGCGCACATCATCAGTGCGTCATCAGATCCGGCCAGAATTGTCTAAGTGGAGATCGCGAAACGACCTTGCGAACCGCATCCTGGTCGGCCAGGAGCATGGTGGTTCGCCAGTTCTCAGCGGTCGCCGCGGCATTCCTAAAGATCTCGTAATATCCCGCCCTGCCGTGGTGCGACGTACTGTGGGCGACGAAGTCCTCGGTCTGGCCGTTCCAGTCAAGGCCAGCAAACCCGAAGATCCGGCGGGCCAGTGCTTCGGGCTGAGCACACAAGGTTTCATATATGACGATATGGACGTTGCGCAGGCCCGCCAGCGCGGCATAGGCGGGCTCGTTGAAGGCCCGCCAGCTCCAGGCGTATTTCGCGGCAATCGGCAGGCTCTGGAAGGCCACGTCGTCAACCCCGTGCGCGGCGGCGAAGCGGACCGCGGCGACTTCGTCGAACGGCATGTCGGTGCCCTCGGTCGTCAGGTCGAACCGCCGTTCGCGGTTGCCGCGCATCACCGAGGCTACCTGGCCGCAAGGGTGCCGCAGGATCAGGATGGTGCGGCTCTCCGGCAATGTGCCGGCCAGGATGGGCGCGCCTGCGGACCAGTTGATCGACTTGAGGGCGATACGTGGGGCGGGACGGATGGCGAAATCGGGGATGCGAAGATCGGCCAGTGCCTTGAACGGCGGTGGCAGGCGTGCTGCAGCACTGACGGTGGTCGCCAACAGCGTTCGCACCTTTCGGGCCCAGGCCGGCTGCCAGCTTTTGGCAAAGAACGGCCGCTTGGTCACGGAGCGCGGACTGCGGTCGGCAGCCCAGCGGGCAAGCAGGCCGGGCAGCGCGTCCGGCGTCAACGGACCGGGGCCAGGAAAGGTCTTGTCAGGCTCGTGGCGGTAAAGCACGTCGGGGTGGCTGTCGATGATCTTCGCCAGCCACGTGGTGCCGGAGCGGGGGGCGCCGAGCACCAGAATCACCGATGCAAGCGTCGCCTGGGTGGACGCGTTCAGCGTCGCACCCGGCTGGACAGGACGGCACCGACCGGTTTCGTTGATGCCGTCAAAGTCGTGGGCGGCAAGCCGTTGTCCGCCATGACTTTGGACGGCGATACGGATAGCGCTCGCCCGATCCAGGCTGGGGTGGGGGCGTCCGCTTCGCGCTCTATGCCAGACGTCCGTGGCAATGCTTGTATTTCTTGCCGGATCCGCAGGGGCACAGGGCATTGCGCGGCGTCGCCGCCCAGGTGCTCTGATCGTTGGGGATCGACCGCCGGTGACGCGGGCGGGTGCCGTCGAGACCATCCGTGGCGGCGGCGGGCGGTTCAGCCAGAGCCAGGTCCGACGACAAGGCGGATTGCGGTTCGGCGTGGCTCTCCACCATGTGCACCATCGGCGGCGGCGTCATTGGCCGTTCGGGCGCCAGTTCGACCCGCGCGAGCATGCTGGTGACCCGCTCCTTCAGTTCGACCAGCATGGCGTTGAACAGGGCGAAAGCCTCGGATTTGTATTCGTTCAGCGGGTCGCGCTGGCCATACGCGCGCAGGCCGATGCCCTGGCGCAGATGATCCAGCGCGTACAGATGCTCTTTCCAGACCGCGTCGAGCGTCTGGATCAGCAGGCTCTTTTCGATGAAGCGCATCAGGTCGGGACCCATGTTGGCGGCTTTCGCGGCCATCATCTCGTCCACGGCCTTCTCGATGCGCTCTCGCAGACTGGGTCTCGTCGATGCCTTCTTCGCGGCCCCATTCCTCGATGGGCAGGTTCATGTCGAACACCCGCTGCACGTCGGCCGCCAGATCGGCAGTTGCCACTGCTCCGAGAACGCCTTTTCCGGCACCCGAGCGGCGACCATCAGGGCGAGCACGTCGGCGCGCATCTCGGCGATGGTTTCAGCCACGTCCGTCGAGCTTCATGAACTCCTTGCGCTGGGCATAGACCTCCTTGCGCTGGGCATTCATGACGTCGTCGTATTTCAGCACGTTCTTGCGCGTGTCGAAGTTGCGGGCCTCGACCTTTTTCTGCGCCTTTTCCAGCGCCTTGTTGATCCAGGGATGGACGATCGCCTCGCCCTCCTTCAGCCCGAGGCGCTGCAGCATGCCGCCCATCCGGTCGGAGCCGAAGATGCGCATCAGGTCGTCTTCCAGCGACAGGAAGAAGCGCGAGCGGCCGGGGTCGCCCTGCCGGCCGGACCGGCCACGCAACTGGTTGTCGATGCGCCGGCTTTCGTGACGCTCGGTGCCGATGACGAACAGGCCGCCGGCCTCCTTGACCTTCTGGTGGGCGATCGCGTTTTCCTCACGGATCTGCGCCTCGCGCGCCGCCCGGGCGGCTTCGTCGTGGATGGTGGCACAGCTCCTTGCGCAGCCGGACGTCCAGGTTGCCGCCGAGTTTGATGTCGGTGCCGCGGCCGGCCATGTTGGTGGCGATCACCACCGCGCCGGGCGCGCCGGCCTGGGAGACGATCTCGGCTTCCTGCTCGTGGAAGCGGGCGTTCAGCACGGCGTGCGGGACCTTCTTCTTCTTCAGCAGGTCGCTGATCGTCTCGCTTTTCTCGATCGAGGTGGTGCCGACCAGAACCGGCTGGCCCTTGGCGCGGGCTTCGTCGATCAGCGCGGCGACGGCTTCGTATTTCTCGGCGGCCGTACGATAGACCTCGTCGTCCTCGTCCTTGCGGGTGACCGCGACGTTGGTGGGGATTTCGACCACGTCGAGCTTGTAGATTTCGGCGAACTCGTCGGCCTCGGTCATCGCCGTGCCGGTCATGCCGGCCAGCTTGGGATAGAGGCGGAAGTAGTTCTGGAAGGTGATCGAGGCCAGGGTCTGGTTTTCCGCCTGGACGGTGACGTGTTCCTTCGCTTCCAGCGCCTGGTGCAGGCCTTCCGAGTAGCGGCGGCCCTGCATCATGCGGCCGGTGAACTCATCGATGATGATCACCTGGTCGTCGCGCACGATGTAGTCGACGTCGCGGGCGAACAGCGTATGGGCGCGGACCGACTGCTGGACGTGGTGGACGACCGAGACGTTGAAGATGTCGTAAAGGTTGCCCTCGGTCAGGACGCCGGCTTCCTTCAGCATGTCCTCGACGCGTTCGCTGCCGGGTTCGGTCAAGCGAGACCGTCTTGAATTTTTCGTCCTTGTCGTAGGTGGACGGGTCCTTCACCAGTTCCTTCACCACCACGTCGACCGGTGCGGTACAGGTCGGAGCTGTCCTCGGCGGGGCCGGAGATGATCAGCGGGGTGCGGGCTTCGTCGATCAGGATGGAGTTCGACCTCGTCGACGATGCCGAAGAAGAAGTCGCGCTGGACCATGTCTTCCAGCCGGTACTTCATGTTGTCGCGCAGATAGTCGAAGCCGAATTCGTTGTTGGTGCCGTAGGTGATGTCGGCGGCGTACTGGACCCGCTTGGTGTCCTCGTCCTGGCCGTGGACGATGACGCCGTAGGTCATGCCGAGGAAGTTGTAGATCTGCCCCATCCAGTCGGCGTCGCGGCGGGCGAGGTAGTCGTTCACGGTGACGACATGGACGCCCTTGCCGGCGAGGGCGTTGAGGTAGACCGGCAGGGTGGCGACCAGGGTCTTGCCTTCGCCGGTCTTCATTTCCGAGATTTTGCCGTCGTGCAGGACCATGCCGCCGACGAGCTGCACGTCGAAATGGCGCTGGCCGAGGGTGCGGCGGCTGGCTTCACGGACCACGGCGAAGGCTTCCGGCAGCAGGTCGTCGAGCGTGGCGCCGTCGGCGAGACGGGCGCGGAATTCCTGGGTCTTGGCGGCCAAAGCCTCGTCCGACAGCGCCTTCATGCTGTCTTCCAGGGCGTTGATCGCCGGGACTCGCCGCTGATACCCCTTCAGGGAGCGGTCATTCGAAGAGCCGAAAATGGCGCGGGCGATAGAGGCGAGCATGCGGACCTTCCAAATGCGACCTGCCCGGGAAGACCCAGACGCGCCGCGTTCAGATAAGACCCGGATGCCTCAGGGTCAACGATTAGGACGAATTGAGCTGGCTCCTTGCCGCTTTCCGGGCCGGTAGCGGTGCGCTGTCGGGATCAGGTCGGCTGGCAGCAGGAAGCGGCGGCACAGGCCCCACAGGCCGCGCCGGTCGATCAGGATGATCACGATCGATGCAGCGCCCAGCAGCATCAGATGCAAGGTGCCGAAGTCCGCGAGGTAGGCACGCAGAACGAAGAACACGACGGTGCCCAGGATGGGTCCCTCGATGGTGCCGATCCCGCCGATCACGACGTTGAAGATGATGAACACCGTCCAGTCGGCCATGCTGAAGGAGGCCTGCGGCGCGATGCGCAGTTTTTGCAACGTGATCAATGCGCCGGTCGCACCCAGCAGCGGCGCGGACCCAAGGAAACACAGAATCCGAGCTCGGGTGATATTGACGCCGACCGAGGCGGCACTTTCCTCGTTGTCACGCATGGCGGTCAGACCAATGCCGATGCGCGATCGCAACAGCAGACAGGTCGCGCCCAGTGAGATGGTGGCAAGGAAAAAGGCCAGCCAGTAGATGGTGGCGATACGGGTGCCGCGACTGGCGCCGAATTCGCGGAGGATGACGACCGGCAGGCTGACGCCCGAACCGCCGCCGAAGGCTTCGAGCTTGCCGGCGCCCAGCATGAGGACTTCGGCGATGACCCAGGTGCCGATCGACAGGTAGGCAAGGCGCAGGCGAAACACCAGAACCATTGCCGGCACCGCAACGATCAGGGCGACAACCCCGGCGAGGGGAAGCGACACATAGGGGTTGATTCCGGCCAGCACCGCGAAGCCGTAAAAGGCGTAAGCGCCGACGCCGACGAAGCCGTGCTGGCCGACCGTGACGATATCGGCATAACCCGCGAGCAGGTTCCAGGTGATCGCCAGGATCAGCATCGAGAAGAACTCGGTCAACACCGCGATCTGGCTGTCCGCAAACAGGAACGGGGCCATGGCCAGTATCGGCACGGCGGCGGCCAGGATCAGCCTGGATGCCAAGAGCAGCCGGTGCCGTCCCGGCATCTGAGTCTCTTGCATCTCGGTCCCTCGGGAACAGGCCTTGCGGGCGCACCGCGAGGACCAGCAGGAAGACGGCATGACCGGCCAGCATCTGCCAGGCGATGTCGAACTGGGCGCCGAGCGTCTGGGCGACACCGAGGATGATACCGCCCAGCAACGATCCCCACATGCTGCCCAGTCCGCCGAGGACAATGACCTCGAAGGCGATCAGCAGGCGGGTCGGGCCGGAGGATGGATCGAAGTTGCTCCAGATCGACATGCAGCCGGCGGCGATGGCGATCGTTACGAAGCAGACGCCCATGGCCACGGCGTAGATGCGCGCTGACGAAAGCCCGATCAGGTCGGCAGCGGCGACGTCGTCGGACACCGCGCGGATCTTTGCCCCGATGCGGCTGTGATAGAGGAAGAAATCCAGGCCGCCGCAGACGAGCACCGCGGCGGCGAAGGTGATGACCTCGAACAGGCCGACATTGATGCCGGGGGCGATGGCGATCGTCGCGGTTTCGATCCAGCCGCCGGCGACCTTCCGGGTGTCGGCGCCGTAGGTTTCCAGCAGGCCGTTCTGGATGATGATCGAGAGGCCGAAGGTGACGAGAATGACGAGCAGGACGTTCTCTCCCACCACGCGTTGCAGCAGATAGCGCTGCAGCAGGAAGCCGGTGACGAAGGCGATTGGCAGCAGGACGATGGTGGCGAGCACGGGATCGAGGCCCAGCACCGTTGTCAGCGTCATGAGGGCGAAGCAGGCCAGCACGATGAAGTCGCCGTGCGCGATGTTGACGAAACGCATGACCCCGGCGCTGAGCGAGAGGCCGGTTGCGAACAGCGTGTAGAGACCGCCCAGCAGGACGCCCTGCACGAGTTGATTGAGCAGGGAGGCCATCATGCCCGGTCAGACGCCGAAATAGTGACGCATGACGGCGTCACGGCTGGTGTCCTGCGGCCGTCCGGTGAGCGAGACGCGTCCTTCGAGCAGGCAGTAGAACCGGTCGGCGACGGCGAGCGAGCGGGTGATGTCCTGCTCGACCACCACGATGGCGATGCCGCGCGCCTTGATGGACGGAATGATCGCGTAGAGGTCGTTGATGATGGTTGGCGCGAGGCCGAGGCTGATCTCGTCACAGAGCAGGATACGGGGATTGGCCAGCAGGCCGCGCCCCAGCGCCGCCATCTGCAGTTGGCCGCCGGAGAGCGAGCCGGCTTTCTGGCGGCGACGCTCCTGCAATATCGGAAACAACTGCCAGACGATGTCGATGCCGATGTCGCCCTTGCGGCCGACTTCCCAGCCGAGACGAAGGTTTTCCTCGACGGTCAGGGAGGGGAACAGCCGCCGGCCTTCCGGGACGAGGGCGATGCCACCGGCAACGATCCGGGCGGTCGAACGGCTGGCGAGGTCTTCGCCGGCGAAGCGGATGCGGCCTTCGATGCGGTCGGCCTGGCCGATGATCGCCTTCAGCAGGGTGGATTTCCCGGCGCCGTTGGCCCCGATGATGGAGACGATTTCGCCGGCGTTGACGCTGAGATCAACGTTGTGAAGGGCTTGGAACGCGCCGTAGAACACGGAAAGCTGTTCCACCACGAGCAAGGGTTCGCCGGTGCTCATGTGCCGAGATACGCGGCTTTGACGCGTGGGTCCGCGAGGACGTCCCGTGGCGCGCCGGCTGCCAGGATACCGCCGCCGGACAACACGCAGAGGCGGGTCACCAGACGCAGCAAGGCCTGGATGACATGCTCGATCCAGATCACGGTGACGCCGCCGGCATGGACCTCGCGGATGGTGGTCAGAAGAGTTTCGGTCTCTGCTTCGGTCAGGCCGCCGGCGATCTCGTCGAGGAGGAGAAGACGCGGCCGGACGGCAAGCGCTTTCGCCAGTTCGAGCTGCTTCATGTCGAGCAGTCCCAGTTGCCCGGCGGGAAACGCCGCCCGGTGCGCCAGGCCGGTGCGGTGCAGGACTGCATCGGCCTCCTCGCGGCCGCGGGCCACCGACATCTTCCCGCCGTGCACGGCTGCGACCAGGACATTTTCAAATACGGTCATATGGGTGAATGGCTTGGGGATCTGGTAGGTGCGGCCGATGCCGATCCGGCTGCGGTCCCAGGGCTTCATGGTGGTGATGTCGCGCCCTTCCAGCAGGATGCGGCCGCTGCTGGGTGGCAGGACCCCGCCGATCAGGTTGAACAGGGTGCTCTTTCCAGCCCCGTTCGGGCCGAGGATGCCGAGGATCTCACCGGCCTCGACCGTCAGATCGAGGTGGTCGATGACCCTCAGGCCGCCGAACGCGCGCGACAGGGCCACCAGGGTCAGCATCGTTGACGGATGCGTCGCGCGGGCCGTTTAGCTGTAGGTCATCGGTTCGGGCGTGCCCTGCACGGGAATATTGGGTGCGGCGGTGTTGTCGACGATGACCAGCTCCAGCGGCCATTGCTTGCCCTTGCGCCATTGGCCGGCGACGCATTTGGTCTCGCTGGTGTTGGGAAACGGCCCGGTGCGGAAGTTGACCGGGCCGACGATGGATTTGTAATCGGTGGCGTGCAGCGCGTCGCGGATGGAAGCGGGATCGTCGAGGGTCTGGCTGCGTTTCAGCGTATCGATGGCGACTTCGATGAGCGAGTGGCGAAAGCCGAGGCCCATCGAGGCCTGCTTGTTGGCGGTTCTTTCATACTCGGCGGCATATTCCAGCGACGACTGGCCGGTCAGTCCGGACGAGAAGGGATGAAATTTCGACCACCAGACCTCGGTGAGCATGTTGATGGCCCGGTCGCCGTAGGGATAGACGCCCTGGGGAAACTCGCCGACCTTGCCTGCGGTAATGATTTTGGGCTTGAGGCCTTGCTGTGCCGCCTGGTTCAGGAACACAGTGAAATCGGGGCCGGGGATCACCGCGAAGACCAGTTCGACATTGGCGGACTTGAAGGCGGCGATTTCCGGGGAGAAGTTGTTCGCTGGCAGATCGAAGCGGCCGGGATCGATGACCTTGAAGCCGTTCTTGACGAGCTCGGGGGGCATCACCTTGGCGAAGGTTCGGCCATCGTCATCGTTCGCCCACAGCACGCCCAGGGTCTTATTCGATTGCAGCCTGGACCAGCTCGCCATCAGGGTCTGCAGCGTGCCACCGCCGGAAAAGAAGAAGTTGAAGGTCCAGTCGAAAGGTTTCTTCGGGTCGCCGTGCCGGCCGAAGAAATAGGACTCCAGAGGGTCGTCGTTGCTGAGGCAGGGCATGCCGTTGAGCTCGCACTGATCGGCGACAGGATTGACGGTTTCGGGCGTGGCGAAGGTGGTGACAAGATGGACCTTGTCTTTAAGTATAAGGTCCTGCGCGACTTCGGCGGCGCGATTTGGACTGGACTGGCTGTTCTTAACGACGAATTCCAGCGGGTGGACGGTGCCGTTTATCTTGATCGAATTGTTCAGTGCTTTTCTGGCGTGGTCGAGTGCGTAGGCCATTTCCTCATTGAACAATGCTAGTGCGCCGGTTTGCGGGGCGACGAGGCCGATCTTGACGATTTGGGGGGCGGCGAGGCCAGGTCGCCCGATCGTGGAGGCGGCGGCGCCGGCAGCCAAGTGCTTGAGCACCGTACGACGCGGAAGCGATATCGAGCGCTTGACCATTGTGCCTGTTTCCCCTGTGACGTGGTCTTGGTGCCACGTCCAGTAATGATAGGGCGCTGGGTGCTTCGCCGGCAACCCGACTCAGCAAGCTACGATGTGCTTGCGCAATCGTGCCTGGGGGCGTGTCGGGACCTCCCTCATGGCGGGGCTGCATGAGGGAGGTTGTGGGCCTTAATCGCTTTGTTCGAGAGGGCGATTCACGTCCGAGGTTGGGCCGATCTCGGACGATCGCGCTCTAAATGAACACCCCGGCCATGCCGCCGGCGGGATAGCGGGTTCCGGCGGCGGCGCCGACCGGGACGGCGGCAGAGATGCGGGCGACGTCCTCGGGCGACAGCTTGACCTTCAGGGCGCCGACGTTCTCGTCCAGGCGGGGGGCGTGACGGGTGCCGGGGATGGCGACGACGTCCTGGCCCTGGGCGAGCAGCCAGGCGAGGGTGACCTGAGCGGGGGTGCAGGATTTTTCCGCGGCGATGGCTTCGATTTTTGCCACGAGGGCGCGGTTCTGGTCGAAGTTCTGCTCCTGAAAGCGGGGATGGGCGGCGCGGCGGCCGTCGATGTCGGCGAAGCTCTTGATCGCGCCGGTCAGGAAGCCCCGACCGAGCGGGGAATAGGCGACGAAGCTGATGCCGAGTTCGGTGGTCAGCTTGCGGGTTTCCTCGGCCTCTTCCCGGTATAGCAGCGAATATTCGGTCTGCACGGCGGCGATCGGGTGCACGGCGTGGGCGCGGCGGATGCGGTCGGGCGCGGCTTCGGACATGCCGAGGAAACGCACCTTGCCTTGCTGCACCAGCTTGGCCATGGCGCCGATGGTGTCCTCGACCGGGACGGCGGGATCGACGCGGTGCTGGTAATACAGGTCGATGACGTCGACGCCTAGGCGCTTGAGGCTGGCATCGCAGGCTTCGAAGACGTATTCGGGGCGGCCGTTGACGCCGTTTGACTGGCCGGGGCGCTGGGTCTGGCCGAATTTCGTTGCGAGGACAACCTGGTCTCGGCGGCCCTTGAGTGCCCGGCCGACGACCTGCTCGTTATGGCCCCAGCCGTACATGTCGGAGGAATCGAAGTGGTCTACGCCGATGTCGATGGCATGGCGGATCAGGTTTTCCGAACTCGGTGTCGTCGGCGGCGCCGTAGATGCCGGACAGGGACATGCAGCCCAGGCCGATGGCGGAGACGGACAGGCCGCCTTTGCCGAGAGGGCGGTGCTCGAGGGTTGGCTTGGTTGCCATTGGGTGTGGCCTCCGGATTGGGGTTCGCGCTGATTATGGGCGGCGGGGCAGGGGGGCACCAGGGGAGGCGGTGATTACAGTTTGGTCGGGGCGCCGGGTTAGTGGAGCCTGGGGTTGGTGGCGCGGGTTGTTGGCGGTGGCGGGCGGCGGCTTCTTTCGTGCTTGCATCTGAGTCCTGGCTATGGTCGGAGACGGCCCCTTCGCGGATGGGCTGTTGCGGATGGGCGGGGCATGACGGTGATCGGGGTTGATTTCGGCACGACCAACAGTGTCGTCACGCTGCTGCGTCCGGATGGGTCGGTCGCCACGGTGCGGCATGCGCTGGGAATGGCGGAGATGGACGTGATCCGCTCGGTGCTTTGCTTTTGGAACGACGGGGCGAAGAACCAGATCGTGCTGCGCAGCGCGGTTGGACCGGCAGCGATCGAGGCTTACCTGGATGATCCGCTGGAAAGCCGGTTGATGATGTCGTTGAAAAGCTATCTGGCGCAGCGCAGCTTCAGTGAGACGCGGGTTTTTGGCCGGCCGTTCACCCTGGAAGGGCTGATCGGGCTGTTCCTGGGTGCGATCCTGCCGCAGCCGAACGGGGCGATGCTGGTGGCCGGTCGACCGGTGCGGTTTGCCGGGGATGCGCCGGACGATGGCTTAGGTGAGCAACGGCTGCGTGCGTCCTATGCCGTGGCGGGTTGGGGGGCGGTGCAGACGGCGCTTGAACCGGAGGCGGCGGGGTATCGGTTCGCGCGCGGGCTGGAGGCGCCGGCAACCGTGCTGATCGGTGATTTCGGTGGCGGCACCAGCGACTTTTCGGTGCTGCGGTTTGAACCCGGCAGTCAGCGTCCGGTGCAGGCGCTGGGACACGCGGGCGTGGGCATCGCGGGGGACACGTTCGATTTTCGGATCATGGACCAGATCGTTTCGCCACGGCTGGGCAAGGGCACGACGTATCGGCCGGGCGGGACGGATCTGCCGGTGCCGCCGGAGTATTACTCGAGCTTTGCCCGCTGGCACCGGTTGTCGCTGATGCGGGCGCCGAAGACGATGCGCGATATCGAGGCGGTGGCGCGGACGGCAAAGTATCCGGACCGGCTGGCGGCGCTGCTGCGGTTGATCCGCGATGAGCTGGGCTATGAACTGTATCGTGCGGTATCCGGCGTGAAGGCGGCGCTGTCCGGGGCAGAGACGGCGGTGTTGCGGTTCCGCCATGCCGATTTCGCGATTGAGGAACGCATCGCCAGGGTTGATTTCGAGCACTGGATCGCGCCGGATATTGCACGGATCGCCACGACGGTGGATCTGGCCCTGTCCGAGGCTGGCTTGCGCGAGGACGCGATCGATCGCGTGTTCCTGACTGGGGGGACCTCGCTCGTTCCCGCGGTGCGTGGGCTGTTTTCGACCCGGTTTGGCGCCGATCGGGTGACGGGTGGCGGTGAGTTCGTGTCGGTGGCGGAGGGTTTGGCGCTGATCGGGCGGGACCGACAGATGAATGAACGGTAAAGGCTCCGACTTGATCCAGCGGACGATGTCCAACCTATTGTCGAAGGACGACAACTTTGCTGGTTCTTTCCGCGGTAGCTGACCGTCAGCGCGGGTTCACCGGCGGCGTCTTGGGCTTGGAGACGAGCGGCTCCGTGTCGGGGTGGCCGCAGTATGTTTCTTTGATATAACGAATATTTGAGTGCCTGGACGCATGACGCGGTTTGCAGTCGCAGCCCGGTCACGGTACAAATGGATGAGAGAAGAAAGAGCATTCAGGGAGGCCGCCTTGGACGATGTCATCGCCGGCTCTTATGTCTTTACCGGAGAGCGATCGGCGCGGGGGTATTACCTCAACAGGATGGCCAACTCGCTCGGTTCGGCCGAAAAGCGGGCACGGTTCCAGGCTGATGAAGCGGGCTATATGCGCGGCATGGGGTGTTCGGAGCAGGAAATCGAGCTTGTGCGGCAGCGTGACTGGCAGGCGATGATGGAGCACGGCGGGAGTATCTACCTGCTGCTGAAAATCGGCGCCGCGGTCGGGCACGCGCTGCCACAAATCGGCGCCCATACCAGTGGGGTCCGGGCGACCGAGCCCGTGGCGCAGAAGGGACATTGACGATGGCGACGGTGATTGGTGGGATCGGTACGTCTCATGCGCCCACGATCGGGGTGGCGTGGGACAGAGGACAGCAGCAGGACCCACTATGGGCCCCGCTGTTTAACGGGTACATTCCGGCCAGGAAATGGTTGGACGAGGTCAAGCCGGATCTTTTTCTGATCGTCTACAACGATCATGTGAACCAGTTCTTCTTCGACGCCTATCCGACCTTCGCCCTGGGCGTCGGTGCGGTGCATGCGCAGGCGGATGAGGGCTGGGGGAAACGGGCGTTGCCGGACCTGCCGGGCGATCCGGATTTCGCCTGGCATCTGGCTCGGTCCCTGGTCGAGGATGAGTTCGATCCGACGATCTGCCAGGAGATGGCGCTGGATCACGGCGTGCTGTCGTTCCTGCCGCTGCTGACCGACACTGACTGGAAAGTTCCGGTCGTTCCGCTGGCGGTGAATGTCATCCAGCATCCGATCCCGACCGCGCGGCGATTGTTCCGGCTCGGCGGGGCGTTACGGCGCGCGATCGAGTCCTATCCGAAGGACAAGCGCATCGTGGTGTTCGGCACCGGCGGGCTGACGCATCAGCTGCACGGCCAGGGCTTCGGCCGCAAGAACGCCGCGTGGGACAACGAATTCATGGACCGGCTGGAGACTGATCCCGTTTCGCTGTCGGAGCTGTCCATTCAGGAATACATGGAACGCGGCGGCACCGAGGGCGTCGAGATGATCATGTGGCTGGCGATGCGTGGCGCGCTGGGCGGGACCGTGAGGCGGGTGCATCGCAACTACACCGCGCCGTTCACCACCGGTTATGGATTGCTGGTGCTGGAGACGTGAACGCGGCGCGCAGCGTCCGGCCGACTTAGGGTTTGTTCAGCGATCATCGCGACGGTTCGCGGTGTTGAGGAAGCTCCAAGCCTTTGATTGATCGGGCGGCTTTCTCGTGGTGCGGACACGCCTTTTGCGGATGCCGCCGTTAGCCGATTCGCAGCAACCTGGAACCCTCGGCGCGAAGCCAGGGGATGGCGGCCTTGGTGTGCGGCGTCAGTTGATCCACCAGTGACCAGAAATACGGGCCGTGATTCATGTGCCGCAGGTGGGCAACCTCGTGCGCCACGACGTAGTCCTGGACGAATGCGGGCGCCATCACCAGGCGCCAGCTCAGAGCGAGCGATTTGTCCGGTGCGCAGCTGCCCCAACGGCTGGATGTGTCCTTCATGGTGACGCGTTTCGGCACGATCCCGATCAGTCCGGATTTCGCCATCACTAAGGCGCTGAGACGGCGTCCGGCTTCCCGCCGCAGAAAGTCGCGGACGCGGCGGGCGAGGAACTCTGGCGCGCCGGTTACGTGCAGTTCCTGATCCAGCAGGAATGCAGCGCCTTTCGCCCCGGGGGCGTGGCGGATGCGGTGCGGCATGCCGCAGATTGGCACCATCGCGCCGTCGGTAAAGGCGATTGCCTCGGGCAGGGCAGCGAGGCGGTTGGACACCCAGTCGGCGTGGCCCATCAGCAATGCCATGCCGGCTTTGCGGGTCGCTCTGGTCGGTAAGGTCACCACGACGGCACCTCCGGCCGGGTCGATGCGCAGTGACACGCGGCGGGCCCGGCTGCTGCGACGCCATTCCACACGTGCCAGCCCGGACGGCAGGGCGAGGGTTTCAGGCTGGAGATCGTCCATGTGGTCAATGCGCAGAGATTGGCTCGATTCGTCAATGGGGACTTGGTCGTCAATGGGGACTTGGTCGTCAATGGGGCGTTGGCGGGTGCGAAAGATGGGCGGCTGGATCGAGGGCTTGAGCAGTGCAGCCGTATAGGTTTATGTGTTATATTATAACATATCGGGATGATGCGATGTACCGGCGCTCCGTGCTTGCCATGCTGGGTCTGGCGCCAATTGCGGCGCAGGCCGCGGTGGCACCACTGAAGGTGGTCGCCAGTTTCTCCATCCTGGCTGATCTGGTGCGACAGGTTGGCGGCGACGCGGTTTCGGTGGAGGCCCTGGTTGGTCCGGATGGGGATGTGCATGTTTACGATCCGCGGCCGAAGGATCTGCGCACGCTGATGTCTGCCGGGCTGCTGGTGCGGAACGGTCTTGGCCTGGAAGGCTGGATGGACCGGTTGACGGCGGCCGCGGCCTTCAAGGGGAAGATCGTGGTGGCGTCGGAGAAGGTCATCCCGCACATGATGAAGGAAGCGGCCGGCGCGATGGCGACCGATCCGCATGCCTGGCAGGATCCTTGTAACGGGATTCTCTATGCTCAGGCGATCGGGGACGGCCTTGGGTCAGCGGATCCGGCGAACGCCGGGACATATCGCAGTGCGGTCGCGCGTTATGCGGCGCGGATCGCTGCGGTGGATGCGTGGATAGAGTCGACGCTGGCGGTGATTCCGGCTGAGCAAAGGCGGGTCATCACGACGCATGATGCGTTTGGTTATTACGGCGCGCGCTACGGTGTCGAGTTTCTTTCGGCGGAAGGGATCAGCACGGAATTCGAACCGTCGGCCAAGGCGATCGCCACGCTTGTCGCGCAGATCAAGCGAGAAAAGGTGCATGCGGTGTTCATCGAGAACATGACGAGCCCACGCATGGCTGAAATGCTGTCCAGGGAAACCGGCGCGGTCTTGGGTGGCACCGTCTATTCGGACGCGCTTTCGCCGCCGGATGGTCCCGCGGCAAGCTATCTGGATATGCTGAAGTATAACACGACGCTGTTCGCCCGCGCGATGCGGACCGGGGCATAGGCTGATCCCGCGGCTGGTTCCGGAAATGGGCGACGTGTCGGTGGAGATGGGTTGTGGCCCGATCGACGGGGGCGACGCGCATGTCCAGCCTGACGAAGCAAGCTTAGGGTTGGTTCGACAATAATCGCCATAGTTTGCGGTGTTGAACCGGGCTGAGCCCTCGATTGACCGGACGGCTTGGTCGGCGAACCGGCGCACAGGTTGCTGCGGCTGACTTTGGGACCGACCCTGGGATAGCGTCGATGACTGGCGTCACGCGATGCGGCGAAGTCAGGCGGCGGGTATTCCGAAACCGTTGGATTTACCTGAGATTATTACGACAACTGTCCGATTTGGAGAAAACATCACGGAAAGGTGTTCATAAATATTTTTATTGATGACATTTAACACTCGTTTTGTCTAGGTTGCCTGATAAACAAAGTTTGATCAGGTAGCAGAGAACGTGATGCCGGCGCCGAAAGCCGAATTGAGCGTCAAACCGACTTTGGCGGGAGCCATCATTACTTTGCGCTGGTTGAAGGCTGCGCTGTTGGCCAGCATCCTTGTGCCGGTCCTGCTTTTTGTCGCCAGCGCGTGGGATGAACGGTCCCAGTTGCTGCGTGGCGCCGAGAACGAAGCCAGGGCTAACGTGGCGGTCTTGCGTGAACACGTGCTGAAGACGATCGAAACCGACGATCTTCTGCTGCGGGAAATCGATCATCAAATCCAGGGCAAGAGCTGGGACGAAATCAAGTCCTCCGCGGCCGCATTGTCTGCCGATATCGGCGCCTTGCATGCCGGTATGCCGCAGGTCTCGCTGCTGGCGGTTACGGATGCTGACGGCCTGATACAGGCGGGAACGCCTCCACACGGCACCAATCAACGGATGTCCATTGCCCATCAGGAGCTTTGGTCGGCGCAGCGGGACGCCGATCAAGGCACGTTTTTCAGCCGAGCCTACATCGGGCGGCAGACGGGCACGTTAAATTTCGGCATCAGCCGACGACGCTCCACCCCGGATGGCAAATTCGACGGAACCATCCATGTGGCGGTGGCCGCAACCTATTTCGCCAATTTCTGGTCCGAATTCATCACCGGCAAAGAGAACGCCGCGATCGCCTTGATCCGGACCGATGGCGAGGTGCTGGCTCGATTTCCCGAAACTGGCCGGCCATTGCAGATTGCCGCGCGGCGTTTAGGCGGGATGCTCAGTCGTTTCGCGGCGGAACCGCAGGGCGGGACGTATCGCATCACCTCGCTGACCGATGGCGTCGACCGGATTTTTGCCTACGCGCGCATTGGGAACTTCCCTCTGGTTGTTCGCTACGGCCTGAGCGTGCATGCGGTTCTGGCGCCGTTACGGCTGCATCTCGTGGTTCTGGGGACTTTCGGCGCCGTGGCAGCTGGCGCGGTGGTGCTGGCGCTGTTGACGGTGATGCGCCAGGTGCACCAGATCATTGCCGAGCAGAACCACCGCGCGGAGATCGAAGAGGCGGCGCGCAAAGGGCAGCGCATGGAATTGCTCGGGCAGGTCAGCGCCGGTACTGCGCACGACCTGGCCAACATTCTGCAGGCGATGCAAATGGGTGCCACCTTGATCGCGCGCCGCGCGGGCGAGCCGGAGCGTGTGAGTTTGCTGGCCCGAAGACTGGAGGAGGATGCTGAACGAGGTGCGTCGCTGACGCGCCGGTTGCTCGACCTGGTGCGGCGAAATCACGGGGTCGGGGCGGTTGGAGAGATCGATCCGAACGGGATCATCAATCCAGCCGAGGCGATTGCCGGGGTTGCCAACCTGCTTTCGCGCATTTTGGGCAGCGCCCACCAGTTGCGTTCGGAGGTCGCGGCAGAGGAAGCGACGACGCTTATTCGAGCGAACCGGACTGACTTCGAGGTGGCGGTGATGAACCTTGCGGTGAACGCGCGCGACGCCATGCCGGATGGCGGCGAGGTCGTCATCCGGGCCGGGTCGCAACAAATCAGCCATTCAGATCGTGGCGTCAGCGGACGCTCGGGGCCACCATCGGAGCCTGGGCTGTATATTCGAGTGTCGGTGATCGACAGTGGGGTCGGGATGACCCCGGACGTCCTGGCGCGGGCCGGCGAGCGATTCTTCACCACCAAACCAGCGGGTCACGGTACCGGCCTGGGTCTTGCGGGGGCACGTGAGTTCGCTGAAAGCCTGGGGGGGAAGCTGTCGATCGAGACCGAAGTCGGTCGCGGCACCACGGTCAGCCTTTGGCTGCCGGCGGTGACTTCCAGTTTGACGCCGAAACCGAAAGAGGCGGCATCGGTCGGTTGAGTTGCCGTCAGGTATTTGTCTGCCAGCGCTTGCCGCTGGTCCCCGCCACGGTCCTTGCCTGGGCATTTCAGGCTGACCGTAAACGCCCTGACAGTCCTTGCTCGTTGTTTCCAGGAGCGATTTTGCCGGCCAGATTGTCCCGGCCAGATCGCCCGGGCCAGATCGTTCCGGCCAGGCAGTCCCAGTTGGGCTGGCGTTGCTCTGAATGCTTTGTTTTCAGCGTGCCGACCGCTCAAACGTTCGCCAAGTCACGTCGACGGGCGTTTGAGCCGGCGCGCTGGAGTGCGATCGTCCGAGGTTGGCCCAACTACAGACGTGAATCGCCCTCTCGAACAAAGAGTCCTGGAGCCTGATAGATTCAACCTGAACCTATCAGGCTCTAAAGGGCGGCTTTGATCCGCGCCCAGTCGTCGATTGCGGCTTCCTGCCCGGGCACGAGCTGGATGGTGAACTGCGTGTAGCCGCCGTCGCGCAGGGCGGCGATGCGTTCGAGCAGGTCGGGTTCGGTGGCGGTGAATGTGGTCTGCCGGATCATTTCAGCCGTAACGAACGGCCGCTCGATCTTTTTCACCGTCATCAGATGACCGCGGTGGTTGGCGAGGTAGCGCGCATCCGCCGGTTTGAACGTCTTCGCCAGTTCGACGTAGGCGGCGATCGGTTCGGCCAATTCCGGCGGCACGGGGGAGGTGTTGGGCAAACCGGTCAGGGCCTCGTCCGCTGCGCGATGCAGCAGCACTGCCGCGCGCGGTCCGGCCTGGGCCATCGCGCGGTCGCTGTCCGCGGCTTCGTTCGGTTGCAGCACGCAGCCAAGGGCGAAGGCGACGGCGGACAGGTCTGACATGTCGTTGCCGGCGCGGTCCCAGGACTGCTTCATCTCACGGATCGCCGATACGCCGGTGGTGACGTCGCCGACAAAGTTGATCCAGCCGGCACCGAGGCGGGCGGTAAGGGCGCGGCCGCGGGGGCCATAGGCGGAGAGGTGTAGTTTGATCTCGTCGCGCAGATTGATCAGTTTCAACTCAGGATTGAGGAAGGTGATCTTCTGCTGTTTGCCCTCGATCTCGAATTCAGGGGTTTCACCGTCGAGCAGTGCCATGACGACGCGGATGTATTCCTCCATGTCGCCTTGCTTCATTGCGCCCAGGCCCATGGTGCGCCGGCCGGTGAACCCGGTGCCGACGCCGAAATCGATGCGCCCGGGTGCGAGCTGGTTCAGCGAGGCGAGCGCGTTGGCGGTGACCGGGGCGATGCGGTTGGTCGGGATCAGCACGCCGGTGCCGAGGCGGATGCGGGAGGTCTGGACCGCCGCGGCGCCCATGGCGACAAAGCAGTCGGCGCACAGCATCTGGGTGTCGTAGAACCACGCGTGGGAGAAGCCGAGTTCCTCGGCGCGTTTGACGATTTTCCAACTGTCCGCGGCCGTGGCGACGGCGATGCCAAATTCCATGCCGGCTACTCGATCACGCCGCAGGCGAAACGTCCACCCCCGCCGCCCAATGGGGCCGGGGTATCGGCGAAATTGTCGCCGCCGACATGGATCACCAATGCATGGCCCTTGAGCAGGTCGATGTCCTTGATCCGCGGTGCGGTCAGGGTCTGGTCAGCGGTGCCGTTGGCGTCGACGTCCAGCACCGGCAAGTCGCCAAGGTGGCCTTCGCCGGCTGGGCCCTCGTGCTTGTTGGCATGGTCCGGATCCATATGGCTTCCGGCTGCACCGGCGGGAATGCGGACGCCATTGAGCAGGACGGGGCCGCAATTGCCGTTCTCGTGGACGTGGAACCCGTGCGGCCCGGGCGGCAGGCCATGCAAGGCGAGTTTGAACGTGGCGCCGGCGGTCGAGTTGGCGATCGTGATCGTGCCGATGTCCCCGGCGGTGCCTTCCTGGGTGGCTTTGTGCATGGTGGCGGACAGGTCCGCCGCCGCTGCCGGAAGGCTGACAGCCATCATGGCCAGCAGCAAGGTGTAACCTGTGGGATACTTCATGATGGCCCTTTGTTCGGCGGCGATGCGCGCTGATTCGCATGCCAGCGCGGTCGATGGCAACCTGATCCGAATAAACCGAGGAGTCCACAATGTCCGGTGTCAGCCATGACAGCTTCACATTCAACGATTTGCCGCTGGCCAGCGGCGACAGGTTGGCTGAGGTCACCCTGGCTTATGTCACGCGGGGCCGGCTGGCACCCGATGGGCGCAACGCGATCCTGGTCACTCATGGCTATACCAGCGGTCCGAGGATGATCGAGCCGGGCGTGGCGTCGTCCGAGGGGGCGTGGAGCACCTTGGTCGGTCCCGGGGCGCCGATCGATACGGACCGGTATTTCGTTGTCTGTTCCAACATGCTGGGGTCGAGCTATGGCTCCACCAACGCGGCGTCGATCAACCCGCGTACCGGGCGGCCGTATGGTTCGGCGTTTCCGAAAATCACCGTGGCCGATATCGTGACTGCACAGAGGCGGCTGCTGGAGCACCTGGGGGTGACCCATCTGCGGGCCGTGGTGGGGCCGTCCTATGGCGGGTTCCAGGCGTTCCAGTGGGCGGTGACGTTTCCGGACTTCATGGATGGCGTGGCGCCGGTGGTTACCTCGCCATTGCCGCCGGCGTCCGACCGGGTGGAGGGGCTGCTGAAGTGGTTCGAGCCGGATCCGAACTGGAATGGCGGGGACTATTATCACACCGGCGGGGTGCATCAGACGCTGACGGCGCTGAGGGTGGATACGCTGACCCGGTACGGGCTGGCGGACAGCCTGTCCGAGCAGTTTCCTGATCCGGGGGCGCGGGATGCGGAGCTGCGTCGGATAGCCTCTGGCTGGGCGGAGGTGTTCGACGCGAACTCGCTGTTCATTCTTGGGGATGCGATGGCGAGGTATGACATCACCAAGGATTACGGGCGGATCCGGGTGCCGGTTCTGTATGTGTTGTCGCGGACCGACGCGCTGTTTCCGCCAAGTCTGGCGCCGGAGGTGATGGCGGGGTTGCGGGCGGCTGGCGTGAAAGCGGATTACGTCGAGATCGACAGTGAACATGGCCATCTGGCATCCGGCGCGGATGCTGGCAAATGGGCGCCGGCGTTGCGGGCGTTTATTGCCAGGCTGGAGGCGGTTGGTTAGGCCGGGAGGCCGCGCGGGCATCAGGATTTGTTTTGAAGCTGGCTGAGGTCCCCTGTCCAGGCAGAGGAATTCATCAAGTGGCAGACCGAGTTCACCGCGGTGACGATACGTCCCGCCGCTTGCTGCGTTAACTAAACGTTAGTGTTAGAGACCGACATTGCTGAGCACCCGCGTTATCTGACGTGGAGCAGTTCTGCGAGGTTGAGTTCGATGGCTCTATTTTCACTGGCAGTTCAAGGGACATTCAAGTCCCGGCGTGCCAAGTGGTCCCATTCAGCGGTATCTTGGTTGAACGGGGTGTTTCTGGTGATGGCCCTCGCGCTTGTGGGTGCATTGGTGATGCCGCTGATGGATGCTGTTAATCAACTGCGGCTGGCGAACGAGGCGGAGGGGTTGGCGAAGGCCGACGGACTGCTGTTCAAGGCGACGCAGGAGACGCGGCTGTCACGCGGCGCTTCACAGAACCTGCTGCAAACGCAGGATAACCCGGCCCCTGCCATTGACCGAGTGCGGGCGGAAGTAGAAGCCCGGCTGACGGATACGATGCAGCAGATTCGGCCGTTGCTGACGGCGACAGACGTCGACCGAGCAGCGGGTGTCATGGCGACATGGCGGGCAACCGAACCGCAGCATAGGGAGATGGTGGCACTCTCGACGAAGCCCCGCGCACAGCGCGACCTGAAGGATACGCAGGTCTGGTACAAGGCGGTCGGGTCTGTTGTGAACGGGCTTTCCGAACTTTCCCTGTCGATTGCCGCCACCGCCCGCATGGCTGATCCCATTATCGGCGAGAGCGTCCTGGCCCGGCAGTATTCCTGGGTCATACGTGAGAATCTGGGTGACGAATGCGGCTTGACCCGAGGTTTGTTTGCTAGCAATACGCCGATGTCCGCGGAGATAAAGGCGCAGGTTGGTCTTACGCGCGGGTTGATCGGGAAATCCCAACAGTATCTGCGTGACCTGCTGGCGCACCCCGGCGCATCCCCGGCGCTGGTAGCGGCTCGCGACTACGCCGCGGCCGAAATCGTCAAGGGATATGCCGCGCGTGATGCCGCCTATGCTTCGCTGGGCACAACGCATCCTGAAGGACTCTGCGTCGTTCAACGATATCTGCACGGTTCCCTTGGTGGAGTTGCTGAAGGTAGCGGAAGTCGCGCTGATGACCATGGCGGACCGTGGCCGACAGCTTCATACTGCTGCCATAACAAGCCTGTGTATTGTCAGCCTGATGCTCATCGGGGCTGTGGTGGCCAGCCTGGGTGGCCTGTTTGTCGTCTGGCGGCGCATCGCCGTGCCGGTGCGGGCGTTGAACGGCGCGATTGGCAAGCTTGCCGAGCAGGATTATTTGACCCCGGTTGCCGCGACCGGACATAACGACGAATTCGGCACCATGGCGACGACGCTGGAAGAATTGCGACATGGAGCGGCCGAGGCCAAGCGTTTGACGGCGGAACAGGCGCAGGAGCGAGCGACCCGGGATCAGCGCGCCGCCCGCCTAGAAGCTGTGGTGCAGCGTTTCGAAATCAATGTCGGTGAACTTGTCGGGCAACTGGCTGAAGGCTCCCACACGCTGGAGAACACGGCTCAGTCGATGACTGGGACTGCCCGGTCGAGCGACCAGCAGGCGACGTCGGTTGCCTCGGCGGTTGAGGAGGCGAGCACCAGCGTAGCGACGGTTGCCTCGGCCGCGGAGGAACTGTCGGCATCGATCAGCGAAATCAGCCGGCAGGTGGCGCAGTCCGCGACGATTACCGGCAAGGCGGCAGACGATTCGCGGCGCACCGATACCATCGTGCGGGCGCTGGCGGAGGGCGCCCAGAAAATCGGCAATGTTGTTGACCTGATCAAAACCATTGCCGGGCAGACGAACCTGCTGGCGCTGAACGCTACCATCGAGGCCGCCCGGGCCGGCGACGCGGGCAAGGGCTTTGCGGTCGTGGCGTCCGAAGTAAAAAGCCTCGCACACCAGACCGCGCGGGCGACCGAAGAAATTGGTGCACAGATCGGTCGAGATCCAGACTGCCACGAGGGCGGCGGTGGCGGCGATCAGCGGCATCACCGTGACAATCCAGGACGTCAACGGGATTGCCGCGAGCATAGCCTCGGCGGTCGAGGAACAGGGTGCGGCAACTGCGGAGATTGCGCGCAATGTGCAGCAGGCAGCCAGCGCAACGCAGGAGGTCACGACGAATGTCGGTGGTGTCAGCCAGGCGGCGGCTGATACCGGACGGGCGGCAGGCGAGGTTCTGGAGGCAGCGGGTGCCCTGTCGCGGCAGGCGGAGCAGCTTTCGAATGCGGTCAACCGCTTTGTCAGCGACGTTCGGGCGGCCTGACGCAACGCTGGTATCACTCATCCCGGCGTTTTGCCGGCCCTAGGGATCGTCGCCTGACATGGCTCGCCGGTCGTCGTTCAACGGCGGCGGCGACCCGGCATATCGGGTTGCCCGCGCCACTGAGGGCGTGAATAACCACATGGATCAGCGGTAACCGCGCGTCCAAGTCGGGTGCGAGGGCTGCTGGACGTCTGCAGCACCGGCATGCTGCGCTCCTCACAGGACTGGAAGATGTTGAATGAACACGGTTGATGACGCCATTACCTCCCGCCGGTCAATTCGGCAGTTCCTGCCGACGCCGGTGGACGCCGCCACGGTCGAAGCGATTCTGGACGCCGCGGCGCGGGCGCCAAGCGGGACGAATATGCAGCCTTGGCGCGGGTATGCGCTCGCGGGGGTGGCAAAGGATGCTTTGGTCGATGCAGTGCAGGCGGCGTTCGATGCCGGCGAGGCCGGGCATCAACAGGAGGTCCCATATTATCCGGACGAATTCTTTGAACCTTACCTGTCCCGGCGGCGGGCCGTGGGCTGGGGCCTTTACGGCAAGCTTGGGATCGCGAAAGGCGAGAGCGTGAAGATGCGGGCGCAGCATCGCCGCAATTTCCAGTTCTTCGATGCGCCGGTGGGGCTGATTTTCACCATCAATCGCCGGCTGGCGACGGGGTCATGGCTGGATTACGGGATGTTCCTGCAGAATGTCATGACCGCCGCACGAGGCCGCGGCCTGGATACCTGCGCGCAGGCGGCCTGGAGCCACTATCATCGCGCTATCCGCCCGGTGCTCGGCCTTGGCGACGAGGAAATCGTCGTGTGCGGCATGGCGCTTGGGTATGCGGACCCGGACGCGCCCGAAAACACGTTGGTCACCGCCCGCGAGCCGGCCCGTTCCTTCATGCGATTCGACGGATTCGCTTGAAAGTTATCCCCAGGCTGTGGAACATGGGGAGAACGTGTTGAATCGGTAAATGTCTAATGCGCTGAGCAGGGTTTCGGGATTAGGGTCCTAGTTTGCTTTTCCGCAACCGACGCGTGGCAAACTGGCCACAGAATGCTTCATATTGTGGGTGTAATCGCCCAGGCAGACCATATATGGTTGCTACGAATCCAACGGCCTTAGGAGAAGGGTTATTCGCGATATGATGTTGTCAGGGGAGGCCGCCGTGCTTGACGCAGTTCAGATGCCAGGTCGTTATCAGGTTCGGGTGGACCGCTCCCGCGACGTGTTGCTGACCGACTTTGGACGGGCGACCCTGACCGACCGGTATCTGATGCCGGGCGAGGATTTTCAGGATCTGTTCGCCCGCGTCGCGTCGCAGTATGGCGATAACCACGCCCATGCCCAACGGCTGTATGACTACATGAGCAAGCTGTGGTTCATGCCGTCGACGCCCATCCTGTCAAATGGCGGCACCAGCCGTGGGCTGCCGATCTCCTGCTTCCTGAACGAAGCGTCCGACAGCCTGGATGGTATCCTCGGGCTGTGGAATGAGAACGTCTGGCTGGCGTCGAAAGGCGGCGGCATCGGGTCGTACTGGGGCAATCTGCGCTCGATCGGGGAGAAGGTCGGCGCGGTCGGCAAGACCTCGGGCGTTATCCCGTTCATCCGGGTGATGGACAGCCTGACACTGGCGATTTCCCAGGGGTCGCTGCGGCGCGGGTCGGCCGCGGTGTATTTGCCGGTGTGGCATCCGGAGATCGAGGAGTTCGTCGAGATCCGCCGTCCCACCGGGGGTGATCCGAACCGCAAGGCGCTGAACCTGCATCACGGCATCCAGATCCCCGACGCATTCATGCGCGCGGTGGAGGATGATGAGCCGTGGTCGTTGCTGTCGCCGAAGGACAAGTCGGTGGTGCGGTCGATCTCGGCCCGGGCGTTGTGGGTGCGGATCCTGACGGCGCGGATCGAGACCGGGCGAGCCGTACCTGGTGTTCTCCGATCACGTCGAACAACGCGCAGGCCGGAGCACCACAAGCTGGCGGGGCTGGAGGTGAAGACGTCCAACCTGTGCAGCGAGATCACCCTGCCGACGGGTCGAGGACCAGCACGGGAAACAGCGGACCGCGGTGTGCTGCCTGTGCAGCCTGAACCTGGAAAACTGGGCGGAGTGGGAGGATCACCCGACGTTCATCGAGGACATCATGCGGTTCCTCGATAACGTGCTGCAGGACTTCATCGATCGTGCGCCGCCCGGGATGGAGAAGGCGAAATACGCGGCGATGCGGGAGCGGTCGGTCGGGCTGGGCGTGATGGGGTTCCACTCGTTCCTGCAGGCGCTGAACGTGCCGTGGGAAAGCGTGGTCGCGAAGGTCTGGAACAAGAAGATCTTCCAGCACATCCGCGCGCAGGCCGATGCGGCTTCGGTGAAGCTGGCGGAGGAGCGCGGCGCGTGTCCGGATGCCGCGGAATACGGCGTGAAGGAGCGGTTCTCGCACAAGCTGTCGATCGCGCCGACGGCGTCGATTTCGATCATCGCGGGCAATTCCTCGCCGGGGATCGAGCCGATCGCGGCCAATGTGTTCCTGCAGAAGACGCTGTCGGGCAGCTTCTCGGTGCGCAACCGGCATCTGCAGAAGCTGCTGGCGGAGAAGGGCTATCGACAATGACGAGGTCTGGTCGTCGATCACCGCTGACGAAGGGCAGCGTGCAGCACCTGGACTTCCTGAGCGAGCAGGAGAAGGCGGTCTACAAGACGGCGTTCGAGCTGGATCAGCGCTGGATCATCGAGCATGCGGCGGACCGCGCGCCGTTCATCTGCCAGAGCCAGTCGGTGAACGTGTTCCTGCCGGCGAATGTGCATAAGCGGGATCTGCATCAGATCCATTTCATGGCGTGGAAGAAGGGCGTGAAGTCGCTGTACTACTGCCGGAGCCTGTCGATCGCGCCGGGCCGACAACGTCAGCGAGAAGGCGGTCGCGCCGGCGGCGTTTACGGGGTTGATGCTGGGGTCGACGTTGCCGGCCAATGACCAGCAGGGGCGGTTGCCCTTGGTGGCGATGGGTGCGGGGAACGCGACGGATTATGAGGAATGCCTGGCCTGTCAGTGACGGGCTGGCGGAGGCCGCCGGGCACCGTGATCTCCGGCGGGTGTCCGGGCGCCGTTTAGCGGTTGGGTGGCTGTTTCATTGCACCGACCAAGCCGGCGCGGGACTTTCGGGCGGCGCCGGTTGATGGGGTGTTGTGAAGTCTGAACGGTTTGGCGACGCTGGCAGATACGAATGCGGTGTCCCGCTTTATCATGTTATTTATAGGCATCGATAGTGGTATAGGCTGATGCCGATTGCCATTGCACCGTTATGTATGGTGCAGGGTTGAGGGCGTTTGTGCGGCGCCCGAGATAACGGAGCGGTCATTCTTTCGGCTGTTCGAAACTGTTTGTTTATCAGAATGTACCAGGCACATCTGGGGTTGCAGCCGGCGCGAGCGATCGCGCTTGTTCGGTTCGCCCTGGATGGGTTCGTCGGGTCGCTACCAAGGTATCGGCCGGGACGTCGTTCCAAGATATCCTGCTGAATAAAGACCCGCTCGGGCCAGCATGGGCTGCTATTCCGTGTCCATACAGTCACATTGACATCGTCAATATGTAATTTTTCGCATGGCATTTGTCTATCATCCGGGGCGGGATTACCCTATACAGAAGCAAGTGACGTCGCAAAAATCCAGTTCCTGTCAGGGGATATCGTGATGCTGCACGGATTTACGCAATCGGCCAAGATCTGCGGTTGTCTTGTATTTGGTGCCGTTATGGCGATCGCCTCTGGTTCCCTGGCGGCTCCATCTTCGTTGCCATCTTATAACGTGGACATTACACAGACCTCGATTTCGGGCATCTCTTCGGGGGCATTCATGGCGGTGCAGTTCGGGACGGCATGGTCATCGATCATCAAGGGTGTCGGGGCGATCGCGGGCGGACCGTTCGGCTGTTCAGAAGGTTCCGGGTCCGAAGCACTCAGTAGTTGCATGGGCGGGTCACCGGCGATCGATCTGCAAAAACTGATCGAACGCACGGATGGGTGGAGCGCCGGGGGCAGCATCGACAATACCGGCCTGCTGACGAGAGAGAAGATCTATTTGTTCAATGGCTACAACGACAGTGTTGTGGCCCGCGTAGTCAGCAACGCTTTGTATGCGTTTTACGGCCATTACCTTCCGTCGTCGGGGAACATTTTCTATCAGACCGCTTTGGGCGCGGGACATTCGCAGGTTACCCTGGACTACGGGGGTAAATGCAGCGCCAATGCAGGTGAATATATCAACAACTGCGATTATGACCAGGCGGGCGTCATTCTGCAGCACATCTACGGTGTACTTAACCCGCGTATTGGCGGAGCGTTGACGGGGCGGCTGCTGCCGTTCGGGCAGGGGGAATTCACGGCACCGGCCCGAGCGAATGACGACAGTATGGACGACACCGGATTTGTCTATGTTCCAGCATCCTGCGATGCGCATGAGCCGTGCCGGCTGCATATCGCGCTGCATGGCTGCAAGCAGTCACTCAGTGATATCGGCCAGGACTTTGTCAAACACGCCGGCTATAATGAGTGGGCCGACACGAACCATATTATCGTGCTTTACCCGCAAATCCATGCGCTGGGTCTGACCAATCCACTGTCCTGCTGGGACTGGTGGGGTTATCTCGATGCCGATCCGACCGAAACGCCTACCTATCTACTGAAGTCCGGTAAACAGATCAGCGCAATAAAGGCGATGATCGACCGGGTGGCCGGCGGTGCGCCCGTTGCCCCGGCTACTCCGGTCGCGCGGTCTCCGGCCGCGCCGTCGGTCATACTTTCGCCGGATCGCAGCGATACCGCGATTGATATTGTATGGTCATCGGTTGCGGGCGTCACGACCTATGATGTTTTTCGCGCTGGCCCGGCCAACGACAATTTCCAGCAGATCGCTACCATCGCCGGTTTGAGCTATGGCGATGCGGGGCTGAAGCCGGCCACACAGTATCGGTACGAAGTCAGGGTGTCGTCTGCTGCCCCGGCGGGCGCATTTTCTCCAGTGGTAACGCAGACGACGTTGCGGCGGGTGGCGCCGTGTGACGACCCTGGCACCTGCGCGGTTCGTTGATACCCAGGACGGGGCGATACCCAGGACGGGGCGATACCCAGGACGGGGCGATACCCAGGACGGGGCGATACTTAGGACGGAGGGATACTTAGGGCGAAGGGACTGCAATACTTGTGAACATGGGTGGACGGCGGGATGTGAGGCCCTGGCGGCTGCGGCGTATTTCTGGCGCGCAGCCGTCCGTTTACACCGAGGTGCTGATTTTACTTCCGCCCGCGGCCCAGCCAGACCACCTCCACATCCGATAGCGGCCGAGCACGACAGGCGAGAATTTTTTTGTCGGCGCGCTGATCGGCGGACAGTGCATTGTCGCTGTAGGGCAGCATTGAAACCTCACCCGCTCGTAGTTCGGAGATGCAGGCGGCACAGTTTCCGGTCGCACAAGTATAGGGATAATCCACGCCGGCGGCGACCGCGGCGTGCAGGATCCGCTGGTTGGCCGGACAGTCTATTGTTACCCCTGTATTGGCGATCGTCACCTTGAACGGCATTACGCGGCCTCCGCCCGGCGGCTTGCCCCGACCCGGACACTGGCGAGGTCTGGATGGAACCAAACCACCGCCGGGAACCGCGCGAGCGCATAACCGTACAGCGCCAGGCCAATCGCCGGTGCATCACCGACGACTTCGGTCGCGTGGATGGCATGGTCCGCCATTGCCATGCCATGACCGGGGGCGACCGTCACCGCACCGATTTCTTCGACTGTCGCGTAATCCGGCCGGCGGCCGTCATCGGTTCGTCGGTAGAACCGATGCAGTTCCTGTCCGGAAATCGCGGCGTTGACGCACCAGATTCCATGATCGTGCGGTGCAGCTTCCTTCCCGGGCAAGGCGATGGTGAGGTATAGCCCCATCCCGTCACCATCCTCCAGCGCCAGGACATGGTTGCGTCCCTGCGCGTCGGGCATCGCGAAATCGCTGAGCGGGAACAGTAATTCGCCCTTATCCGCCAGCGCGACGAGCAAATTCCTGATCTTCTCCAGCGCCGCGTCGCCGGTGCCATCGGTGTTGACGATTGCTCGGGCCTGGCGGATCAATGCCGCGCACGCCTGCGTCCTTTGTTCATTCATGTCTACTTGCCTCCCTGATAGACCAGTATTGCGCGTTACCCGCGCCCAGCGCTACTCCAGGCATTATGAGCAAACGGTCACAGCAGATCGACGCCTTTTTCCGGCAGGGACAGCAGTTTCACCTGGCAGGGCGGCTGGCGGAGGCTGAGCAGATCTACCGCCAGGTCATTGCGGCGGCGCCACGACATGCCGACGCGCTGCATGCGCTTGGCGCGTTGGCGCTGCAGTCCGGGCGGGCCGCGATTGCCGATACGCTGCTCAGTCAGGCAATCAGCCTGCGACCTGACGCCGAATTTCAGCTCACCCGGGCCAATGCGCTGATCGCGCTGCAATCGTCCCGAGGATGCCGTGCGAGCGGCCAGGATTGCTCTGCGCGGCCGCCCGCAAAGTGCCGAGGCGCATCAGGTGCTGGGGCATGCGCTGAGCGACAGCGGTCAGCCGGATGCGGCGATCGAGGCCTACCGGGCGGCCAAGGCCCTGAAGCCGGGACTGCCCGACATCCGCAACAACCTGGGCATGGCGCTGCGGCAGGCGAATCGGCTGGCGGACGCCGAGCAGGAATTGCGGCAGGCTCCTCCCGAACCCGAAGCGCTGGCCAATCTGTCCAGTGTGCAGAAGGAACTCGGTGCGTTCGCCGAGGCCGAGGCGACGCTGCGGCAGGCGCTGCGCCTTGCCCCCGACAGCCCGGTGCTGCGCTACAACTGGTCGCTGCTGATGCTGCTGCTGGGCCGGACAAACGAAGCCTGGGATGGCTGGGAGCAACGGTTCCGAGCCGGAGCGATTTTCGGCCGGCCGTTCTCGCAGCCGCAATGGCAGGGCGAGCCGCTGGGAAACCGCACGCTGCTGGTGCACACCGAACAGGGGCTGGGCGATGTCATCCAGTTTGCGCGTTATCTTCCGGCGGTCCCTGGCCACGTCATTTTTGAGGCACCGCCCCGCCTGATGCGGCTGCTTGCGAGCAATCCCGCCATGCCGGAGATGATTCCGGCAGGAGCGCCGGTGCCCCGTGTTGACGGTGTTATCCCGTTGCTGAGCCTGCCGGCCCGGACGAAGGTGACGCCCGCCGAACCGCCTTATCTGTTTGCGGAACCGGATCGCGTCGCCGCATGGCGGCAGCGGATCGGCCCAACGGGCTTTCGGATCGGCATCAACTGGCAGGGCTACTCCGGGCGTTTCGAAGACAAGGGGCGGTCGTTTCCGCTCAGTACGTTCCAACCGCTCGCGGCACCGGGCGTGCGCCTGATCAGCCTGCAGAAAGGTGAGGGCGAGGAGCAGTTGCCGGGGGCTGGTTTTGCGGTAGAAACGTTGGACGGGCTGGATGCCGGTCCGGACGGGTTCCTCGATACCGCCGCGGTGATGGCAAATCTGGACCTAATCATTACCTCTGACACCTCGATCGCCCATTTGGCGGGGGCGCTTGGCCGCCCGGTCTGGGTGGCGTTGCGCCGGGTGCCGGACTGGCGCTGGATGCTGGATCGAGACGACAGCCCCTGGTACCCGACCATGCGGCTGTTCCGGCAGAGCGAGGATGAAGACTGGGTGCCGGTCGTCGCCGCGATGAAGGCGGCGTTGCCGCAATGAGCACACCGAGGATCGCCGTTTCATGGGGTGAATTCCTCGACAAGATGACCATCCTGGAGATCAAGGCCATTCGGTTGCGCGGGGAGGGTGCTCGGGCCAATGTCCGGCGGGAACTTGAACTGTTGCGGCAGGCCGCGTCGCCGCCATCCGGCATCGCCGAACTTGAAGCGGCGTTGCAGGCGGTCAACACCCGGCTGTGGCGGATCGAGGATCTAATTCGCGAAAAGGACGCAGCCGGTGATTTCGGCCCCGAATTCGTCGCGCTGGCGCGTGCGGTTTATCGGGAAAACGACGAGCGGGGGCGGATCAAGCAAGCGATCAACCGGACGTTGGGGTCGGGGCTGATGGAGGAAAAGCAGTATTCGTCGTATAGCGAGATGGTCCGGCCGGTCGGCAATACCGGCGATGGATGAGTACCGGTTTCGAATGAGAATTCTATCATGACCGACGTCATTACCGAGAACCTGCGCCGTGTTCGGGATCGGATCGCCAATGCGGCGATCGCTGCCGGGCGGAAACCTGAGGACATCACGCTGGTCGCGGTTTCGAAGACCAAGCCGGCCGAGGCTATCGCTGCGGCGCTGGCTGCCGGACAGACGGTGTTCGGCGAGAACCGCGTCCAGGAAGCCGCCGCGAAGTTCCCGCCGCTGCGCGCAAGATATCCGCTGAGCCTGCACCTTATTGGCGGATTGCAGACCAACAAGGCGCGCGAGGCGATACGTCTGGCCGACGTGATCGAGTCGCTCGATCGTCGCAGGCTTGCCGATGCGATCGAGGCGGCGATTGAGAAGGAGGGCCGCACACCGGCTTTGCTGATCGAGGTCAATACCGGGTCGGAGCCGCAGAAATCCGGTGTCGCACGCGATGACGCAGACGGTTTTATCGATGAATGCAAGGGTCGTTTCGGTTCTTCTCTGATCGGGCTGATGTGCGTGCCGCCGCAGGACGAGGATCCGCGGCCGCATTTCACCTGGCTTGCAGACCGGGCAGCGCGGCATGGGCTGGCTACGGTGTCGATGGGCATGTCGGCGGATTTCGAGATCGCCATCGCCTGCGGCGCCACGTGGGTTCGCGTCGGGAGTGCGATTTTCGGATCGCGGTAAGGTTCGAGATACCTTGCCCGCGATCCGGCGCGGTTGGGCGGGCGGTTCGTTGCGGTGTGACTTGCCAAGTCGGTCCGAGGCTGGGTTTCGGATGCGGCGATAGATTGACTTTACGAAACGACCGGGGTGCTTCCAGGCTGGCTGCAAACAGTCGGTACGTTTTACCGCTTTGTTTAAGCGCGCAACTTTATACCCCGGCTGTTCCGGTCGGGCTGATGTTGGCCTAGCGGTTGATCGGGGCGAACGGCGCCGGGGTCATGAGACTGTTTTTTTGGGCAATCAAATATCCCGCTTCGCCGGTCTTCTGCAGGTAAACCTGCCATTCCGGATCGGCGCTCATTGCGGCCCGCTTGGCGGCGCGATCGGCGGCGTCCTTGTAGACCCAGATATGGACGTAAGTATTAACCTCGCCTGACTCCGTGATCAGATAGGCAAGCGGTTCGCCGAGATGGCGCTTCTGCGGCACCAGGCCAAATTCCTGATACAGGGCCACTTGCTTGGCCATGGTTCCAGGTTTCACGGTGTAGGTGCGATGGTCGACGAGCATGTGTTTCTCTCCTGCTGGACGCTGCGCGGAATGGCGGCGCGATCAGGCAGGCAGAGTTGGCCTTAGGTGGCGAACGATAGTCGCCGCCAGTGCCTCGCAGCCCGCCTGATCATGCGCATCGAAGCGCGCCGGGAGCGGGCTGTCCAGGTCCAGGACGCCGATCAGTTCATGATCAGCAATCAGCGGCACGACCAGTTCGGACTGGGAGGCCGCATCGCAGGCTATATGACCCGGAAAGGCGTGGACGTCGGCGACCAGGATCGACTGGCGTTTTGCTGCCGCGGTCCCGCAAACACCTTTGCCGACGGGAATTCGAACGCAAGCGGGTCTACCCTGAAATGGCCCTAGCACCAGTTCAGGCCCATGTAGCAAGTAGAATCCTGCCCAGTTCAGCGAAGGCAGGGCGTGAAAGATCGCCGCCGCGGCATTTGCCAGGTTGGCGACGCAGTCAGTTTCTTCCCCGAGCAAGCCGTTTATTTGGCTGACAAGCCCGGCGTATAATTCGGCCTTGTCGCTGTCGTCTTGGACGTCATCCACGGCCGCACCTGTATGCCTCGGGTGGTGATTTTAGTCCCAGGCCGAAGCATCGAAACATGAGGCGGCCGGGCCGCGAACCGCCGCGGCCCGGATTTTAGTGTGTCGCTCTGACAGGCTCGTTCCCGGTACGGGCGCGGGCTTGTGCCGGTTCGGCGGTGATGCGCAAGGTTGAGGCGGCATCGCGAAGGATGGTCCGCATCTCACGCAGGAAAGCCATACCGGTTGCTGTGCGCTGCACGAGAACGCTGCGACGGTCCAGCGGATCGGTCTTGCGGCGGACCAGATCGAACTCGGAGAGCCGATCCAACGCGCGGGTGATCGCTGGTTTGGAGACGCCCAGTTTCGCGGCCAGGCCACGCACTGTTTGCGCTTCGGTTTCCAGATAGCACGTCAGGAAGACGCCGAGCTGGCGGGCTGACAAATCGGGACCGTCGCGACGAACCAGTTCCACGATCGCGGTTCGAAGGATTCCGGCTAGGCCGTCGCTGACCTCGTTGGTGATCATTCTCCTGTTACCTTTCCTGTAAAAATGACGGCCAACTTTGACCGAAGCGATGACCGCCATCGAATAGTTGTCATGCGGCGGAATTCGTGTCTCGTAACGAAATGGTGTACCAACCGTATTTGTTCCGGTGATTATATTGTAAATTCGGAATAATACTTCTCAATGATTATGTGACCAGTCGTATCGATCGGCGGGCTGAAAGGGGTGGCGGTCGTGCCGTTATTCGCCGCGTGATGTCGCTTCACAGCCCGGCGCCGGTCAGCGCCATGACCGGTTATATCGAATTTTCCCAGCTTGACGAGGGATTTTTTCAGGATGGCGAGGCACTGGGGTGGTGCCGGACAATCGGCCAGCTGGTTTGGCACGATCCACGGCGTGGCTTTCGCCTCAACGTTGGCGGGTTGCGACAATACGTTACTATTGCCATTCCGTATTCCCCGAATGAAGGGAAATTTATTAATCAAAACACATACTAAGATGCTTTTCGCCGATCAAGAATTTAGCCTTCCGAACGAGAATCGGCGAATAGGCTCGCAAACGCGCGATGACGAGGTCGTTTCGCTCGCTCCAAAGCGGAAGCCGGAACGGTCAGTCAGCGCAGCGAACGGCCGCGGGTGATGGCGGCGTCACCGAATCGGCCACGCAACGCATCTATCGCCGCCTGCGCCGCGGCTCGTCGAGGTGTCGTGACATCCGCCAAATCCCCTTGATCCGCGGCTGCACCTGGGACAAGAGGATTTGCACCGATTCCGATCAGGCGAAAGTCAATACCGGTTGCTTCTTTGGTAAGTAGCGAGCGGGCCAGATCGAACAGCCGGTCGGGTAGCACGGTCGGGCTGGAAAGCCGCGCGGCTCGGGTCCGCAGCGCGAAGCGCGACGTCTTAAGCTTCAGTACCACGCCGCCGGCCGCCAGTTCATGGCCCTTGAGGCGGCGGGCGAGTTTCTCGCACAGGTGCCAAAGATAGAACTCCAGATCTGGAATAGCGGACAGGTCGCGGTCGAACGTTGTTTCGGCGCTTACTGATTTTGCTTCGCGGGCGGGGTCGACGACGCGTGCATCCTCGCCACGTGCGCGGCGGACCAGCGCGGGTCCGTCGTCGCCGAGTTTGCGGGCCGCTTCCCGCGGGGGGAGCGCCTGCAGTTGTCCGAGGCGGGTTATGCCGAGCGTTTCGAGCCTGCGGGCGAGAGCGGCGCCCACCGGGCAGCAGGCGGACGGATTCGGGCGCGAGCAGGGGCGCGGCTTCCTCGGCGTCGATCACGGTGAAGCCGCGCGGCTTGCCTCGGCCGGCGGCGATTTTTGCCATCAGCCGGTTTGCGGCAAGGCCCACCGAGACGGTCACGCCGACTTGTTTCTCGACCGCGCTAGCAAAGCGGGCCAGCACGATGGCGGCGGGGGCGCCGTGCAGGGCTTCAGTGCCGGACAGATCAAGCACGGCTTCGTCAATCGACAGCGGTTGGACCAGGGGCGTGAGCTTGTTCAGCAGCGCCCGGACCTGGCGGGAGGCCGCGGTGTATTTCGAAAAGTCTGGCTTTATAACGACGGCGTCGGGGCAGGCCCGCAATGCCTTGAACATCGGCATGGCGCTTTTCACCCCGTAGATACGGGCGACATAGCAGGCCGCGGTTACAACGCCCCGGGTGCCACCGCCGATGATGACCGGCTTTGACTGAAGATCCGGCCGGTCGCGCTTTTCGACACTGGCGTAGAACGCGTCGCAGTCGATATGGGCGATATTGAGCCGCAACAATGAACGGTGGCCGACCAACCGGCTGCCGCCGCAGCCGGGACATCGGGGCGGCAACGTGTCCGCGAACCAGTAGCAGTCGCGGCACATCGCGGGCATTTCAGATCAGCTGCATGTCAGGTGGGTGGCCAGAGCCAGGCGGCGCCGCGGACGCCGGAGGAGTCCCCATGCTTGTTCCGCACCACGGGGGTCGCGATCACATCGCTGAATGCGTATCCCGGAATACGGCGGGGCAGTTCGGTGTACAGATGGCTCATGTTCGACAAGCCGCCGCCGATCACGATGATATCGGGATCGAGTAGATTGATCACGACGGCGAGACCACGTGCCAGACGGTCGGCGTGGCGGTCCAGAGCCTCGATGGCGGCGACTTCGCCGTCGGCCGCACGGCTTGGCAAGGTGCTTGCGTCATGCGCGCCGGGCCCGTCGCAGTCGCGTGCCAGCGACGGCCCCGCCACGTAGGTTTCGAGGCAACCGTGCTTGCCGCACCAGCAGAGATGGCCGGGCACTTCTGTACCTGTAGGCCAGGGCAGGGGGTTATGGCCCCATTCACCTGCGACGCGATGCGGGCCGCGGTGGACCTTGCCGTGCATCACGATCCCGCCACCGCATCCGGTGCCCAGGATCACCCCGAACACCGCATCCAATCCGGCGGCGGCGCCGTCGCTGGCCTCACTTAACGTGAAGCAGTTGGCGTCATTCTCGACGCGAACCTCGCGGCCCAGTGCCTGGCTGATGTCGTGGTCGAAGCGATGGCCGTTCAGGGCGATGGAGTTGGCATTCTTGACCAGGCCGGTTGCCGGGCTGATGACGCCCGGTATGCCGATGCCGACCGTGGCGGTGACGCCGAGCTGGGCTTCTGACGCGTGGACGAGGGTGGCGATCGCGTGCAGGGTTTCCTGATAGCCGGGCGGGGTGGCGATGCGCTGGCGCAGCGCTTCGGTGCCATCGGGCCCGAGGACCGCGATCTCGATCTTGCTGCCGCCCAGGTCGATGCCAATACGATGTCTGGTCATGTGTGCCGCTGAAACTGCCCGTTCCACGAAGGTGAGATTTGCTGCTGTAACCTTGTATTCTGCTGATGGCCGCGGCCGGCTCGGATCCGGCCGCGGCCGTGACGGTTGGCGGATAGAACGTCCTATATACTCGGATTCCGTGCAAGCTGAGTATTGATTTGGTTTTGAACGTGGCCACCGGCAAACCGCGGATGCGGTACAACTCGTGGGTTAGAGGTGTAGCGTTCCAGGCTTCACTTGCCCAACTGGCGGGTCGTGCGCATCTTGGTGTGATGAGCGAAACCTTGCTTGACGTCAAAGGTATGAACTGTCCCTTGCCGGTGCTGAAAGCGAATCGCGCGTTGCGTGGCATGCCGGCGGGTCAACGGCTGCGCGTTCTGGCGACTGATCGTGCCGCTGTCGCGGATTTTCAGGCATTCTGCCGGGAAACCGGTCATGCATTGCTGGCGTGGAGTGAGGAAGCTGGCGTATTCAGCTTCGTTATCCGCCGTCGCGCGGATGATCCCGAACAGAAGGGTAGCTGACGTGACAACCGCGTTGATCACCCATCCGGCGTGCCTGGAGCATGATACCGGACCATACCATCCCGAAACGGCCGAGCGTTTGCGGGCCGTGCTGGCTGCGCTGGAGGCGCCGGAATTCTCTGATCTGCTGCGCGAGGCGGCACCTGTCGCGTCAGTGGAGCAACTTTCCCGCGTTCATCCGAAGACCTACGTGGAGGGGATCCTGTCGATCCGCCCCGATCTCGGTGAGCCGGTGCAGTTGGACGCCGACACCGTCATGAGCCACGGCAGCGCCGAAGCCGCCGCCCGTGCCGCGGGCGGTGCGTGCATGGCGGTGGATGCGGTCATGGAGGGCTGGGCCCGAGCTGCGTTCGCAGCGGTGCGGCCGCCTGGGCACCATGCCGAACCCTCTCGGGCGATGGGCTTCTGCCTGTTCAACAACGCGGCGGTCGCTGCCATGCATGCACGGGTTCGCTGGGGGGTCCAGCGCGTGGCTGTGGTGGATTTCGACGTGCACCATGGCAACGGCACCCAGGCGATGTTCGCAGCCGATCCTGAGCTGTTTTACGCCTCTTCCCACCAGAGCCCCTGCTATCCCGGCACCGGCGAACCTTGGGAGCACGGCGTCGCCGGCAACATCGTCAACGTTCCGCTGCATCCACGTGACGGCGGACCTGCTTTTCGCGCCGCCTGGGGCGACATCATCCTGCCTGCCCTGGATCGGTTCGCGCCGGGGCTGGTGATCATTTCGGCCGGCTTCGATGGGCATCTGGCCGACCCGCTGGCGCAGTTGAGGCTGGAAACCAGGGATTACGCCTGGATCACCGAACAACTGGTCAGCAAGGCGGACAAGCATTGCGGCGGCCGCCTGGTGTCGGTGCTGGAAGGCGGCTATGACCTGGACGCTCTGGCTGCCTCGGCCGCGGTGCATGTGCGCGGGCTGATGCGGGTATGACGTGATGCGGGTATGATGGGGCCGGCCGCACCGCCCTTTTGCAACTGAATGTAAGGCCGTGACCATGCCGGAAGACGATGTCAGTCAATTGGCGTTCGAGGACGCGTTGGCGGAGCTTGACCAGATCGTGCGTGGCCTGGAGGGCGGCACGCTGAAACTGGATGCCGCGGTCCAGGCGTTCGAACGCGGGGTCAAGCTACGCCGGCACTGCGAGGCCAAGCTGGCAGAGGTTGAGGCCCGGGTTGAAGCCCTGGTGCAGCGCACCGATGGGTCACTCGGCACGAGGCCGCTGGAATAGCGGCGATCTTGAAGCAGCGGGCCGACCAATTGCTGGTCCTGCGGGGGTTGGTGGAGAGCCGCACGCGTGCGCAGGCGCTGATCCTGGCTGGGAAGGTCTTTTCCGGTGAGCGTCGTGTCAGCAAGGCGGGTGACATGCTGGCCGACGACGTGCCGCTGGAGGTTCGCGGTCAGGACCACCCATGGGTATCGCGTGGTGGGCTGAAGCTGGCGCACGGCCTCGGGCATTTCGGTTTTTCAGCGGCCGGGCGGATTTGCCTGGATATCGGTGCGTCCACGGGCGGGTTCACCGACGTGCTGCTGACGAACGGTGCTGCGAAGGTGCATGCGGTAGACGTCGGCCATGGGCAGCTTGCGTGGAAGCTGCGGTGTGACGATCGGGTCGTGGTGCACGAAAAGACCAATGCCCGGTATCTTGAGCGGTCAACTGTGCCTGACCCGATAAATGCAATTGTATGTGACGCCAGCTTCATCGGTTTGACAACGATCTTGCCCGCGCCGTTGTCGTTGTGCGTTCCCGGCGCCTGGGCGATCGTTTTGATCAAGCCTCAGTTCGAGGCTGGCGCTGCATTTGTTGGTGGCAAAGGCGTAGTGCGCGATCCGGCGGTGCACCGGTCCGTCTGTGACCGGGTTCTAAACTGGTGGTCTGGACTGCCGGGTTGGACAGTGGTTGGCGTGGTTGAAAGTCCGGTTACCGGTCCTGAAGGGAACAAGGAGTTTTTACTTGGGGCGACGCTGGCTGACGGTTTTCCGGCGCCATAGGATGATGCAGGAACAGTCGGGTGAGCTTTAGCCAGAACGGTCCTTAGCGTTAAACCAATTGGCCGGAAGCAAACTCAACGTGCAGTAATAGAGTTTGATACTATTGGCGGTTGAAACGCATTTTTTACTTGCGCTGCTACCGATTCCGGTAGTGACCGTCATGGTGCGGAACGCCGACCCATGACGGGACGGCTGTCAAACAGACTTCTTAAGGACCGGCGAAGCCTTAAAGCGCACGGTTTTGCCAGCCTTGACCCTGATGGATTTACCTGTGCGCGGGTTAAGTGCCTTGCGTGCCTTGGTTTTCCGAACCGTGAAGGTTCCGAAGCTCGGCAGTGTAAATTTTCCGTTTTTCTTCATCTCCTTGACGATGGCATCAATTAATTCATTGGTAGCGCGATTTGCTGCCGCGCCTGTGATCTCAGTCGACTGCTGAAGTGACCTTCGCAATAAACGCCTTAGACATGCATTTTCCTTGTTGGTTCGAGATCAATCGATACGTCGATCCCTATAAGGATAGGTTTGTGCATCAAATCCACACACTACGTCAACAAATTTACGCACGTTGAAATGAATCCGTTTGCGTGATCGCAAAGGATTTTTGCTTCGTGCCAAGCTTTCTTTGATGGAGGCTGGACGAAAGGCCGCCCAAATCCGGCCTTGTCCCGTCGCGAGCGGTGTCCCTTGGGTTAGGGAATCACCAACTCGCGAGATATGATCGTCTAGGAAACGCTTACTGTTTCGCCTGCTGGGACGCGGCTAATCTTGCCGCGGAGGCAATCTCCGGCCGTGAAACATCCGCCAGCAGCGACCAGATGCGGTCTGGCTGCATGGGCACATCGGGGTCGTTCAATAACCGGTCAAGTTCATCAAGTTTACGACTGTATTCTGCAGTGGACATGCTCACCTCTCACAACGCGCGCTGCAACAGCAACTCCTTAAACAAGGTGGCGTTGCTGCGGCTTAATCGTGGATATGAGTTGGCGTTGCGGTTTTCCGCAGCGCAGCGGTGATCAAACTGACGACATCACCGCCGGGGCGAGTGCGGCGAAGCCGGCTGCCGGATGGCCGGGGTTGCGAAATCGCAGTTCACCACCTGGCACGCCGTCAGGCGCGGCGACGCCGAACAGTTCGAGCCGGGAGACAAAACTGACCGCGACCACCGGCCGAGCCTCGGGGTTGGTCATGAACTGGCGGGCCTCGCCTTCAAGCTCCAGCCGTTCCCGCAGGCCGCGCCATTCCAAACGGTCGGTATCTTCCACGAATACCGAAAGGATGCCTGGCCGATCCCCGCTCAGGCGCGCGGGCGCGAGTGCGGCGAGACGGCGGCGGATGGCGATGGCGACTTCGTTTTCCTGGCCCGCGCGGGCAGCCATCACGAAGATGCCGGTGCCGGCGGTGGTGACCGACAGATGTGCTTCCGGGCCGAATTCGCGCCGCAATGACGACATGAGTCCCATGTCCTCGGCCTGGGCGCCGGCGAGCAGCAGGGGGTCGAGGCGCAAGACAATTGCCTCGTCGTGGTCATGCCGGGCGCTGGTGGCGAGCATGGTCCTGATCCGCTGCTGCAGCTGGGACAATGTCTCGCTGTCTGATTCCGTGCCGTCCAGACCACCGCGCAGGCCAAGCGGCAAGGTCATTTTCAACAGGTAGCGACCGGGATGGGCCGCGAGCCAGGTTTGCAGGTCAGGGTCGATGCGGTCGGCCAACCGGAACCAGGCACCGCGATGCACGCCACGGCCTTCCTCGGCGGTAACGACGTCGCAGGCGACCTCTGCCTCAATCCGATCGCGCCGGATCAGCAGATCGTAGGGCGTTTCGTGCTCAAGCCCGGTGAGTTCGACGGTAAAGCCGCGGGATCGCTGCAGCATGGCGGTGCGAATAAGGTGAAACACGGGTATCAACGTGTTCTGGCCGCTGAGCCCGAGGTGCAATTGCTCGACCAAGCGGTGGCAGCCAGCTTTGGTCAGGCTTGCGGCGACCCGCGGGATTTCGGCAGCAATCCGGCCCAGTAACAATTCGGCCTCGGAAGCTGGCGCGGCCGGGTTGCGGCGGAGTTTTTCGAGGCAAAGCTCCACTCCGTGACGCTGGCGGATCGCCTGGCCGGCGCGTCGGCCGGAACCAGACAGAGCGCGGATTTCGGACAGGCGGGCCAGCCACCGCCGCTTCCCGACCAAGGTCAGGAAGGCATCGAGTTGGCTAAAATCGAACGTCGAGACTTGCGGTGACATGTCAGTCGCATCACAAAAGCTGGAGTTGCATTCAGTCCTGATCAACACCGATCGTCAAGGCGCGTTTTGACGACCGGTAGGATCACGGATGTGCGATGTTCAGTTGCGCGGCAACCGAGCCTTGGTCGGCGCGTCGGGATTTTGGGCGCGATGGCGGAGCAGGTGATCGGCGAGGACGCAGGCGAGCATGGCCTCGCCCACTGGGACAGCGCGAATGCCGACGCAGGGATCGTGACGGCCTTTGGTAACGACCTGGATATCGTGGCCGAACCGATCGACGGACTGGCGTGGCGACAGGATCGAACTGGTCGGCTTGACGGCGAACCGGGCCACGATCGGTTGCCCGGTCGAGATTCCGCCCAGGATGCCGCCGGCATGGTTGGAGGCGAATTCAACCAGGCCGTCGTGCATCCGCATTTCGTCGGCGTTGGCCTCTCCCGTCAGGGCAGCAGCGGCGAAACCTTCGCCGATTTCCACGCCCTTGACGGCGTTGATCGACATCAACGCGCCGGCGAGATCGGCATCGAGTTTGCCGTAAATTGGCGCGCCCAGTCCCGGTGGCACGCCGTCCGCGATCACTTCGATCACGGCGCCGGCGGAGGAGCCCGCCTTGCGGACTTCAAGCAGATAGGCTTCCCAAGCCTGGGCGGTGATCGCGTCGGGGCAGAAGAAAGGATTTCTATCGACCTCGTCCCAATCCCAGCGATCGCGGTCGATCCGGTGGGGGCCGATCTGCACCAGCGCGCCGCGGATGCGCACCGTGGTTCCCAGCACCAGCCTGGCGACGGCGCCGGCGGCGACGCGCATCGCGGTTTCACGGGCGGACGACCGGCCGCCACCCCGGTAATCGCGAATGCCGTATTTCAGGTCGTAGGTCAGGTCGGCGTGGCCAGGACGGAACTGTGCGGCGATGGCGGCGTAGTCGCGGGATCGCTGGTCCTGGTTGTCGATCAGCAGGCTGATCGGTGTGCCGGTGGTCATGCCGTCGAAGACACCGGACAGGATGCGGACCTGATCCGGCTCCTGCCGCTGGGTGGTGAATTTCGACTGGCCCGGCCGGCGTTTGTCCAGCCAGGGCTGGATATCCGCTTCGGTCAGCGGAATCCGGGGCGGGCAGCCGTCCACCACGCCGCCGATCGCCGGCCCGTGGCTCTCCCCCCATGTCGTCACCCGGAACAGATGGCCAAAGCTGTTGTGGGACATGGCGGTGGACCGTCAGCCCTCGGCGGTGTCGATGTCGGGCGCGTCCGGGTGTTTCATGCCGACCGTGTGATAGCCGCAGTCGACGTGATGCACCTCCCCGGTGACGCCGGAGGACAGGTCGGACAGCAGGTAGACGCCGGCGCCGCCGACCTCGTCGATCGTCACGTTGCGGCGCATCGGGGAATTGAGCTGGTTCCAGCGCAGGATATAGCGGAAATCACCAATGCCGGAAGCTGCCAGGGTCTTGATCGGTCCGGCGCTGATGGCGTTGCAGCGGATGCCGGCGGTGCCGAGGTCGGCGGCGAGGTAGCGGACCGATGCCTCCAGCGCGGCCTTGGCGACGCCCATCACATTGTAATGCGGCACCCAGCGTTCGGCGCCGAGATAGGTCAGGGTCAGCAGGCTGCCGCCCGGCTTCATCATCGGCACGGCGCGCTGGCAGACCGAGGTGAACGAGTAGCAGGAGATGTCCATCGCCTGCAGGAAAGCGCCACGCGGGGTGTCGAGGTAGCGGCCGCGCAGGTACTGCTTGTCGGCGAATCCGATGGCGTGGACGACGAAATCGAGGCCGTCCCAGCGCTGGGCGAGCGATGCGAAGGCCTGATCGATGCTGGCTTCGTCGGACACGTCGCAGGGAAACACCAGGTCGGAGCGGGTCTGGGCGGCCAGCGGGCGCACCCGTCGCTCCAGCGCCTCGCCCTGGAAGGTGAAGGCCAGTTCGGCGCCCTGGGCGGCGCAGGCCGAGGCGATGCCCCAGGCCAGGGACCGGTCGTTGGCCACGCCCATGATGACGCCGCGCTTGCCGCGCATCAGGGTGCCTTGGACGGGTAGGGGTGCCGGAGCACTGTCGGGCATGATGATCCTCTCACTCGCGATGCGCGGTGATATGCTTTGCTCCAGGTTGGTGGCACAACGCGGCGGGCGGGGGCAAGTGGCGGCAAGCAATTATCAGCACGGGGATGTCACGGCATGGTCGGCTTTCAGGCCGACGATGCCGGTTGACGGCGGTTCAGCTTATTGTTCTGGCGCGCGACTTGATGGGTCTGACTGTTGCCGGTCCGGCGGATGCCGCCCTGATATTGCCCGTCGGAGAAGGATGACACGTCGCGGCAGGCTGGACGTGGTCGCTTCGGACACGGGTGGTCGCCGCGTCAAGCGCCGGCGGCAACCGGGTGTCGGTCCTGACCTGCTTCCGATGACGTCCTGCCATTACGTGTTGCTTGCCTGGGACGTGGCCGTGGCTTCGCGGTCGCGGCCGGTACGGGATTTTCGCCAGTCAGGCGCCCGATCAAATCACAGTAGGAATCCAGATAGTCGGACATCGCCAGGCGCTGCTCCGCATAGGCGCGGGCGTTCGTGCGCAGTTTCAGCGTGAGCGGCCTGTCTTCGAGCAGGTCGAGGATATTGCGTGCCAGCGTCTGTGGTTCCAGGAACGGCGTCAGTAGTCCGTTGTGGCCATGAGTGATGAATTCGCGCACCGGTTCGGTGTCGCCGCCGATGACCGGGCAGCCGATGGCCAGGGCCTCACGCATCGACCAGGAAGCAACGAACGGATAGGTCAAGTAGATATGAGCATCGGAGCGGCGCAATGCGGCGAGATAGGTGGCGTAGGCGACGCGGCCGGGAAACACGACACGATCCAGGTCGATGTCCTTGCCGACTTCCGCCAACATGACGTCCCGCCAGGTGCCGCCTTGTTGCGGCGCGGTGCCGTAGCTGATGCCGTCGCCGCCGATCATGACGACCTTGATGTCCTTTCGCGCCCGCATCAGGTCGGGCAGCGCCCGCATCATGATGTGGAAGCCGCGGTACGGTTCGAGGTCGCGCGATACATAGGTAATCAGTTTATCGGTCGGCCGGATCGCCATGTCGCCGATCTTGAGGACCTTCTTGTGGGCATCAGGATCAGGACTGCATGTTTCCAGATCGACACCTTCCCAGATCAGTTCGATGTTCGGCTCGCGCCCAGTCGGGATAGGTCGACAATTGCCACTCGGTTGGGGTCTGCCCGGTGCGGCCGAGATTGAGGGCGATGTGGTTGATGGCGTTCTTTGCCCGGATGCGCGGATAGTCCAATGGATTCGACAGGGAATTCCGGATCGAAGCCGACATCGGCTTTATTATGCTGATAGTAGAACTCCATGTAGCCAAGCATCGGGGCGTCGGGCCATACGTCGCGCAGGTTCAGCATTTCGCCCCAGCCGTGATGGCCGATGATGATGTCGGGCGTGAAGCCGAGGTGCTTCAGTCCCTGGGCTGTGCGGCTAGACCGTTTCGGCACGCCTGACGCCGTTGTCAAGTTCGCGCGCGGCGATGTGGGTTTCGGAAATATCCAGTCCGGGGCGGACATAGGGAACCTTTCGGACGCCTGGAATTTCGTTAGGGTTGGGTTCGTAATGAACACGACCTCGTGCTGCCGGGTGGCGACCAGGTGGCGGGTGATGTGCAGGAACTGCCCGGGATAGTTCTGATGGACAAACAGGAACTTCAAGCTGGATACCTTTTCTATGGCGCCACCGCCTGGACGGAACCCGGATCACCTGTCCGGCCGACATTGACGTGCTGTCATCCGCACAATCCGGCTCATCAGCACAATCCGGGCGATCCTGCCGACAACACGATGCTTCATGACAAACTGGACGTTAGTTTGGCGATTCGGAATTTCGCGGACCTGGGACTGAGCTTGCCCGTCCCCGACATGGGGCGAGCAAGACCTTGGCCATGACGATAGTGGTCTTACGTTTTCGTGCGCGACCGGGACGCGGGTTTCTTGGCTGGGGCGTAATCGTTTGCGGGGCTTTCCTGCCGGTAGCCGGCTTGCCGCCACGCGGGTGGATGATGATCTGAAATGCTTCGAGCGCGGCGAGGCTTTCCGCCTCACAGGTGCCGCCGCCGGTGACCGGTCCGACCGCGGTTCCGTCCACGAATGTCGCGGAATAGGTGCATTCGAAGGTTTTCGCCGCGGCACCTTTCAAGCGCACTTTCAGGCCGAGAAGCGGCAGCGCCATGCCACGGCTGCCGCAGAATTTTCCAGACTGGACCCAGGGCGAGAGCCAGTTGCGACCGAGGACGGCCTGATACTCCAGATCCTCCGGCGGAACGTCCTTCAGCGGCGCGATGCCGAACCCTTCCACCCACTGGCGGCTGCCTTTGATGCCGAGCCATTCACCGAGTTTGCAGCCGACGTCACCCATCCGCTGAACATGCGCCATGATATCCGGATTGGCGGCGGGTTCACCGGGTTTGGCTGCCTCGGCGTTCGTTGTGACGGTGGCATCGCCGGCTGCGGCTGCGGGTGCAGGTGCAGCAGGCTGGGGGATTGGTGCGGAGGCCGAATTCGACTCCCCGCTTAGGCGCAGGACCTGCAGGCGGGGCGCGGCGTCCTGCCCCTTCTGCTGGTAGATGGTGACCAGGATTTGTGCCGAACCGTCGATAACCCGGACCAACGCGGCGGTGCCGTTCAGCCAGCCGTCTTCGCGAAATGTGCTGACACTGACTGCCTCCGGTCGTCCGGCGATGCCGGGAGCGGGGGTGATCCGCACCCCTGGCAGGCCGGTGGCCGGATCGGGCGGGGTGCTTCCAGGCGTCTGGAAAACGCAGAACAAGCCGGTTTCCAAGCGTCATCAGGTGGGCCGAGACCTGCAGCTCGGCGACCCGCTTCGACACATCGGCGGCCTGACCGGCAGATTGCACGGGTGCCCGTGCCGTTGTCTGCAGTCGTTCCGCATTCGCGGCTTCGGACATGCGGCTAACTCGCTCTTTTGGGGTTCGGGTCATTCTTCGACTTATATAACCGGGTCAGAAGGATCGGCGGAAGCAACGTGGCCAGGGATTCGAAACATGCGGATCGAAGCCTTGCGGTGCTTCATCTCAGGATCGGATATCCTCAGTATCGGTCATCAATGCCCCGTCGTCCTGATTGCTGCAATCAGGGTATTATTAATAGCACCTGCGGACAGGCCCAATGGAAGCAGAAATCCACGACCAGTTCGCCGGATTCGCTCCGCCGGCGCGCCGATATCGAAGGCGGCGACAGGCAGGCCCGCGCGCCAGATATCACCCAGGGTCAGGCACCAGGTTTCCGGGCAGATCGATGGGACGAAGCCGAGGCAGGCATTTTGTTCGGCGATCAGTGCTGTCGCCTCGTTGGGTTCGAACCGGCCAGTTACGAACACGCGACCGGTCGCCATCAGGCGGGCATCGTCGATGGTGTGGCCGACGACAATGAACTCCAGATCCAGGTCGCGCCTGGCCGCATCACGGGCACAGGCCAGCAGGATGTCATAGCCCTTATGCACCCCGATCGCCCCGACGACACAAACGGTCGCCCGGCCGTGACCGTTGCGGCGTGGCGCCGTGTTCGGCGGGATCAGGGCGTCGTTCTCGTGCGGGACGGTCGCGGTCGTCAGTCCGTGAAAATGCCGCCGCATGCGGACGCCGGTGTCGTCGGATGGCACGACCACACGCCGGGCGGCGGACAGGAATGCGGCGGACCGGGTTCGCAGTGCGCTGACCGTGATGTCTTCTTGCAGGAAATGGCCGTTGTCGGCGACGCAGGCTTCGCAGTCCGGCAGATCTGGCTCCCCGCAGTAACGGTCGTGCGCGCCCACCAGCGAGATGCGCGGGCAGAACCAGGCGTAGTCGTGGACGTGCACGTCGTAGGGAACGCCAAGTCGGGTTATCAGATCGTATATCGATGATGGGTAGCCAGCGAGATGATGCGCCTCGATCATCTCGGGCTTGGCCGCGCGCAGCAGGCGGCGAGGGCCGGCAGTTCCTGCGGCATGGCGTAGACAAGGTTGGGGAGGTCGTCTGTCACGCCGTCGCGGACGCTGATCGCGGCGTCACCGGCTGGGGTCTCGGCAGGGCGCAGAACGATTGGGTGACGTCCGGCCTGTGCGTGTTTGTGCGCGGCCAGAATGAGACGCTGTTCGACGCCACCGCCGTCGTTGTGGGTGATCAGGATGGCCGCTTGCCGCCACTTGCGGGCGCGTGCGCGCCAGATGCAGGCAGATCGATCCGCCGGCGGGATGCGGCCAGTGGGTCGGTTGCGACGAAGCGCTGGATCAACGCGTCGTGCCCGGGATGGCATTGTTCGATAATGCGGCTGTTGCGTGCGCGCAGGTGTGTGGCGCTGCTGCCGAAGGACATGCCGCCGAGATGGCCGACAAACAGGCCGGTCAATGCGACGTTGCGCCAACCGAGCCGGCGGGCGCGCAGGCAGAAATCGTTCTCCTCGCCGTAGCCCTGGGCGAACAGGTCGGCGCGGAACGATCCCACGGTGTTCAGGCAGTCACGGCGGAGGTAGAGGCAGAAGCCGACGCCCACCGGAATATCGACACAAGCGCGCGCCGTTCGCCCGTTGCGCGAAGCGGTCGAGCCGGTTCGTGGCGGCCTGGTCCGGCTGCGGGTTGGCTGCCGGCCGGGCCCGGATAGCTCAGGATGCTGGCGTCGTTCGACAGCGGCGTGACGGTGCCGATGTCCCGGCTGGCGTAGGCAGCGGCGCGCAGCCGCTTCGAGCCAGCCGGGCGGCACCAGTGTATCGCTGTTCAGCAGGACGACGTCGCGTCCGTCTGCCGCTGCGATGCCGGCGTTGGCGCTGGCCGGAAAGCCCAGGGCGCGTTGCGTGGCGCAGCAGCGTGATCTTACGGCCGGTCGCCAAGATCGTCCAGCGCCCTGATCAGGGCGGGGTCGGTACGATCCGTCATCGACGACCAGGACCTGGGTGCGGCGGCGGCATCGACGTCGAGCACGCTGGTCAGACAGGCCACGGACGACCGCGCCGCCGTCGTGCACGGGAATGACGACCGACGACCGGGCGCGTTTGGCCGTCGGCGCCCACGGGTTGCGATGGCATCGGCGCATCGGCCCGAAGTGCTGGCGCAGGCTGTCGTCGTGAGCGGCGGCTGCTGAACCGGCGTGGCCGGATAGTCGCGTCCCAGTTGGTACGCGGCCGCCACATGGGCCGCCTGATCTGCCAGCGGATCGAGCGGACTGCCGGGCAGATCCTTGCCGTCCGGTCCCTGGATGTGGATGAGGCCCGTGGCCGATCGGGCAGATCCGTCACGTGTCAGATGGAACGGGCGCGGACGCGCCAGGGGGCCGGTGTCGGCAACGGCGACTATTCGTCGCGCAGTGCAATGGTCCGCCGCCGATTTCCGGGTCCGGGATGGGTGATGGTCAGCGTCGGCGGTGCTGTCGGGATCGCCGGGATACCATGCCCAGCCGCGAATGCCGCCGTCCGATGCCTCCACGCAGCCGGCCACGCGGCGGATCGACGGGATATCGATCGGGCTGCCGAGTAGCGGCACGTCGGCGATGCGGACGTCGATTGTACGGCTGCGTTCCCAGCGGGCGGGTAATTGCCTGCTGCGAACGGGTTTGCCATCCAGGTGCACGCGGATCTTGTCCGGGGCGTGGGCGGTGAATTTCCAGCTGCCCGGTCGATCTCAGGGCGCACCATCCCGGGCGACTTGGGCGAAGGCCGATCGTGTTGGCCAGGCCGTTGATATCGGCTGAGAAGGCGTAACGGGACAGGGCGACTGCGAGGGGTTCGGCGGCTGCCTCCGGGCCGGCCAGGCGCAGGCGGGCGGCGGCGAGGCCGATCCACGCCTGCCTGACATCGTACTTTTGCGTGATCGTCTGGAACAGTGAAGCAGCCTTGGCGGGGTCGTGCTTCAGGCAGGCGCTGGCCAGGGTCAGGGTGGCATCGGGATCGAGCGGGACGAGCCGGTGCGCCCGTTCCAGCCAGCGGCGGGCCGCCTTGGTGTCGTTGGCGGCGAGGGCCTCAAGCCCGCGTGCGATGGCGGTGCGGGCGAGCGAGACGACCGCTTCAGCGCCCGTCCCGCGTGGCTGCATCAATCAGTCGCCCGCCGCGCGAACCGATTTTTCCCGCGGGGAGGAAGCGGCGTCCTGATCCGGAGCCGGGGGCAGAGCGGCGAGGTCGGTCTTGGCATCCTGCAAGCCCTGGGCGACCGCACGCTCGCGTCCAGCGTCGGGCTTCCTCGATGTTCTGTTCGCCGGCGAGGTTGCGGGCCAGGTAACGGCCCAGCATCATTTGTGCGTAGGGGTGGCCGCGTTCGGCGGCGGTGCGGAACCAGCGCTGGGCGGCGACCCGGTCCCATGGCACGTCGTGGCCGCCACCCAACATGGCGCCGATCGCGAACATGGCGCCGACATGGCCCCTGGCCGGCAGCCTTTTCGAACAAGGCCAGGGCGGCGGGATGGTCCTTCGTGCCGCCGCGGCCGGATAACATCATGTCCGCAAGCATGACCTGGGCCTCGATCATGCCGACTTCGGCGGCCTTGGTGATCCAGATGCGGCCTTCGTCGGGGTCGGCGGGCACGCCGCGGCCTTCGACCAGCATCCGGCCGTACCAGGTACTGGGCGTTGACCACGCCGTCGGCGGCGCGGCGCAGCCATTCGGCGGCCTTGCGGTCGTCGCGCTCGATCCCGACGCCTTCGGCCAGACAGACGCCGAAATTGAACGCGGCGATGAGGTCGCCGGATTCGGCCGCCTGCTCGAACCATTCGCGGGTGCGGATCGGAATCCTGTTCGTCGCCGTGGCCGCGCAGCAGCAGATTTCCGAGATCGACGTGCGAATTGGCGTCGCCGGCCTGCGTGGCAATGCGGAACAGTTTGGCGGCTTCGTCCTGGTCGCGCGGCACGCCGGCGCCGGTCAGATAGAGCATGCCCAGGGCACGCGCGGCGCCGCGGTGATTGGCGTCCGCGGCACGGCGGAACCACATCGCGGCCTCGGCGTAGTTCGGCGGCAAGATTGCCGCCCTTGGCGTAGATGTCGCCCACCAGAGCGGCCGCTTCCGCATCGCCGGCCAAAGCTGCACGTCGCAGCCAGGATTCGCCTTCCACCAGGTTGCGCTCGACGCCGTTGCCGGACATCAGGGCGAAACCCCATCGGGCCTGGGCGCCGCGGTGGCCCTTTTCGGCGGCCTGCTTGTAACATAAGGCAGCGGCGGCGCGATCCTGCGGGACATTCAGGCCACGCTCCTGGATCATGCCGTAGAGGTAAAGCGCGGTCGACAGGCCCTTTTCCGCGGCCTGGCTCAGGTGCTTGAGCAGCTCTGCCTGGGTTTCGGGATTGCTGGTGTCGCGCGCCAGGATCAATGCGTAGCCAAGCTGGCCTTGCGGGCAGCCGCCGGCCGCGGACTTTTGGTACCAACGGTCGCCTTCCGCGGGGTTGCGGAGATTCTCCGGGCCTGAGGTCAGGATGAAGCCCAGCACCGCCTGGCCTTCCGCCGATCCGCCTTCCGCGGCGCGCCTGGCCCACTTGGCCGCGGTCGGGTAATCCGGCTCCGCCATGGTCTGGCCGCCGAACAACCCGGAGCCGGTATTGGCGTCACCGGGCGCCATGCCGTGCAGGCAAAGCGTCGCGATCAGGGCCTGCGCCTCGACGTATCCCTTGGTCGCGGCGCGTTCCACCCAGCGCACGCCGTCGGCTCGGCTGGGAGGAACACCGGCACCTTCGAGGTAGCAGCGACCCACCCGAAACTCGGCTTCGGGAATGCCGGAGCGTGCCGCGCGCGACAGCCGTGCGAACGCGCCTTTCACGTCGCCTTGTTCCTGTTGCCGGATCCCCCGCCGCAATGCCGCGGACGGGGAGATGCCAGCCATGAGCGAGTCGAAAAGAGCCATTGTGTCCTTGATCCGTTCGGGGATTCCGTTCGGGGATTCCGCTGAGGATTCCGTTCGGGAGGTCGGAGCTTAGGGCTCTCGCATGCCCTCGGTGGCGAGCGGAATGGTTTTTCCAAGCATATAACGGAGGATTGTTTGCTGACCGATGCGGATATCCGCCTGGATCGGCATGCCGGGAACCATGTGGAAGTTGGCCGGCGTGCTGTGCAGGTTGATCTGGTCGAGCGTGATCCGCGAGCGGTACCAGACGCCGGATGTGTTGTTGCTAGGCAACGGGACCGCCCCGGTCGGGTTCCGCTGTTCTTCCTGTGCGGTGAAGCTGTCCGGGCTGACGATGCGCACGACGCCGTGGGCCAGGCCATACTGGGTGTACGCGAAGGTATCGAACTTGATATCGACCGGATCGCCGACATGAACGTGGCCATCGTCACTGCCGGAGATGTTTGCCTCGACCTCCAGCGGTGCATCGGTCGGCACCAGCGTGATCAGCTGCTGGCCGGCGGTCAGCACCGATCCGACCGACACCTTTCCGACCGACATCACGGTTCCGTCCTGTTCGGCGCGGAGTTCAACAAGCTGACGGCGCAACTGGGCCTTGTTGAGTGATTCCCGGGCGTCCGAAAGCTTGCTGAGCACCTCGGTCAGCTTGTCCGCGACCTCGGTATGCCAGTTCTGGATATAGCCGTTGCGCTCGGCGATCAGCGCTGCGAGATCCCGTTGCGCGCCCAGCGCCTGCTGCTGGGCGGAGTCCAGGCTGCCCTGCATCTGCGCACGGGTGTCCATCGCCGACAGGGTGTTGATCTTGGAGCCGACGGCGAGCTGCTCGAGCTCCTTGCGCATTGTTTCCAGCGATTTGGCATAGTTCAGGCGATCGGTGTAGGTGGCGATGTCGGACCGTGCCTTGGCGATGGTAGCCGACAGGCTGTCTGCCTTTTGGCGGTAATTCTCCAGCTTGTAGCTGAACTCCGCCTGGCGCTGGCCGTAGATCGCCGCCTGGAACGCCATGTTCGGGTCAAGCCCGGTGTAGGTGAATGGGCGGTTCTCCATTTCGGCCTGCATGCGCGAGACCTGGGCTTGCAGCGTCGATACCTGGGCGACGAGCGTGCTCATGTCCGCCGTGGCGAATGTGGGGTCGAGGCGGGCCAGGATCTGGCCGGCATGCACCACGTCACCCGGATGGACTTCGATCGAGCGCAGAATCGACGCCTCCAGCGGCTGGACGACGACCGTCGGCGCCCGCGAAACGACGAGGCCGGACGCGGTCACCACCCGGTCAACCTTGATGATGCCGGCGGCAACCACCATCACAGCGAGCATGCTGCTGAACGTCAGCGTGAAGCTCCGCGCGATGCGTGGCATCGGCAGGTTGATGATGGCCGACGACGGAGACTGGTACTCGAGGATGACCGGCAATGTTGGGTCCAGCCGGTCTTCCCGCGTCGTACTAATCGCCTTGGAGGAGGGTCGGGGCAGGAGCTGCATGGCCTGAGCCTTCGGTTCTAATGTGGCGGTTTTGCTGGTTCCAAAGGGTGCGATAGATCGCACAACGCTCCAGCAGGGTGGCGTGTGGCGCGATATCCATGACCTTGCCGCGTTCGAGCACCATGATCTGATCGCAATCGACCAGCGACGACAGGCGATGCGACACGATCACCATCGTTCGGCCGCGGGCAATGCGGGCGAGATTGGCGTTGACCAGCGCCTCCGATTCGGGGTCGAGCGCGCTGGTCGCCTCATCCAGAATCAGGATCCGCGGGTCGGTGATCAGGGCGCGGGCGATGGCGAGGCGCTGGCGCTGGCCGCCCGACAGGTTGGGTGAGCCTTCCTCGATGAAGGTTTCGTAGCCGTTGGGCATCCGCTCGATGAATTCCTCCGCGCCGGCGAGGCGGGCGGCGCGGATGGCGTCTTCCAGCGTCAGGCCGGGGCGACCGGCCAGGATGTTGTCGCGGATGGAGCCACGGAACAGGAAGTTTTCCTGCAGGACGACGCCGAAGCTGGAGCGCAGATGGCGCAGGTTGATTTCCCGCATGTCGGCGTCATCGATCTTGATGAAGCCGGAATACTCGCGGTTGATGCCTTGCAGCAGCCGGGTGATCGTCGATTTGCCGGACCCCGAGCGGCCAACCAGCCCGAGCATGGTGCCGGCCGGGATGGAGAAGTTGATGCGGTCGAGGGCGGGAAGCTTGGTGCCGGCGTAGGTGAAGGTGACATCTTCGAAGCTGACGGCGCCGGCGAATTTCGGGCGCAGGCCACCGGAAGCCGCGTCGACTTCCAGCGGTCGGTTCAGCACCTCGCCTGCCTGGCCCATGGACCCGGCGACTTCTTCCCATTCCTCGATCAGGCGGGCGAGGCCGACCAGCGGTGCGCTGACCCGCTGCGACAGCATCATGAACGCGAACATCCCGCCGACCTGGTATCCGGTGTCGTCCGACAACGCGAGGTAGGCGCCGACCAGGATGACGCCCATCCACATGAAGCGTTCGATCGGCGTCACCAGGGTCTGCGGCCAGTTTGACAGCCGCCCGAGCTCGTAGCGCCACTTGCCGACTTCGGCCACCTTCTCGTCCCAGAGCGCTTTGCGCTGGGGTTCGAGGGCGAGGGACTTGACCGTCTTGATGCCGAAGATCGTTTCACCCAAAGCGGCGTTTTTCAACGTTTCGGCGGTGATCACCTTGGCGAAGATCTGCCGGATCGGGCGCAGGTAGGCCAGGATGATCAGCATGATCGAGGTGGCGCAGACGAGCACGATCCAGGCGAGCGTCGCGTTCAGCCAGAACAGGACCGGCAGCAGAACGAGCAGGGTGATCATGTCGAGCAGGGTGGTCATCAGCTTGCCGGTGATGAACTGGCGGACCTGGTTCACCTGACTGACGCGGTACATGGTTTCGCCGGCCGGATGGCGCTCGAAATAATCAAGTGGCAGGCGGATCAGTCGGTTGAATACCTGCAGATTGAGTTTCGCATCCGTCCTGACGCCGACCACCAGGATGATCAGCCGTCGAGCATATCCAAGCAACGTTTCGTAGAGCACGGCTATCGTCAGGATCGCGGAGATCAGGAACAGGGTGGAATAGCTGTGATGGGTCAGCACCCGATCCACTACCTGCATGACCAGGAGCGGCGGGAAGATCGTCAGGAAACTGATTGCGATCGAGGCGATCAGCAGGTCACGGAGGTGCTTGCCCTCTTTCAGCACGACGCTGACCAGCCAGCGCAGCGTGAACGGCGGGTCGGCTTCGCCTGTGACCGTTCCGCACGCAGCAGAACCGCATCGCCGCTCCAGACCTCGGCAAGGCGCATCTCGTCGACCGGGATCGGAGGATCAGCTTCCGGGGCGCGGGGATCGCGAATGAAGACGATCTTGGTTTCCGGGTTGGATCCGAGCAGCAATCCGGCGGTTCCATCATTGAACAGCAGGATGACCGGTCCGGCGCCGGTGACGCTGAACAGATGGCGCCAGCGCAGGCGCAGCGCTCGGGACCACATGCCGGCGGACTGTGCCCAGGCGGACAGGGCAGCGGCGGTGGGTGACGGTGTCGCCTTGGCCCAGGCGGAATTCGCCGGGGTCGAGTTCCATGCCGTAGTAACGCGACGCCATCATCATCGCGAGCAGGCGCGGATGGATCGGGCCGCGCCGTGATCCCCCGGCGCCGGACAGGCCGTGCCGACATGCCACCACCCCCGACGTCGGATTGCGCGACCGTGGCGGGCATGCCCTTGTTCCCGAACGGTCCGGGCGTGTGTCCGTCAGATATATCCACGAGCAAACCCTTACAGCGGCGTATCAGACAGCCGCACGGACCGGGATGTCCCGGTCGCCACGACGTCTGGCCAGGTTGATAACACGGACGCGCGCGTTCTGCACGACCGATGCCCTTAAAGTAGGCAAAGGCGGATTAATCGGCTGCATCTCCCGGATCGGCTGCGTCCCCTGAGCCGTCACGATGCTCACGACTGCTCGATCACAATTCCGAGTATGATGATTCAAAATTTCAAAACCAAACGAAATCTTAATTTCGAGATCATATTAGCCTCGATAGCGCACCGAATATAAGTTCCTGTTTAAAACGAATACAAGATTCCCGTAAAGCGGCGGGGCTTTTGGCACACTGGCGGCGCGATGCCAACCGTTGAATGGTTACGTGTCCTGTCTGAGCTGTCATCTGGACTGTCGTCACGGCCGTCGATCGCGTTTATCTTGCCGGGCCAAAGGAAGGGAAACGAGTAAAATGGATATCCGAGACGCCACCGACGCCGACGTGCCTGACATGCAGGCGATTTACGCCCACCACGTGCTGCATGGCACCGGCACGTTCGAGGAGGAGCCTCCTTCGGTCGAGGAGATGGCGACCCGGTTTCACAAAGTCATTGACCACGGCTGCGTCTGGCTGGTCGCCGCTGATGCGACTGGCGTGCTTGGGTTCGGCTATTACGCCCCGTTCCGCGACCGATCGGCCTATCGCTTCACAGTGGAGGACAGCATCTATGTGCGCGAGGACGTGCGCGGCCAGGGGGTCGGCAAGGCGCTGGTGGCGCGCTTGATCGAGCTGGCGACGATGGCGGGTCTGCGGCAGATGATCGCGGTGATCGGCGATTCCGAAAATGTCGGCTCGATCGGCGTGCATGCCAGCCTGGGCTTCCACATGATCGGCACGATGAAGGCCACGGGCGTCAAGTTCGGCAGGTGGCTCGATGTGGTGACGATGCAGCGGGCGCTTGGCAAGGGTGACGCGAACGTCCCGACCTGATGCGGTTTGACCGCAAACTGCTGGTGATGGCGGCCTATGGCTTCGTCTCGGGCCTGCCACTGCCGTTGTCTGGCTTCACATTCCGGCTGTGGCTGTCCGATAGCGGTGCGGCGCTGGCTGTCGTCGGGCTGACCGCGTGGATCGGTTTGGCCTATTCGCTGAAGTTTCTTTGGGCGCCGCTGCTGGACCAAGTGCCGCCGGTGCAGGCCCTGCGCGGGTTCGGCCGCCGGCGCGGCTGGCTGCTGCTGGTGCAGCCGCTGCTGGGGCTGGCAGCTGTGCTGCTGGCGTTGTCCGATCCGGCTGCCGTGCCACTCCTGGCGTTTGCGGCGGCGGCGTGCGTCGCGGTGCTGTCGGCGACCCAGGATATCGCGATCGATGCCTGGCGTATCGAGATTTTCGCGGAACGGCGCCAGGGTGTCGCACTGGCCGCTTATGTGTGGGGGTACCGGGTGGCGTTGCTGGTTTCAACCACGGGCGCGATCGCCGCCGCGGCTTCGGTCGGCTGGCATCCGGCCTTGCTGGGGGTAGCGGTCCTGATCGGTTGCGGCACCTTGGTGACACTTGCGGCGGATCAGGAGGACATGGCGGCTCCGGTTCGCGGGCGCGGGCTTCGCCATGCCGTCCTTGATCCGGTCGGGTCATTCCTCGCGCGCCCGTCGGCCTGGCTGGTGCTGGGCTTCGTCGCGCTGTTCAAGCTGGGCGAGGCGATGGCTGGGATCATGACCGCGCCGTTTTACCGCCATCTGGGCTTTGACAAGGCGGCAATCGCGGCGACAGGGCCGTTTTCCCTGTGTGCGACACTGGCCGGTATCACGCTGGGCGGTTGGCTGGTGGTGCGGATTGGTGTCGGGCGGGCATTGTTGTGGACCGGATGGGCGCAGACGGTGGCGATGGCGATGTATGTGGCGCTGTCGTTGACGCCCGGCCAGCACGCGGTGCTGTATACCACGGTCTCGGCGGAGGCTTTTGTGCAGGGACTGGCCGATGCCGCGTTCCTGACGTTCCTGTCGGCGCTGTGCGCACGGGAATTCGCGGCAACGCAGTATGCGCTGCTGTCATCGGTGCCGCAGTTCGCGATCCATACGATCGGCGGCGTTTCCGGACTGATGGCGGCATCGTTGGGGTGGACGCTGTTCTACACCGCCTGCATGGCGGGTGCCGTGCCCGGCATGTTGCTGATGCTGGTGCTGCTGCGCCGGCAAAGGATCACCGGGTAGGGGTCTTATTGATTTTGCGCCCGGCCACCCCGCCAATTCCGCGCGGATACCGGACAGATCTTCGGGGCGCCGATATTATTGGGTGATGGGCGTCATGGACAGGCTGGGCTTTCTCGCCATGCGGCTGACCAGGAACACGATCAGCACCAGGTTGGCGGCATTGAACAACACGCCGTAGGCGAAGGCCGGCCTGTAGGACAGGAACTGGTCGAACAGGCGTCCGCCGAACCAGCTTCCGAACGCCATGCCGGACATCGCCGTCAGCAGCACCGTCGGGATGCGCCAGGACGCTTCCTTCGACGGATACAGGTCGCGGATCGTCACTGAATAGGACGGAATGATGCCGCTGAAGCCCAGCCCGAACGCGCCGGCGATGGCGAACAGTCCGACCTCGTTGCGGGTCAGCAGGAATGCGCCGGTCGCCACCATCTGAAAGGTCGACCCGGCCATGACCGTGCGCAGGCCGCCGAACCGGTCGGCGAACGCTCCCCAGAACTGTCGAGAAATGAACGCGCAGGCCAGCATCACCGACAGCATCGCCGCGCCGTGGCTGGGTGGCATTCCGACGTCGCCGCAGAACGCGACGAGGTGAGAGGCTGGAATCGCCATCGGCATGCAGCAGAAGAAGCTGGCGAGGCAGATCAGCGCCATGGCGACATTGGGATGCAGGCCGAGCACACGCTCCGTGGTGCGGGCGGCTGTCTGACCGGGGCCAATCGGCAGCGGTTCGGGCGGTCGGCCGCAGCAGCATCAGGAGCGGCAGGATCGCCAGGACGACGGCCGCATAGCCCAGCATCACGGACTGCCAGCCGAAATGCTTCATCCCGACTTCAAGCAATGACGGCCAGATCATCCCGGCGATGTATTGTCCCGAGGAAATCAACGCGATCGCGGTGCCGCGGCGGCGGTCGAACCAGCGGCTGACATAGACCATCAGCGGCGCGTAGATCGCACCGTTGCCGAGCAGTCCGATCAGCAGCCCGTGCCCGACATAGAGCGCCCAAACCGTTCCGGTACTGGACAGGACCAGTCCGCTACCATGGACAAAGTGCCGATTGCGACGGTTATGCGGATGCCGATACGGTCCGCGAGCCAGCCCATCGGGATGCCGCCGACACCGTTGCCGATCCACACCAGCGCGCTGGCCAGCGCCAGCACCGATCGGTCGGTGTGCATGGCCGCCTGCATATCGCGCAGTCCGACCACGGCGAGCAGCGGCGAGCCGAAGGAGATCGACAGGATCGCCAGCGTCACGAAGGCTGCCTGCCAAGAACGCGCGGACTCAAGACTGCCGGCAGCAGCTCGTTGCATGGTAGTATCTGTCGTCATCCGGCCCGCGCCCCCGTATGGCCCATCCCGTTGGTCCGCCCCGTTTCGGTCCACCACGTCGTTTGCTTGTGCCGGGGGGCGATCTATAACCCTTTATCGAGGAACGGCCGGCAAGATCAACCGGCATCTTTGGAGACCGATATGACAGATCCGACTGGCTCGATCCAACCGGCCCGCTGAAAGGCCTGCGCGTATTCGACCTGACCCGCGTGCTGGCGGGCCCGACCTGCGCGCAGATGCTGGCCGATCTCGGCGCCGACGTGATCAAGATCGAGCGGCCCGGCGCCGGCGACGACACGCGCGGTTTCGCGCCGCCGGTCATGCCCGGGCACCAAGGAGAGCGCCTATTTCGTTGGGGTCAACCGCAACAAGCAGTCGGTCACGCTGGATATCGGCCAGAAGGAAGGCCAGGAGATCGCGCTGAAGCTGATCGCCGACTGCGACATCCTGGTGGAGAACTTCAAGGTCGGCGCGCTGGCGAAATACGGCCTGGGCTACGAGCAGCTGCACGCGAAGTTTCCGCGGCTGATCTATTGCTCGATCACCGGGTTCGGCCAGACCGGGCCGTATGCGCCGCGGCCGGGCTATGACAGCCTGATCCAGGCGATGGGCGGCGTCATGAGCCTGACCGGCGAGCCGGATGGACTGCCGCAGAAGGTCGGCGTGCCGGTGGCGGACCTGTTCGCCGGGCTGTACGGCTGCATCGGCATCCTGGCGGCGCTGCGGCATCGCGACCTGACCGGGCAGGGGCAGCAGATCGATATCGGCATGCTGGACACGCACGTGGCATGGCTGGCGAACCAGGGGATGAACTACCTGGCGACCGGTGAAAACCCGGCGCGGCTGGGCAACCAGCATCCGAACATCGTGCCGTATCAGGTGTTCCCGACCGCAGGACGGCCACATCGTGCTGTCGGTCGGCAACGATCCGACGTTCAAGCGCTTCTGCGAGGCGTTCAACCTGACGCACCTGCTGGAGGACCCGCGCTTCGTCACCAACGCCGCGCGTGTCGGCAACCGCCAGCTGGTCACCGATACGCTGACCCCGGTGATGCAGCAGCATCCGACGGCCTGGTGGATCGAGCGGCTGGAGGCGCTGAAGATCGGCTGCGGTCCGATCAACAAGCTGTCCGAGGTGTTCGAGGATCCGCATGTGGTTGCGCGCGACATGGTGCTGGAGATGGCGCACAGCTCCGGCCAGACGGTGAAGGTGATCGCCAATCCGGTGAAGCTGTCGGAGACGCCGGCGGATTATCGGATCGCGCCGCCGCTGTTGGGTGAGCACACCGACTGCGGTGCTGCGCGAGCGGCTGGGTCTGGATGCGGCGGCGCTGGCGGCGTTGCGCGAAAAGAACGTGATCTGATGCGCCACCGCATCGGATCGATCCCGTACCTGCTGGCCGGCAAATTTCGTAGACTGGCGTTTGAGGAATGGGGCGATTCCGGCTGCGGCGCCGGTGATTTGCGTGCACGGGATGACACGCAACGGGCGGGACTTCGACGCACTGGCCAAGGTGCTGGCGGAGTCGTATCGGGTGATTTGTCCGGACCTGCCGGGGCGTGGACATTCCGACTGGCTGGACGATCCGATGCTGTACCAGGCTCAGCATTACGTGACGGCGCTGGGGCATCTGCTGGCCTGGGTTGGGCGGGATGCGGCCTGGATTGGCACGTCGCTGGGCGGCATCTGCGGCATGGTGATCGCCGCGATGGAGGGTTCACCAATCAGTCGGTTGGTGCTGAACGATGTCGGCCCGTTCATTCCGGGATCGGCGCTGGCACGTATTCGCGACTATATGGTGGCGTCGGGTGATTTACCGAAGATGGCGCGGTTCGCCGACCTTGCGGCGCTGGAGCGTCACTTGCGGATTGTTCATGCTCCGTTTGGGCCGTTGTCGGATGCGCAATGGGCGGCGCTGGCCGGCAACTCGGCGCGGGCACTGCCGGATGGGCAGTTTACCATGCATTACGACCCGCGGATCGCCGAACCGCTGCGCGGGCACGATCCGGTTGACGTCGATCTATGGGCGCTGTGGGATCGCATTCAGGTGCCCCGGCTGGTGATACGGGGTGCGCTCAGCGACATCCTGCTGCCCGAAACGATCGCCCGGATGGAGGCGTCCGGCGCCGCGGCGTTCGAGGCTGCGGAGACCGGCCATGCGCCCGCGCTGCTCGATCCATTGCAGATCGAGGTCATCCGGTCGTTCCTGGCTGGCTGATCGCGTGCGCGGCGCTGCCTGAACGGGTTGTGCATCTGCCGTTCGACGACGGGCCGTACCGGATGGCGATGGATCTGGTCACGGTGGCGGAGCACGACTGGTTCGCGCTGGATCAGCTGTATTTGCCGGAGATGGCGGAGAAGCGGCGTCTGCTGGCAACCGTGCATGACGACGTGTTCGCGGCCTTGCCGATGTCCGACGCCGCCCGGGGCGAGGCACTGGACCTGGTCGTCGCCGCACTGGTCGCGCATCATCCGGACTGGTTCAGCCGCGACGGGCTGGCATTGCGCAACCACCTGAGCGGGGAAGTGTGGGAGATCGGATCGGTTGATCCGCTGGAACTCGCCGGACGGCTGGTGCAGGAGGATTTTTGCCTTATCCAGGTCAATGAGGATGGCCCGATCTTTACCGCCGCCACCCTGTGCTTTCCCAGCCGTTGGCGGCTGATCGAGAAAATCGGCAAGCCGCTGTTGGCCGTGCACGGGCCGGTTCCGTTCTATGCGGACCGGCTGGGCCGTCCGGTGGACCGGTTCATGCGGCATCTGAAGTCGGGGCATATCGTGTCCCGGCTGAACTGGTCATTGCTGGATGATCCGGCGCTGTTCCAGCCGGGCGGCAAATGGCGGGTCGAAGGCGGGTCTGACATCACCCGGGAGAACGCGGGCGGCCGGGTGTTTCTGCGGGTGGAGCGACAGACGCTTCGTCGGATGCCGGTCAGCGGGGCAATCCTGTTTGGCATCCGCGTGTATGTTTATCCACTCTCGGAGGTGATCGACCGGCCAGCGCGGGCTTCGGCCCTGATGGCGGCGGTGCGGGCGCTGCCGACGGAGATCCAGCACTACAAGAGCTTGCTCCCGTTCCGGGCGGCGCTTCTGGGGTGGCTTGAGGATCGGATGTCGTGAGGGGGCGCCTGCGGGCGGCGGGCAACGAGGACAGTCGTATTGCTGATGAGGCTGATCTGATGAGGTTGGGCTGTTGATGTTGGCGGACAGTATCCCGGCAGGCCAATCAGATTGCTGGCTTTGCCGGCCCGGGCGGTCTTATCACCCGTCGGAGAACCGCGAGACGCGGGACATCGCCGGTTCAGGCAATGAAATAAAGTCCGGCGAGCCGCGCGTGCCTTGAGACGGCCGGACATCGGTGGGCGGATTTCCTCGCCTCCAGCATAGGTCCAATGACCAAAATCTCGATTATTTTCTATTGCGAACAAGCCCATGTAGTCGACCAAGCCGGACATCTCGCCCGACTAGAGATGGAGAGTTCCGATGAGGACCATGATTGCAGCTACCCTTGCCGCCCTGATCGGTATCGGCGTGGCATTCGCTGACCCCGTGAACAACACACCCCCCGGCAACGTCTCTGGCCGGACGCTGCAGGAGGCTACGGCGACCTGGGTTAACGGCTAGAACCGTAACCCGTCAGACTGTTTTCGATTGTGCGGGGCTTGCTTCAGGCAACGCAGTGCGGCGGCGCGGATCGGGCAGGTTGTCCGGTCACTGCGTTTGCCGGCTACGGGGCCGGCCCGGGAGACGCGAAGCCGCGAGCGCCGCGGCAGCCGCCACGCCGGCCAGCATCCAGAACGCCACCGCATAGGCCTGTGCCGGCAGTGCGGTCCAGAGTCAACGCGAACTGCAGACAGATCGCCAGGCCGGTGGTTCCGGCCGGGCCGCCAAACCGCTGGCAGATGTTGATGGCGGTCGTCGCGTGCCCCAGCGACTCGCGCGGCACGGATGCATAGGCAGCGGCGGCTGATGGAATCGTGATCGATCCGCCGCCAAATCCGCGTATCAGCAGCGCCACGCAGAGCCACGCCACCGGTGTGTCATCCCCGGCCACCGCGAACGGGATCGTGCCAATCAGCGACAACGCGGCACCGGTGCCCGAAATTGCGCGGGCGCCAAAGCGCTCGCTGAGGCGGCCCATGATTGGCAGTGCGAAGAAGACCCCGAGACCCATTGGCACCAGCACCAGCCCGGTCAGGCTGGGTGGAAGACCGCGGAGTTTCAGGAAATACAGCGGCATCAGCAACTGCCCGCCAAAGTTGATGGCATTCGACAGGAACTGGGTCGTCGCGGCGGCTCGGAACGTTTGCCCACGGAACAGCCGGAGGTCGATGAGGGCGGTGGCCGGATGACGCAGCGCGTGCCGGGCGAACGCCCCCAGCAGGCAAAAGCTGGCGGCGAGACTGAACGGAGCCTCGGGGTTGCCGTGTGCGAGTGACACCAGGCCTTGCAGCAGCAGGGCCAGACCGGGCGACACCATTGCGAACCCCAGCAGGTCGAGGCGCCGGGCGGTGGTTACTTCGTCGCGTGGCAGGACCCTCCAGGCGAACGCGATCGCGACTAGCCCGACCGGGACGTTGACGAAAAATATCCAGTGCCAGTCCAAGTAGGTCAGGATCAGCCCGCCCAGGGACGGGCCCAGCATCTGGCCGACCATGACGGGCATGGCGGCGACACCGATCACCCGCGCCATATGGCGTCCGGCGTGGCGGGCCATCATCATCTGCATCATCGGCGCCAGCAGCCCGCCGGCGACACCCTGCAGCACGCGGCACGCAATCAGCAGCGTAATCGACTGGGCCAGGCCGCACAGCATGGAGCAAATCACGAAACCGGCGAAACAGCCGAGGAAGATGCGACGAGCGCCAGCCCGGTCGATCAGCCAGCCGCTAAGTGGCAATGCCAGGGCGAGCGCCAGCAGATAGCCGCTGGTGATCCACTGGGTGGTTCCCAGTGACGTCCCGAACGCCACGCCGATCGTGTCGAGGGAGACATTGACCATGGTGGAGTCGAGCCCGGACATCAGCGGGCCGCAGGTGCAGGCGGCCGCGATGATCCAGACGCGGCGGTCGACTCGGTCGGCGGGTTGGGTCATGCGCGTGATGGCTTTTTGCGGACGGGGCCGATTACAGGACATGTCGCCACCGACGCCAAGTCGGAGCAGGTTCCCGCCGGCATGGTGGCGGGTGCTTTCCCCGCGGATGAAACCGCGCTAACCCGGACGGCATGCCGCGGATCCATATCCTGGGGGCTGCTGGCTCCGGCACTTCCACACTTGGCGCGGCCCTTGCCGTACGCCTTGGGGTGACGCACGCCGACTCCGACGGCCTGTACTGGTTGCCGACGGACCCGCCGTTCACGACGCCTCGTTCGCCGGAGGGGCGGCAAGCGCTGCTGATGCGCACCCTTCCCGTCACCGGTCACTGGGTGTTTTCCGGTGCTGCCACGGAATGGGCGGCGCCGCTGGAGCGACATTACGACCTGGTGGTGTTCCTGCGGCTTGATCCGGCGCTGCGCATGGCACGGCTGCGACGGCGGGAGGCTGACCGCTACGGCGCCCGCATCCGGCCGGGTGGTGACATGGCCGAGATCCACGCCGCGTTCATGGCGGTGGCGGAGGCCTATGACACCGCAGGTCCGTTGCGGCGTGGCCTGGCGACCCACGAGGCATGGCTGAGCGATCAGTTGGCGCCGGTCGTGCGGCTGGACTCGTGGGCGCCGGTGGAAGACCTTGTCGCCGAGCTACTCGACCGGATCGGGCGGCTGCAGCCGCCGGGGCGCCGGTTGTGAAAGCAGGGGGAAACAATGGCGGACATCCTCATCGCCGGTGCTGGCCTCGGTGGCCTGACCGCGGCGCTGGCACTGATCCAGCGCGGCCACCGGGTGCGGCTGTTCGAGCAGGCCTCGGAACTGCGGGAGGTCGGGGCGGGCGTGCAGCTTGGCGCCAACGGCACGCGGATCCTGATTGCCCTGGGCCTGGAGGCCGCCATGCTGCAGGTGGTCTGCGCCGCCACCAGCAAGGAGATCCGGCTGGGCAGCACCGGCCAGAGCTGGCCGACCTTCGACCTGGGCGAAACCTCGGTGCAGCGCTTCGGCGCGCCATACTGGATGGTGCATCGCGGCGATTTCCACAAGGTGCTGCTGGACGCGGTGCGTGCAGCCAGCCCGGATGCGGTGCGGGCGGGGAACGGCGCGTCGGGTTTGCGCAGACTGAAGAGCGGGTCACTCTGCATCTGGCCAATGGCGGAGCAGGTCAGCGGCGACGTGCTGATCGGCGCCGACGGCGTGCACTCGCGCATCCGCCAGCAGATGTTCGGGCAGGTCCGGGCAGGGCGGATCAGCGCATTTCACCGGCATCGTGGCCTGGCGCGGCCTGGTGCCGATGGAGCGCCTGCCGCCGCACCAGCGCCGCCTGGTTGGCGCCAACTGGATGGGCGTGGGCGGCCATGTCGTGACCTATCCGTTGCGCCGTGGCGAAATCCTGAATTTCGTCGGCGTGGTGGAGCGTGACGACTGGCGCCTGGAATCGTGGAACGAACCGGGTCGCCACGAGGAGTGCCTGCGCGACCTCGGCAACTGGCATGAGGACGTGAAGACCATCATCCGCAACATCGATACGCCCTACAAATGGGCGTTGTTGGGGCGTGAACCGCTGGATCATTATGCCCAGGGACGGGTCTGCGTGATGGGCGACGCGGCCCATCCGACGCTGCCGTTCCTGGCGCAGGGGGCCAACATGGCGCTGGAGGACGCGGTGGTGATCGCGCGCTGCCTGGACCTGTCCGATGTTCCCGCTGCGTTGCGACGCTACGAGGATGCAAGATTGCAGCGGACGGCGGCGATCGTGCGTGGGTCTTCCGACAACACCAAGCGCTTCCACAACCCGGCGCTGGGCAGTCCCGAAGGTGCGGCGGCCTACGTGGAGCGGGAGTTTCAGCCGGAAAAGGTCAAGCAGCGCTACGACTGGCTGTATGAGTACGATGCACTGACCGTGCCGCGGTAGCGGCTGGGGGTGCGGCCGCGGCGTGAGCCTTGGCGGCCCACTCGCGCAGCGCCGCGTTCATTATCTTGCCGCCGGAAGTCCGGGTCGCCGGTCGTTAACGACAAGTTAAGGTTTCGCTCATAACCTTCCGTGATGTGCAACGGAGGGGGCTTAGAATGAGCACGACCGGTATCCTGGCCATCCATCCGCTCGGTTGCCCGCCGTTGTCGTTTCAGACCGGACGCCTGTAGCAATGTCCGACATGAGCATCACCGTATTGCACCACGCCCGTGCTCTCGTGGCGCAGGGCGATGACGAGGCGGCAAAACAGGTCTACCTCGATAGTTTGCGGGTCGATCCGGAAGATTGCGACGCGCTTTTGGAACTTGGAACACTGGCCCATGCCAGCGGACACCTGTCCGCCGCACGCGAAGCCTATCGTCAGGCGGTGCGGTGCCATCCCGGCAACAAGATGGCGCATGTCGGACATGCCTGCCTGCTGGCCGAGGCCGGCAATCCCGCCGCTGCGAGGCAACATTACCAGGCCGCACTTGCGATCGACCCTGATCTGCCACAGGCGCATCAGGGCCTTGCCAGGGTGCTGACCGATCTGGGCGAAAATGCCGATAAACATTGGCGGAAGGGCTTCGGCGGACACGCGATGGTCCGGCGGCGCTATCGCGGCGTGGGGGCTGGCATCCCGCTTGTGCTGCTGGTCGCCGCCGTGGGCGGCAATATCCCGACACAGCATTGGATCGACGATCAGGTCTTCGCCGTAACGGCCGTGTATGCCGATTTCTTCGATGTGGGTGATATTGTGCCGCCGCACGCGGTGATGGTGAACGCCATCGGCGACGCCGACCTGTGTGCGACCGCGCTGGTGAACGCCGAACGGATTGTCGCCGGCGAGTACGGCGCCGCTGATCAACCATCCGGCGCTGGTTCGGGCCACCGGGCGGGAGGCCAATGCGTCGCGCCTGGCAGAGATCCCTGGCGTTGTGGCCCCGCGGATCACGCCGCTGTCGCATGCAGGGTGGGCGCGGTTTCCACTGTTGCTGCGCGCGCCCGGCTATCACACCGGCCAACATTTCCTGCGTGTTGAGACGGTGGATGATCTGCTTCCCGCTGCCGCGTCGATACCATGTGCCGACCCGCTGGCGATTGAATATCTGGACGCGCGCGGGCCGGACGGGATGGCGCGCAAATACCGTGTGATGTTCATCGGCGGGGTTGCCTATCCGTTGCATCTCGCGATCTCGGACGACTGGAAGGTGCACTACTTCACGGCTGCGATGGCCGCCAACCCGACGTTTCGCGAGGAAGAGCGTCGCTTCCTCGATGACATGCCGTCGGTTCTGGGCGAGCGCGCGATGCAGGCCCTGACCGCGATCGAGGCAACGATGGGTCTTGACTATGCCGGGATCGACTTTGCGTTGGCGGGCGACGGGTCGCTGCAGTTGTTCGAGGCCAATGCGACGATGGCAATTGTCCCACCCGGTCCCGAGAAGATGTGGGATTACCGTCGTCCCGCGGTGAACGCGGCGCTGGCGGCGGCGCAACGCATGCTGCCCAGACACGCGGTGGCGGAGCACAAGTGGCCGCGGCAGATGCTGTCGCGGCAACTGCTGGTGAAGTCGGCGCCGGAAGCATGAATGACGCCGTATTCGCCGAGGCGATGACGCTGCATCAGGCCGGCCAGTTAACCGCGGCCGCCGTGCTTTACCGGCGTATCCTTGAGCAGGAGCCGGAGCATGTCGAAAGTTTGCATCTGCTGGGCCTGCTTACGGCTGAACAGACAAATCCTGAAGCCGGCATCTCGCTGATCCGCCGAGCCATGGCAATCGACCCGGGACGGGCGGTGCATCATAACAGCCTGGGCAAGGCCTATCGCCTGCTCGGTCAGCCGCTGGAGGCGGTGCGGGAATACCGCATCGCGTCCGCCCTGCGCCCGGATTCGCCGGAAATTCGCAACAATTTTGCAACCACGCTCCTGGATCTTGGTCTGCACGCGGATGCTGTGGCGCATTACCGCGCGGCGGCCGAACGGGCGCCGGAGGTTGCCGATATCTGGTACAACCTGGCCAACGTGCTGGCCGATACCGGCCCATCGGAGGAGGCCGAGGCCTGTTACCGCACCGCCATCGCGCTTAAGCCGAAATTCACCAACGCGCTTGGCAACTATGGCCGCTGGCTGATGACGCAAAGCCGCTGGGCGGACGCGGAAGCCCGTCTCGCGGAAGCATTGGTGCTCTCGCCGAAGCAGGCGGGGACCTGGAACAATCTGGGCCTGGTGCTGCAGGAAACCGGAGGCGACGAGGCCGAGGACTGTTATCGTAACGCGGTGGCGATCGAGCCGGCGCTGGCCGATGCGCATTACAATCTGGGCTGCCTGTTGTCCGGCCATGGCCGCACGGATGAGGCGATCGCTTGCCACCAGGCGGCAATCGCGGCCGATGCGGGTTTCGGCACCGCGTGGCTCGCGCTGTGTATGGCTCAACTTCCGATCCTGTATCGTTCGGAGGCGGAGGTGGCCGAGCGTCGCCGGAATTACGTGGCGGCGCTGGAGGAACTGGGCGGACAGTCGTCGTCGTTGATGGCCGACGCCATCGGCAAGTACCAGCCGTTCTTCCTGCCTTATCAGGGGCAGGATGATCGTGCGTTGCAATCCCTGTATGGGCAGTTTGCCTGCCGCGTTCTGGCGGAGACCGAGCCGGTCGCACCCCTGGCGAACCCTCCGGCATCGCATGAGCGTATCCGGGTTGGTATCGTCAGTGGTTTCTTCTGCGATCACACGCTGTTCAAACTGTTCCTGGAAGGTTGGCTGAGCCAAATCGATCGCAGCCGGTTCGAGGTGATCGGTTTCCACACCGGGCGTATCAGTGATGGCCAGACGGCGCGCTGTGTCGAATGGTGCGACCTGTTCGTGCAGGGACTGCCCTCGGCTGGGGCGTGGCGAGAGGCGATTTCGGCGGCGGCCCCGCATGTGCTGCTGTATCCGGAGGTCGGCATGGACCCGATCGCCGGCCGGATGGCAGCGATGCGCCTGGCCCCAGTGCAGTGCGTGGCCTGGGGGCAGCCGGAAACAACCGGACTGCCGACGATTGATTACTTCCTGTCCAGTGCGCTGATGGAGCCGACAGACGGCGACGCGTATTACACCGAGCGCCTGGTGCGCCTGCCTGAACTGGGTCTGTGGTACACGCCGGATGCGGCGCGGGCGGATCGCGTTGCGCCGGCGCGGGATCGTGTCGCTATTGGGCTGAGCCCGGAGGTCCCGGTGTTCTGGTCCGGGCAGGCGTTGTATAAATACTTGCCGTCCTATGATGTTATATTTCCGCGTATTGCCACGGAACTGGGCACCTGTCAGTTTGTCTTTATCGATTTTGCCAAGAGCAAGGCGGTGACTGAGGCTTTCCGTGACCGCTTGTTCGAAGCGTTCGCGGCCGCGGGGCTCGACGCGGCTCGGTTTGTCGTCTTTCTGCCGCCGATGTCGCAGCATGGCTATCTCGATGCGGTTGGGCTGGCAGACGTGATCCTGGATACGCCGGGATGGTCGGGCGGCAAATCGACGCTGGATTGCCTGGCTAGGGACCCGGCGATCGTGACGATGCCTGGACGGTTCATGCGTGGGCGACACACGGCCGCGATCCTGCGGCGGATCGGCTGTACCGAGACCATTGCCGAGTTGTTGGACGAATATGTGTCGATCGCGGTGCGGCTTGCCCGCGATCCGGCGTGGCGCGGGGCCGTGCGGCAAGCGGTGGCGAGCGGGAAAAGCCGTGCATTTGGCGACCTGGCCTATATGCGTGCGCTGGAAACGTTCCTGGCTGAGGCTTTAGTGAGCCAGGGCGCTTTACCGCTGCCCTAAAGGACAAAATCCGACGGAGGGTAGTCTGGGATTATCTACTGGCGATTGATTTGGTGGCCCGGTTCCGACGCCTGGAAACCAGGGACCGGGCCACTTGGGGCACATTAGCGCGGGGCGGGGTATGTGACGGCGGTTCGCCCGAGGCGGGCGGATTGCGATGGACTGACCTGACGGCGTAAGGTTCGGCCAAATCGGCTTGATCGAATGCCGGCCAGGGAGGACGCCATGGACCAGCCTGTGCATCATCTGCCAACCGCCGCCTGGCCCGCGGGGCTGACGCGGGTGCCATTCTGGGTGTATTGCGATCCGGAGGTGGCGCGAGACGAACAGGCCCGCGTCTTCGAGGGGCCTGCCTGGCATTTCCTGTGCCTGGAGGTCGATTTACCCGAACCGGGGGACTACCGCACCACGATGATGGGTACGATGCCAGTGGTCGTTGCCCGGGATGAGAACCATGAGATCGTCGCGTTCGAAAATCGGTGCGCGCATCGCGGTGCGCTGATCTGCCTGGACGACGGCGGCAAGGTCAAGGACTTCCAGTGCGTCTACCATGCCTGGCGCTATGATCTGCGCGGCAATCTCACTTCGGTGGCGTTCCGGCGCGGCGTCAACGGCAAGGGCGGGATGCCGGACGACTTCAGGATGGAGGCGCACGGCCCGCGCAAGCTGCGCATTTCGGTGCTGTCCGGCCTGGTGTTTGGCACGCTGGCGCCCGATGCACCCGACATCGAGAGCTATATCGGCCCGGAAGTCCTCGTTCGGCTGAGACGCGTCCTGCACAAGAAGGTCGAAGTAATCGGGCGTTTCACGCAACAACTTCCATGCAACTGGAAACTTTACATGGAGAACGTGCGCGACACGTACCATGCCAGTTTGCTGCACACTTTCTTCACGACCTTCCGCATCACCCGACTGAGCCAAGGCGGCGGGGTGATGGTCAGTGAGAATGGCGTGGCGCACGCCAGCACAACGCTGGCGGGCCCCAAGCAACCGGACGACAGCTATGCCGGCATGCGATCCGACAATCAGGGATTCCAGCTTCAGGACCCGTCATTCATGAATGCTGTCGCAGAGTTCAACGACAACATCAACCTGCAGATACTGTCGGTGTTTCCCGGCTTTATCCTGCAGCAGATTTATAACGCGCTGGCGGTGCGGCAAATCGTCCCACGCGGTGTGGACAGCATGGACCTGCACTGGACCTATCTTGGTTTCGCCGACGATACGCCGGAGCTGCGGGCGATGCGGCTGAAGCAGGCCAATCTTGCCGGACCGGCCGGGTTTGTCTCGATGGAAGATGGCGCGGTCGGTGGTTTCGTCCAGCGTGGCATCGCCGCGGCAGATCAGGAAGAATCCGTGGTCGAGATGGGTGGCAGCACGGCGGAGAGTGCGGAAACCCGTGCAACCGAGGCGTCCGTGCGTGGCTTCTGGAAAGCCTGGCGCGCGCAGATGGGCCTATGACGATGCTGACCCAGATCGCGGCGCTGAACGGGGCATATGCCGCCGCGATCGATTCCGGGCGGTTGGAGGACTGGCCTGGGTTTTTCCTTGAACGATGCCTGTACAAGATCACCACGGCGGATAATCATGAGAAAGGCTACCAGGCAGGTCTGATCTATGCCGATTCTCGCGCCATGCTGGCTGACCGCGTCGCGGCGTTGCGCGAGGCCAACATCTATGAACGTCAACGCTACCGGCATATCGTGGGCATGCCGTTGATCGCCGGCGAGCCGGACGGGACGGTCGCCGCCGAAACCTCATTTCTGGTGGTGCGCACCATGCGCGATGGCCAGATGATGGTCTTCGCGGCTGGGGTTTATCTCGATAGGTTGCGCCACGATGAAACTGGGGCGTGGCGTTATGCCGAACGGATCGTCGTCTGTGACAGTCAGCGGTTCGATACGCTGTTGGCGATACCGTTATAGACGTTGACGCTCATGTCAGAGGCGTCCCCGTGCTGAAGATCCACGGTTTGTCCGTTACCATGTAGAACTGTCTATCTGCGCGAACGTCTGTGCGATGGACCTGGCACCCGGCATATCAAGCGGAGCTGCCACACCGGGCAGTCTCGCTGAACGCCTCACCGGTTACGCAGGCGATAGCTCGCTCCATCGTAATGATGGGCACGGGCTTCATCAGGAATATCTCGTGTGGGTCGAAGGTGGTTTTTCGCTCCGGCAGAGGGCGACCACTGAAGTAGACGATCGGGATATTCGGCCACCGCTTCCGTGCCACGCCACCGAATTCAAAACCGTCCATCCCCGAACCCAGGTTGATGTCGACGATCAGTACCAAAGGGGTCGGGGCAGTATCTGCCACAGCCAGCGCTTCCTCCGCGCTTGACGCCGCTGTCACGGTCCATCCGAGTTCTTCCAGAATTTCCTGGGTGATTTCACGCGGGAGCGGATCGTCGTCGACCAGAAGCGCGAACCGGGATTGTGGCTTCATGCCGGGCGCACCGGCATCTGAAGATGATCGGCTGACAGTACACCATGGGTCGGCCAGAAAATGGGCGTTTCGGCCTTTGCCCGGGTTAGCGGGATCAACCGTTGTCTATCCAAACCGAGCGCGGGATCGATGAAGAACTGCGTGGACCAGGCCTGCGAGTCAGGGCAGTTGTTGACTGTGACTGCGCCGAATTGACCGGATATGAGCCGACAATGCCTGGAACGTTCTGGAAGAAAAGCTCCGGTCATCCACGCGGGCGAAACGGCAGTCCTGCCAGGTGGCTGTATTTTGGCATGGGGGTTGCGCTTTGCCAGCTTCCCTGGCCATGCGGCGGAATCGCTTTCGCCGGGCGCGCCCAAACGTTCAATTATGTCAATCATCGATTTCCAATCTGTCTTTGTCAGCAACGGATCGTATGTTCCTCGCTGCCGACAAATACGTTTCCCCTTTTGAGCGGGATGAGATGGCGCGGCCGGTTCACTGCGCAGCCCCGGCTCCCGCCGATCATCAATTCAATCGAAATCTCTAACGCGCGCCTGTGGTCCGCGATTCCCCGAAGGCGGGATTCGGCCGGTCATGGTGGGATACATTGATAGACGGGCACCAACGTCCCCAAGGCGTCCCTATCGTGGTGGTTCGGCGAGAATTTTCACAGCCACAACAGGCTGAATCCGTCGGATAAAGGTCACCAATTCATTGCCGAACGCGTCTTAAACCGGAAATCCAGTAGACAAAACCTGAAATTTTCGGAATTGATAGATGATGTCCGCAGTTGCAAGGCACAGCCCGCATTGAGAAGGTCAGCCCGCATGGAGAAGGTCAGACCTTCGGACGCTCCAGAAAGTATCACGTTCCGTGGTTTCACGGTTCTCCCGCACCGACGCGAAATGCTCGTAGCCGGGCGCCCGGTGAAACTTGGCGGCCGGGCATTCGATATTTTGCTCGCGCTTATTGAAGCCCGGGGTTCGGTGGTCAGCCGAGAGCAACTGCTGGCGAGAGTGTGGCCGACGCACATCGTGGAGGAGAACAGTGTGCAGCGCCAGCTCTCGGCGCTGCGCGACGCGCTCGGCGAAGATCGTGACCTGATTCAAACAATTGCCGGCCGCGGCTATCAGTTTATTGGCGAGGTCCGGTCTGGTTCGGCGTCCGGTCGAACGGGGGCAGTCAATCGCCCTGGGCCGGCCGAACGCGGCCCCGCGCCGGCGCAGGCGTCGACCGGGCAACCCGCCACCAACCTGCCCAATCCGGTTGCTGACCTGATCGCCCGGGAACGGGAACTGTCGCAGGTGGCGGCATTGGTTGCGCGGCATCGCCTCGTGACCCTGGCGGGCCCTGGCGGCATCGGCAAGACACGACTTGCCCTTGAAGTCGCCTGGCACGTGATCGGTAACTTTCCAGACGGTGTCTGGTTCGTCGATCTGGCGCCACTGTCCAGCCCCGATCTGGTTCCGACCGCGGTCGCCGCCGCGCTTGGCTTGCCGATCGACGGCGGCACCGCATCGCCGGAACAGTTCGCCGCCGCGCTCGGCAACCGGGAAATTCTCATTGTCCTGGACAACTGCGAGCACGTCATCGAAGCCGCCGCCAGCATGGCCGAGACACTGTTGTGGACCGGTTCCATGACCTGCGTGCTGGCGACCAGCCGAGAGCCGCTGAAGGCCGAGGGCGAGCAGGTCTACCGGGTGGGGGCCCTGGACCTACCATCGCCGGACAACCTCGACCCGGACGAACTGCTGCGATACGGCGCGGTCGAGCTGTTCGTTGCCCGCGTCCGCGGCATTGCCCCTGACATCAGGTTCGACGCGAAAGCCGCCCGACAGGCGGCGGTGATCTGCCGCAGACTGGACGGGCTGCCGCTCGCCATCGAACTGGCGGCCGCGCGCGCCGCAACGCTTGGGATCGATGTGCTCGATGCATTACTGGATGACCGCTTCCACCACCTCGACGGCGGCCGGCGTACGGCACTGCCACGCCATCGCGCGCTGCGAGCGATGGTCGACTGGAGCTACGAACTGCTGTGCGCGGCAGAGCGGACGGTCCTGCAACGGATCGCCGTGTTCAGCGGAGGCTTTACTTTGGACGACGCCCGCGCGGTCGCGCCGCATGGGCAAATCGCCGAGGCCGACATTGCAAGTCACATGGCGAGCCTTGTCGACAAGTCGTTGCTTACGCGGGATACCGGCCGCACGCCGGTGGTCTACCGGCTGCTCGACACAATGCGCGCCTATGCGCTGGAGAAGCTGGACGAAAGCGGCGAACGTGACCAGATAGCTCGTAACCACGCTGCCTATGTGGTTGACCTGCTTGCAAAAGCGCAGTCGCAATCTCCAACGGCTTCGAGCGATGGTGCATCCGGCTTTTCAGACCGTGTCCTTGACGACGCTCGGCTGGCTCTCGACTGGGCGTTTTCAGAGCCGGGAGACGTGCGGCTTGGCATTGCCTTGATGACGGGGTGTTTCCCGCACTGGTTCCAGCGTTCGCTTCGGGATGAGTGCCGCAGACGGAGCGAGCGGGCGCTTGCCCGGGCGATGGCCGACCCTGCGCTCGATGAAAGGACGGAACTGCATCTTAAAGCGATGGTGGCGGCGTCGTCGCTGTTTTCCCGGGGAAATATGACGCAAACCTATGCCTTGTGGCAGCAGGTGCTGGAGCTGGCCACAAAGCTTGGCGACATGGAATACACGCTGCATGCCCTTTGGGGTCTGTGCGCCTGCAACTTCGTCCAAGGTTCGTTTGCCGATTCTCTTACGCTTGCGCAGCGGTTTGCGGCTCTTGCCGCGAAACAGATCGATCCTGCCGACCTGATCATCAGTGACCGCCTGATCGCGATATCGCTGCTCAATCTGGGCAAACCGGCGGACGCGCGGGATCGCATGGAACGCATGCTGCGCCGTTACGTGGAATTTGTGCATCGTTCGCGCTATGTGCGCTTCGACGTCGATCAACGAAGCGCGGGTCAGGCCTCGCTCGCGAAGGCGCTTTGGCTGCAGGGGTTTCCCGAGCAGGCGATGGAGATGGCCTGGCAAAGCAGGACCGGCGCGCACGCCTTGAACAACCCGGAGTCGATCTGCTTTGCCCTGGTAATCGCCGGGTGTCCGATCGCGATCGACAACGGCGATCTTGCGACACTCGCCACGTTCGCCGCGGAGCTGAGCGAGAAAGTATTCCATCATGGCGCCGGCTGGCAGAGCCGGGCGCTTCATTTCAACGGGATGTGGACATTCCTGCGTGGCGACACGGCCGAGGGCGTGGCCATGGTCAGCCAGTCCGTGGCGGAAATATCGGGAGCCGCCTTCACCATTGGTCTCTCGGCATTTCTTCGCTGCGAAGCGGAGGTGCTCGGGGCCACCGGCCAGATTGCCCGAGGGCTGGTGTCGGTCGAAGCCGGCCTGGCTTATGCGGAACAACATCAGGAATTGTGGTGTGTCGCCGACCTGCATCGCACCAAAGGGGAGCTTCTGCTGCTGCAGGCGTCACCCGGCGCCAGGGAGAGGGCCGAGCGGCAGTTTCTCAAGGCAATCGAGGTCGCGCGGGAGCAGGGGGCGCTGGCGTGGGAGCTGCGTGCCGCCATGAGTCTCGCGCGGTTGTGGCAGACCGACGCGGTACGCGCCCGGGCGGTGCTTGCGCCGGTGTTTGATCGTTTCAGCGAGGGCTTCGGGACTGCCGACCTGCGGGCAGTGAAGGTTCTGCTCGACGTGCGGGACTGAACGGTCGCAGGGGTTTGTTGCGCGGGCAGGATGTAGGTCCTGGTTCGACAGGCGAATGGCTGACGCTGGTTTAGTCGTCGTCGACAAAAGGGTTCTTTGTTCCGCGCAACTGCAACCGGATCGGTGTGCCAGGCAGCTTGAAGGTGTCGCGCAGGCTGTTCACCAGATATCGCGTATAGTCTTCCGGTGTCTGTTCCGCCCGCGTGCCGAACACGATGAAGGTGGGTGGCCTGGCCTTGGCCTGGGTCACATAGCGCAACTTCAAGCGTCGACCGCTGACCAGGGGGGCCTGATGGGTTTCCAGAGCATGCTCGAACCAGCGGTTCAGTTCGCCGGTCGGTATGCGCTTGTTCCAGACTTCGTATGCCTGGCGCACCGCGGGCAGCAGGCGCTCCATCCCCACACCGGTCAGCGCGGACAGGGTCACGACCGGGATACCTTTCATCTGCGCGAGGCTGTCCTCGAGCCGCTCCATGATCGCCTTGCGGGTGGCGTTGCGATCGGTCACGGCGTCCCATTTATTCAGGGCGACAATACAGGCTCTGCCCTCTCGCTCGACAAGGCGGGCAATCTGCAGGTCCTGGTCGTGAATACCCTCGGCGGCGTCCAGGGTCAGCACCACGACCTCGGCCATTTTCAGGGCCTGGATCGCCGAGCTGACGGACATTTTTTCGAGCGGTTCCTCGACTCGGGCGCGGCGACGCATGCCGGCCGTGTCGACCAGCTCGATCGCCCGACCTTGATCGTCGGACAGGAGGGTGGCGACGGCGTCGCGGGTCAGGCCGGGTTCGGGACCGGTGATCATCCGTTCCTCACCCAGAAGCCGGTTGATCAGAGTGGATTTGCCGGCATTGGGGCGGCCAACGATGGCAAGCTTCAACGGGCGATCGTCATGGTCTTCATCCGGCACCGGGACCTCCGGCGGCAGGCGGTCGGCGATTTCCGACATCAGGTCGGCGACGCCATCGCCATGTTCCGCCGAGACGCCAACGGGATCGCCGAGGCCCAGGGAATAGGCGTCGAGGATGGACGAGGTCACGGTGCGTCCCTCGGCCTTGTTGGCGACCAGGAGTACGGGTTTGCCTTGGCGACGGAGCCATTGAGCAAAATGCTCGTCGGCCGGGGTGACGCCGGCGCGGGCGTCGAGCACGAACAGGACCAGGTCTGCCTGAGACACCGCGCTTGCCGATCCAGCGCGCATCCGGCCGGCCAAGGTCTCGGGTGCGGATTCCTCCAGCCCCGCGGTATCAATCAGGCGTACCATCCGACCGCGCAACTGGGCCTCGGCGTCCTTGCTGTCACGGGTCACGCCCGGCGTGTCGGCCACGAGCGCGATGCGCCGCCCGGCGAGGCGGTTGAACAATGTGGATTTACCGACATTGGGCCGCCCGGCGATGACGACGATCGGTAACATGGGATCCTACCTGAGCGCGATCAGACGCGCGTCGTTTGTGACGATCAATACGGAGCCGTCGGCAACCACGGGTGCGAACGGTGCGGCGGCTCCGGACAGCTTAAGATGGCCAAGAATTTCGCCGGTGTAAGGGCTGACCGACAACGCGTCTTCGCTGGTTCCGGCAATGATCAGGCGGTCGCTGACCAGCAGGGGGCCATACCAGGTCAGCGTCTGTTTGCGCTTGTCGGGGTCTTCCCAACGTGGAAGTTGGGTGATCCAACTGATCCGGCCATCGTTGATATTGACAGCGGCGAGCTCTTGCTGGGCCGAGACGACGAACATCCAGTCGCCCGCGATATAGGGGGTGTCCTCGCCCGCGACCTGACGTTCCCACACGCGCCTTCCGGACGGGACGTCATCGCAGATCAGCAGGCCGCCCATGCTGATGGCATAGACCAGCCCGTTGACGATCACCGGAGCGCCACGAATTGACAGGAAATCAGCAACGGTTGCCCTGCCCTGGGATGCGCCCAAACCGTCGGTCCAGACGATGCTGCCGCTATCGGCGCGGAGGCAGGCGAGTTCCCCCGAACCAAACCCGGCGACGACCAGACCCCGGTAGTAAGCGGGTGCGGGCCGGCCAAGCATGGCGGTAATGGGCGTCGCCGCCTGGTGCGTCCAGAGCTGGCGGCCGTCAGCCGCGGTAAAGGCGAACAGCCGGTCATCGATGGTGGTAACGAACACGCGCCCGTCGGCGATCATGGGAGCCGAGCGACCGGGCACGCCGAGGTCTGCTCGCCACTTCTCCTTGCCGGTGGTGACGTCGAGCGCCACGAGGTTCGACAGTCCGTTGACGGCATAGAGCGTCGTGCCGTCCGCGCCCAGGCCGCCGCCGACATTGGTGCTGTCGTCATTATCCTTTGGTTTTGTGTCCACCCGCCAAAGGCGCTTGCCATCAGCCAGCGTGTAGGCGGAGACCACGGCGCTTGAGTCCATGGTGAACACGGTACCGTTCAGCACGACCGGTTGCGCCATGAGGATCTGCCGGTATCCACCGCCATCACCGATCTCGGCTCTCCAGGCTTCGGTCAGCTGGTCCTTGGCAGCCAAATGTCCCATCAAGTGTGCTGGGTTTCCCGCCGCTTGCGGCCAGCCGGCGTTCTGCACGGCCGGGGGAAGCACGACCTTGGCGGCGCCTTCATCGACGACCAACCCGCGACGATCCGCGAAGATGGACTCGCGCTTGCCCGGCAGAAGCGTCTTCTTTTCGGCGAACCAGTCATCGAACCAGGAGCAGCCGCCCAAGGCGAGCGGGGCCAGCAGCACGCCGCGGCGAGCCAGGATGCCGGGTTTCGAAGACGCATTCATGCTCACGCCAAGGCTTTCCTGTCGATTTGTAGGTTTTGCAGTCATTGATCGCCTTGGGAACCAAGCCCGGCCAGCAGGGCGGACGCGCGGGCACGCAGGCCGGATGGCGCATCGATGTCGACTGAAAGCATTCGCAGCTTCTTGCGGGCGTCGTCCAGTTTGCCTTGCCGCAGATCCAGCATTGCAAGCTGTTCCTGTGCCAGGGTGGACCAGGGGTTGGCCGGGTCGGCCAAAGGCTTCAGCCTGGCTTCAAGCTGCGCGGGATCACCATGGTCGAGCTCCCGCTGGGTTGCCTGCAGGCTTGCCAGGTCGCGCAACAGGCGGTCAGCGTTCGGATCCGCCGCAACCTCATTCCAAAGCGCGAGGGCGCCCTGGAGGTCGCCGGCGTCGGCTTTGAGGCCGGCCGCGCGCAGGCGGGCGAGCGTTTTGTAGCCCTCTGGCGCCGTGGCAGCGAGTTGGTCGAACGCCGCGCGCTGATCCGTTTTCGTGGCACCTGGTTGTTCGATGGCATTTTGCGCAGCGACGTAGCGGACGGCGGCGGCTTCATCCTGCCGGTTCTGCCAGCGGGTCCAAAGTTGCCAACCGGCCGCGGCGATGACGATCGCCACCGCGAGGGCGATGACCAGCCATGCATACTTCTTCAGCAGCTTTTCAGCACGCTCTGCCCGGAGGTCTTCCTCGACCTCGTCGAAAATATCAACCACGCGGATTCTCTCGCCTGCCTGCACCTGCCACGGCTTCCGACCGCCGGCGGCGGCGGACCATAGCGGCGTCGGGGTGTGGCGGCAAACCGCCGGCGCGGCAAGAGTTCATTTACCTTTTGGGTGTAGGACGGGGGAATGAGGAAGGTTCTTTTGTTCGTTTTGTTGCCGTTGGCCGGGTGCGGCGGGTCGTCCAACCTGCTGGGAGCGGCGGTGATTGGTGCTGGCGCGGGCAGCATCGCGACTATCCACCGGACCCCGGCGGACGCGGTGTATTCATGGTGGACGGGGCGCGATTGTTCTGTCGTGCGGCTGGATCAGGGGAAGGATTATTGCCGCCCCGTGGAGCCGCCGCCAGAACCGCCAGTTTACTGCACCCGCAGCCTGGGGACGGTGAACTGCTGGGAAAGTGCGGCGGACGCGCCTGGTCACCAGCGGCAGGTGGCTGACGGACCGGTTGGCTTGACCGCGGCGCAGGAGGCAGACCGCGTCAGGACGTGGCCTTGGTAAGAGGTGATTGAGGTTTCCAACGAATGCCGGTATAGGACGGGTGTTGCCTCCTTTGGAGGTGCGTTGGACCCGTAGCTCAGTTGGATAGAGCGTCGCCCTCCGAAGGCGAAGGTCGCACGTTCGAATCGTGTCGGGTCCGCCAATCAAATCAAGGATATATGCTAGAGTAGCGGCGTGTGATTCCGTGCCGGATTGCCGGTGCCGCCAGTTCGATGGTTGGGGCTGCTGTGCACCGGTCTGGCCAGCGATGCACCCGACATTATCGGCTGGTTCGTCCGGCGTTGATCGCTGTCGGTGACGTTCCGCGAGTTGCGCGACCGTTTAGGCGTCGGTATCTAGAGCCAATGGTCCGATTACGTCATTCCCCGTACCACGCCTTGATCGCTGGCGCTCTTCTCCATCGTCGCGCTACTGACCACACAACTACACAAGCGCGTCCAGCTGGCCATTGCCGACGCAGCGGGGTACCCGAAGCCATCCCCAATCTTGGCCGATGCGCTCGCCGCAAATTCTGGCGCGCGCAGGGTGTTTCCAGGTCGCGCTTCCGCCCAGACGGCAGAAAGCTCGCCCAGCGGCTAACCGAAGGCATTCTCCACGCGCTCCACGGCGCTGCATGACTGACTGCCAAACGGCCAAGTTGAACCAGCGCGCACCGCTGTCGGCCGATCCGGCGCCACGACCGGTCAGGACAAGCGCGATCCAACATAAGATAGAATTGATGGCTGCCCTGGAAAACTTATCCGGCGGATTGCCGTTTCGCAGGCATGGCAAATCCTCGCACCGCACGGCGTTTAGCCTGGATCGGCGTTCCAGTCGTGCTGATTGGCTTATCGGTTGCATTCTGGAACTGGGACTGGTTCGTTCCTATTGTCCAGTCGCGGGCATCAGCCGCGCTTGGCCGCAAAGTAACGATTTCACACCTTCACGTCCGGCTTGGACGTATGGTCCAGGTAACCGCAGCCGACGTGGTCATGGCCAATCCCGCTGACTGGCCGGCCGATGATCAGCCGTTCGTGGCTATCAAGAAACTGACGGTTCAGGCTGATGCGTTAGGCTATATCGAAGGCCACGGCCTGATCTTGCCGCTGATTGGTCTCGACGGCCCGAAGGTGCTGGCCGCCGAAACGGCGGACGGAGCAGCCAACTTCCGCTTGTCCACTGGCGGTGGGGGAAACGGCGGCGGCACGTCGGTCAAGATCGGTGATCTGCGCATCGCGGACGGCGAGGCCCACGTCGTGATCCCCAAACTGAAAGCGGACTTCAATGCCCAGATCGTCACGCAGGGTGAAGGCAACGACGCCAGGATCGTGGTCGATGCGAAGGGTACCTACGCGGCCCAGCCAATCACCGGCCATCTGGAGGGTGGTGCGCTGCTCTCGCTGCGAGACGCCGAACATCCGTGGCCGGTGGATCTCACCCTCGCCAACGGACCGACCCATGTCGCGCTGAACGGCACGTTGAAGGACCCCCTGGCGTTCAAGGGCGCCGACGTGCGCCTGCAGTTCGATGGTCCGAATATGGGTCTGTTGGAGCCGTTGCTCGGATTCCCAATCCCGAAAACACCGTCCTATCAGATTGCCGGCAAACTCGATCTGGATGGCTTTGACAAGATCCGTTTCGACGATTTCAAGGGCCGCCTCGGCAATTCCGACATAGGTGGAACCATCACCGAAGAACCGGGCGGCACGGAGGTGAAGGGCAAGGCCAAGCCGGTGGTGACGATGGACTTGCGGTCGAACCGGATCGACCTTGCGGACCTGAGCGGCTTCATCGGCGGTACGCCGGGTCGATCGAACACCGCCGATGTGACGCCACAGCAGCGTGCCGCCGTGGCCAAGGCAAACGCCAGCAGCAAGCTTCTGCCGGACACGCCGATCAGCGTTCCGCGGCTCGATTGGGCCGACATTCACCTGCGTTATCACGGCGCGCATATCGAGGGTCGTAACATTCCACTCGACAACCTGACGGTTGCCATGGATGTGGTTGGCGGCAACATCAAGGTACACCCGGTCAGCTTTGGCGTGGGCAAGGGTCAGCTGACCTCCAATCTCGATCTGACACCCCAATCCGGAAAAAACGTGCATGCACGAATGGACCTGCGCATGCAGAACCTGGACGTGTCGCGAATGATGGCGGCAACGCACACGTTCGAGGGTGCCGGATCGGTCAGCGGCGTCGGTGCGATTGATGCGACCGGCGATTCGCTGGCGTCACTGCTGGCGAACGGCAACGGTCAGATAAAAATGGCCATGGCGGGCGGCAACCTGTCGGCAATTCTGGTCGATCTGACCGGCTTGCAGTTCGGCAACGCCTTGCTATCAGCACTGGGTGTTCCGCAGAAGACGCCCGTGCAGTGCTTTGTGGGTGATCTGGGGCTGCAACACGGCGTGCTGGAGTTCAACGCATTGACGCTCGATACTGGCGAGGGGATCACCAATGTCGGCGGCAATATCAACTTAGCCAAAGAGACCATCGATCTGGCGTTGAAGACCGACGCCAAACACTTCTCGGTGGGCTCGCTGCCGACACGCATCTCCATCGGCGGTACGTTCAAGGATCCGTCGATCCGGCCAGGGGCGGAGGTCGCGGCGCGGGCTGGAGCAGCGGCGGGTCTGGCGGCGATTTTCGCGCCGTTGGCAATATTGCCGACGATCCAGTTCGGCACCTCGGAAGCCGATGACGCGCGTTGTGGGGAGCTGCTGCGGCAGGCGCGGGCCTCCGCGGGCGGGAAGACCCTGCCACCGCCGCAGCAGGATGCCAAAACGACTCCGGAGGGACGCTGAGGATCCGCTGCCGGTCTGCGTGAGTTGCATCGCGCGGGCCGGCGTGGCTTTCTGATGGCGGTTAAATCTGTCAGGAGGGAGCAAATGGCATTCTACGAGTTGCGCCAATACAAGGTGCTGCCCGGCAAAGTGGAAGGCTGGGTGAAGATGATGGAAGAGGAAATCATCCCGTTCCAGGTCGCCAAGGGCATGGTCATCACCGGAAGTTTCCAGGGTGAGACCGATCCGTCCGTCTACATCTGGCTGCGTCGCTTTGAGAGCGAAGAGCAGCGGGAAGCATTATACAAAGCCGTCTATGAGTTGGAGTTCTGGAAGACCGAAATCGCGCCGCGCGTGCCCGAGTATCTGGATCGGTCCGGCATCGTCGTCACCCGGATCGTGCCCACACCGAAATCCACGGTACGGTAGGCGGGATCACTTCACCCGCTGCACAACCGGGCGGAAAATGCGTTAGACTTGCCACGTGCATCGTGACCATGAGCGATCATCCTGGTGGTCGCGATGCCCCGCAAAATTTCATCGTCCATCCGCTGCCTGCGAAAAGCTGGCAGAAACCCCGGGGTACCCCACGTGCAGCTGCCCAAGACACCGATCCTGAAACAACCTAGTGCAAAGACATTGGCGGCCAAGACGTTGACCGAAGGCCAGCGCGCGTATGAGGCCAAACGCGCAGCCAAGGCTGGCATGAGCCTGGATAAGTGGCTCGCCAGCAAGCAACGCCAGCAGGAGGCCGAAGCCAAGGCAAAGCTGAAAGCCGAGGAAGCCGCCAAACCGCCCAAGCCGCCCGGCTTCTTTGGCCGCCTGCTGGAGCGTGCCCAGCGCCCGCTTGGGTCCTGACCCAACATCCTGAAACGAAGCCTGCAGCCCACCCGGTTCAAAAGAATTTACATGAACGGGCGATGCCGCCCGCTCCAGCAATGTGCCACAACTTTTCGATGAGCCGATGCGAACGGAAAGCGCAGTAGCCGCGCACGCCGATTGGAGCATCGATCCGCGCAAGCGCTGGATCACCGTCGCGCACCGAAACAGCGACGGCTGGCGTATGGCGGCGCCCCGCCCGGTTGGGGAGGTATCGACCCTTCTGGTCAGATTGATCGAGGAGGCTGACGGCGGCGCGGTCGCCCTTGGCGCCGACCTGCCGATCGGACTGCCACGCGCCTATGCAGCAACCCGGCCCGAGGCTGACTTTCCCACCTTTCTACGGGATGTCGGCGACCTGCCGGATTTCTTCTCGGTCTGCGCGACGTTGGAGGACATCCGCCCCGATCGTCCATTCTATCCGGCTCGGGGGCTCGCCGGCATGACCCGCCTGTCGCACGCGCTGGCCCTGGGCCTGCCCGATGCGTTCGCCTTATCAAGGGCCTGCGATCGGGCAACGGTGGAACGTCCTGCCGGGGCACCGGTGTTCTGGACGCTCGGCGCGAACCAGTCCGGCAAGGCTGCCATCGCCGCTTGGCAATTCCTGATCATGCCGGCGCTGAAATCCGGCGCCAGGTTACGCCTGTGGCCGTTCGAGGGACCGTTGCGCTCGTTGTTGTCGCCAGGTTCGGTGGCCCTGGCGGAAACCTACCCGGCCGAGGCGCTGCGTCACCTCGGTATCCGGCTGCGCGGCAGCAAACGCCGCCACGCCGATCGCCTCGCCACCGCCGGCGCCTTGCTCACCGCGATGGAACAGCAATCCGCCGTGCCGGACGATGCCATGCGCCGTGCGGTCATGGACGGTTTCGGCGCCGACGCTTCCGGCGAGGACCGCTTCGACAGTGTCCTTGGCGTGCTCTGCGTGCTGAATGTGCTCGCCGGCAACCGGCCGGACACAGCCCCCGCCGATCCCTGGATCCAACGCTGGGAGGGTTGGGTGCTCGGCCAGACCGCGCTGCCGGTCGCTATGGCCAGCGCACCTCCGGCGGCAGGCTCATCAGGATCGCCTCGACGTTGCCGCCGGTCTTCAGGCCGAACAGCGTGCCGCGGTCGTGGATCAGGTTGAACTCGACGTAGCGGCCGCGACGGACCAACTGATGCTCGCGCTCCGCCGCGGTCCAGTCCTGACCCATGCGGCGGCGGACGATGCGGGGGTAGACGTCGAGAAACGCCTCCCCGACATCGCGGGCGAAGGCGAAGTCGGCCTCGGCGTCGCCGGTGAAATGGTGGTCGAAGAAGATGCCGCCCGCGCCGCGCGGCTCCTGCCGGTGCGGCAGATAGAAGTAGCGGTCGCACCACGCCTTGAATGTCGCGTAGTAGCCCGGGTCGTGCCGGTCGCAGGCGGCGCGGAACGCGGCATGGAAATCCGCCGCGTCCTGCCTTGGCCTGTTCGGTCTCGAGCCGCATCGGCGTCAGGTCGCCGCCGCCGCCGAACCAGCCCTTGGTCGTCACCAGCATGCGGGTGTTGAAATGCGCCGCCGGCACCAGCGGGCTTTGCATGTGCGCGACCAGGCTGATGCCGCTGGCCCAGAACCGCGGATCCTCGGCCGCCCCTGGGATCTGGGCGCGGAAGTCCGGGCTGAATTCGCCCCAGACGGTGGAGACGTTGACCCCGACCTTTTCGAACACCCGGCCCTTCATGACGCTCATGACCCCGCCGCCGCCTTCCTGTCCGTCCTCGGTGGGGCGGCTCCAGGCGGTCCGCTGGAAGCGGCCGGGCGGGCGATCGCCTGAAGCGGCCGTCGTGGGCGTCCTCGATCGCCTCGAACGCGGCGCAGATCCGATCGCGCAATTGCTCGAACCACGCCCGCGCGGCGGGCTTGAGTGCTTCGTGCGCCACACGGCGGCGATCTGGATTTTCAGTCATCGGGGGCTTGTTCCTGCGCGACAGTCGGGATAACCCCCTGCTGCCAGCTTGTTGCAGGAGGCGAGGCCGGTCCCTAAGACTGCGCCAGACGCCACGACCGGGGCAACCCGGCGGGTCGACAAGACGGTATTTCGGGCTCGCTCGCAGGGTTGGCCCGCGGTCAGGCGCGCCCGCGGCCTGGCTGAAACGGTAACTTGAGGGAAAGTATGGCTGACTCGTCCGCCGCTGCTACCATCCCGGCCATCCACGGCCCCGTCGGTCCGGGCGATGTGACCAAGCGCGATCTGCTGCAACTGATCGCCATCTCCGGCGCCGTGATCGGGGCCGGCGCCATCGCCTGGCCGCTGATCGATTCGATGAACCCGTCCAAGGACGTGCTGGCGCTGTCGTCGGTCGATGTCGACCTGACCCCGGTCGTCGAAGGGCCAGGGCATCACCATCGTCTGGCAGGGCAAGCCGATCTTCGTGCGCCATCGCACCGCCGACCGAGATCAAGGAAGCGCAGGACGTTCCGCTGAGCCAACTGATCGAGCCGCAGGCTGACTCGGCCCGGGTCAAGGCCGGCCACGACCAATGGATCGTGCTGATCGGCATCTGCACCCACCTGGGCTGCGTGCCGCTGGGCAACAAGCCGTCCGACCCGCGCGGCGAGTGGGGCGGCTGGTTCTGCCCGTGCCATGGCAGCCAGTACGACACCTCCGGGCGCGTGCGCCACGGGCCGGCGCCGGCTGAACCTGCACGTGCCGCCTTACGCATTCGAGTCCGATACCAAGATCAAGGTCGGCTGAGCCGCTCAGCCTTCCGACCCGCGCCCCCGAATCCGATTGGGAATCAACCATGGCCGGCCTGAACAAGAGCGAATTCGCCAATCCGGTGATCAACTGGATCGACACCCGCCTGCCCATCTTCACGATGATGCAGAAGGAATACGGGGTTTTCCCGACGCCGAAAAATTTCAACTATTTCTGGAATTTCGGCGCGCTGGCGATGGTGACCCTGGTGATCATGATCATCACCGGCATTTTCCTGGCGATGAACTACCAGCCGAACACGGAACTGGCGTTCGACTCCGTCCAGCACATCATGCGCGACGTGAACTACGGCTGGCTGATCCGCTACGTGCACCAGAACGGCGCGTCGATGTTCTTCATCGTCACCTACATCCACATTTTCCGCGGCCTGTATTACGGATCATACAAGACCCCGCGCGAGCTGCTGTGGATGCTGGGCGTCGTCATCCTGCTGCTGATGATGGCGACCGCGTTCATGGGCTACGTGCTGCCCTGGGGCCAGATGTCCTACTGGGGCGCCACGGTCATCACCAACCTGTTCTCGGCGTTCCCGGTGGTCGGGCCGAAGATCGTCACCCTGCTGTGGGGCGGCTTCAGCGTCGATAACCCGACGCTGAACCGCTTCTTCGCGCTGCACTACCTGCTGCCGTTCGTGCTGGTCGGCGTGATCTTCCTGCACGTCGCCGCGCTGCACATCACCGGGTCGAACAACCCGCTGGGCATCGACGTGAAGTCGCCGCAGGATACGCTGCCGTTCCATCCGTACTACACGATCAAGGACAGCGTCGGCATCTGCGTCTTCCTGATCGTGTTCGCCGCGCTGGTGTTCTTCGCCCCGAACTACCTGGGCGATCCGAACAACTTCATCCCGGCCAACCCGCTGCAAACGCCCGCCGACATCGTGCCGGAGTGGTACTTCCTGCCGTACTACGCGATCCTGCGTTCGGTGCCGAACAAGCTGCTGGGCGTCTGCATGATGTTCGGCTCCCTGCTGGTGCTGTTCGTGCTGCCCTGGCTCGATACCTCCCGGGTGCGCAGCGCGCGGTTCCGGCCGATCTACCGGCAGCTGATCTGGGTCTGGGTCGCCGCGGTGATCGTCCTGGGCGTCTGCGGCGCCCACAAGCCGGAAGGCATCTGGGTCATCCTGAGCCGGGTCTGCACCCTTTACTACTTCCTGCATTTCCTGGTGATCCTGCCGATCCTTGGCAAACTGGAGCGGCCGCTGCCGCTGCCCGAGAGCATCAGCCAGCCGGTTCTCGGCGGACGGGTGGCGGCGGCCCATTGCCCGGCAGCGCCCCGGCCAAGCCGATGGAGAAAGCGTGATGCGGCAAGCTGCGTTCCCTTCTGGCCGGCGTGCTTCGCCGCCGGTCTGCTCGCACTGCGCCTCCGGCCGTGGCGCAGGAAAACCCGATGCCGAATCGAGAGCTGGAGCTTCGACCGGCTGTTCGGCACATTCGATCTCGCCGCCGCGCAGCGTGGGTTCCAGATCTATTCCAACGTCTGCTCCAACTGCCACTCGATGCAGTATGCTGCATTACCGTGATCTGTCCGGCATCGGGCTGGACGCCGAGCAGATCAAGGCGGTCGCGGCCGCGCATCACCGTGCCGCAGGGGTTGGACGATCAGGGCAACCCGAAGGATGGCCCGGCGACCCCCGCCAGCCAGTTCAAGTCGCCGTTCGCGAACGAAAAGGCAGCGCGGGCCGCCAACAACGGCGCCTTGCCGCCGGACCTGTCGTTGATCGTCAATGCGCGTGAGGGCGGCCCGAACTACGTCTACGGCATCCTCACCGGCTTCGCCGAGGCGCCGTCCGGGTTCAAGATGCAGGACGGGATGTATTACAATAAGATGTATCCCGGTCATCAGATCGCGCATGCCGCAGCCGTTGCAGGACGGCACGGTCGAATATACCGACGGCACCGCCAACAGCCTTAACCAGGAAGCGCACGACGTCGTCACCTTCCTGGCCTGGGCCGCCAACCCGGAAACGGTCGAGCGCAAGCAGATGGGCGTGCGCGTGATCCTGTTCCTGGTGTTCATGACCGGCCTGACCTACGCGGTGAAGCGCAAGGTCTGGTCCGACGTCCACCACTGATCGCCGATGATCCAGCCCGTCATCGGTATCATCGGCGGCTCCGGCCTGTACGATATCGACGGGCTGGAGGACAAAGCTGGCGGCGGGTCGAAACGCCCTGGGGTGACCCGTCCGACGAGCTGCTGTTCGGACGGCTGGCTGGCATCCAGTGCGTGTTCCTGCCACGGCATGGGCGCGGGCACCCGACCTCCCCGACGCATCTGAACTACCGAGCGAACATCGACGCGTTGAAGCGCTCCGGCGTGACCGATGTGCTGTCGTTGTCGGCGGTCGGCAGCCTGAAGGAGGAACTGCCGCCCGGGCACTTCGTCATCGTCGACCAGTTCATCGACCGCAGCTTCGCGCGCGAGAAGAGCTTCTTCGGCGACGGCATCGTCGCCCACGTGTCGATGGCCCATCCGGTCTGCTGGCGGCTGGGCGACGCGCTGTATCGCGGCGGCCTCCGTCGCTGTCGCTTGCCGGTCACCCGCGGCGGCACCTATCTGGTGATGGAAGGGCCGCAGTTCTCCACCAAGGCGGAAAGCGAGCTGTATCGGTCATGGGGCTGCAGCGTCATCGGCATGACCAACATGCCGGAGGCGAAACTCGCGCGTGAGGCAGAGCTTTGTTACGCGACGGTGGCGATGGTGACGGATTTTGACTGCTGGCACCCTGACCATGACCACGTCACGGTCGAGGCCGTGGTCCGCATTCTGCTCGGAAACGCCGACAAGGCCCGCGATCTGGTGCGGGCGATCGTGCCGAACGTTGGCCAGACCGCGCGGACTTTGTCCGTGCGGATGCGACCGGGCGCTGGACAATGCGGTGATCACCGCGCCCGACCAGCGCGACCCAGCACTGGCCGCCAAGCTGGAGGCGGTCGCCGGACGGGTGCTGTAGCTACTTCTCTGCCGTCTCGGTGCGTTTTCGGGTGCGGTCAGTTCCTTTGTGACCTCAACGGCCTGACTGCACTTCCTGCGGGCTTGCCTCGGCCGCGCCGGCGCCCAGCTTCACGCCGCCATCGGGTTGCGGCAGTGTGATCGGCTTTACCTCCACCGGTGCCACGCCCTTCTCCTTCAGGTCGAGCTGATCCGCGACCTTTGGGCCAGATCGACCACCCGGCCATTCACATAGGGCCCGCGATCCTCGATCTTCACCGTCGCGGTCTTGCCGTTTTCCAGGTTTGTCACCTTCGCGACGCTCCCAACGGCAGGGTCTTGCTGGCCGCGACGTTGGAGTTGGGGTTCATCCGTTGGCCATCCGCCATCTTCCGTGGGCAAAGCTGTTGGCGTAGAACGATGCGCGTCCCTTCTCCTTGCGGCCGGAATGATCAATGTGGCCCGGCGGTGCTGGCGGAACTGGCGGCAGATTATTCAGCCGTTGGGCCTCCACCTTCGCTTCGGGCGAGTCGGTCGGGGCAGTCGCGGCAAACGCCAAGCTCGTTGCACTACTCAGCAAACCCGCCATAAGCATGGCGTTCCATTTGATCATGGTCATGTCCCTCGCTTCACAGGCGTAAGACGCACCACCGGGCTTTAAGTTCCGTTCACAAATCGTCGTGCCACAAGAAGTCGTGACTTTCGTGGGAGTGACCTTGTATAGCGGGACCCTGACTTTCGTATTGCGATCGTCAAGATCGGGAGTTTCTCATGCTCGACCTGACCGGGATACTTTTCAGTTCCGTGATGATGGTGATGGTGATTGTGCGGGCATTGCAGCTCGATCGAACCCAACCGTGGTTTCAAAAGATCAAGCGTCAGCAAAAGCCAACGCCGACGCAGCAGCGCGCCTGGCAACGTAACGGCTGATCCCGCAACGGATAGCGCCACGTGCTTCGCAGCCTGTGGCTGCTGTTTGTCTATGTCTCGTTTCTTGGGCTGAGTATCAGCGCGCCGTTTGTCGCAACCCTTGGCTACGTCTGGGTCGATACGTTTCAGCCGCAAGCGTTGCCTATATCGTGCTCAATCAATTTCCTGTCGCGATGATCATGGCGATTGCCGCACTGGGCGGGTATTTGCTGGTCGACCGCCGGTCGCCACCTCCGCTCACGTTGCAGACCGTGCTGCAGATCAGCATGGCGGTCTGGGTCTCGCTGACGCTGATCTGGGCGCAGGTACCTGACGCAGCCTGGGTGAAATGGGATTGGGCGTTCAAGACAATCGCCTTTGCCACTTTCATACCCTACGTGATCCGTTCCAAGGTTCAGATCGAAGCCTTCGCCCAGACCTACGTATTCTCGCTCGCCGCGAATTTCGTGCCGTTCGGTCTCAAGGTGCTGAAATCCGGTGGCGGCTACGGCGTCAATCTGGGGCTTCAGTCAGGCAACTCCGGCCTGGCGGAAGGTGGGCTGCTTTCCACATGCTGCCTGATGGCCGTGCCGTTGGCGTTCTATCTTGCCGCGCACAGTCAGCTCATTCCCAAGCTGAAGATATTGCCCCTGGCTTACTGGGCTATCGCAATCCTATCGATCGTCACCGCCATCGGAACCTATGAGCGAAGTGCCCTGCTGGGGCTTGTCGGTACTCGGTGGCTACATGTGGGTGCGATCGAAACACAAATTCGGCTTCGGTATCGTCCTGGCCGTCGCGGCCGGCATCATCGATCTATTCGTCGTCAAGCGCATGGAACGCGCGTGTATCGACGATAGGGGACTATCAGAGCGAAAATTCGGCCTATGTCCGCATTCTGGTGTGGAAATGGACACTTGAATTTACCGCCACCCATCCGCTGGGCGGAGGGTTCGTGACCTATCTTGTCGATCACGTGGATGTCCCGGCGAGCGGTTCCGAACCAGCCCATGTCGAGTTCGGACGCGCGTTCCACAGCATCTATTTCGAAGTGCTGGGGGAACAAGGCTATCCGGGGATCGTCATCTTCCTGCTGTTGGCAGTATCGACGTTTCTCATGCTACGGCGCCTCGCCAGAAAAGCCCGGCCGCACCCCGAACTTGAGTGGGTGGTGAGCCTGTCCGACGCGTTGCAAAGCGGACTGGCGGTGTTCATGACCAGCGGCGCCTTTGTTGGCATCGCATTCCAGCCGATGTTCTGGTATTTCATCTCACTCAGCATTTGTCTTAACGCCTACATGTGGCGCGTGGAGCGGCAGGAGGATGTCCCGCAAACGGGATGGCGGGCGTTAGCCGGCACGGGCGCCGTCGCCACGTCGACCGGCCGAGCGGCCGTTCCAGACTGGCGTACCCGAGCCGGCACTGGCCCTGGGCCGGATGGCGGCCTTACGGACGTTACTGGATTGAACACGCTGGTAAAAGGTTGGAAGCCCGCTGACACGCGGTAGCTTCAGGCCGAAGTCACCAGATTCTGTCTTTCGGATTTGAAAGAGGGGCGCGCCTGGGGTTGGTGCAACCCAAGACGCGCGCTCCGATATCCGCTGATATCAGCCCAGGTGCTTGGCGAAGAACTCGACTGTACGTTGCTGCGCCAGTTCGTAGTCGGGCTTGCTGTAGCTGCCCCGCTCGTCGCAGCCGAAGCCATGCTGCGCACCCTCGTAGACATAGACTTCGACCTTTGGCTGCGCCGCACGCACCGCATCGACATCGGTCATCGGAATCGACGCGTCCTTTTCGCCGAAATGCATCTGCACCGGACAGTTCGGCGCTCTCGTTCTTGGTGCCGGGAATGCCGCCGCCATACCAGCAGGACGAGGCCGCGAACTTCGTTGGTGCGCGTCGCACCCCACCAAGCCACAGTGCCACCGAAGCAATAGCCGACGATGCCCAGCTTCTTGCCGGCGAGATGATCCGCCGCAGCTTCGATGTCCTTCATCACGTCGGCATCCGACAGCTTCATGCGGATTTCGCGGCCTTTGCCGATGTCGTCCTGCGTATAGCCGAGTTCCACGTCTCGCTGCGCGCGATCGAATACCGCCGGAGCCACCACGGCATAACCGAGCGCCGCGAACCGGTCGGCCATGTCGCGAATGTGGTGATTGACGCCGAAAATCTCCTGCACCACGACCACGCCCTTTGTGGCGTTGGCCGGACCCGCGACATAAGCCGAAAAGCTGAAGCCATCAGCGGCCTTCAACTGGATTGTCTCACCCATGCTAATCCCCCCATGGAAATGCGATGCTACTGACGTCAGCATGGCGAGATTGCCCGCCCCGTCAACCGCGCGGCGATGACGTTTCACCCGCGATCCGGCGCCCGCCGGCTTGCCCGGTCCTGGGTTCAATGGTCAAGTCCCACGGCGAAACGGGGAGGCACGCCAGATGTTCGAGACCGCGGTCCAGGATGAGACAGCCCTGAGGGCAGCGCTGGCCGACGCCGACATCGCCCCGACGTTGATGGTCCTGGCACAACTGACCGGTGACCTCGATATCATGGAGGAAGTCGCCCCATACATCCACGGCGCATGGAGCTTCATGGAAGCCGTGCCCGAGGCTTTGAAGCAGAAGGTCCGGGACCGCCTCGTCACCGCCCTGAAGGACCATGCCGCCAGCGGACGCGAACCACCGACCGATATTCCCGCCGACACGCTGCAGAGGATGATGAGCGCCGGGGTCGGGCAGACCGTCCCAACCGACTATATTCCCTTGTTGGTGGAAGAAACCGGCCTCGGCCAAGACGATACGCGTGCCGTGCACTGGCGGCGCGACAACATAGCCGTTGGTGACTTCAAGGTCGCCATCATCGGCGCCGGATTCTCTGGCCTGTGCGCGGCAATCCGCCTGAAGCAACTCGGCATTCCGTTCGAGATTCTGGAAAAGAACCATGACGTCGGCGGCACCTGGCTGGAGAATGAATATCCAGGCTGCGCGGTCGATACACCGAACCATTTCTATTCCTACTCATTCAACCCAAACGACAAATGGTCGCGGCATTTCTCGCGGCGCGACGAGATCCTTGGCTACATCGGTTCGACAACGGACAAATACGATTTGCGGCGGCATATTCGGTTCGGCGTCGAGGTGACCGCGGCAACATTCGACGAAGCACGGGCGCGGTGGCGTATGACGCTGCGCTCGGCCGATGGCGCGACTGACGACACCGAAGTCAATGCGGTGATCAGCGCGGTCGGTCAGCTCAACCGGCCGTCGATCCCGCCGATCGCGGGGATCGAACAGTTCCGTGGTCCACTCTTCCATACCGCGCAATGGGACCGGTCGGTGGATTTGCGGGGCAAACGTGTGGCGATCATTGGCACCGGCGCCAGCGCCATGCAGACCGGGCCAACCATCGCATCCGATGTCGCGAAGCTGTTGGTGTTCCAGCGGACGCGTCACTGGGCGGCGAACAATCCGAACTACCATAAGGAAGTCAGCGCCGGAAATCGTTGGGCGATCGAGCATATCCCGTACTTCGCCAAATGGATGCGCTTCCAGTTGTTCTGGGCCGGATCGGATGGCTTCCACGCGTCACTGAAGATGGACCCGAACTGGACGCAACCGGACATTTCGCTGAACCAGGCGAACCACAACATGCGCGAGATGATGATTGATTACATCCGCAATGAACTCGATGGCGACGAGGATCTGCTGGCCAAGGTCATCCCGCCCTATCCGCCCTATGGCAAGCGCATGCTGCGCGACAATCACTGGTATCGGATGTTGAAGCGTCCGAACGTCGAGCTGATCACCGACGCGATCACCCGGATCACCGAGGATCATATCGTTACGGCCGATGGGTCGACGCACGAAGTCGACGTGATCATCATGGCGACCGGGTTTCATGCATCGAAAATGCTGTGGCCCATGGAAATCACCGGTCGAGGCGGCCAGACGATCCGCGGAACCTGGGGCAATGATGATCCTCGCGCCTATCTCGGGATCACGGTGCCAGGCTTTCCCAACCTGTTCCTGACCTATGGCCCGAATACCAACCTTGCGCATGGCGGCAGCATCATCTTCCACGCGGAATGCCAGGTTCGCTACATCGCCCAGGCTTTGCGCGACATGATCGAGAATGGGTATTCCGCGTTGGAGGTTCGGACCGAAGTCCACGACGAGTACAATATCCGCCTCGACGAGGCCTGCCGCAACATGGTCTGGGCGCATCCCGGCGTTACCAGCTGGTACAAGAACCGGCACAATCGAGTAACGGTGACGTCGCCATGGACTTTGCTGGACTACTGGAAGCTGACACGGCAGTTCGTGCCACAGGAGTATCACGCCAGTGGTGGTTTGCCCCGTGTCGCAGGGCTCGCCGCGGAATGAGATGACGTCAGGCGGCTGGTCCGGTCGTCACGACCGCCGCCGCCGCCTCTTTTTGGATGTGGTCGCGGTCTTGGTTGCACTGATGATTTGCCGCTTCATGGCCGCGCCTGCGTGTCCGCGCGCAGCACCCATCCAGGCGTTCGCCGCACTGAGGAACATGCTCATCGCCGGATTCTTCTTCAACCACGGATTTCTCATCGTGCCGCTGTCGCTCCATCTCAAGGTCAATGTATTTACGTCGTCTGATCCTAGATGGCCCCGTCGGGTTGCGGCACAATCAGCGCTTGGTTCAATCAATCGGTCGAGATGGCAAAATGCCGACTTGTGACCAGGAGCCGCATCACAACAAGCCGAACAGGCGATGCGCGCGGAAGGTCTGATCGACGCGCAAGCCGGCGCCCCTTGGCATAGCTGGCTGCCATGCCCGAATGTAGTGACGATTATCTTGACAACAGGCGGCCCACCTCCCTTATGCTGCGGTGCACAATGAGAGGAACGTCCTTCGCCACATCGCCAGGCTCTGCCTGGTACAGCCGAAGGGTCGTCATATGAATTCTATCTGAAAGCGCAAAATTCGGGACGTCCGGGCCGCGGCCAGTTTCCCGCGACACCGCCGACGTCCTGTCCACAATTCAAGTGGGTGTTCAGCGCTTCTTCACCGCTTTGTCGGCGCGCCGCCGGCGGGCACGCGAAATCGACACCTTGTATGCGTTCAGTGACCGGGAGCTTTGGGATCTTGGCCTTGGCCGCTCCGATTTGCCGGCAATCCGCAATGGCACGTTCCGTCGGGATTGAACGCCGGTCTGGACGTATCGACAAATAGAAGGATTTCGACAGAGACGGCACAGAGCATTTCGGTTTGCTCTGTGCCGCTATCTCAATGGGTATCTGTTAGTCTGTCTGGACAGACTAGAGCGGTTTCAGGCTGACCGGAATCGCAGCCATGCAAAAATAGAGGTTCCGAAACACCCCCAGGTACGATTCGTAGGTCTCCGGTTTTCGATCACTGGAGGAACAGATGCTTTGGCGGCGCGGCCAATCCTATTCGCAGGATCTTCGGGAACGTGTCTTCGCGACTGCGGACGATGGTGAGCCGGTCGGCCGGATCGCGCTCCTTCTGCGTGTCAGTGTATCCTATGTTTCCAAGGTGCTGTCGCGCCGTAAGCTGACGGGTGAAACGACGGCGCGGGCGCAACGCTGCCATGTGGTCCCCAAGCTGAGCGGGCTGCATTCGGCGATCCTGGCACAGGTGACCAGCCGTCCCGATGCAACAATCGCCGAATTGCGTGCCTGGCTGCTCGAGACGCACCAGGTCTCAGCAAGCATCGGCCTGATGAACAAAACGCTGGCTGAGCTTGATCTGACGTTTAAAAAAAGTCCCTCCATGCCGCCGAGCAAGCGCGTGAGGACGTTGCCTCGGCCCGTGTCGAATGGCGCCAGCAGCAGCCCAAGCTGATCCCGTCAAGGCTTGTTTTCATTGATGAAACCTGGGTGAAGACCAACATGACGCGGCGCTATGGCCGGGCCAGACGTGGCCATCGTCTGGTCGACGCCGTGCCGCATGGGCACTGGAAGACGACAACCTTTGTCGGCGCGCTTCGCTGCGACGGCCTGACCGCACCTCTGGCCATTGATGGCGCGATCAATGGAGAGCTGTTCGTGGCCTACGTCGAGCAGGTCCTGGTGCCGACACTGAAGCCAGGCGATGTCGTTATCATGGACAACCTCAGGGTCCATAAAGCGGCTGGCGTACGAGAGGCCATCGAGGCCGCGGGCGCGAAGCTGCTGTTCATTCCGCCCTACAGTCCCGACTTGAACCCGATCGAGTTGGCATTCTCCAAGCTCAAGGCGCTGCTACGAGCCAAAGCAATCCGCACCGTCGATGCCTTATGCAACGCGCTGGGAGACCTATGCGACAACTTCAGTCCCACAGAGTGCGCCAACTACTTCCGCCATGACGGATATTTCCGGTCAGCCTGAAAGGGCTCTAACATCCGGTACGTCACGTGGCCTAATCGCCGAGTCAGGCGTGGTGGACCCCCAAACCAGGGTTGACGCAAGGCCGGCTACCCCGGGGGCTGATGGGATCAAGGAGCCGCCGGTCGTCGTGGCGCGGGCTTTTGCCACCCCGCACGACCCATTAATCCAGGGCTCAATCGTCCAGGAAGCTCCGCAGCTTCCGGCTCCGGCTTGGATGCTTCAGCTTACGCAGCGCCTTGGCCTCGATCTGACGGATTCGCTCGCGCGTTACGTTGAACTGCTGCCCGACCTCTTCCAGCGTGTGGTCGGTATTCATCCCAATGCCGAACCGCATACGCAGGACGCGTTCCTCGCGCGGTGTCAGTGACGACAACACGCGTGTGGTGGCCTCCCGCAGATTGGCCTGGATCGCAGCGTCCAACGGGATCACAGCCGCCTTGTCCTCGATGAAGTCGCCGAGGTGGGAATCTTCCTCGTCGCCAATCGGCGTCTCCAGGCTGATCGGCTCCTTGGCGATCTTCAGAACCTTGCGAACTTTCTCCAGCGGCATGCCCAGCTTGTCGGCAAGCTCCTCAGGCGCCGGCTCGCGGCCGATCTCGTGCAGCATCTGCCGCGACGTGCGCACCAGCTTGTTGATCGTCTCGATCATGTGCACCGGGATGCGGATCGTCCGCGCCTGATCGGCGATCGACCGTGTGATCGCCTGCCGGATCCACCACGTCGCATAGGTGGAGAACTTGTAGCCGCGCCGATACTCGAACTTATCCACGGCCTTCATCAGGCCGATATTGCCTTCCTGGATCAGGTCGAGGAACTGCAGGCCGCGATTGGTGTATTTCTTCGCGATCGAGATCACCAGGCGCAGGTTCGCCTCGATCATCTCTTTCTTGGCGCGCGCGCTGTCCCGCTCACCACGGGATACGGTCATGTAGACGCGGCGAAACTCGGCGATCGGCAGGCTGGCGTCTGTCGCCACCGAGGAAATCTGTCCCGCGGACCTTGGCGATGTCGTCCGGGTGCTTGATGACAAACACCTTCCAGCCCTTGCCGGGCAGCCGGCCAACCTTGTCCAGCCAGTTCGGGTCGAGCTCCTGCGCCACGGTAGTGCTTCAGGAAGTCCTCGCGGTTCACCTTGCAGCTTTCGGCCATTCGCATCAGTTGGCCTTCCAGCGTCGTCAGCCGCTGGTTCAGCAGCTTGAGCTGGCTGACCAGCTCCTCAATGCGGTTGTTGTGCAGCCGTACCTGGCCCACCTTTTCGACCAGTTCCTCGCGCGTCTTCTCGTAGCCTTTTTCCGACCGCGAGCTCATTTCCTCGCCGCTGGTAATCGTTTCCAGCCGGCGATGCTGCATCTTGTGCAGTTTCTTGTACAGATTTTCGATTTCTTCGAAGTTCGCCAGAACCTCGGGCTTCAGTTTCTCTTCGAGTGCGGACAGCGACATGCTGGGGCCGCCGTCCTCGTCGTCACCGTCCAGGTCATCGTTGGCAGCGAAGCCGTTGACGGGCGCTTCCGACACCTCCGCCACGTCGGCGACGGGTGCACCGGCGCCATCGGTCGCCTCCAGGTCGACGATATCGCGCAACAGCATGCGCCCGGCTTTGAGCTGTTCGTGCCAGGTGATGATCGCCTTGAACGTCAGCGGGCTTTCGCACAGCCCATTGATCATCATGTCGCGGCCAGCTTCGATCCGCTTTGCAATGGCGATTTCGCCTTCGCGCGACAGCAGTTCGACGCTGCCCATTTCGCGCAGGTACATGCGAACCGGATCGTCGGTGCGGCCAAGGCTGGCCTCATCGACATTGCCTGTCTGCTCCTCGGCTTCTTCTTCCTCGGCCTTTTCGGCCTTGGCAACCGGCAGATCGCCTTCCTCGTTCTCCTCGCTCTCGACGACCTGAATGCCCATTTCCGAGAAATTGGCCATCACGTCTTCGATCTGCTCGGAGCTGTTCTGATCCGGCGGCAGAATGGCGTTCAGCTCATCGAAGGTGATGTAGCCGCGCTCCTTCCCCTTTGCGATCAGCCGCTTCACGCCGGCCGCGGTCACGTCCAACAGGGTTGTTTCGGCATCCTGCTCTGCCGTGGCGGTATCGCCGGCGACCATAGGCTTCGTGGCCATCGCTCAGGGCACTCCTTCGTACGTCGGGCCACGGTTCGCGCAAACCGTGGCCACACTAAAATTATGCATCAACAAGTCCGACCCCGTCGGCCTCACCACTCTCGACCCGAAGCAGCGCGCCCTTCATGGCATTCAGCCGAAAGACGGTTTCGGTTGTCGGATTTCGGTCGGCGTCCATCTTGGCCTGGGTGACTTCTTCGCGGAGACGTTCCACATTCAGCAATCCAAAAAAATGCCACCAATCCTCGGCCACTTCGGCCGGCATGGCCGTGGATGCCGTGCATCGCGGAAGAGGTAGGCCCCCTTTCGCGAAAACCTGTTCAATCTCCGAACTACATCCAGATTTCGTGAGGTGGTCCATCAGGCCTGGGAAGTCAAGGGTTTCGGCGTCATCTGTCCACTCCAGCATCGCGCGCTGCAGACGACCGAGAGCGCCGTCGAAGCTTAAGCTTTCGAAGGCGCCGCGAACGTCATTCAGCAGGTACGGATGGCGCAGCAAGATCGCGGTAAGGATACGATACCGCTCAGTAATCGTCGAGCTTTGGTCGATCTGCAGGCGGATAAAGCGCACCGGTGCGACCGGTTTCCGTCGACTGTCGCCAAAGCGAACCGAGTTCCCGCCTGGGTTGAACCGGGGCCGATGGCTTTCGCGGAATTTTTTTCGGAGTTCTTCGCGATACTCCCACGCCAGCGATTTGTCCGTGACACGGCCCGCGGCTTCGTTCAGCCGGGACTGCAGCGCCGCCCGCTGCTCGGGCGTCTTGTCACCCACCTCGGCCAGTAGCATGTCGTACAGCGCGTCGGACGGTGACTGCGCTTGGTCCAGCACGGCCTGAAACGTCTGCGGGCCACCCTTGCGAACCAAACTGTCTGGATCTTCATCATTCGGCAGCGTCGCGAATTTCAACGATCTGTCCGGCGTCAACATCGGCAGCGCGAGTTCCATGACCCGCCCCGCCGCCCGTGCGCCGGCCGCATCCCCGTCAAGGCAAAGCACCGGGCAGGGCGAAACCCGCCACAACTCCTCAAGCTGTTCGTTGGTCAGCGCAGTGCCCAGCGGGGCGACAGCGGCGGTGAAGCCAGCCTGGGCCGTGGCGATAACATCCATGTACCCTTCAACCACGATCAGCGTCCCGCCGTTGCGTACTCCAGTCCGCGCCAAGTCCAGGCCATAAAGATTACGGCGTTTGGAAAACACCGAAGTCTCTGGCCCGTTGACATATTTCGGCTGGCCAGCCCCCAGAATGCGGCCACCGAAGCTAATGATCAGACCACGGCGGTCGCGGATCGGAAACATGACCCGTTGTGAGAACAGTTCAAAGGTGCGACCGGTTTGCTCATCAGTGCGAATCAATCCCGCGTCAGCAAGTTGTTCAGGCTCTATTCCCTGACGAGATAATTCCGCAATCAGCCCGCCACGGTCTCCGGCCCAACCTAAACCGAAGCGCGTGATGGTCTCCTCGGACAGTCCGCGCCCGGACAGATACTCACGAGCCATCCGGCCTTCCGGCAACCCGAGGCGGCGCTGATAGTGAATTTGCGCCGCCTGCAGCACATCGGTCACGCCGAGGCGCCGGCGCTCCGCTTCCGCTGCCTCTGGTGACGGTTTGGGAACCTCCAACCCGACTTCCGCGGCCAGCTGCGCGATCGCCTCCATGAACGCCAGGCCCTGGGAGTGCATGACAAAGCTGATGGCATCGCCATGCGCGCCGCAACCGAAGCAATGATAGTGGTCGTCATAGACGTAGAAGCTGGGTGATTTCTCACCGTGAAATGGGCAGCAGCCTTTCCACTGCTTGCCCGACCGTGCCAGCCGCACGCGCCGCCCGATCACCGCCGGCAAAGGCGTGCGGATCCGCAGCTCGTCGGTGAAACTCGCGGGAAGCGCCATCTATGACATCGCCGCGACGTTGCTCAGACCGAAAGCCTGGCTTTGACCATGGGGCCGGCTTTGGCCATATCCATGCTGGCCGCGTGCTTGGCCTTCAGCGCGGCCATCACCTTGCCCATGTCCTTGATGCTGGCCGCGCCGGTTTCCGTCACCGCATCCGCAACCGCACGCTGCATGGCCGCCTCGTCCATCTGCGAAGGCAGGAAGCTTTCGATCACGGCAATCTCGGCTTCTTCCTTGGCCGCGAGCTCCGGGCGATCCCCCTGCCGGTAAAGCTCCACCGATTCGCGGCGGGATTTCACCATGCCCCGCAGCATCGCGATGATCTCGTCGTCCGGCACCTTGTCGATACCCTTGGGACGCGACGCGATATCAGTGTCCTTCAGCTTGGCCATGATCATGCGCAGCGTAGATGTCCGAGCCGAAGTCCCCGCTTTCATGGACAGCTTCATCTGCTCGGTGAACAATTCTCTCAGGCTCATGTCGACCATCCCGCGCGAAAAAAGACCCTATACTATACCGGATGCCAATGCGTCAGGTGTTCGCCGTCTCATGGTCAGGGTGCTGCCGGCTGATGACCTCCCGCGTCCCGGTTTCCGTGGTGGCGCTGTCCGGCAACCGCCCGGGAACCAGCCGGTCGATCCAGGGCAGGCGCGCCTCGATCCCGAAGTTCTTTGTCGGCGGTACCGATCGCAGGGGAATCCAGGCTGCCCGTCGTCACCTCGATCTCGTCGCCAACCAGGAAATGAAACGTCAACGACGTGCCGCAGGCCGCGCAGAAATGCCGTTCCGCCGCCGATGAGCTTTGGAAACTGGCGGGCTGGCCGCGGGTCCAGGCAAAGTTCGCCCACTTTACCTTCGACAGCGCGGCAAACGGACCACCGACCGCCTTCTGACACATCCGGCAATGGCAGACGGTCGACTCCGGGGTTTCGAACAACGCATAACGCACCGCGCCGCACTGGCAGCCGCCGGTCATCGTTGGTTGGGTTTTATACATTGGTTGCCCCCTCCTGATCAGGTATTCGGACGGAAAAAACTTCCCAATTGAACTGCGACCGGTTGCGGTGGGAAATTTCTTCCCATAAAGTGGCGCCCATGCCAATCCCGGTCGATAATATCATAGAACGCATGGGTGGTGCGGAGGCTGCAGCCCGCCTCACCGGAGTCGGAACCGAAGCGGTGCGCAAATGGCGCCAAAGCCGAGCGATTCCGTCCCGCCACTGGCCAGCCGTCATCGCGGCGACTGGCGTCACGATGGCCGATCTGCAATCCCATACCCCTGAGCAGGCGAGTGCGAAAATGCAAGATGCGACCGACGCCGTTCCAGCCGGAGCCACCGCCGCGCTGATGCTGGCGGATGGAACAGTCTTCTGGGGCAGGGGTTTCGGCGCCCACACCCAGGCAACAGCCCCGGTGGGCGAGGTCTGCTTCAGCACTGGCATGACCGGGTATCAGGAAACCCTGACCGACCCATCATTCGCCGGACAGATTATCACCTTCACGTTCCCGCATATCGGTAATGTCGGCACGAACACGGCGGACATCGAAGCGACCACGATCGCCGCCCGTGGCCTGGTCGTGAAGCAAGACGTCACCGACCCGTCCAACTGGCGCTCCACCCAAAAGCTGCAGGCCTGGCTGCTCGCGCAGGGCATCACCGGTATTGCCGGGGTAGACACCCGGGCATTGACCATGCGCATTCGCGACGGCGGTGCTCCAACCGGGGTGCTGTCGTTTCCCGCTGACGGACGGTTCAATCTGGCAGCGCTGCAGGCGCAGGCCGCAGCATGGCCGGGGTTGGAGGGAATGGACCTCGCGAAAGATGTCACCTGCCGGCAAATTTACAGCTGGGACGAGACAGCCTGGGTGTGGCCCGACGGCTTCGGGCGCCAGGATGCGCCGAAACATCATGTCGTCGCCGTCGATTACGGCGCAAAGCGCAACATCCTGCGGTGCCTGGCTTCAGCCGGATGCCGGGTGACAGTGGTGCCGGCCACGGCGACCGCCGACGACATTCTGCGCCACAAACCGGACGGCGTGTTCCTGTCCAACGGACCGGGCGATCCCGCTGCGACCGGGGCCTATGCCGTGCCGGTGCTGCGGCAGATACTGGACAGTGGCGTCCCCATCTTCGGCATCTGCCTCGGCCATCAGCTTCTGGCCCTGGCGCTTGGTGCAAAGACCTACAAGTTGGAGCGTGGCCATCGTGGCGCCAATCAGCCGGTGAAGGATCTGGCGACTGGGAAGGTCGAGATCACCAGCCAGAACCACGGCTTCGCGGTGGACGGCAACTCGTTGCCGGCCAACGCCAAGGTAACGCATGTGTCGCTGTTCGACGGCTCCAACGAGGGCATCGCCAGCACCGACCGGCCAGCCTTCTCGGTGCAGTATCATCCGGAGGCAAGTCCGGGGCCGACAGACAGCCATCACCTTTTCAAGCGGTTCGTCGGAATGATGAAGCAACCCGCCTGACGCCTGAACCCACGCGATTCCAGCCGCAGACGGGAATTCCTAGATGCCCAAACGCACCGACATAACATCCATCATGATCATCGGCGCCGGTCCGATCGTCATCGGACAGGCCTGCGAGTTCGACTATTCCGGCGCCCAGGCCTGCAAGGCGCTGCGCGCCGAGGGCTACCGCGTGATCCTGGTCAACTCCAACCCCGCCACCATCATGACCGATCCGGGCCTGGCCGACGCAACCTACATCGAGCCGATTACGCCCGAAGTGGTGGAAAAGATCATCGCGCGTGAAAAGCCTGACGCCCTGTTGCCCACGATGGGAGGCCAGACCGCCCTTAATACCGCGATGAAGCTGCACGCCAGCGGCGCCCTGGAGCGGCATGGCGTCGAACTGATCGGCGCCAAGGCCGACGTCATCGACCGCGCCGAGGATCGGCTGAAATTCCGCGACGCGATGGCGGAAATCGGCATCGAATCGCCCCGCTCGGCCATCGCCCATACCATGGAAGAAGCCCGCGCCGCCCTCGCCATGACCGGCCTGCCATCGGTCATCCGCCCCAGTTTCACCCTGGGCGGCACCGGCGGCGGCATCGCCTACAACAAGGAAGAGTTCGAGCAGATCGTCGCCGGCGGCTTGGAAGCCTCCCCCACCACGGAAGTGCTGATCGAGGAATCCGTGCTCGGCTGGAAAGAGTACGAGATGGAGGTCGTGCGCGACAGCGCGGACAATTGCATCATCGTCTGCTCGATCGAGAACGTCGATCCGATGGGAATCCACACCGGCGATTCCGTTACCGTGGCGCCGGCACTGACCCTGACCGACAAAGAATACCAGATCATGCGCGACGCCTCGATCGCGTGTCTGCGAAAAATCGGCGTCGATACCGGCGGTTCGAACGTGCAGTTCGGCCTGAATCCGGCGGACGGCCGCATGGTGGTCATCGAGATGAACCCGCGCGTCTCCCGCTCCTCGGCGCTGGCCTCGAAGGCCACCGGATTCCCGATCGCCAAGATCGCCGCCAAGCTCGCCGTCGGCTATACGCTGGACGAATTGACCAACGACATCACCATGGTCACGCCCGCCAGTTTCGAGCCGACCATCGACTATGTCGTGGTGAAGATCCCCCGCTTCACCTTCGAAAAATTCCCCGGCACGCCCGCGCTGCTGACCACCTCGATGAAATCGGTCGGCGAGGCGATGGCGATCGGCCGTTCCTTCGCCGAAGCCCTGCAGAAGGGTTTGCGCAGCATGGAGACCGGACTGTCCGGCCTCGACCCGGTCGAGCCGCCCGGCGACGGTGGGCCGGACGCATTCCGCGCCGCCCTCTCGACGCCGACGCCGGATCGGCTGCTGATCGCCGCTCAGGCGCTTCGCGCTGGCCTGAGCGTCGAAGACATCCACGAAACCACGAAATTCGACCCCTGGTTCCTGCGCGAACTGGAACGCATCGTCGATGCCGAACGGGACGTAACCGCGCACGGCCTGCCGCGGGAAGCCGGCGCGCTGCGGCGCCTAAAGGCCCTGGGCTTCTCCGACAAGCGCCTCGGCGAACTGACCAACATGCCGGCGACCGACATCTTCCGCGCCCGCACCGCCATCGGCGTCACCCCGGTCTACAAGCGCATCGACACCTGCGCCGGCGAGTTCGCCTCCAACACCCCCTATATGTATTCGACATTCGAAGGCGGCTACGGCACCCCGACTTGCGAATCCGACCCGACCGACCGCACCAAGATCATCATCCTGGGCGGCGGCCCTAACCGGATCGGGCAGGGGATCGAGTTCGACTATTGCTGCGTCCACGCCGCCTACGCGCTGAAGGACGCCGGGTTCGAGACCATCATGGTCAACTGCAATCCGGAAACCGTCAGCACCGATTACGACACCTCCGACCGGCTGTATTTTGAGCCGCTGACCGAGGAAGACGTCATCGCCCTGGTCCGCCGCGAACAGCAGAATGGCACCGTTCTGGGCTGCATCGTTCAGTATGGCGGTCAAACGCCGCTAAAACTGTCCCAGGCGCTGTCCCGCGAGGGCATTCCGATCCTCGGCACCTCCGCCGACGCCATCGACCTGGCCGAGGACCGCGAGCGGTTCCAGCAGCTTCTGCACCGCCTTGGCCTGCTTCAGCCGGATAACGGCATCGCCCGCTCCGCCGAGGAAGCCGATACCATCGCCGAACGCATCGGCTACCCCGTCGTGATCCGTCCCAGCTATGTCCTGGGCGGCCGCGCCATGGAAATCGTCTACGATCGCGCCGGACTGCATCGTTACATGCGAGAAGCGGTTCGCGTTTCCGGCGAAAACCCCGTGCTGATCGACCGCTACCTGAACGACGCGATCGAGGTCGACGTCGACTGCATCTGCGACGGAGAGTCCGTCTATGTCGCCGGCGTCATGGAGCATATCGAGGAAGCCGGCATCCATTCCGGCGACTCCGCCTGCTCCCTGCCGCCTTACTCCTTGTCCCCGGCCATGATCACCGAACTGAAGTCCGAAACCGAAGCGATGGCCAAGGCGCTCGGCGTCATCGGCCTGATGAACGTGCAATATGCCATCAAGGACGACACGATCTACGTGCTGGAGGTGAACCCTCGCGCCTCCCGCACCGTCCCGTTCGTCGCCAAGGCCACCGGCGTCGCAGTTGCCAAGATCGGTGCCCGGGTCATGGCCGGCGCCAAACTCGCCACCGACTTCAAGCTGGACGACGATTCCATCGCCCCTCATGTCGCGGTCAAGGAAGCGGTGTTTCCGTTTGCCCGCTTCCCCAATGTCGACACCATCCTGGGGCCGGAGATGAAATCCACCGGCGAGGTCATGGGCCTCGACTCCAGCTTCGAGCGTGCTTTCGCCAAGGCGCAGCTTGGAGCCGGCGTGATCCTGCCGATGGAGGGCAGGGTCTTCCTGTCGATCAAGGACGCCGACAAGAAGGGCCTTCCGTCGCTCGCCCGCCGCCTGATCGAAATGGGATTCTCCATCCTGGCCACCCGCGGCACCGCCGCCCGCATCCGAGAGGCCGGGTTTCCGGTCACAGTGGTGAACAAGGTGCTGGAAGGCCGGCCCCACTGCGTCGATGCGATCCGCTCGGGCGAAGTCCAGCTGGTCATCAACACCGCCTCCACCCCGCAATCGGTCGCCGACAGCTTCGCGATCCGCCGCAGCGCCCTCACCCATTGTGTGCCGCACTACACAACCTTGGCGGGTGCGCGTGCCGCGGTTCACGCAATCGCAGCATTAAAAGCGGGAACGCTTGAAGTTGCGCCGCTGCAGTCCTACTTTCGCGGTTCGTTTTGAGGCCATGCGCCGCGGTGGGGGACGACCCGGCCGCGGCGGTGCTACATGACGAACCCGCCCAGCGGACATCCGAGTCGACCGAGGATTGAAGGACCACGCCGTGCAGAAGTTTCCGATGACCGCCCCGGGCTGCAGCGGTTGGAAGAGGAGCTGCGGAACCTCAAGTCGCAGGAGCGGCCGGCGATCATCCGCGCCATCGCGGAAGCCCGCTCGCACGGAGACCTTTCGGAAAACGCCGAGTATCACGCCGCGCGCGAACGGCAGTCCTTCATCGAGGGCCGCATCCAGGAACTGGAGGAGATCGTCGGCGGGGTCGAGGTCATCGATCCGTCGACCCTGTCCGGGTCGCACGTGAAATTTGGCGCCCACGTCAAACTAGTGGACGAAGAGACCGACAAGGAGGCGACCTATCAGATCGTTGGCGTCTATGAGGCCGATATCAAGGCGGCGCGCCTGTCGATCTCCTCGCCGCTGGCCAAGGCGCTGATCGGCAAGAAAGTGGGCGATACCATCTCGGTTCCCGCGCCTGGCGGCGACCGTTCGTACGAAATTCTGGAAGTCAAGTTCATCTAAAGGTAATCTCACGAAACGATGATCACGCTCGAGGACGTTGAGCAGGCGGCCGAGCGGATTGCCGGGCGTGTGCTGCGCACGCCCATGCTGCCCAGTCAGGCCATCTCGCGCCTGACCGGCGCCGATGTCGTGCTGAAACTGGACAATCTGCAGGTTACCGGCGCTTTCAAGGAACGCGGCGCGGCCAACCGGCTGGCGCTGCTTTCGCCCGAGGAGCGCAGCCGCGGCGTCATCGCGATGTCGGCCGGCAACCATGCCCAGGCGGTCGCGCGTCATGCCAACCTGCTCGGCATCGCCGCGACCATCGTGATGCCGAAATTCACCCCGTCGACCAAAGTCACCCGCACGGCCGCCTGGGGCGCCAACGTCGTGCTGATGGGCGAAACCCTGGCCGAGGCGGCCGCGCACGCCCGCGAACTCGCCGCTGCACAATCGTTGGTGTTCATCCATCCCTACGACGACCCCGGCATCATCGCCGGCCAGGGCACCCTGGCGCTGGAAATGCTGCAGGACGCCCCGGACCTTGACGCGCTGATCATCCCCGTGGGCGGCGGCGGACTGCTCGCGGGCTGCCTGGTCGCCGCGACCGCGATCTACCCCGGCATCGCCGTCTATGGCGCCGAGGTCGAAACCTATGCCGCCATGGCGCAGCGCCTCGCCGGCCGCTCGGTTTCGGTCGGCGGCGCCACCATCGCCGAGGGCATCGCCGTGCGCGACATCGGCGAGATCCCGTTCGAGATCGTCCGCCGGCGTATCGCCGGCATCCTGGTCACGCCCGAACGGGCCATCGAGGAAGCCATCGGCCTGCTGGTCGAGGCCGCCAAGACCGTGGCCGAGGGCGCCGGTGCCGCCGGCCTCGCCGCCTTGCTGGCCATTCCCGAGCGGTTCCGCGGCAAGAAGGTCGGCGTCGCCATCACCGGCGGCAACATCGACGCCCGCATCCTGTCGAACGTCCTGCTGCGCGACCTGCTGCGTGACGGCCGCCTGCTGCGGCTGCATCTGCAAATCCCCGACCGTCCCGGCGTGCTGGCCGACATCGCCGGCAAAATCGGCGATTCCGGCGGCAACATCATCGAGGTCTCGCACCAGCGGCTGTTCGCCTCCTCCTCGGTCCAGGCGGCCGAACTGGAGGTCATGGTCGAGGCCCGCGACAAGCCGCATGCCAATTCGATCGTCGAGGCCTTGGAGCAAACCTATATCGTGCGGCAGGTGTAACGTAGGCCGGTCGATTCGGGATTGAGACATGAGTGAACGGCGGCCGGCCCATCTGGCAACGCTGGAAGCCGAAAGCATCCAGATTTTCCGCGAAGTCGCCGCGCAGGCCGCCCGCCCCGTCCTGCTCTATTCGATCGGCAAGGATTCTTCGGTCCTGCTGCATCTGGCCCGCAAGGCGTTCTACCCCGCCAAGCCGCCGTTTCCGCTGCTGCATATCGACACGACCTGGAAGTTCCGGGCGATGATCGCGTTCCGCGACGCAACCGTGCGCCGCTTCGGTCTGGACCTGCGGATCCACACCAATCCGCGATGGTACTCGCGGGACAACATCAATCCGTTCGACCACGGCGGCGCCTACACGCAGATCATGAAGACCGACGCGCTGAAGCAGGCACTGACCGCGGGCAACTACGACTTCGCCATCGGCGGCGCTCGGCGTGACGAGGAACGGTCGCGGGCGAAGGAGCGGATCTTCTCCATCCGCGCGCCCGGCCACGCCTGGGATCCGAAGCGCCAGCGGCCGGAACTTTGGCATCTGTATAACGGCCAACTCGCCCCCGGCGAAACGATGCGCGTGTTCCCGCTGTCGAACTGGACCGAACTGGATGTGTGGACCTACATCGCGGCGGAAGCGATCGACGTGGTGCCGCTGTATTTTGCCGCGATGCGCCCGACCGTGATGCGCGGTGGCCAGATCATCGTGGTGGACGACGACCGGATGCGCTTCAAGCCCGGCGAAACGCCGGTCGACCGCATGGTGCGGTTCCGCTCGCTCGGCTGCTACCCGCTGTCGGCCGCCGTGGCATCCGATGCCGCCGACATGGACGCGCTTCTGGCCGAAATGCGCACCACGCGGATGTCCGAACGCGCCGGCCGGCTGATCGACCAGGAACAGGATCGCTCGATGGAACGCAAGAAGCGCGAGGGGTATTTCTGATGCCCGACTCGGTTCTGCGCGTCCTGACCTGCGGCAGCGTCGATGACGGCAAGTCCACCCTGATCGGACGCCTGCTGTTCGAATGCGGCACGATCCCGGACGACGTGATGGCGGCGCTGGAGCGCGATTCGAAACGCTTCGGCACGGTCGAGGCGACGGCATCGACTACGCTCTGCTGGTCGACGGCCTGGAAGCGGAACGCGAACAGGGCGTCACCATCGACGTCGCCTACCGGTTCTTCGAGACGCCGGCGCGCCGCTTCATCCTGGCGGACACGCCCGGCCACCAGCAATACACCCGCAACATGGTCACCGGCGCCTCGACCGCCGATCTGGCCGTCCTGCTGATCGACGCCCGCAAGGGCATCCTGCCGCAGACCCGCCGGCACGCCGCCATCGCCTCCCTGCTGGGCATCCGGCAGGTGATTCTGGCGGTCAACAAGATGGACCTGGTCGACTTCGACGAGATCGGTCTTCGCCGCGATCCGGCATGATTTCCGCATGCTGCTCGGCAAGCTGGAGTTCGACCGTGATCACGCCGATCCCGATCTGCGCCCGGGACGGCGACAACGTCACCGCCGCCAGCACTCGGATGCCCTGGTACACCGGCGTCTCGCTGCTCAAGGCGCTGGAAGCCGCCGACGTCACAGACCGCTCAGGCCGGCCCGTTCCGCATGCCGGTGCAATATGTCAACCGCCCCGACCACACTTCCGCGGCTACGCCGGCACCATCGCGACCGGGCAGCGTGCGGCCCGGCGACCAGTCTGGTCAACGCCGCCGCGCATACCGAGGCCGTGGTCGCGCGCATCGTCACCATGGACGGCGATCTGCCCGAAGCCAGCGCCGGCGATCCGGTCACCCTGGTGCTGGACCGGGAAATCGACATCTCCCGCGGCGACGTCCTGGCCGCCGATCCGGCTCCGGTCGCCGCCGACGGGCTGGACTGCCTGGGTCGTCTGGATGGACGAGACCCCGCTGTTCCGCGGCCGCGCCTATCTGCTGATGCTCGGCACCCGCACCGTGGTGGCGACGGTCACCGACATCACCACCCGCCTGGACATGGAGACGCTGGAAGAAATCAGCGTCCGCGAACTGGCGCTGAACGAGATCGGCCGGGTGTCGATCTCCCTGACCCATCCGGTGGTATGCGAGACCTACGAGACCAGCCGCGAGCTCGGCGGCTTCATCCTGATCGACCGGCTGACCCGCGGCACCGTCGGCGCCGGGATGGTGACCGCGATCCGCACGCGCAACGCCGATATCGTCTGGCACCGGCTGGACGTCGACAAGGCGGCGCGGTCGCGGCTGAAGGGTCAGAAGCCGGCGGTGCTGTGGTTCACCGGACTTTCCGGCGCCGGCAAGTCGACCATCGCGAACCAGGTGGAAAAGCGCCTGCATGCGCTGGGCCACCACACCATGATCCTGGACGGCGACAATGTCCGCCACGGGCTGAACCGCGACCTGGGCTTCTCCGAAGCCGACCGCGTGGAAAACATCCGCCGTATCGCCGAAGTCTCCCGCCTGTTCGTCGAAGCCGGCCTGATCGTCATCGTGTCGTTCATCTCGCCCTACCGCGCTGAACGGATGCTGGCGCGAGACCGCGTCGGCTGCGATGAGTTCCTGGAGATCTTCGTCGATACGCCGATCGAGGAATGCCGGCGGCGCGACCCCAAGGGCCTGTATGAAAAGGCCGACAGCGGCCAGATCCGGAATTTCACCGGTGTCGACGCACCTTATGAGGAGCCGCTGGATCCCGAAATCCGGCTGCGACACGCTGGGAAGGCGCCCCGATGCACTGGCTGACGAGGTGGTCGCGGCACTGCGGACGCGTGGAATATCGCCTGATCCCCGGATGCCGTGTTCGGCGACCCTATATCCGAGGCAATGAGCCATCCTGATTCGCCTCCAGGCCGCCGCCGCCGAAGCCGCTCGCCTGCCGCCTCTGCGAGGCTGTCCTGCCCTTGGGCCCGCGCCCGGTTTTCCGGGTTTCCGACAACGGCCCGCGTGCTGATCATCGGCCAGGCCCCCGGCACCAAGGTGCATATGACCGGGCATGCCGTGGAACGATGCGTCCGGCGACCGTCTGCGCGGCTGGCTGCAGATGGACCGGGACCTGTTCTACGACGCCTCGCGCATCGCCATCGTGCCGATGGGTCTGTGCTACCCCGGCCGACTGCCGAACGGCGGCGATGCGCCACCCCGGCCGGAATGCGCGCCACTCTGGCTGGATCGGTTCGTCCGCCTGATGCCGCAGGTGCGGCTGACGCTTGCTGGTGGGTTCCTACGCCCTGCGTCACCGGTTGGGCAAAGGCGCGATGACCGAACGGGTCAGGCGGTTCCGCGAACTTGGGTCGGCCACCGTGCCGCTGCCGCATCCGTCATGGCGAACATCGGGCTGGGAGCAACGGAACACCTGGTTCGGCAGCGAACTGCTGCCGGAATTGCGCCAAGCGGTAACGGCTGCGTTGGGCCAGTATAACGAGACGACCACGTAATATATGTTGCGGTGTCCTGAACAGACAGCATCGTGCTTTCTGTTCAGGACGATTTGTTGTCGTGGAGCTGGCTTGTCGCTACCAGGTCAGTACGGTCGCCACCATGAAGCCCTGGCCTTGCGCGTCGCGTGTCGCGCTGCCGGCCGCCGTGCCAGGGCCCCTGTTACCGAGCGCAGCCTGGCTGAAATCATAACCGCCCTGATGCCGGTGCACGTAGGTATATTCGCTGACCAGCTGAACGCCGGGCGCAACCTTGTAGGTGCCGCCAAACGAAACCTCGTATTCATGGCGTTGGGAGATCCCGGTCAGGCGGGCATCGCCCTGGGTGTCGATTACGCCGACCTGGGCGCCAAGAGTGATTGGACCCTTTGCATAGGTCAGGCCGCTCATAACGGCGTTCGTGGGCACACCGCCGGTTGGCCGCATGTTCAACTGTCCGTTGATGGCACCACCGATATAATCAGCGGCCAACGTGATATTGGCGGCCGTCACGGCAACGCCCGCGTTGTAGAAGCTCAGGTTGTCATAGCGAAGGAACTGTGCGCTGGTCCCACCGGTTCGGGCCGCTGCCGGGGTCGTGTAGGCCTGTGTCGTCAGGTCTTCCTTGCCGGCGGTTTCGTAGAAACCAAAGGCCTTGAAGTCGACCGGACCGAAGCTTTGCTGATAGCGGACGCCGACGCCGACCTGGTTGAGCCAGCGAGTGGGATCATTGCCGGACGAGACGTTGATGCAGGTTGACGCGGCCTGGTTGCATCCGACGCTAAGCCCTTCGTTCGCGAAGGAGTTACCTTGGTTCGGCGCATATTGCACGCCGAAGTCAAAACCATAGAACTGCGGCGAAAGGTAGACGATCTTGTTGTTGCCGTATTCCGCGCCCGCCCCGGTCAACCAGACGAACGGGACGCCCGCCGCGGCACCGGGCGCGGTCGCGGTAAAGCCGCCGCTGGCGTTTAGGCCCTGGATTCCCGCATCCCAGCACTGAGTGGTAAAAATGCAATTGTCGAACAGACCAATGACGCCGTCGGCCTGGCCAAATCGCACGATGCCGGCGTTGTCCGACGCCAGATAGGTGAACGCGCGGCGGACCAGGACAGTCTGGGCGGAGGTGTTCGCACTGGGGCTGTTGGCCGCGCCGCCTGCGGTGGTGTTTGCGAACGTGCGGTCGGCGGCGCCAAAATTCTCCCGCAGCTCGACTGACGCGCCGTAGCGCAGGCCGTTTGCCGCCATGCCGTCGAAGCCCGGGTACAGCCGCATCAGGCTGCTGATGCCAACGGGGTTCAGTTTATAGCCGTTCGCCGCCCCGGTGGCGGTCTGCCCCCGATCCACGCTGGTAAAATTGGCGGAAACCTCCACCGCAACGCGCCCATTCAGCCTGATCACGATGGTGCCCGGCGTTGGGACCGCATTGGTGTTCGGCGGAAACATGGTGCTGTTGGAGCCAGCTTCCTTGCTGCCGGTCGGGGTATTGGCGATGCCCCAGGCATTGTTGTTGTTGTTTGCCGCCGGACCCGCCCCGTACGGCGCGGCAAGCTGGCCCTGGCTGGGGTTCGCCGGCGCCTGAGCATATGCCAGGGTCGCAGTCGCGCCCAAAATCGTCGCACTGGTCAGGAGAATTTTTCTCATTTCGAGTTCCTTCGCGAGTTCGATCAAGGCATGGCGGGTTGCGTCTTCAGGCAGTCCACCACACCTCGTCGCGCCAAGCAGGTAACCGGAAATATCGATACGACAAGTAATTTGTAAGCTGTCTTGGATGTGTCACAGCACACGGTTTGCGCTGTGTGGGAGAGGCCGGCCGGGACACGAGAGTATCCGAACCGGCCCCGTCTAGGCAATCAGACCGGAGGCGTCAGGCGGCCTACCAGGTCAGCACGGTGGAAAACAGGAAGCCCTGGCCCTGCGCATCCCGGGTGGCCCCGATGTTGCCCTGGTTGAAGTCGTAGCCGCCCTGATGCCGGTGCAAATACATATACTCACCGACAAGCTGTACGCCGGGCGCCAGTTTGTAGTTGCCGCCGAACGCCACCTCATACTCATGCCGTTGCGAAACGCCAACCATACGCGCGTCACCCTGCGTGTCGATCAGCCCGACTTCGGCACCCAGAACAATCGGGCCGTTGGCGTAGGTCAGGCCGGTCACCACGGCATTGGTCGGCGCGCCGCCCGCCGGCCGCATTTGCAAGGTGCCATTCACCGCGCCACCGATATAGTCCGCCGCCGCGGTGATGTTGGCGGCCGTCACGGCGACGCCTGCCTTGTAGAAGTTCAGGTTGTCATAATGCAAAAACTGCGACGTGTTCGCCCCCCCCGCGGCGGCCGCTCGGCTTGCTGCCGGGGTGGTATAGGCCTGGGTCGTCAGGTCTTCCTTGCCGGCCGTCTCATAGAAACCATAAGCCTTGAAGTCCACGGGGCCGAAGGTCTGCTGGAAGCGAAGACCGACACCGACCTGATTGATCCAGCGGGTGGCGTCGTTGCCGGACGAGACATTGATACAGGTCGAATTAGCCTGATTGCAATTGACGCTAAGTCCTTCGTTCGCAAAGGCGTTGCCCTGATTGGGCCCATACTGCACGCCAAAGTCGAAGCCGTAGAATTGCGGTGTGAGGTAGACAATTTTGTTGTTGCCATAATCCGCGCCGGCCTGCGCGATCCAGGGCCACGGAAATCCGGCTACCCCGGCCGGGCCATCGTTCTGCATGGCTCCGCCGTTGAAGTTCCCGACACCGGCGTCCCAGCACTGGGTGGTAAAGATACAGTTGTCAAACAGCCCAAGCACACCGTCGGTCTGGCCGAAACGCACGATGCCGGCCTGATCCGATGCAAGATAAGTAAAGGCGCGACGGACGAATATCGTCTGGGCGGAGGTGTTCGCGCTGGGACTATTGGCGGAGCCGCCTGCCGTTGTATTGGCGAATGTACGGTCGGCGGAACCAAAATTCTCCCGCAATTCAACCGCAGCACCGTAACGAAGTCCGTTTGCTGCCACACCGTCGAAGCCAGGGTAGAGACGGACGTAGCTTGCCACGCCCAACGGGTTTAGCTTGTAGCCATTCGGCGCGCCGGCCGCTGTCCGACCTTTGTCTACACTGGTGTAGTTCGCGGTGACGTCGACTTCCACGCGGCCGTTCAGGCGAATGACGATCGTGCCCGGACTCGGAACGGCATCGGTACTCGGTGCATACAGCGTACTTAACGGACCCGCGGCAGCAGATCCGGTCGGGGTGTTGGCGATACCCCAGGCATTATTGTTGTTGTTCGCCGCCGGCCCCGCGCCATACGGAGAAGCCAACTGGCCCTGTGAAGGGTTGGCAGGGCCCTGGGCATGAGCCAGGCCGACGGTCGCGCCCAACAGGGTCGCGCTCGCCAAGAGGTATTTTCGCATTCAACTCTCCTGTAGAATCGCGACTCTGTTTTGCATTAAACCACAGTCGAAACCATGTCGTAGTGACAAGTCTTCTCTATGTCCGCCGCGTGAAGTCGCGCTTTGCACTATAAGTGTCGTTAATCTTAGGGGAAGCGGCCTTAACAGTACGACAAGGGAGTTGGCGGTCGATTGTGGCACTTTCGCCACGAAAGATTACAGAAAGCTTAAGTAATTCCGTAACGTGTTAACATTTATACATGAACATTCGGAAATATGCTCACCCACAGTTGAGAAAATACCGCGTTTGACCATTGAACCATTGCGATTGGTGTATGGACGTTTGCCCGACAGACTTGCACTCAGACGACGCGGCCGACGCCAGCCACGCGTTACCGCCGGTATTCACACCACGTTAGGACCGGGGATTATCATGTCGACCACTTCAACATTCGCCAACGTCGGGGCCAATGGAAACGATATCGGACCGATGCTCGATAGGATCGATCTTGTGGATGCGACGTTTGCGCGCCCGATCGGCGGGTTCGTTGCGGATAACCCAGCGGACCCAATCGGCCTGCCAAGGCATTCGATCGGCCAACGACGCAGGTCGGGCACACGCGTGGCAATGCGGCCCTTGCTGGTTGTCATTCTCCGCGGATGCCAACGACCAAGGACCTCGTCCCAGGTCGGCATGCGTCCCGCATCTGCCGACGATCACGGTCGATCAGCACCGCGGCGGATTATTCAGGTTGGATGGGGCGCCGCTGAGCCAGACCGGAGATGGTGGTGGAGCTGAGGGGAATCGAACCCCTGACCTCCTCATTGCGAACGAGGCGCTCTCCCAACTGAGCTACAGCCCCATCGCCGGTCTCGGTGTCCCGGACAAATTCTGCCAGGAACGCCGGTTGCACGAGGCGCCCCTAATGATCGGAGCGCCCTGCGAAGTCAAGTATCTTAGCGAGCTTCACCGCGCCGACAATGTTTCCCACACATCACCCGACGCCGGCAGACCAAGGATGTGCCGTCGGTGCCACAACGCGTAGAACAGCAGCTTCCAACAGGCGAAGCCGTGACGCCAGCGGCGGATATCGCGAAACAGCGCCTCCACCTTGTCCGGATGAGCGATCTCCATCACGCCGGGTTGCGCCGCGACCAACGGACCGAGGCGCGTTCCCTGCGCCTTGATCCAGGCCCCGACTGGCACGGTGAACCCCGCCTTCGGCGCAAACGGTTGCGCCGCCGGCTGGTTCTTCTCCAGCCATTTGCGCAGGATCCACTTGCCCATGCCACGCCGCAGCTTCATCTGGTCCGGCAGCCGGTATGCCGCCGCCATCACCCCCGCATCCAGGAACGGCGTCCTGCCTTCAACGGCATGGGCCATCATGCAGCGGTCCAGCTTCAGCAGCAGGTCGTGCGGCAACCAGTCGGTCATATCCAGGGCCTGCGCCGCCGCCAGCGGCGAGCGTCCCCCTTCCGCCGCATGAATCTCGGCCGCCGCCATGCCGTCACGCCAGGCAGTTGGCCGGTTGCGCAGTACCGGCACCCGGTCGAAACTGCCGCCGGCCCACATCGTCTTGCCACCGCGCCACCAGGGCAACGTCGCTTGCCGATAGCGCTTGTAGCCGCCAAAGATCTCGTCACCACCTTCGCCGGTCAACACCACTTTGACGTCTTCGCGGGCCCGCCTGGCGAGAAACCACGTCGGGATGATGGCATAGTCCATCGTAGGATCGTCCATCGTCGCGACGATCTCCGGAAGATGCTCCCACACCATCGTCTCGGTGACTTCGATCGACTCGTGCCTGGCCCCCACGGCGCGGGCCATCGCGGCGGCCTGCTCGCGCTCATCCGCCGCGCCTGGCGCATCAAAACCGGCGGTGAACGCCAGTACCGGCTTGTCATTCAGCCGCGCCATCAGGGTAATCAGCGTCGCGCTGTCGATACCGCCGGACAGGAACATCCCATACGGCACGTCACTCCGCTGATGCAGATCGACGCTTTCCATCAGTGCGCGGTCCAGCCGCTCCATGGCGGCGTCCTCGTCGATTTCCTCGGGCGGCGCCGCCGGGACGGGATTGATCTGCCGCCGCTCCAGGATATGCCCGTCGGCACAGATGATCGTCTCTCCGGGCAACACCCGCTGGATGCCTTCGAAGACGGTGTCCGCGCCGGTGGTAAACTGAAGCTGCAGCAACTCCTCCACCGCCGTCGGTCGCACCGCGCGCTTGACCAGCCCGGCTTCCAGCAGCGCCTGCGGCTCCGAGGCGAATGCCAGTCCCCCGTCGATCGAGGCGATGTAAAGCGGCTTGATGCCGAACGGGTCGCGGCTCAAGGTGACTGTGCGACGCACTCTTTCGTGAATGGCGATGCCGTACATGCCGCGGAGCCGCTTGGCGTAATCCGGACCCTCACGCAGCCAAAGATGCAGTGGCACTTCGCAGTCGCTGTTCGTGGCGAAGCTCACGCCGGTCAGCTGCTCACGCAGTTCACGATAATTATAGATCTCGCCGTTCGCCACCAGGGTCGCGGCGCCGGCGAAGAATGGTTGGTCGCCGGTGACCAGGTCGATGATCGCCAAGCGATTGTGCAGCAGCGCGACGCGGCCGACGACCGCATGGCCGCTGCCGTCTGGCCCGCGATGCCGCAGCGCACCGATCAGCTTCGACAAAACGGTCGGGTCTGGCGGTGCGGCGCCGGAAGACAGGATCAGCCCAGCAATGCCGCACATTAATAAGGTATCTCCAAAAACTGAGGCGCCCGAGTCTGTTGATTCCGATAATTCGCTTAATTCCGGTAATCCGGTACGCGCCGGTGCGACACGAGCGCCAGCGCGCCTCACTAGCTTGTCGGCCGAAGTGTTGCCAGCGAAGTGTTGCCAGCGGCGTGTTCCAGCGCAGAAGCTGCAGGCCATTCCTGGCCTATTCCAACCGACGGCCACGGGCGATGAGGCGGAACAGCGAATATCCGCCATGCGCGAATTGGTAATATAGTCTGGCTTGAGCGCTTGAACTCATGTCGGACGGGCTTCTAGACATCGCGCCCTCGGCCGACCCAGGGTTAACCAATGGGATGGTCGCTGGTTCGCAGGCAAACGACGCACGCGGCGCCGCCCACCTCAAGGTTGGGCTTAGGCCGTCTGCAAACGTCACCCCGCAGGATGGGCGCTATCCCATGCCGGCGGGCTTTGTCTGTTAAACGGCGATCTAACCAGCACCCGCGGCGAAGCGCGAACGGAAAGAGAAAGAGGTCCATGCCGACCATCAACCAGCTTATCGCCCATGGGCGGGAGCGGCCAAAGAGCCGGAATTCAGTTCCGGCCCTGCAGGGCTGCCCGCAAAAGCGTGGCGTTTGCACCCGCGTCTATACCACGACGCCGAAGAAGCCGAACTCGGCGCTCCGCAAGGTGGCGAAGGTTCGTCTGACCAACGGCTATGAGGTGGTGAGCTACATTCCTGGTGAAGGCCACAACCTTCAGGAACACTCGGTGGTTCTGATCCGCGGCGGCCGCGTGAAGGATCTTCCCGGCGTGCGTTATCATATCCTGCGCGGCGTTCTGGATACCCAGGGCATCGCCAAGCGTCGTCAGCGCCGGTCGCTGTATGGCGCGAAGCGGCCGAAGTAAGGGGGCGATCGGATGTCTCGTCGTCATCGCGCGGACAAGCGCGAAATTCTTCCGGACGCAAAGTTCGGCGATATCGTCATCACCCGTTTCATGAACGCGTTGATGTACGACGGCAAGAAGTCGGCCGCCGAGGGCATCGTCTACAATGCGCTTGACGTGCTGAAGCGCCGTGGCGGCAGTGCCGCCGACCCGGTGCGGATGTTCCATGAGGCGCTGGATAACGTGAAGCCGGCCGTCGAAGTCCGGTCGCGCCGCGTCGGCGGTGCCACGTACCAGGTGCCGGTCGAAGTCCGGGCGGAACGCCGTCAGGCATTGGCGATCCGCTGGATCATCGATGCAGCCCGCAAGCGCGGCGAGCATACGATGCAGGATCGGTTGTCCAACGAACTGCTGGATGCGGTGAACAACCGCGGCTCAGCCGTGAAGAAGCGTGAAGACACCCACCGGATGGCCGAAGCCAACAAGGCTTTCAGCCACTACCGTTGGTAGGCAAGAGATCAACTCAACAGATCCACTGCTGGATCTCTGGAGATTACGATGGCGAAGGCGAAATTCGAGCGCAACAAGCCGCACTGCAACATTGGCACGATCGGCCACGTCGATCATGGCAAGACGTCGCTGACGGCAGCGATCACCAAGGTGCTGGCAAAGACCGGTGGCGCCACCTTCACGGCATACGACCAGATCGACAAAGCGCCGGAAGAGAAGGCGCGCGGCATCACCATCTCCACCGCTCACGTGGAGTATGAGACGAAGAACCGCCATTACGCCCACGTCGATTGTCCCGGCCACGCTGACTATGTGAAGAACATGATCACCGGCGCCGCGCAGATGGACGGCGCGATCCTGGTCGTGTCCGCCGCCGACGGCCCGATGCCACAAACGCGGGAGCACATCCTGCTCGCCCGCCAGGTCGGCGTGCCCGCGCTGGTGGTGTTCCTCAACAAGTGCGACATGGTTGACGACCCCGAGCTGCTCGAACTGGTCGAGATGGAAGTGCGCGAGCTTCTGTCCTCCTACCAGTTCCCCGGCGACGACATCCCCATCATCCACGGTTCGGCTCTGATGGCGCTGGAAGATAAGAACCCGGAACTCGGCAACGACGCCATCCTCAAGCTGATGGACGCGGTTGACGCCTACATCCCGCAGCCGGAGCGTGCGACGGACCGGCCGTTCCTGATGCCGATCGAAGACGTGTTCTCCATCTCCGGCCGCGGCACTGTGGTGACCGGCCGCGTCGAGCGCGGCATCGTCCGGGTTGGCGAGGAAGTCGAGATCGTCGGGATCAAGGCTACCGTGAAGACCGTCGTGACCGGCGTCGAAATGTTCCGCAAGCTGCTCGATCAGGGCCAGGCCGGCGACAACATCGGCGCATTGCTCCGTGGCACCAAGCGTGAGGACGTCGAGCGTGGCCAGGTCCTGGCCAAGCCAGGCAGCATCACGCCGCACACCCAATTCAAGGCGGAAGCCTACATCCTGACGAAGGAAGAAGGCGGCCGTCACACCCCGTTCTTCACCAACTACCGTCCGCAGTTCTACTTCCGCACCACCGACGTCACCGGTGTGGTGTCGCTGCCGGAAGGCACGGAAATGGTGATGCCGGGCGATAACGTGTCGATGTCTGTCGAACTGATCGCCCCAATCGCGATGGACGACGGCCTGCGCTTCGCGATCCGCGAAGGTGGCCGCACCGTCGGCGCCGGCGTGGTCGCCAGCATCCAGAAGTAAAAGACGAAACATAGCCGGCGTCTCGCCCGTACCAAGATCCGCTTGGCGGACGGGCAGGCGCCGGCTCACGTTTCGGCGGGAACCTTGAGAGCGAACGATGGACAATCAGAATATCCGCATCCGGCTTAAGGCCTACGATCATCGCGTGCTGGACAACAGCACGAAGGAGATCGTGAACACGGCCAAGCGTACGGGTGCCCGGGTTCGCGGACCGATCCCGCTGCCGACCCACATCGAGCGGTTCACCGTGAACCGTTCTCCGCATGTGGACAAGAAAAGCCGCGAGCAGTTCGAGATCCGGACCCATCGCCGCCTGTTGGACATCGTGGAGCCGACCCCGCAAACCGTGGACGCGCTGATGAAGCTCGACCTCGCCGCTGGCGTCGACGTCGAGATCAAGATCTAAGATCATGCCGAAACCGACCCCCCTTCAGCCACTTCGCACCGGTCTGCTGGCCAAAAAGCTCGGCATGACCCGGATCTTCAAGGATGACGGCACCCATGTGCCGGTTACCGTGCTGCATCTCGATCAGGTGCAGGTTGTCGCCGCACGCACCGAGGAAAAGGACGGCTACAACGCTGTCCAGATCGGTTACGGCAAGGCGAAGGTAAAGAACGTCACCCAGCCCAATCGCGGCCATTTCGCCAAGGCGAAGGTTGAGCCCAAGAAGAAGCTGGTCGAATTCCGCGTCGCCCCCGACGCCTTGCTGGAACCCGGCGCCACCCTCTCCGCGGCGCATTTTAGCGCCGGCCAGAAGGTCGACGTCTGCGGCACGTCCAAGGGAAAAGGCTTCGCTGGCGGCATGAAGCGTTGGAACTTCGCCGGTCTCGAGGCCTCGCACGGCGTGTCCGTCAGCCATCGTAGCCTGGGTTCGACAGGTAACCGTCAGGACCCCGGCAAGACCTTCAAGAACAAGAAAATGGCCGGCCATCTCGGCGTCGATCGGATCACCACGCTCAATCTGGAAGTGGCGGCCGTGGACGCCGACAAGGGTCTGCTGATGATCAAGGGCGCCGTCCCGGGCAGCAAGAACGGCTATGTCCTGGTGCGCGACGCCATCAAGGGCCGCCGTCCGGCTGACGCCGCTTATCCGGCCGCGCTGATTGATGCGCCACAGGCGACGCCGTCCTCGCAGACGACCCCGTCGACGGCGGGCTAAGGAACAGGCAGATGCAGATCGATATCATCACGCTTGAGAATGCCGCCGCCGGCAGCGCCGAGCTGCCGGACGACATTTTCAAGATCGAGCCGCGCAAGGATATCATGGCGCGCGTTGTCCACTGGCAGCTGTCCAAGCGCCGCGGCGGCAACCACAAGACCAAGGGCATGTCGGAAGTCTCCGGCACGACCAAGAAGCCATATAAGCAGAAGGGCACCGGCAACGCCCGTCAGGGCAGCCTGCGCTCGCCGCAGTTCCGCACCGGCGGCCGCGTGCACGGTCCGGTCGTGCGATCGCACGAGTACAGCCTGAACAAGAAGGTCCGCCGCCTCGGGCTGATCTCCGCGCTGTCGCAGAAACTGGCCGAGAACAAGCTCGTCGTTCTGGACGCCGCCACCAGCGCCCCGAAAACCGGCGAGCTCGCCAAGAAGATCAAGGCGCTCGGCTGGACCTCGGCGCTGATCATCGACGGCGCCGTGGATGACGGTTTTCTGCGCGCCTGCCGCAACATCCACAAGCTGGATGTGCTGCCGACGGTCGGTGCCAATGTCTATGACATCCTCAACCATGACGTGCTGGCCATCACCACTGCCGGCCTTGAAGGCCTGAAGGCCCGGATCAACGGCGTGCCTGCCGGCGCCGCCACCCCGCCGGCCGCCGTCACAGGAGAGGCCGCATGACCGCCGCGCCAAAGAAGCCTCTGTCGAAAGAGGCGATGTACCAGATCATTCGCGCCCCGCTGATCACCGAGAAGATGACCCTGCTGTCCGAAAAGAACCAGGTCGGCTTCAAGGTCGCGCTCAGCGCCACCAAGCCGGAGATCGCCGCGGCGGTCGAAGCGCTGTTCAGCGTCAAGGTGACCTCGGTCAACACGCTGATCCAGAAGGGCAAGACAAAGCGCTTTAAAGGACGCCCGGGCGTGCGCTCGGATGTCAAGAAAGCCATCGTGACATTGGCTCCCGGCCAGTCGATCGATTTCACCACCGGCCTCGCATAAGGCTCGCGGAAGATGGCACTCAGGCAATTCAATCCGGTCACGGCCAGCCTTCGCGGCACCGTGCTGATCAACCGCTCCGAGCTGTGGAAGGGCAAGCCCGTCAAGGGTCTGACCGAGGGTCAGCACAGCCATGGCGGACGCAACAACCACGGCCGTATCACCACCCGGTTCCGCGGCGGCGGGCACAAGCAGGCCTACCGCGTGGTCGACTTCAAGCGCCGCAAGTTCGACGTTGTCGGCACGGTGGAGCGCCTGGAATACGACCCCAACCGCACCGCCTTCATTGCGCTGATCAAGTACGCCGATGGGGAACTGTCCTACATCATCGCACCACAGCGCCTGAAGGTCGGTGACCAGGTCATCGCCGGGTCCCGGGTCGACATCAAGCCTGGCAACGCGATGCCGCTGGCCGCGATACCGGTGGGGACAATCATCCACAATATCGAGATGAAGGTCGGCGCCGGCGGCAAGATCGCCCGCTCCGCCGGGACCTTTGCTCAGCTGGTCGGCAAGGATTCCGGTTACGCCCAGATCAAGCTGATGTCCGGAGAACTGCGCGTCGTGCGGTCCGAATGCATCGCCTCGATCGGCGCGGTGTCCAATCCCGACAACATGAACCAGAAGCTCGGCAAGGCTGGCCGCTCCCGCTGGCTCGGTTTCAAGCCGCATAACCGCGGTGTGGTCATGAACCCGGTCGACCATCCGTTGGGCGGTGGCGAAGGCCGCAGCTCCGGTGGCCGTCATCCGGTGTCCCCGTGGGGTCAGCCGGCCAAGGGCTACAAGACGCGCGGCAACAAGCGGACGGACAGCTTGATCATCCGTCGCCGTAACAAGGGTAAGTAAGATGGCGCGTTCCGTATGGAAGGGTCCGTTCGTCGACGGTTACCTGCTGGCCAAGGCCGAAGCGGCAAAGGCATCGTCCCGCAACGAGATCATCAAGATCTGGTCGCGTCGCTCGACCATCCTGCCACAGTTCGTCGGCCTGACCTTCGGTGTTTACAACGGTCATAAGTTCCTGCCCGTGCAGGTGAACGAGAACATGGTCGGCCACAAGTTCGGCGAATTCTCGCCGACCCGTACGTTCACCGGGCACGCGGCCGACAAGAAGGCGAGGCGCGGCTAACATGAGCAAGCCGAAGCACAGTCGGGGTCTGCCCGAAACCGAGGCGCAGGCGATTGTCAGTAACCTGCGGGTCAGCCCGCGCAAGCTGAACTTGGTGGCTGCGATGATCCGCGACCTTCCGGCCGGACGTGCCGTCGCAACGCTGACCTTTAGCAAGCGCCGCATCGCCCATCAGGTGAAGAAGGCGCTCGAAAGTGCCATCGCCAACGCAGAAAACAACCACTCACTCGACGTCGACCGGCTGGTCGTCGCTCGCGCCGAGGTTGGCCGTTCGATCGTGATGCGCCGTTTCCACGCACGTGGCCGCGGCCGCGCATCGCGCGTCGAAAAATGGTTCAGCCATCTGAAGATCGTCGTCGCCGAACGCGCGCAGGAAGATGCCGGCACCGAAGGGGGAGCCGCGTAACATGGGTCATAAAGTCAATCCGATCGGTCTGCGCCTCGGCATCAACCGTACCTGGGACAGCCGCTGGTTCGCCGGCACCGATTACTCCAAGCTGCTGCACGAAGATTTCAAGCTGCGCGGCCACCTGCGCACCAAGCTGCGCGGCGCCGGCGTCTCCCGCGTCGTGATCGAACGACCGGCCAAGAAGCCGCGCGTCACGATCTACGCGGCGCGTCCCGGCGTGGTCATCGGCAAGAAGGGCCAGGACATCGAGGTTCTGAAGAAGGACCTCAGCAAGATGGCCAGGGCCGACGTGTCGCTGAACATCGTCGAAATCCGCAAGCCTGAAATCGATGCGACCTTGGTGGCTGAGAACATCGCCCAGCAGCTCGAACGCCGCGTCGCCTTCCGCCGCGCCATGAAGCGCGCCGTGCAGTCCGCCATGCGTCTGGGCGCCCAGGGCATCCGCATCAACTGCGGCGGCCGTCTCGGTGGCGCCGAAATCGCCCGGGTGGAATGGTATCGCGAAGGTCGCGTGCCGTTGCACACCCTGCGCGCCGACATCGACTTCGGTGTGGCGACAGCGAAGACAACCTACGGCACCTGCGGTGTGAAGGTGTGGGTGTTCAAGGGCGAAATCCTCGCTCATGACCCGATGGCGCAAGACCGCAAGGCGGCCGAACAGGCCCCCCAGCGGTAATTGGGACTTTAGAAAATGCTCTCTCCGAAGCGCACTAAATATCGCAAGCAGCACAAGGGCCGCATCCATGGCTTGTCCAAGGGTGGCAGCACGCTGAATTTCGGCACCTTCGGCCTCAAGGCGCTGGAGCCGGAGCGGATCACCGCGCGGCAGATTGAATCCGCCCGCCGGGCGATCACGCGTGCGATGAAGCGTGCCGGCCGCGTCTGGATCCGGATCTTCCCGGACGTCCCGGTATCGACCAAACCGGCCGAAGTCCGCATGGGCTCCGGCAAAGGCTCGCCCGAGTTCTGGGTCGCCCGCGTCGCCCCGGGCCGGATCATGTTCGAAATCGACGGCGTGGCGCCCGAACTGGCCCGTGAGGCGTTGCAGCTCGGCGCCGCCAAGCTGCCGATACGAACGAAATTCATCACGCGGGTCGGAGACGCCTGATGGCCAAGAATGCCCTCTACAAAGCCACCGATGTTCGGGCCAAGACCTCCGACGAATTGGCCGGCCTGCTGCTGGATCTGCGCAAGGAGCAGTTCAATCTGCGCTTCCAGCGTGCCACCGGCCAGCAGGAAGGCACCGGCCGGGTGCGTGAATGTCGCCGTGAGATCGCACGCGTGAAAACCATCCAGGCGGAAAAAGCTCGTTCCGCCCCAAATTCATCCAAGTCTGCCGAACCTGCTGGTTCAGCGGGCAAGTCGTAAGGAGAAAGGGCGATGCCAAGGCGCGTCCTGACAGGTCGGGTAACCAGCGATAAAATGGACAAGACCATCACGGTTCTTGTCGATCGTCGCGTGATGCACCCGCTGTACAAGAAGTTCATCCGCAAGTCGAAGAAGTATGCCGCACACGATGAAGACAACGTGTGCAAGACCGGCGACATGGTGCGCATCGTCGAATGCGCCCCGTTCAGCAAGCGGAAGACCTGGACCCTCGTCGAACGCAACGGCGCCATCGTCGGTGCCGCGGAAGCCGAGGCCGTTTCCATCGTCGAGCAGCATCCGGCGCCCCCCGCGCCGGCGCCGACTGCGTAAGGGAGACCGGCAATGATCATCGTAGAGAGCAATCTCGAAGTCGCCGACAACTCCGGCGCGCGCCGCGTCCAGTGCATCAAGGTGCTGGGCGGATCGAAGCGTAAATTCGCCTCGGTCGGCGACGTCATCGTCGTGTCGGTGAAGGAAGCCATTCCCCGCGGCAAGGTGAAGAAGGGCGACGTCCACCAGGCGGTGATCGTTCGCACCAGTTTCCCCGTGCGCCGGACCGATGGCAGCGCCATCCGTTTCGACCGCAACGCCGCCGTGCTGATCAACAAGCAGCAGGAGCCGATCGGCACACGCATCTTCGGGCCGGTCGTGCGCGAGCTGCGCGGACGTAAGTTCATGAAGATCATCTCGCTCGCGCCGGAGGTGCTGTGATGGCCGCGCGCATCCGCAAGGGCGACACCGTTCTGGTGACCACCGGCAAGAGCAAAGGTCAGCGCGGCGAAGTGCTGCGGGTGTTCCCGGATGCCGAACGCGCCATCGTGCAGGGCGCCGCCATGGCGCGTCACCACACGAAGCCGACCGGCATGGGCCAACCAGGCGGCCTCGTTGACCGTGAGGCGACGATCCACATGTCCAATCTGAAGCTGATCGACCCCAAGAGCGAAAAGCCGACCAAGGTCGGGTTCCGCGTGCTTGAGGGCGGTCGCAAGGTCCGCGTCGCCAAGGTGACCGGCGAAGTGATCGAAGGCTAGGACAATGAGCGGAACGAAAAATCAGCCTAAAGGCAAGGCCGGCGGCAAACCGGCAGCAGGCGCCCGTGGCGCCGGTGGCCCACCCGCCGGTAAGGAGGCTCAGCGCGCCGCGCGCCGGGTCGAACTTGTCGGCGTCGATAACCCTGTTGCGTCAGCCGAGGAAATGCCCCGGCTGCAAAAGCGCTACCGCGAGGAAGTGCGGGCCGCCCTGCGCACCGAGTTTGGCTACAAAAGCGAGATGCAGGTTCCCAAGCTTGAGAAGATCGTCATCAACATGGGTGTTGGTGAGGCGACGGGCGACCAGAAGAAGCTAGATGCCGCCGTTGCCGAACTGACCGCCATCGCCGGCCAGCGGCCGGTCAAGACCGTCGCCAAGAAAGCGATCGCCGGCTTTAAAATCCGGAAAGGCCTGCCGATCGGCTGCAAGGTCACGCTCCGCAAGGCGCGCATGTATGAATTCATGGATCGCCTGATCACGATCGCCTTGCCACGCGTCCGCGATTTTCGCGGCATCACCGGCAAGGGTTTCGACGGCCGCGGCAACTTCGCCATGGGCCTGAAGGAACAGATCATCTTCCCGGAAATCAACTACGACCGGGTGGATCAGGTGCGCGGCATGGACATCCAGTTCGTGACCACCGCCAAGACCGATGCCGAAGCGAAGGCCCTGCTGAAGGCTTTCGATCTACCTTTCGCCAACTGAGTATTTGGAAAACCCCTGGGCGCGTGCCCGGTAGGTTCCGGAGGATCTAAACAGGATGGCCAAAACTTCCCAGGTCAACCGCAATAAGATGCGTGAGAGAATGGCGAAGCGTGACAAGTCGAAGCGTCAGGCGCTCAAGGACGTGCTGATGGATCGCACGCTTCCCGTCGAGGACCGCTTCAATGCGTCGCTGAAGCTCGCGCAGCTGCCGCGCAACGGTGCGGCGGTGCGGGTTCGCCTGCGTTGCGAACTGACCGGCCGCTCACGCGGTAACTACAGAAAATTCAAGCTATGCCGTATCGCGCTGCGCGATCTGGCCAGTGCCGGGCAGATCCCCGGCATGGTCAAGGCCAGCTGGTAGAAGGGACGGTACGATGTCAATGTCCGATCCCGTCGGGGATATGCTGACCCGCATCCGCAATGCACAACGTGCCCGTCACTCGGTCTGTGTGGCGCCGGCGTCGAAGCTGCGGGAAAATGTGCTGGGCGTGCTAAAGCGCGAAGGCTTCATCCGTGGTTACGCCGCCGAGCAACTCCGCCCAGGTGTCGCGCAACTGCGCATCGAGCTGAAATACAACGAGGGCGAACCGGTTATCAAGGAGATCAATCGCGTCTCCAAGCCCGGCCGCCGCGTATATGCGAAGATCAAGGAGCTACCCCGGGTCTACGCCGGTCTGGGTATTTCCATCCTGTCCACGCCGCAGGGCGTGATGAGCGATGCCGAGGCACGCGCCGCCAATGTTGGCGGCGAAGTCCTCTGCCGCGTGTTCTAAGGGGACAGCGCGTATGTCACGCGTAGGCAAGTATCCGGTCGAAATTCCCGCCGGTGTGCAGGTCGCCATCGCCGGGGGCATGGTGACCGCGAAGGGTAAGATGGGTGAGCTGAAGCTGCCGCTGACCGAACTGGTGCAAGCCAAGGTCGATGGCAACAAGGTCAGCGTCACGCCGATCAACAACGAGACGCGCTCCCGCATGATGTGGGGCACGACACGGGCTCTGATCGCGACGATGGTGAAGGGCGTGTCCACCGGCTACACGCGGTCGCTGGAAATCACCGGCACCGGTTACCGTGCGGCTGTGCAGGGCAAGAACCTGGAGATCAATCTGGGTTTCTCGCATCCGGTGGTCTACCCGGTACCCGAAGGCATCAAGATCACCTGCGAACGGCCCACTTCGATCAAGGTCGAGGGTGTCGACAAGCGCCTCGTCGGCCAGGTGGCATCCGAAATCAGGGCGTTCCGTCCCCCCGAACCCTACAAGGGCAAGGGCGCGCGCTACACCGACGAAACGATCCGGCGCAAGGAAGGTAAGAAGAAATGAGCGCCAAACACGATCTTTCCATCCGCCGTAAGGACCGTCTGCGCTACCAGATCAAGCAGAAGTCGCACGGGCGTCCCCGCCTTTCGGTCTTCCGCTCGGGCAAGAACATGTATGCCCAGGTCATCGACGATGCGCAGGGCAGGACTGTCGCCGCCGCCTCCACTTTGGACGCCGGCCTGAAGGCCGAGTTGAAGACGGGCGCCGACAAAGCTGCTGCAGCGGCCGTGGGCAAGCTGGTCGCCGAACGCGCTTTGGCTGCTGGCATCAAGCAGGTCGTCTTCGATCGCGGCTCTTATCTGTACCACGGCCGGGTCAAGACCCTGGCCGACGCCGCCCGCGAAGGCGGGTTGGACTTCTGAAGGATCGTATGTGAATGGCACGTGAACCAAGAGAAGGTGGCGGCCGGAGCCGGGACCGCGAGCGCGGTGGCGATCGCGAACCCGATGATGGCATCATCGACAAGCTGGTCACCATCAACCGCGTCGCCAAGGTGGTGAAGGGCGGCCGTCGCTTCGCCTTCGCAGCCCTCGTCGTGGTTGGCGATCAGAAAGGCCGCGTTGGCTACGGCGCTGGCAAAGCGCGCGAAGTGCCCGAGGCCATCCGCAAGGCGACCGAACGCGCCAAGCGCGGCATGATCCGGGTGCCGATGAAGGAAGGCCGCACGCTGCATCACGACGTTGAGGGTCACTTCGGCGCCGGCAACGTCATTCTACGCTCGGCCACCGCCGGCACCGGCATCATCGCCGGCGGCCCGCTTCGCGCGGTGTTCGAGACTTTGGGCATCGGCGACGTCGTAGCTAAAAGCCTCGGCAGCCGTAATCCGCACAACATGGTAAAGGCGGCTTTCGCGGCCTTGCAGAAGTGTGCCAGCCCCCGGTCCGTCGCCACCCGCCGTGGCAAGAAGGTGCCGGAACTGTTCGGCCGTCGCGACACGCCGCCACCGCCGCCACCGTCTCCTGCGCAGGAGGCTCCGGCCAATGCCTAAGGTCCGCGTGACGCAAACCGCGTCAGCCCTCGGTCGCAAGCCGGGTCAGAAGGAAACCCTGACCGGCCTCGGCCTGAACAAGATCCGGGCCACCCGCGATCTGGAGGATACCCCCTCCATTCGCGGCATGATCCGCAAGGTCGCCCACCTGATCAAGGTGGAGGAGCTTACCTGACATGAACCTCAACGAACTGCGCGACAATCCCGGCGCGCGCCTGAAATTCAAGCGGCTCGGCCGCGGCATCGGTTCAGGCAAGGGCAAAACATCCGGGAAGGGCGTCAAGGGTCAGAAAGCCCGCGAAGGCGTGTCGCTGAACGGCTTCGAAGGCGGTCAGCTTCCGATCTATCGGCGCTTGCCCAAGCGCGGCTTCCACAACCATTTCCGCAAGGAGTATGCCCCGGTCAACGTGGGCACGCTCGATGCGGCGATCGAAGCCGGCAAAATCGATGGCTCACAGCCGATCACCGAGGCGACCCTGATCGCGGCCGGCCTCGCCGCCAACGACAAGGACGGCATCCGGCTATTGGCCAACGGCACGATTAGCCGCGCCGTCCACATCACGGTCTCCGGCGCTTCGGCGACCGCGAAGGCTGCGGTTGAGCAAGCCGGCGGTTCGGTCACGACCACGGTTGCCCCGAAAGCGGCCCCGGCACCGGCAGCTTGAGCCTGGGAATGGTGGAAGGCGAAAGCCACGCGGGTGGGTCGAACCCCCGCGTGGCTTTTTGCTTGACCAGCCCCGGCCTTGCGCCCAATTCCGGCCGGACGGACAATAAGGCATGATCGTGCGCCGCTGACTGCCAAGCCTATCAGTCGGGCTCTCGAACCAACATTTAGACGGCGTCGACAAAGGGAAAACTCATGGCTTCCGCTGCCGAACAGCTCGCTGCCAACCTCAACCTCGGGGTCTTTTCCAAGGCGACCGAGCTCAAGCAGCGCATTTGGTTTACCTTGGGGGCGCTCATCGTCTATCGCCTGGGTACCTACATCCCGGTTCCTGGCGTCGACGCGTCGGTAATGGGTGAGATGCTGTCGCAGCACGGTGGGGGCATCCTGGGGATGTTCGACATGTTCACCGGCGGCGCGCTGCGGCGCATGACCGTCTTCGCCCTGAACATCATGCCTTACATCAGCGCGTCCATCATCATCCAGTTGATGTCGGCCGCCATCCCCACGCTGGAGACGCTCAAGAAGGAAGGCGAATCGGGGCGCAAGAAGCTCAATCAGTATACTCGTTACCTGACCGTGCTGATCGCCATGTTCCAGTCCTATGGCATTTCCGTTGGGCTCGAAACAATGCACGGCAGCTTCGGCGCCGCGGTCATCGATCCCGGCTGGTTCTTCCGCCTGTCCTGCATGATCACCTTGGTCGGCGGCACCATGTTCCTGATGTGGCTCGGCGAGCAGATCACCGCCCGCGGCATCGGCAACGGCACCAGCCTGATCATCATGTCCGGCATCGTGGCCAACCTGCCCTCGGCTTTCGCCTCGATGCTCGAACTCGGTCGTACCGGCGCCCTGTCACCGTTCTTCATCCTGCTGTTCATGGTCATCGCTGTTGCGACCATCGGCATTATCGTTTTCGTGGAGCGGGCACAGCGCCGCATTGCCGTCCAGTATCCGAAACGACAGGTCGGCAACCGCATGTTCGGCGGCGACTCGACCCATATCCCGCTGAAAATTAACACCTCGGGCGTTATTCCGCCGATTTTTGCCAGCTCGATCCTGCTGATCCCAGCCACGATCGCAGGGTTTTCGACCAATGGGCCGCCTTGGGTGCAGATGATCGCCGCCCAGCTCGCACATGGCCAGCCGCTCTACATGGCCTTGTACGCGTTCATGATCATCTTCTTCGCGTATTTCTATACCGCGGTCGTATTCAACCCGGAGGAGACCGCTGACAACTTGAAGAAATACGGCGGCTTCATTCCTGGCATCCGCCCCGGCAGCGCGACCGCCGAATATTTTGACCGCATCCTGACCCGCCTGACCACAGTGGGCGGCATCTACCTCGTTCTGATCTGCCTGCTGCCCGAGATCCTGATCAGCGATTACGGCCTGCCGTTTTATTTCGGCGGCACCTCGATTCTGATCGTTGTATCTGTTACCATGGATACCGTGACGCAGATCCAGTCGCATCTACTTGCGCATCAATATGAAGGTCTTATCCGTAAGACCCGGGGTAAGGGACGTCGGTGAAACTCATTCTTCTGGGCCCGCCTGGCGCGGGCAAAGGCACCCAGGCCAAGCGCCTGGAGCAACGGTACGGGATCGTCCAGATCTCCACCGGTGACATGTTGCGGGCGGAGGTTGCGGCCGGCACCCCAGTCGGCAAGGAAGCCAAGGCGGTGATGGAGGCGGGGCAACTCGTGTCCGACGACATCCTTGTGCGTATGCTCGCGTCGCGGCTTGAACAGCCCGACGCCGCCAATGGCTTCATCCTCGACGGCTTTCCCCGCACCGTTCCGCAGGCGCAAGCCCTGGATCGGATGCTGGCGGACAAACACCTCGAGCTCGATGCCGTGGTGGAGCTGAAAGTCGATGATGCCGCACTGACCGACCGTATCGCCGGACGGTTCACCTGCGCGAAATGCGGCACCGGCTATCACGATACCTTCAAGGTCCCGGCGAAGGCCGGCATCTGCGATGTGTGCGGTTCATCCGAATTCGTGCGTCGCGCGGACGACAATCGGGAAACGGTAGCCGCGAGGCTAGAGGCGTATCATCGCCAGACAGCGCCGATCATCCCGCACTACCAAGCGGCCGGTATCCTGCGCAGCGTCGACGGCATGGCGGATATCGACGAGGTATCGCGCCAGTTGGAACAGGTATTGGCTGCCGTTTGAGACAGATGTTGAAATCCTCACGCAGAGTTGATAAGTCTTCGTTGACTCCTGCGCGGCGGAAACTATAGTCCCGCGCTCCGGCGCAACCTCATATGCGGGTTTGGCGCCGCTTGCGCGTATTTCAGTCCTTCGGGGCAGTTAAAGGTCCGGGCAATCACCGGACGACAGGAGAGTCGAGCGTGGCGCGTATTGCCGGCGTGAATATCCCGACGAATAAGCGAGTGACCATCGGGCTTCGCTACATCTATGGCATTGGCCCGACCAAAGCCGCCGCTATTTGTCAGCAACTTAGCATCCCCGACGATCGCCGGGTCAACCAGTTATCGGATGAGGAAATCCTCCGCATCCGCGAACTGATCGACCGAGAGTATCGCGTGGAAGGCGATCTGCGGCGTGAAGTCGCGATGAACATCAAGCGGCTTATGGACCTTGGGTGCTACCGCGGCTTGCGGCATCGCCGTGGTCTGCCTGTGCGTGGTCAGCGGACGCATACCAACGCCCGTACCCGCAAGGGCAAGGCCGTTGCGATTGCCGGTAAGAAGAAAGTCACCAAATAAACCAGCCCACAGGCCGGTTTTAATAAAAGTATCAGGCCGCGCCGCTTTCCGGCGCGGCTGCCAGTTGAAGCAGGATCAAACACAATGGCGAAACCCGCCGCAGCCGCTCGGCCTCGCCGCAAAGAGCGTAAGAACATTATCGCTGGCGTGGCTCATGTGGCCGCTACGTTCAACAATACCGTCATCACCATCACGGACGCTCAGGGCAACGCCATCGCTTGGTCCTCCGCCGGTAGCCAGGGTTTCAAAGGCAGCCGCAAAAGCACGCCTTACGCCGCCCAGGTCGCCGCCGAAGACGCCGGTAAGAAAGCCCGTGAGCACGGTATGGAGACCCTCGAAATTGAGGTCAGTGGCCCCGGCTCGGGACGCGAGAGCGCCCTGCGTGCGTTGCAGGCTGTCGGCTTCTCGGTTTCGACCATCCGGGACATGACGCCGATACCGCATAATGGCTGCCGGCCGCGCAAGCGCCGGCGCGTCTGAGTTTAACGTTCGCGTCGGTCGGCGCCGTCCGGCCAGGGGCGGACCAGAAGACCGAGGTTTTGACACTGTCCAGGGGACATCAGCCGCGCCCGACGCGGTTCGAAAGGTGTTATTAGTATGAGGCAGAGCGCAGTTATTCAGAGAAATTGGCAATCTCTGATCAAGCCCGAAAAGCTGGAAGTTGAGCCCGGCGCCGATCCTTCGCGCGTCGCCACTGTCGTCGCCGAACCGCTGGAGCGCGGCTTTGGCATGACTTTGGGCAACGCCATCCGCCGGATCCTGTTGTCGTCGCTGCAAGGCGCCGCGGTGACAGCGGTGCAGATCGATGGCGTGCTGCATGAATTTAGCAGCGTGGCAGGGGTCCGCGAAGACGTCACCGACATCGTCCTGAACATCAAGCAGCTCGCGCTGCGGATGCATGGTGAAGGCCCCAAGCGCATGACGCTGACCGCGACCGGACCCGGCGAAGTACGCGCCGGCCAAATCCAGTCCGGCCACGACATCGACATCATGAACCCGGAACTCGTCATCTGCACGCTGGATGACGGCGTGAAGCTGGGCATGGAGTTCACCGTCAACCTCGGTAAGGGCTACCAACCGTCCAGCGTCAACCGTCCGGAAGACGCCCCGATTGGCCTGATCCCTGTGGACAGTATCTATTCGCCGGTCCGCCGCGTGTCCTACAGCGTCGCCCCGACCCGTGTTGGTCAGGTCACCGACTATGACAAGCTGCTGCTGACCGTGGAAACCAACGGTGCCGTAACCCCGGAAGATTCGGTCGCCCTCGCTGCCCGCATCCTGCAGGACCAGCTCCAGTTGTTCATCAACTTCGATGAGCCGCAGCAGATCCGCGCGGAAGAACCGCAGGACGACTTGCCGTTCAATCGCAACCTGCTCCGCAAGGTGGACGAACTCGAACTGTCGGTCCGCAGCGCCAACTGCCTGAAGAACGACAACATCGTCTACATCGGCGACCTGGTGCAGAAATCCGAACAGGAAATGCTGCGCACCCCGAACTTCGGCCGCAAATCCCTCAACGAGATCAAGGAGGTTTTGACCTCCATGGGCCTCGGTCTGGGCATGAGCGTCGCCGGTTGGCCGCCCGAGAACATCGAAGACCTGGCCAAACGCCTCGAAGAGCCGTTCTGAGCCAGTATTAGGGAAATAGATCAATGCGTCACGGACTAGCCGGCCGGAAGCTCGGCGTTACCTCTACCCATCGCCTGGCCATGTTCCGGAACATGGCGCATGCACTGCTTAAGCACGAGCAGATCACCACGACTTTGCCAAAGGCGAAGGAACTTCGCCCGGTCGCCGAAAAGCTGATCACCCTGGGCAAGAAGGGCGGCCTCGCCAACCAGCGTTTGGCCTACGCCGAGCTACGTGACGACGTAATCGTAACGAAACTGTTCAGCACGCTGGCAGATCGCTATAAGACGCGCGCCGGCGGCTACACCCGCGTGCTGAAGGCCGGCGTCCGCTACGGCGATGCGGCCGATATGGCGGTGATTGAACTGATCGACCGCGACCTGACCGCCAAAGGCAAGGACAGCGGCCCCGTTCAGGCCAAGGAAGAAGACGAAACCGAGGAATAATACCGGCGGCCCCAAGGGCTGATCGGTATGCGCGCGGTCGCCGGGGCGGCCGTGCAAAATCAATAAGATACCAGCTTCTGTTGGTATTATGCCGGCTGCGAGGTTGGGCGGTACAGACCGTCAGATCGCCCGATGATTTAGGTTAACCCGTCAACGATTGGCGGGTTATCCGCCCCAGGCAAACCGTCTGTCGCCCGCCGGAAGCCCTAATGGGCCTCCGCCCAGGTCCGCCCAATACCCGTTTCCACCACCAGCGGCACCGACAGGATCGCCGCGTTCTCCATAACCGCCCGCGCCAGATCCGCCAGCCGTTCCGCTTCATCGGCAGGCGCCTCAAACAGCAGCTCGTCATGCACCTGCAGCAGCAGCCGCGAGCGTAGCCCCTCCCGCTTCAGCATCGCAGGAATCCGGACCATCGCCCGCTTGATGATATCCGCTGCCCCACCCTGCAAAGGCGCATTGATCGCCTGCCGCTCCGCATAGGCCCGCCGGGCGCCGTTCTTGTCCGCGATCCCCGGCACCCAGCACCGCCGCCCGAACGGCGACACGACATATCCTTTAACCCGAGCCTCTTGCTTGGTCCGTTCCATGTAGTCGCGAATGCCAGGATACCGTTCGAAATAGCGGTCGATGTATCCGCGCGCTTCGCCCGGCGAAACCCCAAGCTGCCTCGCTAGCCCGAAACCGGATATCCCGTAGATGATGCCGAAGTTGATCGCCTTCGCTCGCCGCCGGGTCATCGGATCCATGCCTGCCATCGGCACCCCGAACACCTCGCTCGCGGTGCGCGCATGAATGTCCTCGCCGTTCGCAAAACTTTCCTTCAGCACCGGCAAGTCCGCGACATGCGCCAACAGCCGCAGCTCGATCTGCGAGTAATCTGCGCTGACCAGCACATGCTCGGGTTCGGCGATAAACGCCTGCCGGATACGACTGCCTTCCTCCGTCCGGATCGGAATGTTTTGCAGGTTTGGATCGTTCGAGGACAGCCGCCCGGTTGATGCAATCGCCATCGCGAACGAGGTATGGACCCGTCCCGTCTCCGGGTTGATTTCCGTCACCAGCGCATCGGCATAGGTGGACTTCAGCTTCTGCAATTGCCGCCATTCCAGGATGCGGCCCGGCAACTCATGGCCCTGGTCCGCAAGCCCCTGCAGCACCACCGAATCCGTCCCCCAGGCGCCGGTCTTCATCCGCTTGCCGCCGGGCAGTTTCTGTTCGTCGAACAGCACCTCGCCCAACTGCTTCGGGCTGCCGATATTGAACGGATGCCCGGCGAGCCGATGGCAGTCCTGCTCCATGACCGCCATGCGCGCGCCAAAATCCACCGACATGCGCTGCAGGTCGTCGGCATCGACCTTGACCCCGGCCCGCTCCATTTCCAGCAGAATCGGCAACAACCGCCGCTCCACCTGCTCATAAAGCGCCAGCCCGCCGTTCAGCCGCAGCCTGGGCTTCAGTGTCTCCCAAAGCCGCAGCGTGACATCCGCGTCCTCCGCCGCGTAAGCGGTCGCGCGCTCGATTTGCACCTGAGCAAACGGCACGCGGTTGCGTCCGGTGCCCGTGACCTCATCAAAACTTATGGGCGTGTGGCCAAGGTGAAGCTGCGACAGCTCGTCCATGCCATGTCCGTGCAGGCCAGCTTCCTGCGCGTAGGAGATCAGCATGGTGTCATCGACCGGCGACGGCATCGGAAAGCCCGCCCGCGACAGGATCATCATGTCGAACTTGGCGTTCTGGAAGATCTTCAGCACCGACGGATCAGCCAGCAACGGCCCCAACGCCTCGATCGCCGCTTCCAGCCGGATCTGTTCGCCCAAAACCTCGTGCCTCAAAGGCACATAACAGGCACGACCCGGGGCGATGGCCATGGAAAACCCCACAAGGTTCGCCCGCATCGTGCCCAGGGCATCCGTCTCGGTATCCATTGCGACCCTGCCAGCCGCGATCGCCTCAGCCACCCATCCGCGCAAAGCCTCGACCGACGTCACGCTCTCATAAGGACCGAACCCGGATGACGCCGACGCGACAACGGATTGCACACCCTTGTCCACCGAAGGCTGCGGTTCGGTCGTTTTGTCAGGTCGTGCTGGCGCCGCACCATCCAGGCCCAGCCGCGTGATCGTGCTGCGAAATCCCTGCGTCGTCAGCCAGGTAACCAACTTCGGACGATCCGCGTCGCGCTGACTCAAAGCCTCGATCGGCAACGGCAGCGGCGCATCTGTCCGCAGCAGCACGAGCTCCCGCGAAATCCGCGCCTTGTCCGCGTGTCGATCAGCATATCGCGCCGCTTCGACGGTTTCATGCCGGGCGCCGCCGCCAGCACCGCCTCGACATCACCAAACTCATTGATCAACTGGGCCGCGCCCTTTGGCCCGATGCCAGGAACCCCCGGCACGTTATCGGTGGAATCGCCGATCAACGCCTGCACCTCGACCATCTTGTCCGGGGTGACGCCGAACTTCTCCATCACTTCGGCGGCGCCGATCGGCTTCTGCTTGATCGGATCAAGCATTTCCACGCCCGGCCGGATAAGCTGCATCAGGTCCTTGTCGGACGAAATGATGGTGACCTGGCCGCCGGCATCCGTCGCCGCAACGCAGTAGGCAGCGATCAGGTCATCAGCCTCCCAGTCCGCCAGTTCGATCGCCGGCACGCCGAAGGCCTCGGTCGCTTCCCGAACGAGCGGCAAACTGCGGAATCAACTCCTCCGGTGGCGGCGGCCGATGCGCCTTGTAGGCGTCGTACAGGCGGTTGCGGAATGTCAGCCGCCCGGCATCGAATATGACCGCGATATGAGTGCCGACATGTTCCTTCAGCAACTTGGCCAGCATGTTGGTGAAGCCGAACACGGCGTTGACATGGGTGCCGTCAGGCCGGGTCATCGGCGGCAAGGCATGGAACGCACGGAAGATAAACCCGGATCCGTCAATCAGGATCAGGTGCAGCGGCTTGCCCGCCCCTTCCGCCGGAGCCGCGATCTCCGGGCCGATTTCTCCCGCGATGTTAATGTCCGCTGGCGTGATCCGCTCCTGAATTCAGCATATAAAGGCGTGAGCAATAAGGACACATGACCTGATCAGCCGCTATCCGCAGGAACACCCTGGGATGACCGAGGGCCCCGTCTCCGCCGTCGCAAGCCACGACACGCGAATCCACGCGAATGATCTCGGTCGGGGTCATCGTTGAAGGTCTGGCTGGGGCGACGCCCTCCGGCATGTCTGATCCTTTGTTTGGTCATAGAAGCACGGCGATGGTACCGATACGGTGAATAATCTCTACCATGCCCTCGTGAAGCTCCGCTACATCCCGGTCCTGCTGACCTTGATAGTCTCAACCGGCTGTGTCTCCCGGATCGCCTCACCGGGTCCCGACCTTGCGAGACCGGCACAAACCGCCGGCTCCTTTCTCATGCCGGACGGAACCGCACTGCCATACCGGCAATGGCTGCCCGACGCGCCGCCTGGCGTTGTCGTACTGGCCTTGCACGGCATGAACGACAGCCGCGACGCATGGGAATATCCCGGGCCCGATTTCGCCGCCGCCGGCATCGCGGTGTTCGCGCCGGATCAGCGCGGCTTCGGGGCGACCCCGACCCGAGGTCTATGGCCCACCACGGACGGCTTCACCGACGATGCCCGCGTCATGATCCAGCTGCTGCGCCGCCGCTATCCCAAAGCGAGGCTGATCCTAATGGGTGAGAGCATGGGGGCCGCCGCCCTTATGGTCCTGGCAACCGAACCTGACCCGCCGCCGGTCGACGGCTATGTGCTGATCGCGCCGGCGGTATGGGGTCGCGCGGAAATGAATTTGCTGATGCGAAGCGCCCTTTGGGTGTTCGATCACACCGTTCCTGGTCTGGTTCTGACCGGCGGCAGTCTCGTCAAGGTGACGGCCAGCAACAACCGGGAGGCACTACGCCGTCTGTCGACCGATCCGCTGACAATCTTCGGTGCTCGGGTTGATGCCATCAAAGGCCTGGTCGACCTGATGGATCAGGCCATGGCCGCTGCGCCGCATTTTCATGCGCCGGCTCTGTTCCTGTACGGCGGGCATGATGAGTTGGTGCCCCCCCAGGCCACGGCTGCCACCTGGCGCGCCCTGCCATCCGGCCCAAGACGCGCGTTCTACCCAGGCGGGTACCACATGCTGTTGCGCGACACCGGCCGTGCAACGCCGATAGAAGACATTATCCAATGGATTTATCACCCCCAGGCGCCGTTGCCATCCGGTGCGGACGACGCCGCGACCACTTGGCTGGCCAAGCAATAGGCTTTCCCGTCGATGACGGTGTCTCAGCAGCTCATCAACGCCGCACGAGTCACCCGGTCCGGCGGGCTCGGCCGTTGGATAAAGCTGCCTAGCAGACAATCAACTTCCCGGCAGTCCGTAAGCCTCCGCGAAGAAATAGTCCTTCCACGACACCGGCTTCACCTTGATCGTGCCGACCTCCGCCATGAACGCGGCGGCCTTCAGCGTGTCCAGCGGTACGGTCGTCCATTCCGTTCCAGGCCCAGACCCGGCAGCCGCCACGAAATCGACGCTCAGCTTCGACTCGCTGTCCTCGATCCAATAGCGCGACGCCGTGCGGATATCGTTCCGCACCAACTCTGTCGCTTCCCCCAGCGCTTCATACACCGCCCGATAAAGTGCCGGGTTGCGATCGTGGAAGCGCATCGACGTGTAGGCAACGGTGTAGGTCGTCGGCCCGCCCGCCAGGTCGAACGAGTTCGCTACCACATGGATGTTCGGATGCTCCAACTGTTGCTGCAGATAGGGCGGCAGCGCGACCGAGCAATTGATGTCGCCGCTTCCGGTCAGCAGCGCGATCGTCGCATCGGCGGGCGACATCGTCACCGTCGCCGTATCAAACCGCGCAAACGCCTTGATCCCATAAAGCTTCGCCGCCGCCATCTGCACGGTCACCGCCGGCGATGAAACCCGCACCGACGGCACCGGGATCTTCTTGCACTTCCCCAGATCCGCGATCGTTGTGATCGTCGGATCATTGCTGGTGATCATGTAGGGCAGCGTGACTAGCGCGGTGATCGCCCGCACCTCCTGCGGTGTGCCACGCGCCTTGGCCCACAGCGTGAACATCCCGTTCGGACTGCCACCCACGATATCGACCGAGTTTGATAGCAGCGCGTCGTTCATCGAAGCCGGCCCGTTGAACCGCACGCCCGAGACCTTCACCTCCGGTATGCCCAAAGCCGCGGCATGCTTCTGGATCAGCTTTTCATGCTCGATGACGTTGAATTGCAGATAACCCATCGAAAACTGGCGGGCGATCCGCACCTCTGGCACTTCCGCCAGTGCGGCTGATCCAGCCGCCACCAGGGCAGCCACCGCCAAACCCACACCCCGCATCGCGGCTAAACACATCATGGTCTGTTGGCTTGCTTTCATGAACGCAATTTTTCAACACTGAAGCCGCACGCTGGTGGCCGCAACCCCCACGAGCCTTCCCGAGTGCCTTGGTTGAAGTCATCGACGTGGCTTCGTCGCGCGACAAGCGCGCTGTCTGACTGTGTCGCGCGACAAGCGCGCGATCTGACTGTGTCGCGCGACAAGCGCGAGCTGACAACAAGGCAACGATACCCGCCAACGAACGGGTGTCGAACAGGGAGTATGGGTCATGTCGAAACCGCGTCACCTCACGCGGCGGACAGCCATCGGTATCGGCGCCGCCGCCGCTTTGCCTCTCGTTCACATTCGCACCGCCGGCGCCGCCGGCAAGCTTTCCCTTGGGTTCTGGGACCATTGGGTGCCCCGCACCAACGACGTCATGCGCCAGCAGGTCGAAGCCTGGGCCGCCAAGAACAAAGTCGAGGTCACCATCGACTTCATCACCTCCAGCGGCAGCAAACTCATTCTGACCGCCGCCGTCGAATACCAGGCTCGCGCCGGCCACGATGTGCTGCCGATCGGAAACTGGGACGTGATCAACTATGCCGACGGGTTGGAGCCGGTGGACGATGTCGTCGCCGACCTGCAGCGCCAGTACGGCCAGTACGGCGACACCTACCGCTACCTCGGCCTCGTCGACCAGCACTGGCGGGCGATACCGAACAGCACAGGCTCGCTCAATCTGACTTGTGCGGGCCGGATCAGCATGCTGAAGAAATACGCCGGCGTGGATGTGCTGGCGATGTATCCGGCCGCACCGTCCGACAAACCGCTGGGCGTCGACTGGACCTACGATGCTTTCCTCGCCGCCGCCGAGGCCTGCCACAAGGCGGGCTACCCGTTCGGCCTCGGCCTGGGATCGACCGACGACTCGATCAACAACAGCGGCTCGTGGTTCACCGCCTTCGGCGCTGATCTCGTCGACGCCAAGGGCGAGATCCAGCTGCGTTCAGACAAAGTCCGCCGCATGCTGGAGTGGGGGCAGCGGCTGGTCAAAGTGCTGCCGGACGATACCGTCAGCTACGACGATGCATCGAACAACCGCGCCCTGATCTCCGGCCGGTCGGCACTGATCATGAACCCGCCCTCCGCCTGGGCGGTCGCCAAGCGGGATGCGCCGGCGGTGGCCGCGGACACCTGGCACTTCCCGATGCCAAGCGGTCCCGCCGGCCGCTTCATCCCCTACAATTTCGCATTCTACGGGATCTGGAGTTTCAGCCAGAACAAGAGCGCCGCGAAGGAAATCCTGGCCTATCTGCAGCAGCGGCCGCAGGTGGAGCAGCGCTGCATTGCCTCCGAAGGCTACGACCTGCCGCCATTCCTGAGCATGTCCGACTTCCCGATCTGGTCACAGGTGGGGCCACCGACAGGCACGGTTTACAACTACCCGCTGCGTCCATGGCACCAGTCCCGGGCCAGCATCACCGCCTATCCCGCGCCCCCGGGAATCGCGGTGCAGATGTACCATCGCGCGATCCATCCCACGATGCTGGCGAAACTGCACTCTGGACAGACGATCGACCAGGTCCTCGACTGGGCCGAAGTCGAGCTCGAAGGCTTCATGCGCTGATCGCTGAGTGCGTCCCGGGACAATCCGCTCCGGGACGCTGCATCAGGGGATCATCCACGGCACCACATACTGCTGCAGCAGCACCAGCAGACCCAGCAGCAACGTCAGTGCGACGCTGTGCTTGAAGGTGCGGGCGAACACCACGCCCTCCTGTCCCTTCAGGTCGGTGACCGACACGCCGGTGGCGATGTTCTGCGGCGAGATCATCTTGCCCATCACGCCGCCCGAGGAATTGGTCGCGGCGATCAGCACCGGGTTCAGGCCAAGCTGATTGGCCGCCACCACCTGCAGGTTGCCGAACAGCGCGTTGCCCGAGGTGTCGCTGCCCGACAGGAACACCGCCACCCAGCCCAGGAACGGCGACACCAGCGGAAAGATGATCCCCATCGACGCGACGCCCATGCCCAGCGTGTAGTTCATGCCGGAGTAGTTCATCAGGTAGGCCAGCGCGACGATCAGCGCGACGGTCAGGATTGCGATCCGGCTTTGCCGCCAGGTCGCGCCGACCGCCGTCGACAAACCGGCTCGGTCCCACGCCGACCAGGGCTGCGGTGATGATCGCCGCGAGCAGGATCGCCGTGCCCGTCGCCAGCGGCTGGAACACCCAGACAGCGCCATACGGCTTGTCGTTGTAAAGCGTGATCGCGATCTGGTTGTGCAGCCCCGGCCATTGGATCGGCTGCATGCCGATATTGAACACCTTCAGGTTGGTCCAGGCGATCACCACCACGGACACCACGATCCACGGCAACCATCCCTGCCACGCCGGCACCGACGTCTGCCGCGCGGCGCCCAGCGCCTTGGCGCTCATGGCGAACGCCGGATCGACCTCGGGCTTCCACACCTGCAGGAACAGCAGCGTCACGATCAGCGCCGTCATCGACGACAGCACGTCGGTCAGCGCATAATCCAGGAAGTTGGACGACACGAACTGCCCGGCAGCGAAGCTGACGCCCGCCACCAGCAGCACCGGCCAAAGCGCCCGCACCGACCGCACGCCGCCATAGATCGCAATCACGTAGAACGGCAGCAGCATCGCCAGGAACGGCAACTGCCGCCCGATCATGGCGCCAAGCTGCACCGCCGGCAGGCCCGGTCACCTGGCCCAGCACCGTGACCGGCGCGCCCAGCGCCCCGAACGCCACCGGCGCGGTGTTGAAGATCAGGGTGAAGGTCAGCGCCTCCAGCGGCGGGAAGCCGACCAGGATCAGCAGCGCGCTGGTGATCGCGACCGGCGTGCCGAACCCGGAAATACCTTCCAGCAGACAGCCGAAGCAGAACCCGATCACCACCAGCACGATGCGCCGGTCATTCGGCAGGTGGTCCAGCACCCAGTCGCGGAACGCGTCGAACCGGCCGGACGCCACCGCGATATTGTAGAGCAGCAGCGCGTTGAACACGATCCACATCACCGGCCACAGCGCGAACACGGCGCCCGCGGCAATGCTGTCCAGCGCCAAGCTGGCCGGCATCTGCCAACCCGTCACGGCGATCACCAAACCGACGATCAGTCCAGCCAGAGACGCCTGCCAGGCAGGCCGCCGCAGCACACCCAGCATCACCAGGACCACGACGATCGGCAGCACGGCGACCAGAAACGACAGCGGCAGGCTGTCGCCAACCGGTGTGAGCAGTTGATGAAACACGTTTCCCCCAGGACCTTCTCGATGGGCGTCGAGATACGAGGCTTATTTCTTCAATGCAAGATTGAGCGAAGCCGCTACTCCGCTGCCGTGCCCAGCTTCTTCGCGGCAAGATCCTCCATCGGCACCTCGAAACCGCCGGCCTTGCCGATCCGGTAGGTGGGCTTCTCGGTCGTGTCCGTCGCGGCGACAACCGTCTTGCCGTACGCCTCCACCACCGGGATCTGGTCGCGCGGCAGCGGCTGCATCCACGGCTTGCGCTTCAACGCGGCGGCGATGTAGGGCGCCAGCTCCTCCTGCTTGCGGCGTTCCCGTTCGGCGGCATCGTGCTTCATCCGCGGCATCACCTCGCTGGCGAACAGCTTCAGCGAATCGATGATATGCTCGTGTGTGTTGCGTCCCGCCTGCTGCACAAAGATCACCTGGTCCACCCCGGCATCCTGGTAGGCCAGCAGACGTTCCCGCAACTGCTCCGGCGTGCCGATGCCATTGCCGTGCGCCACATCCGGCAGTGAATCCTTGGCCGCCTGGAAACGCTCCCACACGTTGGTCACGCCCGGCTTGTGCCGGCCGTAGACATAGAAGTGACCAAGCGCGAAGCCGAAATACTGAAACGCCTCCAGGCCGCGCGCCTTCGCCTCCGCCTCGTCGTGGTGCACCGAAAATCCGGTTGCCATGGCGATGTTGGCGTTCACCGTATGGCCGATCGGTATGCATTCGTCGGATTTGATGATGTTGTAATACTCGGTCGCCCATTTGCCCGCTTCGGCTGGATCGATGAAGGCAAATGCCAGCGCGCCGATCCCCGCCCGAGCCGCCGCGTGGATGGTTTCCCGGTTCGAACAGGCCACCCAGATCGGCGGATGCGGGGTCTGATACGGCTTGGGGACGACATTGCGTGTGGGCATCGAGAAAAACTGGCCCTCAAACCCCGGATACGGCTCCATCACCATCATGTTCGCCGTCTGCTCGGTCGCTTCCGCCCATTGCGCCCGTTTGGTGGCCTGATCGACCCCGAACCCCTCCAGTTCCGTGCGGGATGCCGACTGGCCGGTGCCCCATTCCACCCGGCCGCTGCTGATCAAATCCAGCGTCGCGATCCGTTCCGCCACGCGGGCCGGCGCATTGTAGCCCGGTGGCGACAGCACGACGGCATGGCCGATATGGATCTGCCTGGTGCGCGCCGCGGCGGCAGCCAGGAATACCTCCGGCGCCGAGGAATGCGAGTACTCCTCCAGGAAATGGTGCTCATTCGCCCAGACGCAGTCGAACCCAAGCGCGTCGGCCAGCACAACCTCTGCCAGCGCATCATGAATCATTCGATGTTCGGCTCTGTTGTCCCACGGGCGGGGAAGCTGCAACTCATACAGCAGGCCAAATTTCATGACGCATCGCTCCCTGGCGTTTGCTCCGTCTGGCGCTTTCCCCATTTTGATCGCCTGTCCGCGGGCGTGCGATCGTCCGAGGTCGACCCAACTTCAGACGTGTATCGCCCTCTCAAACAAGGAGATTCAGCGCCTGATGGATTGAGCCTGAACCGATCAGGCGCTGAGGGTCAAGCGCTCAGGAGGATCCCGCCGGCGTCAGGAGCGCAGACGAGCGGCACCGATGATGTGGCCATCTTCAGCTTGCAGCAGGGCAGCGAAGCCTTCACCCGCCGCGGGCCGCGACCGCAACTCGATGGCCGGCCCGGTCCACGCGCCAACGGGTGTCAATGACCGGACGATGTTGGATTCCGTCAGGGTCCGGCCGCCATTCTCCCCGCGTCCGACACGGGTCTCGTGCTCCGGATCGAATCCGACCAGCAGCACCTGGGCGTGCCCGCTTCCGCCGCCCACCGTGACCACCAGATCGGAGCCGTCGCGCGTCAGGCTGACCTTGACGGGTTTACGCGCCGCGCCGGCGATGGCGTCCAGGCCCTGCGAACGCCTTGAACCGACAAACCCGGTCGCGCCGTCCACCACCATTTGCGGCGTGTAGACGCCGTCGTCGCCCAGATGCCGGGCGTAATCGCGCTGCCGGGCCGTCGCCGCGTCCAGCGAATAGGGATCCTTCCAACCGAGATAGTTCCAGTACGTGACATGGAACGCGAGCGGCAGCACGTCGCGGCGTTGACGGGCAAGGTCGGTTAGAAACGCGTCCGCGGGTGGACACGACGAGCAACCTTGGGATGTGAAAAGCTCCACCACGACCGGCGCTTCTTGCGCCTGGGCGGCGGTCGACAGGATGGTGGCAATAGCAAATCCGAATACTGCGGCGCGCATGAACCCTCCTTGTATCCCGAGACGCGTCTTCCTATCAGTGTTTTGTCCCAACTGGTTGTGAAGTTTCAGTAATGAGACACTGAAGCCGATGCCCCTACTGTCCAAACCGCGCTCGCGAGGCCCAGCCAACACCAACCTCGATCACAAATACATTAAAGAACTGTTAAGAAACGGATCGGTTCTATACTTCCGTACGCGTCTGTTGGCGGTCCAGGCTGGCGGGAAAGGCCTACCCTTGTCCTCGATGATTTCGCCGCTCCAGGAGCCTCGGAGTCATAATCCTGCATGGAGAATGTGGATATTCGGCCACAGGCCAGAAGAAATTGAGCTGGAATAGAGCCGATTTGGACATTCGATTGTATGTAGCGCCGCGTCAAGAATACCCAAACTTACAATACAGGCCGTTCAGCGCAGCCGTTTTCTCTGTCAGGCACAAAGCGGGTTGTCGGTCCGGCAGCGTTCCTCAAAGCCCGCGGAGATGAATTCAGGCCGCTTGTACAGCCCCTTCATCCAGGCGGCGAGCATACAAAGCTCCTCCAATTTCACCACTTCGTCCAGCGTACCACTCGGGAAACGAACCTGAAAGCTCTCGCCTATGACCCCGAGAACGGTTTCCACCTGCTCAATAACCAAGCCACAGTCTGATTCGAGCACGGCGGAGCGCGTAAGTGTCGCCTCGTCGACCTCGAATTCGTCGCGGATCAGCTTCACGATCCAGCGGAACATGTGCATCCAGTTCTTGACGTCATCAGTCGGGCGCGACATCGGGCGGCTTTCGGACGTTTCGGCACAGGCATTTTAAGACTAGTTGCGGCAAATACAACTACTGCGTGTATCTTGGGGCTTTCCCCCTGACGATTGTCGCGCGACACTGCGCCCATGACGGTTCAACCCACCATCCGTTCGACCGGGGTTTCTCGCCAAACCCGACTGACCGCCGTGATCGTCGCCAGCGCGCTGTTCATGCAGAATCTCGATTCGACGGTCATTGCCACCGCATTGCCTACGATGGCGCGAAGCTTCGGCTACGACCCGGTGCGCATGAACGTCGCGCTGACATCATACCTGCTCAGCCTGACGGTGTTCATTCCCGCCAGCGGCTGGGTGGCGGACCGCTACGGCACGCGCAACGTGTTTCGCGGCGCGATCATCGTATTCACCATCGGTTCGATCCTGTGCGGCCTGTCCAACGGCCTGGTCGAACTGGTCGCCTCGCAGAATCCTGCAGGGTATCGGCGGCGCGATGATGGTGCCGGTGGGCCGCTTGCTGCTGCTGCGCACCGCCGCCAAGTCGGAACTGGTCGCCGCGATGGCTTGGCTCACCATGCCCGCCCTGCTGGGACCTGTGGTCGGGCCGCCGGTGGGTGGCTTCATCGTCACCTACTTCAACTGGCGCTGGACCTTCTTCATCAACATCCCGGTCGGCCTGATCGGCCTCGTCGCGGTCACCCTGTTCATCCAGGACTTCCGGGAACCAACCGCGCGGCAAATTCGACATCCGCGGCCTGACGCTCACCGGCCTGGCGCTGATATGCGGGATGTTCGGGCTGGAAACCGTTGGCCGCGGCCTGGTCGCGCCCGAGGTGACCGAGGCGATGATCGCCGCCGGCCTGGCGATCGCCTTCCTGTATTACCTGCACGCCCGCCGGACCCCAGCGCCGCTGCTCGATTTCACCCTGATGCGGCTGCCCTGCTTCGGCCTGTCGTTCAGCGCCATGATGCTGTTCCGCACCGGCATCGGCGCCATTCCGTTCCTGCTGCCGATGATGCTGCAGGTGGGCTTCGGCAATTCCGCGGTGCAAAGCGGCCTGATCACCTTCGCCAGTTCGGCCGGTGCGCTGGTGATGAAGCCGGCGCGCGCAGCATGCGCTGCGGCTGTTCGGCTTCCGCGACACCCTGATCTGGAACGGCGTGCTGTCCGGCATCATGCTGACGGCCTGCGCGCTGTTCCGCCCGACCTGGCCGGCCGCGGCGATCTATCTCGTGCTTCTGGTCGGCGGTTTCCTGCGCTCCCTGCAGTTCACCGCCTACAACACCTTGGCCTACGGCGATGTGCCACGCGCGCAAATGAGCGCCGCGACCAGCCTCTACACTGCGGGCCAGCAACTTGCCGCGACGATCGGCGTGTCCGTCGGCGCACTTTCGCTGGAGATCGCCCGCACCATGTCTCACCACCAGGCGCCGGAGAATTCAGACTTCAGTGCCGCCTTCGTGGTGGTTGGACTGATGACCCTGGCAGCAGCGCCGATCGCTTTCTTTATGCCAGCCAGTGCCGGCGACGATCTCACCGGCCGAAAGACGCCGCAACCCTTGTCGCCGACGTCGCCGCCCACTGTGCCCGTCTCGGCTTCCCAGGGAAGGGAATAGGCTCCGACGCCGACGGTGTGACCCAGCGCCAAATCGTTCATCGGATATCGCCCGGCCGAACGGCTGCCGTTGCATGGCGAAAGGTTTCGAAAACCTTGATCGGATCGCGCGACAATTCATCAAATTGGTGTCGATCAGGCTGTCATCGCCTCCACGAGTTCATTGTGAAAGCGACCCCGTGACGCCCAAGGGCCACCCGATCGCTCAATCCCACCGTCCGAAAAATTTACCAATTCTTTACGATTTTCGGTCAATACGGCACTGCATGAATGCCAGTGTGTGCGAATGGCTCCAGGTTACCTCAACGTTCCGCAGGTTGGCAGCGCCGATGCCTATAACACTCTCGAAACAGGGTAGCATGACTATCTTAATGCCAGACACAGGTCGCGCTTCATCGACGATCCAGGCCGGCCGAAGCGCGCAGGAGACCGTCGATTTGCCACCGATGTTCAGCCGATATCAACGCGGCCGGACCAGCGCATCGGTCGCCGGATGATTTTGCTGCAGGAGCCAAAGCCGGACGCCACGCCATCAACCAGTGCCAGCGGGACTGATGCCGCAACATTGGCGCCTGAAGCGAAGCCGATCGGCCCATCTGGTATCGAAAGTGCCGACCTCAGCTTTGCCGAACTGATCGCGCTGGTCAGCGGCAAGTCGGAAACGAACGACGCCGACCTTATCCTCGAACTCTACGAGCAGTGGCTGTACCGTCATCCACTCGATCCGCTGCGTTACGCAGTGTATTTCAACTATGGCACCCTGCTCAGTCAGATAGGCCGCTATGCACAAGCGGAAACAGCTCTGGCGGAGGCGATTCGCCTCGCGCCGACATTCCTGTCCGCTTACATCAACGCAGGCGTAGCCCTTGAACGGCTTGGCCGTCTATACGACGCGGCCGTCCACTGGTTGCACGTCGCCGATAGTCCGGTGCCGCTGGACGACCGGACTCTCAGCTACAAGACCATAGCCCTGCGGCATCTGGCCCGCGTCTACCAAGGCGCACGTGATTATCCGCGCGCCGAGGCCGCCCTTCGGCAGTGTCTGGAGCTCAACCCCGGTCAGCGCGACGTCGCCGACCATTGGGTCGCCATGCGACAGGTGCAGTGCATATGGCCATCCATCGAGGCGTGGGGGACGCTGTCGCGGTCGAACCTGGTCGCCGCACTCTCGCCGATGGTCCTGGCAGTCCACACCAACGACCCACTGCTTCAGCTGTCCGCTGCCGCGCGCTATTTCCGGCAGGACGTCATGGCATCCGCGACGCCCCGTGCGCTCCGCTGCTGGAGCCCACCTGCCCAGCAGGCTATCCGGGACAGGCCATTGCGGATCGGCTATGTCTCGCCGGATTTGCGCGGGCATGCCGTCGGTTTCCTGACGGTGGAACTGTTCGGCTTGCACGATCGTAGCAAAGTCGAGGTCTTCGCATACTACTCGGGACCGCCCGGCCTGGATGCCACGCAGGCGCGGATCAGACAAACCGTCGACCACTGGACCGACATCGCTGGCTGGCCCGACACACGGGCCGCGCAGGCGATCATGGACGACAAGATCGACATCCTGGTTGATCTCGGCGGCCATACCAACAGTGTGCCGACCACGATGTTCGCCTTGCGGCCAGCCCCGGTGATAGTCAACTGGCTCGGTTATCCCGGCAGCATGGGAACGCCGCACCACAAGTACATTATCGCCGACGAGACGATCATCCCGGCGTCCCACGAAAAATACTACAGTGAGCGCGTTGTGCGGCTGCCCTGCTACCAGCCGACCGATCGTCAGCGGATCGTCGCCGAACCACCCACCCGTCATCAGGTAGGTCTGCCTGACGCAGCGATGGTGTATTGCTGCTTCAACGGCCCCCAGAAGATCACCCCGGCACTGTTCCAGTGCTGGATGACAATCCTCGCCCGTGTGCCAGGCGCCGTTCTTTGGCTGCTTTCCAACGATGCGCCCACCGAGGAGCGGCTGCGCCAGCAGGCGGTCCGCAGCGGTATCACGCCGGACCGGCTGATATTCGCGCGACGCGCAGGAAATGCCGAACATATGGCACGGTATCAGCTGGCCGACCTATTTCTCGACACGTCACCTTATGGCGCACACACAACCGCGTCGGACTCATTGTGGATGGGCATACCCGCCCTGACGATCGCGGGCCTCAGTTTCGCATCGCGAGTTTGCGCAAGCCTGGTCACCGCAGCCGGTCTTCCCGAGCTCGTGTGCGACAGTCCGGAAGCCTATGTCGAACGCGCGGTTGAACTTGGCACCAGCCCCGACTTGTTGCGTGCCATGAAGACCAAGCTGAAAGCCGCCCGCGATCGCTGCGTCTTGTTCGATACGCCGCTGCTGGTGACACGGCTGGAATCTCTGTATGCACAAATGTGGGATGACTATTTGTCAGGCCGGCTCCCGGAACCCGACTTAATCAATCTTCCCATCTACGATGAAATCGGCATCGAACTGGACCAGGAGGCGGCTGGCTTTCTTGACCAGCAGGCCTACGAGCAAGCCTATACAAACGCGCTTGCCTCCCGCCACAGCGCCACAGCGATTCCGGCTGATCGCCGCCTTTGGCTGGCACCGCCCCACGAAACCTCAAACACCAATGGCCTCCATTCCGCGCCACCTTTACCGGCGCCCGAGCGGGGTGACCAAACCGGAGCCAGAAGCATCGTCATGGATAACCCAGCGAACCAGTCGTTCAGTGCGCTGACGTCAACGATGATACAGGTCAAGGTCGTTGACATCGGGGCAAATCCCATCGACGGCACGCCGCCCTATGCCGCCATGCTGCAGGGCGGACACGCCACGGTTGTCGGCTTCGAGCCAAATCCGCTGGCACTGGCGAAGCTGAACGAAATGAAGGGGCCACACGAGACTTACCTGCCATGGGCCGTCGCCGACGGCGAACAGCATACCCTGCACATCTGCCAGGCCCCAGGTATGACGTCGCTGCTGCGTCCCAATCCGGACGTGCTCAACCTGTTCCATGGATTTCCGGACTGGGGACGCGTCCTGTCGACCGAGGACATCAAGACAGTCCGGCTGGATGACGTTGCCGAGACGCACGGAGTCCAGTTGATCAAAATCGATATTCAAGGCGGCGAACTGATGGCACTGCGCAACGCGCAGAATTGCCTGCGCGACACGCTGGTTATCCAGACTGAAGTGGAATTCCTGTCCATGTATGTCGGCCAGCCGCTGTTTTCAGAGGTCGAGAGTTTCCTGCGCCAGCAAGGCTTTATGTTTCATCGCTTCTTCCCCCAGGTTAGCCGGATAATCCGCCCCTTGTTGGTCAACAACAACATCTTTGGCGGCATGAGCCAGTTGCTTTGGGCCGACGCGGTCTTCATGCGCGACATCACGCGTCTTGACCTGCTGCAGGACGATCAGCTTCTGAACATGGCGGCAATCCTGCATGACTGCTATCAGTCGATCGACGTCGTCCTGCATCTGCTGGCAGAACACGACCGTCGCACCGGTAGCCAGTTCGGTGCAGCTTACTTGTCCGGTCTGCAACAAAATTCCGCCGTCGGCTGAAGCCAAGCCCGAGGCTGTGGGCCGTCCGGCACTCCAATCGATGCGTCGTTCGATGCGCTCACAGCGGACACCTCGCACCCTGTCCCACAGCCGGCTTCCGTTTAGGTAAGCCATCCCAATACACAGAGGCCGTGACCGCAAACAATGTGCTGACGCCCAACACACTGATGCGCACGGAAAACGCCCGCAATCACACCAGCAGTCGCCCCTCGCTGACAATCACTGCCTCTCCCCCGATCCTTGCCTGCCGCAACCTTCCCTCACTGACATCCAACGACACCGTGATCCGGGACGGACGCCCCATCGCGTCGCCCTGCTCAATGACGAACGTATGCGACCCGTCGGCAGGCTTTTCGAAATCCATGAACACGCCCGCGAAAGCCGCCGCCGCCGACCCCGTCGCCGGATCTTCCGGCACACCCACGCTCGGGGCAAACATGCGGGCATGAAATCCATGCGCCGGATCGAGCGGTTCGGCGCAATAGACGAACGCATTGGTAAACCCATCGCCCTCCACGTTGAACGCGCGACCAAACGCGTCCCCCTGCGGCCGCGCCCTGGTAACCGCCTCACGGCTGCGCAACGGCACACACCGAAATGGATTCCCCGCCGAGTAAACGCCTGGTTCGTGCCTCGCGAACCCGATATCCGCTTCCTCCAGGCCCAAGCCACGCGCCAACGTCGCCTTGTCCGGCAAAGATCCAACGCGCTGCGGCAGCCGAGGCAGCGTAAACGCAGCATGCCCGAGCTCCGGACCCAACACCTTCACCACACAAGGCACCAGGCCGATCTGCTCCTCAAGGACAAAGTCAACCGTTCCGATCCGTCCCTGCTGGTCGAGCAAACCCAGCAGCACAGCCGTGCCAACCGTCGGATGACCAGCGAACGGCACCTCCCGTCCCGGGGTAAAAATACGAATGCTCGCCCGGTGGCCCACCACCGCCGGAGCGGCGACAAACACCGTCTCCGACAGATTGAACTCTCCGGCGATGGCCTGCATCCGGCCGCCATCCAGCCCTTGCGCGTCCAGCACGACGGCGAGTGGATTACCCGCCAGCGCCTGCCCGGTGAAAACATCCAGTGTATAGAAATGACGGGTCATGTGTTGGATACCTTGTCGAGAACCGCGGAAACGCCAGCCAGGGCCGCGTCGAGTTCCGCCATCGGAAGCAGGCCAAAGCCCAGCCGGAACACACGCACCTCGTCGCCAAACCAGGAACCACTGGCGACGCGGACATCATGAGCCGCCGCCGCGTCGTAGAAACGCCCGACGGCAGTGTCATCGAATCTATCCGAGCGCAATCGTATGCAGCAGATCGCGCCCGTGTCAGGACGGACCCATTCCACGCGGTGCGCATTCAGCCCGACCCATGCCTCCGTCCGCGCCAGCCCTGCGGCAAAATGGTCGCGCCGGGCCTGGTGGTTTTGCCGCAGCACTTGCAGTGCGATGGCTTCATCCACGGCGGAGCAGGACAGGACAGAACTGAATTTGCCGACCACAAGCTGCGCGCGCAGTCCCCGATCTCGCGTGACCGCCCAGCCAATCCGTATCCCGGGCGCGCCGTGGCATTTCGATAATGAGGCGACAGAAACGACTCTCGACCCCAGGCTGACGGCACTGCGACCCACCGGATCGGTCCCATACACCGCCTCGCGGTAGGTTTCGTCCACCAGCAAATACGCCTGCGGGCACTTCGCCTCCATCTCACGCAGGATCGCGGCGATAGTATCGAACGGGATCGCCACGCCGGAGGGGTTTTGCGGCGATGCCAGGCTGACCAGCTTCGTGCATTCCGACAGCTCGGCGCGCACGCGGTCGATCGCCGGCTGATAGCGGTCCGCGAAATTTACCCGCACGGTGCGAACGCATGCCCCGACAGCCTCCAGCGTCGTCCGGGCCAGCGGAAACAGCGGCGCCGTCACGACCGCCTCGTCGCCGCGCTCGCACAGGCAGAACCCAAGCAGGAACAACGCATGCATCCCGCCCGAGGTGACCACGATGTCGTCCGCACAAACACCATGCCGTTCGGCGATCGCCGCACGCAGCGCCGGATCACCCGCTGGCGATCCATACCCCAGCGGGATGTCGTCCAGGTCTGCCAGAACGTCACGCAAATGCTGGTTCGGACCCAGGCTCTCCGCCAAATCGTAACGCGGGGCCGGACCGATCAGTGTCATGATATCGTTGGTTGGGAAACGTGTCATGGGAGACGCTATAGCCGATACACCCAGACCCATAACAGATACAATTGACTGGAATTGTACCCATAACAGTTGTAGCCAGGCCGATCTCCCTGGAAGGCCAACCACATGCGGGCGCACCCAGCCCACCTCTACGAGGAACTGGCGCACTACATCACCGCACTGGTGGACAACGGCACGCTGCGGCCCGGCGCTCGCGTCCCCTCACTGCGCGAAATCGGTCGCCAGCGCCGCGCCAGCCTCTCCACGGCATTGCAAGCCTACCGCCTGCTGGAAGACCAGGGCATTATCGAAGCCAGGCCGCGTTCCGGCTTTGTCGTCACCAGGAACACCCGGATCGGGCTGGACCCGCCCGCGACCTCCCATCCCCCCGGCGAGCCGGTCACCGTCACCGTATCCAAAGTCGTGCTGAAGCTGCTGCAGCACGCCGCCGACCCGCGCCTCGTGCCGCTGGGCTGTGCCATCCCCAGCGCGGAACTGCTTGCGGCGGGCAATCTGGACCGGTTCCTGGCGCGCGCCGCCCGGCTGAAAGGCAAGGAGTACAACACCTACACCGTCCCCCAGGGCGACCAGCGCCTGCGCCAGGAAATCGCCCGCCGCGCCCTGCGATGGGGGCAGGTTCTGCCGGCCGACGACATCGCCATCACCTGTGGATGCACCGAGGCCCTGGCGCTGGCCTTGCGCGTCGTCGCCGGACCAGGCGACACCATCGCGGTCGAATCGCCGACCTATTTCGGCATGCTGCAAGCGGTCGAAGCGCTCGGCCTGAAGGTGCTGGAACTCCCGACGGATGCGGTCACTGGCATCGACCTCGCAGCACTGCAGCGGGCATTGCACGACCGCGCCATCAAAGCCTGTCTGTTCTCCTCCAGCTTCAGTAACCCGCTCGGTTGCACAATGACCGAGGACAAGAAAATCGCAATCCTGGACCTGCTCGCCGCCCATCAGGTGCCCCTGATCGAGGACGACATCTACGGCGACATTTACTTCGGCAAGGACCGGCCTCTCCCGTTTATGGCGCTGGATCGACACGACAACACGATCTACTGCAGTTCGTTCTCTAAAACCGTCGCACCGGGCTACCGTGTTGGCTGGATCGTCAGCCGCCGCCACATGCAAAGGCTGCTGGAAACCAAGTTCGCCACCACACTCTGCGGCCCGGCATTGCCACAGGCCGCACTTGCGGACTTTTTGTCATCCGGCGGATACGACAGTCACCTGCGGCGGATCAGGCGAACCTTCGAGGACAATTTGCACCAGATGATCCGCACGATCGACAAGGTGTTTCCAAAGGGCACGCGCATCACCCAGCCCGCCGGCGGGTTCGTTCTCTGGTTGGAGTTGCCGTCATCGATCTCGGCCCGCGCGTTGTTCCATCAGGCGTTGGAAAAAGGCGTCTGCTTCGCGCCGGGCGATGTGTTTTCGGCCAGCGGTCGATACGGCAACTGTCTGCGCCTGAGTTGCGGACAGAACTGGGATGCCAGGATTGACAACGGATTAAGACTATTGGGCGCGTTGGCAAGCAGCATGACCGAGCCGTATAGCGCGACCTGCACTGATGACGACCCGAAAGACCAGCAGCCCAACGCAAACCCCTTCACCCAAGCGTCATAAAACGGTAATCGGGATGCAACGCTGCATCGTTAACGGCTGCGAATCATTCCAGGTGAGGAAAACGTCAATGAAGCGCCGCACCCTGCTCGCCGCCCCGTTAGTCCTCGCCGCCTGCCGACACCCGACGCCGCCGACAAGACCAAGATCGTCTGGTGGCACGCGATGACCGCCGCCCTCGGCGATGAGGTCACCCGCATCGCCGACGGCTTCAACGCAGAGCCAGGACGCGGTGGAGGTCGAGGCGATCTACAAGGGCGGCTACGCCGACACGCTGACCGCGACCATCGCCGCCTCCCGCGCCGGCCAGGCGCCGCATCTGGTGCAGGTGTTCGAGGTCGGCACCGGCACCATGCTCGCCGCCGGCAAGGCGGTGAAGCCGGTGTGGGAACTGGCGAAGGAAACCGGCGTCACGATCGACCCGAAGGCCTACATCCCCGCGGTGCGCGGCTACTACAGCCTGGCCGACGGGCGCATGGCGTCGATGCCGTTCAACTCCTCGACCGCCGTGATGTGGTACAACAAGGACGCCTTCCGCAAGGCCGGCCTGGACCCCGACAAGCCGCCCGGCCACCTGGCAGGAGGTCGTGCAAGGCCGCCGAGACGATCAAGGCACAAGGACGCCGCGCCGGTGCCGATGACCACCTCCTGGCCGACCTGGATCCAGCTCGAGCAATACAGCGCCCTGCACAACCTGCCGTTCGCCAGCAAGGAGGACGGGTTCGACGGGCTCGACGCCCAGCTGGTGTTCAACAGCAAGGCCCATGTGAAGCACATCGAGCGGCTGCTGGACATGGCGAAGGACGGCACGTTCAAATACGCCGGCCGCGACAACGCGCCCGATCCGCTGCTGTTTCCGGCGAGGCGGCGATCGCCTTCAACTCCTCCGGCATGCGCGGCAACCTGGTGAAGAGCGCCAAATACGACTGGGGCGAGGCGTTCCTGCCCTACGACCCCGAGATCATCAAGACGCCGCTGAACTCGATCATCGGCGGCGCCAGCCTGTGGACCATGACCGCGCCCGACCGCACGCCGGCGGAATACAAGGCGGTGGCGGAGTTCCTGAAGTTCCTCGGCAAGCCCGACGTCGACGCCGCCTGGCGCCAGAACGACCGGCTACGTGCCGGTGACGCTTCGCCGGCTATCGAGCTGTCGAAGCAGCAGGGCTTCTACGCCAAGAACCTCGGCGCCGACCTGCCGGTCGAGCAGCTCGCCCGCGGCACAGTGTCACGCCGAACACCAAGGGCCTGCGCCTCGGCCGCCTGCCCGAGATCCGCAACATCATCCAGGAGGAACTGGAGAAGGCCCTGCAAGGCGGCCAGACCGCGCAGCAGGCGATGGACATCGCCGTCACCCGCGGCAACAAGGTGCTGCAGGATTTCGCCAAGGTCGGCCAAAGTCCTGATCCGCCGGATGGACCGCCGCACTGTCTTCAATGGACGGCTGCTGCCGGTGATCCTGCTGGCTGCCGCAACTCCTGCTGACGCTGTTCTTCTTCTACTGGCCCGCCGGCGAGGCGGTCTGGTCCAGCCTGATCACCCAGGACGCGTTCGGCCAGGGCTGCGTCTTCGTCGGCCTCGACAACTTCGCCGACCTGTTCACCGACCCGCTCTACCTCGGCGTCGATCGTCCGCACCGTGCTTCTTCTGCCTCGCCGTCAGCATCCTCGCCATGAGCATGGCACTGGTGCTGGCGGTGTTCGCCGACCGGTCGATCGCGGGCCGCGGGATCTACCGCACGCTGCTGATCTGGCCCTACGCCATCGCACCCGCGATGTCCGCCGTGCTGTTCCTGTTCGTCCTCAACCCGCGCGTCGGCCTGCTCGGGCGCTGGCTGAACCCCCACGGCATCGCGTGGGACTACACGCTGAACGGCGCCCAGGCGATGCTGATGGTGTCGTCGCCAGCGCCTGGAAACAGGTCAGCTACAACTTCATCTTCTTCCTCGCCGGCCTGCAGTCGATCCCCCGCGCGGTCACCGAGGCCGCGCGCATGGACGGCGCCAAAGGCTGGCACCGTTTCCGCACCATCACCTTCCCGCTGCTCGCGCCCACCACCTTCTTCCTGCTGGTGGTCAACGTCGTCTACGCCGCCTTCGACACGTTCGGCACGATCTACGCGCTGACCCAGGGCGGCCCGGGCAAGGACACCGAGACGCTGGTCATCAAGGTCTATCGCGACGGCGTCATCAACCAGGACATCGGCTCGTCCTCGGCACAGTCGGTGGTGCTGATGGCTGGGCGTGATCGCCCTCACCGCCATCCAGTTCCGCTTCATGGGCCGGAAGACCGTGCATGAACCGTTCTCCGACCACATGAGTGACCGCCCCGACTACCTCGCCCACGCCATCCTCACCCTGGGCGTGCTGCTGTTCGCGCTGCCCGGTCTGGCTGGTCTTCGCCGGCTCCACCCAGGAGCTCCGACGCCATCATGCGCGGCGAGCTGTCGCTGCTGCCCGACCTCGTCCAACCTGTCCGTCTATGCGCGCGTACTGACGCCACGGCACCATGGGCACCGAGCCGGTCTGGCACATGCTGCTGGTCTCCCTCGGCATGGCGCTGGCGATCGCCTTCGGCAAGATCGTCATCTCGGTCCTGTCCGCCTACGCCGTCGTGTTCTTCCGCTTCCCGTTCCGCGCAGTCGCCTTCTGGCTGATCTTCGTCACCCTGATGCTGCCGGTCGAGGTGCGCATCATCCCGACCTACGCCGTCATGGCGGACTTCGGCCTGATCAACAGCTTCACCGGCCTGTGGGTGCCGCTGATCGCCTCGGCCACCGCGACCCTGCTGTTCCGCCAGGTGTTCGTCGCCATCCCCGATGAGCTGGTGGAGGCCGCCCGCATGGACGGCGCCGGCCCGCTGCGCTTCCTGCGCGACATCGTGCTGCCGGTCTCCGGCGCCAACATCGCCGCGCTGTTCGTCATCCTGTTCGTCTACGGCTGGAACCAGTACCTCTGGCCGCTGCTGGTCGCGACCGACCCCGGCCTCGACACCATCGTCATCGGCATCGTCAAGATGATCGGCGTGGAAACCCAGACCGACTGGAGCGCCGTCATGGCCACCGCCGTCCTCGCCCTGCTGCCGCCCGTCGCTGGTCGTGCGTCCTGATGCAGCGCTGGTTCGTCGCCGGCCTGACCGAGGGCGAGAAGTAGATGGCGACGCTCGAACTCCAAGGCCTGCGCAAGAGCTTCGGCGCCACCGAGGTGCTGCGCCAGGATCGACCTCTCGCTCGCCGACGGCGAGATGCTGGTGATCGTCGGCGCCTCCGGCTGCGGCAAATCCACCCTGCTGCGCCTGGTCGCCGGACTGGAAACCCCCACCAACCGGCCGCATCATGCATCGGCGGCCGCGACGTCACCGGCCTCGATCCGTCGGAGCGGGACATCGCCATGGTGTTCCAGAACTACGCGCTGTATCCACACATGTCCGTCTTCGACAACATGGCCTACGGCCTGCGCATTCGCGGCCTCTCCCGCGGCGAGATCACCCGAAAAGTCGAAGAGGCCGCCACGCTGCTGGGTCTTCAGTCGTTACTGGAACGCAAGCCACGGCAACTGTCCGGCGGCCAGCGGCAACGCGTCGCGATGGGCCGGGCGATCGTGCGCGATCCCAAACTGTTCCTGTTCGACGAACCGCTGTCCAACCTCGACGCCAAGCTGCGAGTCCAGATGCGCGCCGAAATCCGCAAGCTGCAACGCCGTCTCGGCGTCACCAGCCTCTATGTCACGCACGACCAGGTCGAGGCGATGACCCTCGGCGATCGCCTGCTGATCCTGCACGACGGCACGCCCGCCCAGTTCGCGACGCCGATGGAGGTGTTCGAACGTCCCGCCAATACCTACGTCGCCGCTTTCGTTGGCTCTCCGACAATGAATTTCCTTCCGGGCCGCCTCGTGCACGATGGCACCGCCGTCCAACTCGATGCTGGCCCCCTGATCCCGCTTCCAGGCCGCCGCACCGGCACCGCCGTAACGCTCGGCATTCGTCCAGAGCATCTCACCTTGACCAGCAACGGCCTGACACTGACAGTCGATCTAATCGAACCGCTCGGGTCTGAAACACTCGTTCACGGGCGCATAGCCGGACGGGACGCTGAAACCGTCACCGTCAAGGTGCCCGGCACAATCCCGCCCACCGACACTGTGATGGTCGATCTGCAAGTCGGCCAGGCGCATGTCTTCGACGCCGCGACAGGCAAGCGAATCGAGCCGAACGCCTGACCGCTCCCGCCACCACGCGAAGCAAACGCCCAGCATCCAAGCTCAATCTGATAGACAAACGACATTGCCCGCCACGGCCGCGGTTGACTGCTCCAGTTTTCCCCGGCATCACCGGGAAAACCCGAGGAAACACAAATGTTGACGGAAGCCGACAACATCCTGCTGACCCGCACCGGCCCTCAAACCCCGATGGGCGACCTGTTCCGCCGCTTCTGGCATCCAATCCTGCTCAGTGCCGAACTGCCCGAACCCGACGGGCCACCCGTTCGCGATCGCGATTCTCGGCGAAGACCTGCGCGCCTTCCGTGCCACCGACGGCTCAGTCGGTCTCGTGTCACCCCGCTGTCCCCATCGCGGCGCCGACCTGTTCTTTGGCCGCAACGAGGAAGGCGGCATCCGCTGCGCCTACCACGGCTGGAAATTCGCCACCGACGGACGCTGCCTCGCCCTGCCGACGATGGAACCTGGACCGGCGCGGGAAAGCGCCGAACAGAACGTCCATCTGCTGGCCTATCCGACGCGGGAAGCCGGTGGTTTCATCTGGGCCTATCTCGGCCCGCGCGAACACATGCCGCCGCTGCCGCAGCTTGAGTTCACGACACTGCCCACATCCCACGTCTTCGTGTCCAAGAAGCTGCAACAATGCAACTGGGCGCAATCCTGCGAAGGCGGCCTCGACACCGCCCATTTCTCTTTCCTGCATATGGCGGTTTCTGACGCTGACGACGTCACCGCCCAACTGCTGACGAAGGTATCCTCCGGCCTCGACACCGTCCGCTGGATGCGTGACGACGGCGCCCCGCGCTTCACGATCCTCGACCATCCAGCCGGCCTTGTGCTCGGTGCCGCCCGCCGGGGCGATGCCGGACAAACCTACTGGCGGATCAGCCAGTTCCTGATGCCCAACCACGGTCTCACGCCCAACGCCTTCCCCGGCGAAAACTATCATGGCCAGTGCTGGGTCCCGATCGGCGACACCGCATGCTGGATCTACAACTACACCTGGAACCCGGACCGTCCGCTCACCGACGCCGAACGCGCTCGTTTCGCCGCCGGCTCCGGTATTCATGCGCAGGTCGACGCGAACCACATTCCCATCCGCCGCCGCGAAAACGACTACCTGATCGACCGGGTCAGGCAGAAGACTGAAAGCTACACCGGCATCGAAGGTATCTCTGAGCAAGATGCCTGTATCCAGGACAGCCAAGGACTGATTGCCGACCGAACGACCGAGCATCTTGGACCAACCGACATGGGCATCATCCGATTCCGCCGTTTGATCCTGGAGGCCGCCCGCGCCCTGGAACACGGACAATCCCCGTCAGCCGTCGCCCACCCCGAAGCCTACTTGGTCCAAGGCGGCGGCGCGGTCGCCCCATCGGACACGCCGCTGACCGAAGTGATGCGAACCCGCTTCGGACACGAACACGGCCTTAGCCGCGCCCGGCGCGAATCCGCTCACCAGGACAGCTAACCGAAGTGCAAGCCATTGAAAAAGGCATTGATCGCAATCGGCGCGATATTGGTCGGCCCAACGTGTCCCGTAGTGATAGCGGGAGTATGCCCACTGAAGTTGAAGTTGGTTTGATCGGCATCGTGAAACGTCAAACGATGAAGAATGGCACTGCCTGGACCGCTTGACAGTATATCCGCTTCCGCATCGACCGTACGGAGGGAATGGCCTTGCACCTGAAGGCTTTGCCCCGCCACGGATGGCCCAAAATTGATATCCCACGTCGTCGTGCCGAGCACCACCGCCGCGAATTTCGCAAGGTCGAACGTGGCAGGCGGAGCACCCGTCGGAACGCTGCTGGTGCTGAGCTTGATCACGCTTGTGGACGTCGTCGCCTCTGTTAGCGTGGCACCGGTATAGCCCTGGCCACTAAGGCTAAGGTTGAAGACATCCGTCACGTGCAGGTGGATGGAGACATGGCTGGTGGGCAGATAAGCCGTCACGTCCTCGGTGATACCCGTCCGGGCGTTTCCCGTAACACTCTTGTTGATGACGACCACGGTGCCCTGCTCGGACGCGCTCGCCGTCGACGTCGCACTCAACGGGCCCTGACCCCACGCATTCAGGTTAATCACATCGCGGATGTTCGTCTGGATGGACGTAGCGGCAGGCGCCACCAATCCTTGGAGATTGATCCCCAACGACGCCGTCGCGTCCGCAAGCGCACTTACGTTTGGGGTGCCGGATCCAACGCCATTTGAAAAGACGTTGAACGTAACATCAAGCCCCAGTGGACTTGAGTCGTCCGAACCCTGATGATCGTTAGTCGGTGACGAACCATGGCTGCGGGTCAAGCAGTATACCCTTTCTTTTTATCATTTGGAGCAGAATATCTTTCAGTGCAGGGCAGATATGGACGTTTTTTATTCACTCACGATGAAAAGTGCCCATCAATGTTTCTGGTCGGAATTATATGAAATCCCGGGCGGCCCGCATTGCAAATTTCCGTGTGACTACGATCCAATCGAAGTATATACGGAACAGTCGTCAATATAGAACGAATATATCCGCTCACGATCGCTCGTTCAGCCAATACTGGGAAAGCATGGCCTGACGCAGAACCGTGCCTGCGCCATCAGCGGCGGAAAACTATGCTGACCCGACGATCAAGCGCCCAAAGTCAGGTCGGCAGACCCGAAATCATCGTCCGCCATTCTGACAAACTCACCCGCTCCAGATCCGGGCGTGGCCGGTCAGGCAGCATGCAAATGTATTCTAGCGAATGGCCGTCCGGATCATCAAAATACACGCTCGCGGCCGGCATCCATGTCAGCACGATTGGTTCGGAAATCGCCTCCCGGCCAAACCCGCTCAGCGGCGTGATCCCGGCCGCTCGCAATCGATCGATGGAAGCCTCCACCTGAGGCAATGTCACCCGGAACGCGATGTGCAATCGCATAGACATCGGCGCGCTGTGGATCGACCACAGACCAAGCATCGCGCCGCCCGGGGTGCCGATCCAGAAAAACGCCACATGGCGGGACGGTACGGTGTGCGCCAACTCCAATCCCAGCACATCCCGATAGAAAGTCACCGATCGCTCCAGATCGGAAACAGTCAAATGGGCCTCGAACAGACCACTGATCGGAACAATGGCCATACCGTCAATCCCCCCGGAAGGAACGCTGCCTGAACCCGTGGCGCAAACGCCACCAGTCACCACCATACTCGACAAATCGGACCGTCACCATGACACTTCCCGGCAAGGCCTCTCAAGCATCGGTCCGTCAACATGCATACCGAACTCGTTTCGATCCCGACCGGCACCGTGCCGCTCGACGGCGCCCTGCATCGCCCGGAGGGCCGCCCGACCATCGGCGCTGTTCTGCTGTTCCACGGCAACACCATGAACTTCTATGTCGGCGCCCCCCGCTTCCTGCCGCCCGCGCTCACCACGATGGGCTACGCCTGCCTCGCCTTCAATCGGCGCGGACACGACATCCTGAGTATCCGAGACAGCCGAGCCGCCGAAGGTGCGGCATTTCAATTGACGCAGGAGGGGATCGACGACAACCAAACAGCCGCGCGATGGATGGCCGCTCAGGGTTTTTCACCGCCGATTATCATCGGCCACAGTAACGGCGGCATGCTCGCCGTGCCGCACGTGGCGGCGCACCCTGACATACCGGCAATGATCCTGCTGTCGGCCCACGGCGGCGGCCGGGACGGTGTGCGCCGGTCAAGCCAGGCCGGCCTGCTCGCAGGAGATCGCCTGGAAGAAATCACCACCCAAGCCCGCACCATGGTGGCAGAGGGCCGCGGCAAGGATCTGATGCTGTTGCCCGGCTGGTGGTACGTCGTTACCGCCGAAAGTTTTCTCGACCGGCTGACCAAGATGCCCGACATCCTGGACCTGGCACCCGCGATCAAATGTCCGGTCCTCTACATCCGCGGTGACCAGGAAAGCGCCGAGAACTATCCCGCCGAGGCCTTCCAGGCGCGTGCCGACGGGCCGTGCGCAGTCGAAATCATCCCCAACTGCGATCACTTTTACCGCGGACGGGAAACCGCCGTCACCGATTGTGTCACCGCCTGGCTTAAAACGACTTTCCCAACGTTCAAGTAACGGAATGGCACATCCCGGCCACCGTCAGGTGACCGGGATTAACCAATGAACGTCCCGCGCAATCAGCGATCGTCGCGGCTCCGTCCACCCAACGCCGCTGCCGCGCTGGCGATAAACGCACCGATCAGCATGGAGAAGAACGTATAGAACGACAGCGACGCCGCCGCCTTCCGCGCCTGGTCAGCCGCAGCCTTGGCTTTCTGTTCGGCAGCCTGTTCCTGACCGATCAGAGTATCAACCCGCTTGCGCGCGTCGTCCTGCGAAATACCCGTGCGCGTCGCCACAAGTTCCGCCAGGTAGTTCTTGTCGCCATCAGGCACCGATCCGTTCTGCACCCCCATCGCCAGGATCCGGGCCACCTCGGGCCGCGGATCCTGCTCACCGGATGCATCACGATCCGACCGGAAAAGCTGATCAAGATAGTAGCCGCTGACACCACCGCCGGACCCGGCCGATTGTGCCCCGCCCTGGCTCGCCCCACTCACCGCACTGGACGCCAACCCGCCCACCGCATGTGCGCCGCCACCAACAATCGTCGATGCCGCCGATGCCAGCAGGCCAAAGCCAATCACCGCGGCAACCGCCCAGGCCAGCAAACCGTGCGCGGTATCACGGAAGAACACCTCATCCGAGTGCACCCCCGTCCACTGCGTGCGCAAACGGCCGGTGACATAGCCGCCAAGTCCGGCCGATACCCATTGCACAACAATGAGCCAGATCGCCGTCATCACCGTAAAGCTGGTGGCCGAAACGCCGCTGCCCGGCCAGGGCGAGACCGAGGACAGGCTCAACCCCGATCCCAGCGCCAGCAGCAGCATCGTCACAGCGGCGATCACGAAGGCGCCGCCGATGATCGCCGCCCACGACACCGCCGACGCCCCGGTGGCAAGTCTATCCGGACCCCTGCTCATGGGAATTGCCGTTGTTTGCATACCCATTCTCCGGTACGTTTCGGTTCAATGCCAAAGCAGCGCAAGCAGAATGATAATCGGAATCGGCACCCCAAGCAGCCACAGCAGAATTCCACGTCCCATAATTTCCTCCTGTTCCAGACTAAATATTCACAAGAGCGGCATTGCTCCGGTGGGTCTTGTGAGCGGGATATTTGAACGACCCGGGTGATACCGGAATCAACCAACGGTGATGGCTAGATGCCGCACTGCAATGTGTTGCCGTTTTGCACCAGTCACGACCGATCAAGCCCGCGTCACGATCGTTTCCATCCGCACGCTGCCGTTACCCACCCGAAAGTATCCAGAACAACGCCCCGGCCAGCACGATCGTCGCCGGCAGCGTCGCCACCCAGGCGATCACGATCTGCCACACAACCCGCTTTTGCACGCCGGCCCCGGACCCTGCCATCGTCCCGGCGACCCCGGACGATATAATATGCGTCGTGCTGACCGGCAGCCCCGAGAACCCCGCCGTCGCGATCAGCAGCCCGCCCACCAGTTCCGCCGAGGCCCCCTGCGCCGGCGTCAGATGCCGCTTCCCGATCCGCTCGCCGATCGTCGTGACGATACGTTTGTACCCGACCATCGTGCCCAGCCCCAGACAGATCGCACTCAGCATCCGAACCCAGATCGGCGCATACTCGACCGCGCCATGGAGCGTGTCGTGCAGCGTCGTCGCGGTCGCTTTTTCGGCGCTGCTGGCGGCTTTGTTCTCCGACACCGTCTTCAGCTCCGCATTCACATGATACACCGCATCACGCAGGCCAGACCGCTCGGCATCCGGCACATCCGCCATCGCCCCAATGCCGCCCAGGCGCTGGCTGATACGCCCGGCATCGCCAACCGCCACGGCCTTTTCATCATCGCCGTACTTCTGGATCAGCGGCGCCGCCCGCTCCGCCGCCTGGACAATCCCGGGCAGGGCACTCGGCGCCACCTCCGGGTTAAGTGAAAACGCCGCCGGCATGATGCCGATCACCGTCAACATGATCAGCCCAATGCTTTTCTGCCCGTCGTTCGACCCGTGCGCGAAACTGACGCCGGAGCAGGTCAGGATCAGCAGCCCGCGCACCCACCACGGCGGCGGCCGCCCGCCGGTCGGTTCGAACAGCGTCCGATCGCGGATCACCACCTGCAGGATGCGAAACAGCGCCCCCGCCAGAAAAAACCCCAGCAGCGGCGAAAAGAACAAAGCCCGCATCACCGACCACACCTGCGACCAGTCAACCCCCTGGCCCAGTCCGCGCGAAGCAGTGATGGAATTGACGATCGCGACCCCCAGCAGTGACCCGATGATGGCGTGAGAGCTGGAACACGGGATCCCCAGCCACCAGGTGGCGACGTTCCAGATCAGCGCCGCCAGGAACAATGCCAGCAGCATCGCAATGGCCGGGTTGCCGTTCGGCGGCGTCAACACGTCCGGCGGCAACAGCTCGACCAGGGTGAACGCAACCGCCACCCCACCCAGCACGACGCCCAGAAAGTTCATTCCGCCCGACAGCAGCACCGCGGGCACCGGCTTCAGGCTATGGGTGTAGATCACGGTTGCCACCGCGTTGGCGGTATCGTGAAACCCGTTCGAAAATTCGAACGCCAGCACCAGGACAAAACAGAAAACCAGAACCCCAAGGGCGACAGGCGACGACGGAGCGATAGCGGCGAACATCCCGCCCAAACGGCGAACCCAACGCACGGTCGCCTCGTCATCGGAAGTTCATCAGCCGGGGGCGACAACGCCTCCGGGTCATGCACATCCCCGCCATCACCCCGTGGCCATCCGGCAACGCCCGGGTTCATTCCGAGCGGGAAATCGCTCAGGCGTTCTTGACACCCGCACCCCCCGTCGGTAGCAAGCCCCCGCTTTCCGGCACGTAATGTTGCCAGGAGCGAGCATGAGCCAGGATAACGGCGGCGCAGACCCTTCACGCGAGAACCTCTCGTTCGAGGATCGTCTGAAAGCCGCCAGAAGCAAGCAGGGTCTCGACGCCCCGCCGAAGCCGCCACCGGGAACCCAGCCATCGGGGAACCAGGACGGTGTCGGTGGTTCAGCGTGGGGAATTGGCGCTCGGGTTGGGATAGAGCTGGTTTCAGCCCTTGTGGTGGCGGTCGCCATCGGTTACGGGCTGGATCGGATCTTCCACACCACCCCGATCCTGACGGCGGTGTTCGTCCCCCTGGGCGGCGCGGCGGGCGTGGTGAACCTTTGGCGCGTGTTCGTGCCAAAGCAGACTGACAAAGGGTAGGAGCACGTAGCGTGGCGGCCGAGGGTTCGAACAGTATCGACGCGCTGGGGCAGTTCCAGCTTCATCCGGCCCTGGGTGCCAATCGGCGGTTCGGTGAATTTCACCCAGTCCAACCTGATGATGGTGGTCGCTGGCCTGGCCGTCATGGCCCTGCTGTGGATGGGCATGAAGCCCCGCGCCATGGTGCCCGGCCGCCTGCAGGCCGCGGCGGAGCTGGGCTACGAAACCATCATGTCGATGTGTATCGAAACCATCGGACCCGAAGGCCGCAAATTCTTCCCGCTGGTCTTCACACTGTTCTTCTTCATCCTGTTCGGCAATCTGCTGGGCGTGTTCCCGCTGTTCTTCACCTTCACCAGCCACATCATGGTGACGCTGGCCCTGTCCCTGTTCGTATTCGTCCTGGTGACAGCCGTCGCGATCAAGGAGCACGGCCTGCACTTCTTCAGCTATTTTGTCCCCCAGGGCATCCCCAAGGCACTGGCGCCGCTGATGGTCGCGATCGAGGTCATCTCCTACCTCTCGCGCATCATTTCCCTCTCAGTTCGTCTGTTTGCCAACATGATGGCCGGCCACGTGATGCTGGAGGTCTTCGGATCGTTCATCGTCATGCTGGGCGGTCTCGGATTGCTAGGCTACTTCCCGGCCGCTCTCTCACTCGGGGTCAACACGATCCTGATCGGGTTCGAACTGCTGGTGGCAACCCTGCAAGCTTACGTCTTTGCGATCCTCACGTGCATCTACCTGCACGACGCGGTTCATCTGCACTGACACCACGCCTTCACCAACCTCTGAACAAGCGGTCGGGCTTCTCCGCCCGCGCGACCGGATAACGAAAGGAACTCGGACTATGGACGTCGCTTCCGCCAAGATGCTGGGTGCCGGCATTGCCATGATCGCTCTCGCCGGAGTCGGCATCGGCATGGGCACGATCTTCGGCTCCCTGGTAACCAGCGTGGCCCGCAACCCCGCATCACGCGACCGCGTGTTCGGTCTGGCCATCCTTGGCTTCGCGCTGACAGAAGCCGTCGCGCTGTACGCGTTGGTCATCGCCTTCATCATCCTCTTCGTCTGACAGGGACCGACGCGCTCGTGCTCTCTTCCAAAGATGCGCGGGCGCGCTCGGCAAGCACCATGAAGCTGCCCGTTCTGGCCATCCGGCGCCTGGTTGTGCCGCTGTTGACCGCAAGTCTGCTGATGCTGCCCGCCGCCGCGATGGCTGCGGGCATGCCGCAGCTCGATTTCAACACCCCGCTGACGCTCAGTCAGGTGGTCTGGGGCGCGATCATCTTCGGGGTGCTGTACATTCTGCTGTCCAGAACCGGCCTGCCCATGGTCGCTTCGGTGCTCGACGAGCGGGCGACAAAGATCGCCAAAGACCTGGACGAGGCCCGCGCCGCCAAGGCCAGTGCCGACGCCGGAATGGCAGAAGCCGATCAGGCAACCGCCAAAGCCCGCGCGGAATCCCAGGCCGCCATCAACGCCGCGCTGGAAGAAGCAAAAAAATCCGCCGCCACCCAGGCTGAAACGCTGAACGCCCGGCTGGAAAAGCAGTTGCGGGACTCGGAAGCGCAGATCGCCCAGGCGCGTGCCTCGGCCATGAGCGCATTGCGCCAGGTGGCGACAGAAACCGCGGCGACGGTGGTGACACGCCTGACCGGTTCGGAGCCCGACCCCGCTCGGTTGAACAACGCCATCGGATCGGCACTGGCCGCCCGCGGCATCGGCTGAAGCATGGTCGCCCAAGCTAGCACCGCCCCGACGACCCCAGAGCCCGGCCAGATCCAACCGGTCCGGATCTAACAGGAGCAGACCACGATGCATCACGAGGAAAGCTTCTTCGGCGATCCCAGAAACTGGGTTGTCATAGCCTTTATCCTGTTCTTCGTTTTGTTCGGCAAAAAACTCTGGGGCGCCCTCGCCGGTATTCTCGACGCCCGCGCAACCAGCGTCCGGGCTGAGCTCGAAGAAGCCTCCAGGCTGCGGCGCGAAGCCGAATCCATGCTTCGCGATGCCGAGAAGCAGCGGGCCGACGCCCTGACCGAGGCCAAGGCGCTGATCGAAGGCGCGCGAGCCGAAGCCGCGAGATTGTCCGCCGCCGCCGCCGCGGAAGCCGAGGCATCAGCCAAACGACGCGAGAAAATGGCCATCGACCGGATCGCCGCCGCCGAAAAAGCCGCGGTCGACGACGTCCGGCTCGCCGCCGTCGACGTGGCCACCACCGCCGCGCGGCAAGTTCTGGCCGAAGGCCTGACCGCCGACGCGGATTCCTTCCTCATCGACCAGGCAATCACCCAGCTACCGGCAGCCCTGGCACCCCGACGAGCCGCCTAGTGTCCGCTCGCGCCGGAGCATGAGCCGCGAAGCGGTCAAGCTCCGACGCCTCAATCAAGGACTACGCAGGTAACGCGACGTATCGCCCGTGTTCGAGAACGCACGGTGAGAAACCCATCAACCTCAGTCGGCAGCCACGTGCTCATTTGACGGGGCGGCGGCAGGGCCGGAACGGTAGCGGCCGGCCGACTAACCCGCCCTGTCCCGCCGCTCAAGCGCCATCAGGAAAAGATAAGAGGCCAACCGCCGGGCGAACGACGAGCTGCGGTCAGGCAGCCGGCGATTGCGAATACCCATCCGCCTTCGGCTCTTCCATCGCCCCATCAACCCCTCGTTTCCTCGACATCCGATTTACCCAACGGATGCAAGAGCGCCGCGATCGGTCCGTTCCGACCTAGCTGGCTGCCGCCGTCGATATTGCGCCATTTCGAGCTGTGATCCGCATCACTTCGCAACTCGTTCCGGGCTGGTACTCAGCCGCGTCGAGATGACATCGCTGGAATGACTACCCGTGTCCTGAGGATCCTGGAAATCCCCATCCGCACGGGCAGCCTCGAACATGATCGACGGACGCGTTCATCCGGCAGCCGATATCGCAGCGCCAGAAAGGACCGGTGCCTTGGAGTCAGCTCTGAACTACCTGTATGTGCTGTGTTCCGCGGTCATCGCCTTCGTCGGCGTCACCGTCATCGCCTTCCTGCTCCGGCAAGATGTCAAGGAACGTCTCAGTCCACTCCATCAACTGTTGATGGTGTATTTCGTGGAATCCGGGCTGATCGTGGCGACCCTCTCGATATTGCCAGGATTTCTGGCACTGTTCGGTTGGCCACCCGCCCAGGTTTGGCGCACCGTGAGTATCTTCGCTCCACCGCCCTTGCTCCTGTTGGCACTCACCTATCCAAGCCGACGTTGGTCAGCGAGTTCGGAACCCATCCCAATCCGTACCTGGATCAGCCTGTTGGTTCTTGTTCTCGCGACACTGGGGCCAGCCCATATCCTGGTCTTCGGAGCCGGCCCGTCGGCGGCAGCATATTACGCAATAGCACCAACAGGCTTGACGATCATTCTCTGGGTGAACTTCGTATTCAACATCCGCCAGTTTCTGTCCGGATCAAGTCAGCCAAATGAGCCGACTTCGGCCACCCCCGCGACCGGTTGGCACGATCTCAGGAAACGCCATCAATGGCAAATCACGTCATTTTCCATAGTCGCTCTGACCGGTTGGATTCTGGGCTTCATCCTGCTCGCCAGTGACCATCTTATCTCCCGGGTCTAATGACATGCACTTGTCAGACCAAGGCTCAGGACCGGCGATTATCGCAATACATTGCGTCGGATCAGGATCCCTGAAATTGGTTTCACCAAACCGGATATCGGCACGCCGACCAATCAACTGACGCCCACGCGAGTATAGACAATCCGTCTCTATTCGCTCCATTTCCGCGCGCTACATCACACTGCCAGGCCCATCGACCAACGCGATGGGTATTCGCGCCTGAGCCAAGCAATCCTGCCGATCCGCACGACGCGATAAAATTGGCTGCATGACCCAGCGACGGCCCATATCGGCATCGGTTTGCGACCCGCCATGACGCGGCGAAAAATATTATGTCCGCGACTCCGAAGTGTTCGAAAATGATCACAAGAATGGCCGCATTCTCCTTTCGCGAAGTAATAAAACGCCCGCCCGAGAAGCTTGTGATGTACCTCACAGCCTGCTGCCGCAGACCTCCGATACAAGCAGACTCAGCGATCATTCGCTGACCGACGGCCACGAACAGCCTGTGGGATGTAACCCGCGGCTCCGCCTGTCGGTCGAAGTGTTGATACAGACCACCTTTAGAACAATGGCGCGCAAGAGCGTTTCGGGCGTTCGGGAGCTCACATGCCGGGAGACCATCCACCTTCATTGCCTCGATACTCAACAACGCGGGCCCTCACCGGGTTGCGGGCCAACCGAATCCTGCCCGCCGATAACGGCAACCTGCAAATCCGGCAAGCTTCGGCCGGATTGCCTGTCGTAAGCGGCCATGAACCGCGAAGGCTCGCTGCGTTCGTGCACGCGGACGTCGTCGGCTACTGCAATCTGATCGGTCAGGACGATACCGGAACATACGCCCGGCTGACGCGCCTTCGTCATACCCTCATCGATCCAACAGTCGAGCAGTACGGCGGGAAACTCGTCAATGCAGTCGGTGACGCCCTGCTTATGGAGTTCTCCAGCGTCATTTCCGCGGTGCGCTTCGCAGTCGACGTTCAGACCCGCTTACCGCAATTCGATAACGATGCTTCGACAAATCAGGCCATCCGCTTCCGCATCGGGGTGAATGTCGGCGACGCTATACCGGATGGCGCAAATGTCATTTACGGCGACAGCGTCAACATCGCGGCCAGACTTCAAACCGTTTGCCCACCCGGCGGGGTATGCGTGTCGACCATGGTGCGCGATCAAGTCCCGGAGTTGTTGGGTCTGCAATTCGAACGCCTCGGAAGGTTGAATCTAAAGAATATCGCCCGCCCCATCGAAGCCTTCGTGCTGCATCTCGATGAACGCCCCAGAATGCGAACGCTGCGTCTCCGTCGCGGGCGGATCGCGATCCCAACACTATGTGTGGCGCTGGCGGTTGTCGCCACCGTCGGGATGTCGGTGCTGCCATACCACCGCGCCAAACCAACGGCCCCGCCCGTCGCGTCAATCCTGGTCTTGCCATTCCGAAATGTCAGCGATGACATCGAACAGCAGTATCTCGCCGATGCCGTGACCAGCGATGTCACCACGGACCTGTCGCGCATGCGCGATGTCGTCGTCATCTCGCCCGCTACGGCCTTTACCTATAAAGGCCAATTCGTCGATCCCAAACAGATCTATCAGGATATCGGCGTCCGTTACCTGATCATCGGCAGCATCAGGCACGTCAATCAACAGGTGAATACAAACATCCAGTTGATCGACGCAGCGTCGGGCATACAACTTTGGGGCGAGCGCTTCGAAAATAACTTTGTCGATCTGGTGAAGCTGGAGGACGCGGTGGCCGGCAGAATCGCCGCCTCGCTCGACGTCCAACTGATTGAGGCCGAAGGTCGTCGCGTCGCACACATCGTCGCGCCCAACGCGCTGGATCTGCGTTTGCGCGCGACAAGCCTGTTTTTCCAGTCCGTCACACCCGAAAACACCAGGGCCGCCCGCAATCTGCTCAGCCAGGCGGTCGGTCTCGACCCCGGTTCGGCGGAGACCTGGGCCCGCCTTGCCCAACTCACCGCATCCGATTATTTCAATCACTGGAATGGAACTGGGCCGGAACAACTCGGCGCCGCCGAGGAGGCCGTGCGGAAAGCACTGCTGATCGACCCGAACCTCGCACTGGCTCATTTCGCAAACGGTTTCATACAGCGCGCGCGGGGAGAACATCAGGCGGCGCTTGAGGCGTTCGCCCGCGCAATCGAGCTCAATCCTAATTTCGCTCTCGCCTACGCCCAGAAAGCGGACGAGCTCATCCTCACCGGCCGCCCGAATGAGGCCCAGCCGCTGGTCGAGAAAGCAATCAAACTGAGCCCCCGCGACCCATCCCTCGGCATTTTCTACTGGTTCATCGGTCGAGCAGATTTCTTCGCCGGACGATACGATCAGGCGATCCCGTGGCTGCGCAAATCGGTCGAGGTGCGGCCGAACCTGTGGTATAACCGACTTTACTTGGCAAGCGCATATGCCTTGAAACCAGACATCGACGCTGCCAAGAAAACACTGGAGGATTTTAACCGCCGGTTCTCCCAACCAATTTATACAGTCGCCATCGTCACCGCCCATGAAGGAACGAACCCGGACAACGACCCGACGGTCATCGCGGCGCGTGCCAAATTCCATCAAGGTTTACTTCTTGCGGGAATGGCTGAAAACTGACCGCCGAGGCCAAAAGCACACCGCATCACGCCACCAAAAGCGTGAACCCGACTGCAAATTCCGGTCCGCCAATCCGCCGACACCGCCAATCAGGTTGCCTGCCAGGAATTTTACCCCGATCAGGGAGAGCAATATGGAAACCGAAGATCCCTTAAGAAGCGCTGAGACGCTCTATAACGAACCACTCAACCCGAATAGAACCAAGGAAATCGAGCGACTTCTCAAGCAGGCCGCGGCCGATGGCAAATCCACCGCCGAACGAAAAGCCCTCGAGGCGATTGTTGCGTTATGCGATTATCTCAATCGATGGAATGGCGTCGGCAAGATGGATGTGCGGGCCGCCGAAACGGAAATCCAGGCCGCGCTGGATGTCAGTCCAAATCTTGCCGCTGCCTATTACGCCAGGGGTTTCGTCTTTCGTACCCAGGGCGATCACAAGCAAGCGCTGGAAGCCTTCCAGAAGTCGTTGGCAATCGATCCCAATAATCCCCGAGCCCTCGCGCAGGAGGGCGCCGAACATTTGTATCTCGGCGACCCGATCCAGGCGTTAGCCAAGGTCCGCAAGGCACTCGAAATCAGCCCCGACCACCCCGCCCGCGGCATGTTCCGTTGGATCGGCGCTCGGTCTCTCTTCTTCCAGGAAAAATATCACGACGCGATTCCCTGGCTGGAGCAATCGATCGCATTGTGGCCAGACCTCTGGTACAACCGGGCATACGATGTCAGCGCGCACGCCCTCATCGATAACAAAGAAAAAGCCAGAGAAAAACTAAAGGATTTCATTCACCGATTCCCCAACTTGAATACTGTCAAGCGCATTGTCGAGGCCGAACAGACAAACCCCAATAACAATCCCTTTGTCGTCGAAGGGCGACGCCGGTTTCACCAGGGATTACGCCTCGCCGGCATGCCGCCCGGGTAGTTACGTCACTGAGCCCACGAATACCACTCGCGCCCGCCGATGCGGCGACCCTGGTGTGCCGGCCCGGAGGTTCGCCAACACCGGGTCAGCCAACCTGCCCGAACAATCAGATCAAAGTCCCGGTCTGGAGTTTCCTACCCTGGGAGCTTCCGGTTCGGCGCATCACCCCCCGGCAGCAAACACCGGGTCAAGCGCCCTGTCCCACAGCCGGACACCCCCGGTAATTCCCGCCTGGTTGGACACGATCTGGATATTGGCCGCCAAGGCCAACTCCACTTCTTTGGCATTGCCGCCGCCGATATACAGCGTCTCGAAACCCACCAGCGTCGAGACGCATCGCAGCACGCGCTCAAGCCGGCGGTTCCAGCGCTTGCGCCCGACGTCCTTGAACGCGGCCACGCCGATAAACTGGTCGTATGTCTTGCCCTTATGGATCGGATGCTGACTGAGCTCCAGATGCGGCGCCGGACGCCCATCCTGGAACAGCGCAAATCCCATCCCGGTGCCCAAGGTCAGCACGCACTCCAGACCCTTCCCGCTGATCACGCCAAGGCCTTGAACCTCGGCATCGTTCAACATCCGCGCCGGCTTGCCAAGCTTGTCGGTCAGCGAAGCCACCAACGGAAAATGCTGCCAGTCCGAGGTGCCGAGGTTAGGCGCCGTCAGCACCTGGTCACGCCGCACCACACCTGGAAATCCCACCGAAATCCTGTCGAAATCACCCAGCGGAGTCGCCAGCCCGACCAGCGCGTCCACCACGACCTGAGGCGTCGGATGCGGCGGCGTGTTCACCCGGTTTGGGCCAGCCACCATCTCCCCGTTCTGATCGAGTAGCCCAGCCTTCAACCGCGTTCCGCCCACATCGATTGCCAGCGTCAGCTTGCCCCGCTTGCGCGTTGGGTCCGGATTGATATCCATCGGTTGTCCTTCCTCGCTGCCCCCTGCAAATAGCCCACGGTTCCCCGACGCGAAAGATCACCGCGGCCGCAACACCCGCCATATCCCGTCTATCGCCCCGACGTCCCGCACCTTTTCGGCGCCCCGAACACCGATCACGCCCCGCACGAACACCAGGCCCCGGGTCCGCCGCGTAACCTCCCCACGCAGGTCGATGAATTCCCCCGGCGCGATGGCATCCAGGAAATGCGTATTGAGCTGGATCGTCGTGCAAGGCGACCGCTCCGCCGCCTCCCAGGCCAGCAAGCTCAGCCCATGGTCGGCAAACGCCATCAGCACGCCACCATGCACGACACCCTGCGGATTGGCATGGTCCGGACCCGTCAGCAGCCCGTAAACCCACTGGCCCTCGATCTTTTTTGCCCACGGCACACCCAGCTCGCCGGGCATCGCCGCACCCGGCAGCGCACGCCAGCCATCGCCGGCCGGATCATACCGGCTCATAATGCCGCCAGCCGGTCGGGCAGATCCAGCAGGCTGTCGAGCCGAACGTGCGCCCGCTCGATCTCCGGCATTTCCGCGTGCATCCAGCCCCACGGACCGCGTCGCACGAACACCGCCGTCATACCGGCCGCCAGGGTCGGCAGCACATCGTTATCCAACCGGTCCCCGACATAGGCCACGGCCTCCGCAGGCTCGCCCGCCGCCTCGATCACCTTCGCGAAGAACCCGGGATCCGGCTTGGAAACGCCCCATCCCGCCGAACTGGCGATGACGTCAACCGGCAAATCCAGTCGCGCCAGGGCAGCTTCAGCCTCGATCGGCTGGTTGCCCGAGATCAGCACCTTGTAGCCGCGCTGGCGCAACACGGTCAGGCACGGGATGGCGTCCGGATACAGGTCCTGGGCGGTGAAGTCATAAACCCAGCCCTGTGCCGCACGCTGCTTGCGGACCGTCGTGACATCCAGGTCCGGCCGGAAAATCTCAAACACCCGGCGCAGCGACTGGCCGCGTTCCATCGCCACCCCGATCGCGGTGAACAGGGTCAGGGGCGGGACGCCAAGAAAGTCGGCCCAATCGAGCCAGTGGCGGGTTTCGTCGATCAGGGTCTCCCCGACATCGAAGCAGACAGCGCGTATCGGCATGGAAGCGGCATCAAATCCTTCAAACGAACCAGGATCATGTTGCCCTGCGCCCGCGCTGGCAATGGCGCCAAGTGCTCTCGCTGGAACAACTGCGGCACCGCGGCGAAGTCAAGCCCGATACGCGGTTCGACCCCGGTCTGATTGATGCCGTCCAGCCGGCATTCGACCGGGTCCTCGACGGTCAGGATTTTCACCGGCCGCCGCCGCAAGGTTAGCAGCGAGGCATACATCCGTCGTGGTCTTGCCGCTGTTGGCTCAATCGCAAACGACGCTTGACCAAAGATTTCGAAGCGACTGCCGCCGGCGCAGTGACCTGGCTCGACATTACCAGCGTCAAACTGATGTCGCACCGTCTGGCCGCTGCCAGAGCGCCATCGTGAAGCGGGAACTCAATCGAAACAAATCGGTAGATTGCTTGGGCAATTCGGGTCAGAACTCTCGGCTCAGCGTCATCCGCATCGGCCAAAATGTCTCTACTCTAATATGGATATACGCCTATACGTATCGTCAATACGAAGCCTCGCGAAACGACATCCCGCCAACGTCCCCCGACGCAGCTTCGTTACCCCGTCAAAGCGCCGGAGGCTCAGGCCGACGCTGCGGCAAACCACCCGCCCAATCCAGCAGCTCCGGCGCTCGGCCCCGGAACCGCCGAGGCCGCGCCGGCATCGCCGTCCCAATCGCCAGCAGCAGATCGCCCACCGCCCGCCGCCACGCTGCTGCCGCATCCGCTGGCGGCAACAACTGCATCGGCGCCTCCAGCCAAAGCCCAATGGCACGGGCCAGACTGTCCGCATCCGGCTCGCACAGCACCACCTGAGGCGCCGCCGACAGTTGCTCACGCAGCCCACCTACGCGGGTCGCGATCACCGGCCGCCCGGCCGCCAGCGCCGCCGCGGCCACCCCGCTCTGGCTCGCCTCCCGGTATGGCAGGATCACCGCGTCAGACCACGCCAGAAGCGCACCGACCTCGGTCTCCGGCACCCAACGATTCTCCACCGTCACCCCACGGCAGCGCCGCAAAGCCTCCAGCGCCGGAGACTCCGGGCCGCACCCAACGACACGCACCGCGATCCCGGCATCAGGCGGCAGCGATTCCAACGCCCCGGCCAAGAGATCCAGACCCTTGTAGGGCAGCAAACGCCCGAAACAGAGCAACCGAGGCGGCCCCGCCTCCCGCTCCGTCACCGGCATGTCGAAGGCAAACGGCGGATGCTCGAACGGAATAACCGGCCGCCCCACACGCCCAGCCAGACCCTGCTGCCGCAGCCGTGTCCCGACATGCCCGCACAGCACCGCCAGCCCTCCGGCGCAGCGGCACAACAGGCGTTGCAACACCATCTGCATCGGGAACCCATCCCCCGGATGAGCGTCCGCATCATGCACCACCACGACCACGCGAGTCCCCAGCAGGCGCAGCGCCACCGCCATCAGCACATCCAGCGGCCCGGGCATGGCGCAAATCGCAAGATCCGGCGCTACCTGCCGCAGCCTGCGCAACAGGAACGGCAACGCCAAAGGGGCCGTCGCCAGCCGCGCCAGGAACGAGATCATGCCGCCATACGTCCGTACCGGCATCTCGCAATGCGGCGGATTGGGCCCTGCCAGGATCTCGGCATCCTGACAAAGCGACAGGGTGACCGCGACACCGGGCCGGGAGCGCAGCGCCTCGGCAAGGCACGCTCCAAAGCGCGGCCCGGCGCCGCGACGACCCCACTGCCAGACCAGAATTTTCATGCCAGCCCTCTCAGCGCTGCCGTCAACGACCGGCCATCAAACCGGATCAAGGTATTTGCCCGCGCCCGTTCTCCGATGTGCCGGCGCAACACCGGATCGTCCGCGAAGCGGCGCAACAGCATTGCCGCCTCGGCGACATCCGGCTCCGCCCACAGACCGCGGTAAACCGAGCGGTCATCGCGTGCTGGAACCAGCCGGTATCCGACGAGCGCGGCATTGGTGTTGTCCATGAAGTCGGTGTTGCCGGACCAGCCGGTGGCAATGACCGGTTTGCCCAGCAGCATTGCCTCGGCCAGCACCAAGCCGAAGCCTTCGCCACGATGCAACGAAAGCACGATATCGGCGCAGGCAGTCAGGGCATGACGGTCATCCGGCGCCAGAACCCGCGTGTCCAACAGGATGTTTGGCGCCCGCGCCATCTGCGCCAACCGCGCGAAATCAGCCGGCGCATGCTCGGGATGGCCAACTTTCAGCACCAGGATGCGGTCCAGCCGATCGCCGAACGCGCCACGGAACGCAGCCACCGCGGCGAAGGGATTTTTCCGGGTGAACGACGACGCCAGGTTGAATGACACCAGCACCACCACCGCGTCCTCCGGCAAGCCGAACGCCGCTCGGTCGAGCGCCGAGGCGACCGGCGGCACGATCCCCAGCGGCGGCGGCACGACGCGCACCCGGCCGGGCAACAGCGGCTCCAGCGCCGCGGCGGTGAACCGCGACGGCACCCAGACCTCGTTGACGCAGGCCAGCGCCGGCCGCCATTCCGGCGGCACGTCGGGCATCTCCCACGCCCAGTAGCCGATGATCGCGACGATCGCGGGTGATTGCAGACGGCAGCCGCAGCAGCGCCAAGGGCAGCATCGGCGCGTTGACATGCAGGACCAGCGGCACGCCGGGTGGCGGCATCGCGGACGGGCCGACCTCGACCTCGGGTTGCCCATCCACCACGGGCGGCAGATCGATCGTCCAGACCGGAATGCCAGTGTGCGCGGCGGCTGCGGCCATCAGCCGAGCCGTTTCGCCCACACCGGAGGCTCGGGTGAGTTCGCCGGCAACCGCCACGCCATGAACCGCCGGACTGATGGGGGATGCTGGCTTGGGCGCGAGCCAGCCGGTCGCCCGAGCGAAGGCCAGTCGGCGCAGCGCAGGGGGAAGACCGCGCCAGAGACTATGCGGCGCAGAGTGGATAAACGCTTTCGCCCGGGGAAGGTCGCCGTGCCGTTGCATGCCCGCCATAGTCGCGTGCAAGCGTTAACATCAGTTTAAGACCGTCCCGAATTCGGATGAGAGACATCGGCCTTTTGCTAATACCGCCAACAGCGGCGTGATGAGCGGCGATCGCTGGCGCGGTTAATTCGGTCACCGGCAAACGACGTGTGTCCCGCGTTGGACACGGCTAGCCAGACTGCGACGCCGGGGATGGTCAGAATCTCAGTCATTATGGAACCGCGTCGTCGGTCGCGATCGTTGAACGAGGCGCCTTGGTGACAGAGGCCCGACTCGCCAGCTTGCCCTTGACGTCGCTTCACGGCTTGCGCGACAGCGATCCTCGGCGATACTCCCCGCGGTTTTGCACACAGGAGATCTCCCGCACCATGGCCGTCAAGGATGTGAAGAAGGTTGTTCTCGCCTATTCCGGCGGGTTGGACACCAGCGTGATCCTGCGCTGGCTGCAGACGACCTACGGCTGTGAAGTCGTGACCTTCACCGCCGACCTGGGCCAGGGCGAAGAACTTGGGCCGGCGCGCAAGAAGGCCGAAATGGCCGGCGTGAAGGAGATCTTCGTCGATGACCTGCGGGAGACGTTCGTCAAAGACTTCGTCTTCCCGATGTTCCGCGCCAACACCCTCTATGAAGGCCAGTACCTGCTCGGAACCTCGATCGCCCGCCCGCTGATCGCCCAGCGGCAGATCGAGATCGCCGAGCAGGTCGGTGCCGACGCGGTGGCGCATGGCGCGACCGGCAAGGGCAACGACCAGGTGCGGTTCGAGCTGTCGTATTATGCGCTGAAGCCGGACATCAAGATCATTGCGCCGTGGCGGGAATGGGACCTGACCAGCCGCACCCGCCTGATCGAATTCGCCGAGAAACACCAGATCCAGATCACCAAGGACAAGCGCGGCGAGGCTCCGTTCAGCGTCGATGCCAACCTGCTGCATTCCTCGTCCGAAGGGAAAATCCTGGAGGACCCGGCGCAGGAAGCCGACGAAGCGGTCTACCAGCGCACCATCCGACCGGAGGATGCCCCGGATCAGGCGACCGTGATCTCGATGGATTTTTATCAGGGCGACCCGGTGGCGATCGACGGCGTCACGCTGTCCCCGGCCGCGGTGCTGACCCGGTTGAACGAACTGGGCAAAGCCAATGGCATCGGCCGGCTGGACCTGGTGGAGAACCGCTTCGTCGGCATGAAGTCGCGCGGGGTCTATGAAACCCCGGGCGGCACGATCCTGCTGGCGGCGCACCGCGCGATCGAGAGCATCACCCTGGACCGCGAGGCCGCGCACCTGAAGGACAGCCTGATGCCGCGCTATGCGGAGCTGATCTACAACGGCTTCTGGTTCAGCCCGGAGCGGCGGATGCTGCAGGCGCTGATCGACACCAGCCAGCACAGCGTGACCGGCCGGGTGCGGCTGAAGCTATACAAGGGCAACGTCACCTGCATTGGGCGGGAAAGCCCGAACAGCCTGTATTCGATGAAGGTGGTGACGTTCGAGGACGACCAGGGCGCCTATGACCAGGTCGATGCCCAAGGGTTCATCAAGCTGAATGCGCTTGCGGCTGCGGCTAGGCGCGATGGCCGGGCGGCGCGGCGGCGCATTGTAAGATTGGACTGATAGAGACGAAGCAGAATCGATCCTTCCGTTTCGTCCAATTTCTGTCCTTACTGTCGTAGCCGCACGTATTCCAGCCGCGACCGTGGCGGCATAGGAAAGGTTCCGAGCCGTGTATATCCCCGCCCATTTCAATGAAGACCGTATCGACGTCCTGCAGGAGCTGATCCGGGCGACCGGGCTTGCCACGCTGGTGTCGATGACCGCGGACGGGACTGATCGCCAGCCATGCCCCGCTGATGCTGGATCCTGACCCGGCGCCCTACGGCACGCTGATCGGGCATCTCGCGAAGGCCAACCCGCATGCCCGGGCGGCGGACCCTGGCGTGCAGACACTGGTCATCTTCCAGGGCGCGGACGGCTACATCACGCCATCCTACTACGCGGCGAAACAGGAGCACGGGAAGGTCGTTCCGACCTGGAACTACGCCGCGGTCCATGCCTACGGCACGCTGGAGGTGTTCGACGACCCGGAGCGCCTGCTGGCGGTCGTGACCCGGCTGACCAACCTTCATGAAACCCGACGCGCCCAGCCCTGGGCGGTTGCCGATGCACCCGCCGACTTCGTCCAGGGCATGTTGCGCGGCATCGTCGGGATCGCGCTGCCGATCGTTCGGCTGGAGGGCAAGGTTAAAATGAGCCAGAACCGGCCGGCCGCTGATCAGGCCGGCGTGGTTGCCGGACTGCGCGCCGACGGTCAGGACGACCTGGCGCAGGCGGTGGTGCAGGCGACCTCGGGTTAGGGCGGCATCGGCAATGAGTGCGTCAGTGCGTCGATCAGGCTGCCCGGTCAATCGAAGGGGCAGGGCTGGTTCAATACCGTGGATTGTAGTGGTCATTGCGCTTGGGCTACGGCCGTCTGAGGTCGTTCTGACCTCAGACGGGAATCGCTCTTCGCGGTAATTGAGCCGGTTCAGGCTGCCAGGGCGGGCCAGTCGGCGTAACCCTCCCGCCCGCCGCCATACCAGGTTTCCTTCGGCGCTTCCGGGGCGAACGGGCCGCCGCGTTTGACACGCTCGACGAAGTCCGGATTGGACAGGAATGGCCTGCCGAAACTTACCAGATCGGCCTTGCCGGACCGTACCGCCTCGGCGGCCAACTCCGGCGAGAAGCCATTGTTGGCGATGTAGGCACCGCGGAAACGCTTGCGCAGCACCTGTAGGTCGATGTGTCCTGGGTATTCCCGAGCACCGCGGGTGGTCCCCTCGATCATGTGCAAATAGGCCAGGCCGAGGGCATCCAGTGCCGCGATGTATGCGCCGTAGGTCGTCATCGTGGTGCTGTCCAGAGCCGCTCCGCCGGGCTGATCCGTCGTTGGCGACAACCGGATGCCGACCCGCTTCGGTTCCCAGGCGGCGACGACAGCCTCGGCCACGGCCAGCGGAAACCGCAACCGGTTGCTGATCGATCCGCCATATGCGTCCGTGCGCGTATTGGTGCTGTCGCGCACGAACTGCTCCAGCAGGTAGTTGTTGGCCGAGTGGATCTCGACGCCGTCGAACCCTGCTTCCCGCGCATTGAGCGTGGCACGGCGGTAATCCTCGACAATGGCGGGGATTTCGCCCGCCCCGAGAGCGCGGGGGGTCACGTAGTCCTTCATTCCGTCCGCGGTGAAGGCTTGGCCATCCGGCTTGATGGCGGACGCCGAGACCGGGAGCACGCCACCCGGCTGCACGTCCGGGTGGGACAACCGTCCGGTGTGCCAAAGCTGCAGGACGATGACGCCGCCGGCCTGGTGCACCGCCTGGGTTACGTTGCGCCAGGATGCCACCTGGGCATTGGTCCAGATGCCGGGGGTATATTCATAGCCACGTGCCTGGGCTGAGATGTTCGTCGCCTCCGATACGATCAGACCCGCCGACGCGCGCTGCGCGTAGTAGTCGGCGGCGTATGGCGGCGGCACGCCTTCGGTGCTCGACCGGCTGCGGGTCAGCGGCGCCATAACGATGCGGTTGCGAACGGCGAGCGCCCCCAGGTCGAACGGCGTCAGCAAGGGTGTCGGGTCGAATGTCATGATATCTCCGGCAATCACTGCCGGCTGAGACTCCTGGGCGCCGTTCGGGTTCCCGCGCCTGCTCAATCGTTGACGTCATTGCCGGCGTTTCAGTCCAGACCGAGTGTCCGGCCCGGATAGCCGGCGGCGTCGAAATAGTGGTTGGCGCCGACCATCTGATACTTCAGCACCGTCACGTGCCCGGCCTCATCCGGTGCCGAGCGCAGCACCCCGCGCTTTCGGTGAGCGATCGGCGCGCCGTTCAGCATCGCCTCGGTCAGCACGCGGCCGACCAGCTTGCCCTTGTCCGTGATGTTCAGGCCCAGCAATATGCGGCGATGGTCTTGCCGAGGTCGGCGTTGCTGGCCGGCGCCGGATCGCTCGAAGCCCGGCCCGGAAGTCCGGCCCCGTCGCCCCCATGATGTTGCGCGTGTCCGCCCGGCTGAAGCTGCCGTGCATGCCCTGGCCCTGCTGCAGGCCGGTATCGGCGACCTCCACGCCGCAGGTCGTCGGATCGGCGCAGCCCAGCGTGAAGAGCTGCGGAAATTCACCGCGATCGCCGGCATCGGCGTCACCGCCGATCCCTTCCAGCGCGATCGCCGACAGCGGCAGCGTGCCGGGGATCGGGCCGAGGCGCGAATCGACGAACAGCGCCGCTGATATAGTCCTGCGGCGACAGGATCTGCACCACGCTTCTCGGCCAGCGCCTTGTCCGGCTTCGGCAGGTAGATCAGGTCCGACCCGCCGTTGGCCGCGACCACGACCTCCGGCTGCGGCGGCGTCGTCGCCGATCAGGCCGTTGCCGCGGAGCGGGAAACTGCCGTTCGCGGCCAGCGCGGTCTTCTTCGCGTCGCCCGCGGCGTCGGGATCGAACAGGTTCATGCCCAAGCCCGTGCGCGATGTCGATGGCGACGAAGCCCGGCGGCAGCAGGCCGGGCGGCACGCCTGGTAGGACTGGCTGGCGGCGTAGCTGGTCGCGCTCTCCTTCGAGATCGTGGAGAAGCCGTGATCGGAGGTCAGGATCACGTCGGTCGTCTGCGTCGAGCCCCAGCTCCTTCAGCGCGGCGAGATCTGCGCCAGGTTGTTGTCGGCGTTCCGGATCGCCGCGAGCGAGGTCGGGCCGTTGATGCCGGGGATCAGCCGCATCAGCGAGTCGCCCTGGTTGTGCTGCGTGCCGTCCGGGTCGCGCGACCAGAACACCATGACGAAGGGCTTGTTGCGGTCCTTGAACGTCGGCAGCACCGCCTTGGTCGGCGACGTCGGCGAACCATTCCTGCTGCGTCGACGTTGGCGACCAGGCGTGCCGGGCGTGCGTCGCATCGCCGGCCTTGCCGTTGTCGCCCCGCGTCGGCGCCTGTGCTGCCAGGCCGAACTTCCTGAAGCGCGGTCTGCATTTCGGCCGACAGCGGGATGCCGCCGGGATGCCCGGTCTGGTCGTCAACGATGACCGTCTGCTGACCGGTGCGGTCGGTGTGATCCAAGATCAGGCTAGGACCGAGCTTGCCGATCGAGGCGGTGGAGAGGCCGGCATCGGCGGCGGCGTGGAGGATGGTTTCCTCGTTCAGGTAGTTGCCGGCGAAATGTTCGTCGATCGTCGCCCAGGACCGTGTCGCTTTCCAGTGACGGGGTCACGCTGTCACCGGCGCCGGGGACCGGGAAGCCTGAATAGATCGTGTTGGCGAAGTCGCCGGTGTCACCGAGCATGTGGCCGGTCGCGATGGCCGAGGCGTTGGGCGTGGTGAAGGTCGGGAACAGCGCGTGGGTGTTGGTGAAGGTCACGCCCCGCCGCAACAGCGCGGTCATTGTCGGCGCGGTCTGTTCCGTTGATCATGCCGGGGCGCAGGCCGTCGGCGACGAACAACAGCACGTTGCGCGGCGGATGCACCGGTTCGGCGGCGGTTGCCAGTATCGGGATGGCAAAGAGGCATGCGGCCAGGAGGCGCATCGAGAAACTCCAGTTTGAGAAGGCACCCGTTTGGCACCGCACGAATCCGGCAATTAACGTGCTCGTGAGCGCATAAGACGGGGCGGCTATATCACCCTGGCCGGCTGCGTCGCCAAGAAAGAGTACGGAAACGCGATCCTGCTCTGGAATTGTTGCGATATTGTGTGCTTTTGGCTTCAGATGTGGGTGGGTTGGCCTGCGGGTGCCCCGTTTTGCGCGCCGACGGCCGCTACGAGGTGCGGGGCTGTATTTGCGTGGTTCTTCTTCAGGTTTTCTGCGATGCGCCTGGCGGCTTGACGTTGTTGGTAGGCCTGGGTCCAGGTTTGGCCGCTGTTCTTGATGATGGTTGCTTGCGGCTGTTTGGTCGTTTCAACATCGGGCTTAGCGGGCCGAGGTTTGTCGGGCTCGGATTTGGCGGCTGCGGTTTCGATTGGTTGTAGGCCGCGGCGGCGGGTCTTTTGCAACTGGTCGAGCTTGCGCTGGGATTTGTGGGATTCTCGGCTGAGGCTGACCGCGCTGCCGCGGAGACGAAGTTTGCGGTTCAGCGACATATCCTGATCGGCGGCCTGGCCCAATGCGTCCAGAGCGTGGAGGCCGAAGCTGATGATTTCGGCGGCGAGATGGAGCTCTTCCGGTGTTTCCGGCTGGTAGGCGGCGAGCATTTCGCGGGCGGCGTGCCGTGCGGCGGTGAGGTCGCCGGCGGCGCCGGTCAGGAAAAGGAGGGCGAGGTGGCCAAGGATCGTGTCCAGGATGGCGGCGGGGAAGGTAGTGGACATGGCTGGGACCTCAGGGGTGCGGTTGCTTTCAGTTCGGATATGATAGGCGGATATTCCTTAAATATCAAGAATAATTTCTTCTACAGATGTCAAGCGACGTGAAGGCGGCACCGAGATCGACCGGTTCGCATGTGACGAGCGGTTTTGCGGGTTTGTTTTCTCCGCCGGATCGAACGGAGTAATAGACGTGTATTATCCTGGTGCGACGACGATTGGTGAACAGTGATAGTGCTTCCCGAGCGTTGCTCAAGCTGTTGGCCGTCTGCTGAGACAGGCGCTTCAGATCGCAACCGCGACGGGACCTTCATGCCTTCCGGAACGGCAGTACAGTTTACGGTCGGGGCCAAGCCGGCAAATTTGGACCGCTTCGAGGAAGTCCGTGGGGCAGGTCGGGTCATGCAAGCCAACGAGGCGGCCGGCAAATTGGTTGTCGTCCGTGGTTGAGCAACCAGTGTTGGAAAGGAACGATCATCCATCTCGGCGAGCAGAGATTGTTACTGGCACCAATCTATGCATCGAGCTCTGCGAGAAGGCGAACGGAATTGCCGGCTTGATGGCGCTTTTCGTGAGACCGGTTGCCTGTTCGATGACGGCTGCGATGCCGCGCATGGGCGGCGGCGAAGTGAAATTGGTCCCAACAGTGAGGCGTGGGCGGGTATTTCGTTGCTTTACCCGCCCGCTCCATCACGTCATGTCAAGTGCTGGACGAATTGAACGCGCCGCCGTCGAGCAGCAAATTCTGCCCGACGATGATAGCTGATCTTCGCCGAACACAGGAACGCGCAGGCGTCGCCGAACTCCGCCGGATCGCCGGCCCGCCCAGCCGGATTGGTCGACAGCCGCTCCTGCACAATCTCATCCACCGGCCGGTTGCTGGCTCGCGCCGCCTCCTGGAAGCCACCGCGCAGCCGATCGGTCAGGAACGGTCCCGGCAGAATGTTGTTGATCACCACGTTATGTTTGGCGACCTGCCGTGCGAGACCGGCGACGAAGCCGGTCAGGCCGGCGCGGGCGCCGTTGCTCATGCCCAGTTCGGGGATCGGCGACTTCACTGACCCGGAGGTGATGTTGACGATGCGGCCGAACTTCCGCTCGATCATGCCGTCGATCACCGACTTGATCAGGAAGATCGGCGCCAGCATGTTGGCGTCGACTGCCTTGATCCACATGTCGCGGTCCCAGTCGCGGAAATCGCCACGCGGCGGGCCGCCATTGTTGTTCACCAGGATATCCGGCGCCGGGCATGCCGCCAGTGCCGCCGCCCGGCCTTCCTCGCTGGTGATGTCGCCGGCGACCGCGGTGACTTTCGCGCCGGTCATCTGGCGGATTTCGGCCGCGGTCTCCTCCAGCGTCGACGCGGTGCGGGCGGTGATGACCAATTCGACGCCTTCGCGCGCCAGGGAGATCGCGCAGGCTCGGCCGAGCCCCTTGCTGGCGGCGCAGACGATGGCTTTCTTGCCTTGCAGTCCCAGATCCATAGAACAGTTCCTCCCTTTGACTATGGTCCGACCTTACCAGCGGGAGCTGGCTTCGCATACTGGAGGCAATCTGTTAATCATATCCGCAATGTAAGCCCGTGGTCATGCGGCGCCCGAGGACCGTTCCAATATGCTGGATGTTTCAAGCCTTCGTCACAGCCCAATGTTTCGTCACAGCCCGATGCCTCGCTACACCAAGGTGGCCCGATGAAAATAACCCATGTCGGCGTTGCCGTGCTGATCGGGACCAGTTTCGCGGCGGGCTGCATGGCCGGGGCCGGCCAGTTGGCGGTGGCGCAGGGCGCCGGACAGCAAGACACCAGTCGCCTGCTGGGCCTTTTCGACAATGTCCTGGCTCGCGTTCAGAGCGATTACGTGGATCCGGTCACCGACAGAAAGCTGATCGACAATGCGCTCAACGGCATGCTGGCCGGGCTCGATCCCCACAGCGCCTACATGAACGAGCAGCAATGGCACGAGATGCAGACTGAAACGAAGGGCGAGTTCGGCGGCATCGGGCTGGAAGTCACCGATAACGACGGCCTGCTGCAGGTGGTCAGCCCGATCGACGATACGCCCGCTGCCGCCGCGGGCATCAAGCCGGGCGACCTGATCACGTCGGTCGACGGAAAATCCGTTGAGGGCATGAGCCTGAATGACGCGGTGTCCGAAATGCGCGGGCCGCCGAACACCCAGCTTCACCTGATCATCAAGCGGCCGGACCTGGCCGATCCGATCGTGTTGGCGCTGACCCGCCAGATCATCCACGTGAAGACGGTGACAAGCCATCTGATGGGCGACATCGGGGTGATCCGCGTCAGTGAATTCACCGAACAGGCCGAACCCGGCCTGCGGGCGGCGCTGAAATCATTGCGTGCCGAATCCGGCGGACACCTTCGCGGGCTGATCCTCGACCTGCGTAACGATCCGGGTGGGCTGCTGGACCAGGCCATCGCCGTGTCCAACGATTTCCTGCGAAGCGGCAAGATCGTATCCACGCGTGGGCGTCATCCGGACGATGATGAAGTCTGGTCGGCCAAAGCCGGCGAGGATATTGCCGGCAGCCTGCCTGTGGTGGTGCTGACCAATAACGGCACGGCATCTGCGTCCGAGATCGTCGCGGGTGCCCTGCAAGACAACCACCGCGCGCTGGTGCTTGGCACCCAGTCGTTCGGCAAGGGCTCGGTTCAGACCCTGTTCCCGATACCGGGCAATGGCGCCATCCGGCTGACAACGGCACGGTACTACACGCCGTCGGGACGCTCGATCCAAGGGCTGGGCATCACGCCGAATGTCGAGGTCGAGGAGACCCACAAGCCTGCACCGCATTTCGGTCCGCAGCACGAGGCCGATCTTCGCCACATCCTGTCCAATCCGGACGCCAGCCAAACCGCGGCACCGCCGCCTCCGCCGGCGGATCTGCCCGCGATCGCACGGCAGATTCCCAAGCTTCCGCCGGAAAACTGGCCAGCGCTGAACCTTGCCAAACCCGCGACCGACTTCCAGTTGCAGCAGGCCCTGAAACTGGTGCGGGCGATCGGGGCCGGCGGGGAGCAAGCGGCCTCGCGCTGATGGCGGCCACGGGCTGACAGCAAGCGATCAGAGCGCGGCGTGAATGCAGACGCTTTGGCCGCTGTCATGGCGATCTTGACCAAGCATCCGCTGCTATCTTATTGATTTTGCGCGCGGCGGTCCGCCAACCCCGCGCGCATACCGGTCAGCCACGCGGGCCGCCGGCATCAGGTTGGATCGTCGTCGGTCTCCAGCCGCCCGCGCTGCCTGCGGCCAATCGCCAGCTCCGTCACCACGCCGTGCAGCGTGCGCAACTCCTGTTCGGTGACCTCGCCACGCTGGAAGAAGTGGCGGATGTTGCGGACCATGCCGGGACGTTTGGGCAGGTTGCGCAGGAACCCGCAGGCATCGAGCTGATCCACCAGGTGCGTGAGGAAATTGTCCAGCCGGCCTTTCGTTGCCACCTGGGTCTCGTTGGTCATCAGCGTGCGCGGCGGGGTGCCGTCGTCGGCGGTCCACCACTCATACGCCATCACCATCACCGCCTGTGCCAGGTTCAGCGACATGAATGCGGGATTGAGCGGATAGCGCACCAGCGCATCGGCTTCGGCCATGTCGTCGTTGTCCAGCCCCGCCCGCTCCGGCCCGAACAGCAGCCCCACGCGCAGGTTGCGGCGACAAATCTCGCGCAGCTCCGCGGCCGCGCCGCGCGCTGTCAGTACCGGTTTGACGATGTGGCGCGGCCGCGGGCAGGTGGCGAAAACGTGGTGCAGGTCGGCCACAGCGTCGGCAACCGTCTCATGCACCGTCAGCGCGTCCAGGATCCGGTCCGCGCCGGACGCGGTGCGCCAGGCTTTCTCCTGTGGCCAGCCATCGCGGGGGGCCACCAGGCGCATGTGGAACAGCCCGCCATTGGCCATGGCTCGGGCGCAGGCGCCGACATTATCGGCCAGTTGCGGGCGGACCAGAATGACGATCGGGCTGTTGCCGATCGGCTGCAGATCGGCGCCGCCGTCGCGTCCTGTCATCAGTTCCTGCGTCGCCAGGTCGTGCCTCCCGGCCCGTCCTCCAGCACGATGCCCTTGGCCAGCAGGTCTGCCCGGATCGCATCCGCCCGGGCGAAGTCCTTCGCGGCACGGGCTGCGATGCGTGCCGCAACGGCGGCGTCGATGGCGGCCGTTTGCTCGGTGGCTGCATCGACGCTGTCGGTGGCAGCCGCGCCGTCAGCGCTTGCGGCATGAAAGGCGCCACGCGCCCAGGCTTCGGGGTCCTGTTGCAACAGGCCGAGGATTTTGCCGGCCGCCTTCAGGCTGGCCGCGGCGTGGCGATCGCCCGTCATCGCCGCGTTCGCCAGTCCGTGCATTGCCGAGAGTGCCAATGGCGTGTTCAGGTCATCGCACAAAGCTTCCAGCACCGCGCCCGGGATCTCGCCGGCAACCGTACCGGGAACCCGCTCCAGCGCGCGATAGAACCGGTCGAGTTCCCGCTTCGCCTCGAGCAGGCCCTGGTCGGAGAAGTCGAGCAGCGAACGATAGTGCGTACGCAGCAGCAACAGCCGGATGGCTTCGGGACGCGCATTCGCCAGCAGCTCGCGGACGGTGAAGAAATTGCCCAGGCTTTTGGACATTTTCTCGCCGTTTACCTGCAGCATGCCGTTGTGCATCCAGTAGCGGGCGAACTGGCTGCCGGGAAACGCGCACAGGCTCTGCGCCATCTCGTTCTCGTGGTGCGGGAAGATCAGGTCGCTGCCGCCGCCGTGGATGTCGAAGGTCTCGCCCAGGTATTTCCACGACATGGCGGAGCACTCGATATGCCAGCCGGGCCGGCCGCGGCCCCAGGGGCTGTCCCAGCCGGGCAGATCGTCGCGTTGACGGCTTCCACAGCACGAAGTCGCCGGCGTCGCGCTTGTAGGGGGCGACTTCGATCCGTGCGCCGGCCAGCAGTTCATCCTGACTGCGGCCGGATAGCTTGCCATAGCTGGGATCGGTGCCGACGGCGAACAGCACATGACCCTCGGCGGCGTAGGCGTGGCCGGACGCGATCAGGCGCTGGATGATCATGATCATTTCGGCGATATGGGCGGTCGCGCGCGGTTCCTCGTCCGGCGGCAGCGCGCCGAGGGCGGCCATGTCGGCATGGAAGTCGGCGGTGGTGCGGGCGGTGATGGCGCTGATCGATTCGCCGGTTTCCCGAGCGCGGGCGTTGATCTTGTCTTCCACGTCCGTGATGTTGCGGACGTAGGTGACATGCTCGTGTCCATACAACTGCCGCAACAACCGGGCGACGACGTCATAGACGACGACCGGGCGGGCGTTGCCGACATGCGCGAGGTCGTACACCGTCGGTCCACAGACATACATGCGGACATTGGCCGGATCGGCGGGTTCAAACCGCTCCTTACGGCGGGTCAGGCTGTTGTGCAGGTAAAGTTCGGGCATCGTTCGATCCATAAACAGGCCGCGCTTTGTCCGCGAAACCTGCCGCCAACGCAATGCGATTTGACACAGGCCGGCAGCGGACGTTAGCCACGGTGATCTACCAATGAGAACCATTCGCAAATGCTCGGATGCATCATTGACCCCCGAGGCAACCCTCCGCGCGGCCTCTCGTCTGCGCCGCTTCCTGGCCGTGTTCGGGCCCGGACTGGTGGTGATGCTGGCCGACACCGATGTCGGCAGCGTCATCACCGCCGGCCAGAGCGGCGTGCAATGGGGTTACCGGCTGCTGCTGCTGCAGCTGATCCTGGTGCCGATCCTGTACATGGTTCAGGAACTGACGGTTCGCCTGGCGATCTTCACCGGGCGTGGCCACGGCGAGTTGATCCGCGATACGTTCGGCCCGTTCTGGGCCTGGGTGTCCGCCATTGGTCTTGGGCGTCGCCTGCGGTCGGCGCGCTGCTGACCGAGTTTTCCGGCGTCGCCGGTGTCGGGGAACTGTACGGCGCTGCCGCGATACGTCTCGCTGCCGATCGCGGCGGTCGCGCTGCTGGTCGTGGTGATCACAGGTTCCTACCGCCGGGTGGAACGGGTGGCGATCGCCGTCGGCCTGTTCGAGCTGGCGTTCTTCTTCGTCGCCTGGGCGGCGCATCCCGCCACCGATGAACTTCTGGCGGGCGCGGTCGACATCCCGTACCGGAACCCGGACTACCTTTATCTGGCGGCGGCGAATATCGGCGCGGTGGTCATGCCGTGGATGGTGTTCTATCAGCAGTCGGCGTCGCCGATAAGCGGCTGCGACCCGAGCATCTGACCGCGGCGCGCTGGGATACCGCGATCGGCGCGTTGATCACCCAACTGATCATGGCGGCGGTGCTGATTGCCTGTGCCGCGACGATCGGCCGCGGCGATCCGGATGCCAGCGCTGGCCACGGTCGGCGATATGGCCCAGGCGCTGACGCCGTTCCTCGGAACCGCGGTCGGCAACCTGGTGTTCGGCGCTGGGCGTGCTGGGCGCCGGCATGGTGGCCGCTATCGTGGTGTCGCTGGCGTTCGCCTGGGGACTGGGCGAGGTCACCGGCTACCGCCGCTCGCTGGAGCTGCACCCGTTGGAAGCGCACTGGTTCTACGGCGTCTACGCGCTGTGCGTGGTGGCTGGCGCCCTTGTCGTGGCGGTGTGGCCGAACCTTGTGTCGCTGAACGTGGCGGTGCAGGTGATGAACGCGTTCATGCTGCCGCTGGTGCTGGGATTCCTGATCGCGCTGGCGGTGAAGGCGCTGCCAAGGGCGCAGCGCCTGCGTGGGGCCTATCTCTGGCTGGTTGTGGCCGTCGCCACGATCACCTGCGCGCTGGGTGTGTTCGGCGGTTTGTCCGGGGCTGGCCTGGTTTAGGCCCGCTCAGCCCGCCTCGAACCGCCCCAGCCGTACCGCCGTGTGCCCTCGGCTCGGCCGCAGGCTGGGCATCACCAGCAGGCAATCATCATGCGGCGTGCGGATTTCCGTGCCGCCGTCGATCGCGATCAGCGTGTCACGCCGGGGAATGATATCCCCGCCGCGATAGGTCTGCACGAACGCGAAGTTGGACGTCATCGCGGTCACCGCGGTGGTGACCGTCGCCACCCTTGCCCCGGCCCGGCTTGGCGGCGGCGGCAGCGGGGCGTTCGGCGCGACGACGTCAAGGTGGCGCAGCAGTCCGGCCACGCTGGCCAGGATCACGTCGACCGTTGTTTGCTCCCAGTGCTGCCCGGCCTCCACCAGGCAGGCGGTATACGGCGTCTCGGTGCTGGAAAACCGCGGGATAGTCGATCAGCCGCCGTCCGTTCACGTGGCCATGGTCCGCGACCACCAACGACGGCGTGCCGATCGCCTTGGCCAGGATCCTTCCCTTGGCCGGCACGCCGCACAGGATCAGCGCCTCGGACGGCCACAACATCGAGTGCAGATCGAGCATCACGTCGACCGTGTCGATGAACGGGCGGATCTCGCGCGCTCGGTCGAGCTCGATCGAATGGCGCGGACCGTCCAGGATGGCGCCGTCCCAAACGCGGTTCATATCCTCGTCGAGGAACCGCGACGCCGTCGGTCGTAACGGATCGAACCGCTCGAACGCCGTCAGGTTCAGGAAGCCGAACGACAGCTTGCCGCGCGTCGGCATCAGGCCGGCCCGCAACAACCGGTCGAGCACGATCGCGCCGGCGAGCTCGTTGCCGTGCATCAGCGACAGCAGCGCGACATGCGGCCCCGACCGCCGCGAGTCACGCGTGGTGATGCCGGTGATACCGGTGTTGCCGGCACTCCAGGGCGAAATATCAGGCCGGCAAAGTCGGACTTTGAATTCCGGCACCGGGGTAGAGGGAGTGAAAGAACCCATCGCGCACCTTGATCAGACGAGCAGCCGGTCGGCAAGGCGCCGCATAAATCCGTCGCACGCCGCCAACTCGGTTTCCGCGATCCATTCGTCCGGCTGATGTGCCTGAGCGATATGACCGGGGCCGCAGATGATTGTCGGGATGCCGGCCTGCTCGAAGAAACCGCCCTCGGTGCCGTAGCTCACCTTGCCGGCGCTGTTGGAACCGGTGATCTGCTTGACCACGGTGGCGAGGGCGTGATCCGCCGGCAGCGCCATGCCGGGCATTTCCAGCGCAATCTCGTAGGTGAAGCCACAAGCGGGATGCACCGCCTTCATTGCGGGCTCGATCGTGTCGGCAATCCAGGTCTGCAGCCGGTCGACGTGCAGCCGGGGCAGGTCACCCGGTATGCGGCGCCACTCCATGGTGAACGCCGCGTGTTCGGGGATGATGTTCAGGATCGTGCCGCCCTCGACCGTGCCGACATGAATGGTGGTATGAGGCGGGTCGAACCCGTCTTCGAACGGGCCTTCTGCGGCCAGGCGGCGGGCTTCCCGGGCAACCCAGGCGATGGCCTCGCCAGCGGCCTGCACGGCGTTGACGCCTTTTGCCGGCTCGCTGGAATGGCCGGTCAGGCCGCGCACCGTCACGCTTCAGGTTGAGTTTGCCCTTGTGCGCCAGGATCGGCTTCATTCCGGAGGGTTCGCCGACCACGCACAAATCCGGCCGGAGACCCGAATTCAGCAAGATCCTGGATCAGCCGCTGCACGCCGCCGCAGCCAACTTCCTCATCATAGCTGATGAACAGGTGCAGCGGTCGCAGTCAGCGGAAGTGCCTGTAAATCCGGCACCGCGGCGAGGCAGGCGGCGACGAAGCCCTTCATGTCGCAACTGCCGCGGGCGAACAGTTTGCCGTCCCGGCGGCGCAGTGCGAACGGATCGCCGGTCCAGGCCTGGCCGTCGACCGGCACGGTATCGACATGGCCGCTGAGAGCCAGGCCGCCGGCCTGCCGGGGCCCGATCATGGCATGCAGGTTGGCTTTTTGCCCGGTGGCATCGGTGCTGACCCGATACGGCACGCCAAAGCCGTCGAGATAATCACGAACGAAGTCGATCAACGCCAGATTGGAATTGCGGCTGGTCGTGTCGAACGCCACCAGCCGCTCCAGCAATTCGGCAGTCGTCATCCGAGTCGTCGCAGTTTGGGCGGTAACCATGACGGCACTGTATACGGGTCCGCGCGGGCGGCAACCGAGGGGGGCAGGCCGAACCCGGCGCGGGCATTCAAAATCGCTGCGATGCGGCGAAAAGCGGGACGGAATCGGACGACTCACGATTATGTGAGATAACGCCGGTTCGCGCGGCGGCAAAGCGAACACGTGTTCACGGCGGCAACGCGCAAAGCCCGATAGCGCTTGCACACAAAGCTTCAGGGATGACATCGTCACCGGAATAAGACGAACAAACAGACGAGGGGAAGCCGACCATGGACGCATCCGCAACGTCGGGCCGGGGCGCCAGTGAATTGGGTGCTGGTGAATTGGGTGCTGGTGAGCTGGAACGGGCGACGCTGCGCAAGATCTACCTGCGCCTCGTGCCGTTCTGTTTCCTGCTCTACATTCTTTGCTACGTCGACCGCATCAATGTCAGCTTCGCGGCGCTGACGATGAACCGCGACCTCGGCCTGAGCGCCTATGTCTACGGCCTGGCGGCGGGTGCGTTCTTCTGGGGCTACTGCCTGCTGGAGGTTCCGTCCAACATCATCCTGGAGAAGGTCGGCGCGCGGCGCTGGATCGCCCGCATCATGATCTCCTGGGGGCTGCTGTCAGCCGCGACGGCATTCGTGACCGGGCCGACCAGCTTCTTCATCGTCCGCGTGCTGATCGGCGTGGCCGAGGCCGGGCTGTTCCCGGGCCTGCTGCTGTATTTCCACCGCTGGTTCCCGCAGCGCCATCGCGGCCGGGTTGTTGGCTGGTTCCTGACCGGGCTGCCGCTGGCGACGGCGATCGGCGCCCCGGTTTCCACCGCATTCCTGCAGATGGACGGCATCTGGGGCCTGCACGGCTGGCAGTGGATGTTCCTGGGCGAGGGCCTGCCCACCGCGCTGATCGGCGTCGCCGTGCTGTTCTTCCTGACCGAGCGTCCGTCCGAGGCACGCTGGCTGACCGCCTGAACAGCGCGCCTGGCTGGACGACGCGCTAGCGCGCGCGAAACGCACGCGATCGAAGCCGGTGCGCAGCCATTCGATCCTGTCGGCGATGATCAATCCGCGGGTGCTGATCCTGACGGTGATTTTTGCCGGCATCGGCATGGCGGGCGTCGGCACCGTGCTGTTCCTGCCGCAGATCCTGAAGGCGATCGGCGTGTCCAACACCCAGGCCGGGCTGCTGACATCGGTGCCCGTATGTGTTCGGCACGATCGCGATCGTCGTCTGCGGCCATCTGTCGGACAAGGTCACCGACCGTTACTGGACGCTGGTGGTGACCTGCGGTCTGGCGACGCATCGGCATGGTCCTGGCGGCGATGCTGCATGACAGCCTGTGGGTGCTGGCGGCGTTCGCGCGTGGCGACGGTCGGCTTCTACGGCATGAAGTCGCCGTTCTGGCCGCTGCCCTCGACCTTCCTGACCGGGTCCGCGCTGGCCGCCGGCCTGGCGCTGATCAACTCGCTGGGCAATTTCGCCGGCTATCTCGGACCCATCGCCGTGGGCTACGCGAAAGACGCGACCGGCACGTTCGAGGCCGGGCTGTATGTGCTTGCCGCCGCCGCATTCGTCTCGACGGTGACCGCCCTGGGCTGTGCGCTGTGGATGCCGCGCGGCGCCCAGGGCATCGGCAACGCTGGTGCCGTCACGCGCGGTAAGACCGGGATCACCTGGCCGGCGTCGTGCTGGCCGGCGTCATAGGCCCAGTTCGGTCAGTCCCGGGTGGTTCGCCGGACGCGGCGTGCCATCGTCCCAGTGGAACAGCCGCGCCGCCGCGTCAATCGGCAGGTCGTTGATGCTGGCGTAGCGCACACGCATCAGCCCGTGCTGATCGAACTCCCAGGTCTCGTTGCCATAGGCGCGGAACCAGTTGCCCGAGGCGTCGTGGTACTCGTAGGCAAACCGGGCGGCGATGCGATTATCGGTATGGGCCCATAATTCCTTGATCAGGCGGTATTCCAACTCCCGGTTCCATTTGCGTCTGAGGAATTCCACGATCGCCGGTCTGCCACGAAAGAACTCATTGCGATTTCGCCAGATGCTGTCTTCGGTGTAGACCAACGAAACCCGCTCCGGATTTCGGCTGTTCCAGCCATCCTCCGCGGCGCGCACTTTTTGCCGGGCGGTTTCGATGGTGAATGGCGGTAGCGGCGGGCGCTCGATCGGCATCAGCAACTCCTTGTCAACAGGCCCGTAAGACGGGGATCACCGGAGGCCGTACCAGCCCCGGGCGGCACACCCAGATTAAGGCCCAACGGCTTCAACCTGAAGTTGTTGGGCTTTCAGCCGGGGAAAATTTTCGTGCGAAGTCGTGCCGCCACCGCGACCGAGCGATGTCATGCGGTCGGGCGCGCTGGTTGATGAATTCCAAGCACATCAGGGCGTCATGCCGGTTGGCGACGCGGGTGACGTGCCGGTCGCCGGCGGGCGCGACCGACCGGTCCGCTCCGCCCGCCGGCGACTGATGGAAGGTGGAAACGTTACGCGCCAGCTCCGGCGGCCTGGGGCTCAATGAGCGACCGGCCGGTCATTTCGACCGGTTGGTCAATGCCCATCAGGTCCAGCAAGGTCGGTGCGAGGTCGGCCAGACGCCCCTCGTGGATCGCGCGGGCGCCCGCGCCCATCAGGACGACCGGCACCGGGTTAGTCGTGTGGGCCGTGTGCGGACCGCCGGTTTCCGGATCCTTCATCAGCTCGCAGTTGCCGTGGTCGGCGGTGACCAGCAGCGCGCCGCCCTGGCGCTTGATCGCTTCGGCGATGCGGCCGAGGCCGGTATCGACGGTCTCCACCGCCTTGATCGCCGCGGACAGCACGCCGGTGTGGCCGACCATGTCGGGGTTGGCGAAGTTCAGCACGATCAGGTCGTATTTGCCGCAGTCGATCGCCTCGACCGCCTTGTCGGTCAGTTCCGGCGCCGACATCTCGGGCTGCAGGTCGTAGGTGGCGACCTTGGGGGACGGCACCATGATCCGATCCTCGCCCGTGATAGGGCGTTTCCTGGCCGCCGTTCAGGAAGTAGGTGACGTGCGGGATACTTCTCGGTCTCCGCCATGCGAAGCTGGGTCTTGCCGGCGTTGGCGACGACCTCGCCCAGGATGTTGCTGCAGGTGTCCGGGCGCGAACAGCACGCCCAGGAACGGCGCCAGCGCATCGGAGTAGCGGGTCATCCCGACCGCCGCCGGCGAATTTCAGCACACGCTTGCGCGGGAAGCCGTCGAACGCCGGATCGAGCAGGGCGGCGAGGATTTCGCGCACCCGGTCGGCGCGGAAGTTGAAGCACAGGATGGCGTCGCCGTCCTTCATGCCGGCGTAGTCGCCGATCACCGAGGCCGGAACGAACTCGTCGAATTTGCCGGCGGCGTAGGCGGCCTCGATCGCGCCTCGGGCGTGGCGACGCGCGCGCCCTCGGCTTCGGCGATCGCGCCATAGGCCTGCGAGACCCGGTCCCAGCGCTTGTCGCGGTCCATGGCGAAGTAGCGGCCGATGACGGTGGCGACCGGCACGCCGTCCGGCAGGGCGGCCTGCAGCCGCTTCAGGTCTTCGGCGGCCGATTGCGGCGGGGTGTCGCGGCCGTCGGTGATCGCATGCACAACGGTCTTGATGCCGGCCTTGTGCAGGTATCCCGCCAAGGCGGCGCCATGATCCTGGTGCGAGTGGACGCCGCCCGGCGACACCAGCCCGATCAGGTGGCAGGTCCCGCCGGTCTTCTTCAGCGCATCGACCAGCGCGACGAAGGCCGGCGCCTCGGCGATGCTGCCGTCCGCCACGGCGTCGCCGATCCGCACCAGTTCCTGCTTGACCACGCGGCCGGCGCCGATATTCAGATGCCCGACCTCGGAGTTGCCCATCTGGCCGTCCGGCAGCCCGACATCGCGGCCGGAGGTGTGCAGGAACGCGTGCGGGCAGGACTCCCACAGGCCGGAGAAGGTCGGGGTCTTCGCCAGCCGGACGGCGTTGTCGGCGCTTTCCTCGCGCCAGCCGAAGCCGTCGAGGATCACCAGCATCACCGGTCGGGTCGCCATCTATGTTCTATCCCTTTGCTTGCCTGTAACTTGAGCGCATCCGTAGCGCCCAAGGTTGCCAGCGACAAGGATGCGGGCGCAAGCGGGTTGGTTACTGCCCGCCCAGCGCCTCCAGGCCCGCTTTGGCCGTAGCCGCGTCCTGGGTGAAGATCCCGCCGCTGGCGCCGATTGCGCCGATCAGCTTGCCATCCACGACGATCGGAAAGCCGCCCTCGCTAGGCGCCCGCGCCGGTCATGCCGAGCAGGCTCAGAGCGTTCGAGGAGAGCCGCCGGTTGATGGCAGTCTGGAACGCGCCCGACGGCCGGCGGAACAGCGCCGCGGTGCGGGCCTTGGCCTGGGAGATCGTGATCGAGCGCATACTGCGTGCCGTCCATCGTCGCGTGCGCCACGAGATTGCCGGCCGGATCGACGACCGAGATCGACATCTTCCAGTTATGCTTCCTGGCTTCCTCCGCCGCAGCCATGATCGCCTTGTGCGCCGTGTCCATGCTGATCGGCGTGCCGTAAGGAATGTCGAACGGCATGGCTTCCGGCACCGGCGCCGGAGCAGCGGCAGGGGCCGGTGCCTGAGCATAAGCCACGCCTCACGGTGACGAGCATCATGGCAGTAAACGCGGCGAACAGACGCATCAGTGAATTCTCCCCGTTTTTCCCGCCGCTTCGCTGGCGGCATCCGCCTGAGTAGGACCGAAACGGTTGCCTGCAAGACGCCGCACCCGGCCGCAAACTTGACCATCAGGCGCCCACAGGTTTCCCATACCCTCCCAGAACAACTGCAACAGGCCAGAAAACACCAACAGGCCAGAAACACCAACAGGAGAGTAGTCTATGCATGATACGGTGATCCGCGGCGGCACCATCGTCGATGGAACCGGCAAGCCGGCCTATACCGGCGACGTCGCGCTGGACGGCGACAACATCGCCCAGGTCGGCGGCAAGGCCGGCCCCGGCAAGCGCGACATCGACGCCGACGGCCTGCTGGTCACGCCCGGCTGGGTCGATGTCCATACCCACTACGACGGCCAGGCGACCTGGGATCCGGAGCTCGCGCCATCGTCCTGGCACGGCGTCACCACCATCCTGTTCGGCAACTGCGGCGTCGGCTTCGCGCCGGTGCGCAACGAGGACCACTCCGCGCTGATCGGCATGATGGAATCGATCGAGGAAATCCCCGGCATCGCGCTGGCCGACGGCCTGAAGTGGAACTGGGAGACCTTCCCGCAATACCTCGACGCGCTGGAGCAGATGCCGCGCGCGATCGATATCGCGGCGCAGATCCCGCACCATCCGCTGCGCGTCTATGTGATGGGCGAGCGCGCGATCAACCGCGAGCCGGCCACCGGCGACGACATCGCCGCGATGCGCGACGCGGTGCGCGCAGGGCCTGGAGGCCGGCGCGTTCGGCTTCACCACCTCGCGCACCAATTCGCACAAGACCCCGACCGGCGAGATGGTCCCCGGCCGCTACTCCGAAGTCGAGGAACTGCTCGGCATCGGCTCGGCGTTCAAGGGCCTGGGCTACGGCGCGTTCGGCGTGAACAGCGACTTCGATGACGAGGCCGAAGAGCTGAAATGGATGACCAAGTTCGGCCAGGACACCGGCCGCCCGGTCTGGTTCCTGCTGACCGACCGCCCGACCGACAAGGTCCGCTGGCAGCGCCTGATGGACGGCGTGCACAAGGCCCGAGCGGACGGCGCCATGGTGACCGCGCAGATCGCCGGCCGGCCGGTCGGCGTGATGCTGGGCATCGATACGGCGCTGAACCCATTCTCGATCCGGCCCAGCTATCAGGCGCTGCTGAAGCTGCCGGTCGCGGAACGGATCAAGCGGATGCAGGATCCGGCGTTCCGCGCGCAGGTGCTGTCCGAGGCGCCGTCGCCGCGAGTTGCTGAACCGGCTGTCGCAGTTCCGCCAGCACATCATCACGCGCTGGAACCGCATGTTCCCGATGGGCGATCCGCCGAACTATGAGCCGGAGGAAAAGGACAGCATCGCCGCGATGGCCGCGCGGTCCAACCACACGCCGGATGAGGTCGCCTACGACTACCTGGCCGGCGGCGCGGAACGGTTCCTGTTCTTCCCGATCGTCGGCTACAACGAAGACAACCTCGACATCATCCACACCATGCTGACGGATGACGCAACGATCCTGGGTCTGTCGGATGGCGGCGCGCATTGCTCCTCCATCGTCGATGCCAGCGTGCCGAGCTGGATGCTGATCCACTGGGCGCGGGACCGGTCGCGCGGACCGAGGCTGCCGCTGGAGATGATGGTGAAGCGGCAGACCAGCGAGACCGCGGACTTCTTCGGTTTCCACGACCGCGGCCGGCTGGCGGTCGGGAAGAAGGCGGACGTCAACGTGATCGACTACGCAGGCGCTGCGGCTGCACATCCCGGAGGTCCGCTACGACCTGCCGATGAACGGGCGGCGTCTGGTGCAGCGGGTCGACGGCTACCGCAACACGTTCGTGTCGGGCGTTTCGACGTTCGAGAACGGCGTCTATACCGGCGCCACGCCAGGCCGGCTGGTGCGCGCCTGCGCCGTATAAGTTACATTCGACTAACGGATGGGCGGTGCCACGGTGCCGCCCATGTCTTGTCAGCCGGACAGGAGACGAAGATGGAAAAGCGCAGACTGGGTCAATCATCGTTGGAGGTGCCGCCGATCACTTTCGGCTGCAACGTGTTCGGCTGGACAGCCGATGAGAAGACGTCGTTCGCCCTGCTGGATGCCTGGCTCGACGCCGGGTTCAACTTCCTGGACACCGCCGATGTCTATTCCCGCTGGCATCCCGGCAACACCGGCGGCGATTCCGAAACGATCATCGGCAAGTGGCTGAAGGCGCGCGGCAACCGCGACAAGGTCATGCTCGCGACCAAGCTGGGGATCGAGATGGCGCCTGGCAAGAAAGGGCTTGTCGCGCGCCTATATGCAGACCGCGGTCGAGGATTCGCTGCGCCGGCTGCAGACCGACTATATCGACCTGTACCAGTCGCATCGCGACGATCCGGACACGCCGATCGAAGAAACGCTGTCCGCCTATGCCGACCTGATCAAGCAAGGCAAGGTGCGCGAGATCGGCGCCTCCAACTTCTCCGCCGACCGGCTGGCGGAATCGCTGAAGATCAGCACCGACAAGGGCCTGCCGCGCTACCAGAGCCTGCAGCCGCACTACAGCCTGGTGGAGCGGACGGAGTTCGAAGGCCCGCTGGAAGATCTGTGCCTGGAGGAGAAGATCGGCGTGATCGGCTATTACTCCCTGGCCAGCGGCTTCCTGACCGGAAAGTACAAGTCCCGGGCGGACACGGAAGGCCGGGCCGCGGGCGCGCGCGTCGAGAAATACCTGAACGACTATGGCTTCGGCGTGATCAAGGCGCTGGAGGAGGTCGCGCAGCGCTACGAGGCCAAACCCGGGTCAGATCGCGCTCGCCTGGCTGATCGCCCGCCCCAGCGTCACGGCGCCGATCGCGAGTGCGACAAATCTGGAGCAGTTGGCGGAACTGGTCGAGGCCGCTGAGATCGAACTGGACGCGGAGTCGATCGAAAAAATCGACGCTGCCAGCAAGCCGCAATAAGCGCGACCGCTTCTGCGCCGTCAAAAGCATGATCGCGCCGCAATTACGCGATCATGCCTTGATTTTCTAAACCCCAGCGCTCGGTCGCGCCGCCATACGGTCATACCACGCTGTCAGATTGGTGTTGGCCGGATCGAGCGGCTGCCTCACGGTCGCGGCGAATTGCAGGAACGGAAACAGGAAAATATCTGCCAGCGTCAGCCGGTCGCCGCAGATGAACGGCCGACCGGCAATCTGGCCGTCCAGCCACGCCAGCTTCTCCCTGGCCATCGTCTTCAGGTCGTCTGCCGCCTGCGGGATGCAGCGCATCCGCGGGAGAACATCTTCAGCCCTTCGGCGTAACGGAAATCCGGCGGCAGCGGCTCGACAATCCCGAGGTCGATCCGCCGTGTCCACATGCGGGTTTCGGCGCGTTCCTGCGGCGTCGGTGCCGATCAGGCTGGTGCCGCCGGGGTGATCTTCATCCAGATACTCGCAGATCGCGGTGATTTCGGTCAGGTAGCTGCCGTCATCGAGTTCCAGGGCGGGCAGCCCACCGGTCGGGTTCTTTGCGAGATACGGCGCCTGCCGGTTCTCCCCGCCATGCAGATCGACCGTCTGCGTCGGGATGCCGGAGATGCCGCGTTCGGCGATGAACATGCGGACGACTTTCGGATTTGGCCCGATCGAATTGTAGCAGACAGCATTGTTGTTTCCCACTAGCTGTATTGTTTCCTGCAGTTCCCGCTTCAGCAATTTGCCCGCCGTGTTGCGCGGCAGAGTGTCCACGAACACCACCCTCTTCGGCAGTTTGTATGGCGCCAGATGCTCCCGCGCGCAAGCTCATGCAGCGCCGCTCGCGTCAACCGTCTGGCCCGGGCGCAGCACCACGAACGCCGTCACCGCCTCGATCCATTTGTCGTCCGGCAGCCCGACCACCGCGACTTCCGATACGGCCGGGATGGGTGAACAGCACTTCCTCCACCTCCCGGCTCGCGACCAGCACGCCGCCGGTGTTGATCACGTCGCGGATGCGATCGACGATGTACAGATAGCCCTCGTCGTCGAAATAGCCGACATCGCCGGAATGAAACCACCCGCCGGCGAACGCCTCGGCGGTTTCCTCCGGCTTGTCCCAGTAGCCGACCATCAGATGCGGCGAGCGGTGCACGATCTCGCCATGCGTGCCGGGCGGCACGTCGTTCATGTCCGGATCGACGACGCGGGTCTCCACGTTCAGCACGGGCCGCCCGCAGGAGGCCGGACGCGCATCGTGTTCCTCCGGCCGCAGCACGGTGGCCAAGCGGCGCGATCTCGGTCTGGCCATAACAGTTGTAGGGACGCGCGCGCCGGCAGCCGCTCGCGCAGTTCGTGCAGCACCGGAACCGGCATGATCGAGGCGCCGTAGTAGACTTTCTCCAGCGACGTCAGATCGCGCGTGGCGAAATCCGGATGCCGCAGCAGGCTGATCCACACCGTCGGCGGCGCGAAGAACGACGTGATGCGCTCCTGCTCGATCAGGCGCAGCACGACGTCCGCGCGCCGGCGCCTCGATCAGGATGGTGCGGGCGCCGACCAGAAGCTGCGGCATGGTGAAGGCGTGGGTCTGCGCGGTGTGATACAGCGGCAGCGCCGCCAGCGCTCGGTCGGTCTCGGCATAGTCCATGTCGTGGATGACCGGAGTAGTACTGCGACATCATCGCCTTGTGCGTCATCATCGCACCCTTGGGCGCCGCCGTCGTGCCGGATGTATAGACGATCTGCGCCAGCGAGTCGTCCTCCAGGTCCGGCTCCGGCGCCGACCGGCGCGTGGCGGTCCAGCGCGACGGCCGACCAGATCCGTCCAGCCGGCCGGGCAGCGCACGTCGATCCCGTCCAGGTTGGCCTCCAGGTCCGCGCCGGCCAGCACCAGCCGAGACCCGGACTGGTGCACGATGTAGGACAGTTCCTCGCCGGTCAGCGCGTAGTTGACCGGCACATGCACGAAGCCGCCGCGCACGCACGCCAGCCAGGCGATGAAATAGGCGTCCGAATTGCGGCCATAGGCGGCGATCCGGTCGCCCGCAGTCAGGCCCAGATCGGCAAAATGCCGCGCGACCCGGTCGGCCGCCCGGTCCAGCGCGTTGAACGACCAGTCCGCGCTCGCCGAACACCAGCGCCGACCGGTCGCGAAACAACCGCGCGGCGCGGCGGATCGCATCGCCGACGGTGTTGCGACGGATCAGGTCCATGTCACGCCACCGCTTCGGCTTCGATCTCCACCACCCAGCGCGGATCGGCCAGCCCGGCGACGAACAGCAGGTGGAGGCCGGCGCATGGTCGCCGAACACCGCGCCGCGCGCCTGGCGATAGGCGCCCAGCAGGCCGCGATCGGTCAGGAACGCCGTGGTCTTGACGATATTCTCCACCGTCATGCCGTTCGCCGCCAGCACGGCGCGCAGATTGGCCAGCGCCTGGGCGATCTGGCCCTCGCCGGTGGTCGGCACCGTCCCGTCCAGCGCCATGCCGACCTGGCCGGAGATGATCAGGCGGCGATAGTCGCCGGTGATCTGGATGGCGTGGGTGTAGCCGGTCGGCGCGCGGACCGCCGGCGGATTGCTGCGGGTGACTTCGGCGGGCATGGCATATCTCCCTGATTGCAGGCATGGTCTACTGCGCGAGCCAGGCCCGCACTTCGTTCCTGATGAACAGCATATCGGCCGGATTGGCAACCGGGTTGCCGGCGCGATGGCCCCAGATGCTGGGGATCGGCCGCAACGACGCGACGCGCCAGGAACGGCAGTTCCGCCTCGTTGTCGGCGATGCGGAAATACAGGTCGGTCTCGCCCGGCATCAGCAGCACGCGGGCCTTGATCGCCCGCAGCGCCGCGTCCAGATCGCCGTCATACAGGGCGTTGGCGCTGATGTCGGCGGCGTCCCAGGTGCGAAGCTGGGCGTACAGATTGGCGGCGGGGCGAGCGCCGAAACGGTCCTCCCAGTCGGTTTTGCAGGAACGTCTCCAGGTCCGGGGCGCCGAGGTTCGGCTGCGGGCCGACGGCCAGATGCAGGCCGGCGCGATAGAAATCCTGGCTGAGCGCCCAGGCGGCGTAGATCCGCCCGAAGGCGCGTTTCGCGGCGCGCGGTTCGGCGGAGAACCGGCCGTTGCCGATGTGCTGCGGCGCCGCCTCCAGCGTCGCCATCAGCGAGCGCAGGAACACCTGGTTATGCACCGCGGTGCGGGCGACGCCGCAGTTCACCACGATCCGCTCCACCGCGTCGGGGAACAGCGCGGCCCAGTGGTAGGCCTGCAGCGCCCCCATCGACCAGCCGTAGACGCAGGCGACGCGGTCGATGCCGAACAAGTCGGCCAACGCCCGCCGCTGCGCCTGGACGTTGTCGTGGATGGTCACCAGGGTCGGGTAATCCGTCGTGTCGGACGGCGAGGACGACAGGCCGTTGCCGAACATGTCCGGGATGACGATGAACCAGCGCGTCGGGTCGAGGATCTTGTCCGGGCCGATCAGCCACTCCAGGTCCGGATGCTGCGCGCCGTAGCTGGTGGGATAGACGATGACGTTGTCGCGTGCGGCCGACAGCGTGCCGTGGGCCTTCCAGGACAGCCGGGCCGCGGGCAGTCGGGCGCCGGATTGCAAGGTGATATCACCGGCATCGTAAGTCCCTTGTTGCGTCGGCCAGTTCATCGTCGCTCCGTCTCCTCGAACCGTCCCACTATGCGGCAGCTTGCTGATATTGGGCAGAGGGGAGGGGCCGCACGTTTTTCCTTGCGTTCAGGATGCAACCTGACGTAGAAAGACATCGAACAAACACAGAACATGGATGCTATGAGCGACGCTACAGGTTCAACCCACTCGATCGAACGCCTGCGTGACCAGGCGATCGCCGCGCTGGTCCCCTTCTTTCTTGATGGTCCCACCGGCGACGCGAAAGAAGCACGACAGATCGCCGAGGGTCTGCTGGACGACTATCACGCCGTCACCCCCAGGGAGCTGCAGCTTTCGGCTCAGATTATCGCGCTTGGTTGGGCGTCGCTGGCCTGCCTGCGCACCGCCGCCGCGGTGAAAACCCTGTCGCTGGAGGGCAAGCTCGATCTGCAGGACAGCGCCATCGCGCTCGACCGTTCATCCCAGAAGGCAACCAAGGCGCTGGAGGCGAGCCGCAAGGAACGGACAAAAAATCCCGGTGCCATGACCCTTGAGAAGACAAAGTGGGACGAGGGCGCCTTTCAGAAGGCGATCAACCAAGCGCTGGAGCAACTCCACGATGCGAATGGCAAATTGGCGACCTATGTCGCCACCCTGCCGGCCGCCGAGCAGGCATTCATCACCGGCGTGCCAGCTCAGGTCACTCCAGCCCCCGTGGCAGCGAAGCCGAAGCTGCCGTTCCTGTCGGCTGAGCAGATGACGCCGTCGGTTCTGGCGCGCCGGGCGAGAAACTGATCTGCTTGGTCAGAACTTCATCAACGTCGGTTGGCGAAGTTCTGAGCCGCAGGCATGCTGAAAACGAAGCGCCTGGTGTCACGAACCGACTTTTCTGACAATGACCAGCTTCGAGTTCAGAAAACTACCGGATTGCTGAAAGTCGCTTGTGGTTGTGAGCGGCGGGAAAGTTCTGGTTGGCGTCCACATCAGTGGTTTGATCAAGTATAATTATCTCGCATCAGTGGCTGTTGAGCCATGAAGGTGTCAACAGCCGCTGATATCTTATTGATTGCCACGGCCGCCCCGCCAATCCCGCGCGCATGCCGGTCAGCCCTTCGGCCCGCCAGTATCAGAACTCAGAGCTTGTTTAAGTCGACGATTTCAATAAGTTACGCGACCTCGGCAGTAGCTGTCATCGTCGCCTTGGACATTCGGAACCGGAACGCGCCTGTTTGATGCTTGCCCAATGCTTCTCGGCACAAAAGCCGCTCCCTTATCCCCCAAGTCTTCATCGGTAGCCCATTGAAATTCCTGACTCAAACAGGCTCTCAATAGATTGGAAGTGAATTGTCTCCAAATCTGAGCTGTGGCAACCGTAGGTTCGTTTCGAAGGAGCTTTTCAGCAACCTGCCAGCGCCTGATCGCTCCAACTTGACGCCATCGGGCTGATGCCAGTCGATGATTGATCTGAAGCTTTTGAGCGTTTTCACACTGACTGTTAACAGTCGGCGGGCTTTATCCATTGTTGAACGAGCAACATCAACCTGACTGTCCCAACCGGGCTGATATTGCTCTAGCAATCTCTATTCGCCGTTGCTCAGCTCGCCCGTGCCATCACGACATAAGGGCCAGTTTAATTGTTGTCCGGTATCAGCGCTGTCACCGCCTCGCGTCCTGGACAAGGTTCAGCGCCCCGCCGCTGCGGAACCATTGCATTTGTGCCAGGGAGAAGGAATGCGATAGACCAAGTAGTTCCTCGGACCCGTCCGCGTGCTTGATCCGACATTTCACCACACTGCCGGGCGCCAGGGCAGCGAGGTCGGTCAGGCTGATGCGATCATCTTCCCTGATTCGCTCGTAATCGGCCGGGTTTTGAAAGGTCAACGCCAGTAGACCCTGTTTTTTCAGATTCGTTTCGTGAATACGGGCGAAACTTCGAGCAATGACAGCGACGCCGCCAAGCAAACGGGGCGATAGCGCCGCGTGTTCACGGCTGCTGCCTTCTCCATAGTTGGCATCGCCGACGACGACCCATCGAAGGCCAGCTGCCTTGTAGGCCCGGGCGATACCGGACAACGGTTTTCCTGGCTCGCCGGATAAATGATTCTTGCCTATGCCTGCAACGCCGGAGAATGCATTGATCGCGCCCAGGAACATGTTGTCGCTGAAGCGGTCGAGATGACCTCGGTAGCGCAGCCACGCGCCGGCTGGCGAAATATGATCAGTTGTCGTCTTGCCTTTTGTTTTCAGCAGAACCGGCATGTCGAGAAAATCGTGACCGTCCCAGGCCGGCCAGGGCTCCAAACGCTGCAGGCGCTCACTTTCAGGATTGATTGTCACGACGATATCCCGGCCATCCTCGGGTGGTGCAACAAAGGCAATTCGCCCGGGCGCAAAATTGCCCGCCGGAACCTCGGGTGCTGATTGCGGTGGATCCAACAGGAACGGGGTCCCGTCGGCCGCGGTCAGGGTATCGATCAGTGGATTGAACGAAAGCCGTCCGGCCGCGGCCAACGCCGTTACCAGCTCGGGACTGGCAATGAAATTCATTGTCTCCGGTTGTCCATCGTTACGCCGAGGGAAGTTGCGGTTGTACGAGGTGACGATAGTGTTCGGCATGCCAGCCGCCTCGTCCGCGCGCCGCCATTGCCCGATGCATGGACCGCAGGCATTTGCCAACACGGTCGCACCGACATCCTCAAGCGCCTGCATCTGCCCGTCCCGTTCGATCGTGGTGCGAATCTGGTCGGACCCGGGCGTCACCATGAGAGGCACAGCCGCGGCAAGGCCATGCCATTTGATCTGGGCCGCGACATCCGCCGCGCGGCTCATGTCCTCGTAGGACGAGTTGGTGCAACTGCCGATCAGCGCGGTGGCAATCATGTCGACGAAGCCATTGGCTGGATCAGCGACCTCCGCCGCAAGCCGGGAAATCGGCCGTGCCCGATCCGGGGTGTGCGGTCCAACCACGTGCGGCTCCAGCCTCGAAAGATCGAGTTCAATAACGCGATCATAATACTGCTCGGGGTATTTCTCGATTTCCGGGTCCGGCACCAGCAGTGCCTGATACCGCTCGACAAGAGGCACCAGGTCGGCACGGCCGGTCGCACGGAGATACTGCATCATCCGTTCATCGGCCGGAAAAATCGAGGTTGTCGCCCCGAGTTCAGCGCCCATGTTGGTAATCGTGGCCTTTCCCGTGGCGCTTATCGAACGTGCACCGGGGCCAATATATTCCACGATCGCGTTGGTGCCACCGGAGACTGTCAGTTGGCCCGCGACATACAAGATGACATCCTTCGGCGCGGCCCATCCCTGGAGCGCGCCGGTCAGATACACCGCGATGCGCCTCGGGTACAGTAGTTCCCACGGCAGGCCGCAAATAGTCTCCACCGCATCCGCGCCGCCGACGCCAACCGCACAGGCCCCCAAACCACCTGCGTTCGGGGTATGGGAGTCGGTGCCGATGATCAGCGCCCCGGGGAATGCGTAATTCTCCAGCACCACCTGATGGATGATACCGGCGCCGGGCCGCCAGAATCCGCAGCCGTATTTCGCTGCGGCTGTTTGCAGGAAATCGTATACCTCGTTGCTTTCGTCAAGCGAGGCACGCAGGTCGGCCTCGCCATTCGTCCGGGCCTGAATAAGATGGTCGCAATGAATCGTTGTCGGCACCGCGACGCGATCGCGCCCTGTCTGCATGAACTGCATCAGACCGCTCTGCCCGAGCACATCCTGAAACACGACACGGTCGGGACGCAGCGCGAGGTAACTGCGGCCGGGATCGAGGTCCCTGGTTTCGGGGTCATCCAGATGGCCCAGAAGGATTTTGCCGCTAAGCGTGAGTGGCTTGCGGAGGTGGCCGCGCACGACTGTCAGATTGCGCTCCATCCGCTCATAAATTCGGGCCGCCGCCCCGGCCGTCGCTGCAATTTCAATCATTGTCCGATCCTTTCGGGCCAAGAGTGCCGGGCCGCTGACTTTTCGTTTTCAGCCTGCCGGCTGATGAGAGGTCCGCCGCTTGTCGATGAACCCCCTGGTCCGGGAAACTAGGCGCGGTGGGATCGTTGATCCATAATATGCCAGATACAAAATCCATATCGACAGGATATGGCATATGGAACTTCGTCACCTGCGGTACTTCATAGCGGTCGCCGAGGAAGGCCACATCACGCGCGCCGCCGAACGGCTGGGTATGCAGCAACCGCCGCTTAGCCAGCAGATCCAAGCGCTTGAGCGCGAACTTGGCGTGCAACTACTCCGCCGTAAGCCGCGTGGGGTCGAGTTGACCGAGGCCGGCCGCGTGCTTTTGGACGATGCGCACGCCATTCTTGCCCATATTGACCATGCGTTCGCGACCACACGCCGCACCGCGCGCGGTGAGCAGGGACGGATCGCGGTCGGCTTCACCAGTTCTTCGCCGTTCCATCCTTTCGTGCCGCGCGTCATCCGTGCTTTCCGGGACGCTTTCCCGTTGATTTCCTTAACGTTGGAAGAAAGCGGTACAACCGAACTTATTGCAGACTTGCGGAATGAGCGGGTTGACGCGGCCTTCATCCGAACCCCGGTTGCAGACCCGTTGGGCCTGACCGTCAATCCGCTGTTGGAAGAGGCAATGCTGGTCGCCCTGCCCAGCGCCCATCCCTTGGCGCCGGAGCACGCCGTGGAGGCTGCGGCGTTGCCTTTAGCGGCGCTAGCCGCCGAAACCTTCATCGTTTACCGCCGTCGCAGTGGGCCGGGTCTGTATGATGCGATCTTCGCCGCCTGCCATGCCGTCGGCTTTAGTCCGGTTGTCGGCCAGGAGGCGCCGAGGATCGTATCGACGTTAAACCTCGTTGCCGCAGGTCTTGGCATCGCGATCGTGCCGGCATCCCTGCAACGCATGCAACTGGATGGCGTGGTCTACCGGCGTCTTGCCGGAACCGCGCAGCCGCGCGCGCCGCTTCTGCTCGCGACGCGCCGCGGCGAAACCGGGGCAGTGGTTCGCCGGTTTCTCGATCTCGTCAAGCAGACAGCGAGGACCTTCCCCAGGACGACGACATTGGTTTCATCGAAATCCTGATGGCGTTCGCTGCGATGGATCCGTGTCCGGCATGGCCGGAGATTATACTCGCCCAAGGGCTGCATCGGCAAAAGTATGTCAGCATGCCGATAAAGCTGCCCGGTCAAACAAAGACTTAGGGTTCGTTCAACGCCATGAACCGTGGCGATTACTGTTGAACAAGCCCTAACTACTGCCGATCAATATTCCCACGCCGAATACCAGCGCCCCGCCGAACGCGACCTGAAGTGTGGCGGACAACGGCGGGGTGTCCATGTATTTCCAGCGTACCCAGGAAATAACCGCCAGTTCCACGATCACGACGGCGATCGCCACGGCCATTGCGGTCCAGAAATACGGGATCAGGAACGGCAGCGTATGGCCGATTCCGCCCGCCGTGGTCATCAGCCCGCAGATGCCGCCACGGATCAGCGGCGCACCGCGTCCGGTCAGGCTGCCATTGTCCGACAGCGCCTCGGCAAAGCCCATCGATATACCCGCACCGACCGACGCCGCCAACCCGACCAGGAATGTCTCCCAGGTGTTGTTCGACGCGAACGCGGCCGCGAAGACCGGCGCCAGCGTGGACACCGATCCGTCCATCAGTCCGGCCAGCCCCGGCTGGATCACCCGCAGCACGAACGACTGGTGCGCATGGGCATCCTCAGCCCGCCGCACGTTGGCGGGCAGGTTTTCCTCGACCAGTTGGTCGGCGCGGTGCTCATGCTCGACCTCGGCGTCCGCAAGATCACCCAGCAGCTTGCGGATTGTCACGTCCTCGCTGCGCGCTGCCGCCCGGCGGTAGAAACCCTGGGTTTCGGTCTCCATGCTTTCCGCGAGGTTGCGCACCGCGTTCAGGTTCATCGGATACATCTGCCAGACCGGCTTGTGCTGGATGAACCCGCGCACGTCCTGTCGCCGGATCAAGGGGATATGTTCACCGAACTTGCCGCGATAGACGTCCAGCAGCCGGCGCCGATGCTCGCCCTCTTCGCCGGCCATTTCTGAAAAGACAGCGGCGCTGCCTGGATAGTCGGCTCGAAGTCCTTCCGCGATGTCCAGGTAGATACGGCCATCTTCTTCCTCGTTGGCGATCGCCAGAGCGAGGATCTCTCGTTCAGTAAGGTCTGAAAAATTTCGCATGGGGGCGAATGTGGCTGCCCAGGCGGCTGCGTCAAGTAGGGACCGTAATGATGCGAATGCTTCTCAAATACTTCGCAATGCTGCATCCACCGCGTCACCCAGCCGATCAACGATTGTGTCGATATCGGCCGCGGTGACGATATAGGGCGGCGCGACAATGACATGGTCGCCATGGGTGCCGTCGATCGTTCCGCCCATCGGATAGGTCGCCAGGCCGCGAAGTATTCCTTCGGCCTTGACTCGTTCATTCAATTTTAACGCCGGGTCGAACACTTGCTTCGACCCTCGGTCGGCGACGAATTCCAACGCCCAGAACAGCCCGCGCCCGCGAATGTCGCCGACATGGCGATGGTTGCCGAACCGCTCCTGCAGTGCGGTTTCCAGCCGCCGGCCCATCGCCTGCACGTTGCCGATCAAGTCGTCTTCCCGGATGATGCGCTGCACTTCCAGCGCGGCGGCGCAGGCGACCGGATGGGCCTGGTAGGTCTGGCCATGCAGGAAGCCGCCGGAACCATCCGCCAGCGCGCGGACGATCCGATCAGCGATCAGGATCCCGCCGATCGGCTGGTACCCGCCCCCCAGGCCCTTGGCGACGACCTGGATGTCCGGCGTCACGTCCTCCTGCTGCCACGCGTGCATCGTCCCGGTGCGTCCCATCCCGCACATGACCTCGTCGAGGATCAGCAGCGCGCCGTAACGGTTGCAAACCGCGCGGACCGCGGCGAAGTAGCCGGGCAGGGCGGTGACGCATCCGGTCGTCGCGCCCACCACCGGTTCAGCCAGGAACGCCATCACGGTATCGGGCCCGAGCCGCTGGAACTCGGCATCGAGTTCCGCCGCGAGCCGATCCACATAGTGCGTGTCCGTCTCGTCTTCGGCCTTGAAGCGGTAGGCGAAGCAGGGTGAGACCAGGCTGTGCGACTGCCCCAGGATCGGCTCGTAATAGGCCCGCCGCATCATGTTGCCACCCGCCGCCAGCGCGCCCAGGGTGGTGCCGTGGTAAGACTGCCGGCGGGCGATTGTGCGGAACCGCTGGGGCTGGCCGATCTCCAGGAAGTATTGCCGAGCGAGCTTGATCGCGGCCTCGTTGCCCTCGGACCCCGAGGAGCAGAACCACGCGCGCGTCAGTCCGCCCGGTTCATCGTGCAACAGGATCTCGGCCAGGTCTTCGGCCGGCTGGTTGGAAAACGTGCCGGTATGGGCATACGCCATCGCCGCCGCCTGCCTGCCGATCGCCTCCGCCACCCGACGGTTGCCATGCCCCAGGCAGGCAACCGCAGCCCCGCCCGACGCATCGATGACGGCACGCCCATCCGCGGTGTAGAGCGTGATCCCGTCACCGCGGACCGCGGACGGAGGGATGGCGCCGGAACGGTGCAGCACGCGGCTCATGGTCGGTATCTCCAATCGACCCCAGAATGGATCAGCGGGGCGGGACCGGCAAGTTTCCAGATTCTGAATGGTCGCAGCGCGATTTTTCCCTCAGGGCGACTTCGGAAACCCTCCGATAAGCCGCCACGCAGCCATAAATGACATAAGGGCCAGACCACTCGATCTGACCCTTTTATCATCGCTTCAGCGACACGCAAATCTGTTTGCCCCGCGGTCCACAGGTCCCTGGGGACGCGAGCCGGGGTGCCCATTAGGCAGGGAAAAAACACTCCCCAAGCCGGCATTCCAAAGGCAAAACACAGGTGGTGATTTGCCCGGGCAAACCAAACCCGGGCTTCTCACTTATTCCGGTGTCAGATGGGCGATCCGCGGCAGGACCTCCTGCGCCAGCAGCCGCAGCGAATTGTGCCACGCCTCCGGCTGGTCCGCGTAGTCGAACCCGAACACCAGCAGATTACCAAAGCCGCCGATATCGTGGTACATGCGCTCCAGCTTCTCCGCCACCGTTGCCGGCGACCCGATCAGCCAGTTGTTGCGGGCACAGTACTCCGGCGTGACATCGGAATCCGGCACTGCAGGGTCATGCTTCAGGTATTGCAGGTAGCCGAAATTCCCCAGCAGCGGCAGGAAATACTCCCGCATCATCCGACCCATCATCCCGCCGACGGACAGCCGCATCGCTTCCTCGTCCGTCTCCGCGACGAAGACTTCCCGCACCATCCGCCAGTCCCGCCGGCTTGCCTTGCGGCCGGTCCGCTTCGCCCCTTCCTCGACCGCCGCCCAATGGGTCCCGACATAGGCCGGATTGAGGTTCAGGCTCAGCGGCAGGAAGCCATGCTCCCCCGCCATCTTCAACGTCTCGGAATTGGTCGACAGCCCCGCCACCCCGATCGGCGGATACGGCCGCTGCAATGGCTTGAGGTGGGTTTTCAGCACATCGAACATCGTGCCCGGCTTACTGATGTTCCAGTATTTGCCGTGATGGTCGAATGTCGGCTCGTCGCTCCAGAGCCGGAGAATGATATCCAGCGCTTCTCGGGTCATTTCCCGGTTCTGGCCCGACATCCCGTCAACATTGAACATCGCCCAGTCGCTGGGCAGTCCCGAGGCCGCGACGCCGAACAGCAGCCGGCCTTCGGACATATGGTCCAGGATCGCCAACCGGTTCGCCAGTTCCGCCGGGTTATGGTATGGCAACAGGAAACCGCCAGGACCGATCCGAAGGCGCTTGGTCTGCAGGAAAGCCTGCGCAATCAGCAGATCCGGCGCCGGGTTGGGTTCCCACGGCGCGGTATGGTGTTCACCGATCCAGGCTTCCGCGTACCCCAGTTCGTCCAGCCAGCGCATCGTCTGCAAGTCCCAGTCGATGCCGGCCTTCAAATCACGCTCCGGTGGATGTGACGGCATCGAGAAGTAACCGAGTTCCATTGGCGATTCTCCTGTCCTGTCGCGCTCTCAGGCGCTTGCGGTAGCGAGAAGATCACAACTACGGGTCAAGTCAATGATGTCCCAGCATGTGCCGGCCAATCTCCTGCGGATCAGCCCCCTCGGCGGGCATCTCATGCGCCACCTGACCGTCGTGCATCACAACGATCCGGTCCGCCAGCTCCAGGATTTCGTCGAGATCTTCCGAGATCAGCAGCACCGCCGTTCCGGCATTGCGCGCTGCCATGATCCGCGCCCGCGTTTCCGCCACCGCCTTTACGTCCAGCCCGAAGCACGGATTAGCAACGATCAGCAGCCGCACGTCGCCATCGAGCTCCCGCGCCAGAACGCACCGTTGCACATTGCCGCCCGACAACACCCCGATCGGGGCCTGCGGCGAAGGCGTCCGGATCCCGTAGGCCGCGATCATCTCCCGCGCCCGCGCCGCCATGCCCGCGCGGTCCAGCCAAATACGCCGTGACTTGCCCGGACCAAGATCAAACCCCCGCAGGTTCAGATTATCCACCACCGTCATCGGCGGCACGCAGCCGTTGCGCAGCGGCTCTTCCGGCAGCACCCGCACGTCATGTTCCTGAGATTGCTCACGGTTCGCATCATACGGCGCGCCGTCGACAGTAATGGAACCAGACGCCACCGCGCGCTGGCCGCCAAGCACTTCGACCAGGTCCTTCTGCCCATTGCCGGACACCCCGGCGATGCCGACGATCTCGTGCGCGTGGACCACCAGATTGTCGATCAGCAAGCCGCGCCGGCCGCTGTCCTCGGCGGTGCGCAAGCCGCGGACAGCGAACCGTGTCTCGTCGGACGGTACACCCTTGCGCTCCGGATTTTTTGGCGCGTGCGGCTCCCCGATCATCATCGCCGTCAGGTCCGCCGGACCCAGATCCTTCACCGCCCCGGTGCCGGCCATGCGCCCACGCCGCAGCACGGTGACCTCATCCACGAAGGCGGCGACTTCCTTCAGCTTGTGCGTGATGATAACGATCGTCAGCGCGCCGGAGTGCGCCAGACCCTGCACCAGCCCCAGCATCTCGGTCGCTTCCTGCGGCGTCAGGACCGAGGTTGGCTCGTCCAGCACAAGGAATTTCCGCTGCAGATAGAGCTGTTTGATGATCTCCGTCTTCTGCCGCTCACCCGCCGCGAGGCTGCCGACGGCAACCTCCAGCGGGACCTTGAACGGCATGCGTTGCATGAACCGGGTCAGTTCGTCGACCTCGGCCCGCCAGTTGATGACGGCCGGAACGTTCTGCCGCGACATCACCAGGTTCTCGGCCACGGTCATCGATGGCACCAAAGTAAAATGCTGGTAGACCATGCCAAGCCCGAGGGCGTCGGCATCCGCCGGCCGCTCGATCGAGACCTCACGGCCATCGACAATAAAGCCACCCTCGTCCGCTCGGTAATACCCGAGCAGACATTTGACCAGCGTGGATTTTCCGGCGCCGTTTTCCCCGAGCAGCCCATGCACGCTGCCCGGCGTGACTTTCAGTGAAACTTCCGACAAGGCATGGAACGGACCGAAATGCTTGCCGATGCCGACCGCCTCGACGCCGATCGCGTGCATCATTCCAGTCCGGCCAGAAAGGTCGCGCTGTCACTGACGGCACCGAAAACGCCGCCCTGCATCTTGATCATCTGCAGGGCGGCGACATGGTTGCCGGCATCGGTGGCGCCACAGCAATCGGCCAGCAGCAGGCACTCGAAACCGCGGTCGTTCGCATCGCGCATTGTCGTATGGACGCAGACATCGGTGGTGATCCCGGTCAGCACGATATTGGCGATGCCCCGTGTGCGCAGGATCAGTTCCAGGTCGGTGGCGTAGAAGCTGCCTTTGCCCGGCTTGTCGATCACGATCTCACCGGGCAAGGGTGCCAGCTCCGGAATGATCTCCCACCCAGGTTCGCCGCGCGTCAGGATGCGGCCGCACGGTCCGGGATCGCCGATGCCGGCGCCGATGCGCCGTGACCGCCACCGCTTGTTCGCCGGCAGATCGGAAAGATCCGGCCGATGGCCCTCCCGCGTATGGATGATCGTATAGCCTCTTCGGCCGCAGCGCCGACAGCACCGAGCGGATCGGTTCGATCGGCGCGCGGGTCAGCGACAGGTCATATCCCATCTTATCGACATAGCCGCCGACGCCGCAAAAATCGGTCTGCATGTCGATGACGATCAGCGCGGTGTTGCCCGGCGCCAGGGATCCGTCGAACGGCCAGGGATACGGGTCGGAGGCAATCGCTGCCATGTTCACCGTCCAATCGACAATTGCCCGGGCATGCCGCGAAGAGAACGGCCGCCGCGGGCGGTGATGATCAGCACAATCAAAGTCACGATGTAGGGCGCCGCGTAAAACAGATAGTAACCCCAGGTGATGCCCACCGTCTGCAACGATGGTCCCAGCGCCCCCGCGGCGCCAAACAACAGCGATGCATAAATGCAGTTGATCGGGTTCCAGCGCGAGAACACCACCAGCGCGACGGCCATCAGTCCTTGCCCGGACGACAATCCCTCGTTCCAGCTTCCGGGATAATACAGCGACAGGAATGCGCCCCCGACACCCGCCAGCGCACTGCCGCAGGACGTCGCCAGGAAGCGGGTGCGATCAATTGGCAACCCAAGCGCCAGCGCCGCATCCTGGCTGTCGCCGACGATGCGGATGCGCAGTCCCGCCCGCGTGGCGTTGAAGCACCAGTCCAGCGCCACCGCCGCGGCAATGCCCAGCAGGAACAGCGGGCACACCGCAGCGCATTGCGCACCTGGGCATTGTCCGACCAGAATCCGAACGGAATGCCAGGCAGCAACGGCGCGCTGGGCTGCACATAGGGCTTGCCGAAAAAGAACGCGATGCCGGTGCCAGCCAGCATGATGGCGATGCCCATTGCCACGTCGTTCACCCGCGCCAGCGAGCACATCGCGCCGTGCAATCCGCCGAGCAGCAACCCGGCCAGGGCCGCTGCGACCACGCCGGCCCAAGGGCTTCCGGTCTCATAGGACGTTGCGTAGGCAACCATTGCCCCGAGCACCAGGACGCCCTCGTTGCCCAGGTTGATGCGGCCGGATTTCTCCGTCAGGCACTCGCCCAGGCTGACGAACAGGAACGGCGTGCTGACCCGCAGGCTGCCGGCCAGCATCGCCAGCAGCACGGTGCCGATGGCTTCCATCATGCACCTCCCGCGCGGCTGGAACCAGCGGAAGCGTCCATACAGCGTGTCGCTCGCCAGGATTGAAACGAAGATCAGGCCCTGCAGCACCTGGATCGTTGCGTCCGGCAGACCCATTCGCCGTTGCAGCAAGCCGCCGGCCGCGCCCAGGCCGCCGAGCAGGATCGCCATCGGCATGATCGCCAGCGGATTGAAGCGGGCGAGGAAGGCGATCAGAATGCCGGTATAGCCGTAACCGGCGTTCAACGATGCGTTCGCCCGGCCATATTCCGCCGCGACCTCGATCGCACCCGCCAGGCCGGCGCAGCCGCCGCCGATGGCGCAGGCCAGCAGGATCAGCCTGGTGACCGGCAAGCCCTGCAACTGCGCCGCCCGGATATTGCCGCCGGTGACGCGCGACGCAAAGCCCGACGCTGGTGCGATAGATCAGCACCCAGCACAGCACGCAGGCCAGGATGCCCACCGGCAACCCCGGATGCACATCCAGCCACGGCACCGTATCCAGCATGTTCTGCGTCGCCGATGCCGTAGGTCGATGGCTTGTTCAGGCTGGCCGGATCGCGCAGCAGGCCCTCGACGAAGTGGTTGAACAGCGCCAGCCCGACATAGGCCAGCACCAGGCTGGCAATCGCCTCGTTGACGTTCAGCCGCGCGCGCAGCCAACCGCTGATGCCGATCCAGAACGCGCCCATTGCCGACCCGGCGACCGCCATGGCCGCGCCACACCACGCACCGGGCTTGTGTGCACCAGCGGCAGCGCCGCGACCGTCGCCGCGAGGCCACCCAGCACCACGGCCGCCTCGCCGCCGATGATCACCAGTCCAAGCTGGCCGGGCAGGGCGACGCAAACGCGGTCAACAGCAAAGGCGACGCCCGCTGAACCGTGTTCTGGATGGAAAACCAGCTTCCGAACGCCCCGCGCCAGACCAGATCGAGAAAATCCAGCGGCGAGGCGCCCAGGAACAGCAGAAACACCGAGAACAGCACAGCCGCGCCGACCAACGCCACCAAAGGCGCCAGCACCGCCTCCGCCGACCGGCGAAGCGGATACCACTGGTCGGTCGTCGAAGGCATCGGCCCCTATGTCCGGAGCCGCCACCACGGTTGTCGCGCTGCTCATGCGCCCGGCGCTCAGGCAATCGCGCCGTTGATCCCTTCGACCAGATAGTTGCACGATTCCAGCTCGATCGCTGTTTCCGGCAACGCCTTTCCGGCCGGAACAACAACGTTCCCCTTGTTGTCCTTCAGCGGTCCTTTGAACACCGAGAAGCCGCCTTTCATGATCTCTGCCTTGACCTCGGTCGACGTTCTTTCGCCCGCCTCCGGCAGCGCCGGCCCGAACGGGGACATCTTCACGAAGCCTTCCGCCAGGCCGCCACGGGTAAAGTTGGGGATCGGCTTCCCGGCCTGGGCGTCGGCGATGAACTGCTTATAGACGGTGATCCAGTTCCACTCGGCGCCCGTCAGATAGCCTTTCGGCGCCAGCTTGGACTGATCGGCGTGGTAGCCACAACTGTAGATGCCGCGGCGTTCGGCCGTTTCCATGATGACCTTCGGGCCATCCACATGGCAGGTGATCACGTCGATGCCCTGGCCGATCAGACTGTTGGTCGCCTCGGCCTCCTTCACCGGCATCGACCACTCACCAGTAAAAATCACCGATGTCGTGATGCTCGGGTCCACTGACCGCGCGCCCAGGGCGAAGCTGTTGACGTTGATCAAGACCTGCGGGATCGGCTTGGCAGCAATGAAACCGATCTTCTTGCTTTTCGTCGCATGGGCGGCGGCAATGCCATTCAAATACTGACACATACCGATATAGCCGAAATACGAGCCGGTGTTCATCGGGTGCTTGTCTTTCTGCCACAACCCGCCGCAGTGCCGGAACTGGACGTCCTTATACTTGGCCGCCATTTTCAGCATGTACGGGTCGAAGTAGCCGAAGCTGGTCGGGAACAGCAACGTCGCGCCGTCCAGCTTGATCATGCTCTCCATGGTCTTGGAGACATCGTCCGTCTCAGGAACCTTTTCTTCCTCGACGATCTTGACACCGGGCGTCTTCTTCAGCATCGCGGCGGCTTCGGCATGGGCCTGGTTATATCCATAGTCGTCTTTCGGGCCGACATAGATAAAGCCGACAACAAGGTCCTTCGCCGCCCTCGCCTCATGCCCCGAGATGCCGACAGCGGTGAGTCCGGCGACCCCGGCAGCGCCCTGCAACAGGCGGCGACGTGACAGGACGTCGGAATTGGATGTCGTGACAGACATTGTGTTCCCCGTTCGCAATTGATCTTCCGCCGCACAGCGTTCGGAGCGACGTTTCGGACCCGGAGCAGCCCGAGCCCGGTGCCGCTTCGCGTCGCAAACTTCGTGCCATGCCAGCGGAGCGCCGGCGCCAGGGACTATCGATGAGCGTCACCCGAATTGTGCTCACGAAAACAGCAATGTGGCCGAAAACGGGCGCATCCAGCCGCCAATGTTACCGTTTTCTGGCAATCAATCTGCTTTTTGGACGGACCGTGATGGGACCGTCGCCAAACCCGCCGTGACGCGACGCCGAATGGATAACCGTTTTGTAAGCCCACCCAGAATGCGAACTGTTGCGCCCATACCTCACCGCGCCGGGCCGCTGTCTGGGGCGCACCCCGACGAGCTCCGGTTGGCACAACGATTGCTGACCGTAAACGTTGCGCGAAACAACCATACCCGCGTCGCCGTCGGGTGACGGCAAACGGACCCTCGGGGCTGAACAAAAAGGACAAGATATGAAGTTAAGACACTTATTACTCGCAGCCGCCCTGGCACTGACCGCCACCCAGGCCCGCGCCCAGGGCAATTTCAGCGATACCTCGATGGGTCTTCGCGATGGACCATGGATCTCGCAATCCCGGCGGCGGAAAAGGCTCGCGCGACGTCAATAAGATCATCCTCAACGTCGGCCATTTCGACGTCTGGGACTATGGTTCGAACTTCTTCAACGTCGACATCCTGTTCTCCAATGCCAACGAGCCAGCGCTGAAATTCGCCGGGCGGCTCGACCGAGTTCTATGCGGTCTACCGCGGTCAGCTAAGCCCGGACAAACTTTTTGGCCTCAACACGAAGTTCGGCCCGATCCAGGCGGTCAACTTCGAATTCGGCGGCGATGCCGAATCGGAGAATACCCAGTTCGCGCCCGCATAAGAAACTGCTCGTCGTTCGGGCCGAACTTCCATCTCGACATGCCGGCTGGCTTTTTCGATATTGGCGTGCATTTTTCCAAGGAATGGAACAACAACGGCTTCGATCGTGCGGCAGCGACGGTCAATTTCGCCGCGACTCCGGAATTCGAATTTGTCTGGCTTTACCCGCTTGCGTTCACCGGACTGCCATTGGACTTCCGAGGGTTCATGAACATCGTGCTGCCGAAGGGCAAGGATGGCTTCGGTGGCAACACCTACACCGAAATTCTTGCACGGCCGCAACTTCAGCTCGATATCGGCTCGCTGATTTATCACAAGGCCCACAAGCCGGACCTGTACCTGGCGGTCGAATTCTGGGAACATAAATTCGGCAACAGTTCGCGACTGTCCGGATCCCAGGAAGTCTCACCGGAGATTGGTGTCGAAGTCCACTTCTGATAGCATCATCGCGGCGGTCCCAGGATCGCCGCGAACTCCACAGCTGCCAGCCGAACCGGGAACCCGCCGATGATTGATACGCTGCTTGACTGGGTCAGCCTGCTGGTCCGTTGGACGCATGTCATTGCCGGCATCGCCTGGATCGGCTCATCCTTCTACTTCATCGCCCTCGACGCCAGCCTCAAACCCGACCCGCGCCTCGATCGCCGGGTCAGCGGGGAGGCCTGGCAGGTCCACGGCGGCGGCTTCTACAACATCCAGAAATACACCGTCGCACCCGATTTCCTGCCCGAGCACCTGACCTGGTTCAAATGGGAGGCGTATGGCACCTGGATCTTCGGGTTCGCCCTTCTTGTGCTGGTCTATTACCTGAACCCGTCGGTCTACCTGATCGACACATCGGTCATGAACATCGACGTGGCCGACGCGGTCCCGGCCGCCGCGGCGTCGCTGGTGATCGGCTGGTTCGTCTACGACCTGCTCTGCCGATCCTGGTTCGGCCGCGAAACCGGACGCCTGGCGATCTCCGGGTTTATACTCCTGGTCGCCGTGACATACGGCTATACACATGTCTTCAGTGGCCGAGGCGCCTTTATCCAGGTCGGCGCCCTCGTCGGCACCATCATGGCCGCCAACGTGCTGATCATCATCATCCCCAACCAGCGCAAGACCGTCGCCGCGCCTGCTCGCCGGTCAGGAACCCGACCCGATCTGGGGCTACCAGGTCGCAAGCAGCGCTCCATCCACAACAACTACCTGACGCTGCCGGTCGTCTTTACGATGCTGAGCAACCATTATTCGTTCACTTATTCTTCGCGGTATAGCTGGCTGATCCTCGCCTGCATCTTTGTCGCCAGCTTTCTGGTGCGCCACTGGTTCAACACCATGCACACCGGCGCCAAGCCGGACTGGCGCCTGTGGCCCGCCGCCGCGGTGCCGGTCGTGTGCGCGATCGCTCCTGGCCATGGTCGGCCAGTCAACGATCCCGGTCGCCGATGCCGCCGCCCCGGTGACCTTCGCGGACATCAAGCCGATCGTCGACCAGCGTTGCCATGTCTGCCACGCCGCCAAGCCGCAATTCCCCGGATTCGCCGAGGCACCGAAAGGCGTGATGTTCGACACCCCGGCGCAGATCAAGCGCCAGGCGTCCCAGATCATGGCGCAGGCGGTCAAGACCCATACCATGCCGCTGGGCAACGTCACCGAGATCACGGACGCCGAGCGCTCGGCCCTGGGATCGTGGATCATCGCCGGGTCCAAGCTGAACTGACCACACCACCCAGCCGCCGCTGGCGCGCACACAGGCAACACCACATGCCGCAGACGTAGGCAGGTTGCCGCTCCGCGCACAGAGAGCCTGTACATCCCGCAAGCAGTCCGGCTTGCTCTCCCGGGGACGCATCCCGCGTGATCGCGTCATAGCGGTCGGCACGAAGCGCCGCTCGCCTGCCGAAGCTGATGGCGGACGGCCTCGAGAAGCCGGGATCCTCGGAATATCCCCGGTACGGTGGTATGACCTTTGCAAGCTCCCAGCTATCATCACCGTCAGCCGGCAAGGCGACGACCCACACTGGCTGAATGGAGACCAAAAATGGTCACGCGCCGCAAAATCATCAAACTCGGTTCGACCGCCGCCGTCGCGGCAATTGCCCTCCCCTTCATCAATCGCGGGGCGCTCGGGGATGACCCGATCAAGGTCGGCGCCCTGCTCGACCGCTCCGGCCCGATCGGGCTCGCGGGCCAGCCGATGCTGCAGGCCACCGAGTATGCGATCGACCAGATCAACGCAAAGGGCGGCCTGCTGAAGCGCCCGCTGGCACTGATCAACTACGACACCCAGTCCAACATGCAGCTCTACACCCAGTACGCCCAGCAACTGGCGCTGAAGGACAAGGTCGCCGTGGTGCATGGCGGCATCACATCTGCCTCGCGGGAGGCGATTCGTCCGGTCTTCGACCGCTTCCGCACGCTTTACTTCTACAACACCCAGTACGAGGGCGGCGTCTGTGACCGCAATATCTTCTGTGTCGGCACCACGCCCGCGCAGACCGTCAGCAAGCTTGTCCCCTACACCATGAAGAACTGGGGCAAGAAAGCCTACATCATCGCCGCCGACTACAACTACGGACAGATCACCTCCAAGTGGATGACGAAATACGTGCGGGAGGCCGGGGGCACCGTCCTGGCCACCGACTTCTTCCCCCTCGACGTGACAAACTTCTCATCCGCCATCAGCAAGATCCAAAGCGCGGCACCGGATGTCGTGCTGTCCGCGATGGTCGGCGCCAACCATCTCGGCTTCTACCGGCAATGGGACGCAGCCGGAATGAAACCGAAAATCCCCATTGCCTCCACCACGTTTGGCCTTACCAATGAACTGCGGATGATGGACGTTTCCACCACCAACGGCATTCTGGCGGCCTACGGCTATTACGAAGGTATCCCCGCACCGGAAAGCCAGGCCTTCATCGACGGCATGAAGAAGAAGTTCGGCGCCGACCTGCCGCAACTCGGTGAACTCGACAGCGCCAGCTATGAAGGCGTGATGCTCTGGGCCGCGGGCGTTACCAAGGCCGGCTCACTCGACAGGATGAAGGTCATCGAGGCACTGGAAAGCGGCATCTCGATAGACGGCCCCTCCGGCAAGGTGTCGCTCGACCCGGCGACCCATCATGCCATCCACAACACCTTCCTCGCCAAGGCCGACAACCGGCAGTGGGATATTCTTGAATCGTATCCGGAACAACCACCCTCGGACACCGCCGCCGTGTGCAACCTCATCAAGGACCCCACGATCAACAAACAATTCGTCGTCGACGTGAAAACCTGAGAGCCAATCAGCGATGGATCTGATCGCTCTGCTCGGTTTCAACGTCCTGGTCGGCGTCGCCACGCTGATCCTGATCACGCTCGGCCTCGGCGTCATCTATGGCATGATGAAGATCATCAACCTGGCCCATGGCGAGTTCATGATGCTCGGCGCCTACGCCACCGTGCTCGCGGTCGAGCAAGGCGTCAGCATCTGGATCGCGATGCTCATTGTCGCCCCGGTCGTCGTCGGCCTGATCGGCCTGCTGGTGGAGCGTGTCCTGATCCGCTTCCTCTATGGCCGCATGATCGACACCATGCTGGCCACCTGGGGCCTCAGCCTCGGCCTGATCGGCCTGACCACCACGATCTTCGGCAACGACCCGAGAGGCGTCTCCACCCCGCTGGGCGGGTTCTCGATCGGCCACTACGAGGCCAGCCTTTATGGCCTCGTCATCATCATCGTTGCATTCCTGGTGCTGGCCGGCACTTTCGCCATCCTGCGCCTGACGCGCTTCGGCCTGATCGTCCGTGCCACCATGCAGAACGCCAATATGGCCGCGGCCCTCGGCGTCGCCCCACCACAGATCTACATGACAACCTTTGCCCTTGGGGCCGCCCTCGCGGGCCTCGCCGGCGGCGTGCTGGTGCCGATCTCCGGCGTTTCACCCGTGATGGGCGCAGCCTATGTCGCCAAGGCCTTCATCACCGTGCTGGGCGGCGGCGCGGCGATCGTCACCGGCACCGGTCTGGCGTCCTCGCTGTTCGGCTTCATCGACGAAATCACGTCCTTCATGACTACCCCGGTCATTGGGGAGGTCGCGTTGCTGCTCGCCGCCGTCGTCATGATCCGCGTGCTGCCGCAAGGCATAACCGGCCGCTTCCTGAGAAAAAGCCTGTAGGACCGCATGCTCAACAGAACCACGATCAGGAACACCGCCTGGATCGGCATCGCCGCCACAGTCATCTGCGCGCTCGCCGTCACCCTGGGCCTGCCGATGATCTTCGATGAATTCGGCCTTCTGCAGATGACCGTCTTCGTCGCGATGGCCATCTTCGCGCTCAGCCAGGCCTTCGTCTGGGGTTACGGCGGCATCATGTCGTTCGGCCAGTCCGCCTTCCTGGGCCTCGGCGGCTACGCCTACGCTATCGCCGCGATCAACATGGGCGACAGCACCATGCCGGTCGTGTTCTCGATCCTGGTCCCCGCGCTGTTCGCCGCCCTGCTTGGATATTTCATGTTCTACGGCCGGATCAGCGACGCCTATGTCGGCGTGATCACCCTTACCGTCACCGTGATCCTGTTCAATCTGGTCAATTCCACCTCCGGCGACGCCTACCGCATCGGCGTGGCGCCGCTCGGTGGCTTCAACGGCATCCCCTCCGTACCGCCGCTCAACATGCCGGGAGATCCCTCGGCGCCGCTTGATCCGGTCCAGCTCTGGTACGTCATCAGGCGGCACGCTCATTCTGGTCTACATCGTGCTGCGCGCCATCCTGGCCAGCCGCTTCGGCCGCGTTGTCGTGGCAATCCGCGAGAACGAAACCCGAGCGATGCTGATCGGCTATCGACCCGCGGCTGTATAAGCTGCTGACCTTCGTCATCGGCGCCGGCATCGCCGGCCTTGCCGGGTGCCTGTTCACCAACTGGGGCGCCTTCATCAGCCCGACCGTGTTCAGCCTGACCATGTCCGCGCAGGTCATCATCTATGTCCTCGTCGGCGGCCTGGGCACCCTGGTCGGACCGATGCTGGGCGCCGTCGGCATCCAGTATCTCATCTCCCTGGCCGGCGCCCAGCACGTGCTCGACCCCAACGTTCTGCTCGGTATCGTACTCGTGCTGTTCGTTCTGCTGATCCCGCAAGGCCTTGTGCCGGTGCTGCGCAACGCCCTGTTGCGGCTGACCGAACTTCGCCCGCCAGCACCCGCGGCGGCGCCAGTCCGGCACCCGTCCAACCCGGGCGTTTCACCGTGATCACGCCCATGCTCGAAACCCGCGCCGCCACCATGCGCTTCGGTGGCGTCACCGCGGTCGACAAGGTCGACTTCCAGCTCGCCGAGGTCGAACTGCGCTGCCTCATCGGTCCCAACGGCGCCGGCAAGAGCACCTTCTTCAAGATGCTGACCGGGCAACTGACCGCCACCGAGGGCACCATCCTGTTTCGCGGCACCGACATCACCAAGGCCAACACGCATGAGATCGCCCGCCTTGGCGTCGGCATCAAAACCCAGGTGCCAAACGTGTTCAACGGCCTGACCGTGCGGCAGAATGTCGAATCGCCGCCAGCCGCAAGAAGTCGAGCCGCCGCGCCCGCCAGATCGTTGACGAAACCCTGGAGCGCCTGCAGCTTGCGCCCATCGCGGAACGCACCGTCGGCCAGCTTGCCCACGGCCAGCGCCAATGGGTGGAAATCGCCACCGTGCTTGCCCAGGAACCCGAACTCATTCTGTTGGACGAGCCCGCCGCCGGCATGACCCACGATGAGGTCCTGCGCACCTCTGAGCTGATTCGCGAACTGAACCGCACCCACGCTTTGGTGGTCGTCGAACACGACATGCAGTTCATCCGCATGATCGCCAAGACCGTCACTGTCTTCAACCAGGGCCGCATCCTGGTCGAGGAAGATGTTGACCTCGTGATGTCCGACCAGCGGGTGCGCGACGTCTACCTGGGCAAGCAGGCCGCGTGAGATGACCGGGCAAGCGGGGAACATGCTGGAAGTATCAGGCCTGCACTCGGGATATGGCCGCATCCCGATCCTGTCCGGGGTGACGCTTTCGGTCGCCCCAGGGGAGTTCGTCGGCATCCTGGGCCACAACGGCATGGGCAAATCGACGCTGCTGCGCACCTTGATGGGCTACCTGCCGGTGACCGAGGGCAGCATACGCTTTCTCGACCAGGACCTCGGCCGTGCTCCACCCTATGCCCGCGCGCGCCTTGGGATCGGCTACGTCCCGCAGGGCCGCGAAATCTTTTCCACGCTCAGCGTCTACGAAAATCTGCGTATGGGCTGCACCCGCGCGCCCGACGAGCAGGCAACGATCCGTGGCGTGCTGCAGAAATTCCCGCGCCTGGAACGGCTGCTGGACCGCGCGGGCGGAACGCTGTCGGGTGGCGAGCAGCAACTGCTCGCGGTTGCGCGGTGCCTGTGCGGTGCACCAAGGCTGGTCTTGCTCGATGAACCGACCGAGGGCATTCAGCCATCGATCATCGACGAAATGATCGAAACGTTGCAGACCCTCCGCGAGCAAAGTCAGCTGACGATACTGCTGGTCGAGCAGAACCTGAACTTCATCGCCTCGTTGTCCCATCGGGTGCTGGTGATCCAGAAAGGCGTGATCACCCGCGCCGTTCCACATGAGGTCGCCAACAACCGTGAACTGCTCGAGGAATTTGTCGGCCTGGAGGCGTAACCCCCCGGCATCGAGCGGGTGTTGCGGAGTTGCCAGGTCAAACACTTGGCGGGTGCCGACCGCGGACGCGCACAGATTAACCGAAAGCCGACCGGTTCAACTGCCGAAGACCTGATTGTATTTTTCGAGCAGATTGGGCCGGAGGGGATTTATGAACGTCCAATCGGGGCTGAAGATCGCCATGTCCTTCATCTTGGTCTCGGGATAGGCCATGTATTTGACGATGTCGGGCTTGAATTCCAGCCCGGAAATCGTTGGCGCCGCAAGTGTCGCGTCGGCCAGCTCTCGCTGAACATCCGGATCCAGCATGTGATTGATAAACGCAATGCCCAGCTCGCGCTCCGGCCCGTTCTTGACCAGGCTGAGGCAATTGATACCGGCAAATGTTCCCTCGCGCGGGTAGCACATCGCGACCGGGGCGCCTTTGGCGGTGTAGGGATTGACGCTCTTGGAGTAGAACAGTCCCGCGATGTCCGCCTGTCCTTGCGCCACCTGCATGACGGTTGTCTCGCTGTCGAACATGCTCAGCACATTCGGCTTCAGCGCCTCCATTTTGGGCCAGGCCTGCTCAATCAGATATTGCGCTTCCGCATAGGGCTTGCCGGTTTCCACCGTCACCGCGGCGATCAGCAAATAGAGGCTCTGCGTCGCCTTCGGTGATTCCATCATAAAGCGCCCGAGCAGACGCTTGTCCCAAAGGTCGCTGTAGCTGACGAGGGGTTTTCCGGTCGCTGTGTTATAGGCGAAACCCGCTGCCGACATTGCAAACGCCGCACCGTAGCCGTCAAAGAAGATGAAACGATCCAGGACGCGTTCCATATTCGGGATCTGCTCGCGTGGCAGTTTCTCGATCAGTCCTTGGCTTTTGGCCAAATCAATGCCGATGTCGTCGACAAACATAACAGTGTATTTGGGATTGTTGCGCGTCGCCCGCATCAATGCGATTTGCCCGAGCGTCACGCCCTCGGTCGTATAGACCTTGCATTGGTGCCGGGCTTCAAAGGGCGGAATAAGCCGAGTGCGGACAACGTCGCCTTGCTGCCCGGTGTAGATGCCAACCGTAATCGACCGCTCCGCCGCCGACGCTCGGCGTCCGGTGATCAGCGGGGCGGCGAGTGTCGCGCCGGCTCCCGCCAGAACAGAACGTCGTTTGATAACCTGGCTCATGGTGGCTGCCCCATGGATTTCGCCCAGCTACCGGGAGTATTGCGGACCGCATTATTAAAGTCCAGACCATTGTAACTACGACAAGGAAACGGCCCTGGTTTTCCGAGAGGATCAGACGGAAATTGATTTTTCCCGCGGGCGTCAGCAGTCTCGACCGGGAGAAAAAGGATGCCGGACCGCGTCCCAGGGCTTTGCCTGCCCTGGTGCGGCCCGGTTTTTACTGGATCAACGACCCTCAATCGCCCTCAAAGGACACTGATAGCCCGCAGACGGATGTGGTCCGTCTCAAGTGGCGTGTACGCTTAGATAGTCGCTGCCCGGCAGATTTGAAAGATCGGGCGTCCTGCCATAGCTCATGGACAAGCGGCCGTTGCTCAGGTCGGCGCTGGATACCCAGCCAGCACGAAGCTGGTCGCGGTATGGCCTGGAGCAGAGAAGATGATATCGAGGCCAGTATAACCTGCCGCACCTTGATTATCCAGTTCAAGCACGCTGAAGTCGGTGGCATTAACCCCGAAGACGGTCGCATTGTCGCCGGAGTGGAAATTCAGGATGGTCGAGAAGATGGGTGCGGCAGGATTACGGTTGTCCAGGTAGAACGTATCATCTCCGGTGCCGCCGATCAGGAAGTTCGATCCCGTGCCGCCATCCAGGATATTGTTGCCGTTTGCCCGGCTGACGTCGATGCCATCATTGCCGCTGCCGGTATGGATGAAGACGTTCGGTATATTTGCCGTGACGTTGATGTTATCGGACGTTGCCAGAATAAGCTCTTGCGTAATGCCCTGAACCGGACCCGTATAGGGCTCCCCTCCTTCGGCGAAGAACTGGCCGGTCGTTTCATCGGTTACCCAGAAATTCGCAGGCGGCCCTGCGGTCGGCGCGACTTCGTTGACCGTAGTAGTACTGTCCTTCGTCGTCTGACCACCGTCTGACACGACCAGTGCGAATGTTGTCGTCACAGGCCCCTGACCGCTGGCCAGGGCGGTGGGCGTGAACGTCAGCGCATCGAGTTGTGTCGTGACGGTAGCAGGATCAGCGGCGGCAAGCGTATAAACGCCGCTGCCGGCGGCGGTTTCGGTAAGCCCGGCGCCCGATAACGTGCCGTTCGCATCGGATGCCTTGCCGGTACTGTCAATCAGACTGATCACCACCGAGTCCTTCGGCGCAGCGTTGCTGTCACTGATGGTAACCGGTGCGAAAGGCTTGATCGCGTTGCCCGCGATAACTGTCTGGGCCGCCAGCGTACCGACAATAAGCGGCGGCGCCTGTGGCGGGATCACTGTGATGCTGGTCTTGGTGTCTGTGGTCGTGAGGTTGGCCTCGGGGTCGGTCACATCCAGCTCAAACCCGATCGTGCGCTGCTGTCCGTTCGCCAGCGTAAACACCAGATGCTGCAGTTCGGTACCGATAACATAGCCGTAATCAAGGTTCGCGAGTGTGTATGTCCCGACCGTCCCCGGCGTCTTGCTTAACCCAGGACCCGTCAACAGCCCGTCAGCGTCAGTCAGCGTTCCACCATCGGTAATCTTGATCGTGGCGGTTTCCTTTGAACTGTAGGCAAAGTTCGTGTCGGTGACGTTGGTCGTGGAAAATGGTCTGATCGTGCCGCCCGCCACGCCCAGAACAGGGGCATTGGCGACGGTCCCGCTGATCAGTGGCGCCGAGATCGTATCGATCAAGATACTCTTGGGATCGGTCTGCGGCACGTTGCCGGTATCAGCCACCGTCACTGTCGCGGTAACCGTCGAACTCTGCCCGTTTTGCAAAGCAGGCGGCGTATAGATCAGCCGCTTGAGCAACTGTGTCGCGAATGTCGGATCACCCGTCACCAGTCCCGACTCAGTGAACGTGTGAGTAGCCGGATTATACACGCCACCGCCGTTTGGATCGCTGATGGCTCCAAAGTCGGCTGTCGGCGAATAATAGGAAAAGTAATCATAGCCAAGCGTGATCGATACGGTCTCGGTGGTGGAGATGGTATCCGCCACCTGCAAGGCAGCAAACGGCGTCAGAGTCTGGCCGCCCGTTACAACAAGCGGATTCGTGGTGTTATCGATGATGGAGGTCGTCATTTTCTTCCCTGTTCTTGGTCTTAATACATGGATGGGCAGCCATACTTGAAGTTCTCGCAGACTGGGTCCTGCCGTCCGACTTCAGTCACAAGTTCCGACAACGCCAGGGCCGCTGGCCCCTCGCCCAAACAAGACATGGATAAGAAATGATCTTACACGAGTCAGGCCAAAACCTCATGAGATTGGATCAGGATATTTCGCTGATTTAGTGCTCCGAGCGTTCCGCTCCAATCGTCGACTGGCATTACATAAGCATTCTTATGTGAGTAACGGAAAAACCATGTTCACGTCATCAGTTCATCGCCCGTTGGCTCTCCGCCGTCGCCAATCTACTGCCCATGAAACGCATCTGTAAGCGACCTCCCGCAGACTGGCAATCTGCTACGCGGTGATAACTTTAGCTCTCTTTGTCGAAAGGGAAACAATCTTCCCTTGCCATAAGACAAAACAGGCTGGTCAAGGTATAATCCGGGTACGTATTTTTTAATAATACGTCACGACATACCAGGCAGATAGTTTTGACTTTTGAACAACCAACTGCCTTTCACAAAGCGCCTCGCGCAGTCACCCGAGAGCATACAGCAAGGTTGCGACGGTAGGCGCAAGGTATCCTTGACCTTTGTCAGATGGACAATCAAGTAATATATCTAGGGAAAATGCAATAATACCGGACTGCGGAGATGTTCCACTGGCCACATAGAATCCACTTGGCAAGGCCTTTTTGCAAAGGCCGGAGCCGACCGCTCGCGGCGCCTTTACAGAACAACATGATAACAACGCGATTGATGCGATTCCGCTGCAACGACTTTGGTCGGGCTGCCAACCGTTTCTCGTATACTAAACCGCTACTCAAGCCGACCGCTCAAAGCGGCATCATCCTCACCGGTCCGCCAGCCTGCCCGACGCGACATGGTGTATTCTGCCGGCCGCAGTCCTCAAGCCGCGTCGCGCAGGCTTCCAGCGCTATCCAACAACCGCCCGGCCATCACCCGCCGGTTGTCTCAAGCTGCAGCGCAATCCATTTTGGCCCCGGCACGGTCCGCACCTTGGGCAGCACCAGCATCGCCACGTATTCGCGCTTGGCGGCACGCGCCGCATCGATGCCCGACTGCACATCACCCGGAGTCGCGACCGGCTTGTCCTGCACCCGCAGGATCACATCACCGCTCGACATCCCCCGGCGCGCGGTGTCGGAATTCGCCGCCACGTTCGTCACCAGCACGCCGGTCAAGCCATCCTCCAGCCCCAATTTGGACCGATCCTCCGCAGCCGGCGTCGACAGCGACAGGCCCAGGTCAGGCGGAATGATCATCTTCGGCCGTTTCACCACCACCGGCGCATCGCGCGCATCCCATTGGTTCCGCGGCCACGCCTCCGCGACAACGGGTACGTCGTGCACATCGCCGGCGTGCCGCACCGACAGCGTCATCGTGTCGCCCGCCGGTGTATGGGCAATCGCCCGCAGCAAAGCGCGATCGTCGCTCGGTATCATGCCGTCATAGCGCAGGATCAGGTCACCGATCGAAAGCCCCGCCTTCATCGCCGGCCCATTCGGCAGGACCCAGGAGATGATGGAGCCTTCTGCATGCGGCATGCCGATGGCATCGGCGATTTCCGGTGTCACCACCTGCAGCTTCACGCCGATCCAGCCCGGCCGAACCCAGCCATAGGTCCGCAACTGATCGGTCACGAAGCGCGCGCTGCTTGCCGGTATCGCAAAACCAAGCCCCACCGACCCTGATGTGGGCGAGATAATCGTCGAGTTCACCCCAACCACGTTGCCCTGCATGTCGAACAACGGTCCGCCCGAATTCCCGTGATTGATCGTGGCGTCGGTCTGGATAAAATCGTCATACGGCGAATCCTGGATGTCGCGATTGAGCCCGCTGACGATCCCCGCCGAAACCGACAAGCCAATGCCGAACGGATTGCCCGCGGCGAAAACCTGGTCGCCCACCTGCAGCCGGTCGCTGTTTCCCCAGTGCGCGGCGGCCAGCGAATGATCCGCGTCCACCTTCACCAGGGCCAGATCGGCCAGCCGAGACGCGCTCATGACCTTTCCAGCCCGCCGCGAGCCGTCGGAGAACCCGACCGTTATCTCGAAAGCGTCCTCCACCACATGATAGTTGGTCACAACCACGCCGGTCGGATCAATGACGAAGCCGGAGCCCACATAGGTCTTGATGGTCGAACCTGTATCCGCGGCAGGCGTCGCCGCACTCGCAACAAGGGCCGAGGCAGGGGCCGCGGGCTCCTCCTTCCTGACGGAAATGTTGACCACTGTCGGCAGCAGGCTCTGGATGAGTTCCGACTTGTTGGCGCCTATATCATCGGCCAGCGCCGCCGGTCCAGCCACCACTGCCAATACCGCGGCGACCGAAAGCACATGGCGCAGGCTGGTTCGGCACCAATCCATGTTCATCGCCAGTTGGTGGCGCGGACTGTGATGACAAATACCGCTTTGCTGCGTGGATAGAACGACCACAGATTCCTCCTCGTCATGCTTGCCAACGGATTTGAGCACAGACCGGTCTGCCAATCCCCGGATGCGCCCGGCGTAAGAATACTTATCACTTTCTTGGTCTTGTCGCGATAGACCCACGGCGACAGCCGAAGAACGCCGGCCGTGCCGCTCATTCTGATCGTGTCACTCCGTCTCGATCGCCGGTTCGTCTTTGACTCCCAGTATCGCCGGTCATGAGTTCATCAATGTCAGTCAGCAACTTCCGGCAATTCGGCGCGCTGAAAATACGGAACTATTGGGCGCGCCGGCCGAACGAAATCACATAGGCCCGCACCCGCGCATCGATCAGTGGATCGTCGGAGACCTCGATGCCAGGCTGCAGACGGTTCGGCAGGAAGCGCAGCGCCTTCTGTGCCTTGTCATTGTCCGCCACCGCGTTGGTCAACGTTATCGTCCCCAGGTCAACCACCTTGCGGTCCGCGGGCCAGGGCTCCGTCGGGTCTTTGGTCTGGTCCCCGGGATTGGCAAGCTGCGCCATGACCCGGAAACCAACTTTCTCCTTGGCCAGACGCTGCGGCAGTTCATCGACCAAAAAATCGGGCGCCTGCTTCGCGGCATCCGCCGGCGCCAGATGTTCGGCGCCCGAGGTTGGTACGAACTGGAACCGGAACGGCTGTTTCTTGCCCTCGGCGTTGACGAAGATGAAAGCGTCGATGCCGTAATAGGTTTCCCGAGCGAAGCTCACCGGCGTGGTGGCCGTCGCGAGGGCCTTGAGGACACTCGGATGAGCGGCAATGAATTGATCAGCCTTGGTCGGCTTCGGGGCATCTGGCCCGCTCGCCCCCAGCGCCTGCAGCAGTTCCAGGAATTCCTCCCCCGTGGCGACCGGGAAAAACGCCAGCGAATTCGTTACGACATCAACCGTATTGCCGTCGGCGGACTGAAACTTGATCGCCATGCCATGCGGATTGGCGTCATTCGAGCCGTCGGGCAGCGTCGGCACGCCCGTCGAATCCGAGAACCGGACAGTCACCGGCACAGTTGCTCCGGCAAAAATAGCCGCTTTGCTCAGCGTCACCGCCGCCGGGTTCGGCGTAAAGCTGCCCTCGACCACAACCCCTTTGGCGTGATTGGCGCGCATGCCGGCATGCTTGCCCCAAAGCATGTTCATCGTATTAACAGTCCGCGGCGCCGTACTGGCGTCCTGCGCCCAGCCATACGCGAACGGCAAACCAACAAGCACCGTGACAAACGCCGCAGACATTCGAAAATCGATCATGCCAGGCCCCTTCTGAGTGTCTGGACAGCAATAGAGCAGCCGGACGTGCCAATTGCACCGTGGCATCCAGCCTGACCGGGGTAACGCTGCCGTGAGTCCGAACCACCCAGCGCCGCCGGTCAGCCCGTATTCGGGTACCATGCGCGACCTTCAACCGCTAACCGGCCATGCGGCGATCTTGAAATCCGAATCCCCGCTGCCTACCGCGATGCTATGCGGACCCCAAGGTCTCCGTCCGCGAACACGCATCCAGCGCCGACTGCAACATCCACGCCGCCGCCGCCCGGTCAACCGCCTCCGCCCGCTTGGCCCGCGTCAGGTCGGCCTCGTTGATCAGGAACCGGTTGACCGCCGCGCTCGACAGCCGCTCGTCCCACAACGCCGCCGGCAACCCGGTCGCGTCCGACAGCGCATGCGTCCAATCCCGCGCCGCCTGGGCCGCCGGACCCGCCGTGCCGTCCATCGATAACGGCAGCCCGACCACCAGCCCGTACGCCCCTTCGCGCAATGCCACCGCCGCGATCTCGGTCGCATTCACCGTCAGCTTGCCCCGCTTCAGGCTGCCATAAGGCGACGCCAGCACCCGCCGCACATCCGACAACGCCAGCCCGATGATCTTCGCCCCCGGGTCGATCCCGATCACCCGCTGGTCACGCCCCAGCGAAGCCAGCAAATCCGTTAGGTTGAATACCGCCATGCGGGCCGTTATGGTCCCGCCCTCTCTTCCACCCAAGGATTTTTCTTCACATGTCGCTCGATCACGCGACCATCCGCCGCATTGCCTCGCTCGCCCGCATCCGGGTGGAGGACCACGAGGTCGAGCCCCTGTGCCACGAACTCAACGGCATCCTGGGCTGGATCGAGCAACTGAACGAGGTCGACGTCACCGGCATAGCCCCGCTGACCGGCGGCACCAACGCGCCGATGACGATGCGCGCCGACGTGGTGACCGATGGCGGCTACCCCGACAAGATCCTGGCCAACGCGCCGGAGCGGATCGGCAATTTCTACGTCGTCCCGAAAGTCGTCGAGTGATGCTGACCGACCTGACCATCGCCCGGGCCCGTGACTGCCTGCGTGCCCGCGAATTTTCCGCCGTCGACCTGACCATGGCGCACCTCCACGCGATCGAGGCGCTGAACCCCCGCCTCAACGCCTATATCACCGTCAGCCACGCCAAGGCGGTGGACCAGGCCCGCGCCGCCGACGCCGCCCTGGCCAACGGCGACACCCGCCCGCTCACCGGCATTCCGCTCGCCATCAAGGACCTGTTCTGCACCGCCGGTGTTCGCACCACCGCCGGCAGCAAGATCCTCGGCCCGTTCGTCCCGCCGTATGAAAGCACCGTCACCGCCAACCTGCTGCGTGACGGCGCTGTCTTTCTGGGCAAGTCGAACATGGACGAGTTCGCCATGGGCTCGTCCAACATGACCTCCGCCTATGGTCCGGTGGAGAACCCCTGGAAGCGCCGTCAGGACAACACCGCGGTGCTGGTCCCGGGCGGTTCCTCCGGCGGATCCGCCGCCGCCGTCGCCGCGCGTCTGGCGATGGGTGCTACCGGCACCGACACCGGCGGTTCCATCCGCCAGCCCGCGTCGTTCTGTGGCCTGGTCGGGGTGAAGCCGACCTATGGCCGCTGCTCCCGCTGGGGCGCCGTCGCCTTCGCGTCCTCCCTCGACCACCCCGGCCCCTTCGCCCGAACCGTCCGCGACAGTGCCATCCTGCTCGGTTCCATGGCTGGCCACGACCCGAAAGACTCCACCAGCGCCGCCTTACCCGTCCCGGATTTCGAGGCCGCCTGCACCCGCGGCATCAAGGGCCTGCGCATCGGCGTGCCGAAGGAATACCAGTCCGACGGCATGCCCGCCGAGATCAACACTCTCTGGCAGCAGGGCATCGACTGGCTGCGGGCCGCCGGCGCGGAAATCGTCGACGTCTCCCTGCCGCACACCAAATACGGCCTGGCCACCTACTACATTGTCGCCCCCGCCGAGGCGTCCTCCAACCTGTCCCGCTACGACGGCGTCCGCTTCGGCGCCCGCGAGAACGGCCAGGACCTGCGCGACCTTTACGAGCGCACCCGCGCCAACGGTTTCGGCCCCGAAGTCCGCCGCCGCGTCCTGATCGGCACCTACGTCCTGTCCGCCGGCTACTACGACGCCTACTACCTGCGGGCGCAGAAAATCCGTGCCCTGATCCTGAAGGATTTCACCGACGCCTTCATGCAGGTCGATGCGCTGCTGACCCCAACGGCGCCGTCCGCCGCTTTCGTCCAAGGCGAGAACATGGACGATCCGATCAAGATGTATCTGAACGACCTGTTCACCGTCCCGGCCAACCTGGCTGGTGTGCCAGCCATATCCATTCCCGCCGGCCTTGACGCCAACGGCCTGCCTTTGGGGCTGCAGGTGATCGGCAAGTCGTTCGATGAGGAAACCGCCTTCGCGGTATCCGCCGCACTGGAACAAGCCGCCGGCTTCACCGCATTGCCGGCGGTCATGGCCGGCCACCCCTGACGCCCGCACCGCGGTGACCGCGGCGGGCTGTCCGCAGCTGCGGACACCTCGCGGCGCATCATGCGCCATTCACCGCTGCGACGCGCGCCACGATCCATAGTTCAGCGCGCTGAAACGGCGTATGCCTCCCCGGTCAATGATCGGGTGGACGTCCAAATTGCCGAACCAACTCCGACCCAGGTTTGCCGGATTGCCGCGGGACGCTCTGGCGGGACTGCTGCTCGCCGCGATCGCCATTCCCGAGCAGATCGCGACCGCTCGGTTGGCCGGGATGCCGCCGGCGTCCGGGCTGTTCACCTTCGCCGCCGGGGCGGTCGGCTTCGCCGTGTTCGGGACCAATCGGTTTCTGTCCGCCGGGGCCGATTCAACGATTGCCCCGATCTTCGCCGGTTCTCTCGCCATGCTCGCAGCCGCTGGCTCCCCGGATTACGCCGTCCTGGCAGCCCTGTTCTCGATCATGGTCGGGGTTGTGCTGATCGCCTCGGCCCTGCTCCGGGCGGGCTGGGTCGCCGACCTGCTATCCATCCCCGTCACCGCCGGGTTCATGGCCGGGATCGCGATCCACATCATCGTCGGTCAGGTCCCGTCCGTGCTGGGCGTGCCCGATGCCCATGGCCGGCTGGCCGCGCAGCTTGTCCAGATCCTGCACCGGCTGCCTGACACCAACATCTACGCCCTGGGGATCGGTCTCTTCGTATTGATCGTCACCCAGATAACCGAGCGCCTGGCAAAGCACTGGCCGGGCGCGTTGCTGGCGCTGGTGGCGGTCTCCGCGATAACCGTCGCACTCCATCTGCAACGCCATGGCGTCGACGTTCTCGGCGCGCTGCCGACGACGCTCCCGCACATAGCGCTGCCGACGGCTGATCTCGACAACGTCCTGCGGATATCACCCCTGGCACTGATCGTCGCCCTGGTCTGCATGATGCAGACAGCCGCGGTGCTACGTGCCTTCCCGTCCCACCCCGAGGGCCCGCACCACGTCGCCCGCGACTTCGGCGGCATCGGCGCCAGCTGCATCATCGCCGGGCTGATCGGCGGTTTCGCCGTCAACGCCAGCCCGCCACGCACGGCAGTTGTAGTCTCGGCCGGCGGCGGCTCCCAGGCCGTGTCGATCGTCGCGGTCGTCATCGCCGCGGCCTTGCTGTTCGACGGTGGCAATCTGCTCGCGCTCGTGCCGCACGCCGCGCTGGGGGGCATCCTGATCGCCGTGGCGTTGCGCATCTTCCGGGTGAACGAGATCGTCAACATCGCTCGCCACGGCGGGTCGGAAATCTGGCTCGTCGCCGCCAGCACCCTCCTGGTGGTCGCCCTGCCGATCGAAACCGGCATGCTGGCCAGCATCGTTCTGTCGTTGCTGCATAGTTTTTATTTCGTTGCGCGCCCGCTATGTCAGGAACTGGCGCGTGCGCCCGGCACCACCGTATGGTGGCCACCCCAGGGCGAGGCCGGGGAACACGAGCCCGGCGTCCTGGTTTTCGCCGCCGCGGCGCCGCTGAATTTCACCAACGCGGTGTTCATCCGCGACCAGTTAAGAACCGCCATCGAGCGCGCCAAAACGCCGGTCCGGCTGGTGGTGCTGGAAGCCAGCGGCGTGACCGACATCGACTACACCGGCGCCCACGTGCTGCAACTGGCGATCAAGGGGCTGCGGGGCAGGGGGATCGAGGTCGCTCTGGCCCGCCTGTCCGCCGAACGAGCCCACGAAGGCGCCACCAGAACCGGCCTGCTGGGCGCCTTCGGCCCTGACCGAGTATTTCGCTCGGTCGAGGATGCCGTTCGCTGGTTCAAAAACAACGGCGGGTTGGATGCACACAAACAGCGAGCGTAGAATAATCCAGCCAGCATTGCCGGGATCGTCAAGTCCATCATGGACTGCACTGGCTTCACTGTGAACGATATTGCATGCCGTGTCGCGGCCCGCATCAGATCTCCGGATTGCGAGCCTGTTCCGGACCCGTGACCGGGAAAGCCGCAATTTCCCCTAGCAGAATGCATAGGCGAAGCCTGGAACAGCAATGTCCCCGACGACACCCTGACAAGGGCAGGGTGGCCAACACGGTTCCGCACATCACGTCAAACTCCAAGCCCTGACGGGATACGGAATCCTCGGACTCCCTGACAGAATCGAACGTCCAGGCCCACGCCGCTTGCGATAATCGATGGCGTACCATATATTGGCAAACCAGCTAATGGGCTTGACCATGAAGAAAAGCCAGCAACAGCTTCGCGACGGTTTTGCCAGCCTCATCGCCAGGGCCGGCCGGCAATGGCGGCGGGCGGTGGATCGCCGCCTACAACCGTTCGGCCTGACCGAGGCGACGTGGTTGCCACTGATCTATCTCGCACGCGCGCCTACCCCCATGCGTCAGAAGGATCTCGCGGCCTCGCTCGTCCTCGATGGCTCCTCTGTCGTGCGTCTGCTGGATGCCCTCGAAACCGCCGGCCTGATCGAGCGTCGCGAGGAAAGCGGCGACCGCAGAGCCAAGATCATCACCGTGACCAACCGCGGATTATCGATCATCGATCAGGTTGAAGCCGCCTCCACGAGACGTCCGCAACGACACCCTTGTCGGCCTGTCCCAGGACGAGATCGAAACCGCGACACGCGTGCTGGAACTGGTCTGCCGCAACCTCGCCAAACAACTGGACAGTGAGGAGTGACCGCCCCCAGCGCGGATGCCGCGGACCGGCGGCAGACAGGCTCCAGCGTGCCGGCGCCGGCACTACCGCCGGCTGCCGCGCTCAGCCCCGCCAACCGCCTGGTGATCACGGTGTGCACCATCATGGCGACACTGATGCAGTCGCTCGACAGCACCATCGCCAACGTCGCGCTGCCCTACATGCAGGGCACGATGTCGGCCAGCCAGGAAGAGATCAACTGGGTGCTGACCAGCTACATCGTGGCGGCAGCGATCATGACGACGCCTACCGGTTTCCTCGCCGCCACGGTTTGGCCGCACGCGGCTGTTCGTCACCGCCGTCGTCGGCTTCACCCTGGCATCGGTCCTCTGCGGCCTCGCGCAGTCGTTGAGCGAGATCGTGGTCTTTCGCGTGCTGCAAGGCATGTGCGGCGCCGCCCTGGTGCCGCTGTCGCAGTCGGTGATGTTCGACATCTACCCGGTGGAGCAGCGCGGCAAGGCGATGGCGCTGTGGACCATGGGGGTCATGATCGGGCCGATCTTCGGCCCTATTCTGGGCGGCTGGCTCACCGAAAACTCATAGCTGGCGCTGGGTCTTCTACATCAACGTGCCGTTCGGCGTGGTGACGGCATTCGGGTTGCTGACCTTCCTGAAGGAGACCTCATACGGCAAATCCGCCCGTCTCGACTGGATCGGCTTCGGCGCGCTCAGTCTCGCGATCGGCGCGTTTCAGACCATGCTCGACCGCGGCGAAACGCTGGACTGGTTCGGCTCCCGACGAAATCATCGTGGAGGCCTGCCTGGCCGGGATTGGCTTCTACCTGTTTCTTGTCCAGTTTTCCCTGGCGCCAAGGCCGTTCCTTTCGCCAAGGCTGTTTGCCGATCGGAATTTCGTCGTCGGGATCACCCTGTATTTCACCATGGGGTTGATCATGTATGCGACCCTGGCACTGCTGGCGCCCTATCTGCAGACGCTGATGGACTATCCCGTGGTCACCGCCGGTATCGTGCTGGCGCCGCGAGGCGCCGGACTGATGCTCGCCGCGCTGCTGTGCGGGCGGCTGATCGGCAAGATCAGCGCGCGCCTGCTGGTCGGCATCGGCTTCGCCACCGGCGCCTATGCGCTTTATGAGATGACGTCCTGGACGCCCGACGTCTCGGAATGGACCATGATCAGCGTCGGCTTCCTGCAGGGCCTCAGCATCGGCTTTCTGACCATCCCGATCAACATCATCACCTTCGCGACCCTGCCGCCGATCACTGCGGACCGAGGCCGCCGGCATCTACAGCCTGATGCGCAATCTCGGCAGCGCCATCGGCATTTCCGTCACCGGCGCGCTGCTGGAGACGAACACCCAGGTCAATCACGCGATCATCGCGGGCGAGGTGACCCCGTTCAATCGGGCCCTGCAAACCGGCGCGGCGTCACGGTTCTGGAATCCCGGGTCGATTCACGGCGCGACGATGCTCAACCAGGAGATAACACGCCAGTCCCAGATCATTGCCTATATCGACGACTTCAAGCTCATGCTCGTTCTCGCCATCGTCGTGCTGCCGCTCTTGCTGCTGACCCGGCCACCCCGGCCCGCCGTCAAATCAGGGTGCCCCGGTTCAAAGAACTGAACCCCACCGAGCACGACGATTGGTCAAGTGATCAGCACAGCCTACTATCCCTTGCAGCCACCAGTAAGGTCGCGGTGAGCCGCGATACGAACTTCGGCAAAGTCGAGTGCACCGGCATCGCCGCTATCAACCCCTTTCTGCCAGGAATGCCCAAGACGCTTGTGCCGGGCAGGCGGTTTGCCTCGCTCTCTGCGCTATCCTCATCATCGCAGGCTGCTGCACTCATGCAACCTCCCACGGATTGATCAGGGCGAGGCCGCACCCCTCGAAGTCTACCGTGTTGCGCGTGACAATAGTTGCGCCGTTGGCACGGGCGATCGAGGCGGTCATGAGATCCGTGGTCGCTGTCGGCTTGCCGACGCGCTTGCGGGCGGCAAAAATCTCGGCATAGGATCTTGCTGCTCTCTCGTCGAACGGCAGAATGCGCCCATCCAAGGCGTCGGCGAAGATTGAGTGCGCCGCCACTTCAAGGATACGACGGCGGCGTCCTTCCGGCAGGATCGCGACGCCAGCTGAGAATCCTCCGCCTGACAGACGGAGGTTGTAAAGAGCCGTTCCTCGGGTTGTGCTGCGATCCAGGCCGCCACTTCCGGAACAGGCTGGCTGCCCATGATAGCGGACAGAATATTGGTGGTTTGCCGAATTATCAATAATAAGAGGTGATCTGATAAATGCTTCATGTAGACTTGAGATGTACAAGTCTGGATTTCACCCTTCAGACATTGACTGTTGACGTTGAGGCCATTGTTCACTGCAGCACATGATCTTGCATTAACGGCATCAATGCCATCCCCTCGCTTGGTAGGCGAGGTCAAGCCCCGCAGCCGCGCAGCGTTCGTCGCTGACGCAGGGCTTGAGGTCGGTCACCAGGCGAGGAACGATAAAACGTGCCGTCCTGCCTCAAGCGCCACTGACACTGCCTGATAGATCGAATACCGGCTTCTACACATTGAGGCTTCCTATGAATCAGACTTTCAGCCGCGCCGAAAGATACCCCGCCATTCTAGCGAGTGCATTAGCTGACCGCACCGGCGGCATTGATCGGGTGAACCCCACATGGATACGGTCATGGCGGCACAGGATACAAATGTCGCTCTGACGTTCCCAAACCTGCCCACAGCCCCATCGCCGACCTGAAAACGATTGTAGGCACATCGTGACAAAGCCGCCTATGCTCAAGCCGCCGGACGGCGTCAAAGCTGCCCGGCACGGTTGCGACCTCGCCCAACCCCGACTACATCCCACTGCAACGCTCTGATCCGCCAGGAAGCCGCATCCATGACCTACGCACTCCAAGGCAGCACCGGCACGTGGGAGGTCGTGGTCGGCCTCGAAGTCCACGCCCAGGTCATCAGCCAGGCCAAGCTGTTCTCCGGCGCCTCCACCACCTTCGGCGCCGAACCCAACAGCCAGGTCAGCTTCGTCGACGCCGCCTTCCCCGGCATGCTCCCCGTGGTCAACCAGGAATGCGTCGCCCAGGCCGTCCGCACCGGCCTCGGCCTCAACGCCCGTATCAACACCGTCTCCCGCTTCGACCGGAAGAACTACTTCTACGCCGACCTCCCCTCCGGCTATCAGATCAGCCAGTTCGAGCACCCCATCGTCGGCACCGGCGAAATCGAAGTCGAACTCGCTGACGGCTCCACCAAGACCATCGGCATCACCCGCCTGCACCTCGAACAGGACGCGGGAAAATCGATCCACGACCAGCACCCCACCAAGACCCTGATCGACCTGAATCGCGCGGGCGTCGCCCTGATGGAGATCGTCTCCGAACCCGACATCCGCTCCCCCGAGGAAGCCGGCGCCTATGTCCGCAAGCTCCGCTCCATCCTTCGCTACCTCGGCACCTGCGACGGCAACATGGAGGAAGGCTCCATGCGCGCCGACGTCAACGTCTCGGTCCGCAAGCACGGCGAGCCCTACCGCACACGCTGCGAGATCAAGAACGTCAACTCCATCCGCTTCGTCATGCAGGCGGTCGAGGCCGAAGCCCAGCGCCAGATCGAGGTCTGGGAATCCGGCGGCACCGTGATCCAGGAAACCCGCCTGTTCGACAGCAACCGTGGCACCACGCGATCCATGCGGTCCAAGGAAGACGCCCACGATTACCGTTACTTCCCCGATCCGGACCTGCTGCCCCTGGTGCTGGAGGACGACTGGGTCGCCGCCCTCAAGGCCAGCCTCCCCGAACTGCCCGACGCCAAACGCGCCCGCTTCATCCAGTCCTATGGATTAAGCCCCTACGACGCCGCTGTCCTGGTCGCCGAGAAAGCCACCGCCGACTTTTTCGAAACCGTGGCCAAGGGCCGCGACCCGAAGATCGCCGCCAACTGGATCACCGGCGACTTCTTCGCTGCGATGAACCGCCTCGGTCGTTCCATCGAAAATCCCCCTGTCACCGCCGTGGCGCTCGGTAGGCTGCTGGACCTGCTCGCCGACAACACCATCAACGGCCGCATCGCCAAGGATGTGTTCGAGGCGATGGTCGAAACCGGCAAGAACCCCGCCGCCATCGTCGACGAAAAGGGCCTGCGTCAGGTCACCGACACCAGTGCCATCGACGCCGCGGTGGACCGCATCCTCGCCGCCAACCCCGACAAGGTCGCCGAATACCGCTCCGGCAAGGACAAACTGTTCGGCTTCTTCGTCGGCCAGACCATGAAAGCCATGGCCGGCAAGGGCAACCCGGCCCTGATCAACGAAACCCTCAAGCGCCGCCTGGCCTGATCGCACCCTCAGGACGACCGGCGGCGCAAGTAACGAAACCAAGCCGCCGGAAACATCAACGGGATCGTTCGACGAGCCCGGCGTGCGCCCGCAGCCGCGCCGGCCCGCCGACGCGCTCAGGGATTGGCCCAGAGGACAGCGGCCCGGAGGACAGCGACCCGGAGGACAGCGGCCCAGACGACACGAAGTCGGCGCGCTTTTCCGACCCATGCCGAACCCGGTTGACAACCATCCTGTCGTGCAGCCGCCGAATAATAGAGGACCCAGTGGTCGTCGACACAAACGGCAACAGCCCGTGCACAAAACAGGCAAGGCCGCCGTAGATCATCGGTCCGGCGAAGCTCCAGGCAGTCAGCAGATGCTGGCCATAGCTCTCGCCGACGGAGCGGGGATGCTCGCGAAAGGAAATACCAGCCAAAACCTAGACTCCTTTACTAATCGCCGGAAAGATTGAGCGCTTACTGAAACATAAGGCAACGCGAAATTCAACCAAAATGTCCATGCTATTTAGCATAAAGCACTACATTTCCGCTGATCCATGCCAAAGCCTTCGCATCGGCCATCCCGTCACACCCGCCCGGGATGACGCTTCCTCGACGGGGACAGGCCGCTCATTCCATGGACCCAACATCCCCCGGCGTGCGGCCGGTGACCAAACGCGCTATACGGGTTCCGACCGGATCAGGGGCAGGGACATGCTCGTTCTCATCGCTGGAATTATCCTTTTTCTCGGCGTGCACACGCTGACGACCTTTCGCCAGACGCGGTCGGGGTTAATCGACAGGATCGGCGCCGGAGCCTACAGAGGCGTCCATTCGCTGCTGTCCATCGTCGGTTTTGTGCTGATTGTCTGGGGGTTCGGCCGCTATCGCGCGGACGGATGGACGCAGATCTGGACCCCCCCGACATGGACCAGCCATCTGACTATTGTACTGATGTGGTTCGCGTTCGTATCGCTGGCCTGCATGAACCCCGCACCCGGCAGAATCCGGGGCTGGTTGCGCCACCCGATGCTGGTCGCGATCAAGATCTGGGCGCTGGCCCATCTGCTCGCCAACGGAGACGCCGGTGGCATGCTGCTGTTCGGTGCATTCCTGGCCTGGGCCGTCTTCGACCGCATCGCGGTCAAACGACGCGGCGACATGGGCGCATCCCGGATCGCCTCATTCACCCGAGCCGACGCGATCGCGCTCGGTGTCGGAACCGTGGCCTACGTGGCGATGATATTCCTGCATCCAATCCTGATCGGCGTGCCCGTGCTCAGCGGATAAATCAGCATCGGACCATCACGGGACCCACGCATACCCGCAGCCAATGGTCTCAACCCGTCTCAAGACCAAACTGCAACCGGGCCAGCCGCGCATAGACACCACCTTGTCGGATCAGCGACTCACGCGTGCCGGTCGCCACGATTCGCCCGGCCTCCACGACCACGATCCGATCCGCCTTGCGCACCGTCGCCAGCCGATGAGCGATGACCATTGTCGTCCGGTCACGCGACAGAGTGGCCAGCGCCTGCTGCACCGCCTGCTCCGATTCAGCATCCAGCGCGCTCGTCGCCTCATCCAGCAGCAGCACCGCCGGGTCGCGCAGGATCGCCCGGGCAATGGCGATCCGCTGACGCTGCCCGCCTGACAGCCGCACACCCTTTTCCCCGAGGAACGTGTCATAGCCGTCCGGCAAAGCTTCCAGGAATTCGGCATGCGCGGCCCGTCCGGCCGCGCCAGCATCTCCTCCTCGGTTGCCTCCGGCCGGCCGTAGCGGATGTTCTCCCAGGCCGTCGTCCCGAAGATCACCGGGTCCTGCGGCACGATGCCGATCCGCCGCCGCAGTTCCGCCGGATCCACCTGGGCGATATCGACGCCATCCAGCCGCACCACCCGCTGCTGCGGATCATAGAAGCGCAACAGCAACTGCAGCACGGTCGTCTTGCCCGCGCCCGACGGCCCGACCAGCGCCACCGTCTCCCCCGGCGCGACCACCAGCGAGAAATCGTTCAGCGCCGCCGTATCCGGTCTGGCCGGATAGAGGAAGGTCACGTCCTCGAACGCGACCCTCCCTCGGACCGCGTCGGCAGCGGCACGGGATGAGCCGGCGCGGCGACCGATGGACGCTCCTCCAGCAATTCGCGCAGCCGCTCCGCCGCCCCGCCGGCCCGCTGCACCTCACCCCACAGCTCGCTGATCTGCGCGCCCGAGGTCGCCAGCAGCACGGCGTAAAACACGAACGCCGAAAGATCGCCCCCGCTCATGCGCCCGGCGATCACGTCCCGCCCGCCGACCCACAGGCTGAACGTGATCGCCCCAAAGCCGAGCAGGATGAAGATCAGCATCTGCGTCGCGCGGGTCCGCACCCGGCGCAAGGCCGCGGCCACCGAACTCGCTCCACCGCGGCGGCGAAGCGCACACGGTCCGACCGGCTCATAGGTAAACGCCTGCACCGTGCGCAGGGCGTTGATCGTCTCCTCGGCATACGCCCCAAGATCGGCCACCCGGTCCTGCGCCGCACGCGACAGCCGCCGCTCCCGCCGCCCGAACAGCACCAGCGGCACCACCACGAGCGGCACCACCAGCACCACGATGCCGGCCAGCTTCGGGCTGGTGATCAGCAGCATCGCGAACGCCCCCAGCAGCAGGATCACGTTGCGCAGCCATTGCGAGATCGCCGACCCGATCAGCGCCTGCAGCACCGAGATATCCGCCGTCAGCCGGGTCAGAATGTCACCGATCCGGGCCGTCTCGAAAAACGTCTGCCGACAATGAAATGACGCGATCGAAGGTGTCGCGCCGCAAATCGGCCGCCACCCGCTCACCCAGCCACGATACGAGATAGAACCGCGAGAATGTCGCAACCGCGAGAGCCGTCACCACGCCCAGCATCGCCAGCGCGGCGTAATCGAGATGCACCATGCTGCCGGGCGCGAATCCGCGATCGATCAGCCGGCGAAGCCCTTGCCCGAGCGTCAGCACCAGTGCGGCGGCGACCAGCAGGGCAACTGCCGCGCCAAAGGTCCGCGCACGATACGGCCGCAGATATGGCAGAAGCAGCCCTAGCGAGCCCACGGGAAGGGTTGGCAGGGCCCGAAAAATCGCCGGCCGCTTGCCCACCTACGGTCCTGCCGAGCGTTGCATACCCGAGATGGTTGAAATACCGCCCACGACAGCCCATCGGAACGCCGGAGTCACAGTGACGCTCGGCAACCGTCACATAATTCGCCGCGTGCCCATGTCAAGCCGTCTCGAACCCGTCAGGATATCCGCGACCCGCGGCAACTCTCGGCGACGCGCGACACGGGCAGCGGCTTCGTCAGCAAGCCCGGCTCAACGAGCGCCAGGCCCCGCCCCGATATACCGTGCCCGCAGCGGCTTCAGCACCGCGATCGCCAGCACCGCCGTCAACAGATCCGCGGTGATCGCGACCCCGAACACCGTGGTCCAGGTCCCTGTCGCCTCATGCAGCAGGGACGCCATCGGACCCCCGAAAATCGCCCCGATCCCCTGCGCGATATACAGGCATCCATAGTTGCGCGTCGCGTTCCGCGTGCCGAACGTGTCCGTCAGCGTCGAGGGAAACAAAGAGAAAATCTCACCCCAGCCGAAGAACACGACGCCCGACAGCAGCACGAACGACACCGGGTCACCGCGGCAAAGCAACCAGAGCGCCATCGCCACACCCTCCAGCCCAAACGCCAGGCACATCGTGGTCTCGCGCCCGATCCGGTCGGACACCCAGCCGAAGAACGGCCGCGTCAGCCCGTTGGTGAACCGGTCGATCGTCAGCGCCAGCGGCAAGGCGGCAAAGCCCCAGACCAGTGCCTTGGTGATCCCGAACTCACCGGCGAACGTCGCCATCTGGGACGTCACCATCAGCCCCGATGTCGACATCATCGTCATCATCACGAACATCAGCCAGAACACCGGCGTCCGCAGCATCGCCCCGGTCGACACCCCCGATGTCGCCCCCGGCGCATCGTGCCTCCCCGCAGCCGGCGGCGGCTTCAGCCCAAGAGCGGCGACCAGTCCGATCAGCGCGAAAATCGCGCCATACTGCAGCAGCGTCATCTGGTATCCGACGGCCGCCAGCGAGTTGCTGATCGGAAACGTCGTCAGGATCGCTCCCATTCCATACCCAGCCGCCACCACGCCCGCGGCAAACCCGCGCCGGTCCGGGAACCATCCAACCACCTGACCGACCACGCCGACATAAACGATGCCGGTGCCAAGGCCGCCGACCACGCCATAGGTCAGATAAAGCGCCGTCAGCGATGACGCATACGACGCGAACACCCACGACAAACCGGACAGCAACCCGCCGACCCCGATCAGCAGCTTCGGCCCGAACCGATCCACCAGCCACCCCTGGAACGGCGAGAAAAACGTCTGCAGCACGATCAGCAGCGAGAATGTCACCTGCAACGACGCCGGCGTTACCCCCAGCGCCGTGCCCAACGGCTTGGTGAACAGCGTCCATACATATTGCGGGCTCGAGATTGCCATCATGCACACCAGCCCGAGCCCAAGCTGCATCCAGCGTGTGGCGCCGGTCGTGTTCACTGTCGGAAGGCTGGCAACACGCTCGGTCATACTGATCGGCCTTTCTGGTAACCGAGCAGTCCTAGCAAACGCCAAGCCACAAAAGCGCCGCACGTTTCGGGGAAGCAGTGCCCAATTTCGCACCATTCCAGCCCGGACGCTGCCGCGTTTGCAGTCGCCGCCGGATTTGGCGATGCCCCTATCGGGCGCGCGCCCCATGCGATGCCCCGAGCCCCCGGGCGAGCCACGCTCACCCCGCGGTCCAGACGCCCGCGCCGTCAGTCGATCGAGAAGCTGGTCCCGCAGCCGCACGCCGACTTGGCGTTCGGATTGCGCACGGCGAAGTGGCTGCCCATCAGTTCGTCGGTGTAATCCAGCTCCGACCCGCTAGCAGATCCAGGCTGACGGCATCGACCACGACCCGCGCCGGCCCCCGCTCGATGACCAGGTCGTCCGGCTGGGTTTGCGGATCCAGCTCGAACCGATACTGGAAACCGCTGCATCCCCCGGCCAGCACGGCAACACGGAGAGCGGTTTCGGCAGCCTGCTTCGTCTCGGCGACGATCTCGGCAATCCGGGCGGCGGCACGATCGGTAACGGCGAACTGTTCCATGCCGTGTAAGATAGGCGCTTCTTCGACGGAATTGAAGCGGTCCTGATCGATTGAAGCCGAACCAAGTCAGGGTGTATCCGCGTAGTTATGTTCGCTCGCTCCCCCGCTGGCTCGCTACGCCGTCTCCCCCGCCACCGCGCGCGGCCGGCTGCACCACGAACCCGAGGCGCCAACCCGGTCCCCCTGGCAACGCGACCGCGACCGCATCATCCACAGCTCCGCGTTTCGAAAACTGCAGTACAAGACCCAGGTCTTCGTCAACCACGAAGGCGATTTCTACCGCACCCGGCTGACCCACAGCATCGAGGTCGCGCAGATCGCCCGCTCCATCGCCCGCGCCCTGGGCCTGGACGAAGACCTGACCGAGGCCCTGGCGCTGGCGCACGACCTGGGCCATCCGCCGTTCGGCCACGCCGGGGAGGACGCGCTGAACCATGGCGATGAAGCCGTTCGGCGGCTTCGATCACAACGCCCAGAGCCTGCGCATCGTGACCCTGCTGGAAAGCCGCTACGCCGGCTGGGACGGCCTGAACCTGACCTGGGAAACGCTGGAAGGCCTGGTCAAGCACAACGGCCCGCTGCGCCATCCCACCGCCCTACATCGCCGATTACAACGAGCGCCATAAGCTCGACCTGCACACCCAGCCCAGCGCCGAGGCCCAGGTCGCGGCCATCGCCGACGACGTCGCCTACCATTCGCACGACCTTGACGACGGCTTGCGCGCCCGGCTGTTCGCGATCGACGACCTGAAGCACCTGCCGTTGGTCGGCGACTCGCTTGCCGCCGCCCGGATGTCCAGTCTGGACGTGCCGCCGCCCCGGCTGCGGCACGAGATGCTGCGCCGTGTGATCAACGCCATGGTCACCGACCTGATCGCCGAAAGCGGCAAGCGGCTGGCGAAGCTCGACGCCGACAGCCCCGACGCGATCCGCCGGCACAAGCAGCGTGTGGTCAGCTTCAGCCCCGCCATGGCCGACGCCAACCAGGCGATCAAGGATTTCCTGTTCGCCCGGATGTACCGCCACTGGCGCGTCAACCGCATGTCCAGCAAGGCCAAACGCCTGACCGAGGAACTGTTCCGGCTGCTCCACACCGACCCGACGCTGCTGCCCGACGACTGGCGTGCCCGGGCCGGGGAGGGTGGCACGCACCGCGCCGCCACCATCGTCGGCGATTACGTCGCCGGCATGACCGACCGTTACGCGATGGATGAGCACCGTCGGCTGACCGACATCAGCATCAACGGGTGATTCCCGACGGTTGATCCGCGCCCCTCATGCGCGGGATCGATGCAACGATGCCGCATACGATCGATGCAACGATGCCGCATACGTCGGTGGCAGCGTCGCGCCGTCAGCCTGGACACCGCGGTCGTCGCTATCGAACCAGCGCCCGGCTGGACAGCAGCAGAAGCCCCCACCGATCACACCGCGAGTATGCCGCCCGCCATCCGGTCCCAGCGCGGCACTGCTCGTGTGACCGCCGCAAGCGGCGAGGCGGTCGGTGAGGTCCTCGTGCCAGGTGGTGGTGGCACGCGACGTGGCGAGCCGACGCGATCATACAGCCTGTTATCGTACTGGCTGCTGATGATAAGCTGGCTTATGACTGTCGTCCGGAAGGGATGCTGCTATGCACAATCGGGGGCCTATGATGCGAGAAATGCTGGGCTGGCTGTTGCGGCGCCGATTGATCATACGCAAATGGTATGGAGAACCCTGGGAAAGCTGAATTTCATGCCCCGGGCGGGACCAATCGTGAGCGACCTTGCTGGAAACGCCGGCGGCGCACCCTTGGCGGCTGCAGTGTCGGCGAAATAGGGATTTTTCAGTATGTCAGGCGTCGCCGCAGATCCGACCGAACTCGTCGCAGATCCGACCGACTTAGACCAATGCGCCCTCGAGCCGATCCATGTGCCCGGCAGCATCCAACCGCACGGCTACCTTTTCGCTATAGACCCGGACAATCTGACCGTCGTGGCCGCTAGCGCAAATGCCGCCGAGACCATGGGGGTTCGGCCGCGTGACATAATTGGCCGACCGATTGCCACCATTCTGATCCCGACCACGGGCGAGAGCATGGACGCAGCGCTTGCGCCGCACCAAGCGTGGTCGCCGCTGCGCGTTCGGTTCGCCCAGGCCGCCCAACCGACCGAATGGGACTGCGTCACTCATCCGGCAGAAGCCGGGTTGATACTGCTTGAGCTCGGGCCCGGGATCAGTTCCGGCCGAGCCGAAACGTTGCTGGGCGGGATCCGACACGCCATCGAGCGCATCCGCAACGCCGAGACCCCGCAAGGCGCGTGCGAGACTTTAGCTCGGGAAATCCGCGCGCTGATTGGCTTTGACCGCGTGATGATCTATCAATTCGACACCGACTGGAATGGCGAGGTGATAGCCGAGGACCGGGTGCCCGGAGCCCATTCCTATCTGGGCCACGCATTCCCCGCCAGCGATATCCCGGCGCAAGCGCGCGCCTTGTATCTGCGCAATCCGGTTCGTCTGATTCCGGACGCGTCGTATACACCGTCGCCGTTGGTTCCGTCGATACATCCGGCCACCGGCCAGCCAATCGATTTAAGCGTGGCGTCGCTGCGCAGTGTCTCGCCGACCCACCTCGAGTATCTGGCGAATATGGATGTCGCCGCGTCGATGTCGGTCTCGATTGTCAGGGACGGCGCGCTTTGGGGGCTGGTAGCGTGTCACCACCCCGCGCCACGGTTGTTGCCCATTCCGCTCCTGCAGGCCTGCGAACTTCTGGCGCAGGCGGCGAGCTGGTATCTGGATGCGGATGATCGCAGTGCGACGGCGGAATGCTTCGTGACAGAGCGTCGGCTGGAAGCCGAACTGGCGGCAAAGGCGGACGGAAGGCTGGACTACCGGGTTCGGCTGGATACCATCGCGCCCGGCCTGCTTGACCTGACGATGGCGCAGGGCATTGCGATTTGCGACGGCCAGACCGTTTGGACGACAGGGGTGGTTCCGCCGGACGAGCAGATCCTCCGCTTGGCCGCCTGGCTACAGCAAGCCGGCGAGGTGCAGTTGATCACCAATCGCCTGTCGGCGCTGTTTCCGCCGGCGACGGCCTGCCAGGGAGTGGCGAGCGGGGTTGCGGCGAGGCGCCTTCCGGGCGGCTGGCTGTTCTGCTTCCGAGCGGAGTGGCCGCATACGCAGGTCTGGGCAGGCGACATGAGCACCCCCGTGAAAGCGACGTCGGACTCCGGCCGGATCAATCCGCGCAAGTCCTTCGCCGCGTGGCGACAAGTGATTTACGGCGCATCGCGGCCCTGGACGGCACGGGACCTGTCCGCCGTCGACAGGGTAAAGTCACTGGTGCTTCGGACGATCATGACGGATCAAATGCGCCGCCTGGAGCGCAAGTTGGCGCTGCAGGTCTATCACGACCGAACCGTCGATGAGTTGAAAGCGGCGAGTACGATGCAGATCGACTTGCTTCCGTCGGTGAGCCTGCAGAAACAGATCAGCGCGAAAACGGGCCTGGATATCGCCGGCCGGTTGGGCAGTTGCAGCGAGCTTGGCGGCGACCTGTGGGGGATGTGCGACCTCGGCGACGGGCGTGTCGGCGCTTACGTTGTCGACTTCGCCGGGCATGGCATCACGGCGGCGCTGAACACCTTTCGCCTGCACACGCTGATCCCCGAGTTCAGTGCGTTGTTGCCGGACCCAGCACGGTTTCTCAAGGCGCTCAATTTGCGGCTGGTCGAGCTGTTGTCGACCGCCGATTACGCAACGATATTCTATTGCGTTGTCGACCCGCAATCAAATTGCCTCAGTTACGCCGGTGCGGGGTCACCGCCGCCGATTATCCGGTGCGGCGACGGGCTTGCGCTGACGTCGCTCGACAGCCGGGGCCTGCCGCTTGGGATCACCGCGAGTGCCGAATACGCCAGCAAAAGCGCGGTGTTTGGGCCAGGCGCGGCGCTGTTCCTCTACAGCGACGGGCTGACCGATTGCCACGATGCCGCAGGCAACCGAATCGGCGAGGCCGGTGCTTTCACGCTGGTGCAAAGCTACGCTGCGGGTCCGAGTGCCGAGGCGATCGTCGCGGGTATCTGCGCGCCGTTTCTCGATCAGCGCACGGTTCCGCTGAGTGATGACCTGACGGTTGTTTGCATCAGGCGTCCCTGACGGGAACGGGGCGAGGGTTCGGCAAGCTGTGTCGCTCGGCCAAACCGCGCCGATACAAGACCTCCGGCCTGAGAATGGCGAACACCGTTTCATTATCCCCGGCACCGTGAATGGACCGAGTGTCGACGTGGTTTGGACGCCACGCGTTGGAAGCCGCCGGATTATTTTATGCGGCACGCTCAGGCGATCCAAGACGATTGCACCCTCGGTGAGCGGACCGACCCGGACGACGCACCGCCGCTGACGAGGGCGATACCTGATCACGCGACGTTTTTCGACGGCGACCGCTTCGTGCGCAACGGCACGGGCCGACCGAAGCCGGCGTCACCAAAAGACCAGATCAGCAAACGACCGGCGATGCGCGGTGGTACCGTGGTCGAACCCGCCAAGACCAATCGGCGTGCAACCACGCCCGAACCGGGTCACGCGCATAGGCGCCCGATCCTCGAAGCCCCCTTTCGATCCACCGGGCAAGAAATTTTTCTTGTATTCAGCTTCATGTTCGCTTAATGTTCTCTCCAACGAACCGTGCCTTCCAAGGCTTCCATCGCCACCAACTTTCCAGCCCCACCAACAGGTCCCCGCCATGTCGCTCTTCCCCCATGTCACCCGCGTCTTTCTCGACAAGGTCATCGGCCTGCTGGTCCCGCTGTTCCTGACCACGGCCGGCGAAGACATGGAAGCCGCGCGGGAGGCCGCCGAGAGCACGCTCGCCTCCTACGATGTGGAGACCGAGGAAGAGATCCGCCTCGCCGCCGAGATCACCAGCCTTGGCTTCGGCGTGCTCGACGCCCTGGCCAAGGCAATGGACCCCAACCTTCCGCTCAACGCCGTCCTGCGTCTTCGCGGCTCCGCCAACGCCCTGCATCGCTCGGCGCACCAGTGCCAGCGCGCCTTGGACAAGCTCCGCAAGCAGCGCGACATGCCCGCCTCCCAAACCCAGGTCCCGGAACCAACAGCCGAAGTCGCCGAAATAGCGCCCACGGACCCGGCCGAACCGCAAATCCAGCTCATCCTGTCCCGCCAGCAACGCCGCGCCCTGCAGCGCGCGAGCGAAAAAGCCCAGCGGAGGCATGCGGAACAAGCGCGGCGAGACGCCATGCGGGCGATGCGCATCGTCACCGCCCCGATCGTCGCAGCAGCCCAAAGCTGCCCCGAGCGGATCGTCCCGGACCAGGCGCAGGCAGCCTAGTCTAGGGCACGCGGTTTCATCACCTATCCAGCTTACCCCGCCGCAATGATTTGATGCCGGAGCCCGCAGCAACGGATGCCCCCGCCGTTAGACCCGGCAAATCGCCGCAGGCGAAGCCCTGCCATGGCCGATGAGCCCAACAACCGGAGTCAGCACGATGACCCTGCCAGACATCTTCGGTCCGGATGGCCACCTCCCTGGGTGGCGGGAATGCAACCGGGCGGTCGTCGTATTCATCGACGGCCTGTTGATGGTCCGCCTCACCGACCCCCGGCCGCCGCGTACCCGCCAAATGGGCGGCGCGCAACATCATCGCCTCCATCATGGTCGGATCAAACCTGAGCCGGGCACTGACCGGCAGCGCGTCGATGGCGGGCATCCTGGCCGCAACCACCTTCTTGACGGGCCCACGCTGCCTGTTGGCCAGGCCGCCACCCGCTCCGGGCGGATGTCACGCATCCTGGAAGGCCTGCCCGAGAGATTTGGTCCGCGACGGCAAATCCAACCGGCATGCCGTCCTGCGCGGCGCCATCACCCGCAACGACATCAAGGCAGTGCCACGCGAATCCAAGGTCGAACACATCGCTGACACACGGCTCATCACGGTGAAACCCAGCGGCAGGATCAGCGTGCCGAAGGCCGGGTGAACTCACCCGGCGCGCGTGATCCGAAGGCAACGCACCCATATTGGCCAGCAACGTCACCAGGCGGCGCGCAGCCGCACCCGACCGTCTGTTTATCGATCGACAGCGGACACATCTATCGTCAGGAAAGGTTTGTGAGCTATGTTTCCACTGCAAAGGATGACCAACATGGCCGCACCGCGATCCTCGACAGCGTTCGCCAAGACCACCGGGAGAACCACGTCCAGAAAACCCCCGTCGTCAGCCGCCAACGAGACCGCGTCGTTCCGTGCGGCGAAACCACCCCTGCAGCCGCCGACCGCCTTGTCACCATCCGCCCCCGCAACAAGCACCGCTGAACTGCTGCACGAGCTGCAAACCAATGCGGATGCCCTCTCCGCCCAAATAGCCCGGCTGGCCGACCGCTTCCTGTAAGGCCATGGCGCGCACACCGACGGACGAAATCCTCCTGACCATTCAGGCGGTCAAGCAGATGCAGGCCGACCTCACAACACTGGCAAAGGTCGTCGAAACCATCGGCGAGCGGCTGGTGCGGCTCGAATCACGTCTGGACCCACCCAAAAAGAACTGAGGCCACACCCCCGGTGAGCGAGATCTCCCCCGAACATTGGCCCAAAGGCGTCACCCCGATCGGCATCGAGGACCTCGGCCGGCTCGGTCTTAACGCCCAGCACCAGTTGTTCTGGAACGGCGAACGGATCGAGGTGCGAAACCGTCTCGACCTGACCACCCTGGAAAAGACGCTTGCCATCATCGTATCGGTGTTCGCCATCCTCGGCGGCATCGGTGGGTTCGTGACCGGCCTGAACAACGCCTCCAACTTCCTGTGTGCCCGCGACATCCACTGGGTAACCTGTCCGGTCGAACCCCCACCCGCAAACCATTGAAGAACGGCACCGGGCAGGACGCACGTGCCGCCAATCACCGCGCTCTCGGCGTCCCGATTGTCCCGGTGACATGGCCCGTTCCAACAGGCGACAGGCGCGGACGAAGGTGCCCCATCCGAATGGCCGGTCCGTATGGACAAATACGGGCTAAATCAACAGTTTAATGCTCGGTCGCAACGTCGGCGATGCCGTCCTTCACACCCCCGGGAAGGTAGCGTCGGATGCCGTCAGGCATGATCGGCCCCAGCTTGAAGATGAAATCGAACACCATCAAAAGCGCACCCGCCGCGAACACGATGTCCCCGATCATCCGCAGCCACTGCCATGTCAGCGTGGTGTCATAGAACGCCAGGCTTCTGGCATACGCCAGCCCGTGCTCGAACACCGCGTTCAGTTGCGCCCAGCCGATCGGGAAGAAGGTCAACACGATCCAGAGCACAAGCCCACCGTTGTAAAGCCAGAACGCGATATAGCCGGGGGTCTCGGAAAAGCTATGCCGATCACCCGCCAGATAGCGCAGGCAGAAGTAGACCAGCCCGATCCCCAGCAGCCCGAACGCGCCAAACAAGGCAGTATGCGCATGATTAAGGGTCAGCGCCGTGCCATGTTCATAGTAGTTCACCAGCGGCGCGTTCAGGGTGCCGCCGCCAAACACACCGGCCCCCACGAAATTCCAGAACGCCGCCCCGATGACGTAGGTGTACGCCAGCCCGTAGCGGAAGTCCCGGTTGGCCTTGATCAGCCGGTGCTGCTCGATGGATTCCATGACCAACAGGACCAGCGGCAACACCTCGATGAACGAGAACATGGTGCCGAACGGAATCCACAGCGCCGGACCGCCCGCCCAGTACAGATGATGGCCAGTGCCCAGCACCCCGCCCAGGAAGACCAGGATGATCTCGAAATAGACCGCCCGCTCCGCCAGGCGGCGCGAAACCAGGCCAAGCCCCATCAGCAGGTAGGCGCTCATGCTGGCGGCATAGAACTCGAACGACTGTTCGACCCACAGATGCACGACCCACCAGCGCCAGAAGTCGGTGATGGTGAACGATTTCTCCACCCCGGTCAGCGGCACCATGCCAAACACATAGAGCACGGCGATGTTGATCGTGGCCGCCCAGAGCAGGTTCTCCAGCCGGATCCGCCCGGTCCAGAACTGGCGCGCCGCACCCCACCACAGCGTCCGGCTCGGCCAGAACGCGCGGCATACCAACCAGCTCCACATCACCAGCGCACCAAAGAACGCGATCTGCCAGAACCGACCGAGCTCCAGGTAGGACAGGCCTTGGTTGCCGACCCAGAACCAGCCGGTGTCGATCAGCCCCATGATCCCAAGATAGTTGCCCAGCAGGGCGCCGACGACGACGATGACGGACGCCCAGAACAGGATGTCGACCAGCAACCCCTGGTGCCGGGCCTCCCGCCCGCTGATCACCGGCGCCAGGAAAAGCCCCGACCCGATCCAGGAGAACGCGATCCAAACCAGCGGCGCCTGAAGGTGGACGCTACGGAGGAAGTTGAACGGCAGGAACTTGCCCACCGCCAGCCCATAGAAGCTCGTTCGCTCAGAATAATAGTGTGCCATGACCGACCCGGCGCCGATCTGCAGCAGGAACACCAGCGCGACGAACAGGAAGTATTTGCCCGTCTTGCGCTGGCTGGGCGTGAGCGCCCGGAAGCCGGCCAGCACAGGATCCATCGGCGCGGTATCGGGCTCCGACAGAAACACCTGATAGATGAACAGTACGGCGCCGAAGCCAAAGAACACGAAGCAGAAGCTGGCCCATGTCCAGATGAAGGTCGCCGCGGTGGGCGCGTTGCCGACGATCGGCTCGAACGGCCAGTTCTGCGTCCACGACACGGTGCTGCCCGGCCGGTACGCTACGGTCGTCAACGCCGAATAGATCAGGAAGTCGGCCGTCTGCAGCGCGGTCTGCCCGTCAAGGCTGCGGGCCTGGCTGTAGCCGGCAACGGTATCGTCCTGTCGCAGCCGCGCCGCGAGGCCGTCGCGAACCGTCCTGATCGCCTGCGCAAGACCATCCGGCACGGTGACGATGCTCTTGGTCAGATCGACTTCATGCAGTTGCGCCTGCATCCTGGACGCGATCGCCGCCTGCTGGTCCGCCCCCATCGAGGCGTACGCCTGCCCACTGGCCTGCGCCAGGTTGTCCCGCGTCGCGGTTGCCAAGGCGACAAGGGTTTCAGCGGTATAGTCCGGGCCGAAATACGAGCCCATGCCATACAGGCTGCCGTAGTCCATCAGATCGGCTTTTTGGAAACCGGACTTGCCGGCAATGACATTCGCCCCCGACATCAGCGATGTGCCATCCCGCTGGACAAACTGCTCTGGCTGCATGGGCGCATCGCGGTAGGTCTGTTGCGTTGCCCAGATGATCAGGGCGAAGCAAATCACCGCGGTCGCCAGCAACACCCATTTCAGGATGCGGCTGACAGGGTCCTCATCGAGCATCTGCAACGCCACCGGGTCCAACGACCCCGGGATGTTGGCGTCGGAGCCGCCTGAATGTCGGTTTTTCGCTGTCTCGTCCATCGTCGCGCGTCCTTGAAGAAGGGGAGCAACCCAAGCATCTCAAAGTGCGGCGGGGAGCCTGGACCTTTTCGGTCTGCTTTGCAGGACCCGGCCAGGCTTCGCTGTCGAAGACGATTAGGTACGGCTCGCCGCGGACCGTCGGATCGGTGACATGACCCTTGACCGAACCCTACCGCGTTTAGGGTGCAAGCCGCTAGACCCGCACCGCCTCTGCACGAACCCGCTGTCGCCGACAGCAAAGAACGTTCCGAAGACGGCAAGATCGCCGGCCCGGAGCACAGCATCGCCATCGACCCACACCCCCGATCCGCGCTAACACCCGCCCATGAACCCATCCGACCTTTACGCTCGTCTTCGCGAAACCGTCCTGGCCGCGTTGACAAAGATTGTCCCCGACCTCCCGGCCGACATCGCCGCGCGCGTGGAGGTCACCCCGGCCCGCGACCCCGCCCATGGCGACATGGCCACCAACGCCGCCATGGTCTCGGCCAAGGCCGCCCGCCAGCCACCCGGCGAAGATCGCCGCCGCCTTGGTCGCAACATCTGAACGCCGGCCCTGACATCGCGACCGCCGAAGCCGCCGGCCCGGGCTTCGTCAACCTCCGCCTGCACCCGGCGAGCTTCCGCGCCCTGCTGCCCGTCATCCTGGAAAAAGCCGAGGCCTACGGCGACGCCACCACCGGGTCGGGCATCAAGGTCAACGTCGAGTATGTCTCGGCCAACCCCACCGGCCCCATGCATATCGGCCATTGCCGGGGCGCCGTCGTCGGCGACGCCCTCGCCAACCTGCTGACCAAGGCCGGCTTCGACGTCACCAAGGAGTACTACATCAACGACGCCGGCGCCCAGGTCATCGCCCTCGCCTGGGCCGCGTACTGGCGCTACCTCCAGGCGATCGGCTCGCCGATGACCGAGGCCGAATTCGCCGCCGAGGTTCCCGGCGGCCTGCAATACAAAGGCGAGTACCTGATCGACGTCGGCAAAACCCTGGCGGCGCAATACCAGGCCTCGCTGGCGACCCACGACCTGGGCATCGCTTCGCCCGAGCTCTGGCTCGACACGGTGAAGGACCTGACCATCGACGCCATGATGACCGAAGTCCGCGAGGACCTCCGCCTGCTCGGTGTCCAGCAGCACATCTACAGTTCGGAACGCGCCCTGGTCGCTTCCGGCGCCACCGACGCGGTCATCGAGAAACTCCATGCCGACGGACTGATCTACGAAGGCGTCCTTGAACCGCCGAAGGGCAAGACCCCGGAAGACTGGGAACCCCGCCCGCAGACCCTGTTCCGCGCCACCGAGTTCGGTGACGACGTCGACCGTCCGCTGCGCAAATCCGACGGCAGCAACACCTATTTCGCCAACGACATCGCCTACCACGCCGACAAGGTCGCCCGCGGCTACGACATTCTGATCGACGTCCTGGGCGCCGACCACGGCGGCTACGTCCCGCGCATGAAGGCCGCCGTTCGCGCGCTGTCGGCCAGGCCAGACGAAGTTCGAGGCGGTGCTCTGCCAGATCGTCCACATCATGCGGGCGGCCAGCCGGTCCGCATGTCCAAACGCGCCGGCACCTACGTCACTCTGCGCGATCTGCTGGAGGAAGTCGGCAAGGACGCCGTCCGCTTCACCATGCTGACCCGCAAAGCCGACGCCCAGATGGAGTTCGACCTCGATCAGGTTCTCGCCACGACGCGGGAAAACCCGGTGTTCTACGTGCAGTATGCGCACGCCCGCTGCCGCTCCGTGCTGCGTGCCGCCGCGAAATGTTCCCGTCCGAAACGATCTCCGATCGGCAACTCGCGACACGCCGAAATAGATACGCTGACGAGCGAACCGGAGCTGACTTTGATCCGCCGTCTCGCGCTTTGGCCGCGCACCGTAGAAGCTGCCGCAATCGCAAGAGAACCGCATAGAATCGCATTTTTTCTCTATGACTTGGCGGCCGACTTTCATATGCTGTGGAACCGAGGCAAGGACGATACGACACTGCGGTTCCTGCAGTCCGACCAGCCATGCCGAGACGCTTGCGCGCCTCGCACTGGTTGCGGCGACGGCTGTCGTAATTCGATCCGGTCTCGAAGTGATGGGCGTCACGCCAGTCGAAGAAATGCGCTGACAGCCGGCTGATCCCGCCGGCCAAGGCCGAGCCGGGAAAGAGCTGCGAAGTGTCGGATGATTTAACCATTCCTAATCCAGGCTACCGGGGTAATCGCGCCGGCCGCTATGGCACTGGCCAAAGTCGGGTCCAGCAGGGCATGGACCCGGATACACGGCGCCTCATGCTGTTCGCGGGCGGCCTTGGCGTCATCCTGTCGATCCTGATTGGCACCTCGGCGATCATCGGCCGCCGCAGCACGGAGGTCCCGGTAATCACCGCCGATACCAGGCCGATCCGCATCAAGCCGGAAAATCCCGGTGGCATGAAGATTGATGGCGCCGAGAACGACGTCTTCTCCGGCGGCTCGGACAACAAGAATGCCAGGCTGGCAGCGGGCGCCGAGACCCCGGACACCAAGGCGCTGAGCGCCGACGAAGCGCCCCGGCCGCGCGCCGCGACGAAGACACCTGCGCAGGCGACGGCCACCGCGTTGTCAGCCGACGCGATGCCGTCCAACCTGTCACCGTCCAGCGTGTCACCCTCCAGCCTGGTGCCGGCCAGCGTGTCGCCGACCACCCCGGTGCCAGCCGCGCCGTCGGTGGTCGCGCAAGCAAAGCCGGCCGTCGTCAGCGTACTGCCGCCCGCCAAGCCGGCTGCTGCACGGCCGACCACGCCGGCAAAGTCGGCGGCGACGACAACGGAAACCCACACCGCCGCCGGCCATCAAGCCGTGGTGCAGCTCGCCGCGCTCACGTCCGAGGAAGCCGCGCGCAACGAATGGCAACTGCTCGTCAAGCGGATGCCGGACCTTCTGAACGGCCACCAGCCGAACTACACGCGCACCGAGCGGGACGGCCATACGTTCTGGCGGGTGCGGACCTCGGGCTTCGCTGACGTGGCCCAGGCGCGTGGCTTCTGTGACCACGTGCGCGCAAAAGGCGGCGGTTGCTCCGTTGCCGATTTCTAGTCCGACGGACAGGGGTCGACCGCAGGCCAGGGGGCGGGGGTTCAACGGCGCCTCCGCCCGGGCCCGGCGATGACGATACACGCCGCCATCGTCGGCATCGCCGGGCCGGTGCTGCTGCCGGATGAAGCCGCGCTGTTCCGGGCCTTTGCCCCCGCCGGCGTGATCCTGTTTGCCCGCAACATTCAGGATCCGGCCCAGCTGACCGGCCTGATCGCTTCCCTGCGGCAGGTGCTTCCCGCCCAGGCCGATATCATGGTCGACCAGGAGGGCGGCCGTGTCGCCCGCCTCCGCCCGCCCCACTGGCACGCCCATCCACCCGCCGCCACGCTCGGGCGGCTCTTCGAGGCCGACCCGGCGGCAGGGCTTCGGGCCACCTGGCTGACGGGGGCGCTGATCGGCTGCGACTGCCGGACGGCCGGCTTCACCATTGCCGCCGCGCCGGTGCTGGATCTCGCGGTCCCCGGCGCCCACGACGTCGTTGGCGACCGAGCCTTTGCCCGGCACCCGGCGGCGGTTACCCGGCTTGGCCGAGCGATGGCCAACGGGTTGCTCGCCGCGGGGGTCCTGCCGGTCGGCAAGCATGCCCCGGGCCATGGGCGGGCGCGGGTCGACAGCCATCTGTGCTGCCGCAGGTGACCGAAGCCGATCTTACCGCCGATATCCGCCCTTTCGCCTTGAGCGCCGACCTGCCATGGATGATGACGGCCCATATCGTTTATCCGGGCCCTCGATCCCCATCTACCGGCGACATTGTCCGCCGCGGTGATCGGGACCGTCATTCGCGGACAGATCGGCTTTGAAGGAGTTCTGGTGACCGACGACCTGGCGATGAAGGCACTATCCGGTTCGCCGGCCGACCTGGCGGTCCAGGCGCTGGCGGCAGGATGCGATCTTGCCCTGTATTGCAGCGGCGATTTCGCGCTCAACCGAAGCACTGCTGCGGGCATGCCCGGCGGTGACGCCGGAGGCCGACCATCGCCTGCGGCGCGGGCGGAAAGCGGCTGCGGCGCCAGCGTCTGCGCCCTGGATCCGGCGGCGCTGGCCGCGGAACGGGAACGGCTGCTGGCGTGAACCACTTTCTGCTCAATCTTGCGCTGGCGGTCATTCCGGTGGTCCTGGCGATCACCCTGCACGAGGCCGCGCATGGCTATGCCGCCCTGGCACTGGGCGACACGACGGCGCGGGATGCCGGGCGGCTGTCGCTCAACCCGATCCGCCATATCGACCGGGTCGGCACGATCATCCTGCCCGGTTTCCTGCTGATCAGCCAGTTGCTGGTGCCGCCGCACAAGATCTTCTTCATGTTCGGCTGGGCCAAACCGGTGCCGATCGGCGCCTGGAAGTTCCGCGATCCACGCCGCGGCATGGCGCTGGTGGCGGTCGCCGGGCCGCTGATGAACTTCTTCCTCGCCTGGCTGGCTGCCCTGGTTATGCCGGTCGAGGACCTGCCGACCCCGATGCAAGCCATCGCGCAGCAGTTCCTGCTGTATTTCATGCTGTCCAACATCGTGCTCGGGCTGTTCAACCTGCTGCCGATCCCGCCGCTGGACGGCGGCCGTATCGCGGTCGGGCTGCTGCCGCTGAGCCTCGCGCGGGTGTGGGCCCGGCTGGAGAAGGCCGGCATCCTGATCGTCCTGCTGGCGGTGTTCATTTTGCCACGGCTGCTTGGCGTCGATCCGGTGGGCGAGGCGCTGAACCAGATCCTGCCCTGGGCGTTCCGCACCCTGTTCTGGCTGGCCGGCCATGATGTCGATGGGATGGATGCCAGCGTCATCTGACACCGCCGCGGCTGATACGCCCGCACTGGACGTTCCGGTATTGGGCGATCCGGCAACCGGGGAACCCTCGGAAAACCTTGTCCTGCGGCTGGAGGGTTTTGAGGGGCCGATGGATTTGCTGCTGGACCTCGCCCGGTCGCAGAAGGTGGATCTGGCGAAGATCTCCATCCTGTCGCTGGTCGATCAGTATCTGGCGGTGATCGAGGGCGCCAAACGGATCCGGCTGGAGCTGGCGGCCGACTGGCTGGTGATGGCCGCATGGCTGACCTGGCTGAAATCACGCCTGCTGGTTCCCGCGGCGTCCGACGACGATCTTGAAAACGGCGAGATGGCGGCCGAGGCGCTGGCCGAACGCCTGCGCGAGATGAACGTCATCCGCACCCTGGCTGCATGGCTGGCCGCCCGCCCGGTGCTGGGTCAGGATGTGTTCGCCCGCGGTGCGCCCCGAGAGCCACCACGAATACGACCGCTCCCGCATCCTGATCGAAGCCGGCCCTTTCGTGCGGGCGTATCTGGAGGCAATCCGGCGCGGCACCAAATCCTCGCCCTATCGGCCGCGGGCACTGACGCTATGGACCGTGCAGGACGCGCTGCGCCGGCTGGCGGATCTTGTCGGCAGCCTGCCGGACTGGACTACGCTGGAGCAGTTCCTGCCCGACCACATGGACAGCCCGACAGAACGGCGGGCGGCGATGGCCAGTACGCTGCTCGCGAGCCTGGAAATGGCACGCGGTGGGGCGGTGCGGCTGCGGCAGGAGGAAGCGTTCGGACCGATCCTGGTCCGCCGTGGCAGTGGCGAGGCGGTTCAAGCCACATGACTGATATCCCCAAGTCCGAGGCATTCCCGGAGGCCAACTCTGAACCCGCGGCGGAAGAAGCTGCGGAACCCCCTGGCGAACCTGTTGTGGAAGCTGGCGTGGGGTCGCCCCCCGAACCGGTCGTGAAACCCGTTGCGGAAGCGGCCGTGGAAGCTGCTGTGGAAGCTGGGATGGAAGCGCCCCGCGAACCGGTCGTGGAGCCCGCCGCGGAAGCGGCCGTGGAAGCTGTTGTGGAAGGGGGGGTGGAAGCGCCCCTCGAGCCGGTCGTGGAACCCGCCGCGGAAGCGGCCCCGCGACCAGCCGTGGAAGCTGGGACGGAAGTGCCTCGCGAACCTGCCATCGAACCCGTTGCGGAGCCCGCCGCGGAACCGGCCGTGGAATCTCGTGTGGAGCCCACCCCGGCGGCGCTGCGGGAGCCGGATGAGGACGCCCTCCGCTTGGCTGAGGCACTGGTGTTCGCCAGTGCCGAACCTGTCACGCCACGCGGTTTGGCACGGGTGTTGCCGGATGATATCGATGCCGATGCGGTGCTGGCCGCGCTGCGGGCCCGGTATGCGGGCCGAGGCGTCGAACTGGTCGACGCGGGCGGCGGCGTCATGTTCCGGTCCGCGCTGGATCTGGCGCCGCGGCTGCGCAAGGTGATCGACTCCCCGCGCCGGCTGCCCCGGGTGGCGATGGAGACGCTGGCGATCGTTGCCTATCACCAGCCGATGACCCGGCCGGAGATCGAGCATATCCGCGGCACGGCGCTGTCCCAGCAGACCCTGGATGCGCTGCTGGAACTGAACCTGATCGCGCCGATTGGGCGGCGGGAGACGCCGGGCAGACCGACTTTGTGGGGCACTACGCCGGAATTCCTGGCGCATTTCGGCCTGAAGGACCTGCGGGAGTTGCCGAGGCGTGAGGATCTGCTGCTGGAGACAACTCCGCCCAAGGCCAATCCGGAGACCATTCCGGCGGATTTGCAGCGGCCACCGGACGCGGCACCGGGATAGGCGTCACGGCCCGTGGCGGCCGCGACCGGCTGGCTCGGGCCGCCCAATCGCGGATGGGGCAGGTCAGGCGGCGGCGGACACGTCGTCTTGGAATAACGGGTACTGGGCGGTGGCCGCGACGTAGATGTCCAGTGTGCAGGGACCGGTAAGCCCACTGAGAAGGCGTTCCGGGAGTTCGGCGTCGCCGTTGGTCCAACGGTATCCGCATTCCGGTTCGTAGGCGTGGAAGCCGTTTTGTAGTTGTTCGTCCTCGGCCTCCATCGCGGTCGCCCGTTGGCCTTGCCATACAACGAGTCTTTTTATTGCAACACCGAGCATGCGGGGGTCGCGGGCGAGTCCCAGTTCGTCCTGGGCGCTTGAGCGGGAGATGATGCGTATGGATTTCGGTGACCTCGGCAGATCGAAGACATACCGGCCGTTCGCCCGGTGGCGGCTTGCGACCCGGCGCTGGTCGACCAGGAGATGCAGATCGGGGTCGTTCGTCAGGGGCATGCCGGGGCGCGATCCGGACCGATCCAGCAGGCATTGCCAGATTGCGTCTACAGCGGGGCCGCCGGTCAGGACAGGCGCGCAGGGGGGCTGCGGCGGTTGGTCCCAACCAGTGCTTGAATTACGAAACAACCAGCGGTTGCCGTCGTCGCGGTAGCTTTCAGCCGGAGCGCCGTTGGCCAGCAGTATGTCGTGGGCATCCAGTTCGATGTGGTAGACGTCTACCTCGCGGGCCTGGTCGTCCCACAGGATGGAGCGGTGGTTGACCAGGAACTCCGCCGGGATCAGTATTGTATTGAAATAAAGCGAATGGCCTTTGGTGACGCGCAGGTCGCGGTTCGGAACGTTGGGGGCCAGAGCGTCCTTGCGGATGATAACCGGTGTGGCGGCGTTGCGTCGGCCGGGCGGAGTGAGGGCTTTTCCGTGGCCGATCCAGGTGATTGTCCTGACCTGGCCGCTATGGGTGAGCACATTCGCGCCGACGACAAGGCGTTCGACCGCGACCTCTCCGCCGGGTGTGGTGATCTGGGTGCCGGGGAGGAAGCAGGCCACTTCGTAGCCGAGAACCTGCATTTCCTGCAGGTCGGTGGTCGTCACGGGGTCGGTGCCGTCGGGTCCGCCGTCGGCAAACGAATTGTTCGCGACCGAGGGCGCCCAATCGGCGACGTCGGCGCCGGCCGCCACATCCGCTGGGGTTTCGAAGGGAAGCGTGATGGTGGCGCCGTTGTAGGAAAAGAATGAGGCCACGTTGGCGTTGTATCCGGCGACGAACGGCTCGTCGCGGGCGCCGGCGGCTGCCCCCGGCGGGTTGGTGCTGCCGCCGTCCGCCGCGGTGTAGCGGAACAGGTCCAGCGTGTTGTAGACGCCGCCGGCCCCAGCGTTGGCGTCCCTGCCCAGGACCTCGGAGATTTCGTGTTCGATCGCGCCGACGGCGTCCGAGGTGTTGGGAGCGACGGCGGATTGATTCCAGGACCAAATTGTCTGGGCGGAACTGTCGAGACCGACAGAGCCGCCAACATCCGGGGCTGGACCGTAGAGGCCGAGGACGGCAGCCTCGGCCGTCGTGATGGCGAACTGCGCGCCGTTGGTTGGGTCCAGGGCGGGAAGCGAAGCCACCGCGGCGATCTGCACGGCCGAGGTCGTATCGGTGGCCTGGAGGGCGTTGTACAGCGTTGTGTAGTCGACGCCGAACTGAAAGCTGCTGCTCTGGCCGGTGGTTCCGGGCGCGATTGCGTTGCCGGCGACCTCCCCCCAGCCGAAGGCGATGTTGACGGTGATGGGGTTGATGAAAGTGGTGTCGAAATACTGGATGGCGGCTTGAACGGCGCCAGTAAATTCGGTGTACAGGGTTGGGTTATACGCCGCGTTGCCGACGGTGTTGAGATCGGTGACGCTGGTGTCATAGGTGTAGTTGATGATCATCTAGGATACCTTGGCGCCGCCTGTGTTTTGGATAACCGGACCGATCGGGTGGTGATTGTCGGGCCTGGATTTTCAGACATTTTTGTAACGGACTGACCAGCGCGGTCGTTTTTCGCCAACACTGACGAAAACCTTCCACCCATATTTTTTGCGTAATGGAATATAGTCGGGGGCTGGCGCCTGGGCAAGGCTTTCGTGGTGCCGTTTCGCTGACCGAGCGTACAGCCATCGGGCGGACTTGCTGTTGGATCAGATTTGGCTGATCGTCACGCCAGATTTTGTCTGATGGCCGTTGATCTGGCGGGCGATTTACCCGACGCCTCGGACCGGGGCGTTGGGATCGGAGCACTACGGAGGTGGCGATATGCGACTGTATCTACAGGTCGTAATATATCGTCATGTATTATTAATGTAACGTTATATCACAGACCCTGGATTGCGGTGTTCAGGCTGCCTCCGCCACCGTGGGCAGGCCGTCCGACACTGTTGTCCGATGCAGGTCGCGTACCTGGGTTTCGTCGTACTCGCGGGCACGGTGCATGGTGCAGCGGTTGTCCCACATCACCAGGTCGCCGGTGCTCCAGCGGTGGGTGTAGACGAACTCCCGCTGTGTGGCGTGTTCCATCAGGTCCATCAGCAGCATGCGGGCTTCGGGTTCCTCCATGCCGCGGATCCGACCGGCGTGCGACGACAGGAACAGTGATTTGCGGTGCGAGCCGGGATGGGTGCGGACCAGGACCTGCGGCACCGGCGCCATTTTGCGGCGTTCTTCGTCCGACCAGTCGGTGAAGGCGATCTTGGCGCGGGAGAACAACTGGGTGTGCTCGCAGATCAGACCTTCCAGCCTGGCCTTCATGCGCTCCGGCAGGGCATCCCAGGCGGCGCGCATGTCGGCGAACTGGGTTTCTCCGCCCTCTGACGGGATCACCCGGGCGGACAGCAAGGAGAACCGGGCCGGCATGCGTTTGAAGCTGCTGTCGGAGTGCCAGAGACGGTTGCCGAGCGCGTTCAGGCGGAGCCGGTCGTCCTTTGGCCGGACCTGGTTGTTTTCATCGAGGTTGGAGATATCGGCCATATGCGGATCGAGGCGCGGCACGAAATCGCTTCGGTAGGCTCGGACCGTGGTTTCCAGGTCGCCGAAGTTGCGGCTGAACGCCATCTGCTGTTCGTCGGTGATGAACTGGCCGGGAAACACCAGGACGCCGGACTGGTTGATGGCGTCGTTGATCGCGGTGACGTCGGGTTTGCTCAAAGGCTCCCGCAGGTCGATGCCGGTGACCTGGGCGACGAAAACCGGATGAAGTGGCGTGACGGCAATCGGCATCGTGTTCTCCCTGTTACGGGCAAAAGGGTAGGCGGAGATGGGTGGCGTTGGCAAATATCCAGGCGGCGCAGATGACGCGATTTGAGTACAGCATCCGCGGCTTGAATGTACAGGTTACGGGGACTGTAACGTCCCGGGGATCAATTTGTTTCAGACATTCCGCGCGGCGCGAACCTGGTCTAACGTGATGCCGTGAAAGCCCGCTTCAGTCGGGCAGGGGGGAGGCATGAACAGATACCGGGCGTGCCGGCGGCACTGCATGGCGGTGTTTGCGGCTGTCGTGTTGGCTTGCGGCGTGACGTCATCCCGAGCGGCGGAGCCTGAGGCGATCCGCATTGGTTTTGGTGAGGCTTTGACTGGAAGCCTTGCGGTCATCGGCAAGACGGGCATCCTGGCGATGCAGATCTGGGCGGAGCAGGTCAACGCCGCGGGCGGATTGCTGGGCCGGCCGGTCAAGCTGGTTTACTACGACAACCAAAGTAATCCGGCCAATGTACCTGGCATCTACATCAAGCTGCTGGATGTCGATCATGTTGATTTCGTGCTGTCCGGCTATTCCACCAATATGGCAGCGCCGGCGATGCCGATCGTCATTGGCCATAACCGGTTGTACCTCAGTCTGTTCTCGCTCGCCAGCAACAGCGAGTTTCACTATCCACGCTGCTTTGCGATGATCGCGACGGGGCCTGATCCGAAGCGGGTTTTCTCGCAGGGGTTTTTCGATCTGGCGACGAGCCTTTCGCCGAAGCCGGAGACGATCGCGATTATCGGGGCTGATTCGGAGTTTGCCCGCAACGCCACCGATGGCGCGCGGGCGAACGCAGCGGTGGCGGGCCTCAGGGTGGTGTATGATGCCAGTTACCCGCCCACGACTGTTGATTATGCGCCAGTGGTGCGGGCGGTGCGGGCCACCAACCCCGATGTGATCTTTGTTGCGTCCTACCCGACCGACACCGCCGGAATCTTGCGCAATGCATCTGAAATGGGGCTGAAGGCACGGCTGTTCGGCGGGCCGATGGTCGGGCTTGCGACGGCGTCGATGAAGACACAGCTTGGTCCTTTGCTGAATGGGATTGTTCTGGCTGAGCAGTGGGTGCCGGCGCCGGCGCTGCTGTTTCCCGGGGTGACGGCGTTCCTGGAGATTTACCGAACCAGGGCGGTGGAAGCGGGCGTCGATCCGCTGGGGGTTTTCCTGCCGCCGTTTGCCTATGCCCGGATGCAGGTGCTGGAGCAGGCGGTGAACGGGGCGGGGACGCTGGATGACGGCAAGCTGGCTGACTACATCCGGACGCATGGCTTCAAGACTGTTGTTGGGGATATTGCGTTCGGCCAGGACGGGGAGTGGGCGCAGTCGCGGATGATCTGGACGCAGTTCCACGGGATCAGGAGCAATGATTTGGCGCAGTTCAAGGATCCATCGACCGAGGTGGTGCTGTTGCCGAAGGCGTTCAAATCCGGCGAGCTGGTCACGCCCTTTCAGGCGGCTGGTCCTTGATCCCAGGATGTGATTGCGGCAGCAATGAGGGGCGTTCGGCCGAGTAATACAGTCGCCGGTTATTGATCTGGTCTGCCGGGCGTTCTTCGGCGGCCCATGTTCGGCGCGTAGGGACATGCGGGGCCGATGACCTATCCCTGGGACACGCAGGCAGGCCTCGGACAGAACGGTCGCGGGACATGACGCCGGAGTAACCTCCGCGAACCGCATGCACCGGGCGGCGCGGGTTGAAAGTTCCTGCGCCGCGGGCGAAGCTGCGGCAGCGCAGCATTCAGGGATCCACACGCGATGCATGATATCGTCATCCGGGGCGGCACGATCGTCGACGGCACGGGCGCGAAAAGCTTCACCGGCGACGTTGCGATCGATGGCGATCGCATCGCCCAGGTTGGCGGCAAGGCCGGTCCCGGCAGGCGGGAGATCGACGCCAACGGACAACTGGTCACGCCGGGCTGGGTCGATATCCATACCCATTACGATGGTCAGGCGACCTGGGATCCGGTGCTGGCGCCCTTCGTCCTGGCATGGTGTCGACGACGATCCTGATGGGCAATTGCGGTGTCGGCTTCGCGCCGGTGCGCAAGGCCGACCACGACTGCCTGATCGACCTGATGGAGGGCGTCGAGGACATCCCCGGCATCGCGCTGGCCGAGGGCCTGCGCTGGGACTGGGAGACGTTCCCGGAATATCTCGACGCGCTCGACCGGTTGCCGCGCACCATCGATGTCGCCGCGCAGGTGCCGCACCATCCGCTGCGGGTCTACGTCATGGGCGACCGGGCGGTGCGGCGCGAGATCGCGACGGCGACCGACATCGAGGCGATGTCGCCGGCTGACCGAGGAAGCGCTGCGCGCCGGGGCGTTCGGCTTCACCACCTCGCGCACCGAGCAGCACAAGACGACGAAGGGCGATCTGGTGCCTGGGCGCTTCGCCGAGAACCAGGAACTGTTCGGCATCGGCGCGGCGCTTGGGCGGACGCGGCACCGGCGCGTTCGGCATGCTGAGCGATTTCGACGACGAGGCGGCCGAGTTCGAGTGGATGAGCACGCTGGCGAAGTCCACCGGCCGGCCGCTGTGGTTCCTGCTGACCGACCGCTCGTATGATCCGGAGCGCTATCACCGGCTGATGAACGGCGTGCGCCGGGCGCGGGCTGGCGGGGCGTCGGTGACGGCGCAGGTGGCGGGGCGGCCGGTCGGGATCATCCTGGGGCTGACGACGTCGCTCAACCCGTTCGCGGCCCGGCCGGCCTTCGCGGCGCTGACGGGGCTGTCGGTGCAGGATCGGCTGGCGCGGCTGCGCGATCCGGCGGTGCGGCGGGAGATCCTGGCGCAGGCGGCGTCGGAGGAGTTGCTGGCGATCCTGCCGCCGCTGCAGCGGCCGATCGCGACGCGCTGGGATCGGCAGTACGTGCTGGGCGATCCGCCGGACTACGAGCCGGACCAGAGCCGCAGCATCGCGGCGATGGCGGCGAAGACCAACCTGACGCCGGATGAGTTCTGCTACGACTACCTGACCGGCGAGAACGGCGACCGGATGCTGTTCTATCCCGTCACCAACTACGTGCATGGCGACCACGGCGTGGTGCACGACATGATCAAGGACCCGGACACGCTGCTGGGCCTGGGCGATGGCGGCGCGCATTGCGGGCAGATCTGCGACTTCGTCGCTGCCGTCCTACATGCTGACCCACTGGGTGCGCGACCGGCATCGCGGGCCGCGGTTCCCGCTGGAGTTCGTGGTCAAGCGGCTGACCAGCGAGACGGCGGATTTCTTCGGTTTCCATGATCGCGGGCGGCTGGCGGTGGGCAAGAAGGCCGACGTCAACGTCGTCGATCTGGCGACGTTGCGGCTGCATCATCCGGAACTGCGGCATGACCTGCCGGCCGGCGGCAAGCGGCTGGTGCAGCGGGTGGATGGCTACGCAGCGACGATCGTTGCCGGCGTGCCGATCTTCGAGCGTGGCGAGGAGACCGGCGCCCGGCCGGGCAAGCTGGTTCGGTCGAACGCTTAGAGCGCTCGTCAGCGCGCTCTATCTTTGTTTTTGAGTGAGCAACATCACCCTGACTGTTCCGGTCACGGTGATGTTGCCCAAGAAACGTTGTCTGCCGTGATCACTGCGACCAGGCGATGCGCAATCAGTCCGGCACCATGAAACGGACGGACACGGGGCAATGGTCGGACAGGTGCTCTTTCATGGCCGGTTCTTTCTCCCGGTAAGTCAGGACCCGCAATGTGCCTGCCGCCATCCATTTGGCCGCCGCACCGCCGGCGAGGATGTGGTCTATGAAATTCTCGGCGCCCCAGCAGGGGGAGCTTCGGCCCTCGGTCGCCCGGACCAACGGTGCAGCCTGGCGCAACTGCGGCCAGCAAGGCGTCGCTGCCGTCCATCCAGCGGTTGAAGTCGCCAAGGATCATGAACGGAATGCCTTCTTGCCGGCGGGCGGTGATCCAGTCGGCGACTATGGGGATCTGGTCACGCAGTTCCAGGCAGGCGCGGTCATGGGCTTTGGGGAGCGGCAGGCTCCAGCAGCCTGTTTTCAGGTGGACGGCCAGGACGCGAAGGTCGGACGACCCAAGATGGAGGGTGATGTCGGCGCCACTGCGCAGATGGTTTGTCGACAGGCGCAGACGATGTCGGGGTTGATGTCGTAATGCATGCCGCGCCGGACAACGATGCCGACGCGTTGGACAACATGGTCATGGGTCATGTGGATCGAATACTGGTCGCGGGGAAAGATCTTGGTGGCGGCGGTTAATCCATCGACCTCCTGGATCGCGATCATGTCGGCGTTGAGTTCCCGGGCGTACTGGGCGAGGCGGGTGAAGTCTTCCTCGACACGGGGGGTTACGTCAGAGGGCAAGTCCATGATCGCCGGGCGGACGCGTGGTGAGCCAGTTCAGGTTCCAGGTGGCAATCTTGAGTTCCGCCGCGTTCCCGGCCAGCGGGAGGGCGAGGAACAATACCAGCAACAAACGTTGCATCAGGATTTCCAAAAGCTCATGCCGCTCGGACTTCGCCGATGAAGCGGCGGATTTCCCCGTTGAGTTGTTCGGCCTGGCGTGACAGTTCCGCCGCCGCCCCGAGCACCTGCGTTGACGCTGTGCCAGTTTCGTTGGCGGCTTCGCTGAGGCTGCCGATATTGCCCGCCACATCCCTGGTCGATTGACTGGTCTGTTGCACGCTGCGGGCGATTTCCGCGGTGGCCGCGCCTTGCTGCTGGACCGCGGCGGATATCTGGACCGAGATCGCGCTGACTTCCTCGATTGTCTTCATGATGCCGCGAATGGCTTCGACTGCTTCCTTTGTCGCGGACTGGGTCTGGGTGATCTGGGTGCTGATTTCCTCGGTGGCCTTTGACGTCTGGGTGGCGAGGTTCTTGACCTCTGACGCCACGACCGCGAAGCCTTTGCCGGCATCGCCGGCGCGCGCCGCCTCGATCGTCGCGTTCAGCGCCAGCAGGTTGGTCTGACCCGCGATGCTGGTGATCAGTCCCACCACATGCCCGATCCGTTCGGCGCCCTCGGACAGGGTGCGGACGATGGCGTCGGTGCGGCGTGCGTCGGCGACAGCCCGGCTGGCGATGAGCGAGGACTGGGTGACCTGGCGGTCGATTTCGTTGATGGAGGCCGATAGCTGTTCGGCTGCGGAGGCGACTGAATCGACACCGGCGCCGGCTTCCGCCGCCGCTGTTGCGACAGAGGATGCCTGACTGGTCGCGCGGGTCGCGGTTCCGGACATTGATCGGGCGGTGGCCTCCAGCTCCGTTGCGCCAGCCGACAGCATTGAAACGAGACTGCCGACCTTGGCCTGGAACGCGTCGGCGGTGCGGTTCATGGTGGTCTTCTGGGCGGCGGCGGTCGCGGCCGTGGCACCCTCTTGCTCGCGTGCCAGGCGGTCGGCGGTGATCATGTTGTCCTTGAAGACCTGCACAGCCGAAGCCATGACGCCAATTTCGTCGCCGCGACCGATGCCGGGAATGACTGTCGCCATATCACGCTCGGCCAGGTGCCGCATCGCGGTCGTCATTCTGCCGATCGGGACCGAGATGCCGCGGATGAGCGCCCATCCGGCGCAGCCGCACAGAGTGGCCATGGCGGCCAGCACGATCATGATCCAGAAGCGGGCTGAGACCCCGGCCGCCGCGCCGCGGTCGCCGGCGTTATTGCCCTCCTTGATCTGGAAATCGAGCGCGGTGCCGATGTCGCGCCGAAACCCCATCATGCCGTCGCGCATTTCGTGGTTCTCGAACACCACCGCTTCGTCGCGGCCATGGTGCAGGACGAGATCGGCATATTTCGCCGAAAGTGTTTTGTAGGCCGCCCATGTGTTCTTCAGGGTTCGTGCCAGGTCCGTCTGTCTGGTGATGGTATCCCGGGCATCCAGCGCGATCACCGACTCGTATTTCGCCAGCGCCCCGTCGAACAGATCGGACTGCTCCTTTATCCCCTTGATCCGGTCCGCCCGTTCGCGATCGGTGAAGTCGTCGACGAGCAGCGCCTGGTTGAGGCGCATCCGCTCCGCGAAGCGTCCCATGTCGCCAAGCGCGCGTGTCGCCGGCAGCCAGTTTTCCCTCAGTTCGGCGGCGACCGCGTTGACCTGGCCAAGCTGCTCGGTGGCGAAGAGGCCGAGACCGAGCGTGCCGGCAAGGAGAAAGGCGAATGTGGTGGCGAGCTTGGCGCGGATGCTGAGGCGCGACGCCAGATGGCGCGGGGTCCGGGTTGCTGCTGATGGCCTTGGGTCGAACTTGGGGCCGATTGATACTGCGCCGGACATGAGGTCACTTTCACCACGGAAGAGATCCGGCATACTGGAAACACGTTAACAAGGTGTTTCCACTGCGCCTGGTACAGCGCGAAAATCCAACTGGTGTCGTCACTTTTGCAACCGGCCCTAACCAGACCGCCCGACACGCGTTATCGTGGCGGTCTATGGGGGCTTAAATCGTGCACACTTATCGCTTGATCTGCCGGGATGGAACGGACGGCGCCACGGCCTCCGCGACGATCGAATGTGCGACCGACCGAGATGCCGTCGAGATCGCGGAGCAGGTGATCGGGGATCGCGACCGGATCGAGGTCTGGCAGGGCAATCGTCCGGTGGCTCTTATCGGCAATCCCAGGCGCGTGCCCGTGGGCGTTCATGCCGCGACGGGCTGAATTTCCGACCGGGCCGCTTCGAGACAGGCTTCCACGGCTTCCCGCAGCGAACTGGTATAGACATCTGCGCCGACCGCGGCGCGCAGGCGGTCATCGGTCAGGATGGCCTGATCCGATGGCCAAAGGCCGACCAGGAGCTTCGCGGCGGGCAGGCGTTGCCGTAGGCGGCGGAGCATGTAGCGAAGGTGCGAAGGTGTGCCACCGAGCTCCAGGTAGCATAGGCAGACCATGACCACGCCTTCGCCGTCCAGGGTGCCGATATTCAGGCGGGATGCCGCTTCGTGATGCAGGACCCGGGCTTTCAGGCCGTTCTTGTGCAGCAACTGGGACAGCATGCTGGCGGCGCACTCGTCCAAGGGGCCGCGGCCGGCGATGCAGAGAACGGGTGCCTTGCTGCGCCAGGCCGGCGGCAGGGCATCCGCGGCGATGGTGCCGGGGGCGGGATGCTTGGGCAGGTCCTGCTCGCTGCGTGACGGTGCGGTCGCGGCGCCCGCCATGGCGTCATCTGCTTCCGGCTCTCTGTCGTCGTGCTCATCGAGGTCGTCGATCAGTTCCTGCATCGAGGTCTTGATCTTTTCCAGTTGCACGCCGGTGAGGACGCCTCTTGCGGTGTCGGTGGCGGCGAGCTGCAGGCCTTTCAGGGCGACCTCATCGTAGTACGAGGACAGCGGGCGGTCGCGCAGCAGGACCTCGGCCTGGTCGCGTGCCTCATCGGGGTCGCCGGCCAGCATGCGTTGGTAGAAGCTTTCGACCGGGGTCAGGGCGGGACGGTCGCCAAGGATGACGTCGAGGAACTCCAGACGTTCCACGTGGCGGCCGAGGACGACGAGGCAGAGGGTCAGCGGGGTCGAGAGGATCAGGCCGATGGGACCCCAGAGCCAGGTCCAGAAGGTGGCGGAGACAACAACGGAGAACGGCGACAGGCCGGTGCTGTGGCCGTAGAGCATCGGTTCGACGACCTGGCCCATGATCGCCTCGGTCAGGAGGTACAGGCCGGCGGTCCATAGCATCATCGACCATTCCGGGCTGACGGCGGCGGCGAGGGCCAGCGGCAGGATGGCGGCGAGGGGGGCACCGATATAGGGGACGAAGCGCAGCAGCAGGCCGATTATGCCCCACAGCAGCGGGGACGGCACGCCGATGATGTAGAGGCCGATGCCGGTGATCAGGCCGAACGCGGCGTTGATGCCAAGCTGGGTGAGGAAGTAGCGGGACAGCCGGCGGGCGGCGTCGTTCATGGCGGCGGTGGTGCGGTGCAGGTCGTTCGAGCCGAACAGGCGGATCAGGCGGTCGCGCAGATCCTCCCGCTGCAGCAGCACGAAGATGGCGACGATCAGCACGATGGCGGTGGTCGAAAGCGGGTCGACGATCGGGGTGATGATGCGTTCGGCGAGCTGGAACGGCGTCGGATCGGGCTGGTGCACCTCCACCTGGACTGGCTTGGGTTCGGCCGAGGGTGCGGGTTTGGGCTGGGCCGCGCCGCCCGGCTGGTCGAGTGACTGGCCCAGGCGGCGCATCACGAGGTTCATGCGGGTGGTGGCGAAGCCCTGGACGGCCTCGACCTTGGACCGAACGGTGCCGGCATACTGCGGCACGTCGCGTGCGAGTTCGGCGATCTGGGTGCCGATCAGGCCACCGAGCGCCAGGATGACGCTGAGTGCGAGGAGGACGGCGACGATCACCGAGAGGACGCGGCCGAAGTAGATGCGGCGGAGCAGGTTGACGATGGGGGCGAGCAGGAAGGACAGCAGCACCGCCAGGGTGATGGGGATCAGGACGGTGCGGCCAAGATAGAGGCCTGCGACGACAACGACTGCGACCGCGAGGGTCAGCAGGCCGGAGAGGCCTGGCGTTTCGGCTGGCGCCACCGCGGCGGGCCGCCGCTCGATCCCAGTAGCACCGTCAGCCATGCGTTCCGCCTCATACATAACGAGTGGTAAATGCACGACTTGGCATTGCGTTCGGATCACATTGTCAACAGGATCGGTTTCAGGAGGTTTCGGGCCTGTTGGCCGGCGGCAAGCGAGGTTGCGTTGACGATTGCCAGGCGGAAGCCGCCGGGGGGCATGGAATGCTGGGCGGGGTCGCGGTCTTCGTGGAATGAGATCTGGATGCTGGAGACGCCTGCGATGGCGCGGGCTTCGTCGACGACAGCGGCGGGCGGGTGGCGGTAGGCGGGACCGTGCGGGCCGAACAGGACGACGCTGTAGCTGTCGGTGCGGGGGGTGTCGTCGAAGGTCCATTCGCCGGTGGCGTAGAGGCGGACCAGTGCGTCCACCCAGCCTGGACCATACAGGTCGGGCCATTGGTCGGCGAAGCGGAGATGGGCTTCGATGATGCGGCTGCCGATGGTTTCGAAATTCACCATCCCGGTGTAGCCGGCGAGGTTCTTGCGCGCCCAGGCGCCGCACCAGTCTTCAATCTCCGGCATGGCTTCGGCGTGGATGTGCCAATAGTCGAAGGTGCCGCCGGGAGCGGTGGCCCCGGTGGCGTGACGCCACCAGCGGGCCTGGCCATCGACGATGGCGGCGTCGGTGCTGACATGCGCGCCGGTCAGCAGGGTGCACCAGAAATGCCCGGGATGCATGGAGGCGCGGTAGGTTTCCAGGTCGGGGATGGGCAGGCTGCCGGCGCCCATGCTGCGCAGGTTCATCATCGGCTTGGAGAAGACCGGGAAATGCGGCGGGATCACGCCGTGCGGGGCGGCGTCCAGGCCCTGTGACAGCGCCACGGCAAGCTTGTCGTAGATCCAGCGGTGTTTGGGGTAGAGGGGCCAGGCTTCCCAGTCCTTGGTCGGGATGATCACGTCGTCCGGGCATGGCACGTCCTTGAAGAACTGAACGCGCCAGGGGTCGGTTTGATAGATCGGCATTGTCCGGGTCCCTCAGGCCGGGACCGGGGCGTTGGGGTGGAGCAGGTTTTCGTTGCGCAGGTCCGACCACAGGGCGGCGGGGATCTTCATGGTGAAGAGCGGGAGGTTTTCGTTGAACTCGGCGGCGTTGCGCGGGCCGGGGATGACGGCGGCGACGACCGGGTGAGCAAGCGGAAACTGCAGCGCGGCGGCGGGCAGAGGGATGTTATGGGATTTGCAGACGGCGGCGATCTTCTGGACCCGGGCGACGATTTCGGGCGGGGCGGTGTCGTAGTTCCAGGTGTCGCGGCCGGCGAGGATGCCGGAATTGAGCGGGCCGCCGATGACCAGGGAGGTGCCGCGCGACTGGCAGAGGGGGATGAGGTCGTCCAACGGGCCTTGTTCCAGCAAGGTGTAGCGGCCGGCGAGGAGGAAGGCGTCCCAGTCACCGAAACCCAGCGCGTCAATCAGGACTTCCTTTTCATTCACACCAATGCCGATAGCGCTGACGACGCCGGTGCGGCGGAGTTCGTCCAGGGCCTTGTAGCCGCTCTCCCGAAGCACCTTGAGGTACTGGGCGTTCAGTTCGGGACCGTGCTGGTAGGCGCCGATGTCGTGGACATAGAGGATGTCGATGCGGGCGAGGCCGAGGCGCTGGTAGCTGTCCTCCACCGACCGCATGATGCCGTCGTAGGAATAGTCATAGATCACCTTGAACGGCATGGGGGAGAGGCGGCCATCCGGCGACGGTGCGGTGTCGGTCTTGGGGCGCAACAAGCGGCCGACCTTGGTGGACAGGACCCACTCGTCGCGGTTCTTGTCGCGCAGGGCGTCGCCGACGCGGTGTTCGGCGGCGCCGACACCGTAGAAGGGGGCGGTGTCGACGTAGCGGACGCCGGCGTCCCAGGCCGCGGTGACGATGGCTTGGCCTTCCGCCTGGGTAATGGGGATGCGGCTGCCGCCCATCGTCGCGGTACCAAGACCGAGCGTGGTGACCTGAAGCTTGGTGCGGCCGATCTGGCGCTTTTCCCATGTTGGCATCTGGAGGCTCCCTCTTTGATGGAGGGGAGATTGGGTGGCTTTGGGGGTGGTTGCAACGGGGTGGGGCGATATCCCGGCTGGGCACGCGGGCGCGGGATGGGTTCAGGCGGCGGGAACACCGAGCAGGGAAAGTTCGTGGGCTCTGAGGCAGCGAACGGCGTGGTTGGGGGCGATTTCGGTCAGGCCAGGGGTTTCGGTGCGGCATCGGTCGATCGCATAGCGGCAGCGTGGGTGGAAGTGACAGCCGGGGGGTGGATTTGAAGGGTCGGCAACCTCGCCTTCCAAGACGATTCGTTTTGCTCTTTGTCTTGGGTCAGGGACTGGCACGGCGGACAGCAGGGCTTCGGTGTAGGGGTGCCTGGGTGTTGAAAAAATGCTGCTGGTGGGCGCGATTTCCACGATGCGGCCGACATACATGACGGCGACGCGGTGGCTGACATGTTTCACCACCGAAAGATCGTGGGCGACGAAAAGATAGGCGAGGCCCAGACGGTCCTGCAGGTCGAGCATCAGGTTGACGATCTGCGCCTGGACCGACACGTCGAGCGCGGACACCGGTTCATCGGCGACGATCAGGGACGGGTTCAGCGCGAGGGCCCGGGCGATGCCGATGCGCTGACGCTGGCCGCCGGAAAACGCATGCGGGAAACGGTTGAGGTAGGCACTGGGAAGCTGCACGAGTTCAAGCAGATCCGCGACGCGCTTGTTGCGGACCTGGGTATCGGTCATGCCGTTCACCAGCAGCGGTTCGCCGATGATCTCGGAAATCGTCATGCGCGGGTTGAGGGAGGAGAACGGGTCCTGGAAGATCATCTGCATCTGACGCCGGAGCGGGCGGAGTTGTTTCGTTCGCAGCGGAGCGACGTCGACCTGCTCGCCGGTTTCGGTGCGGAAGCGGATCTCGCCGCCGGTGGGCTTGATCGCGCGCAGGATGCAGCGGGAGGTGGTGGTCTTGCCGCAGCCGGATTCGCCGACCAGGGAGAGGGTTTCGCCGGTCGTCGATCTTGAAGGAGACGTCGTCGACGGCTTTGACCTGGCCGGTGACGCGGCCGATCAGGCCCTGGCGGATGGGAAAGTGCTTGCGCAGATTGCGGACGTCGAGGACCGGCGCGGTCATGCCGAGACCCTCGCACCTTCGGTGGTGTAGAGATGGCAGGCGGTGGCGTGGTTTTCGCCGATGACGACTTCGGGCGGGACGGTGGTCTGGCAGACGGCCATGCGGTCAGGGCATCGTGGATGGAAGGGGCAGCCGGCAGGACGGGCGAATGGGTGCGGGATCGATCCGGTTATCGTGGCGAGGCGTGAGCGCGGTTCAGCCAGCACGCTGGGGATCGAGCGCAGCAGGGATTGCGTGTAGGGATGGCGGGGGGCGTGGAAGATGGCGTCGACCGGGCCCTTTTCGACTTCCTTGCCGAGGTACATGACCACCACATCGTCCGCCATTTCGGCGATCACGCCCATGTCGTGGGTGATCAGCATGACGGCGAGGTCGCGTTCCCGCTGCAGGCGCCGGATCAGTTCAAGGATCTGCGCCTGGGTGGTGACATCGAGCGCGGTGGTAGGTTCGTCGGCGATCAGCACGCGGGGTTCGGCGGCGAGGGCCAGGGCGATCATTACGCGTTGGCGCAGGCCGCCGGAGAGTTCGAACGAATAGGAGTCGATACGCTGGGCCGGCCGGGGGATGCCGACCATGTTCAGCAGTTCGATCGCCTGGGTTCGTATGGCCCGCTTTCGCAGGTTCGCTGTGCAGGCGAATGGCTTCCTGCAACTGGTTGCCGATGGTGTGGAAGGCGGACAGGGAGCTCATGGGTTCCTGGAACACCAGGCCGATGTCGCCGCCGCGGATGCTGCGCATTTCACGACCGTCGGTGGGAAGGGTGGCCAGGTCGACGGTGGAGCCATTCGGGCGACGCAACATGATCTCGCCGCTGACGATACGACCGGGGCGTTCGACGATGCGCAGGATGGACTTGGCGGTGACGCTTTTGCCGCAGCCGGATTCGCCGACGATGCCCAGCGTGCGCCCCGTGTGCAGATCGAACGATGCCCCGTCAACCGCTCGGACTGTGCCTTCATCGGCGAAAAACCGGGTGTGCAGATCACGGACACTCAGGATGGGATCAGCCATAGGGGTCCGCCGCGTCTCTGAGGCCGTCGCCCAGGAAGTTGAAGGCCAGGATGACGACGATCACCGGCAGCGCAACGACCAGCAGCCAGGGGGCGAGGCCGAGGGTTTGCAGGTTCTGGGCGTCCTGCAGGAGAACGCCCCAGGAGATCGCCGGGGGACGCAGGCCGAGGCCGAGGAAGGACAATGTCGTTTCGCTGATGATCATCGCCGGCAGTGCCAGGCTGACGGCGGCGATGATGTGGGACAGGAAGCTGGGCACCATGTGCTTGAAGATGATCCGCATCCGGGAGGCGCCGGCGAGTTCGGCGGCGGTGATGAAGTCTTCTTCGCGCAATGCCAGAAACCGGCCGCGCACGACCCGCGCGAGTTCGGTCCAGCCGATCAGGCTGATGATCAGTGTTATAGCGAAATAGACTTGTTGCGGCGACCAGCTGTTCGGGACGGCAGCGGCGAGGCCCATCCACAGCGGAATGGTGGGGATGGACCGCAGGATTTCGATGACGCGCTGGATGACGACGTCGATCCAGCCGCCATACAGGCCGGAGATGCCGCCCAGGAGGACGCCCAGGATCAGGGACATGACGACGCCGACGAGGCCTATGCTGAGCGAGGTTCGGGTGGCCAGGACGAGGCGCGAAAACACGTCGCGGCCCAGTTGGTCGGTGCCCAGAAGAAACAAAGCGTCCTGCGGGCGGCCGTTGGAGACACCGAGCAGATGGATGTCGGTGGGGATGAGGCCGAAGAGGCGATATTCGTAGCCGTGGCCAAACAGGACGAGGTCGCGCGTTTCACCCGGATCGGGGGCGTAGGTCAGCTTGAAGGTGCGCGGGTCGCGCTTGCCTTTCAGGGCGTTGACGGTGGGATGGAACTTGCCATCGGCGTCGAACCAGTGGATCGACTGCGGCGGGATGTAGCTGCGGGCGGCCTGGGTATCGAAGGGTTCGGTGTAGGCGATGCTGTCGGCGAAGATTGCCACGACATAGAACAGGCCGACGACGACGGCGCTGACCAAGGCGAGCTTGTGCTTGCGAAAGCGCCACCAGATCAGCTGGCGCTGGGTCGCGACGGCGAACGCGGTTTTCGGCCGGTCGGTGGTGCTCATTTGAGCTGGCCGAGCCGGATGCGGGGATCGATCCACATAAGTAACAGGTCGGACAGGAGCGTACCGAGGACTGTGAGGACGCCGAGCATCAGGATGATGGTGGAGCCGAGGAGCATGTCCTGGGAAATGAGGGAGTGCAGGAGCAAGGGTCCGACGGTGGGCAGGCTGAGGACGACGGAGATGATGACGCTGCCGGAGACGGTGTAGGGGAGCAGGTAGCCGATGGTCGAGGCGAACGGGTTCATTGCGGCCCTGACCGGATATTTCATGATGACGCGGCGTTCCGACAGGCCGCGGGCGCGGGCGGTGACGACGTAGGGGCGACGCAGTTCGTCGAGCAGGTTGGCGCGCATGATGCGGACCAGTTGCGCGGTGCCGGCGAGCGCCAGGATCAGCATGGGGATGGGCAGGTGCCCGAGCAGATCCCAGACTTTGGCCATCGACCAGGGGGCGAGCTGGAAGTCGGAGGAAAACAGGCCGCCGACGCTGGTGTTGAACACCCGCAGGCCGACATACATGATGATCAGCGCAAGCAGAAAGTTGGGCACCGCGAGGCCGACGAAGCCGACGAAGGTGAAGATGTAGTCGCCGATCGAGTATTGGCGGACGGCCGAGTAGATGCCGATCGGAAGGGCGAGGCCCCAGGTTACGACGATCGCGCCCAGGGACAGCAGAATTGTCAGCCACAGGCGGTCGCCGATGACTTCGGTGACCGGGCGGCCGTATTCGAAGGACTGGCCGAAGTCGCCGCGCACGACGTGATCCAGCCATTTGACGTATTGCACCAGGACCGGCTGGTCCAGGCCGTAGGCGTGGCGCAGGGCGGTGGCCTCGGCGGCGGAAATCGCGGTGCCCATCGCGGAGGCCTGCGCGACGTAGGCATCGACGAAATCCCCAGGCGGCAGCTTGAGAATGACGAAGGTGACGACGGTGATCGCCCACACCGTGATCACCGCCAAGCCGAGCCGCCGGATGAGGTAGGCCAGCATCAGGCTTTGAAGTACCAGGTTTCGGGATGGGAATTGCCGGGTGTGCGGCAATGCTGGGCGTTGCAGACGCGGGACGCGATGTTGCCGAGTTTGTTGCTGACGAGGCGGACGCCGAGGCCGGCGGGTGACTGGCCGACGGTGCCGATGCCGTATTGCTGGTCCACCAGGATTTTCCAAATCTCCTGCGCGTTCTTGTTGCGGCCTTCGGTTTTCAGGCTGGCGGCCTCCCCGAACAGGTCCCAGATGCGCAGCAGGTTCGGGTTGTCGGGCTTGATGCCGTCGGTGCCGCCGGATGCGTAGAATCGCGCGTATTCCGGGCCCATGAATGCTTCGGTCGGGTCAACCGGGATGGCGTGGCGAGGGAACAGATAGAGCAATTCCGTGCCGCCGTTGTTCCAGATGAAGATATGGGATTCGTTGTTGCGGACGCGGGTAAAGGCGAGGTTGCGCTCCAGCTCGCGGACGTCGGCCTGGATGCCGATCTTCTGCCACTGGTCGGCGACCATTTCCGACATCTTCGGGTAGGGCATGAAGGCCTGGATGGCGATGATCTGGATGCGCAGGCGTTCGCCATTGTCGGTGCGGGTTCTGAAACCGGCGGTGTCTTTCTTGCCCAGGCCGATCTTGTCCAGCAGGGCGTTGGCTTGCTTGATGTCCAGCACGGACCACTTCTTGCGCCACTCCGGTCCGGGGCTTTGCGGCAGCGATTCGCCGGGGGCCGGTGAGCCGGGTGTGCCGACACCGAGCCAGAAGGTTTCGTTGAGCTGGTCTCGGTCGATGCCGAGGGACAGGGCGCGGCGGAAATCGGCGTTGGTCAGCCATTTGCGGATTTCGGGATCGGCCTTGAAGCTCTGGTTGACCTGCAGCAGGAAGTCGGAGCCGGCGAAGCCGAGGTCGAGATGAACCTTGTAGTTGCCCTTTTCCTGGTTATCCAGGATCACCGGCAGCTTGCTGATGTCGATGTGACGTTCCTGTTCGTCGTATTCGCCGGCCATGGCGCGCAGGTTGATGACTTCCAGGTTCTCGCCCAGGGTGAGCTGGACCTTGTCGAGGTAAGGCAACTGGTTGCCGGCCGTGTCTACAGCGTAATAGAACGGGTTACGCTCCAGCAGCCAGATCGGATTGTTGATCGATTGGACTGTCTTCCAGGGACCGAGTGTGGGAAGTTCGGTGTTGAGGGACCAGTCTTTCTTGTAGTGCAGCATCTGCACCCAGTTGTCGAAGCCCTCCTGCCTGGCGCGGGCGTTGACGGCGTCCACGGATGAGTATTTCGGCAGGAACTGCTTGAGGTAGTGGGCGGGCGAGTAGGCGCCGAAACTGAGCTTCTGAGCCTGCCGCACGGACTGGCCGCCACCGATCTGGGTGTCGCCTGCCATCATTTCCTCGAACAGGTAGTAGGGCACGTCGAATTTGAAGCGGACGGTGGTTTCGTCGACCTTGACGATGCGGCCGGGCTTGCCGCGGGGTGTCATGTCGGGCACCGGGATCGGCACGATTTCGCGGTTGCTGTAAATGTCCTCGAACCAGAAGACGAAATCGTCAGCGGTAAAGGGCGCGCCGTCCGACCATTTCATGCCCTTGCGCAACTGCATGGTGTAGGTCTTGCCGTCGTCGCTGAGCTGGTAGGACTTGGCAACGCAGGGCACGATCCTGCTGCCATCCGCGCTCCAGAAAAAGCACTTGTCGGAGGCGTTGATGCGGTTGGCGTTCTCCACATCGCCGGGGCCGGTGAAGGCTCGGCGCCAGGTGCCGCCGTACTTGCCGATTTCGTTCAGTGGCTGCCACACCATCGGTTCGGCGGGGATGCGTTCGGCGACCGGGGGGAGTTTGCCGGCCTTGACGCGGGCGGCCAGCATCGGGGCTTCCTGGAAGGTTTTCGGCCATTTCGCCGGATCTGTGATCATGCTGGGGCCCTGCAGCTCACCGACCAGGCCGGAAGCGGCAAGGTCGCTGGCAGCCTGCGCGGCCTGGGTCAGCAGGGCCATGGCGGCCGGGCTGGCGGCGAGCGCGGACAGCAGGCCTCTGCGAGACAAATTGGGCATGGACAGGTTCCCCGGTGCTTTCTTGGCAGCGAGCCTAGAAGGACTGTGGTCGCGCTACCAGGGGGCGGTCACACGCTTATCTGAAGCGGGTGAGGGACAACCCGGCCGCGTGCCGGCTGTTGCGTGGGTCATCCTGAAGGAGGGTGATTGGTGGCACAGCAGATTCCAGTGGACGAGCAGGCGGTGTTTGGCTTCGAGGTGCCCGAAGAGGCGGTTCACAGCATCGCGACGGACCTCGCTTACCGGCGGCTGGCGATGGTCAATGTCGTGTTCTTTAGCCAACCGAAGGGCGACTGGGTGTTGATCGATGCGGGATTGCCCGGAACGGCGGGGATGATCGCACGCTCGGCCGAGGCGCGGTTTGGCGCGGATCGGCCACCGGTGGCGATCGTTCTGACGCATGGGCATATCGACCATGTGGGCGCGCTTCGGACACTGGCCGAACAGTGGGATGTGCCGATTTATGCGCATGTGCTGGAGCATCCGTATCTGAACGGGACCAGCGCATATCCGAAACCGGACACCGGGGTGGGTGGCGGCATCATGTCGCGACTGGCCTCGCTGTTCCCGCGTGGGCCGCTGGATGTCGGCACGTGGCTCAGCGCCTTGCCGGCGGACGGGCATGTGCCGTTCATGGACGGATGGCGCTGGATCCATACCCCGGGCCATTCGGTTGGGCACGTGTCGCTGTGGCGGGAGGCAGACGGCTGCCTGATCGCGGGCGATGCTTTCATCACGACCGCGCAAGAGTCGGCTTATGCGGTGGCGACGCAGGAGCCGGAACTGCATGGCCCGCCAATGTATTTCACGCCGGATTGGCAGAAGGCTGAAGCCTCGGTCCGCACCCTGGCGGCGTTGCAGCCCGAAACCGTGGTCACCGGGCATGGCCGGGCGATGCGGGGGCCGGCGATGCGGGCAGCCCTGGCGCGGCTGGCGTCCGAGTTCGGACAGGTGGCGGTTCCGCGGTCCGGGCGTTATGTCGACCAGCCAGCCAGGGCGGAGGATGGAACGGCCTATCCGGGACAATGCTGACGATGCTGTACCTGTTCGCCATCGGGGCGGGGCTGGCATCCGCGGTTCAGGCGGGCTGCACCGGCGCGCTGGTCCGCGGTCTGCATAATCCTTACCTGGTGGTGCTGGTCAGTTTGCTGGGCAGCGTCGTCGTGATCAGTGGCGTCGCCGCGGTGTCGGGCGGGATGGGCTGGGGCCGGGCGGAAGTGGCGACGGTGCCGTGGTGGGCCTGGATGGCGGGGGCTTGTGGCGCGGTGGTGCTGCTGTCCCAGCCTGTGGCGGCGCACACGCTTGGTGCGGCGTCGTATATCGGACTTGTCGTGAGCGCGGGGGTGGTCGCTTCGGTGCTGCTGGATCATTTCGGCGGGCTGGGCTTTGCCGTGCATCCCGCGGGAGTTTGGCCGCGGGGGTTTGGCAAGTCGTTGGTGCCGGCTTGATGGTGGCGGGGGTTACCCTGGTTGCGTGGTTCTGATCGCGGCCCTGCTTGGTAACAAATCGGTTTGCCGGGGCAATGTGTTTACAAAACTGTGGATAAGCTTGCCGTTGCTCTGTGATTAACGCGGGGGTGTATGTATGTTCCGCGCATGGTGGTTGCCGAATTACCCAAGCGGAAATCCAGGAAGAAACCGGAAGCGGTGGTCAGCAGACCGCCGTTGTCGCCGGAAGATATGCAGTCGCTGCGAGCGTTCGTGCGCTTCGCCGTCGGCGACGGCCATCTGAGTGCCTGGGAAGAAAACTTCCTCAATACAATCAAGAACTTGCTGTATCAACCGGCGGTTTGGCTGAGCGACAAGCAGCAGGCGGTCATTCAGCAACTGAAAGACAAGTTGCACTATGACAGGCCGCACGTTCCGCTGCCGGCGATCGATCCGGACGGCATCGAGGATAACGACGATCCCGATGGCTGGCCGGTGAGACGGCACGTTGTCGACGAGTTCGAGGACGACGAACTGGCCGATTGCCTCACCGCGGGCTGACCGCCGGCAATCGACGGCACCGGACGGTTGTGTCAGCCTCTGGCCCATATTTCGTTGTATGGGAGGAACCGGCATGACCCACGAACATATCCTGCTCGACCGGGAGGATGGCGTTGGCATCATCACGCTGAACCGGCCCGACGTGCTCAATGCGATGAACCGCAAGCTGTCGGCTGAACTGGCCGAAGCGGTCAGGGAACTGGATGCTGACGACGGGATCGGCTGCATCGTTATCACCGGCGCGGGGGAGCGGGCGTTCTCTGCCGGAGGGGACATCCACGAACAGCGGGAGGACGATCGCCGCTATACCCCGGAGCAACTCGACGCGATGAGCAACCCGCGCCGAAGCTTCGAGATCAGCGCGTGCCGGAAACCGACGATCGGGATGATGAACGGGCTCGCTTATGGCGGTGCGGCGGTGCTGTCATCATCACTGGATATGCGGGTGGGATGCGAGGGCACGCGGTTCCGCTTCCTGGCCGCCGCCTATGGGCGGATCAACAGCACGTGGACTTTGGGCAATCAGGTGGGCTGGCCGATCGCGAAGGAGCTATTGTTCAGCGCACGGGTGGTGGAGGCCGAAGAAGCCTACAGAATCGGTTTGCTCAATCATCTGGTGCCGCGCGCTGAACTGCGGGCGAAGACCATGTGGCTTGCGAAGATGATCGCGGGCAACCATCGCGGCGCGGTGATGGGGGTGAAGGCGTTGCTGATCCGCCAGCTTGGGGAAGGGCTGGAGGCGCAGTGGGCGGCGGAGAAGGACTACACCACACATGTGATGCGGGGCGCGAAGGCCAAGGACGCGTTTCCGGAGTTTATTGCCCGGAAGGGACGAAGCGGCGCGGCGGCTTCATAAGCCTTGGTTGACGCTCGGCCGGGCGCTGCGCTGCGAGTTTTAGGATATTGAAGGAGCAGCCGCCATGTCGTCAGATCCGGACGTCTATCCCTACAGCACGATCGCGTACATCACCGATACGATCAACGGCCAGACCTGGCAGGGCTCGGGTGTGCTTATCTCGCCTGATGAGGTACTGACGGCGTCGCATGTCGTTTACAATGCAACCAATGGCCTGGCTTCGAATATCACAGTCAGCCTGGGCTACGCTGCCGGCAGCGTGGGGATCGGCTCAGCCTCGGGCGCGTCGTTTCATTATAATCCGATACAAAATGGCGGCGATACGCTCAGCAACGAGCAATCGCAATATGATTACGCGGTCATTCATTTGTCCAAGCCGTTCACGGGTGTGGGCACGATGGGGCTGGAATCGAATTTTGCTGGTGGCGCGGCGACTGTTTCCGGCTACCCGGCAGCATCCGGCGGGCTGATGGACAGCAGTTCACAGACCCTTACGAAACAGTCTGGTTTATCCATCCTCGATGGGACTTCGATCGGGGCGGGATCCAGCGGCGGTCCGGTCTGGGTGACCGGGACTGACGGAGAACCCTATGTGACCGGGCTTGTCTCCACCGCCACCGCGGGCGTCGGCAGCCAAGGGTATTTCACCCAGATTAGCACGGCAGCCTTTGATCAGATCGAGGCCTGGGTCGCGCAAGATGACGGTTCTGGATTTGCAACAAGCAGCAGCCCGTCCGTCTCGGTGCTTGATCTCACGAAAGGCCAACAGCTTGCACCGGTGGCGGACCCATATAGTGGACCGGTCCAGGGATTGACCAATCAGTACATAAATGTCACGAGCGACAGCTTGAGCATCGCCGCCAACTCACCGGGATGGTTTATTCATGGCGGCACCGGGATGAACTCGATAGCGGCCAGCAGTGGTACGAACGTGCTGGATGGTGGAACGGCGTCCAGCTTTCTGACCGGCGGGTCGGGGACGGATACGTTTTATGTCGACGCCCGCGGTGCTGCGGTGAGCTTCTGGGATACTCTCAATAATCTTCATGCTGGCGATGCAGCAACGATCTGGGGCATCACGCAAGCCGGGTTCAGTTTGACGTGGGCGGATAATCAGGGTTCGCCTGGATACACCGGACTGACACTACACGCCTCGGCCAGCAACGGGACGAACATGGCAGTGACACTGGTTGATTTTAGCCAGGTGGATTTGCGGAGTGGGCGATTGGCGGTCAGCTTCGGGACGGACACGGCTGGAGGGAACGCTTATATGCATTTGTCCGTGACCGCCTGACGGTGGGTGTTGTGGAACAGCATTTTTTGCAGCGTCGTTTCGGAATAACCATGGTTTGGATGGCGCGGATATGCCGGGGGGATGTCGTAGCTCGATGTGTGTCTGTTCTGGATCATGCCGCACCCTGAACGATTGCCGGGCCAGGACGCGATGCAGCGCGCGAGCGTTTGCATCGCCGGCGCGGAAAACCAGTGTATGGTAAGGCAAAACCGAGCGTCAGGCCCATCCGAGTTCGCGCATTGCCCAGCCGGCGTTCCATATCTTCGTCATGTGGCGGATTTTGCCGCCCTCGAACTGCATGACATAGACGTAGTCTGTCTTGGTGCTTTTACCGGTTGGCGGGCAGGGGCCGCCCTGCCCGGTATGGGTCGCAAAGAATATGCCGTAAGCACTGACATTCTGCCGTTGCTCGTCCACCGCGAACGATTGAAGTTCATAGTGTCCATCTGGCATGAACCCCAGCAGACCTTTCATCCACTCCGTGTAGTCCTGCAGTGTGCGGGTCTGCGCGAGCGGCTCTGCCTGTGAGGAAAATGAGGCGTCTGGGGTGCAATAGAGGCTGCACTCCTCCCAGCCTTTGCCAGCTTCACATGCTGCGAAAAACCGCTGGGCGACCTCTTTTATTCCGGACATGCGCGGTTCCCCCTGTAATTGTTCGGCGTGGAAAGCTGGGAATGATGCAGCTGTGGAAGACGCACGATTGGCCAAATCAAGTGTAACATGGCACATGAAGACTTGGATTGTCACTATAATTCATGCGGCAAAAAGAGTGGCATGCTGGTCTGACAGTAGTGGCGGGAATTTGATATGGAGACCAAGTAGAGAGCGTGCGGTATATTTCTGGCCGCAGGGTGCCGGCCTGGTATGACATGGTGCTGGTCGGCATGGCGGCGCCGCCTGTTCTGGTCCGCGTGGGCTGGAAATCTGGCCAAATCGTGAAGCCCTTAGCCCTTGCCACCTGGGCCAACCGATCGAACATGCCTTTGCCACGCAACCCGCACCGGGCAGCAGCAGGAGACCGTTCGGATCATGATCTTTCATGCGCGGCAGCTCGCCGTTTTGCTTGGCCCGGTATTTCTGCTGGGTGCATGCGGGCCGTCTGGTCAGCAGCACGCGACGCAGTTGCTGAATAATCGGTTGCAAACCCGTTTGGCGCCGGACATCGCGGCAGGTCGGGCGGTCCTGCAACCACAGTCCGACGGTGCGACGGTCACGCTGCTTGATCCGACATTGTTCCCGAACAGCGCCGATGTACTGGACAACCGAGAAAACGACGTCCGTGCCAGTGTTGTCGAGGCGTTGCTGGATCCAAGCCTGATGCGGCTGCGGGTGACGGATACCTCGTCGTTGCCGGACCGTCAGCGGGACACGCGGGTTCTGAATGTGATGCAATATTTTACCTCCAATGGTCTTGGGCTGACGCTGGAGCCCGCCGAACCGCTGCAGGCGGCACCGCCCGCGCCGGCGCAAGGTGGGCTGACGGTCACCATCAAGGTGCAATGCCCGAACCGGGATGATCGCGCCGGCTACGGCAGCGGCCGGTCCAAGCCGATCTGCGATTAGCGCAGCGTCAGCCGGACCGGCAGCAGTCGGGATGATACAGCTGCTCGTGACGACAACGGGCTAAATCGCCTTCAGCCCGCGCGACTTATCGTGTCCGGAATGGCGCATCAGCCGCCAACCGGACGACGCGTCAGAGCATCACCGTTCCGCCATCAACGGCGATGGTCTGACCGGTCACGAATTTGCTGCCGTCACCGATCAGCCAGGCAATGGTGCCGGCCAGATCGGCCGGTTCCAGGGTGCGTTGGATCGACTGGTTGCCGCGGATGACTTCCAGGCCGCGGTCGAGTTTGTCGCCCAGGAACTCAACTGTGCCTTCGGTCATCACGGCACTGGGGGCGACGGCGTTGACGCGGATGTTGTCGCGACCGAGTTCCCGGGCGAGGCCTCGGGTCAGGCCGATGACGGCGGCTTTGGATGTGGTGTAGTGCAGCGCGAACGGCATGCCGTAGGTCGCCGCCAGCGAGGCGATGTTGACGATGGAACCTCCGCCGGACTGGCGCATTGCGGGCACGACGGCCTTGCAGCAGTTCCAGATGCCTTTGACGTTGACGGTCATGGCGGCGTCCCAATCGGCTTCGGGGATCTGATTGAAGCGGCCGCCGCGGAGCGATCCATAAAGGGCGGCGTTGTTGACCAGGGCATCGATGCGGCCGAAGCGCTCCATCGCCGCGTTCGGCCATGCGGTCGCAGGAAGCGATGTCGGCGACGTCCAGGCGCAGGGCGAATGCGTCGTTGCCGGCCGCTTCCACCGCGGTCGGAACAATCGGACACGTCGCCGGCGACGATATGGGCGCCGGCCTGTCCCAGGCTGGAGGCGTATTCGAAGCCGAGGCCGCGTGCGGCTCCGGTGATCAGGATAACTTTGCCGGCGATGGTCATGATGGTTTCCTCCCCTGCGATATTTGCCCATGGGTGTCAGATCGGGCTAACTGCAGAACGACCCTAATCGTGCTCAGGAAAGACCAACAATGGCGCCGAATACCAAGCGGGTGTTCTACGTGAACAACGTCTCTGCTCCGGTCTATCTCGATATTCTCGCGCGGCGGCCGGATATTCAGGTGGACAAGCTGCAGTCAACGATACCCCGGACGCGGTGGCGGAGCCGGTGCTGGCACAGGCGCATGCGTATCAGATCGGCAGCAGCCGGCAGGAGTTGGCGATGAAGCTGCAGGGCTACGCGCCGCTGCTGGCCCGGTGTCCGAACCTGTTGGTGCTGTCCACCAACGGGGCGGGGTTCGATACCGTCAGTCTGAGTGACGCGACGGCGGCGGGGGTCGCGGTGGTGAACCAGGCCGGCGGCAACAAGGAGGGAGTCGCCGAACATGTCATGGCGATGATGCTGACGTTGTCGAAACGGCTGGTGATGTCGGATCATGCCATGCGAAGCGGGGCGGCATACGACCGCCGCGATTTCATGGGCGACGACGTGCAGGGGCGCACGATCGGGATCATCGGGCTGGGCCATGTCGGCAGCCGGGTGGCCGAGCTTTGCCGCGGATTGTTTCAGATGCGGGTGATCGCGTTCGACCCGTACCTGACCGCACGAGGAGATTGCGGCCAAGGGGGCGGAGAAGGCTGCAACGCTAGACGATATGTTGCGGGCGGCGGATTACGTATCCATCAACTGTCCGCATACCGCGGAGACCCGGGGGATGATGGGGGCGGCGCAGTTCGCATTGATGCAGCAGCATGCGTATTTCATTACGACGGCGCGGGGTGGTATCCACGACGAAGGCGCGCTGGCCGCGGCGTTGACCGCGAAGGCAGATCGCGGGCGCAGGGCTGGATGTGTGGGAGGATGAACCGCCGCCGTCCGACCATCCGTTGCTGCGGTTCGACAATGTTGTGGTCAGTCCGCACACCGCGGGGATCACGCGGCAGTCGCGACACAATATCGCGAAGATCGCCGCTGAACAGATGCTGGATATTCTGGATGGGAAGAAGCCGCCGCGCCTGTTGAACCCCGAGGTTTGGGCGGCTTACTGCGATCGTTTCACTCGTATCCTTGGGTTCCGTCCAGAAGCGTAATGCGGTAGATTTGGCTCGGGCCGGAGGTTAGGCCCGAGTACGACCTAAAGTCTGTCTGACGGCGGACGTCAGCCCGCGGTGACCAAATCGCGAATGGGAAAGCAAGAACAGGACAATAAAAGGGGGAAATAACAATGGACCGACGGGGGTTTTTGAAGACGGCAGGACTGGCTGCCGCAGGCAGTGCGTTTTCGGATGGACGAGGATCAGCGCGAGCTGACGCAAGCCAAACCGCCGCAGGTCAAAGTCCTGACCAGGTCTCCGGCCCGAAACCGAATATCCTATTCATTCTTGTCGATGAACTGAGATACCCGTCGGTCTTTCCCGCCGGGATCAACACCGTCGATGAATTTCTCGCCCGGTTCATGCCGAACGTCTATTCGCTGTGGCAGAGCGGGGTGAAGTTCGGCCGCCACTATACGGCTGCCTCGGCCTGCTCGCCATCCCGCGGCGTACTGATATCCGGATTGTACAGCCAGCAAAGCTGGCTGCTGCAGACAATCAAGGGCGGTCTCGGCCTTAAAATGACCTCACCGACGCCGCAGCTTAATCCAGCCTACCCGACCTATGGCAAACTGCTGCGTGCGGCCGGTTACCAGACACCGTATGTGGGCAAGTGGCATGCATCCATCCCATCGAGCAACCCATCGAGGCTGCAGGTCTACGGTTTCAACGGGCTGACCTATCCCGACCCAGACGGCGCCAACCTGCAAGGCAGCGTCGGAGACCACACCAGCGATCCGATCTACCTGAACGATCAGGACATCAGTAATCAGGCGGTGCAGTATCTGGGCAGCCGCCGGACCGGCGACGATCCCTGGTGCCTGACCGTTGGCTTCATCAATCCGCATGACCAGCAGTTTTTCTGGGCCGGCACCGAGTTCCAGACCTATAACGACATGTTCGCGGCGGCCGCCCCGATGCAGCCGCTCCTGACCTATTCCACGACCCCACCGATCGTGATGTATAGCGACGATCCGCTCAAATCCCCGCCGCCGCTTGGTTATCCGGCGCTGCCGCCGAACTGGGAATCCGCGGCGACCATAAAGGCCAGCAAGCCTTCCCTGCAGTCTTTCGCCCGCACCTTTTCCGATGCGGTGTGGGGCGGCGTGAGCGATGACGCCAGCCAGTTGGCGTTCGGTTTGCAGCCTTATCCCAACCCTAACAACGTCCCCAAACTGTCTAATACATCCATCGGTGTTGCCCCGTTCAGCTATTGGTCACGCTGCCTGGATTCTTATACTAACGTCATGAGTATCGTGGATCAGCGGATCGGCGAGGTACTTCGCGCGCTGCCTGACGACGTGGCGGACAACACGATCATCGTCTTTGGCTCAGACCATGGCGATTATGCCGGCGCACACGGCTTTGTCGCTGGCAAGGTCGGAAGCTGCTATGAAGAGCCGTTCCATATCCCGTTGATCGTGGTGGACCCGAGCGGCCGCTTCGTCGGCGACATCGACACGGTGCGGACCGGCCTGACATCTTCGGTGGACATGTTGGCTTTGCTGGTCAGCCTGGGGCACAACGGCAGTCGCGCCTGGATGACCGGACAACTCGCTGAAGTCTATGGCGGGCGCCATGACATGGTATCGATGCTACGGTCTGCGTCCGCGCCGGGTCGACCTTATGTGCTTTTGGCGACAGACGAGCTAGTGCCAGGCTACTACTTCTTCAACAATCCGCCGCCGCACGTCGTTGCCATCAGGACCGAGACGGCAAAGCTTGGGATCTACTCGAAGTGGAACCCTGTCACCGGAGCCATCGACCCGGCAAGCACCGAGGTGGAGTTCTACGACTACGCCACGCCGCAAGGGCGTGCAGAGCTGATCAGCACGCCGGATGACCCACGTGTCGCGCAGATGCTTGACCTTCTCCTCCACACGCTGATCCCCAACGAGCTTCGTGCACCGCTGCCCGGTAAGTTGGGTGTGGCGCAGAACATATCCAAAGACCTCTATCTGCTGTTCCAGGCGTTGATCCTCAATCTTCCAGGAACCGGAGGCCAGACCGCGGGTGAGGACCTACGCAACTTTCTGGCAATCGGACAGGAATTCTAAAGTCTGGCAGATTCAGTTTGACCCCCTCAAGCGGCAACAGCTCATTGCTTGAGGAAACGCTTCATGGCGCGGACCCCACGGTCCGCGCCAGCTCTGGTACGCGGGGAGCGATCATTCGCGTAAGACAAATATTGGTCTGATTGCGGTGCGATGAAACATCCGCCAACGAAGGCAAGGTTTGGGGGGTTTGAAACCAATCAACGCCGTGCCTGATGGGGCAACGCGTCCAGCACAGCGGCGCTGCGCGCATCCTCTTGCGTCAAACAGCCCACCGCCTGACTGAGCGCGTCAGGCGGCAGTTGGGCTATCTGCCGCGGGTCAAGAAATGAAGGTGTAGTCAAAGGCTTCGCCGGCCGCTTCCACCAGGCCGACCGTCGGGCTGGGGAAGTGAATCGGCAGCACGAAGGTGCCCGTCCCGGCGATCTCGTTCAGGAAGCGGCGGCGGGAGACCGCGGCTTCCCTGGCATCCCAGTCGAAGATCGTGGACCATTCCGGTTCGCGGCACTGCAGCGCGTGGTGCATCATGTCGCCGGTGACCACGGCGCGCTGGCCGCCCGACTTGATGTTCACGCAGCAATGGCAGGGCGAGTGGCCAGGGGTCGGCGACAGCCAGACCGTATCGTCAAGTGTATAGTCGTCGTCGACCAGCAGCGCCTGGCCGGCTTCGACGATCGGCACGCAGTTGAAGCGCCAGACATCGCCGGGGGGTTGCTTGCCTTCCTTCGTGGCTTCCTCCCACGCCGCATATTCGCGTTTGTGGAACACGTATTTCGCGTTGGGGAAGGTCGGCACCCAGCGTCCGTTGCGCAGCACCGTGTTCCAGCCGCAATGATCGATGTGCAGATGGGTGCAGAACACGTAGTCGATCTTCTCGAAGCTCAGTCCGGCGGCGTCGAACTCATCCAGCCAGCGTTGCTTGGGGAAGTCCATCGGCGCCGGGTAGCCTTTGTCCTCGCCGGTGCAGGTGTCGACCAGGATGGTGTGGTGCGGGGTGCGCACGACGAAAGTCTGGTAGGTGATGACCATCATGCCGGTAGCCGGGTCGAATACCACCGGATCGAGGTTCTTCAGATGCCGCTCGCCGACGTTCCGGATCGTAGGCGGGGAACATGTCGGCGGGTTTCCGCCACGGGCCCGTCGCGCTCGATGATGCTGGTGATGGTGACGTCACCGATTTTGAGGGTTTGCATGACGGGCTCCGCTGTCAGATGTCCAGGCGATAGAAGCGCGCGGCGGTGCCGCTGAACAGATCGGTCTTTTCCGACGCGCGAGGCATCCTTCGCGAGGATCTTGCAGGCGTTCCAGAACGGGGCGTAGCCGTAGGAGCCCTTGTCGACCGGGAAGTTGCTCTCGAACATGCAGCGGCGAGGCGCCGAACGCTTCGATGCAGGTCTCGACATAGGGTTTCCAGGCGGCGGCCAGTTCCTCCGACGACGGCGGTTCGGCTTTCTCATGGAAGTCCCAGCCGTTGATGCGCATCGCCATGCCGCCGAGCTTGACGACCACGTTCGGGCAGGCGGCGAGCGCGCGGATCGACTTCGACCAGTCGGCGAAGACCTCGGCGCGCTTGCCGGCGTAGGCGCCGATCGCCAGCGGGCCGCCGATATGGTTCAGGCAGATCTGGGTGCCGGGAAAGGCCTGCGCCAGCGCCGTCACGTCGGCGATCTGCGGATGATACAGCCACGCATCGAACGACAGATTCAGCGGCGCCAGGCAGGCGAAGCCTTCGCGGAACGTCTTGTCGTACATCAGGCCGGGCGGCGGGGCGTAGGCGGGGTTCATCAGGGTCGGATCGGGATCATAGGCGGTGATGTGGCGGATGCCGCGGAACCGGCCGCCGCCGGCGCGGATATGGGCCTCCAGCACGTCGCGGGATCTTTCGCCGTTGCGCAGATCGACGTGGCCGACGATGCCGGCGCAGATCTTCGGTGCGGCCGTAGCCGCCGGATGCGCTCATGGCCGCGACGCCGTTGACGAATTCGGTTTCGCCGACCGGCCGGAACGCCTCCGGCCCGTCGGCGCGGTGCATCGAGCGGCACTGGACGAACACGGTGGCGACGATGTTGTGGCCGCTGTTGGTGTCGGCCAGCAGGTCGTCCAGCATGTAGCCCCAGTCGGGCCGCTCCCACAGATGGTGGTGCGGATCGACGATCGGCAGCGCCGGGTTCGAGGATCGCTTCGGTGCGGCGCGCGAGCCAGTCGTCGCGGACCGGCAGATAAGGGCTGGGGGCTGTTGTGGTGCTCATGGCGGCGTTTCCTTTTGGGGTTGGGGCATTGTTTCCCGGCGGCGGCGTTATGCCAAGGGTTGTCGGGTGCACGGTTGAGTGGAACAGCCTGCGACGGGCAGGCCGATCCCAGCAGGTACCAACGCCCTGTTAGGGTGGGGTGGCTGCCATACTGGCTCGCACGGCTGTCATGTCCGACCATGACCGTAACGAGCGTTGATCCTGCAGCGGCGTTCGCGCTTCGCCCGCCTGGCTGAAACAGGCGAACATCGAGGCAGCATGCAGGTCGGCGATCGTCAGGGTAGCGCCGGCCAGGCAAGGACCGTCCCGCATGATCCGCCGGAGCGCCTGGAGGCAGATTCTCGCTCGGGGCAGGCTGAGGCGACGCCCTTTTTTGCCACTGTGAGGCGCGCAGCGCGGACGTACACGCTGGATCGGGCGTCATAGAGGATCGATTCACCAGCTATCTGCGTCGCTTCCGTCGGTTGACCCTTTCGTAGGCGGATGTCGCCGCATCGGAAGCCAGTGTTGGTTCTCGGGGCATGTGCCGGCGTGGCGGCATCGGCTGTTAAAATCGTTGGCGAACGGGCGATCGACCGGCGATATTTCAGATTCTTTCAGATTTGTTCGGATGATTACCTATCTTTTCTAATATGTCACAAAATCTTACACAACCTGAAGGCCAGGGCGCTGCTTCGAAAGCATCCATTTGATATTCCTATCATTCCGCAATTGGCACGGTGCCTGCATACGGAGATATGTTCAGTAACATAGCATCAAGGAGCGTTCATGTTTTCCGTTCGTGTCGTTAAAGTCGTGGTTACATGGAGTGTCATCACGATGTGTGGTCTGCTGGCGGTTGGGTCGCACGCAAATGCAGCGCCGGTAACCCAGGCAACTTCTCCCGCGGGCTCTGACTCTTCTTGGAATACCAACGGCTGGACCTGGCAAGCTTTGGGAAGCGTTACACTTGGGGCGGGTACCAATACTGTTCTTGATCTCACCAGCACGGTTACGCTGGTTGACCAAGGCTGGGGCGGTGAAGATCCCGGCGGAAATCAGGTTTTGATCAGCCTGTTCGACAACGGTATCGATCTGTGGGACCAGCACGTCGCGGGGGCAACCCATTCTTCCACGACAGAAACATTCGATATCACTGACACAACCACCAATCCCACCGCGTTGACCACGCTGGACGCCGCGCTGGCCGGCATTGACTGGTCGACCAGTCCGACGGTCACGCTGCAAATGAATGCGACCCCAATTGCGTGGCTCGGCTGGGAACTCCATACCTCAAATGCATCATTTAGCGTGACTTCTGATTCGAGCCCGGTCCCGGAGCCGATTTCCATCACGTTGTTTGGGACGGCGCTGACTGGACTTGGGCTGATCCGCCGCCGCAAGGCCGGTTAGTCAAAACAACGGATAAACGTTCGGCGGCGCCTTCGGGCGTCGCTTTCCATATGAGACGATGGGAGATCGGGCAGGCTTGGACGGCCACGCGACGTCCGGCAGGCATACGGGCCTGGTGCGCGGGCGAGGACCGGGGTAACAGTCTATCCAGCCGCGATCCCGCCCGAATTCGCCCCCGATTGTCTCCAGGACTTTGCCGCTATCGGTCTTTGGTAAGACCCGCCTACGCAGGCTTCCCGCACGCACTCTGAAGAACCTTGAATTCCACCCGCCGGTCGAGCGCGTCGCTTTCGTCATCCTTGCCGGTGCCGACAAGATTTTCCTGTGAGCCGACGCCGGTGGCGATGGTGCGCGGCGTTAGCGACGGCTCGATCGCGTCGAGGCGGTCCCTGATATACTCCGCTCGCAGCAATGACAGCCGGGTATTGATCGCGGGTGGTCCAGTCGGCGTGGTGTGCCCGGTGACCTCAAGGCAGACATCGCGGCTTGCCGATTCGCGAGCGATCTGCTGCAGCCACATCTCATAGGGTCCGCTCGTTGTGCGGTCAGTAACGAATATGGTGCTACCGGGGCGGAACAGGAACTTGACGGCAAGCCGCTTATGCGCAAGCCCGTAATCGACCAGTTGCCGAAACGCATCGTTCTCGGCCGAGCGGTTGCCGAGCTTTTGATTTGCCATGTACAAACCGACAAAAAGCCGCAGCTGATCGCCGCCCGGCACCGCCGCGGCGCTTTTGTACAGATCAAGCGCCTGCTGGTACTGACCATTGTTGTAGGCCTCGATCCCCTGCGCGATCAACGAGGAGGCGAGCAGCCCGTCCAGATATTTTGGGTCCACCGGATCGCCGACCTTGGTCTTCTGGCAGTTCCTGACATAGGCCGATGTCGCGTCGTCCTCGGTCCACGCCGGACTGTCCCTGAAATAGTCGAGCGGCGTGTCGTCGACACCCCCAAGCTGCGCGCGCGCGACGCCGCGGGCGACCACCCTGCCGGTGTTTAAATCCACCATCACCAGGCAGATCCACCAGGCATAGCGCTCGCCGCTCATTTCGACGGCCTTGTCGATCGTATTGAAGGTCCCGATCAGCACGAGGGGCCTTTTATCGAGTTCGTTGGAATTAAACGGCCGTACCTGAAAGCGGGTATATTTCTCGCTGGCGAGCGCGACGACTTGCTTCTGAATGTACTGCGTGGCCGTTGACTGGGCGCCGGTGGAGCCGTCTATCAGCGGGTCAATGACGAACGGCAGCGGGCCGGCGCCGCTGTCCCCCGCCATTTTGAAACTCTGGAACATCGTATCAGCGGCGGCGGCAATCGCATCATGGAAGGGCACGACGGGGACCGGTGCGGGCTGGGCGGATACCGGCGAGATCGGGCTGTTGCGGGCGCCTTGACCCGGCTGCGGGGTGCAACCGCCGACAGCCAGAACAAGCGACAACATCGCGTTGAAAATGATGCGACCGCCGGCGGTAGATCCTGTGACGGCGGCACCACCGTTACGGGCGCTGAGCATGTTTCCCCTCGATTTCGTCGGCCGTTGCCGCATTTGTCAGCAGTCGCACCGGAGGCCAGCATTCAGTTTCTTTTTCCGATCGTGTATACCTGAAATGCAGACCCGCAAACCAGCGCCTCGGATCTGGTCGGTAACGCTTCGGCGAGCCAGCTTGGACGCTCGCCCATGTTCCGGCATATACATTCCACCTAAGAATAGAAAACCGCTGGGCCGCGGCATGAGGTGTCTGATTGACGGCTTGCGCGTGCGTAGGGACGCGGTCCGCGCTCCCTGGTGTCCCGGGCCGAATGTTTGGCGGCTTGCACACCGTATTCAGGCGTCCTTCAGAAGCGGCGCTTGTCGGCCGGCTGGCTTGCCGGGGCGCCAAAATGCCGTTGGGTTGCGCGGGCAGGGTCACATCGTCGCTTGAACGTCAGCGTGGGTTGATTTCTCATGCCGGCGGGCGGATGCGCCGCATCGGCGGACAAGATCCGCGATAGACAGTGATCGGTCGCGGTCCCGCCGTCTCCGGTTGGAAAGAGAATTTTTTGAGAGTCAGTTTTGCGCTCAGGATGCCACGGATAGATGCCGCGAGGGACGGCCGTCGGTGGCTGCCACTTGTCCTGCCTGGATTTGCCCCGTGCGTGACGCTGCTGCTCACGCTCTGTCTGGCAGGCCCCGCCGCCGCCGAAACGCGGGTCGCCCTTGTGATCGGGATCAATGCCTATGAGAACGCGCCGCCGCTGGCCAACCCGGTGAACGACGCGCAAGCGATCGGCGATGCGTTGCGGCGCCTGAATTTCGAGGTTGAAGAGTTGCACGACCCCGATTTCCGGGCGTTGATCCGCGGCGTGCGAGACTTCGGTATCCGCGCCCAAAAAGCCGACACCGCCCTGGTTTATTATGCTGGGCACGGCGTGCAGGTGGACCGCGAGAACTACCTGATTCCGGCCGACGCCAAACTGGAACGGGCGCGCGACCTCGCGTATGAGGCGCTGCCGCTGTCGCTGCTGCTCGACGAGGCGGCGCAGGCGGGCAAGATCGGCATCGTGCTGCTCGATAGCTGCCGCAACAACCCGTTCATCGATCGGGTATCGCGGGCCATGAGCGTTTCCGGACGAGCGGTTGCGACCACGCCGGGATTGGCCCGGGTCGACAATGTGCCGCGCAACACGATGGTCGTCATGGCAGCCAAGGCCGACCAGATTGCCGAGGACGGCCAGGAACACAGCCCGTTTGCTGCCGCTATCCTGGCGCATTTTCAGATACCGGGCCTGGAACTGGGGCTGTTCTTTCGCAGCGTGCGGGACGCGGTGCTCAAGGCGACCCAAAACCGGCAAGAACCCTACGTCTTCAGCTCGCTCGGTGCCGAACCATTCTACTTTTATCCCCGCCCGCCCAACCGCCCGCCGGTGATCGGCCCGATCCCGACCCTGTTTGTCGCCGACACGGCGGGGCCGACGCCATTGGGCATTCCGGCGCCGACCGACCCCGACCTGGATCCGCTGATCGTGCGCATCATCGGACTGCCCCGCGGTGGCGAGGTGCGCGTCGAGGGCCGCAAACCCGCTCTGGGCGAGGCTTTTTCGGTCGATCATTTCCTGACGGGAACCTTCAAGCCGGACGGGACCCTGTTCGGTCCGGTCGGTACGCTCGACGTATTGGTCGAGGACGGGCGTGGCGGCAGCGTGACCGGCAGCCTGCCGGTCGTCGTGTCGCCGACCAGCCAAACGCCAAAGCCGGAAGCAGCCGCTGCTCCGCCGGTATCATCGCAAACGCCAGTCACGGGAAAAACCGAGCCGGAGGCGGCGAAACCGACGGGCACAACGGCTGCGGCGGTTTCCCTGACGCCTCCGACACTGACGCCTCAAAGCCGGGCGCCTGCGAGCCCTGCGCCTGCAACTCCTTCGCCTGCAACCTCTTCGCCCGCAACCCCGGCACCGGCAACCCCTTCGCCCGCAAACGCGTTTGGTCTTGCTGAGGCGCGCAGCCTGGCGTTCGGTGTGCCATGTGCCTTGCTCGATGTCGTGGAATCGCAGACCTCCGATCAGCCGGTTGGCCTGGTGGTGTCCGGTCCCATGCTGCCCGGCGCGGCGTTCGATGCCTTTGTCCGCCAGCTCGACATGCACGGATACTCCGTTGCGGTCACCACCGAACCGCTCGATCCCGGGCACTGTGCCGCGCTGGCGGCAGTGACGGATCTGGTGCGGCACAGCCGCCGGCAAGGTGCGCTGCGTCTGGCCGCGCCGGCCGCCCCGGTGCCGGTCGGCGGGCAACTGGTCATCGCTGCCGAGACGATCCCGGGCGGTGCGCTCTATGTCGATCTCTACGCCGCCGACGGGACAGTGCTGCACCTGCGCCGCGGCACTGGCCCGGGTAATCCGGCCGAGGCCGAGGCCACGATTGCCGCGGCCGCCTCGGGACCGCCCGGGCAACGTCTCCTGGTCGCGATCACGACGGCGACACCGCTCAATCTGGCGCAACGCCCGGCGTCCGAAAGCCAAACCGCCTATCTGCCGGTGCTGCGGCAGGAACTGGTTCGGCTGGGTAGCGCATCGGTCCAATCGCGAGCCGAAGTCGCCATGCTTTCCATCATCGCGGCGTCGCGGCCGGTCGCGGTCTCGTCACGCCCGGCCTCCCCCGTAAGCCACGCGTCTAACCCGCGATGCCAGGACATCGTCGCGCGCGTGATGTTGGGGGACACCTTGTCCGATGCTGATCGTGCCACGCTTCGAACGAGTTGCGGACGCTGATCGCGGCTGGCTGGACGCCCGGACCAGAGGAGGCGGCGCTGCGGAACAGGCGCCGAGCCACACAGGTCGCGGGCGCAAGGCAAAAGCCGAGCAACACCGACGATGCCATTCGCTCGCGCCGAACCCAGTCCGCCCGTCGCGTCGGTCAGCGCCGGATCGATCCGGGACGCCCATGCTACAGGCCGGTGAGGTCGCCCAACGTGACCGGCTTTGTCGGAAACCGCGTGCGCAGCGGTTCGATGGACGAAGCGGGGACGCCGCGGGCCTCGGCCAGCACCTCGATCGCGACGGGGCCGCACATGCGTCCCTGGCAGGGGCCCATACCGCAGCGTGTGTATGCCTTGAGCTGGTTCATGCCTTGGCATCCAGCGCGCGCCGCTCGCCTGATCTGCGCGGCGTCGACTTCCTCACAACGGCAGACGAGCGTTGTGTCGTCCGGTCGAATGGGCCGCGGCGCGAACAATCGGTCCAGCAGCGGTCGCACCGCCAGATGCCGTTCCCGTTCGCCGTTCAAGGGGGCGGCGGCGACATCGCGGCCAGGCCTGTCGAGGATGCCGAGGGCATGGGCGACGCCCAGCGCGGCGATGCGGCCCGACAGCACGGACGCCGAGGCGCCGACGATGCCCGCCCCGTCGCCGGCTGCCAGCACATTGGCGACCGATGTTGCGCCCCATTCGTCGACGGTCGGATGCCAGCAGCGTTGCGTATCGCTCCATGTATGGGCGCAGCCCAGGGCGCGGGAGATTTGCACCGACGGGATCACGCCGTCATGCAACAGCAACAGATCGGCTTCGCGCTGCTGCCAGCCGTCGCGGGTGCGGATCGAAATCCGGTTGAGCGACGGCCCACCTTCCGCCCGCAAATCGGACGCGGCGATCCAGGGCACGCCGGCTGCGGTGAGCCGGCGTCGCCAGGCCAGACCGCGCCTGATCTCCGGCAGTCCGGCCAGCGAGACGTGGCGCAATGCATAGATCGGCGCGAAGCCGTCGGACAGATCGATGACCCCGCTGATCTGGCCTCCGGCGTCCAGCACCTGGTTGGCATAGCGCAATAACAGCGGCCCTTGTCCGGCCAGCCAGGTCCGGCCGCTGGGAACCAGCCCGCCGGTTTTCAGGGCGATCTGGGCGGCGCCGATGGTCATCACCCCGGGCAGTGTCCAGCCGGCGATTGGCAACGGGCGTTCGGTCGTGCCGGTTGCCAGCAGGATTTTTGCCGGCGTGGCTGAATGCGAGGCGCCGGCCTCGGTCCAAAAGACCTGGCCGTCGGGCTCGATCGCCCAGACGGTTGCGTTCCAGTGGGCGTTTACGGTGCTTGCCCGCAGGCGGCGAATCAACAGCAGGCCGGCGACATCGTCCGGGTCGCTGGCGCCGCGGGTTTCAAGCGACTGCCAGATGCGGCCGCCTGGGGCCGGGTTTTCATCCAGCAGCAGCACCGACAGGCCGAGGGACGCTGCCTCGACCGCGGCGCCGAGGCCGGCGGGACCGCCGCCGACGATCAGAAGATCGGGGTTGCCAAGGCGGCGTTGAGGGTTGGGGTGCACCTGGTCAGATGGAAGGCCCGGTTTCACCCGAGGAATTGCGCCAGCTTGCCAGATGGTTCGCCCAGGACCTCGTCGTCGCGCATGACGATCTGGCCGCGGACGATGGTGGCGACCGGCCAGCCGGTGATCTGCATGCCGGCGAACGGCGTCCAGCCGCAGGGGGAGGCAATCCAGGATTCCTCGATCCGGCGCTGGCGCTTCATGTCCACCAGGGTGAAGTCGGCGTCGTAGCCGGCGGCGAGGCGTCCCTTGCCGACAACGCCGTAGACCCGGGCGGGGCCGGCGCACATCAGATCGACCATGCGCGCCAGCGACAGACGGCCGGCGTTCACGTGGTCCAGCATGATCGGCACCAGGGTCTGCACGCCGGTCAGGCCGGCGGGGCAGTCCGGCCAGGGCAGCAGTTTCTTGTCCCGCGGATGCGGCGCGTGATCGGAGCCGATGGTGTCGACCGTGCCGTCGTTGATCGCCTTCCAGGCGGCGTCCATGTGCTCGCTGGCCGCGGATCGGCGGGTTCATCACGCCGAAGCCCTCCAACCGGTCGTAGCAGTCGGGGGCGACCTGGGTCAGGTGGTTGACCAGCACCTCGCACGTCGCGATGTCGCGGTAATCCTTCAGGTAATCCAGTTCCTGGGCGGTCGAGACGTGCAGGATATGCGCCGGGCGGCCGGTCTTGCGGGCCAGCGCCATCAGGCGGCGGGTGCCGAGGAACGCGCATTCCTCGTCGCGCCAGACCATGTGGTTGGAGTAGGGATCGCCCGATTTGAACATCGGTTTGCGGTCCTGCAGGCGGTATTCGTCCTCGGAGTGGAAGGCGATGCGGCGGCGGCCGGAGCGCATGGCTTTTTCCAGGTGCTCGTCGTCCTCGATCATCAGGTCGCCGGTGGAGCTGCCGGCGAAGATTTTGACGCCGCAGACGCCGCGGCCGAGTTCCAGTTCCGGCAAGGGACGGGATGTTGGTCTTGGTGCCGCCGACGTAGAGGCCCATGTCGCACCAGGCGACGGCTTCGACGTAGTCCTGCTTCCAGGCCAGGCGTTCGGCGTCGGTGATCGACGGGCTGGTGTTGGGCATGTCGAACACCGCCGTCAGGCCGCCGAGGACTGCGCCCCTTGTGCCGGTGGGGATGGTTTCGACCGTCTTGTCGCCGGGATCGCGCAGGTGGACGTGCGGGTCGATCAGGCCGGGCAGGACGTGCAGGCCGCTGGCGTCGATCGTCTTGTCGGCGGTGGCATCCGCGCCGACACCCAGCGCGGCGATGCGGCCGTTGCGGACGCCGACATCGGTGTCCTCCGAGCCCCACGGCAGGACGCAGGTGCCGTTGCGGATCAGCAGGTCGTAATGCGCCGCCATTTTTGGTCCTCTCGATGTTTGCGGAGATCCTACCACTGCATGGCCGCGTCGGTCACCGCCCGCGTTCAGGACGCGGCGGGCCGTTCCGGTCGATATGCCGGGAATGTCAAACCCGGCTAATGATGGCTTGTTGTCGGAGCCGGGTAGAGCCTGCACGCCGCCGGTATGGACGCCACCGAGTTAGGGGCTGGCGATTCAGTCGCTGCCTGGCTCGCGGTCAAACGACGTGGCGGCAACCTCGACCGTTGGGCAACCTCGGTGTAGCCTTCCGACAAAGAGCGGAGGAACCCATGCTGACCAAGGCCCAGATCGAGGAATACAACGAAGTCGGCGCCATCGTCGTGCCGGACGTGCTGACGCCGGACGAGGTGCGCACCCTCAGCGACGTCACCGACGGCTTCGTCGAACGCGCGCGCGGCCTGACCGGCGCATACCGAGATCTACGACCTGGAGGACAGCCACACGGCCGACAACCCGCGGGTCCGGCGGATCAAGGCGGCGCATCTGCACGATCCGGCCTATGCCGCGCTGAGCCGGCATCCGAAGATCATCGCCGTGCTGCAGGCTCTGTGGGGGCCGGATATCCGGTTCGACACCGCCAAGCTGAACATGAAATGCGCCGGGTTCGGTGCGCCGGTGGAATGGCATCAGGACTGGGCGTTCTATCCCGCACACCAACGACGACCTCGCCGCGGTCGGCGTGATGTTCGACGACATGGCGATGGAAAACGGGCCGCTGATGATCATTCCGGGCAGCCATCAAGGGCCCGATCTTCGACCACCACGCCGATGGCGTGTTCTGCGGCGCGATGGACCCGGCGAACCGCGACGTCGACTACGGCAAGGCGATCCCGCTGACCGGGCAAGGCCGGCTCGATCACGGTGCATCATGTGCGCGCGGTGCATGGGTCGGCGCCGAACGTCTCCGACCGCGACCGGCGGTTGCTGCTGTTCCAGTTCCGCGCGGCCGATGCCTGGCCGATCCTGGGCTTTCCCGGCGGGCATCGAGAAGTTCGACGCGCTGATGGTCGCCGGCGAGCCGCGGCAGCCGCGGCTGGCGCCCGCGCCGGTGCGGCTGCCGCTGCCGCCGGCGGCGCAGCAGGGCTCGCTGTATGAAAACCAGAAGGGCATGAAGAACCGCTTCTTCGAGCCATGGATGCGCCGGCGCAATGACGCCAGCCGCCGTGCGTTGGAGCCGATCTTCGACCGCACGCCGCATCCGTTCGGCGACGGACCGGTCGATCCGGTGGTCTACGACGCCTCGCTGGCGGCGCTGCGGCAGCGGACGGTGAACTTCGCGCGCGAAGCGCTATGCCGACATGATGTTCGTCAGCGGCCTGGACCGCGCCACGGCGGACCGGCACTTCCGGCTGCGGGCGGCGCTGGCTGCCGGCGGGCCTGGATGCGCGGCCCGTCGGGCTCGGGCATCCAGGCGGAGGCAGACGCGGCGTTCGCGGCCGGCACGTATCGTCATCGAGACGGATGCGGCCGACGGCCGCGTGACCGGTGCGCTGGGGCGATCCCGTCGTGAGCGGCACTGGCGCGTCGTCGCGCGCCGGGCTATGGCAGCATCCTGCTGCGGCCCGCATGCGGCGCCGGCGTTCGATCCGCGAGCCGATCGCGCGGCACCTGCCCGACGCCGGCCGCGCCCTGGCCGCGTGGGCGATGCGGTGGACGCCGCCGGCCTCGCCCCGCCGGCGTTGGCCGCGGCGCTGGATGCGTTCTTCGCCAGTTCGCCGGGCGCCTACGGCGTGCTGATCGCCTCGCCCGACCGCGTGCTGGCCGAGCGCTACAGCGCGTTCGGCGCGGCCGACCGGGCGACGCCGAGCTGGTCGATGACCAAGGCGATCACCTGCACGGTGATCGGGCGGCTGATCCATGAGGGCTGGCTGCGGCTCGGTGCACGATCCGGCGCCGGCGCCGCTGTGGTCGCGACCCGCGCGGCGATCCATCGGCTGATCACGCTCGACCATCTGGTGCGGATGCGCTCCGGCCTGGGGTTTCCGGTGCGGCATGAGGACGGGCGGACACGCTCGGGTTCGAGAACAGCGCGGTCTACCAGGATGCCGGCGACGCGTTCGAGGCGGCGCAGCGCTCGATCGTCGCGACCCTGCCGGGCTCGGTGTTCCGCTACGTCAACAGCGGCATGAACGTGCTGGGCTCGATCATCCGCGATCAGATCGAGCGGCGCGGCCTGCCGTATCATCGAGACCGCGTACGGGCTGCTGGCCGATCGGCTGGGCATGAGCAGCTACCAGCACTCGGCCGATATGGCGGGCAACCTGATCGCGCTCCGGCGCCGGCTACGCGACCGCTGCGGGACTACGCCAAGCTGGGCGTGCTGTATCTGAACGACGGCGTCTGGAACGGCGAGCGTCTGCTGCCGGAGGGCTGGGTCGATTACGCGCTGACCGCCGACGCACACCGGCACCAGCTACGCCGCCTGCTTCCGCACCAACATCGACCGCGCGTTCCCCGATCTGCCGCCGGATACGGCCTGGGCGGCCGGTGCGTCGGACCAGCGGATCTTCATCCTGCGCCGCCATCGGCTGACCGTCGCGGTGTCGAACGAGACCGACCATCCGATGGACCTGGCCGCGCTGAACCGGCTGATCGCCACCGCGATCGACTGCTTACGCGATAAGAAGGGAAACGACCATGACCGTCCGCAACGTCGCCCGCGAGAAACTGGAGCAGGGACAGTTGTCGCTTGGCGTCGGCATCCGCACCACCCGCAGCGTCGAGATCGCCAAGATGATGGCGACGGCCGGGTTCGACTGGCTGTTCCTGGATATGGAGCACGGCACGATGTCGCTGGATGCCTGCGCGCAGATCTCCGCCGCCGCGCTGGATGCCGGCATCGCGCCGATCGCGCGGGTGCCGAACGGGCAGTATTCGATCGCGACGCGAGCGCTGGACAACGGCGCGATGGGCATCGTCATGCCGCATGTCGATACCGCGGCCGAGGCGCGGGAGGTGGTCGAGAAGCTGAAATATCCGCCGATCGGGCATCGCTCGGTGGGTGGCTGGGGGCCGCATTACCAGTTGCAGAAGCTCAGCACGGGCGAGGCGGTGAAGGCGCTGAATGCCGCCAACCTGACGGTGGTGATGCTGGAGACGCCGACCGCGATCGCCAATGCGGAGGAGATCGCGGCGGTGCCGGGCGTGGACGTGCTGCTGATCGGGTCCAACGATCTGTGCGCCGAGATGGGCATCCCCGGCGATTTCGGCAACGACCGGCTGGCGGAGGCGTATGGCACGATGATCGCGGCCTGTGCGAGAAGCACGGAAAAGTTCCCGGGCATGGCGGGCATCTATAACGAAGCGATCATGCCGCGGTATATCGAGATGGGCGCGCGGTTCATCCTGTCCGGCCAGGATGCCGCCTTCATGCTGGCGGGTGCGCAGGCCCGGACGGGGTTTCTGCGGAAGACGCTGGCGGTATAACAACTCCGGGACGCTACGGCACGTGGTTGATGGCGCTTCAAGGCACGGCGGCGGAGGGGCCGCGTTCCAGTGTTGAACGGGCGTCGGAGAGTGGAATTCTGCCGACGTCCCGTCTTTGGTTGCCGGCGGCGATTCGCCCGACCGGGGCTACGTTCGGCTTCCGATAACGTGGCGTGTTCGCGGTGACGCCGCCGGTAGCCGCGACGGCGTCACTTCGATGATCAGGCGACCCGGACGGAGCCGAGGAACCCGTCGACTTCCCGACGCAACACGCCGGCCTGGTGACCAAGAAGATCGGCGGCGGTGAGGACGGCTGCCGCGGCGGCGCCGTTCTCATTGAGCCCATTCGACATTTGCCGCAGGTGCAGCGCGACGTGCTCGGTGCGGTTGGCCGCCTGCTGAATATTGCCGGAGACCTCCTGTATCGCTGCACTCTGCTGGTCGACGGTGGAGGAGATCGCCGCGGCGATTTCCTCGACGCCGTGCACGGTTTCCGAAATCCCCTGGATGGCGGCCAGGGCAGAGCTGGATTCCGCCTGGATGGCGGCGATCTGTGCGCGGATATCGTCAGTCGCCTTGGCGGTCTGATTGGCCAGGCTTTTCACCTCGCCCGCGACGACGGCGAACCCCTTGCCAGCGTCGCCGGCTCGTGCCGCTTCGATGGTGGCGTTCAGCGCCAGCAGGTTGGTTTGCGCGGCGATGTCCTGGATCAGTTTGCACCACGTCGCCGACTTTCTGTGCCGCCGCGGCAAGGCCGGCGACCTTGTCGTTGGTGCGGCGGCCCTCATCCGCGGCTTCGCGTGAAATCGTTGCGGCGCGCGCGACCTGACGGCTGATTTCCGATCCGGTCGCCGCCATCTCCTCGATCGCCGCGGCGACACCCTGCACGTTCATGGTCGCCTGTTCCGCCTCGGCCAGTGCGGAGCCGGACTGTTCCATGGCCGCGCCAGCGGTGCCACTGACCTTCTGGGCGGCTGCACCCATGTCCCCGCCAGCGGTTGCAACGGCCTCGACCACGCCGCGCACCTCCCTGTCGAACCGGTCGGCGAGGCCCATCAGCGTTTGGCGTTTCTCTTCGATCCCGCGCTGACGGTCGGCCTGTTGTTCCTGTTGCAGCACGGCAATCCGGTTGGCGTTGTCCTTGAACACGGCGACCGCGCGGGCCATCCCGCCCAGCTCGTCCTTGCGGTCGGTACCCAGGATCGTGACGTTCAGATCGCCGCCCGCCAGTTGTGTCATGGTGTCGCGCAGGCCACCCAGCATCTTGCTGATATCGCGGTTGACCAGCCAGCCGAGGGAAAGGGTCAGCAGCAGGGTCAGGCCGCCGATCAGGCTGAGGCGTGTCAGCGTGGACACGAACATGGCGTCCAGGTCGCTGGTGTAGGCGCCGCAGACGAAGACGACCTGCCATGGCCTGAAGGCGGCCACGAAGGCGACTTTCGGTTCGGCCACTGTCGATCCGGGCTTAGGGAATACGTATGAGACGGTACTTCGTCGCTGTTGCGCAGAGCTTCCTGATACAGGGAAATGAGCGGGCGCCCGGCGCCGTCGGCCGCGACGGATGGCTTGCCTTCCCGCTCCGGGGCGGCCGGCTGGATAATGACGGTACCGTCGGTCAGCGACGAGACGGAAATGTAGCCAGCGCCGCCGTCAAAGCGCATCGGATGCATGAATTCACGCAGTTTGGCGAAGGCCTGCTCGCGGTTGAGGGTGCCAGCGGAAATCTGTGTTTCCAGGTTTCGGGCGACCGCGAGGGTGGTCTGGGTGATGGCGCGCAGCTTGTCGATCCGGTCTTCCGTCAAGCGATCGCGCAACATTATCGCGCCAAAGGCGATGGAGGTGATGACAGCCAAGGCTGCAATGCCGAGCAGCACGATCAATTTGGTTCGGAGCCTGAGGCGGCTGAACATGATTATTGTCATCCATCAAGAAATTGAAAACGACGGGCTTGATGGGAGATATTCGGCGACAGAGATAAAAATTCGGTTAATGGACGCCCCCAAACCGACGGGCCGCATTCAGAGATTCCAAATGACAGCGGCCGCGGTCGAGAAGGCTGGCGTTGCGTGGCGCCGCGGCCTGTTCATGCTTTGCGCCCACCGGGAAAGGCTGCCGACCTCGGAAGTGGAACACTATCGCACCGCGAAGTCGCAGACACGCTCCCTCCGGTTGGCGTTGGGTGGTTCGGTCTATTCTGCGTCGACGGCTCCGTGTAGCCATCGGACGGTGAGCGCCAGTGGTCCGATCCCAGCGTTTGGCGCCCTGACATTAGAGCCTGACAGGCGCAGGTCGAACCTATCAGGCTCTAAAACTCTTTGTTTAAGAGGGCAATTCAAGTCTGAAGTCGGGTCGATCTCAGACTATCGCACTCTAGGCGAACCGGCCCGCCAGATCAGAAGCTCGCGGACAAATCCGGCGGTTCCTTCCGTCTGACTTTTTGCCTCCAGATGACGCCTACTCCGCCGGCTGCACCACCGGTTCGTCCGCGGCGGCTGAGATCCTCGCCGATCCGGCACAGAACAGACTGAGCAACAGGATGACCGCGACCAGGATCAGCACCAGCTCTGGATGGCCGCGGTCGATCAATATGCCAAAGGGCACGGGGGTGAGCGCGCTGCCCAGCGGCAGGCCGGCGCTGACGAAGCCGAACACCTTGCCGATCTGGCCGGGTGGGGCGGCATCCTTGACCATGACGTCGCGAGGGGTGCGGCTGGCGCCGAGCGCCAGACCGGACAGAAAGGTCATGCCGACGATCGCGGCGACCGGCAGGCTAAGCCAGTCGATCGCCACCATCAGCAGGGCCGACAGGATGGTCAGACCGGTGACGAAGGGCAGGATATGGCGCTTGAAGGTGTCGGCGAACCAGCCGCCGACCAGGACGCCGGTCGTCGATCCCAGCATGTAGGCGGTCAGGGCGGTGGCGGCGACCGGCAGGTCGATCCCTTTGAAGTTGTGCAGAACGGTGACCAGCCAGGACTGCACGCCGCCGCCGGCCATCGCGCCGAGCATGAAGAACATGAAAAACAGGATCATGGTGCGGGACGTCAGCAGGTCTCGGCCGGACATCCTGGTGGCGGCGTGGGCCGGTTCGCGTGTCTGATCATTCAGGATACGGCTTTGCAGGAGAATCGACAGGACGACCGGCAGGCCCAGGAGGCCAACGGTCAGCAAGGTGCCTCGCCACCCGATGGCGGTCATCAGGAACGCGGCGACCGGTGGTCCGGCGGAAAAGCCCAGGTTGCCGCTGAAGGTATGCAGGGCGAAGGAGCGCCCCATCCGTTCCTTGTCCACGGATCCGGACAGAATGGCATAGTCGGCCGGATGGATGACGGAGTTGCCGACGCCGGACAGGGTGGCGAGAACCAGGATCTGCCAAAAGCTGGTGGCGAGGCCCATTGCCGCCAGCGAAAGCGACATCAGCAGCGTGCCGCCGATCAGGAACGGGCGGGCGCCGTGGCGGTCCACCAGAAATCCAACAGGGGTTTGCAGCAGCGCGGTGGTGCCGGACATCAGCATGATGGTCATGCCGAGTTCGGCGAAGCTGACGTTGAAGGCGCTCTGCCAGGCCAGGAACATCGGCGGCAGGCAGAGGACGTAGAAGTGCGAGAGAAAGTGGCCGTTGCCGATCAGGATGTTGACGCGGCTAGTGCGGCTGAGCGACATGACGGCGAGGCCTTATGGAATTTCGGTAATTTTGGCCGGGGTTGCATGAAGGGTCAAGGAAATGGGACCGAGGCTTGGCCGCCCGTCTATCAACGGGTCTGCCTGCTGAGGTCGCACGATCCCTGACTGACAGGACGGACTGGCAGTGGCCAAAACCCGCACCAGGGTCCAGGCGGCGTAGATGGCGATGAACGGCATCAGGCTGAAATGGAAGCGGGACTGGCCGGAGAACACCAGCGAGATCAGGCTGAAGTAAGCGCACAGCCCTATCCCCGCGGTCGTCCAGGAGGAGGCATCCGCGGGTCGACGCAACAGGCGCCATACCGATGGAACGGCCAACAGGAGAATAAGGTCGTAGTAGACCTGGTTCAGGCCTCGGACAGCGCGGAACAGCAGCACATTGGCGTCGTAGTGCGGGAAGCCGCGTTGATAGAACCACTCGGCTTCGCCGTCGGGCACCCATAGGCGCATCAGCTTGCGTGGCATCAGCAGCAGGAACTTGGCCGGGTTTTCCTTGATCCAGGTGACCGCCCGGGTGCGGGCCAGCCGGTCCATCGCCAGTTGGTCGGCGGGATCGTGGGTCAACCCCTGCGCCAGCATCGTATTGGGCGTGTAGTCGCCGTTCGCCTCCGGGTTGTTGCCGGTCAGCAGCGTCCAGCCGCCGTTGGTAGAGACGGGTATGAACGCGTCGAACACCTGGTAATTCCGGTATGTCCAGGGCGCCATTGCAAGCAGGGTCGTGACATACACGGCGCACAGGAGCGTCGGCAGCTTGACCAGCGCCCGGCGCGACGGCGCGGTCATGAACGCGACAAGTAAAATGAAGCCGGGCAGGAACAGGGATTGGGCCTTTGTCAGTGTTGCCAGCCCGAAGACAAGGCCCGCCAGCAGCGCGGGCAGAATACGTTCCTGCACCGCCAGGATGATGCCCAGCAGCAAAAGGCATTCGTAGAATATTTCGGTCGACAAGAGTGGCACATAAGCGATCTGATTGGGATACAGCGCCAGAATCAGCACGGCGACGCGGCCGACCATCCGGTCGCGGAATAACGCTGTCCCGAGCGCGGCGGTGAGAGCGAACACCAGGGCGGCCAACAGGAGATTGGCGATCTGTGCGGCGAGTAACGAAGGTCCGGTCACGGTAAACAGGGCGGCTAGGAAACCCGGCCAGCCAACCGGCCAGAACGCGGTGAGCACGCCCGCCTCCGCGTAGCCTGCCCCCGAGGTGATCTCGACCGCGCGCTGATAGTACCACTGGAAATCGGAGGATTGTTCCAAGGGACTGTACGAACAGCACGGCGATGCGCAAGGCCAGGTAGAGAGAGAAGCAGGCAGGCACAAAACCCGGCGCGAGGACAATCCGCTGCAATCTGCTGCGAACCGTGTTCGGTTGCACAACGGTGTGGTCCAAGCGCATCCCTCCTGTGGCAAGCGCCAGCCTGGCCTGAAGCGGCGGGGCGAACACGATTGTCGTCGCGGTCATCCGGCGAAACGATCTCGTCACGACATTCAACAGACCGTGCAGAATTGCTGACAGCGCGGCCATTCTGGCCAACCGAGCTGCCCTGATGCTCGGCGTCATATACCCAGAACGATCGCGTACGCGAACATTTTCAGCATCATGTTTGGGGACGGGCCATGCGGCATCCAGGGGAAGTGGTTCGTGCCTGGCGTGGGACGCTGCTGGATATGATGGCCTTTGACGGCACCGGCGCGGTCGCATCCACAAGGTTGGCTCGGCCTTTATTCCGCACTGGGCTTACCGGGACAGCATTCAATCGCCATCGCCGCTCTCGATTTTCGCGATCATCTGGGCGCCGCCGAGGCCCGCTGATCGTTCGGATTCTGCAACGGCACTATGTGTTCGCGGGGTTCACCAGCGGGACATAAAGGACGAACGTCGTGCCCTGGCCCACCGCACTCTGCACGGCGATGGCGCCCTGCCAACTGCGCAGAATCCCATAGGCAACGGACAACCCCAGCCCGGTTCCTTGTCCAATCGGCTTGGTGGTGAAAAACGGCTCGAAGATGCGGGCGCGGGTGGCCTCATCCATGCCAGACCCGGTGTCCGCCACCGACACGGCAAGGTAGCTGCGTCCGGCCTCGATCGAAAGCGTCGCGGCCTCTTCAGGCGTCGGCTCGGTCCTGTCCACCGAGACGGTGACAGTGCCAAGGCCGGTGGTCGCCTGTGCCGCATTGACCAGCAGGTTGGTGAGCACCTGGGTGAGCTGGGTCTTGTTCGCCGCCACCATGCAGCCGAGGTGGGAGTCCAGATTCTGCTCGCGGATGGTGACAGCCGGCGGCATCAGATCACTGACGAAACCGAGTGCCGCCCGAACTTCGGCGACCAGATCGAGCATTGCCAGCCGTGGCTCTTCCTTGCGGGCGAACAACAGAATATTGCGCACGATGTCGCGCATCTTGCCGGCGCTTTCGATGACGCAATCCAGGTCTTCACGCGATTCGATGTCATCCGCCGGCAGGCGGTCGCGCACCATTTCCGGCAAGGTCAGCGCCGGCTGCAGCAGGTTGTTGATTTCATGCGCCACCCCGCCCGCAAGTTGCCCCAGCGCCGCCAGCCGTTCGCGGTCACGCTCAGCCGTCTCCCGCTGTCGGGCTTCGGTGACATCGACCTGGATGCCCACGGTGCCACCGTCGCTGGTACGTCGCTCGTGCACCTCCAGCCAACGGCCATTGGCGACGCGCTGCACTTCATGATTGCCTTCCACTGTGCGATGACGCACCAGCCGCTCGGCCACCAGCGTCTCCACCTCCCGCTTGTCGAGGGTTGGCCCACTGCTCATCACCATCATCCGTACGGTGTCTTCAAGCAGCGCGCCCGGCGTCATGGCTTCGGCGTCGAGTTGATAAAGTTCGCCGTAGCGCGCGTTGCACAGCACCAGGCGGTCTTCGGCGTCATGCAGGGCAAAGCCTTCCGGGATCGCTTCGATGGCCTCGATCAGCCTTGAACTTGCACGCCTGACCGCCCGTTCGGCTGCCTCGGCTCGCAGCACCGCGGCGTTCAAGGCGGCCTCGCGCTCGATCCTGACGGTGACGTCCGTTCCGGTCCCGCGATAACCGGCATAGGCGCCGGTCACTGGATCGAAGAAAGGTTTGCCGCTCAAGATCCAGAAGCGCGCCTCGCCGCTGGCCAGATCGATGCGATGAACGGCGTCGTGAAAACTGCGGCGGGCGTCAACCGCTGCGCGCAGATCCTTCATGCCGCCGGGGTCGAAGCCCAGTTCGACAAGCACGCTCAGCGGCCGGCCGGTGACCTGCGCCCAGGGTATGCCGGAGGTGTCGCCGAAGCGTTTGGATATGAAGGTCAGGCAGAGCGTTGTGTCTATTTCCCAGATCCAGTCGCTCGACACCTCGGCCATGTCGCGGTGCCTGGCCTCGCTCGCCGCGAGCGGCTGTGTGCGGGCAGCCAACTCGTGTTCCAGATTCTCCCCGTGCTGCTGCAGCGCCTTTTCGGCCTCGTCGCGCTCGGATAATGCGGCTTGCAACGATGCCTCCCGCAGGCGTGCGGCGGTTATGTCGGTATAGGTGCGGACCAGCCCTCCGCCGGTTAGCGGGATACTGCTGATTTCCAGCATGGTGCCGTCTGGCCGGCAGCGTTCGTAGGAATGTCTGGTGTCAGATATGGCCCCCGACTGGATAAACGGGCGGATTGTCGCGTCGAGACTGGCGCCGTCCGGCCCAAACTCCCCGCGCTTCCACTGAAGCTCCACGATGTCGTCAAGCAAGGGTTTCGTCGCCATCAGCTCGGGCGGGAGATCAAGCATCTCGCATGTTCGCCGATTGTAGACCTGGACGCGGCGATCGGCGTCGATCATAGCGATGCCCTGACTCATGTGATCCAATGTCGCGGCCAGCGCACGTTCGGATGTCTTCAAGCGTGTCGTCTGGCGGGCAAGCAGGGCGATGGTCACCATGACCATCAGTACGGCCAGCCCCGCACCGCCCGCCACCGCCCCGGTTTGCCGCTGCCAGCCTTGCAGGATCGACGCCTCGGTTTGCCCAACGACCACCACAAGCGGAAAATCAACCAAGGCGCGGGCAATCCGCAGCATCACTCTCCCGTCAATCGGGCTGCGCGTCACGGAGCGCGAGGTGGGCGCGCCGCGCTGGATATCCGCGACCGTTGCGTCCCCGGCCGGTATGGCGGTGATCGGGTGGGCTGGTTCAGGATAGCGTGCCAGCATCACACCATCCCGCCGCTGCAGGCCAACGACGCGTCCGTCGCCCGCCGAGACCGCACGATAGAGATTGCCGAAATAATTGATCCTGACAGCACCGACGACGATGCCCAGAAACGTATGATCCGGCGCCGTGATCGGTCGCGCCATGTAGATCAGCTCACGGCCGGTCTCGCGGCTTCGTACCGGTTTACCAATGAAGACATCAATCGACCGGTCGTCGCGCAAAGTATAGAAGAAGTCCCGCTCCAGAAGCACGGTGTCCGAGACAGGCCATTTGCGGGAGTAGTTGATGATTCGGCCATCGACGCCGACGATGCTGATCACGTCCATCTGGCTGAGGCCAGCCACCACATCTCGGAGCATATGGTGCACCTCGGCCGTGCCCATGGTGGCGGCGAGCGCCTCGGGGGAGGCGACGCCGGCGGCTGCGATGCGGTCCCGGAGTGAGTGCAGCGCAAAATCGACCGCACCGAACGCCAGGCTTGTTTGCTCGGTGAGCGCCAATGACAGGCTGTCGATTTCGTGTTCCGCGGCGGCAAGGTCAGACGCGCGTCGATCGAGCACCATCGATGTCGCACCGACGATCAGCACGCCGATCAGGAAGGCGCCACTTAGCACGATATTCCTGGCTGGGTGGGACGCGCCCCGGCCAATCTGGCGGCCGAAGCGGAACAAGACGTTTATCCAGACGCCAGCCGGTGAGAGGATTGACGCGCCGACCTTCATCCCATCACCCTCGACCATCGCGTCATGGCAATTGTTCCGCCCCGTTCAGACCGGGCGACAACAAGCGTTTCGGATCAGACTGTCTGACCGAGAAGCTTGTCGACGGCCGCCAGCAGGTCGGCGCTTTCGAACGGCTTTTCCAGGAAGGCGTCAGCCTTGACGCGTGCCAGACGCAACGCGCTGTCGGCCGACAGTCCGGCGCCGCCGCCGGACATCGCTATGACACGCGGCCGCTTCGGCAGGGTGCTCAAATGACTGAGCACGTCGGCGCCGTCGGTTCCCGGCATCAGCATATCGGTGATGACCAGGTTGAAATGCCGTCCCTTGAGCATTTCCAGGCCTTCGTCGCCGTTTTCGACAGCCGTTACGGTGTGTCCGGCACGCTTCAGCATGGCCACGACGGCGCGTCGGACGCCCGCCATGTCGTCGATGAGCAGGATGTCTGCCATGGCGTTATCTCCTGAATTTTGAATGATCTGAAAGAACGGATCTTATGCGGCGACTTGCAGCCCAAGCCGCGCCAGTGCTTGCGCGGCGTAGGCCAGGTTTTCGTGGCCCAGCGACAACTGCAGGTCGACGCCGGCGGCGGTCGCCCCGATGTATCGGGCGCGCAGTGCCCGGTTGACGCCGTCGACCTGCAATTCCACCACCGTGCCCGGCGATGCCGTCAGCGGACCAACGAACAGCGCGGTGCCTGGCGACATGCGGGTGACACGTCCGGTCACGGTGCGGCCTTCCAGCGTCACCGTCGCGGCGGCGTTCATGTTGTAGGATATCAGCTTTTCACCATCGCCGAGATCTTCCAGCGCGGTGAGGAAATCCTTCACCTCGTCGCTGAGTGTTCCGGATTCGGTGGCCAGGGACGACGCGGTCAACCGGACATCGGCGGCGTTTTCACCACTGCCGCTGACCGCGAGCTGCACGCGTCCCATGCTCTCGGTCACGTTGGCGGTGTTGCCGGACACCAGCTCGACGCTGCGCGCGATTTCCTGGGTCGCGGATGTCTGCTGCACCACGGCGCCGGCGATCGCCATGGCGATTTCGTTGACCTGGCGCACCGTGCCGGCAATGCCCTGGATGGCCTCGGCCGCACGCACGGTCGCTGCCTGCATCGCGCCGATCTGGCTGCCGATCTGATCGGTCGCCCGGGCGGTCTGCGCTGCCAGCGACTTCACCTCCGACGCCACCACCGCGAAGCCCTTTCCGGCATCGCCGGCGCGCGCCGCCTCGATCGTGGCGTTCAGCGCCAGCAGATTGGTCTGGCCGGCGATGCTGTTGATCAGATCCACGACGGTGCCGATCTGATCGGCCGCGGTGCGCAACTCGGTGACCTTGGCGACAACCTCCTCCGATTGCTGCATCGCGGCGCTTGAGATGCGTTGCGAGTCGTTCGCCTGGCGGCTGATCTCGCCGATGGAGGCGGACAGTTCCTGCGACGCGGCGGCAACCGACTGAACCGCATGCGACGTCTGCTCAACCTCGTTGAGTACCGATGCTGGCCTGGGTGTTGGTGTCGGTGGCGGCTTTCTCCAGCGCGGCGGAACTCTTTGTCATGTTGGCGGACGCCTCGGCCAACGTGGCGAACACGCCGCCGACGCTGCGGCCGAAGAAGCCAACCAACTGGTTGATCTCTTCCTGACGGCGCGCCTGGGCGGCCTGCGCCCGCGCCTGCTGCTCTTCCAGCGTGTCCTTGGCGATCGCGTTCTGCTTGAAGACCTCGACGGCGCGGGCCATGTCGCCGATCTCGTCTCGGCTGTCCGCCCCTGCGACCTCGACGTCATGCCTGCCGTCGGCGAGCAGGCCCATGGTGCGGGTTATGCCGGCGATTGGCCGGATGATGCTGCGGCCGATGAGGAAGGCCAGGGCGAGACCGCCGATCAGCCCGATGCCCGCCACGATGCTCTGGGTGACCGAGGTGGTGTCACGGAGGCTGGCGGCGACGGCGGCTGCGTCGGTGGTGTCTTTGGCAAGCGACTCGTCGGCCCTGACGAGTTCCGCCTGCATGGCCTCGATGAACGGAAGCTGCACTTTGTCGAAAGCGTTCTGCATTTCGATCAACGCCGGCGCGGTCGCATCAAACGCGGTCTGGTACGCGATCAATTTCTCCCTGACCGCTGTGGAGTGGTCAGCCAGGCCCGGAGCGTTCAGCTTGTCGAGCGCATCCAGCATCTCCTGCGCGCGGGTGGTATTGGTGTGGAAGGTCGTCGGTCCCTTGGGGTCGTTGGTCGCCAGGAAGCGCCAGTTTGCGATGCGCACCAACAGGATCGCCCGTTCCACACCCGATCCGGCGGCGATCAGTTCCGGCGAATCTGATTTTGCCGTGACCTCGACCAAGCGGTTGGTCGCCGCGGTCATTGCGTCGCCGCCGCTGAACAGCTTCTTGCGCTCGGCCGCCATCTTGCGGCCGACATCAAAGGATTTGTTGGCGGACTGCGCCTGCGCGTCCAGCTTGGCCAGGCTGCCTTCGTAAATCTCCTTGCGCACCGGGGATGTGGTCTTGGCGCTGGCCTGGGTGAGCGCGTCCCTGACATCTGCCTGGGCTTTTTCGAAGCGCGGCTGCAATGTCTCATCAGGTTCGATGCTGGCTTGCAGCAGGGCGCGGGCGATCCGCTCCTGACCCTCGATCGCCCTGGCGACGTATCGGATATTACCTACCAGCCCGGTCATCCGGCTGGTTTGCCGGCCCATTCCGTCGATGCCCCAGGACCCGACCGCCGCAACCGCGAGTCCAAGCACAATGAGGCTGCCAAAGCCGGCATAAACACGGGTTCTTATCTTCAGCCGAGCGAGAAGCATCGGTGCACACCTTTCCAGCCAACCCGACTACTGCCGGTTGATCCGCTGACGGTGAGGTTAGAGCGACTAAAGCTAAGATTCAGTTAACGGCGGCCGCTTGGATCGCGATTCCGCGGCCTAAACGACCGTGGCGGGCCGGAAACCCGGGTCAAAGTGCGTCCGGCCGCTGGCGCGGGGTCTTCCGGTCGGTGATGACGCCGGCCGCCGGGCTGATCAACCGGTCGCGGCGGCGCGGCTTGTTGGATGTCACGCCGCGCGGCGGACCGCCGGCATGCAACCGCGCCCGATCCGGCAGTTTGCCGAAACAGCGATGAACGACGGCGGCAGTGGGCGTTAAGCGGCTGTCTTATTCGTGTTGCACCCGTTCATTTCAAGAATGGCATCCTACCGGTCACACCGGCCACCGAAATGGACAAATCGTCACAAACCGGCCGGCCGGTGTGTTGCGTGCCCCCATACCCCATGCTAGACGCCCGGCGCCGGTTCGGCCGGCCGGTCCCGACACTCGTCCGTGCCTCCTCGGGTTTTTCTGGGGGTTCGGGCCAACATATGGAAACCAACGTGGCTTCTGAGGCTACGACCATCTCGTCCGGCGGCGGGCTCGCCGACCGCTATGCCACCGCGCTGTATTCGCTTGCTGATGACAACCGTGTGCTCGATGCCGTGGTGTCCCAGATGGAGAACCTCGGTCGGCTGATCGATGGCAGCTCGGATTTTCGCCGGCTGCTGGAATCGCCCCTGATCGACGTCAAGACCGCGACGGCGGCCGCGCAGGCGGTGCTGACGCAGGAAGGCTTCGGCAAGGAGGTGCGTGATTTCGTCAGTGTCATCGCGGTCAATCGCCGGCTGCGTGCGTTGCGTGACATCGTCAGCGCCTTCGCCACGCTGGTGGCCGAGCGGCGGGGGATCGTCACGGCGCATGTGGCGTCAGCGCATCCGTTGAACGACGTGCAGCGCCAGCAGCTTCGCGCCCGCCTGATCGAGGCCGGGTATGGCAATGTCAACATCGATGAGCGGGTCGATGCCGACCTGCTTGGCGGCCTGGTCGTCCGGATCGGAGCCCGCCTTTACGACACCAGTTTGAAATCCCGGCTGCAACGTCTGCAGTACGCCATGAAGGGAGCCGCGTGAGATGGAGATCCGCCCAGCAGAGATCTCGGAGATCCTGAAGAAGCAGATCGCCGCGTTCGATACCGAATCCAATGTCGCCGAAACAGGTCAGGTCCTGTCGGTGGGTGACGGTATCGCCCGCGTGTTTGGTCTGCAGAACGTGATGTCCGGGGAGATGGTGGAGTTCCCATCGGCCGGCCTGCGCGGCATGGCGCTGAACCTTGAAACCGACAATGTCGGCGTGGTGATCTTCGGCGACGACCGGCAGATCCGTGAAGGCGACACCGTGTCGCGGACCGGGTCGATCGTGGAAGTGCCGACCGGGCGTGGCCTGCTGGGCCGCGTGGTGGATGGCCTCGGCCAGCCAATCGACGGCAAGGGTCCGATCACCGACGCGAAAATGAGCCGTGTCGAGGTCAAGGCGCCCGGCATCATCCCGCGCAAGTCGGTGCACGAGCCGATGCAGACCGGGCTGAAGGCGATCGACGCGCTGATCCCGATGGGTCGTGGCCAGCGTGAGCTGATCATCGGTGACCGTCAGACCGGCAAGACCGCGGTGATCATCGACACGATCATCAACCAGAAGACCATCAACAACGCCAGCGACGAAAAGAAGAAGCTGTACTGCATCTACGTCGCGATCGGCCAGAAGCGGTCCACCGTGGCGCAGCTTGTCCGCACGCTGGAAGAGAACGGGGCGATGGAATACTCCATCGTCGTCGCCGCCACGGCGTCCGACCCGGCGCCGATGCAGTTCCTGGCGCCCTATACCGGTTGCACCATGGGCGAGTTCTTCCGCGACAGCGGCCAGCACGCCGTGATCTTCTACGACGATCTGTCCAAGCAGGCCGTCGCGTATCGGCAGATGTCGCTGCTGCTGCGCCGCCCACCGGGCCGTGAAGCGTATCCGGGCGACGTGTTCTACCTGCACTCGCGCCTGCTGGAACGCGCCGCGAAGATGAACGACGAGTTGGGCGCCGGTTCGCTGACCGCGCTGCCGGTGATCGAGACGCAGGCCGGTGACGTGTCCGCCTACATCCCGACCAACGTGATTTCGATCACCGACGGGCAGATCTTCCTGGAAACCGAGCTGTTCTTCCGCGGCATCCGGCCGGCGGTGAACGTCGGCCTGTCGGTGTCGCGGGTGGGTTCAGCGGCGCAGATCAAGGCGATGAAGCAGGTCGCCGGCCGCATCAAGCTGGAACTGGCGCAGTACCGGGAAATGGCGGCGTTTGCGCAGTTCTCCTCGGACCTTGACGCGTCTACCCAGCAGTTGCTGGCACGCGGTTCGCGGCTGACCGAACTGCTGAAACAGCCGCAGTACAAGCCGCTGCCGATCGAAGAGCAGGTGGTGGCGATCTTCACCGGCGTGCGCGGCTACCTGGACAAGATCGACGTCGGCAAGGTCGGCCCGTTCGAGGCGCAGTTCATCTCGGAGCTGAAGTCGCGGGAGCCGGGGATTCTGGACGCGATCCGGTCGGATCTGGAGATCAAGCCGGACACCGAGAAGAAGCTGATCGCGTTCCTGGATAATTTCGCGAAGACCTTCAGGTAAGAACGCGACATGCCCAGCCTGAAGGCTCTCCGGACCCGCATCAACAGCGTGAAGTCGACGCAGAAGATCACCTCCGCCATGAAGATGGTGGCGGCGTCGAAGCTGCGTCGCGCTCAGCAGCAGGCCGAGGCCGCCCGCCCCTATGCCGAACGGATGGAGCGGATGCTGCGGGCGTTGGCGGCGTCGGTGGCGGATTCGCCGACCGCTCCGCCGCTGCTGGTCGGGACCGGGCAGGACAAGACCCACCTGCTGATCGCGGTGACCGCGGATCGCGGCCTGGCCGGCGCGTTCAACTCCCAGGTCGGCCGTGCCACGCGAAACCTTGCACGGCGGCTGGAAGCCGAGGGCAAGACGGTGAAGATCCTCTCGGTCGGCCGCAAGGGGCGCGATTACCTGCGGCGCGAGCTGGCGAGCCGGATCGTCGGCGACATCAGCTATGCCGGAAAGCGGCGCATCGAATTCGGAGATGCGCAGGACATCGGTCAGCGGGTGGCGACGATGCTCGCGGCGGGCGAGATCGATGTGGCGACGATCGTCTATAACCGGTTCCATTCGGTTATCTCCCAGATCGTGACCGAACAGCAGATCATTCCCGCACCTCCCCCGCCCGAGGGCGAGACCCAGGACCTGGGCGGCGCGATGTATGAGTTCGAGCCGGATGAGGAGACCATCCTGGCCAAGCTGCTGCCGCAGGCGCTGGCGATCCAGATGTACCGGTCGTTGCTGGAAAGTGCCGCCGGCGAGCATGGCGCGCGCATGACGGCGATGGACAACGCGACCCGCAATGCCGGCGACATGATCAAGCGGCTGAGCCAGAACTATAACCGAGCCCGCCAGGCGAACATCACCAAGGAACTGATCGAGATCATCTCCGGCGCAGAAGCGGTCTGATCTCGCATCGAATTTCGAAGGAACCCAACTCATGGCAAGCAACATCGTCGGTCGGGTGACCCAGGTTCTGGGGGCCGTGGTGGACGTGCAGTTCGACGGCGAACTGCCGTTCATCCTGAACGCGCTCACCTGCAAGATCGAAGACCGCACCCTGGTGCTGGAAGTGGCGCAGGAACTGGGTGAGCGCACCGTTCGCTGCATCGCCATGGACAGCACCGACGGCATGGTGCGCGGCCAGGAAGTGACCGACACCGGCGCGCCGATCAAGGTGCCGGTCGGGCCGGAAACGCTCGGGCGCATCATGAACGTGATCGGCGAGCCGATCGACGAAAAAGGCCCGGTCAACACCAAGCTGCACATGCCGATCCATCGCCCCGCCCCGTCCTTTGAGGAGCAGGCGACCTCGGCCGAGATCCTGGTGACCGGCATCAAGGTGGTCGACCTGCTGTGCCCGTACCTGAAGGGCGGCAAGGTCGGCCTGTTCGGCGGCGCCGGCGTCGGCAAGACGGTGCTGATCCAGGAACTGATCAACAACATCGCCAAGGCGCATGGCGGCGTGTCGGTGTTCGCCGGCGTGGGTGAGCGCACCCGCGAGGGCAACGACCTGTATCACGAGATGATCGACGCCGGCGTCATCAAGATGGACGACCAGGGCAACCTGCAGGAAGGCTCCAAGGTGGCGCTGATGTATGGCCAGATGAACGAGCCGCCGGGCGCGCGTGCGCGGGTCGGCCTGTCCGGCCTGACCATGGCCGAATACTTCCGCGATGAGGAAGGCCAGGACGTGCTGTTCTTCGTCGACAACATCTTCCGCTTCACCCAGGCCGGCGCCGAAGTGTCGGCGCTGCTGGGTCGTATCCCCTCGGCGGTGGGCTATCAGCCGACGCTGGCGACCGACATGGGCGCGTTGCAGGAGCGGATCACCTCGACCAACAAGGGCTCGATCACCTCGGTGCAGGCGATCTACGTGCCGGCCGACGACCTGACCGACCCGGCGCCCGCCACGTCCTTCGCCCACTTGGATGCGACGACGGTGCTGAACCGGCAGATCGCCGAACTGGGCATCTATCCGGCGGTGGATCCGCTGGATTCGACGTCGCGCTCGCTCGACCCGCGGATCGTCGGTGAGGAGCACTATGTGGTCGCGCGCGAGACGCAGCGCATCCTGCAGACCTACAAGTCCCTGCAGGACATCATCGCCATTCTGGGCATGGACGAGCTGTCCGAAGAAGACAAGCTGGTCGTGGCGCGCGCCCGCAAGATCCAGCGCTTCCTGTCGCAGCCGTTCCACGTGGCCGAGGTGTTCACCGGCTTCCCCGGCAAGTTGGTGCCGGTGGCCGACACGGTGCGCAGCTTCAAGGCGATCTGCGCCGGCGAATACGATCATCTGCCGGAAGCCGCGTTCTACATGGTCGGCACGATCGAGGAAGCCGTGCAGAAGGCCGAGACCATGAAGGCGAACGCCTGATCATGCCGACCAACCTCGAAATCGTCAGCCCGGAGAAGCTGCTGCTGTCCCGTCCCGTGGACATGGTGGTGATCCCGGCATCCGAAGGCGACATGGGGGTGCTGGAAGGCCACACCCCGATGATCGTCATGCTGCGCGGCGGCACGATCGACCTGTATGAGGGCGATCGGATCACCGACCGGCTGTTCGTCGACGGCGGTTTCGCCGAGGTGACGCCGGAACGCTGCACCGTGCTGGCGAACCATGCGATCCCGCTGGCCGAGGTGAACAAGGCCGACGCCGAACGGCGTCTGGCCGAAGCGGAAGCGGCCTACGAGGCCGCCGACAAGCGTGATACCGCGGTCGAGGATCAGGCGCTGGACGTCGTCCAATCCGCTCGGGCGATGGTCGACGCAGCTGGTTGAGCGGCTTTTCTGACCATGAATGCGGAAGGCCGGTCATACGTCCGGCCTTTTTGCTTTTTAGCGACTGTGACATGGGCGCTGCCTCTGTTGCAAAATGGCATCACTGCCGGCAAAGCGTGGCAGCATCCCGCAAACCGAAGCGGTCGTGGGCAGTTTTTCCCCCGTTCGATATTCATATATGGTCCACCCGGGTGCCGAAGCCTGCGCCCTTCGTCCTGCGGACTTCCAGCGAGCATGACACCACGATGAAACATTGGCGTATTGATGATGTTGCCTGGGACCGCTTCGATCCCAAGGCAGTCGACCCGGCGCTAGTGCCGCTGGTCAAGGCTGCGGCGATGGTGGAGCGCAACGGGAAGGACTATGCGCTGTATCTCGGCCGCGTGTTCCGGGATGATCCCGACTTTCGTGAGGCCGCCGATCACTGGGCGCTGGAGGAAGTGCAGCATGGGGATGCCCTGGCCAAGTGGGCCGGGATGGCCGATCCGACCTGGGATTTCGCCGTTGCGTTCGAACGCTACCGGTCAGGGTATTCGATCAAGGTCGATGCCGACGCGTCCATCCGCGGGTCCCGGACCGGGGAACTGATCGCCCGCTGCATGGTCGAGACGGGGACGTCCAGCTACTACACCGCGCTGGCGGAGGCGACGTCGGAGCCGGTGCTGAAGCAGGTGTGCAAGCTAATCGCGGCGGACGAGTACCGGCATTTCAAGCTGTTCTACGACCACATGCGGCGGTACCTGTCGCGTGAGGACATCAACATCGTCAAGCGTTTGCGCATCGCGCTTGGACGAATTGGCGAGTCGGAAGATGACGAGTTGGCCTATGCCTACCATTGTGGCAACGAGCCGGAATCAATGGTCTATGAGCATGGCCGCTGCATCGCGGCCTACATGGCGCCGGCGATGGGGTTCTATCGGTATCGGCACATCGAGCGCGGCACCGGGATGATCCTGAAGTCGGTTGGCCTGCCACCGCGCGGGCGCCTTTCGGCGGTCATGACGCGGATTGCCTGGCAATTGCTGCAATGGCGCCAGCACCGCTTCGAACAGCAACTGGCAGCCTAAACCGCGGCTGCTCCCTCCTCCCAATGTCCCCTGAAAGTCCCGGGATCAAAGGGTCCGTCGGACCCTTTGCGGGTCCAGGGCAGCGCCCTGGCCTTGTAGTAGCCCGCTAAACTACGACCCAGGCTCCTGCACCGAAGTCAGGAAGGCCAGGATCTTGTGAAACTCATCGTCCGATATGATGCCGCTCCAGTTCGGCATGCCCTTGCTGACCCGCCCATGGGTGACCGTCGTCATGAACATCTGCGGCATCTGATCGCCATAGCGCTGCTGCAGCAGTCGCAAGTTCCGGCGCTGCTCCCCCTGCACGGCATCAGGCCCATGGCAATGAGCGCAGGTCTGATTGAACAGCTTATGCCCAGCCGCGACGTCCGCCGGGTTGGCCGCCGCCTGTCGTCCGGGTTGCGCCGCGTCCGCATGCGCAGGCGTTGCCGCGTCAGAGGCCGGAGCCACCTGGTCCGGGGCAGCCTGCTCTGGGGCCGCCTGCTGGGCGACCGGAAAGTGATATTTCACCGCGAGCGCGGCAATGGTATCGCCGAGGCCGCCAAGAACGCGGTCCACCTGGTCGCGTAAATCGACCTGATCCCGCGGAAAGGCAATGGCCGCCTTCCATTGCAGGTGCTCATCGTTGAACGGGACGACGCGGTAGGCGCTGTGCAGCATGCTGCTGTTCAACCATCCGGCCGAGGCGCCCCAGATGAACGCCGCATCGGCCTTGCCCTCTGACAGGTCCTGCATGGCTTCCTCCGGCGACAGCACCGTGACCATCTGGATGCCGTTGTCCGTTGCCAGCAAATTCTGCGGCGAGGAGGCGAACTGCACCGCCACGCGACGGCCATGCAGGTCACCAGGGGCGCTGACCGCCATCGACGGCGGCGCGACGAGGGCGTAACCCAGCGAAATAATCGGCTGCGAAAAAATCAACCTGGGACCCATGAACGACGGATCATCCGGCAAACCGATGAAGCCGTCGCATTGACCCGACAGCATTTTCTGCCGCACCTGGCGCTTGGCATTGTAGGTTGGCACCCAGATCGGCTGGAACGGCCGGTTCAGGGCGCGGGCGATGTCATTCCCCAGTTCGATGTAAAAGCCGGGTGTCGCCGAACTCGTGCTGCTGAACGGCAGATTGTCCGGATCGGCACAAAGCCGCAGCGGGGTCGCTTCCTGGCCGCGCACCGGACGAACCAGTGCGCCCGCGGCGGCAATGAGGAACACGCAGCAGGCAATCTGCCACCGCCGCCTGCGTGTCAGCCGAAGCCATCTCAACAATCCCGGTTCCTCCCGATCGCCAATGTCGGACTGGTTCGCGGGTGTGGCCGTCCGGTCATGCCGATCCGGTTCGGCGGACCGCCAGCCCTGGATTCGTGGGCAGCCGCCCGGTCGGCTTGTTGGCCGACCGGGTCAATGCGCGTGGGATCCAATCCCATTACAAGGAAAACACGAAGAGCGTCCCGCCCTCGGGTGTCGCGGCAATGATCTTCTTGCCAACTTCACCCATGTACGCCGGCGGCGACTCGGCACGGCCCACCAGGATCCCGACGTATTGCTTGCCGTCCACGGCGAATGTCATCGGCCCGGCTCCCACGCCGCTGCCGACATTCATCTGCCAAAGCGGTTTGCCGGTCTTCGCGTCGAGGGCATGGAACTGCCCCTGAATGTCGCCGAAGAAGACCAGGTTGCCGGCCGTCGTCATGGTGCCGCCATTCCACGGCAACGGCAGGTTCATCGTCCACGCCGGCTTCTGTGTCGCGGGATCAAGCGCCAGCAACTGACCCAGATGGTCGCCGTGGCCCGGATTAACCGACGCGTCGTTCCCAAGGTAGAACGTGCCGCGGCGGTATTCGGCCTCGACCGCCTGCATGTCCTGGCACATGTTGTTGGTGGTCAAATAGACCAGGCCGGTTTGCGGATTGAACGACATCGGCTGCCAGTTCTTGCCGCCCATCCAGCTGGGGCAGATATCGGTGGCCTTGTAGTCGATGCGCGGGCGCTTGGCGGGGTCCTCGACCGGCCGTCCGTCTTCCGAGTCATAGCTCTTGGCCCAGTTCACCGGGACGAACGGTTTCGCCGAGATCAGCTTGCCGGTTTCGCGATTGGCCACGAAGAAGAAGCCGTCGCGGTCGGCCTTCATCACGGCCGGTACTCTTCTGTCCGTCAACGGTGATGTCGCCGAGAACAAGCTCGTTCACCCCGTCGTAGTCCCAGGCCTCAGCCGGTGTGTGCTGGATCGCCCATTTGATCTTTCCAGTATCAGCGTCGAGGGCGAGCGTGCTTGAGGTATAGAGGTTCGTCAGCTTGCCATATTCCGTCGTGCCGGTGCTGCGCACCGCAGCGTTCCACGGACCGGGATTGCTGGTGCCGTAGAATACCGTGTTCGTCTTGGGATCGTACGAACCGACCTGCCACGCGGCCCCGCCGCCGTGCTGCCAGCTGTCGCCCTTCCAGGTATCGTTGCCTGGCTCCCCAGGTCCGGGGATCGTCCAGGTCTGCCAAACCCGCTTTCCGGTATCCAGTTCAAAAGCCTGGATGGCGCCGCGCACGCCGTACTCGCCCCCAGCGAAGCCGCTGATGACCAGGTGTTTGACGACCAACGGCGGGGATGTGATGGCCGATCCCTGCTTGTAGTCGACGACCTGGGTCTTCCAGACCTCCTTGCCGGTCTTCGCGTCCAGCGCGATCAGGCGCCCGTCGAGTGTGCCAAACAGGATCTTGCCGTCGGCGAAGGTGACGCCGCGGCTGTCGAGATCGCAGCAGACGAACGGTTCCACATCCTCGGCGATGATTGGTTGGTATTGCCAGCGCATCACTCCCGTGCGCGCATCCAGGGCGTAAACACTGCGGGGACCGGACGAGCTCGATACATACAGCGTGTCGCCGATGACGATCGGTGTCGCCTCGTTCGACCGCAGGGCGCCCAGCTGGAACGCATAGGCAAGCTTGAGCTGGCCCACATTCTGGTCGGTGATCTGGTGCAGCGGGCTGAACCGCGTGTTGCCGTAGGTCCGCCCGTACATCGGCCAGTTGTTGTCGTTCTGCAGCGCCTGGTCCAGCGCGTCATCGGCAAACGCCGGTACAGCAGCGAGCAAGCCGGCGGCCACCGCGATACCGGTGACGATGCGGCGTGATTTGGCTTTCATGACGGTTTTCCTTTGTTGTTTTCTTGCGTTCGACGAGAGATTCAGGCTTTGGCACTGGGGCGCTGGCTGACCTCGTCGTACCAGCGTTGCAGGTTGCGGCAGCTCGGCGGGATCTTCACGTCCGACCATCCGGCGAAGTCCACCGCGGCCAGGGTCGTCGCGTCGGCAACCGTGAAACGCTCCCCTGCGACGAATTTGTTGTCTGCCAGTTGGCGGTCGAACTTGGCGAAAAAGCGGTCCAGCCTGGCGCGGCCGCGGTCACGCAGCCCGGGGATCGCGGGGATCGGGTCGGCGGCGCCGGGCAGTCCGCGCTGCGCGAACTGGGGATGGGTGTTACGGAACAGTTCGGATGCAGGCAGCATGCCTTCCTCGTTGGCGCGCTTTTCCCACATGTCGACGATCGCCTTGTCCTTGGCATCCGTTCCCATCAACGGCGGTTCGGGATGGGTCTCCTCGAAGTAGCGCGCGATCGCCATCGCTTCGCCGATATGCGTGCCGTCATCCAGTTCCAGCATCGGCACCATGGCGTGCGGGTATCTTTCCTTGAACCACGGGGCGAGCGTCAGGTCTTCCTGTCCGACTTCCACCAGTTCGACCTTGATGCCCTTTTCCGCCAGGTAGATGTGCAGGCGACGTGGATTAGGGGCGATATGCCAGTCATAGATCTTCACGTTTCTCTCCCACAACGAACGACCAGGTCGCAGGCAGAGGCGACGTCGTGCCTGTGCTGGGCCGAGCCGGACTTTTATTAAGATGCTGTCTGCTTGCAGCGTTTTCTGCTGATCTCAGGTTTGCCCGAGGTGAGGCGCTCGGCAAGGCTTCGCCCGGGTCCCTGCCTTGTTATTGGTATCACAGTTGATTGAGGCGGCGGAAATGGGTGAGCGCCCGTCTGCATCAGTCGCCGTTCTCAGCGTCAGTCGCCGTCCAGGGATGCCGGCAGCACGTTGGGTTGGACGGCCTGCGGCCGGGGCGGAACGAATGTCAGTCCCGCGCTGACCGCCATGGGCGCGATCGCATCGTGCGCCTGCAGGTCCGCGAGCGCCTGGTCCACCTTCTCGATCAGCGCCTTGTCCGAGGCCAGGCCGACAAAACCCATGTTGAAACCAAGGGAGTGCCGGTAGCCGGAGGGCCTGAGATTGCTTGAAGCATGGCGCAGCCGCCAGGCATCGAACGCGCGCTGGTCCACAAGCGCCGCATCCAGTTCATTGTCCTGCAGTTTGCCGAACAGATCGCGGGTTTCGGGCACATGTACCACTTCGTTCTGCAGGCGGCCATTGCCGTATCGCATGGCAATGGCATCCGACAAGGTCGCCAGTTGCACGCCGATCTTCAGACCATTGAGGTCGGCAAGCGTCCGAACGTGTTGGTCGGCACTGCGCGGCGACAACACGACAGTCAGTGTGTCCAGCCGGTACGGGCGGGTCGCCGCGAGCTCGCCGATTTCCACCCAGCGACGACGGTCGCCCGGTTTGGCGCCATCGAACGGTGGCAGTTTGGCGGACGGCGAGCGTGGTGGCGCCAGCGTGCCCTGGGTCAGCGGATATTCAGCCAGCAACTCGCACCGGCCATCGGACAGCAGCGCGTTGGCATCGGTCGCGAGGCTGGTATCCGGGTCGTCACGGCTGACAAACCACTGGATATGCAGGTTCCGGCCAAGATGCCGGGCGATGTCGTGCGACAGAGCCACATCGAAGCCGCTGGGACTGGGCCCGGCGCGCAGCGACAGCGGCGGATCGTTCTGCTGCAGGCAGATCGTCAGCCCGTTTTGCGTTGCTGGCGCCAGTGCTGGTTGTGCCATCTGGGACGATTGTGCCAGCAGCGGCGCCGACGCGACCGGCCAGGCGAAAAACGCCGCCAGTGCAATGGATTTTTTCAATTTGGGGCTACTCCGCCGGTTCGAACATAGGCCCAGACAGCTTCGATCTCGTCAGGATGCAGCACGTCCTTCCAGGGCGGCATGGCTTTCTTGCCGTTACGCACCGAATTGAAGAAGCGTTCCCGGTCGTCATGCGGGAATTTTCGCAGGTCGAACGAGGAGTTTCCCGGGTTGACCATATGTGGCCCATGGCAATGCGAACAGATCTGCCCGAACAGTTCAGATCCCTTGGCAAACTCTTGAGGGGTCGGTGGCGGCTCTGCTGTCGTTGCTGACTGTGCCGTTGCCCAGAAGGCGAAAAGTGCAAGGCCCGCGAGGAGGGCAGCGGAAAACCTCATTCCTGTCTCCGGTTGCAGTGAAATCGGGGGCGCCCCCGGAAGGACGCCCCCCTTCGTGTGTCATGACAGTTGTTACTGCGGCGCCAGGGCGAACACCCACAGCGAACCACCGGCCGGAACCTTGGCCAGCCGCTCGTCGCCCGAGAACAGGTCGTAGACGCCGCCGATGCCGCTGGACACGGCGATATACTGCACGCCGTCCTGCTGCCAGGTGACCGGCTGGCCTTCGATGCCCGATCCGGTCTTGAACTGCCAAAGCTTCTTGCCATTGTCAGCGTCGAAGGCCTCAAGCTCGCCGGTCAGCTTGCCGGAGAACACCAGGCCGCCGGCCGTTGACAGCACGCCCGAGAATCGGGGGATGTCGCTCGGTGCTTCCCATTTGGCCTTACCGGTCATTGGGTCGATCGCCTTGAGGCCACCGCGCGGTCCATCCGGCCAGATCCAGCTGATGTCAGCGCCCCAGTAGGTCAGGCCGGCGCGGAATTCCGGCGTTACCGGCTTGTAGTGCATGCCGAAATTCAGCGTGTTGGCATATACCAGGCCGGTGCCGGGATTGAAGGACACCGGGCTCCAGTTCTTGCCGCCCATCGCACCTGGCCAGACATCAACTTCCTGCCCTTGACGCACCTTGTCGGTGATCTCGGTGGGAATCGGCCGCCCGCCTTCATCGATGCCCTTAGCCCAGGTCTGCTTGGTGATGTACTGGTTTGCCGCGATCAGTTTTCCGTCGGTGCGGTCAAGCACATAGAAGAAACCGTTGCGGTTGGTATCCATCAGCACCTTGGTTGGCTTGCCGCCGATGTTCAGGTCGGCCAGCACCATCTCGGCAACGCTGTCATAGTCGTACGGGTCGTTCGGCGAGAACTGGAAGTGCCATTTGATCTTGCCGGTCTTGGGATCCAGCGCCAGCACCGAACAGGTGTAGAGATTATCACCGGGATGGGTCGTCGGGTTCCACGAGCCGGCGTTGCCGGTGCCCCAGTAGACGGTGTGCAGATCAGGATCGAAGGACCCGGTGATCCAGGTGGAGCCGCCGCCGTGCAGGTACGTGTCGCCCGGCCAGCTCTTGCCGTTCGGGTCTTCCGGACCGGCCACGGTATAGGTCCGCCACAAGTGCTTGCCGTTTTCCGGGTCCCAGCCGTCGATGAAGCCGCGGATGCCGTATTCAGCGCCGGATATGCCGGTGATAACGACGCCATCAGCGACCAGCGGGGCCACCGTCATCGAGTACCCGGCCTTGTAGTCGATCGCGTTGGAGCGCCACAGTTCCTTGCCCGTCTTCGCGTCCAGCGCAATGACGTTGGCATCCAGCGTGGTACGGAAGATCTTGCCCTCATAAAGTGCTAGGCCGCGGCTGATAATGCCACAGCAGACGATCCGGGGCGTTTCCTCGGGATATTCGATCTTTGACTTCCAGATCTGCTCACCGGTCTTGGCGTTGAGCGCCATGGTGGCCGCGTTGGTCGTTACGTACAGCACGCCCTGGTAAATAAGCGGCTGCGATTCTTCGCTCTTATTGTCATCGTAGCTGTAGTTCCAGACTGGCGTCAGACGCTTGACGGTGTCTCGGTTGATCTGGGTCAGCGGGCTGAACCGCTGCAGGTTGTAGCCCATGCCGTAGTTCAGGACGTTCGCGGTGTCCTTCTGGGCGCCCTGCATCAGGTCGCTGGCCGTCTGGGCGTTTGCGCTTAATGGGACGAGTGCGGCGAGCGCGGCCGCCAGTAGAAGCTTTCGCATGGTTCCCCCGGTTCAGGTGCCTTTCGACGGCACCTTGATTTGACGTTCTCCGTATCGATGCCGCTGCGCCCCTCGGTTCGGCCGCGTTTCAGCACCAAACGATGATTTGCATACAACTGAAGGTGAGGATTGTCACATCAACTGCTCGCGGCAATCGCCGGGCCAGGGCAGGGGCCGCCATCGACCGCCCGGTCGGGCTATCCATGATATGGCTGGGACACGGTTGTGCATCGACCCATCGCAAGTCCGGACGTTTACCGCATAATCCGACAAACGCCCCAGCCCGACAAACGCCCCAGCCCGACAAACGCCCCAGCCCGACAAACGCCCCAGCCCGACAAACGCCCCAGCCCGACAAACGCCCAATCCGACAAACGCCCAATCCGACAAACGCCCAATCCGACAAACGCCCAATCCGACAAACGCCCAATCCGACAAAAGCCCAGGCCAGAACAAAGTCCAGCCTGGGGCCAAGCAGACGAAGGCGGTTAGTTGACGACGGCGATCTGCTCGCGGCGCAACTGAACGGTCAATTCATCCAGCGCCTTGCCGACACGGGTCAGCATCTCGTCGATCTCGTCCTTCGATATCACCAGCGGCGGGCTGAAACACAGGCTGTCATTCATCACCGCTCGGCCGATGACGCCGTTATCCTCACACAGCTTGGTCAGTCGAGCGCCGACCTTGGCCTTGGGATCGAAATTGCCGTGGCTGGCCTTGTCGGCCACAAGCTCCACAGCCGCGATCAGCCCGGCGCCACGAACCTCGCCTACCAGCGGATGATCGGCGAAACGGCGGCGCAGTTCCGCCTGCATATGCGGGCCGATGACGCCGACATGGCCGCCGATGTCGTTCTCATCGTAGATCTTCAGCGTCTCGATCGCGACGGCAGCAGGGACCGGATGGCCGGAGTAGGTGAAGCCGTGGCCGAAGGTCCCGATGGTGTGGCTCTCTTGCGCAAGCGCCTGGAACACCGTGTCGTTCACCATGACCGCGCTGATCGGCAGGTAGGACGCGGACAGCGCCTTCGCGCACACCAGGATGTCCGGCGCGATATCGAGCGTCTGGCTGCCCCAGTAGTTGCCGGTGCGCCAGAAGCCGCAGATCACCTCGTCCACCACCAGCAGCACATCGTATTTGCGCAGCACCGCCTGGATCTTCGGGAAGTAGCCGCGCGGCGGCAGAATCACGCCGCCCGCACCCATGATCGGTTCCGCCCACATCGCGGCGACGGTGTCGGGTCCTTCCGTCAGAATCATCTTCTCCAGCTCATCGGCGCAGCGCGTCGCGAACTCGTCCTCCGACTCACCCGGCAAGGCGCCGTGGTAGAAATGCGGCGTCATGGTGTGGATGAAACCGGGCAGCGGCACGTCGAAGCTGCGGTGATTGGCCGGCAGTCCGGTCAGGGAGGCCGATCCGATAGTGATACCGTGGTAGCCCTTCAGGCGGCCGATGATCTTCTTTTTCTTCGGGCGCCCCAGTGCATTGTTGAGGTACCAGACCATCTTGATGGCGGAATCGTTGGCCTCGGAACCGGAGTTGGCGAAGAACACCTTGCTCATGGGCACCGGCGCGCGGGCGATCAACATTTCCGCCAGGTCGATCATCGGTTCGTGCGATTTGGCGGTGAAGGCGTGATAGAACGGCAGCTTGCGCATCTGGGCGGCGGCGGCCTGCACCAGGCGTTCATTGTCGAAACCCAACGCCGCACACCACAGGCCAGCGACGGATTCAATGTACTCCTTGCCAGCCTCGTCCCAGACGCGAACACCTTTGCCGCGTGAGATGATGACGGGTCCGACCTGCTGATGCGCCTGGAGGTCGGTATATGGGTGCAAGACGTTGGCGATGTCGCGGGCGGCGGCGGAGTTCGCGCCGAAAGGCGGGGGCGGTGCCATGGTTGCTCCTGATCTGGCTGCGGGCCGTGCCCACAGACTAGACCGTTTGCAGGGGCAGGGGAAACAGATGGTTGAAACCGGTCAGGCGGGCGCCCGGCGAGCCCTCATATCGCCTGTTGCGCGCCAGAAATGCGGTCACCCTCAAGGATCGGGTCACAATCCCCAAGCCTGCCCCCGACGCACTGCCCATGGTCCGGGGCAGTGTCGTTGAATTCGTAAACGTCCTGCCGCACCGGCAATCTTCCGGGGTTTATTCCGCGAGGGACGGTTTCAGCCACGCATGGCCAACCCGGCCTGACGAGCCGACTTGGCAAAGATCGACGCCCGTAAGGGGTTTTTCCGCAGACGGCCAGTCTGCCGTTTGACGCTCGCGTAACGAGCAACGTTACGGTCCACGTAGCGATACCGGCATCCGACCCCGACGGTCGTTTCGCGTTTCGTATCCCAGCTTGTCGGAAACAAACCCGTCCCGTTGGTCTGCGGGATCTGATCCATTCCGGTCCAAGTTATGGCGTCGCTGCTGGGTGCAGTCAGCATGTAAGCTCTATCCCAATAGCCGGGAAGACGTCTCAAATTATGCCGGCCCTGGTTGCACCACACCCGGATCTGGACGGGTCAGGCGCGGAACTATCCAGCCCGTCAGTGTCTTGACGGACGGCGAACGCCCGCTTTGAAGCCACCTTGTTCGTGGAACCGGCAACGCCCTGTGTTCGCCGCTAGCCGCATTGCCGCAATCACGCTATTTCTTGCCTAAGGTCAAACGGATCGAGGTTGCATGTCCAAACCGTTGCTGTTCACGCCGCTGCAAATCAGAAGCGTTACGCTGCGCAACCGGGTGGTGCTGGCACCGATGCACCAGTACGCGTCTGCTCAGGGCTTCGCCACCGACTGGCATCTGGTCAACGCCGGCAAATATGCCGCGGGCGGCTGTGGTCTGGTCATGATGGAGTCCACCAAGGTCGAGCGTCGTGGCTGCGGCACCGTCGGTGACCTCGGCCTTTGGAACGACGAATTCATTCCCGGACTAAGGCGCATCACCGATTTCATCAAGGCGCAAGGGGCCACCGCGGCCATCCAGATCGGTCACTCCGGCCGCAAGGCGCGGCTGACGCGTCCGTGGGAGGGGCAGCATCCCTTGACCGTGAACCATCCGGAGATGTTCGACTGGGAAGGCTGGGACCTGGTCGCCCCAAGCGCGATCGCCCACAGCGACCGGATGCCGATCCCGCGGGCATTCAGCAGCGATGAAATTCCACAACTGGTCACCCATTGGGGCCAGGCCGCCGCCCGCGCCCATGCCGCCGGGTTCGACGTGCTGGAGATCCATGGCGCCCATGGCTACCTGATCCACCAGTTCCTTTCCCCGGCGGTGAACCGGCGCAACGATGCCTATGGCGGATCCGATTCAAACCGGATGCGCTTTGCTCTGGAAGTCGCCGAGTGCGTGCGCGCCAACTGGCCGGACCACAAGCCACTGTTCATGCGGCTGTCCTGCGAGGATGACGCCGGCTGGGGACCCGAACAAAGCGTGGCCCTGGCGCGGGAGCTGAAAAACAAAGGTGTTGACGTCATCGATTGCAGTTCCGGGGGTATCCTTGAACGCTCCCCCATGGACAGCGTCCGCGCCCGCAAATATGGCTATCAGGTGCCGTATGCCGGAAAAATCCGCGAAGCGGCCGGCATGATGACCATGGCCGTCGGTCACATCGTCCATGCCGACCAGGCCGAGGCGATTCTTCACGAAGGCAAGGCCGATCTGATCGCATTGGCGAGGGAATTACTATACAATCCGAATTGGGCGCTGGATGCCGCACAGAAGCTTGGTGCGGATCCTGACTTCGGCAGTGTCCCGCCGGCGATGGGGTGGTGGCTCGGCAAGCGTGCCAAATCCGCTTTCGAAGGTGTTCCGTCCACCTATATACGGGGTGTGATGGCGGAGGTTGAGTAACCACTGCTTTGATAAAGCGTCACATGTCGAAACGTTTCCGGACGGCATGGTGTTCTTACCGGAATGTGCCGTAAGCGTTCTTGTAGCCGTGATTAAATGTATTATTCGAACGGCTGCACAAAGATAGGGAGAGTCAAGTCGCGTGACGGCTCGCCGGGACGCTGATCAAGAGGCTCGGTTTACAAATGTGGAGACGTTGACTTCCGGGTCTATCCGGAAGGACACGGGCCGCGCCCGCTCGCGGCGCGATATGTCATTGCGGACGAGATTGCTCCTGCTGGTGCTGGCAAGTGTGGTGCCCCTGGGCTGCATGGGCCTCTTTCGCGAGTACCCTGAACTACCGAACCGAACGGGAAGGGATCTACAACGAGCTGTTGGCGACCGCGCGGGGCATGGCCGTGGCGGTGGAGCGTGATCTGCAGCTGCGGATTTCGTCGCTGGAAACCTTGGCGATGTCACCGGCCTTGCAAGAAGATGATCTCAGTGGGTTTGACCGACAGGCCGAGATCTTCCTGGCTCATTTGCCGCCGGAAACGTTGTTGGGAATCGCCACGCCAGACCTACGCGTGCGGCGCCTGTACAGCGCACGCGGTCTCCTTGCCCTCCAGAGCGCGTCTGACCTGAGTTTACCGCTTCACGACGCCATGGTGACGGAACGCGACGTCTTCCGTTCTGGCCAACCGGTCATTACGGATCTGCGGTTCGGCGGCCCTGCCAAGGCGACATGGGGGTTCAGTGTCGACGTGCCGGTGATGCGGGACGGACATGTTGCCTTCGATCTCTTTGTCCGGCTGTCCGCGGCTGTGCTCACGGACCTGGTTGCACGACGCCATCTCCCGGTTCAGTCGGTGCTCACTGTCGCCGATGCCGCCGGGGTGGTGGTGGCACGTGTTCCCAACGCAAACCGCTTCGTTGGATCCCATGTGGTTCCCGCCTTGTGGTCGAACATTCAGGCGCATCCGGAAGGCACCGTTCGGGCACCGACACTGGAAGGTACCGCGGCCATCGCGGCGCATACCCGCATCGCACCATTCAACTGGACTGTCGTCGTCGGCGCACCGGAGGACGTGGTTTTCGCCCCGATGCGCGCGGCGATCATCAGCGTCAGCCTGGGTGGACTGGTCGTGCTGGCGGTAGGCTTTGTGCTGGCGATGTTGGCGGCCAGGGGAATTACCCGCCCGATCGAGCATTTGCGCCTGCTTGCGGAGCATGACGACCGGATCGATCCAGTGGGGCGCGCCGCGACGGGACTGCCGGAAACCGATGTTGTTGCCCGGGCCCTGGTGAACGCGGCGGCCAGACGACAGGACGCCGTAGTCGCTTTGGCGGAAAGTGAAACGCGGTTCCGCGCGTTGTTCGAGCGGTCGCCGACCGGGACGATACTGCTTGACCCTGACACGTTGCGGATCATCGACAGCAACGTCGTCGCAGCGGGTTATGTCGGATACACGGTCGAGGAATTTCGCGGCTGCCTGATCACTGATTTCGCCCTGGGAACCAGTCTGAAACGGATACAGGCGCTTTGCGATCTGGTCGTCTCCGGCGGAAGCTCGAGCTACGAAACCCGTATCAAGGGGCGCCTCGGGACGCGTGAAGTGCTGATCGCGGTCGCTCCGGTGCAGGTGTACGGGCGCCTTTTGGTGCTGATCAACCAGACCGACGTCACCGAACTGCGGCGTGCCGAAGCAGGTCTTCGGATCAACGAGGAACGCCTGGAACTGGCACGAGAAGGGGCGAGCCTTGGCATCTGGGACTGGGATGTCGTTCATAACAACCTGACATGGAGCCCCCATCAGTGGGAACTGCATGGACTGGAACCCGATCCGACTACGCTCAGTGCCGACAGCTGGAAACGGGCTGTGCATCCAGCCGATCGGGCGCGTGTGCAGGCGGATATAATCACCGCCCTGAAGATCGCCGGGCCAACGCTACGGCACCGAATACAACGTGCGTTTGCCGGACGGGTCGCTCCGCCGGCTAATGGCACGCGGCCAGACCATTCGTGGCGACGACGGGCGGGTGGTGCGCATGGTCGGCATCAATATGGACGTGACCGCGCGTTACGAAGCGGAACTCGCCCGCGACCGGCTGATCTACATGTTGGAAACCGAACGCAGCCGGCTGTCGGAGATCATCGAAGCGTTGCCGCTCGGCGTCGGGATCGTGGACATGAAGGGACACGTCGTCCTGGGCAATGCCGCGATGCAACAGCTCAATGGGCAGGTGATTCATTCGCTGGCGGCGGCACCCAGTGGCGAGTGGATCGGTTACGACGCCGATGGCAACCGAGTGCCGCCCGAAAATTACCCGGTCCGGCGGGCGCTTCGATCCGGCGAATCCACTTTGCCGGGCGAAGAATTCATATTTCGTGACGCCGACGGCAAAGAAACCTGGTTCAGGGTGGCGAGCGTTCCGCTGCGATGGGAAGATGGTCAGGTCCAGGAAGCGTTGGGTGTATTCCTCGACATCGACGCGGAAAAGCGCCTGCGGGACATCCAGCACCAGATCAATGCCAGGTTGGAACAGCGGGTGCACGAGGAGATGGCAGCACGCGAGACGGCGCAACAGCGTGCCGCTCATGCCGAGCGGATGCATGCCCTGGGCCAGATCGCGGGCGGTATCGCGCATGACTTCAACAATGTCCTGCAGGCGGTGTCGGGCGGTGCGGCGCTGATCGAGCGTCGTCCGGATGATCCCGATCGCGTCCTGCGCTACGCCCGCATGGTGCTCGATGCCGCCAAGCGAGGTGCGGCCATCACCAGTCGCCTGCTGGCATTTTCGCGCCGCGGTGATTTGCGTGCGGAACATATCGATGCGGCCGCACTGTTGACCGACCTGGCCGAAGTGTTGACGCATACCCTGGGCGGTTCGGTGGTTTGCGAGGTGGCCGCGATGCCCGGGTTGCCACCCTTGTTCGCTGATCGCGGGCAGTTCGAAACCGTGCTGGTCAACCTCGCCACCAACGCCCGTGACGCAATGCCGGCAGGGGGCACGTTGACGTTGACGGCAGATCTCGAAATGGTCTCGCCCGGCTTGCCGCATCCCGCTGGGCTTGCACCGGGCGGCTACGTCCGGATCGTGGTGCAAGATACCGGCGTCGGCATGGATCGCGCGGTGCTCGCGCGGGTGACGGAGCCGTTTTTCACCACCAAGGAACCCGGCAAGGGCACTGGCCTTGGATTGGCGATGGCGAAGGGGTTCGTTGAACAGAGTGGCGGCAGCCTTTCCATCGACAGCGTCGTCGGGAAGGGGTCACGGATCATCCTGTGGCTGCCCAGTTCGACGGCGCCGCGGGGGGTTGCGCGGGAAACCACCGGCGACGACGACGCGGGAGGCGGCCGGCCATGCGTGTTGCTGGTCGATGACGATGCGATCGTCCGGGACGTACTCGCGTTGTCGCTGGAAGAGTCGGGCTATACCGTGCTGCCGGCGGACAGTGGCGTGGTGGCTTTGGACCGGCTTGCTTCGCGCGACCGCATAGACATCATCGTATCCGACCTGACGATGCCGGCGATGGACGGGCTAACCCTGATCCGGCTGGCCCAGGAGCAGCGGCCGAACCTGCCCGCCGTCCTGCTGACCGGATACGCCGGCGACGGCGCCAGCATGGCGATCGGTGGCGCGATCAGCGGCTCGTTCTCCCTGGTGCGTAAACCGGTGTCGGGTACGCAACTGTTGGACCGCATCAGCGCGTTGCTGATGTCCCAGCGTGAGACAAGCGGCGCATGAGCCTCTGACCCGGACAATAGCGGCCCGATAGCCCGGCCACGCCGCACGGCGTCTTTATCTCAGATCGTGCCTACGACTTTCACGCGGGACCGGCGATGGATCTCGGCCTGGGCGATGACGGCGACGTTCATGCGGATCCGCTCGACGATGGAATGCACATGTGGCCGGACGTGCATGCTGGTGAGCATCACGGGTTTTTCGCCGTTATGAACGGCTGAATCCACGACGACCCGCATCCGGTCAAGGAACTCCCGCAGTTTGTCCTGGCCCAACGCGAGCTGTCGATCGTCTGGCGGTCCGACAAGCGCGTTGCTCAGCGTGTCTTCCCATTCCGGGGACAGCACGATGACCGGTACGTAGCCGGAAGGCCCAACCAGGCTTTCGCTGATCTGCCGGGACAGGCGGGTCCGCACATGGGCAACGATCGAACTGACGGATTTGGAATTGTTGGCGCAAGCTTCCTGGATCGCCTCCAGGATCGTTGGCATGTCGCGGATGGAAATCCGCTCTGCCAGCAGCATCTGCAGCACGCGTTGCACGCCGCCCACGGTGATGACGGACGGAACCAGGTCGGACACCAGTTTCTGCTGTTCCTGCGACAGGCCGGCAAGGATTTTCTGGGTTTCGGCGTAGGACAGGAACTCGGAGATGTTTTCCTTCACCACTTCGGCGAGGTGCGTGGTGAGCACGGTTGCCGGGTCGACGACTGTCCAGTTCGCGGATCGCGCCTGGTCAGCCACGGTGGGCGCGATCCAGCACGCTGGAAGCCCGAACGTCGGCTCCATCGTGCGTTCGCCCGGCAGCGGCACCGCATGATCACCCGGGCTGATGGCCAGCATCATCGATGGGCGCAGCTCGCCCGTTCCGGCCGGGATTTCCTTCAGCGCAAAGGAGTAGCTGTACGGGTCCAGTGCGACATTGTCCTGGATACGCACTGATGGCAGCACAAAGCCCAGGTCGGAGGCCAGGGCTCGGCGCAAGCGTTTGATCTGGTCGGGAAGCTGGTTGCCGACGCCGTTCGCGAGTTCCAGAAGGCCGTATCCCAGCTCGACCCGCAGCACGTCCAGCGTGGACACCTGCGTCAGGTTGTCATCCGGCGGCTGAACCACCGGCACCGCCGCCGCAAGCTCGGTGTTTCGTGATGTAAAACGATGCCACGCCGCCGCGCCGGACAGGCCTGACACCAGCAGGAAGGGCATGGTGGGCAAGCCGGGCAGCAGTGCAAGGATGCCAGACGCGGCAGATCCGAGCATCAGTGCGTTCGCATTCGCGCCAAGCTGGAATGCGAGCTTCCCGTGCATCTTGCCTTCGATCGCGCCTTTGGAAACGACGATACCGGCGGCAGTGGAAACCAGCAGCGCCGGGATCTGCGAAACCAGCCCATCGCCGATTGTCAGCGTGGTAAACGTGGCGAACGCACTGTCGATCGACATGTGCGCCCGGAACAGACCCATCGCCAGGCCGCCGACGATGTTGATCAGGGTGATGATCAGCGCGCAGACCGCGTCGCCGCGGACGAATTTGCTGGCGCCGTCCATCGCGCCATAGAAACCGCTTTCTTCCGACAGCTCGGAACGCCGCAGGCGGGCGGTGGGTTCATCGATCGTGCCGGACGACAGGTCCGCATCGATCGCCATCTGCTTGCCGGGCATCGAGTTGAGGTAGAAGCGTGCCGACACTTCCGCGATGCGGCTCGATCCCTTGGTGATGACGATGAAATTCACCATCAGCAGCATGGAAAAGATGATGGCGCCGACGACGACGTCACCACCCATCAGGAAGGTGCCGAACGCCGCCACGACCTGGCCGGCCGCATAAGGACCCTCGGCCCCATGCGACAGAATGAGCCGTGCTGTGGCAACGTTCAGTGATAGCCGCAGGATGGTCGTCAGCAGCAGCAATGTTGGCAGCGTGGAGAAATCGAGCGGCCGTTCCAGCGACAGCGAGACCAGCAGGATCAGGATCGAGGCGATGAACGAAAGCGCAAGCGCCACGTCCAGCAGGAAAGTCGGGATAGGCAGGATCAGGATGGAAAGCTGAAACAGCACACAGAGTGCCAGCCCGATGTCGCCACCGGGTACCAGCTTTCTGAACGGTCCTAAACTGTTATACAGGGAGTCCATGGACAGACCACCCGATGACGCCGTCATGGCGTCCTTACGAGAATACTGGGCGGCACCTCGATGCCCTGAGCGGTATAGAGGCTGATCTTGTTGCGGAGTGCACGAATTGACAGACCGAGCATCGAGGCGGTTCTGGTGCGGTTTCCGCCGGTGAGTTGAAGCGTTCCGATGATGACGTCACGCTCCACCAAGTGCAGCGGGCGGCCGACAAAGCTCGATACACTCTGCGGCGCTTCGATGTGCACCGACGATCCCGCCGACGGTCCGACCTCCAGCGCCTTGGGTCCGATCACGCTGTCCGTCGTCAGCACAAGGGCCCGGTGGATGGTGTTTTCCAGTTCGCGGACGTTGCCTGGCCAGTCATGAGCCATCAGCGCGCTCATCGCGGCAGGCGATAGCTGGCGTGAGCCCCGCCCGCTTTCCCAGCGGTATTTCTCGATGAAATGGTCAACCAGCGCGGGAATATCCTTGGGCCGATCGCGCAGGCTGGGCATCTGGATTGAAACGACATTCAGCCGGAAGTACAGATCTTCCCGGAAGTTCTGCCTCGCGACCTCCTGCTCCAGGTCGCGGTTCGTCGTCGCGATGACGCGGACGTTTAGCCGGATCGGGGCTCGCCCGCCGACCCGGTCGACTTCGCGTTCCTGCAGTGCACGCAGCAGTTTGGCCTGCAGCCGCCGATCCATTTCGCTGATTTCGTCCAGCAGGATGGTGCCGTTCTGTGCGGCCTCCAGCTTGCCGATCCGCTGACCGAGTGCGCCCGAGAACGCACCACGCTCGTGGCCGAAAAGCTCCGATTCAAGCAGTTGTTCGGGGATTGCGGCGCAGTTGACGCCGATGAACGGACCATTCGCGCGGGAGGAATTGCGGTGGATGTACCGGGCGATGACCTCCTTGCCGGTGCCGGATTTGCCGCGTACCAGGACCGACGCGTCGGAGTGCGCGATGCGCTGTGCACGCTGGACGATCGCCGCCATGGTCGGGTCGCGATAAACCAGGCCGTCGCCCGCGGGCGGCTGCTGCCGGGGATGCGGAAACGGGGTGACCCGGGTTGGGTAGTCCTCGGCGGGCAGTTCCAGGCTATCGGGAACCAGCAGTCCGGGCGCTGAATAGGCCACCATCAGGAACGTTCCGACTTGACGATTTCGGTCATCGTGACGCCAAGGCGGGTGTTGTCGACCATCACGACTTCACCGCGCGCGATCAGTCGGTTGTTGACGTAGATGTCGATTGCCTCGCCGAGACGGCGATCAAGTTCGACCACCGCGCCACGCCCGAGTTTCAGCAGTTGCGACACCTGCATGTTCGCCTTGCCGAGCACCGCGCTCACGGTCACCGAGATGTCGTAAACCGCCTCGAGTTCCTTGGCGGAGCCGTTCTCCGAGGTTTCCCGGGGATCCGGCAATTGCGCCGATGGTGGGGTAGGGTTGGAACCGCTCATGTCAGATGCCTAGCGTTTTGCCTGTCTACCAGACCGGCGGATAGCGGAATGATCGCGTCCCGGAGGTCTTCAAGTAATGCTGCGCGGCTGATCGTCGCCTCGCCGCGTTGCCACCGGATCGTTACGTCCTCACCGGCGGTGCCGTCTTCCAGAACGCGTGAAAGATCCGATATGTCGTTGAAATGTTGTATCGCCCCGTTGTCGTCGCGAAGGACAAATTCCGGGGCCACCGTCAGGGCCGGCTTGATCCGGTCGGCGACCAGCCGCACGCGATCCATCAGTTTGGCCGACCAGTCGTCGGATGCTGCGGCGATCACGGTGCTGATCAGCAGATCCGCCACCGCCAGAGACGCAGCTTCCACCGCCTCGGTCGTCTTGCAATCCAAATCATGGAGCGATGTCAGCAGTTTGGCCGACATGCGCTGCTCGCTGGTCTGGGCGGCATGTTCCTGTCGTCCGGTCAGGTAGCCATCGGTCCAGGCCTCCTCCCGGGCTGCACCGATTTCGGCCGGTGGAAGCGGGACGTCTTCAACGGAACCGACGGGATGGTCGTCCCCCAGGTCATTGAAATCCTCGAATACTGCAAAGATCGATACGGTCGTCATTTTGCCAACCTTTTCTGTAGACTATTCGATCATCCTGTCGTCGCTGCCGGTGCTGATCTCGATTTCGCCGCTGGCCGCCAGTTCCTTGGCCAGGTTGGCGATCGAGCCCTGCGCTTCCTCCACGTCCTTCAGCTTCACCGGGCCGAGGGCGGCGATATCGTCGCGCAGCATCTTCGCCGCACGTTCGGATAGTTGCGCGAGGAACAGGTTGCGCATCGTTTCGCTCGCACCCTTGAGTGCGATCGGCAGCTTTTCCTTGTCGATCTGACGCAGCAGCGTTTGCAGGCCAAGCGGCGTGACTTTCTGCAGGTCGACGAAGGTGAACATTTGCGACTTCACCTTTTCCGCCGACTCGCGGTTCCTTTCCTCGAGGCCCGCGAGGAACCGGGTTTCCGCCTTGCGGTCGAAGTTGTTGAAGATTTCGGCAATCAACTGGTGCGAATCCTGTCTCGACGCACGGGCGAGGTTGGACATGAACTCGGCGCGCAGGATGCGTTCGACGCGGTCCAGCACGTCTTTCTGGATTGCCTCCATCCGCAGCATGCGCATGACGACTTCCATCGCAAAGGAGTCCGGCAGCAGCGTCAGGACCCGCGCTGAATGGTCGGGCTTGATCATCGACAGCACGACCGCGACGGTTTGCGGGTACTCGTTTTTCAGGTAGCTGGCGAGAATTTCTTCGTTGACGTTGCCCAGCTTGTCCCACATCGTGCGCCCGGCGGGACCGCGGATCTCCTCCATGATCTGAGAGACGCGTTCTTTCGACATCGCCTTCATCAGAAGGTTTTCGGTGCTTTCGAAGCTCCCCATGATGCCGCCCGTGGCACCAAAGTTTTCTACGAAATCGCCGCAAAGCTCCTCGATCGTATCGGCGGCAACCACGCCAAGCTGCGCCATGGTGGAGGAGATCGCCTTGATCTCATCTTCGTGCATCATCGCGAATAGTTTGCTGGCCTGCTCCTCGCCAAGCGTGAGCATCAGAATCGAGGCCTTGTGCAGGCCGGTCATCTCGGGTTCCGCCCGGCCGCGTAAAACTTTAGCCATAACGTTTGGTTACCCTGGTCATCATGACATCGAAAGGTTCGAGTGACAGGGGTAGATGGTAAAGCTTACCGATTCCGTTAATGGCATTTGCGGGGGCGTGTCACCGGCATTTCCGGCCGCTCGTTATTAGCGAACGAGCCCTTGGAACTTATCCCACGCCTGACGCGAAACGTCGTCTCAAACAAAGAGATCCTGCTCAGGAGGCCAGGCAATCCAACCGGCTTGGGTCGGGGCACCGGCCATTCCCACGCCGGCCGCGAACATTCCGTCCGGCGATGCCCCCGCCGACAGACCGGCGCGTGGCCTTCACCATCACGATGCAGCCGCTGTTTTATTTCTTTTGCGGTAACGGCAGGATGACCTCGATCCGGGTGCCTGCGTCCCGTGTTGTCACCAAACGGCCGTCCAGTTGCTTGACCAGGCCAGCGATGATCAAACTGCCCTGGCCGCTCGACGATGCCTGGACTTTGTCGGTTTCGGTGTCACGATCCGTACCGTCGTCCACGACACTCAAAGCTGCCATGTCGTCCGGCAGAAGGCGGAACCCCACGGTGATATGCCGCGCATTGGAGTGCTTGATGCTGTTGCTGACCAGTTCGGTTGTGACCAGCCCGATCGGGATCGCAATGTCCAGGTTCACCAGGAGGTCGTCTGATACGACCTCCAGCCCGATTCCCCGCTCGTGAGCCGCCTGCGCCTGCCCGAGGTTGTCAACCAGCTCGCGCATGAACGGTGCCAGACCAAACAGCTCCAGGTTGTCCGAGGACATAAGCTGCTGGTGCACCAGTCCTAGCGCGAAAACACGGTTGCGCAGGACATCGATCATATCCTTGGTGGTTGAGTTAACGACGCGTCTACCTTCGAGAAACAACATGGAGTTAATCACTTGCATGTTGTTTTTGACGCGGTGATAGACTTCCCGCAGCAGCAGGTCACGCTGCCGAAGCGCGCGCGTCAGGTCGGCGGTTCGCTCCTGCACACGCTGTTCAAGCGCCTCCTTCGCTCTGGCCAGGGAACGCAGCTGGCCGGCGAACTGGGTCATGAAGAACAGAAACAACACGCAGGCGGAAATCACCCAGCTTACCCGGCCCAGCGTCCACCCCAGCGTGTTGCGGCCACCGCTGCTCAAGGTGAGGATGTTGACGCACAACGTGGCGGTGACGGCCAGCGACAGCCACAAGAATATGGTACTGCGACGCCCCGCGACGAACAGCCCCAGCGCCACGGTTACCAGCATCATCGCGACACTGATCTGGCGTGGCAGCAGCGTCATCCGTGTGAACGCCGAGCCGCGCATCAATGCCGGTAACAGATCGACAAAGCGCGTGGTCATCAAGGTGATGCCACATAGCAGCGTCAGCAGCAGCAACAGACTGAAGGCGACAGCCGGTCCGGCCTTGGTTCGATCGACCGCTCGCGTATGGGCGAAACATTCGACCAGCACCGCAACGAGGGTCAGGAAAGCATATCCCACCCAGTACAACAGGATAGCCCAGGCGGCGGACTGCGGTGAACCCGATGTAAGACCGGTCTGCGGCAAGACGCCCGGGAAGGTCAGCAGGTTCAACAGCGCCATCGAACCGGCGAAAAGATAGGCGCAGCCCAGGATCAGCAGCGATACGCGACATACCTGGCGGAACATCATCAGCAGCAGGAAGCCTGAGCAAAGGTCCGTCGTCAGCACCATCGTGCTGAAAATTGGCGTGAGGGCGGGGATTTCCGCGACCGCGGTATTGCTGAACGGGACAACTGCCAGCGCCGCGAGGGCATAGAGGCAGGTCGCGGCCAGGACTGTGCGATAGCTTCGTGCAGCCGGTTGGTCGGTGATCTGACCAAATGAGATCACCGGCGAACCGGTGACGAAATTCTGTTCTTCGTCGGTGCCGTGCATCCCACGGCTATAATCCAGCCGTCATGGCGACGCGAGCAGCCGTCTCCGGTTCACCGCCGCGCTTTAGTGGGCGAGGCCCGAATATACCGTTCGTAGCTTCACGCCATCACCATCTCAGGATTGGCAGACTTTCCCGTCGCGGCGGCGAATGAACCATAATCTTCTGACCGACCGCGGGGGCGTGCCGGTTGGCATGCACACGCTCAGCCACACCGACGCCGCGCCAAACAACCCGATCCTCCAAGGTTGACCTGCGTCAGACGTGAAGCGCCCACTCAAACCAACCGTTTCAGTCCATCCACACGGACCCGCACCCGCACGCCAAGCCCGGCGCTATCAGGCTCGGGTCGACAGCGCGAGCGCGGCAGTGCGCGGCGATGGCGCCCGAATGCCATTGCGGTTGTATTGCATCATGTCCGTCATCGGCGCGCAGGCACGCGCCACCATCCGGACGATGCGCGTCTGCACCGTGACGGCGCGCTCCAGCAACGCCTGATTCTCCGCCGCCAGGCCACCGATGCGCTGTCCGAGTTCGATAAGCGACGGCGGCACCGTGACTGCCTTCGGTTGTTTCGTCAGATCGGCCAGGGCGGCTTCCTTGGCCGGTAGCAGTGCGACTGCGGTGGCAAAATCCTGTCGTGCCAGCGCCTCGTTTTCTTGCACCAGAACGTCGACCAGTCGCTGTCCGGCATCCATCAGATCGTTGCTCATTTTGCGGGGACCTTCTGCATTCGCATCATTGCGTCATAAACCGGTTTGGCCAATCCGAGCCCGCCATGGGCCTCGATCTGCTTGGCGAACTCCTGCACCAGCATCGGCTTCCAGGCTTCCTCTCCGGCACCGCCGCCGAACGCGTTCTTGTCGGTTTTCACTGTGTCGAACATGGGCTGTAGCATCTGGCCGATCGCCATCGCCTCGAAATCATGGGCAGACTTGGCGATCTTCGCCGGATCGGCGGATTGTGACGGCCGCGCCACAGCCGCCACGCTCGGGCGTACCGGTTGCTGGATCGGCGGCAGTTGCCCGGTCTGGGTGGCCGAGAGCTTTGGCATCAGCGCACCTCCAGATCCGCCTGCAGTGCGCCGGCGGCTTTGATCGATTGCAGGATGCTGATCAGGTCACGCGGACCGACACCCAATGCATTGAGGCTGGCCACAAGGTCGCGCAGCGTCACGCCGGTGCTCGAGAATTCCCAGTTTTTTGTCATGCTGGTCGTCGATCTGGATCGTGGTCTTGGGCGTCACGGTGGTCGTCCCGTTGGAGAACGGACCGGGCTGGCTAACCTCCGGCGTTTCGGTTACCCGAATGGTCAGGTTGCCTTGGGCAATCGCCACCGTGCTGATGCGCACGTTCGCACCCATCACAATCGTGCCGCTCGCTTCATCGACCACCACGATCGCCGCGTTGTCCGGTTCGACACGCAGGTTCTCGATTTGACTCAACGTGTCGATCGCATCGCGATTTGTCAGGTCGATCCGCACCGTGCGGGGGTCGGAGACCTTGGCGATGGTGCCAACCGTCTTGTTGATGACGGAGGCGATCCGTTGTGCCGTCGTCAGGTCCGGATTACGCAGCCCAAGCCAGAGGCTGTTGCCTTTGTCCAGGCTGAACGGGACCTCTTTTTCAACCGTCGCGCCGTTGGCCATCCGCGCGGACGTGGGCACGCCGCGGGTGACGGAGCTCGCGGCACCACGCGCCGCAATCGCGCCGGTGGTCAGCGTGCCTTGGCCCACCGCATATACTTCGCCATCCGCGGCGAGCAGCGGGGTGACCAGCAATGTGCCGCCGGTCAGGTTGGTGGCGTCGCCAAGGGCCGAAATCGAAATGTCTATACGGGTGCCACTGCGTGCGAAGGCGGGCAGTTGCGCGGTCACCATGACGGCGGCGATGTTCTTGGTCGACAAGGCAGTGACCTGGTCGCGGGTGTTCACACCCAGGCGTTCCAGCATGCCGATCAGCGATTCGCGGGTGAAGACGTTGTTGTTCAGCTTGTCCCCGGTTCCATTGAGCCCGACGACAAGGCCGTAGCCGATCAGTTGGTTTTCGCGCACGCCCTGGACATCAGCGATGTCCTTGATGCGTACGTCCGCCCAAGCCGTTGTCCACGTGCAAATGGCGAGACAAAACAAAAAGGCGGCGCTCACGCGCATGTTGCGCAAGGGTTCATCCTGAAAAAGGTTATATATCGGGTTAGCAACTTTTATGCCACGACAAAAACGCCAGGATTGCGTGCCCGGTGGTCCGGTTTAGCTCGGCAGAAGTTGCCGATCGGCACCAGAATCCCAAGGTAAATGCTGGTCAGCACCGGTTTCATTGTTATTATTTGACGTTTTCGTGTCTACTCTTGGCGTGCGCCGGACACCTCGCTATACGTCCGCGCGTTCACTAGCCGGAATGGGCCGGTCGCCTGGGTTGCTCGGTTTTCCGCCGGGTCAAGCGGGTGGAGGATAAGCAGGATCGAATGCGAATGATGGTGACTTTGCCGCCTGATTATCGTCCCACCGAGGATGAGGAGTTTATGAATCCCATCCAGGTCGAGTACTTCCGCCAGAAGCTGTTGCGTTGGCGGGCAGACCTGTTACGGGACGCCGACGGAACCCTGGCCAGCCTGTCGGAAGGCGGCATCCACGAAGCCGATATCACCGACCGTGCCAGCGTTGAAACTGACCGGGCGCTGGAACTGCGAACCCGGGATCGCGCGCGAAAGCTGATTTCCAAGATCGACCAGGCGCTGGTGCGGATCGAGGTGGGCAGTTATGGGTACTGTGAGGAAACAGACGAACCCATCGGCATCAAGCGCCTGGAAGCGCGCCCGATCGCGACCATGTCGATCGAAGCGCAGGAACGGCACGAGAAGATGGAACGAGTACACCGCGACGACTGAACATCAGCGGAACGGGATGTAGACGACCTGATCTACATCCCAAGGCAACTCGGTCTGCCCTAGTAACCATCCTTTTGGGAGCGTAGCTGCCAGCCGCACACCAGCAGTGCGACCCCGAAGATGATCGCATAGATCCCTAGCCACCAGGTCAGCACGACCGCCCCCGTAACCGGCGCAAGCAACAACAGCACGCCCCAGATCAGCGATGCGACGCCGCCCAGCCCGAGCCACCAGCGTCCATGCGTGGCATGCAGGCGCAATGCCGCGGTGAGCATCAAGCCGCCGCTGATCAGCGCCCAGGCGGCCATCAGCAGCACGAACGCCAGTATCGCGGCACCGGGCATGAAAAAAGCCACCAGCCCCATGAGGATGTTCAGCACCGCCTCCGCGAGCAGCGAACCCCAGTGACCATGGGCGCTGACCGCGCGTACCGTGCCCACAAGGCCGATGATGCCGTCGGCGAATACATAGATCCCGAACACAAATGCGAGGGACAGCAAGACTGCGCCGGGTGCCGCCAGTGCGACAATACCGAACAATATGGCCATCCCGCCGCGCAAGGCGATGGTCCACCAATGACGCGCGAGCGTGGCGTTCATCATATCCCGAGCCGGCAGGCCGGCTTGAGGTCCTGCCCCGTAAGGCCTGTCGCTGGCCATCATATCCCCCGTTTTGGTGCCCAGATGCAGGTCTGGGGCGCATCGGCCGCGTTTATCCTGGCGCCGTCGTCCGCCACCATTCCCCGATGGGTCTATGGTAGCGACACTTCGACCAAATGCTGCCATCACTTCGCGTGGACCAACCGCGACCGACTCATGGAATTGCCGTGAGCATGCGATAGAGCAGTCATCGGATCCTGACACTCGCCGGGCAAGACCGTGGTGCCAGGTGGGCCCTGGTAGTATCGTATGATTTTGGGGATAAAGATTTCGCAGTTCAGACATGAGGGAAGGCAAATGGGTCCTGTCACGCGGGTGGGTGTTACGGTGACATTCCTGCGGATGGACCAGGCGCCGGAGACTCCGGCGCCGGGTCTCGCGCCGGGATTCCAGATTGTTCGCGCGCAGGCGCCGTCCGTACCGTTCTACCGGTATCTGTACAACACGGTGGGCGCCGACTACCTGTGGTGGCTTCGGCGTACGGCGCCGGACGAGGAACTTGCCGCCATGCTGCGTGACAAGGCGGTCGCCATCCATACTCTGTACAGCAAGGGCGAGCCGGCCGGGTTCTTCGAACTCGATGGCCGGACCTGGCCGGACGTGAACCTGAGCTATTTCGGCTTGATGCCGGGGACCATCGGTCACGGCATTGGCTATGCATTCCTGCGCGCAGCGGTGGATGAGGTCTGGCGTCACGGCGCCAGGGGCATGACAGTCAATACCTGCACCGCCGACCATCCGCGGGCGCTGCCCAACTACCTTCGCGCCGGATTTCACATCGTGCGCCAGGTGCGGGAGATCTGGTCGGTGCCCAATCACCTGAACATGCGCATTCCATCCAGTCTGAAGCTTTGACCGACGACCTGGCACTGTATGTCCATTGGCCCTTCTGTCTGGCCAAATGCCCCTATTGCGACTTCAACTCCCACGTTCGCGACCGGATCGACCAGGCTCGCTTCGCCTCGGCGCTGCGCCGGGAACTGGCAACCGAGGCCGCGCGACTAGGCCGGCGGCGGCTGACGTCAGTGTTTTTCGGCGGCGGCACACCAAGTCTGATGGACCCGTCCACGGTGGGCTCGCTGCTCGACGATGCGGCGCGCTGGTTCGATACCGCCGATGACCTCGAGATCACGCTGGAGGCAAACCCGACCAGCATCGAGGCCGGGCGGCTCGCGGATTATCGCGCCGCCGGGGTCAACCGCGTCTCGATCGGCATCCAAAGCCTGGACGAGACCGCGCTGCGCACGCTTGGCCGCCAGCATTCGGCCAACGAAGCGATCGCCGCGCTGGCTCTCGCCCGGCGGCTGTTTTCGCGCGTGTCGTTCGACCTGATCTATGCCCGCCCGGGTCAGGATCTCGCCGGCGTGGCGGCAGGAACTGCGGGCCGCGCTGGCGATCGCCGCCGATCACCTGTCGCTGTACCAACTGACCATCGAGCCGGCGACGCAGTTCGAGGCGCTGCACCGGCAGGGCAAGATCATCCTGCCGGACGAGGACACCGCGGCGGCACTCTATGACGCGACCGGCGAGGAATGTGCGCGGGCCGGGTTGCGGGCTACGAGATCTCCAACTACGCCCGGCCCGGCGAGGAAAGCCGGCACAACCTGGCCTACTGGCGCTACCTCGACTACGCCGGCATCGGCCCTGGCGCGCATGGACGGGTCACGGTCGATGGCATCGCTGCATGCCACAAGGCGGCATCGCGCGCCGGAAGTTTGGGCCGAACGGGTGGAGCGCGACGGCGATGGGCTGACGGCGGATGAGCCGGTCGCGGCCGAGGAACGCGCCAGGGAGGCGCTGCTGATGGGCCTGCGTTTGACCGAGGGCATCGACCGGGCCCGGTTTGCCGCCCGAACCGGCCGCACGGTCGCAGCAATCGGTGGACAGCGGACGTCCTGGACCAGTGTATCGCCGCCGGCTATCTGGTCCTGACGACCGAGCGACTGCTGGCAACCCGAGAGGGACGCATCCGCCTGGACGCATTGCTGTCGGCTTTGGTGGCCTGAACTTCCGGCCGGGCCCCAGACAAAAAAAACGACACAAAAAAAACGGCGGTGCTTTTGGCACCGCCGAAGTTTAGGGAGGAAACGTCCAAGAAAGCAGTGCGCCGAAGCGCGTCTGCAGGACTGAGAATGGCCTTCGCAGGTGCAGCATGCAAGAGGTATTTGCTGCGCTGCACCAATTTCCTTATGTCATCTGCCATTGTGTGGCTTTCTTGCCACATTAACCCATGCGATGGACAAACTCGCGGCAGCGTGAGCGGTTGTGCCGTCGCGGACCGGATAGTTTCACGCACCGGAGGGTCCGACCAAGCGCTCCGGGCGCAATCGTCAGGTTCTTTCGGCCGCATTCCTGGCCTGGGACAGTAGGCGTCGCAATCACCCGTCGTGGCGGCCCGCTCGGCACTGGTCCATCTCTCGCCTGAACAACGGGTTGTGCCGCATGTCGCTCGCTGGTGCTTCCTCGGCGGCGTCAACTTTCCGATACAGAACCAATTGACCCGTAACGATATATCTGATTGAAGCGGATTGATGTGGCGTCGGTTGGAGCCGCATCGTCAGGACGACAGGGAAGGATAAACATCCAATGGCTACGCAGCCCGGCGAGGCGCCGCGACGGCACTGGCTCCGCATTCTGTTCGCTCTTCCGTTCATCGCGATGCTTTGGGTGTCGTCCTATAATCGCCTGACACCAGAACTGTTCGGCTTCCCGTTCTACTACTGGTACCAGTTGATATGGGTCGTCATCTCCGCCGCGATCGCCGGCATCATCTACAAAGCCGAACACTGAGGATCCGCCGTGAACTGGCCCGCCCTAGCTGTCTTTGTCGCGCTATTCGTTTTTGTCACCGGGTTGGGATTCTGGGCGGCGCGTTGGCGCGCCGGTGACCTGACTCAGCTTCACGAATGGGGCCTCGGCGGGCGCCGTTTCGGCACCTTCGTGACTTGGTTCCTGTTGGGCGGCGACCTGTACACCGCCTACACGTTCATCGCGGTGCCCGCCCTGGTCTACGGCGCCGGGGCGCTTGGTTTTTTCGCGGTCCCCTACACGATCCTGGTCTATCCCCTGCTTTATTTGATCTTCCCCAGGCTGTGGTCACTGGCGCACAGGCATGGCTACGTGACGTCGTCGGACGTCGTGCTGGGCCGTTACGGCAACAAATGGCTCGCACTGGCGGTTGGCATCACCGGCATCGTGGCGACCATGCCATACATCGCGTTGCAGCTGGTCGGCATGCAGGTCGTCATCGGCGCAATGGGGATCTCCGGCGATGGCCTGATCGGCGACCTGCCGCTGATCATCGCGTTCGTCATCCTGGCCGCCTTCACCTATACGTCCGGCCTGCGCGCCCCGGCGATGATCGCGGTGGTGAAAGACGTGCTGATCTATCTTGTGGTCATCGCGGTCACGATTTTCGTGCCGTTGAAGCTGGGCGGTTTCGGACCGGTCTTCTCGGCGGTTCCAGCCGCGAAGCTGACCCTGGCAGCGCCCGTCGGCGATACCTATGGCGCCTACAGCACCTATGCGACGCTGGCGCTGGGATCAGCCCTCGCGCTGTTCCTGTACCCGCATTCGCTGACGGCGATCCTCAGCAGTTCAAGTCCGGGCGCGATCCGGCGTAATGCGGCGCTGTTGCCGGCGTATTCGCTGGTGCTGGGTCTGCTGGCGTTGCTGGGCTTTATGGCCGTGGCATTGCACGTCGGTACCGACCCGGCATTCGCCGACGGGTTTAAGCGCTACGGCAACAATTTCGCCGTCCCCGCCCTCATCCTGGCGGTGTTTCCGGACTGGTTCGCCGGTGTGGCGTTCGCGGCGATCGCCATCGGTGCGCTGGTCCCCTCCGCCATCATGTCGATCGCCTGCGCTAACATCGTCAGCCGGACGATCTACCGCGGGTTCATCGCACCGCATGCCTCGAACGCGCAGGAAGCGACCGTCGCCAAGATCGCGTCGCTGGTGGTCAAGTTCGGCGCCCTCGTGTTCATCGTGCTGGTGCCGGTGCCGTATGCACTGCAGTTCCAGTTACTCGGGGGCCTGTGGATGATCCAGGTTCTGCCGTCGGTCATTCTCGGGCTGTATCTGCGGATGCTGAACGGCTGGGCGCTGCTGGCCGGCTGGGCCGTGGGCACCGGCGTCGGAACCTGGATGGCATCGACGACCTCGTTCAAGGCGGCGGTGTTCACCGTGTCGCTCGCCGGTGTCAGCTTCCCGGGCTACATCGCCTTGTGGGCGCTGATTACCAACGTGGTGGTGTCGGTGGTGCTGTCGCTGCTGCTGAAGCCGTTCGTCGCACCGGCGCCCATACTGGCGGACTAAAGCAGCATCAACCGGACCGGCAACAGTCCGGCTCAAACCGGTCTGGCCGGTCAGTCTTCAATCGGTGCCGGCAGGCTGCGGCTCGGCTCGCCAAGGAACGTTCCGACGTCCGATGCGGCCTGGGGATTTGGGCCGGCGGGCTGGGCGAGGCTGATCAGGGAGCAGTTCTCCAACACATTCGCGACCGCATTCCGGGCGTCTCGCATCAGATGCTGTATGCGGCAGGTCCGTACGTCGGGACAGTCGGTGCACGGCCGGAAGCGGGTCACACTGGCACATGAGGTCAACGCCAGCGGCCCATCGACAACACGCATGACAGCAGCGACCGAGATGGTCGTCGGATCGCACGATAGCCTGTGTCCGCCATGTGAGCCCCGGTGACTGTCAACGATCCCGCCGTCGCGAAGCTGGACCAGAATAACCTCCAGAAACCTCCGTGGGATGTGTGCCTGTTCGGCGATCTCGGACGTTGGCGTCCAGCCGGGGTTGCCGTACTGCTCCGCCAGGAACATCGCGGCTCGGATCGCATATTTACCCTTGCTCGATAACATCGGCTTGATCTGCCCGGAACGTGATGACGGGTCAATCTTCGCCTTCATCGAAATGCGCGGAGCTCGCCGTACTCGGTTGACATACCCCTGTGTTTATATACGACTATTCCTATCGGATAAATAGGTAATGGACCGAAGAGACTTATGGCAGGCGTTCGTAACGCTCCCAATCTGGTCGGATACCACCTGTGACCACCATCGCGGTGATCGGCGCTGGGTTCAGCGGCACGTTGCTGTCGCTGCATCTGCTTCGCCATTGTCCGCCGCCCACCCGGTTGGTGCTGATCGAACGCAACAGCCAGTTCGGGCGTGGTCTCGCCTATGCCACCGACAACGCCAGCCACATCCTCAACGTGCCGGCTGCGCGCATGAGCGCGTTCCACGACCGTCCAGGCGACTTCCATAACTGGCTCATCACCCAGCCGGGCTATCAGGAGGCCGGTCCGCAAACCTTCGCGCCGCGGCGGGCCTTCGGCGCCTATATCCGAGCGCTGCTGAACGATGAAATCAAGCGCAGTGCGCGGGACCGCCTGGAACTGGTCAAGGGCAGCGTGATCGGACTTGACCGGAGCACCCGGCGACTGCTGCTCACCCTGGATCGTGACCGGTCGCTGGAGGCTGATTTCGCGGTGCTGGCGACCGGTAATTTCCCGCCGGAGCCGGTCTCGACACGGGATCCCGGCTTCTACGATACGCCATTTTATCGCCCCGATCCGTGGGCGTCCGATGCACTGGCGGGGCTCGATCCCGACGCCTCGATACTGCTGCTGGGCACCGGTCTGACATCGGTCGATGCCGTCATATCATTGTTGGATCAGGGCCACCGTGGGCCGATCCATGCCATATCGCGCCGCGGGCTGGTGCCAAGGCGGCATGCCGCGGTGCGGATGCCGGCCGCGGAGCACGAGCCTTTTCCGACCGCAATCAATGCGCTCACGCGGTTCCTGCGGCAGGAGAGCGCTCGGGCCATCGCCCAGGGCAGCAGTTGGCAGCCGATCATCGATGAGCTGCGTCCGTTTACCGTCGATATGTGGCAAACGATGTCCCTGAAGGATCGAAGGCGCTTTCTGCGGCATCTGCGGCCCTGGTGGGACGTCCATCGCCACCGGATGGCCGGGGAGGTCGCCGAGCGGATCGAAGCCGCCAGAGCCGAAGGCCAGCTGCGCATCCATGTCGGCAGGGTTCGCGACTATGCGGTCAACGGCGCTCGGGTCGAGGTTTCCTATCAGCCCCGGCAAGCGGAGACGCTTGCATCGATCGAGGTCGCACGCATCGTCAATTGCGCCGGTCCTGGCGCGGACTACGACCGAATTGCCGATCCGCTGATCCGCGGATTACTGCGCGATGGGGTGGTCCGCCCGGATCCATTGCGACTTGGTCTGGACGTGACCGGAAACTGCGCGTTGCTTAACAAGGCAGGTGCGATATCCCGCCGGCTGTTCGCGGTCGGGCCGGTCACCAAAGGTGCCTTCTGGGAAATGACGGCGGTGCCGGATATCCGCCGGCAGACGGAGAAGTTGGCGGAGTATCTTGCCGCGCTGGTCAAAGCCCCAGCGCCTCCGCCGTCACCATAGCCGCCCCGGCACGTTCGGCGCCATCATGGAGGGCCGAAAAGGGAGCATTTCTGCCCCCTTCAGAATTCAGGCGGCTGCTTCAGCGTCGATCTTCCGCTCAAACCGCTTGCGCTCGTTCGGGTCCAGATAGCGCTTGCGCAACCGGATCGCGGTCGGGGTTACCTCGACGAACTCGTCATCCTCGACATAGGCGATCGCCTGCTCCAGGCTCATTTTCCGCGGCGGGATCAGCAGCATCGCGTCATCCTTGCCGGCGGCGCGGATGTTGGTCAGCTTCTTCTCCTTGATCGGATTAACTTCCAGGTCCGACTCGCGGCTGTGCTCGCCCAGGATCATGCCCTGGTAGACCTTCTCTCCAGGGCTGACGAACATCGTCCCCCGCTCCTGGATGTAGAACAGCGAGTAATGGATCGCCTCACCGCTCTCGGTGGAGATCAGCGATCCGGCGCGACGACCCTCGATCGCGCCTTTCCAGGGGCCGTACCCGGCGAACAGTCGGTTCATGATGCCGGTGCCACGCGTGTCGGTCAGGAATTCGCCGTGGTAGCCGATCAACCCGCGTGACGGGATGTGGAACGTCATCCGCACCTTGCCGCCACCCGATGGCCGCATATCGCGCAGGTCGCCCTTGCGGCGGCCCAGCTTCTCGACCACCACGCCGGTGTAAGGCTCGTCCACGTCGACAAGCACTTCTTCCATCGGCTCTTCACGCTCGTCGGTCTCGGCATTGCGCTGCGTCAGCACCCGCGGCCGCCCGATCGTCAGCTCGAACCCTTCGCGGCGCATCTGCTCGATCAGCACGCCAAGCTGCAGTTCGCCACGGCCCGCGACTTCGAACGCATCGGTCTCGTTGGAGTCGGTCACCTTGATCGCGACGTTGCCCTCGGCCTCGCGGAACAGCCGCTCACGGATCTGGCGCGACGTGACCTTCTTGCCTTCGCGACCGGCCAGCGGGCTGTCATTGATGCGGAACGTCATCGCCAGGGTCGGCGGATCGACCGGGATCGCTTCCAGCGGCGCCGCCAGTTCCGGCGCCCCGATGGTGTCCGGGATCGTGCCTTCGGACAGACCGGCCACGGCGATGATATCGCCGGCCATGACCTCTTCCACCGGCACCCGCTCCAGCCCGCGGAACGACAGCAGCTTGGTCAGGCGGCCGGTTTCCACCACGGATCCGTCACGCCGCAGCACCTTGACCGGCATGTTGACCCTGGCCACGCCCTGCTCGACACGACCCGTCAGCACGCGGCCCAGGAAGTTGTCATACTCCAGGATGCTGGCGACCATCGCGAACGGCGCGTCCGGCTTCACGGTCGGCGGCGGCACGTGCGACACCACCATGTCGAACAGCGGCGAAAGGTCCTTGCGCGGGCCATCCAGCGTGTCGTCCGCCCAGCCGTTGCGGCCCGACGCATACAGCATCGGGAAATCGAGCTGGCTGTCCGACGCGCCCAACGCCGCGAACAGGTCGAAAATCTCGGTATGCACCTCGTCAGGGCGAGCGTCCTGGCGGTCCACCTTGTTCACCACGACGATCGGATGGATGCCACGGGCCAAGGCCTTGCCGACGACGAACTTCGTCTGCGGCAGCACACCTTCCGCCGCATCCACCAGGACGATGGCGCCATCGACCATATTCAGGATGCGTTCCACCTCGCCGCCGAAATCGGCGTGGCCAGGGGTATCGACGATGTTGATCCGCGTGTCGTGCCACACTACAGAGGCGCATTTCGCCAGGATGGTGATCCCACGTTCCTTTTCCAGGTCGTTACGATCCAGCGCGCGGTCGGTCACTTGCTGATGTTCACGGAATGCCCCCGACTGGCCTAGCAGTTTGTCAACGAGCGTGGTCTTGCCGTGATCGACATGAGCGATGATAGCGACGTTACGGATCTGCATACGGTCCTGGCTTTTGGATGGTGCGGCGCACACTTAGGCTGTAACCCTGCCGGTTACGAGCGAAAATCTGGCCGTTCGACGCGTTTCTGCCATGCTTCGGCAAAACGTCATACAGTTGGCCGGCAGGAGAGACGCGAAAGGCTTTGCCCGGTGCGTCCCTATACCGGACATCAGCGGCCAGCGATAGAGCCGCGTTTGATACCGATCACTTCGTCAAATGTTCCCGGTCGAGCGATCAGACCCCGGTCAGCAGCAGTTTTATCCGGCTGGCCAGATCGTCGAGGACGAACGGCTTGGTCAGCACGTATGTCCCAGGCGCCGGATGTCCCTGCGTCAGCGCGGCATTCTCGTCGTAGCCCGTGATGAACAACACTTTCAGGTCAGGCCGGGCCGCGCGGGCCGCCTCCGCCACCTGGCGGCCGTTCATCCCGCCGGGCAAACCCACATCCGTCACCAGCAGATCAAGCCGTGCGGCGGACTGCAGCACGGCCATGGCTGCCTTCCCGTCCGCGGCCTCGATCGCGCGATAACCCAGGTCCTCGAGCACTTCCGACACCAGCATGCGGACCGTCGGTTCGTCGTCAACCACAAGCACCGTCTCGCCACACTCCGCGCGCGGCGCACCCGCCAGCTCAGCCACCGCCTCGGACAATTCGGTGTCACCGAAATAACGCGGGAAATACAGGCAAACGGTCGTGCCGACACCCACTTCGGACGCGATCCGAGCCTGGCCACCCGATTGCCGGGTAAATCCGTAGATCATCGACAGGCCCAGCCCCGTCCCCTGGCCAATGGGTTTGGTCGTGTAGAACGGGTCGAACGCGCGGGCCATCACCTCGGGCGGCATGCCGACACCGCTGTCACGCACGCAAAGCGCGACATACTGCCCGGGCGACAATTCATACTCGGACGCGGTTCGCGGGTTGAGCCACTGGTTTGATGGCTCGATGGTCACCCGTCCACCGTCCGGCATGGCATCGCGCGCGTTGATGCACAGATTGAGCAAGGCGTTCTCAAGCTGGTTCGGGTCGACAAGGACGTGCCACAGCCCGGGCGGCGTGATCACCTCGACGGCCACCTCCGGACCCATGGTGCGCCGGACCAACTCGTCCAGCCCGGCGATCAACGCGCCGACGTCGGTTGGCTTGGGATCAAGCGTCTGGCGCCTGGAGAACGCAAGCAGCCGGTGTGTCAGGGCCGCGGCTCGTTTGGATGCGCCCTGGGCCGACGTGATAAAACGCTCCAGTTCCTGGAAGCGTCCCTGTGCGACCCGGGCCTGCAGCAATTCCAGGCTGCCCGCGATGCCGGTGAGCAGGTTGTTGAAATCATGCGCCAGCCCGCCCGTGAGCTGGCCGACCGCCTCCATCTTCTGCGACTGCCGAAGCTGCTCTTCGGCGTCAGCGAGCGCCTTCGCGGCTTCTTTCTCAGCCGTAATATCGCGGCCGACGCAGTAGATCAGTCCGTCCTCATGCACCGCGGTCCAGGACAGCCAGCGGTAGCCGCCCTGGCGTTGGCAAAGGCGGCTTTCGAAGCTTTCCGTCCTGCCGCCGCTGGTCAGGTGGGCAAGCTCACGACGTGTCGCCTCCCGGTCGTCGGGATGCTGCAGCCAGTCCGACGTCTTGCCGATGATCTCGTGCCCGTCCCAGCCCAGCAAAGCCTTCCACGCCGGATTGACGCTGACCCATCGGCCATCCGTGTCGACCACGCCGAGCAGATCCTGGCTCAGGCGCCAGACGCGGTCGCGCTCCCGCGTGCGCTCCTCGACCCGCGATTCAAGCGTCTCGTTCAGCAGCCGCAGTTGGGCTTCGGTGTGCTTGGCATCGGTGATGTCATAAATCACCCCGCTGAAGCGGAAATCCGCGGTCTCGGCATCGCGCAGGAATTCGCCCCGCCGCGTCAGCCAACGCGACTCCTTGGTGTTCGGCCGGGTGATCCGGAAATCAGCCGGCTGCACCGGCCCCGCTTGCGGCCTCGCGCCAAGCGGGATCAAAGGCGGGTCTTCCGGGTGGATCACAGCGTTGATCGTCCGCACCGGAAGGTCGGTTGCCGGATGCAGCCCCAGCAGTTTGCAGAACTGCGCCGAGACAGACGCCGTGCCGTAGCCATCGACGTGCTCGAACGTGCCGACGCCGCCCGCCGTCTGTGCGATCCGCAACTGCTCCTCGAGCCGCTTTTGCTCGGTGATGTCGATCAGGATGCCGCTGAGGCGGGCGGGCTCGTTGAATTCGGCATCGTAGAACCTGCCGCGCACCTGGACCCAACGTACGGTGCCATCCAGCAACATAATCCGATACTGTTTCGAAAGTACCTCCGCGCCGCGGAACATCCCGCCCATGGCGAGTCGCATGCGGCTGCGGTCTTGTGGATGCACGAACGAAAAGAAGCGGCTGGGGCTTATGCCTTCGGCGGCCTCGATGGCTGATATCGCGTGCAGTGTGGCGAAGCCGGCGTCACCCACGATACGTTGACTGTCGACAGGCCATTCCCATGCCGCCGCCGCACCGGAGATCGACAGATTGCTGCGCAACCGCTCCCGCACGACGTCCAGCCGGGGATTCGCCGGAAAGGCAGCTTCGGTTTCGCTCAACGGCGGGCCGGATGTGATGTCGATCTGGTTTCCCACGAATAATCGCAGCCGGCCTGTTTCGTCGCGGATGGGCGCCAGGTGCATCTCACACCAGAACGCTCTGCCGTCCTTGCGGTAGTTCAGGATTTTGGCCTTGATCGCGGAGCCTGTACGGATCGCCACGCCGATCCTCGCTGCCGTCTGGCGGTTCGTGTTCGCCCCCTGCAGCAGCCGACAGTTGCGGCCCACTACGTCCGCGGCAGAATAGCCCGTCAGCTGGGTGAACGCTGCATTGACGTAAATGATTGGGTTATCCGGCAGGCCAGGGTCGGTTACAACCGTTGCCATGCCGGATCCTTCCATCGTCGCGAACCAAGCACCGGCAAGGCGGCGCAGGAACTCGACCGAGCTCGCCAGGGCATCGGCAGGTGCTAGGATCGAGGCGTGCTTGTCAGACATCGTCACCCGACCGCCCGACCCAAAAGTCAGCCCACGGCTTCGGCATCGTCGCCCATCACGCTTGCGATGAAATCACGTACCAGCAGCTTCAGCGCGCTGAGGGACGGCAGGTCCGTCAGCATCGCGATATATCCTCGGATATCGCGTCCCTGGACTGAGAAGTTGATGTAGAGGAACAGCACCATTCCGTCCCCAACCGCATCGGTGTTGCTCTGGAACAGGCCCGAGCTCTGGGTCCGTCGCACCTCCGGCAGGCTCATGGTCAGCGGCTGGCGCAGCATGTTGGCCATCGTTCCCAGGCAACCGTTCAGAATGATATTGCCGGTTTCGGCGAGCGCCTCTTGCTCCATCTCAGCCATTTCAGCCGCCGGTATTTCATCGCCCATCACCGCCCGCACCAGTTCCAGGCTGTTCGCCTGCGGGAAGATCAACAGTGCCCGCCCGGCAAATACCCCGGTGAAATCCTGATGGACAGAAACCAGCTCTTCAGTTTCGCGTTCGCTGATCAGCGCGGCCGCGTCCGCGTGACTGATGATCTCGATCGAAGGGACCGACAGGAGCACCTGACGCCCGACCATCGCGCGCAGCGCCGCGGCGGCGCGACCGACGCCGATGTTGACGAGCTCTGTCAGCGCGTCGCGTTCCAGCTCATCCAGGGCCGCGTCCACGGGTACCATCAGGCCTCCGATCTCAACCGGAGGGCCGCGCCGGAGATGAAGCCTCTCAGGCCATCCTCGGTCAGCGGTTTGCTCACGAACGATGCGCCCAGCGCACGAACGCGGATCACGATCTCGTCCTGCACATTCGCGGTGATGACGGCAATCGGCATGGACGGGTGCAACGTGCGCAGCTCGGCCGCCAGATCAAGCCCGTTCTGGCCAGGCATGTTGTAATCCAACAAGGTAACATCGACTTTGCCGGACCGGATCTTGTCCATCGCCTCCGCGGCGTTGGCCGCTTCGATGCGCTGCCAATCTGGTTGCAGACTGCCGATTGCCTTGCCGGCAACAATGCGCGCCAGCTTGCTGTCATCGACGATCAGCACCGTTATTGGCATGGCTTGCTCCAAGTGCGGCTCACCATTCCGCGCGCCATCAGGGGTGAATTCACACATTTTGTCACTTCAATACACCGGACGACAAATCTTTTCACGCTTTTGGTCTCTCCAGGACATTGGATAAGCATCTTAACGCTCGTGATCTTCAGCAAGGATCGGCACCAGCCAGGTCTGCACGAAAGGGTCGGCGGATGGACCCGCCAATGCCGGCCGAAACGCCAGCAACAACTGAAAAACCGCGGTGTGCAACGGACCGGCCCGGGCGATGTCGACGCGCCGGTCCGGATCGGCTTGCAGGTGATCCAGCAGGGTTTCGGCGTCCTCCACCCGCACCGGACTCGATATCACGATTACGTTTTGATCCAGACACACACTCATCCAACCAGCTCCGCCAAATCCAGCACCAGCAGGATATGTCCATCCCCCAGCAGCGCGGTGCCGTGCATCCCGGGCAACCCGGCCAGCAATCCATGCAGTGGATGTAGCACGACATCCATGCGTGCGGCGAAACCGTCTACTTCGATGCCGATCTTGTTCCCACCCAAAGTGGCGACCAGAATCTTCGCATCCGCCAAAGTATCCGGGCCGTCGCGGCCAAGCAGATCCGACAGGCGCAGCAAAGGGATCGTTTGGTCGCGCAGCACAAATGCGACGCCGTCCCGTACCGGCACGGTATGGGCACGGGGTATGCGAACCGTTTCGGCAATCACCTCCATCGGTATGCCGAAGCGCTCGTCGCCGACATTTACAATGACGATCGTAGTGACGGCGACCGCCTGCGGCACGACAAAGCGGACGCAGGTCCCCGCGCCAGGGGTGCCGGTGATGCCGACGCGACCGCCGATCGCATCCAGGGCGGTCCGCACCGCGTCCATCCCCACGCCGCGCCCCGATACCGCCGTCACCGACGCCGCGGTCGAGAAGCCCGGCAGGAAGATCAAATCCATCGCGCCCGCATCGTCGAGCCCGGCGACTGACGCCGCATCCAGCAACCCCCGCGCCGCCGCCGTCCGGCGTATTGCCGCGGTGTCGATGCCGGCGCCGTCGTCCTGCACGGTGACGACGATTTTTTCGCCCTCTCGCCAGCCGCTCAGTGTGATCAGCCCTTGCGGCGCCTTGCCGGCAGCCTGTCGCTGCGAAGGCAGCTCGATGCCGTGGTCCAGGGCGTTGCGCAGCACGTGCAGCAGCGGCTCGAACAGGGCGTCGACGATCGACTTGTCCGCCTCCGTGCCGGCACCGTTGATTTCGAAGCGGATCTCCTTGCCAAGCTTGCCGGCGATCTCGCGCACCACACGCGGCAGGCGGCGGAAGGCCTGGCCCAGCGGCGTCAGGCGGGTGCCCGTCACCGCGCGATGCATGTCCCCGACCAGCCGGTCGATGTCGGCATGGTTGGCGGCCAGCGCCCGGGCCAGGCTGGGCATGGTGACCGCGGCCTCCGCCGCCAGGTGGGACAAGCGGTTCTTGGCCACAAAAAGTTCGCCGACAAGGTTGGCCAGCGCGTCGATCCGGCTTGCGTCCACGCGCAACGTGCGCTGGGCTGCGTCAACGCGCAACGCGGGATAGGCCGGATCAACGCGCGCCAAAGGTTGGGTCCCATCGCCCGCCCTTTCGGGGCTGGATATCAGGCCAATCGCCGTGGGACGGGTCGCGGTGATCACAACCTGGTCGCTGACGAAGCGGAATATCTGCCGCACCGTGTCGATCGACGCCGCGCTCAGGGCTTCGATCACCAGGTTGCAACGGTAGGGTTCGAAGGCCGCCAGGACCCAGGGCTCCACCGTCCTTATCTGCAGCGCGACCAGCTCCGGTACAGCGCGGACCAGCGCAAGCGGGTCGTCGCCCAGGAAGAAACAGTCGGGTCCCGGTATGTATCGTATGCCCGTCAGGATCCCGTGCCCGGCCCGAGCGCTCGCCGCATCCCGCGCCCGCAGCGCCGTCAGCCAGCCGGGTTCGTCATCCACCACGCCGGGCTGGACCGACACAGCTGCCGCGCCCCGTCCCCCCATTGCCCGCCGCAGCGCCTCGGCGAGGTCGCGCGCGACCGCTTCGGCGCCCTGCGGCAGGCTTTCAGTCGTCGCGATGGCGTCGATCCAGGCGTCGATGGTGTTCATGCAGGCGAGCAGCGCATCCATCGTCGCCGGCCGCGCGATGATCACCCCATCCCGCAACCCGCCAAGCAGGTCCTCGGCCGCGTGCAGCACAGTGCCCAGCGCCTCGAACGCGAACAGGCCCACCGATCCCTTCAGCGTGTGAACCGCGCGGAATGCACTGTCGACGTGGGTGGCGTCGTCCGGTGCCTGCTCCAGCGCCAGCAAGTCATCGACCGCCAGCTGCACCAGCTCCCGGCTTTCCAGAACAAACTGTTCCAGCAGTTCGTCCATCAGCCGATGGGCCGCTGATACACGATCGCGTCCTTGAAATGGCGCAGCACGAACCGGTCGGAAATGCGCATCATCAATTCGGTGTGGCCCAGGCAGATGAAGCCGCCGGGATTGAGCGCCGCATACAGATTTCGCGACGCATCGAGCCGCGCCTCGTCATCGAAATAGATCAGCACGTTGCGGCACAGGATGATATCGAAACAACCCTGCGCGGCCATGCTGTGCACATCGATCAGGTTGGCGACGGTGAACCGCACCAATTCGCGCAGGTCCCCGATGATCCGACGCATCCCGTCCCGCGCCGGCTCGAAATACCGCTCCAGTTCGGCGGGCGGCAGGCGGCTCAGCGCACGCGGGCCGTAGTCGCCCTGTTGCGCCGCCGCCAGCACCTGCGTGTCGATGTCCGAACCCACGATCTCGATGTTGTAGGCATCGACCAGCGGCCAATTCTCCAGCAGCCAGATCGCCACCGAATACGGTTCCTCACCGGTGGCGCAAGGGACCGACCAGATTCTTACCAGGTCGCCAGGGCCGCGGCCGGCGACGATCTCCGGCAACAGTGACCGCCCGAGGCAGCGAAGCTGATGGTCCTCGCGGTAGAAATACGTTTCGTTGATGGTAAAGCTGTTGATCAGTGCCTCAGCCTCGGCGGCACTGGCCTGCAGCACCGTCATGTACGCCGGGAAAGACCGGGTTCCGGTCCGCTGCAGGGCATCGGCGACGCGGCGCTCGACGAAGTAGCGTTTGGCCTCGCCGAAGGCCATGCCAGTGCGGCGATACAGGAAGTCGCAGATCCGGCGCAGCTGGTCGGCACTCAGCACCGGCGGGCCATTGTCGGCCGCAGGTGCGTTCATGCCGCCCAGTCCATCAACTGCCGGGCGATCGCGTCGAGCGGCGTCACGAACGTGGCCCCGCGGGCTCGCACCAACTCGCCGGGCATCCCCCAGACCACCGCGGTCTCCTCGGCTTCGGCGATCGTCTGCCCGCCGTCCTGCCGCAGCCGGGTCATGGCGGCGGCGCCGTCGTTGCCCATGCCCGTCATCAGCACCCCGATCAGGCGGCTGGAAGCCAGATGCGCCATCGCCGTCGTCACCAGTCGATCGACGCTGGGGTGCCAGCGATACTCGGCCCCGGCCGGCGCCGCCATGACGACCGGGCCGCCGGACCGCATGGCGACGATGATGTCCGCATCACCCCTGCCGATATAGACGGTGCCGGCGGTGAGGGGCTCTATCCGCGTCACCTCCATGACCCGCAGCGCGCACAGCCTGTCGAGGCGGCGGGACAACGGTCCGGTGAACAGCTTGGGCATGTGCTGGGCGACCACGATCGGCCAGGGAAAATCGGCCGGCAGGGGCGAAAGCAGGGCATCCAGCGCCGGTGGACCGCCGGTCGAAACGCCAACCAGCACGACGCTGTCCTTTGCCTGCAACCGGTTGCTGACCGTCCGCGATGCCAACGTCCCGGCTACCGTTGCTGCCCCTGCCCCTGGCGCTGCCCCTGTCGCTGGCGTTGGGCCGCACGGCAACGCCGCCCGGGCCGTCGTACTGTGCCGCGGCACCGTGCGGGTATTTGCCAGCAGCCGCACCCGCTCCGTCAGGCGAAGCGTTCGCCGCAGCCGGGCCCGGGCCGCCGCTCGCACCCGCTCGATCAGCGCCGGACCGAACTCATCCACCGCGAGCGAGATCGTACCCGCCGGTTTGGCGATGAAATCGACGGCGCCCAATTGCATGGCTTCCAGCGTCACGTCGGCGCCGGCCTCGGTCAGCGACGACACCATCAGCACCGGGCAGGGGCGTTCGACCATGATCCGGTCAAGGCACGCCAGTCCGTCCATCCGCGGCATGGTGACATCGAGCGTGACGATATCCGGCTGGAATTCATGCAGGCACTTGATCGCCTCCACGCCATCCCGGGCGCAGACCACCTCCAGATCGCCTGCCGCCCGCAGGATATCGCCCAGCACCTTGCGCATAAGCGCCGAATCATCGACCACCAGGACCTTGATCATGGTGCGGTTGCGGTCTCGGTCAGTGATACCAGCAGGTCCCGCTCCGCCTGGTCCAGCAGCGCTTTCGGCGAGATCAGCAGGAGCACCCGCCCGCCTGTCCTGATCGCCACCCGATCGAACACCGGTGCCCCATCGGCGTCGAGCACCGGCGCCTGCCGCAGTTCGGAGCTTGGCACCCGCAACACCTCGGACACCGCATCGACCGCGAAACCGGCCTGCAGCCCGTCAACCGTGACAACAATCACGCGACGGCCGCGCGTGCCCGGCGCGGCAACCGCGAAGCGGCGGCGCTGGTCGATCACCGGTACCGCGCGGCCACGCAGGTTCATCACACCATCAACGAAATCTGGGGCACGCGGCAACCGCGTAAGGGCATCGGGGCGACGCACAACCTCATCCACCGCGGCAATCGGCAGTCCATATTGCTCGTCGCCTAGCTGGAAGATCAGGAACTGCTCCGTGGTATCGCTGTGCGCCTCGGGGGCAGGCATGCGGGAGGCCTCCTGTTCGCCCTGGGTTTGGATAAGCGCCGCCGTCGCCGGATCAAGCAACCGAGCGGGAGACAACAGGCACACCAGCCGCCGTCCGCCTTCCAGGCGGCAAATACCTTCGACCTGCGCCTCCCCTTTGCCGCGCATCAGCACCGGCGGCACCGGATCGATCGACCCGGCCGACACGGTCAGGGTCGCCGTCACCGCATCAACCACCAGCCCAGCCGCGACGTTGCCCAGTCGGGTAACGACAATGCGGGTGGTGGCGCGGTTACACGCGTCGGGCGGCAAACCCAGCAGCACCCGCAGCGACACGAGCGGCAGCAGCACACCGCGCAGGCTGGTGACGCCCATCATCGCATCGTCGGTTCGCGGCACCTCGGCCAGCGTTGCCGGCAGGCGCATGACCTCGGCGACCTTATCGAGCGGCAGGGCATATTCCTGGCTGCCGAGGCGCAGGCCGATCAGCGCGATCTCATCGTGCCGGTGGTCCTGCAACACGCTGGCGGGCCCCACCCGTGCCGCGATCCCAGCGGTGGCATCTGACCCGGACCGGCGCAGCAAGCCGCCAAACGCCTGGGCCAGCAGCGCGGCGGGATCGATCAGCTTGCCGTCACCGGCGGTGGTGAAGGCCGCAACCGCATCGACCAGCAGTCCAACCTTGGCATCGCCGGCGACGATCAGAACGCGTGATCCGGCAGCAGGTACGCCCGCATCATGCCCCAGCAGCCGCGCCAATGAGACCACCGGAAGCACCGCCCCCCGCAGATTGGCAACACCCAGCAAGCTCGGCGGCCCGTGCGGCACGCGGGTCAGAGCTGGGGTGCGAACGATCTCGGAGACCATTTCGGCGGCGATCGCAAACGCTTCCGACGCGACCCGAAACGTCAGGACATTGGCCCCACTGGCCGGGTTTGCCGCCGCCGCAACCCCCGCCGCCGAAACCCCCACCGCCGAAACCCCCACCGAGGGCATCGTCTCAGGCCTCCGCGATCCTGAGTTCATCGGCCAGCGCGGCAATCTCCTCGATCGCGGCGGCCAGATCCTCCGCGCCCTGGGCCTGCTGCCGGCCGGCGGAGGCGGCCTGCGCCGCCGCCCCGCTGGTTTCCGCAGCCGTTGCGGCGATCTGCCTGGTTCCGGCAAGCACTTCGCCCACCGACGCGACCATGGCACCCGATTCGGCCAGCAGGTCGGCCGCCCCGGACCGGATCGCGTTCATGCTTGCCCCGACCGTTCCGAACCGATCCACCAGCGTCTGGTTGCGCACACGCTCCGCCCGCAGCGCGGTGGCAAGCGTTTCCAGGTCACGGCGCACTGCAACAACCTGGTCCTGAATCGAGCGCACCAGATCCTGGATGCGATCCGCGTTTTCAGCCGCGTCGCGGGCAAGCGAGCGGATATCGGCCGATACCACGGCAAAGCCGCGGCCGAATTCCCCGGCGCGCGCCGCCTCGACGGAACCGCTGACCGCCAGCATGTTGGTCTGGACGGCCACCAGCGCGATCTGGCTGACGATCTTCTCGATCCGTCGGCTGGACGCTTCCAGCGAGCCCACCATGCCGATGACCACAAGGTTTTCTTCCAGGCCGTCGGCGACGCCGCGGTTCAGCGACCCGACCGCTTCCAGATTGGCGGCAACCAGCGGACTCAGCGCGTCGGTCCGTTCCATCGCCTGCGCCGCCGCGGTCCGGGTTGCGGCGGCGGCCCGCTCGATCTGCGCCATCGCGGCGCTGGATTGCTGGGTCGCCGCCGCCTGGATCTGTGCACCCCGGCTGATCTGCTCCAGCGCCGCCAGGATTTCGCCGGCCGTCCCCGACAGTTCCTGCACCGTCGATGACAATTCCTCCGCCGCCGAGGACATCTGTTCAGAGCTGCTGCCGTCACTCGTGCCGCTCTGCAGTTGCTCCGCGAGATGCGCCAGTGCCTGGGCCGTCTGCTGGCTTTGCGCCAAGGCGGTGCTTTGCTGCTGCACCGCACGCTGTGCCTCGGCCGCCGCCGCCGACTGCTCCTCCGCCGCGCCCGCGACCTGTTCAGCCCCGCGCTGCGCTTCATTCACACCGGTCTCGGCTTCCACCGCGGCAAGCTGGATCGCCTGCGACCCTTCGGCAAGCACATCCATCCCGGTGCGCATGGTCCGCAGGTTCTCGATGACGTCGTTGCCCCGCTGCGCCTCGTTCCGCGCCCGCTCCGCCGCCGACCGGATACGCTCGGCGATGGCCCGAACCTCGGTCGCGATGGCGGCGGCCAGCCCCTGGATGTCGCGCGCACTCCGCTCCGACGTTTCGGCAAAGGCACGCACCTCGTCGGCGACAACCGCAAAGCCGCGGCCGTGTTCGCCGGCTCGGGCCGCTTCGATCGCGGCGTTCAACGCCAGAAGATTGGTTTGTTCGGAAATGTCGCCGACGGCCTGGGTAATTTCGCCGATGTTGGCCGCCTGGCTTTCAAGCGCCGCGACCAGTTCGACCGACCGCAACTGGCGCGCGGTGTTGTCCTGAACCGACGCCACCAGAACCTCGATGCCCAGGCCCAGCTCAGTCAACAGGGCCTGCAGCGATTCGGTTTGCCGGCGTGACAATGCAGCCTGCTCCCGGGCCCGGGCGAACACGCCGCCCAGGCTGGTCACCGCCGACTGCGATTGCTGCGCCGCGCCCGCGGCTTCGGCCGCTGCGCTGGAGATCTGTTCCAGCGCCCGGCTCAGTTCCTCGGCCGCCGCCGACGCTTCGGTGACACCGCTTGCCAGTTGCTCCGTGGCCGCGCCGATCCGTTCGGCCGCCTTCTCCTGGCGAGCCCGCATCCGATCCGCCGACCGGCGCTGCGTCAAGGCCGCCTGCCCGGTCGGTGACCGAACAACGGGTCCAGCCGCCGCGCCGGTAGCGGCAGAGGCCCGCTTGCCCGCCAGTGCCGATGTTTTCACCAGTAACATCAAGGGTCCTTTGAATAAGCCTTCGGGCGTCGACCCTCGGCAGGATGCAGGCTTTGGCTTGCGGGCGAGGCATTGGAAACGTGGATCGTTCTATTGGTTTGACCGATGCCAAACAAGATGGCTGTCCGGGACCGGGATCGTGACGGTTTGATGCGGCCCGAATGTACTGACAATTAACATACCAACCAAAGCCCGGTCAGCGGCCGGGAAACATTGACGAAGGCCCGGCACGTCCCCAGCGCGCCCCCGAAGACGATCAGCGGAGGGTCAGACCACGACTGAATCAAGCCTCCCCGCCCCGCCGCCAGGCTTGCCGCCGCTACTGCCAGTCATGCAGGAACGCTTCCACCACCGACAGGAACCCGGCCGGGTTGTCGGCATGCACCCAGTGACCGGCATTCTTGATCGCAACGAAGCGGGCAGCCGGGAACAACCCCCGGATGATCGGGCGATGTTCCGGCAGCACGTAGTTCGAGTTGGCGCCGGTCACGAACAAGGACGGGCCTTGATAGCTGCCGGGAAGGTCGATCCAGCCCTCCAGGTCGGGAATGGCAGCCGCGATCTCGTCCAATCCGATGCGCCAGCGAGGCTGCGGGCCAAACTGCAGGTTTTGCAGCAGGAACGGGCGCAGGGTCGGGTCCTGGACCGATTGTGCCAGGACGGCGTCGGCCTCGCGGCGGTTCAACGCTGGCGTCAGCGGGATGGCCCGCATCGCGGCGGTAAAGGTTGTGTTGCCGTGCTCGTAAGGGACCGGCGCGATGTCGGACACCAGCAGTCGTCCGACCAGGCCCGGCGATTGCAGCGCCAGCGCCATGGCCGCCTTGCCGCCCATCGAATGCCCAATGACCGCCGCTTGCGCGATGCCATGCGCCCGCAGCGTCTGCTCAACGTCGGCCGCCAGGGTCGGATAACGCATGTCCGCGGAATGCGGGCTGTCGCCATGGTTGCGCATGTCCAGTGCAAGGACGCGAAACCGTTGGCCAACGGCCCGCTGGACAGCGCCGAAATTGCGAGCGGCGCCGAACAATCCATGCAGGATGACAACCGGCGGCCCCTCGCCGGCCTCGATGGCGTTCAGGATCATGCGGTGCTCCGGGTGGGCCAGGCGGCGAACGCGACGCCGGCCATGATCAGCGCCGACCCGGCAAGCAGGTCGGGCGTGAAGGGTTCGTGCAGGAAGACATTGGCCAGCAGCAGGCTGATGGCGGGGGTGGTCAGGAAGCCGATCGAGGACACCAGGGTCGGCAGTTTGGCGGTTGCCTCTATGATGCACCAGGTTCCCAGCGGCCCGGCGATAAAGCCGATATAGCACAGCGCCCACCGCGACGCCGGCGCATCACCCAGCGTGCCATGCGGGGCATGCCACCAGACCATCGGCAGAAGCGCCAGGGACCCGGTCAGGAAGCACCAGGGCAGCAGCGCGAACATCGACAGTCTCGGCCGCGTCGCCCGGGTGACGATGATGGCGATCGACCACGACAACCCGGCACCCAGGAGAAACAGATGCCCGACGATGACCTTGGCGGATGACCAGTCGATCGCCAGCGGGTTCATCAGCACCACGACGCCCGTCAGACCCAGGCCCGCCGCCAGCCAGCGACCCGCCGGAATACGCTCGCGCAGGAAGATCAGCGACAGCGGCACCACCCAGATCGTCGTGGTGTTAGCCAGGATGGCGGTGCGGCCGGCCGGCACCCAGGCAACCGCCTCATGCGCCAGGGCGAAATAGGCACCCAGTTGCAGGCCGCCAATGGCCAGGATCGCGGGAAAATCCGGCCGCGTTGGGCGGCGGAACCGATGCATGGCCGCGAGCAGCACACAAGCGGTAACCCCGGACAGCACCGCCCGCCCTTCCGCGAACCACAGCGGGGTTGAACCCGCCGCAAGCGCGATCTTGGTCAGCGGCCACGCGCTGGACAGCAGCACGACGGAGGCCAGGAGCTGAACAAGCCCGGTGATCGGAATCGCCGGTGCCGGTTGGCTGGTCATGGTCAAGGATCCGCGACGCAATGCCGAAGCTGCCCGCTCCCTGTCAGGCCCGCGCCCTGTCACGCCCGTTCCCCTGCGCCACGTCCGGAGCAGGGGAGGCATCAACGGATTGACCGGCCGGCGATCAATGTGCCGGCGCGGACGGCATCAGTTTCCGCAAGTCCGTCTCCGGCCGGGCACCATAGTGGCTGATGATTTCGGCCGCGGCGATGCTGCCCATGCGGCCGCAGATCTCCAGGCTCTTGCCAGACGTCAGGCCGGACAGGAACCCGGCCGCATAGGCGTCGCCCGCCCCGGTGGTGTCCACGACCTTGGTGTGATGAGCGGCGATTTTCACCGTCTCGCCGCCACGCAGGACCAGACTGCCAGCCTCGCTGCGGGTCAGGGCCGCGACCGCGACGTCCGTGCGGGCCGCCTCGGCAGCTTCCTCGAACGTGTTGCATTCATACAGCGCGGTGATTTCAGCCTCGTTGGCGAACAGGATGTCCACGTGGTTGGCCACAAGGTCGAGGAACGCGGCACGGTGCCGGTTGACGCAGAACGGGTCGGACAGCGACAGCGCGACCTTGCGCCCGGCCGCGTGCGCCGCGGCCGCGGCTTTGCGAAACGCCGCCTGCGCATGCGGCGGATCGAACAGGTAACCCTCCAGGTAGGTGACCGCCGAGGCCGCGACCAGTGCCGCGTCCACATCCGCCTCGCCGAGCGTGACGCACGCGCCAAGGTAGGTGTTCATCGTCCGCTGCCCGTCCGGCGTGACCAGGATCAGGCATCGCGCCGTCGGCACCCCGCCGGACAGCGGGCTGGTCGGAAAGTGCACCCCGGCCGCCTTGATGTCGTGCCGGAACACGCCGCCAAGCTGGTCATCGGCGACCTTGCCGATATAGGCGACCTTCGCGCCCAGGTTGGCGGCGACCGCGCAGGTATTGGCCGCCGATCCGCCGCTGCTCTCCTGGCCGGGCGGCATGGCGGCGTAGATCGCGTCCGCCGCCGCCGTGTCGACCAGGATCATCGCACCCTTATGCATGTCGTGGCGCGACAGGAAGGTGTCCTCGGCCCGGGCGACGACGTCGACGATCGCGTTGCCGATACCAAGGATGTCATAGGTGGCTTCAGTCATCGTGTTCCTTTTGGTGGGTGGGCCCTGACGGCGGCCTCATTCACGTCCACGCCCCAGCCGGGACGCTCCGGGACGATCAGTTCGCCGTTTTCTACTACCGGAGCGTTGATGAAAAGCTCATCCCGCCAGGAGACGCTGTCGATGTCGATTTCCATGATGCGAAAATTCGGCACCACGGCGCAGAAATGCGCGCTCACGGCGGAACACAGATGCCCGTAGTAGTTGTGCGGCGCCACGTTGACCTCATATGCCTCCGCCATGGCAGCAATCTTCACCGACTCCAGAAAACCGTTCCAGATCACGTCGATGATCGCGACATCGGTCGCGTAGGCATCCAGGAACGGCCGGAACGCGCGTCGCCCGGTGACCGATTCCAGCGACGCGATCGGGCAGGGCGCCTGCCGCCGGATCAGTGCCAGCGACTGAGGATCCCAGTTGTCGATCTCCAGCCATGTCAGGTCGAACGGTTCGACCGCCTTGGCGACCTTCAGGTTGCCCTCGGTCTTGAAATGATAGTTGATGTCAAGGTGAATGCCCATCTCCGGCCCCGCGCCCTGCCGGAACGCCGCCAGCGTGTCATGCACCGCACGCAACGTTGCGCGGTCGGCGTTAAGTTCAGGGTGTCCCGGCGTGCGCCCGAAACCCGGGCCGAAGCCGACCAGCTTTTCGCCGTCGAATGGCAGGATGTTGGTCTTCAGCGCCTTGAAGCCGCGCCGTTTCACCTCCGCCCCCAGCGCCGCCACGTCGTCGTAGGTGCGCAGCGCCGGGACGCCAAGCGCTTCGGCATTGCGCACCCGGTACGTGCCGCAATGGGACCAGTAGACCGGAATGCGGCGGCGGACCGGACCGCCAAACAACTCGTAAACCGGAACGTTGAGCGCCTTGCCCTTGATGTCGAGCAACGCGTTCTCGATCGCCGCCATGGCGCGCTGGTTGACCCCGTTCGGCGCCTGCACCTGCTTGACATACAGCAGCGAGTTCGATGGCCTGCACCGGTCGAGGGTCGGTGCCGATCAACGCTTCGCCCATGCCATGAATGACGGCCGTGAGCCCCCGGCTGCCGTCAGCCTCGGTATACTCGGACCAGCCGACCAGCCCGTCATCAGTGGTGACCTTCAGAAAAGAGAACGTGCGCCAGCCGGCGTCGCAGTGCAGGTCTTCAATCTTGGCGATCTTCATCGGTTGGTTCCTCCTGGTTGTTGAAGGCAGGCTACGCCCAACCGAGCCCCGTGTCGTGCTTGCGGGGCAGTTCGAAATCCGCGGCGCTTCGACGCCAAATCCTGTTCCTTCCAACCTCCCGTCCTTTCAGTGATGCCAAAATCGGCCCGGCCAGAGGCGCCCCGTCCGTCCCGCCACCTGCAACACTTCGAACACCAGTGCGTGATGGGCATCACCTCCATGCCGTGCTATGCCAAACGGCGCGGTCCGCATGGCCCGAGGCGGCACGCAACGTCATCGTTGCCGAATCAACACCCGCGTGCTCGGTCGGGAAACGTTCGATCGTGTCGCCGTGGCGAAGACCGGTTGCTTCGCATGCAAAAGCAAATTGATTGGGGAGGCTCCTATCGTGCCGGATCTGCAGCAGATTTTCACCGGCCAGCTTTCAGAGAAATGCCTGCAACTCTGGGCCCTGGACATCCAAGGCGGCCTCTGGAGCACCTGGAAGCTGAGCCCCGACCCCGACGCCAACTGGGCCGCCTGCAAACCGTTCCCCACGCCCGCCGGCGTCGCCCAGATCATCGTCTCCCCGCTGGCAAACGACGCTTTACAGCTCTGGGCCGTCGCACTGGATGGTACCGTCTGGACCTGCGAAAAAGCCACACCCGATCCCACCGCGCCCTGGACCCCGTGGGCCGCCTTCGAACGCCCGTTCGGCACCGTCACGGAAATGGCCGCCACCCGCTTGACCGACGGCCGGATCCAGCTCTGGGCGGTCACCGCCGACGCGATCTGGAGCCGGTGGAAACTTGGCACCGACCCCAATGCTACCTGGACGCCCTGGGACACACTGCCCCTGCTCCCCGCATCGAGACAGCCCGCGCATGTCACGGGTGGGCAAATCGCCGACGGGCAGCCGCAGCTCTGGGTCGTTGACACAAACGGCGAGCTGCTGAGCACCTGGAAACTGAGCGCCGACCGCAATGCCAACTGGGCCGCATGGAAGCGCTTCCCCGCGCCGGTCAGTGTAGCCCGACTGATCGCCATCCAACCGGAAAACCGTATACCGCAGCTTTGGGCGATCGGCCGTGATGGCTCGCTCTGGAGTTGCTGGAAAGAAACGACCGACCCCAACGCATCCTTCAGGGCCTGGGTCCCCTTCGAGCGGCCCCCCGCCGCGGTCAGCGATCTGGCCGCCGCGCATCGGGCCACCGCGAATTTGGCCACCACGAATTCTGGCCGCCCCCCATCTGACCGCCCCGCATCCCGCCGACGACCGGGTCGAACTCTGGGCGGTGACCGCCGACGCCGTCTGGAGCAGCTGGAAACAAGGCTTCGACCCCAAGATCGCCTGGACGCCGTGGCAGGAGGTGCGATCCAGGGGCATGGGCTTCGTATCCGGTGTTGGCGGCACCCATACCCAGCATAACGACGCCGCGCGAACCGGCACCAACCCACGCGAGATTTCACTCCTGCCGTCCAATGTTAGACGCGGCAGCTCAGGTCCCGACACGCTCGGTCCCGCTATGATCGACCCCGCCACGATCGACCCCGCCACCATTGGCCGTGGCACCATCAACCCCGGCGCCATCGGCCCCATCGACCCCGGCGCCGTTGGCCCTGGCGCCATCGACCCTGACACCATCGGCCCCGGCACGACTGACCGCGACACCACTAGCCGCGGCACCTTTGGCAAGCTTTTCACGCGCAGCCTGGACGGAAACGTTTACGCCCAGCCGCTCTACGTCGCCAATGTGCCCATCCGCGGCCAGGGGCACCATAACGTCGTCTTCGTCGCGACCGCGCACAACACCGTCTACGCCTACGACGCCGATACGCCCGCGGCGACCGCGCCCCTTTGGTCGATCAACCTCGGCCCGTCCGTGCCGGCGCTCAACACGCCCAATGACCCAATCGAGACCGGGATCAGCGCCACTCCGGTGATCGACGCCACGACCGATCCCACCACGGGTGACACCACCGGCACCCTTTATGTCAGCGCAAAGACGCTCGAAGACGGTGTCCAGATCTGGCGCCTTCACGCGCTCGACATCACCAGCGGCGCCCACGTCCACCAAAGTCCGGTGAAGATCACCGCGACGACGGCAGGGACCGGCGATGCGCCAGTGTCGTTCCGGGCGGACCGGCACGATAATCGATCCGGCCTGCTGCTGCTCAACGAAACGGTCTACCTGGCCTTTGCCGCGCACAACGCCCACGACCCGCATCACGGCTGGATCATCGGCTACAGCGCGGCCAATCTCCAGGCGCCGCCCGCGGTCTTCAACACCACCCCAGACGGATCGGCCGGCGGGATCTGGCAAGGCGGTCAGGGCCTGACCGCTGATGCGGACGGAAACATCTATTGCATGGTCGGCCATGGCTCCAGCGAAGCCGTCAACGGCGGCAAAAACTACGGCGAGGCTTTCGTGAAACTCTCCACCAAAGGCGGCGGCCTTGCCGTGGCGGATTGGTTCATCCCGCACAACTACAGCGACCTCCACACCGACGGCGCCAGCGGCCCGCTCGGCATACCGGGCACGACCTATCTCGTCGGCGGGAACAAGTCCGGCACGCTTTACGTGCTCGACACCGACCAGATGGGCGGCTTCAACCAAGGCGCGGACTCCCAGATCGTGCAAAGCTTCAACGCCTGGACCGGCGAATATCGCGGCGCCCCGCTTTACTGGAACTCCGCTCGGCACGGCCCGGTAATCTATGTCTGGGGCAGTAAGGATGTCGGCAAAGCCTACAGTTTCACCGGAGCCGCGGTAAACGAAACGCCGATCATGCATACCCCCGATGTCCCAAGCGTCGCTAACTTCGCCACCAGCCCCGCCATGTCGATTTCCGCCAACGGCGGCGCGGACGGGATACTTTGGGCGGTGATGGCAACCCCCGGTCCCCCCAACTCCACATTTATCGACGCCACGGCCCCAACCGGCGTGCTGCGGGCATTCGACGCCAATGATCTGTCTGTCGAGCTGTGGAACAGTGACCAAATCCCGCCGCCGACCGACTTGGCAACGGACCCGAATTCTGCCCGCCAACCATCGCCAACGGCAGGGTCTACGTGGCCACGCAGTCTCGGGAACTGTGTGTCTACGGGCTAACAAGCCCGGCGTCCCCACCCGTCGTATGATCGCAAAGGAGCGCCACAATGAGCAAGGTCGCGCGACAAACCGTCGATCTGTCCGCGTTCCCCGATCTTGTCGTCATCTATCTCGGCATGCGCGTCAACGCCTGGGCAGGCCTCAAGACTCTGCTCGGCATGGGGCCGCAGATCAAGAATGCGGTTAATCAAAAGCCAGACGGACTCCTGCTCCATGAAAACCTTATCTTGTCGCTGTTCCCGTTTCACTTCGGCATGCGCCAGTATTGGCGCGACTTTGACACCCTCGAGGCCTGGTCACGGTCGGCGCCGCACCGGGAGTGGTGGCGGAATTTCCTCCGCTCGTCCGGCGGAACCGGCTTCTGGCACGAAGCCTATTTCATGCGCGGCGGCATGGAGGCGGTCTACGACGACATGCCGGTCCGCCTGGGCTTCGGCCAGTTCGCCCCACTCAGCCCCGCCCGTGGACCCATGTTCTCCGCACGCAATCGCGCCGGCCTGACTGGCAAACCGCCCGCCGCGGTCGTGCAGGAGAGTGATTTCTACGGCGCGGACAGCCCCTGATCCCGGCTCGGAATAGGCCGTTGCTGAAAGAACGATCGACCATTAATTCAGATGACAGGCGGTTGCCACAGAAATCTCCATGTAAAGATGCACGACAGTAGAAAGAACGATAGAACAGAGAAAGACAACAACGAACCGTCGCTTCACATGCGCCCTGGGCGCCACCGACGCAGCCTGACCGGTGTCAATTCAACCGGCAAAGGCAGGGCGAAGAATATTCGACAACTACATCCGTTCTCCGAACGCATCGGCGACGGCCCGGCATAGACTTGTTCCTGGTGCGGGGCCGGCTTCACCCCCGCACGGATCGGAATGTTCACCGTAGCTACCCGAACCGCCCAACGCCCGACGGCTCGGCGCCTAGACGGGGAAGGTCGATCGGCTCGACGGCCGCATGGTGACCGACAACCAGGTCGTCCCGACAGCAGCGCCGCAGACTCGGCTTCCGTGTTCGGCGGCTTGCGGTCAGGTCTGGAGAGGAAGGCAGCCATATATTGATTAGGCAATAAAATTACGCCAATCGGCCGGAATTCAAACCACGCACAGTGGTCAGTGCCGCGTTCTTCAAAGCAAGACCTTGATCCATGTCAACGGCGTCCGACCGCGCCGGACGGGCGAGATTCAGGCACCCAAAATACCGTCGTGCAGTCAGACTTGTGCGATGACGAGTTTACATCGGCACCCTGTTGCCTGACGGCACGACTTTCCATGCGAGTGCAATTTAGGCGACCCGGCTTGCTCAGGATCGAGTTTCGGCGTCATTGCCAGCCGCCGTTCAAGGTCACAGCGTGCCATGTTGCGCACCGGTCCGGTCGAGGTAACTTTCCCCCGCCGCCACACCACACGCCCGGACCGACGGAAGGCGCATCATCGCGTGCCCGCACCTCACTCCGCCAGCACCACCGCCTCCACCCCCTCGGCCCGGTCCAGCACAGCCCGCGCCTTCGCCAGATCCAACGAGCCCTCCCACCATGCGACAAAGATCGTCGCCACGGTGTTGCCGAACAGGTTGGTGATGGCGCGCGCCTCGCTCATGAACCGGTCGATCCCCAGCACCAGCACCATACCCGCCACCGGAACCTTGCCGTTCATCGTTGCCAGCGTCGCCGCCAGCGTGATGAAGCCGCCGCCAGTAACCGTCGCCGCCCCTTTGGACGTCAGCAGCAGCACCGACAGGATCAGCAGGTAATCCCCCCAGCTCAGCGGGATATTCAGCGCCTGGGCGATGAACGCGATGGCCATGGTGAAGTAAATCGACGACCCGTCCAGATTGAACGCATACCCCAGCGGCACCGTCAGTCCGACGAGCGATTTGCCGCAGCCCAGCAGTTCCAGCTTTTCCATCAGCGTCGGCATTGCCGCCTCGGATGACGAGGTCCCCAGCACGATCAGGAACTCCTCCTTCACGAAGCGGAGGATCTTGAGGATATTCAATCCCATGACCGCCGCCACCGCGCCCATGACCACGAAGATGAAGATCGCGCATGTCAGGTAGAAGCACAGCATCAGGAACCCAAGCTGCGCCAGCGCCCCGATGCCGTATTTACCGATGGTGAAGGCCATCGCGCCAAACGCCCCCAGCGGCGCCACCCGCATGATCAGCGCGATCACCCCGAACAGGGCGGCGCCCGCCTCATCGATCACCTGCACGATGGTGCTGCCACGTTCACCCAGCCGCGACAGCCCAAGTCCGAACAGCACCGCGAACAGCAGCACCTGCAGGATCTCACCTCTGGCGAACGCATCCACCACCGTGTTCGGGATGATGTTCAGCAGAAAGGCGACGACATCCTGGTGCGGCGCATCGGCGTAGCGGGCAACCGCCTTGCTGTCCAAGGTCGCCGGGTTGATGTTCAGCCCGGCGCCCGGCTGGAACACATGCGCTACGACCAGACCGATGAACATCGCGATCGTCGTGAGCACCTCGAAATACAGGATCGCCTTGATCCCGATCCGTCCGACCTCTTTCGCGTCCGCCAGCTTGGCGATGCCGACCACCACCGTGACGAAGATGATCGGCGCGATGATCATCCGCACCAACTTGATGAAGGCCTCGCCGAACGGCTGCATCTGCACCGCGATCGCCGGCCAGAAATGGCCCAGCGCCGCGCCAATGATCACACCAAGCAGAACCTGGATGTAGAGGCCCTTGGCGGCCTTGGCGCTGCTGACTGACCTGCTGGTGGCTGCCATTGCCTGATATCCCTCTTTCCCTTATCTCCGGGCATCCATGCTCGGTCGGGCGCTATGGTCTGATTCCGATCGTCTCGTAAAGGTACAAACGTATGGCCGACTACGTCATCTCTCCGCCTGCCATTACATCTGTCCCTGTCGCCGGTGGCGGCGCCTTCCCGGTCCGGCGGGTCTTCTGTGTCGGCCGCAACTACGCCGAACATGCGCGGGAGATGGGGAGCGACCCGGACCGCGAACCCCCGTTCTTCTTCATGAAACCGGCCGACGCCCTGCTGCTGAACGACGCCGACATGCCCTACCCGCCGCAGAGCACGCAGCTCCACCACGAGATGGAACTCGTGGTCGCGATCGGCGAGGGCGGCGCCAATATCAAGGAGGCCGACGCCCTGAGGCACGTCTGGGGCTATGCCGCCGGCCTCGACATGACCCGGCGCGACCTGCAGAACGCGGCCAAGAAGGAAGGCAAGCCCTGGGACATGGGCAAGGGTTTCGACCACTCCGCCCCGATCGGCATGTTGGTGCCCGCGTCGCGGATCGGCCACCCGGCGACCGGCCTGATCGAGCTCAAGGTCAACGGCAAGGTCCGCCAGACCTGCGACCTGTCGAAGATGATCTGGAACGTGCCAGAGACCATCGCCTACCTGTCCGGCCTGGTGACGCTGGCGCCCGGTGACCTGATCTACACCGGCACGCCGGAAAATGTCGCGGCGGTCGAGCGGGGCGACCTGCTGGAGGGCGTCGTCGAGGGTGTCGGTTCGGTGAAGACCCGCATCGTCTGATGCAATCGCTGCGGATCGCGACCTGGAACATCAACTCGCTGCGGCTGCGCGTCGGCCTGCTCGACAAACTGGTCGAGGCGCTTCTGCCGGACGTCATCTGCCTGCAGGAAACCAAGGTCCCTGACCCGTTGTTTCCAGCCGAGGCCTTGGTGCCGCTGGGCTATCCCCATACCGTGTTCCGCGGCATGAAGGGCTACAACGGCGTCGCCATCCTGTCGCGGATGCCGCTGGAACTGCACGACGCCGCGCCGGACTGGTGCGGCAAGGGCGACTGCCGGCACATCGCGGCCGACGTTGCAGACGCCCGGCGGCCCGGTGGAACTGCACAACTTCTATGTCCCCGCCGGCGGCGATGTGCCGGACCGCGCCGCAAAACCCGAAATACGGCCACAAGCTCGATTTCATCGCCGAGGCCAGACTGTGGTTCGCCGCGCGGCCCGGTCTGCAACGCTCTGTGCTGGTCGGCGACCTGAACATCGCGCCCGCATGGAACATGATGTCTGGAGCCACAAGCAGTTGCTGGACGTCGTCAGCCACACGCCGCCGGAAACCGAGGGTCTGAACGCCTGGATGAACGCCGGCTTCATCGATGCGGTGCGGCATTTCGTGCCGGCGGACCAGAAGCTCTATTCCTGGTGGTCCTACCGCAACCAGGACTGGCGCGCCTCCGACCGCGGCCGCCGGCTGGACCACATCTGGGTCACCCCGGACCTTCAGCCCGGACTACGCAGCCAGACCATCCTGCGCGACGCCCGCGACTGGCCGCGCGGGTCCGATCATGTGCCGGTCTGCGTAGAGGTCGAGGTCTAGAGCAACATCATCCTGACTGGAACAGTCCGGGTGATAAAGTTGCTCGCTCAAACACAGAGATAGGTCGCTTACATCAGCGGGGCTGGGTCTCCGCGCACCACGCCCGCCAGCTATGGCGCAACGCAACACCAAGGTTCCGTCCGAACCGCGGAGCATCGCACAGCGGGCTGCGACGCACCTTCTCGCCGCAGGCCCATGCGTAGACTGGCCAGCGCAGCCAGGTCGGCGGCCCGCGAGACAGCCATCTCGATGTAATCATCGACCGATCCGGTCACCCAGTCGGCCAGCCCGGCATTGCTCATGTGGCTCGCGGAGTGGCGGGACGCGAAGATCTCGCCCGGCAAGGTAATGGTCGGCACGCCCATCCACAGCGCCTCGCACGTCGTCAGGCCGCCTGAATAGGGAAACGGATCCAGCACGATGTCGATATGGCCGTATTCGCCCATGAACGCGCGATGTCCCGAGGACCCGCGGAACTCAACCCGCTCGCTGCTGATACCCAGTGCCGCGAAACTGGCGTGGAAACCGCTCGGCGGTGGCGCGGTCGGACAGTTGGTGGGTCTTCAGGATCAGCCGGGCCGTGGGGATACGCTGCAGGATCGTCGCCCAGGTCGCGATCACCCGCGGCGTGATCTTGGCCAGGTTGTTGAAGCAGCCGAACGTGACGAAGCCGTTCTTCAGGGCGGGAAGTTCGACCACGTCGGGCGCATGGGCCGGCGGGCTGTAGCAAACGTAGCCGTCCGGCAGGCGCAGCAGCCTTTCGCTGTAGAATGGCTCGAACCCATCCGGCGTTTCCCATCGGTCGGTCACGAACCAGTCCATCTCCGCCAATCCGGAGCTGTGCGATTGCATGCCGACCCATTTCATCTGCACCGGCGCCAGCCGGTTGGCGCAGGCCGCCATGCGGGCGGCGTCGCCATAGCCGCCCGAGGTCGATCAGGATGTCGATCCCCTGCTCGCGGGCCAGCGTCGGTCAGGGCGGCGTCGCTCAGGCAATCGATCTCGAACCAGTCTCGCGCGGCAGCACGATAGCGGCGGGCGATCGGATCCTCCGGCGCGGTGTTCTGCGCCAGGCAGACAATACTGAACTGCTCGGGATCGAGCGTTTCGATCCCGGCCACGGTCAGCCAGCCCACCGGATGCGATCGCAGGCTTCCCGACAGCAGCCCCACCACAAGCGGACGGTCCGGATCGGGGTTGTTCAGCAACGGCGCCTGCGGCAATCGCGGCAATACCGCAGAGCAGTCGCGCAGCGCCGACAGCAGTTCCGCACCGGTGATGCCGTCTTGATACGGCAACGTGTTGCACAACGTCCGGCGGGGCAGCATCGCGTGCGAGTCGAGCGCGATCGCCTGTCTTGCGAACCCCACAGCCTCATCCTGTTTGCCGACGCAGGCCGTGGCGTTGGCAAGGTTGCACAGCACCGTGGTGTTTGGGCCGCGACTGCCGAGGATCTCCAGCAGGATCGTCCGTGCCTCGGCGTGCCGGTGCAGCCGCATCAGTATGGCGGCATGGTCGTTGCGGGCCTGCGGGTTATCCGGGTCCATGGCGCAGACGCGCCGCAGCACCTGTTCCGCCTGGCTCGCCTTGCTGGAGCGCGCCAGCAGGTTGCCCAGGAATCGCAGCGGCACCAGTTCGCCCGGTGCCAGTTCCGTCGTCACCTCCAACGCGTCGATCGCCTCCGACCGGCGGCCCAGGCGTTCCAGCAGCATGCCGCGCCCAATCTGCACGACCGGGTTCAGCGGGTTCTGTTCGCAGACCGCTGTCAGGCGTGCCAGCTCGCTGGCGCCCGCGTTCGCCTCTAGCGTGACCTCCACCCCGTTCAGGACATAATCCAAACAATCCGGCCGCAAACCCTGTGCTGTGACGAACGCCGACAAAGCCGGCCCGGGCTCAGCCATCGCGCGTAACCCAAGGCCGAGTGTGTTCCAGGCCTCGGCGTTGGTCTGGCGCGACGTCGCAGCAGTGCCGCAACAGGTCGCAGGCCGGCTCCGGCTGTTCGCGCATCAGCAGCAGGCCGCTCAGCGCGATCAGCGCCTCGGCCCGGTCAGGGTTGAGCTCGAGCACGTGGCGATAGGCTTCCTCAGCCGCCGCATGCTCGCTGGTGGTCCGCAGGCTTTCGGCGAGGCGCAGCATCGGCTCCTCCCAATCGGGCATGCTGACGGCGACCTGTCGCATCAGCCGCCGGGCGCGGGCTCGGTCGCCGGCACGATCCTCGGCGATCGCCAGATTGAGCAGGGTCCCCGGGTTGGTGTCGCCAAGCGACACCGCCTGCCGCAGTGGTGCGAGGGCGTCCTGGAAACGGCCCTCGGCCAGCAACTCGATACCGGGAAGGGCTACACCCGGCTGGGTGGGACCGGACCGGTCCGTGCTGGACAGGTCCGGGCCGATTTGCAGTGATCCGGCATCAACTGTCATGGCGAATGCGCTCGACGGCCAGCAGCAAACCCGGGACATCGGCCCCGGCTTCCTGCCGGACGACCGGACGATCCAGCGCAGCACCCGGAAGCCGGCGGCACAGACCACCTCATAGACGTAATGTTCGGCGTGGGCGTAGCGGCCCTGCCGCTGCAGGGCCCAGTTGCCGTTGCCGGGCACGACACCATCGTGATCGGGCAGAATTTCCTCCGACCGAAAACACGAACCAACCGCCTGGTTCCAGACGTTTGTGCACCAGCCCGAACAGCTCCTCCAATGCGCCGAAGTAACATAATACGTCGGCGGCGACGATCAACGGCCAGTGCTCGTCATGGGTGGCCAGATCGGCGATGATGTCGCCCTCACGCAGTTCGGCGTAAATGCGCTTGGCCTTGGCGTGCGCCAGCATGCGCGGCGACAGATCGACCCCGGTGAAGGAGGCCATTGGCAGATCCCCGATCGCCAGCGCAACCAGACCCGTGCCGCATCCAAGATCGAGGACCGGCCCAAGGGACAGACCAGATGCGATCTTTGGATGCTTCAACAGCATGTTGCGGATCGCGCCTGGGATGCTGTAGCCCAGCGAGATGATGTGGTTTTCGAAGCGGTCGGCATAACCGTCGAAGACGGCTCGGACGTATCCTTCGGGCGCGCGTTTTGAATCCGGCATCGCGCCGGATGCCACCACCAGATGACGCACATAGGGATCTTCGGGACCAAGCTTGAGCGCCTCCTGGTAGGCGTTCGGCGGCCTGCTCGTGCTCGCCCAGGCTGGACAGCGCATGGCCCTTCATGCCGAACGTGCGTCGCATCGGCGATGCCGCGAGGACCGAGCCTGTTCCGCCAGCCGCACCGCCTGCCTGAAATCCCGGCGGCGGATGCACAGCAGATCGCCGCGTTGCGGATGGACACGCTGCCCGGGCACAGCGCGATGCCATCGGTCAGGACCTGCAGGGCGGCGTCCGCGTCGCCGGCGTTTTCCAGTGCCGTGGCCAGCGCTTCCCGGAAAGTGCAGATCGTTGGGCGCGCGTGCCACCGCTTCGGACAGGCAAGCCACGGCGTCAGCGCCGTACGCCCGAGGTCAAGCAGTGCCGCCCCCAGGATGGCGCTTGGCATGGGGATCTGCCGGGTCGGCAATCACCGCTTCGGCCGCATCGCGTGCCGCACCCTCGTGATCACCCATTCGCTGCCGCACATCGGCGCGGCATTTCAGCAGTCCGGCGTGCGCCGGCGCGGCGACGATGCCGTTGTCCAGTTCATGCAAGGCCTCTGTCCCACGTCCCGCTGCCCAGATGAAGCCGGGCCCCGATCAGGGTCAGTTCAGGCGACGGCGGAGCCAGCGCGCGGGCAGCCGCCAGCAGCGGGCGGGCAGCTTCGAGCCGGCCGGTGTCAATAAATTGTGTCGCTCGGCGGCAAAGTGCCTCCGCATCGGCCGTGACGTGAATTGTGTCCATGGATGGGGCTCCTTTTGAGCCGTTGCTGAAAGTCAGGCGAGCAACCCTTGGCCTTGGGTCGCGAGAGTTGTCAGGTCGGGCGTGGATGCGGTGGATGACGAATTGGCCGCGTTGGCGATCAAGTAGCGCTGCACGAAGCCTTCTACGAATTTTGGATTCTGGAACTGTTTGATGTCGACCCGGTTGCTGATCGCATGTTCCTGCGCATTCAGGGTCTGAAAGGCGATCTGTTTCGGTATGCCAAGCGCCGTGGTCACGACCGTCGCGCATTGTCGAGTCGCCAAGTATTTGGTCGACTGACTTGATCGTGGAGGCGCTTGTCTTGAATGCCAACGCCTTGGTCAGGCCAGGCGTCACCGAGTCTTCGTGATTTCTGCCAGGTAACCTGTGCGTAGCCGTTGGCGACCGTGGCGATTGCCTTGGCATTTTTGATGGCCGACAGTCCATTGGCGGCGAAGTTGTAAGTCTTGGCCAGCGTTTTCCAGCGGGCGTCGGTCAGCCTGTTGGCCAGCGAGTTCGGGTCGCTCAGGTTCGACGTCAGGGCCTTGGTCGCGAGTGCGGTGTAGCCGACCTGATCACCCATGCCGTTGGCGGTCAGCAGAACCTTCATGACCGCGGGATTGGCGAGCAACTGGGTGACGCTCTTGGCTGCGTTCACGCCCTGGGTAAAGGCGGTGACCGCGTGTTGGACGGTCGGCTGTTGCGCGGTCAGCTTGACGTCCTTGGTCTGGTTCTTCTCGGCGGACTGCAACGCCTGCAAGGCGGCCTGGCCAGTCGTGCTGACCGTCTGGGTGGCGATGCCAAAGAGCGTGTTGAGCAGGGAGGTCCCGGCGCTGACTGAACCGCTCATGGATCAGGGCTGGCCAGCCAGGCCGGCGGCGATGTTTTCGTTGATGGAAATGAGAAACCCGAAATCCGGTGTCTCCTGGTCCATTTCCCGCTGCACGGTCAGACCGACAGAAATAATCGATGCCCGCAATTCTCAGGCAGTGCGTTTCCCGGGTCCCGCATCAGGTCGGTGACCGTCATCCACAGGCGGCGATTATCCGCCAGCGCGCGGATCTGCTGAATTGGTCCGGCCGTCCCGGGCAGCTCTTCAGCGCGGCGATAGCGTGGCGGAATACGTCGGCTTCCTGGTCTCGCTGCGAGCGGTAGCGGGAGGCGGTCTTATAGGCCTGGATGGCATGGCTCGGGTTGGACATGGCGATCACTATTCCCTGTTGGAATGGAAATGTTTGGTGTTTTACCAAGCACCGCGTCTTCGTGCTGTATGATCCGGCGAATGAGCTTCAGCGCCTGGTAGCAATCGTCTTCCTCGGCGGCGAGTAAAGCCTGGTCCAGGATCATGCGGACCAGGTCGGATGTCGTCGCCTGCTGGAAATCGGCGATGAAACTGCCGCGCGGAACTCAAGTCCGGCCTCGCGTTCCGTTTCGCTGCCGATATAGGCTGACTGAAGCGCGAAGTAGATCCGGCGGGCCGGGCTGTCCACCTGGTCGGGGGGCATGATCTGCTTGCCGAAGAGAAAACGCGCCTTGGCGGTCAGTTCGATACGCGATCGGGTGCGGAAGCGGATCGGCGCCCCGTTGACGATCATCACTTCGCCTTGGCGCAGCTCCAGAACGAGATTAGACATATAGTCCCTTCCGCGGCGCGAAGGCAAGGCCTTGATGGCCGCGTAGCGCTGTTTCGATTCCGTACGTACCTCCGGATGGCCCGGCCGGGCCTAGAGCGTGGCCGGCCAGGGCCGCCGGAAGACGATTACTTGAACAGGCTGAGCAGGGATCTGCGGCGCCTGGTTCGCGAGCGAAAGTGCCTGCGTGCCAAGCTGCTGGCGGATCTGCAAGGCCGTCAGCTGCGCCGATTCCTTGGCCAGATCGGCATCGACCAGCGACGCCAAGGCCGCTGTTCAGCGCGTCCATCTTGTTGTTGTTGTAGGTCATCTGATTGTTGACGTAGTTGATCGAATTGCCGACCGTGTTCAGGTCGTTGACCGACCGTGTTCTGCTGTTTGAGGAAGCTGCCGGTGGCGGTGATCAGCGCCGCGGCCAGGGTAGCGGACGCCGAGCGACGCGGCACTGTAGGAGCTGATCGCATGATACAGTGCCGAACCGCTGAACGTCGCGATGCCGTAGGTCGAGCCGCTTTCGTTGCGGGAAACCGCGACGCGGGCAGAAGCTGCCGTTGCTGCCACTGATGTTGCCGATCAGTGTCTTGCCGTTGTAGTTGGCGTCCTGAATGAACGTCTTCACGTTGGCAAGCATCGAGGTGTATTGCTGCTTCGTAGTTCGACCGGTCGTTGCCCTGGACGCTGCTGTCCGACAACTTGACCAGCACGTCACGCATGCTGGCCATCGTGTTGGAGATGTTGTTCAGGCCGGACTGCGTCGTTGACAGCAGGCCCTGGACGTTGCCCAGCTGCTGGTTGGCGCTGGTCAGCGCGCCGACCGTCGAACGGATGCCCTGCGCGATTGCATAGGCGGCGCCGTCATCGGTGGAGTCGGCAACGCGATAACCAGTGGATATCTGCTTCTGGGTGACCGAGAGCTGCTGCTGCGTGGATTTCAAGAGACTGGAGCGCGACCATCGCGCCCATGTTGGTGTTGACTGAGTTCGAGGGACATGGTGTCTTACCTTTGGGTCCGAGTGTATGTGCCCGCTTTTTGCGAGCTCGATTGGAATGATGGCGGAGGAAAGTTAACAGAGTGTGAACGAAACGAGATTTTTAGGCGCTGGCGGAAGAAATTTATCAGCGACAGGCTGTTCGCGGTGGTGATCAAGCTGATAGGATGCCTGCAATTGCGTCTGCGTCGCGGTCAGCTTGGACAAGGTCGCCGCCATGTCGACGTCCTGGACATTCGAAACCTGGCCGGTCAGCGCCGTCGCTGTATCGGATAGTTGGGTTTGTGTCGCTGGTCAGCCTGGCCTGGGTATTGCCCAGGACGCCAACGTCGGTCTGCCATCGCGGTGACGACGCCGTTCAGGCTGGCTGCCGGTGTCCTGCACAAGCGCGCCGAAGCTCCGGATCGTTCGACCTGGGAGCTGGACATCGACCCGAGTGTCGCCAGGGCCCGCATCAGGTCGCGCATATAGGATCCGGTGGTGGATGTGCCGCCTGAAACGGACGTGGAATTGGCGCTGGCCAGCAGTCCGATCTGCACTGTGCTGTTCTCCGCCGGTCTGCACGACCGGGGGCGCTAATGGCGGACGCCGGCTGCGACATATAGGCCGAAAATGGCGACGTGCCGGCCGCGTTTGACTGCGCGACGGTCAGGCGTTGCCGCGGCGGTCGCCGCCGCGCCGTTGGTGGACAGCGCCGAAACGGCGGTATTGATCTGGGTGTAGAAGCCCGAGGACAGGATGTCGTCGGGCGCTGGCACCGGCGGATTGGCGCTGTCCTGGCCGCCAAACACATAGACGTCGCCGTTCTTGGTGTCCAGCAAGCCGGCGACCTGCTTCAGCGCGGCCCGGGCATTGGCCGCGACGCTGTCGACCTCTGACGAATTGAGGCCGTTCAGGTTCGGATATCGCGGCCACGAACGTCGCTGCGATCTGCTGAATCTGGGTCATCGCGGTCTGGGTGACCTGCATGTTCCCGGTGGCCCGATCGATATTGGTCTTGTAGGTTTGCAGGGCGGCCAGTTGTGGATCCAGATTGAGCGAGATGCTGGCGCCACTGCCCAGGCCGGCGTAGGTCTGGGCGACGCGGCCGCTGCTGGCCTGCTCGGTCAGCGTGTTCGAACTGCTGATGCAGGTTTGTGGCGTTCCCGATCAGCCTGGCGGTGAAGCCGTAGCCGGTGCCCGGCGCCCCGACAGTGCCGCTCATTGGACGGCCTGCAGCAACTGCGTGAACATCGACTGCACCGCCGCTGATGACGCGGGCATTGGCGCTATAGGCGTTTTGCAAGGCAAGCATTTGCGACATTTCGGTGTCCATGTTCACGCCGCTGACGGCTGAGATCTTCGCGGTCAGGCTGGTCTGCAGCGCCTGTTCGGTCGTCAGGCTGGCGGTGGTCCGCGCGCTTAGCTGAGACTGGGAGGAAACAAGATTGGTCGCAAAGTCCGACAGCGCGTTGCCGGCATCCGAGAACGAGGCAGTCAGATTGCCGGACGCACCAAGTCCACTGGTGTTGAGCGCGGTCTGGCCAATCCCGGTTTGCACCTGGCTGCCGAAGGTGAAGTTCACCACGCGGGTAATCAGTGTCGGTGAAGCCCGCGGGCCCGCCTGGGGGATTAGGCGTGAACGCGCTGGCGCCGGTGGCACCACCAGCAATCGTGTCTGTTCCGTCGCGTACCAAGGACGGGTTGGCGAGTGACGGCCGGGTTGACCTGGATGACCGCGGCATAGCCGACATAGCCGGCCTGGGCCGGGCTTCCGCCGCCTGCAGGCACGTTGCCGGACGGGTCGGTGAACAGCTTCAGACCCTGCGCCGCGAAGCGGCCTGACAAGCCCTGGGCGAATTCATCCAGTTCCGCCTGATCAGTCGGCAGGGTTTTGTCGCGCAGCGTGATGTTGGCGCCGATCTGACCGCCGGTCATCTGATTGGTGACGTCGGCGCCGTCCAGGGTGATCGGGGGGATGCCGCCGCCCGGATAATATGATCCCGGAGCGGTCGACGTGGCGGGGACCGAGAACGGTTTGGCGCCGTCGCGCGTGGGCAGCACCAGACCGTTCGAGGTAAACAGGGTCAGGTCGCCGTTTGGCTGCTCCACCGTCTTGATGTTGAGCAGTTGCGACAGCGTCTGCACCGCGGCGTTTCGCTGGTTCTCCAGGTCCGCCGTGCCCTGGGTGGTCGGCTTCAGGGCGATGATCTGGTTGCTGAGCTGGCCGATCGTCGCCAACGTGGAGTTCAGCGTGTCGACCGCTGAACTGATACTGGTCTGTGCCGCCTGCGCTGCGCTGAATAGGCGGCGCTGAGCGTGTTGATCCCTTGCGCCAGTGTTGCCGCCGACGAGACCACGGCGCTTTGCTGGGTTTGGCTGCTGGGTCGGACAGCAGGGTGGAGAAGCTGTTCTGCACGTTGCCCAGCAGGCTGCCGAGGTCGCTGCCGGAGCCCGGCGTGCCCAGTACGCCGTCGATCGCCTGCAACGCCGTCTGCGTGGTTTGCATGCCGGCGACCGTGGCATTCTGTTCCATGACCGACGCCTGCAGCGCCTGATCAATCTGCAACGTCGCGGCACCGGTATGCACCCCGAGCCCGACGCCGCCAGCCGTCAGGGCTTGCTGATTGGCGACCTCCACCGCGTATCCCGGGGTGGCGGCATTGGCGATGTTCTGCGACACCAGCTGGAACTGGGCGTTGATGTTCGCCAGGCCGCCAGTGGCGATCGAAAGAGCGGAATCGAGGCTCATGGGTCAAATACCTGCTGGGTTAACGGCCGCGATCAGCCGACCATCATGGAGATCGTGGTCTGCAGCATCTGGTTGGCGGTAGTGACCACCTTGGCGTTGGATGAATAGGCCTGCTGGGCGACGATCAAATTGGAGAATTCTGTCGCGATGTCGACGTTGGAGCCTTCAACCGAACCGGTAACGAGATTGCCCGCGCCGTTGGTTCCGATGGCTTTGGCCAACGGCGTGCCGCTGCCCTGGGTGGCGGTGAAGGACTGGCCGTTCTGACCTTGCAGCGCATTCGGGGCGTTGAAGGTGACCAGCGGGATCTGGGCGATCGTGCGGGTCTGGCCGTTGTTGTAGTTGACGATGATATTGCCGTTGGCCTGCGTTGTCACGCCAGAGAAACTCCCTGGCGGGACGCCATCCTGGGTCAGGCCAAGCAGGCTGTAGGCGGTACCGGCGTACTGGGTCACGCCTGTGGTTCCGCCGTAGGTCCCCAAATTGAGATTTATGGTTTGCGGGCCAGAGCCGAAATCGGTCTTGAACTGCAAGGTGGCGGCTTGTCCGGCGGTATAGCTGCCCGGGATGACCGAGCCCGGGTCGGTGGCGGGCGTCGAGATCGAGCCGATGGTGCCTTCCGGTACCGGCGTGGTGCCGTCCGCCAGGGTATTGCCGCTCAACGAACCGAACTTCACGTCGGCCGATCCGGCATCAGGGCTGATGCCGTTCGCAGTGTCGGTGATCGCGCCGGAGACCTGGATCTGGACGTTCCAGCTGTTGGGGATCGCGGTGTTGTTGGCATCGACGTTCTGGGTCCAGTTCAGGGTGACCGGGTGGGCGGTTCCCAGTGCATCGTAGACCGTGATCTGCGAAGCCAGCGGCGATGCCGTCGTGGCGGTGCCGGCGGACGGAGTCGCGGGCAGGTTGGCGGACAACGTCACGTTGGTCGTTGCGACCGGATTGTAGGTGGACTGGTTGACCTGGACCGGCACGAGCGCATTCTGGTTGACGATGTTGGTCGTGGGATCAACCGTCCATGCCGTTCAGGTATTGCCCGGCGGTGTTCACCAGATAGCCCTGGGCATTCATCGTGAAGCCACCCGCGCGGGTATAGAATTGCTGCGGATTGAAGCTTGGGATGTTGTTGATCACACCGGTTGATTGCGACACCGGGAAAAATCCCTGGCCGGCGATCGCCAGGCCCAGCGGATTGTCGGTCTGGGTGATCGAGCCCTGGACGTTGTTGATATAGTCCGGGCGAGCAACGACGGCGCCGGGCTGGTTTTCGGTTGGCTGTGCTGGTCGTCAGATAGTCGATGAAGCTGGTGTCGACACGCTTGAAGCCAACCGTCTGGCTGTTCGCCACATCTTCACTGATATTGCCGAAATTTGCTGACTGGGCGGTGAGACCGCTGATGGCGGTGTTGATGGCACTGAACAGGGACATTGTTTTAACGCTCCAAAACTTATCGCAGGTCGAAACAGCAGGAACCGTGCCAAGAACCAAATGACGGATTTGCTGGTGTTGTGGGTTGCCGGCGGTCGGCAGATTCTGCCGGTTGACATGATTAGCCCTGTCGTTTTTGCCGCTTACCAATGTATGAATGGCGGTTTTGCGGCATTTTTACTTGGCCCGAAGATTGCGTGGTGTCCCTCGGGAAAATCCCGTGCCAGGAGAGAAAGCATTGCCAGCCGACCTTGTGATCTCGCCGGTGCTGGGTGCGAGTGGCTTCAACAAGACGACGCCCGCCGCGTCCACCACGGACACCGGAGACGCGTTTGGAGACATGTTGCGGGGCGCGCAAACCGCGGCGTCCGCGCCCGGCCCGACCGTGGCCGAGGCGCCAATGGCACCGGGCGACTTGGTGCCCGCACCGGATGTGCGTGCACGGGTTTCGGCAGCCCAGGGTTTGATGTCGCCAAGCTTAGCCGCACCGGGGTTAGCCGCACCGGGGTTAGCCACACAGGGGTTGGCCACACAGGGGTTGGCGCCGTCGGGCGGTCCAGCGCCGTTGGCCGGCACGGTTGGGGATTTGGTCGCAAAGACAGCGCGGACTGCCGCGGTAGCGACAGGCGATACGGCGGCTGCCGGTGCCGAGACGGCGAACGGGCCTGCCTCTGCGCCGGTCCAGGCGGCGGATGCCGCGCCGGAACCGGTCAGGGCTGGTGCAAAGGAAGCTGATGCGAATGCGGCGGCGCCTGCCGCTGCCGCCAGACCTGTCACGGTTCCAGCGCCGCTGCTGGCCGGCACGGCAAGCCAGGATAGTGTTGCTGCGCGGGCGCCCGGCCAACCGGCAGGCCAGACAACGACGGCTGTTCCAGTAGCTTCTGCGACGTCCAACGGGGCGCGGTCTCGTTCCGCTGGACCCGCTGGGGACACAGGAACTTCGCACGCCAGGCAGGTTGCAGCCGACGGCGGTGGCACCGGGCAGGCTGCCATGCCCACGGCCGACATCGCGGCGCCGGGCGCAACGCCTATACCGGATCCGACAAGTGTCGTGACGGCGTCCGAGCCGGGGAGCACCCTGCCACCGGGACAGCCGGTCGGGGATCGAGCCTTGGCGGCCGCCGGGTCTGGGCTGGCGGCCACTGCGTCCGCGGCGGGGCGGGTTCAGAACAGATCTGCGCGTGCCAGTGCGGCAACCCAGGACGCGCCGGCATCGGCCACGGATTCCACGCCGGGCAACTCTTCCAGTGTCGATGCTTCCGGTTCGGCGGTTTTCCCGGCGAGCGGCGGGCCGGTTCAGGACGCTGCCGCGAGTGTTGCAGCGTCAACTCAGGTGGCTTCGATGGTCGCCACGCCAGCCACCCAGGAGGCCTCGATGGGGGCTGCCGGGTCTGGTGCCGGCGTGGGCAGCGCATCGGGGGGTCAGGATGCCGCCTTTGGAGTTACGCAGGCTGGCCAGGTCACTTCAACAATGCAGGGTCAAGTCCGAGCGGGCCCCAAAGGCGGGGCGGGGGATGTGCAGGCCAATTCCACGGCAAGCTCGGCATCGGTTACGGCCGTTCCCCCAAAGCTTGCGGAGCCTGCGCGAGATCTCTCGTCGGGCGTTGCGACGCTTGCCCAAGGGGCAAGGGCGCCAGCCACTCAGCCATTCCCGCTGATGTCCATGCCGGCTGCCGCGTCCGACCGTGGCGTGTCCGCACAGGCGCAATCGACCGTGCAAACCGCGTCCGCGGTGGCACCGGTTCCAGCCCAGGATCCGGGCGTCATGGCTGCTGCACTGACACAACCTCCAGCCGCTCAAACCGCCGCGGCTGCGCCAACGGGACCCGCGCGAGTGCAGGGCTCGGATGCTTCGGCACCGCGGACGGGGTTCCGCACCGCTCCGCAGTCTGATCCGGCGAACCCCGGCCGCGACATGCAGTGGCTTCCAACGATTGAAAACGTATCAGCCGGTGACCGGGTAAGGACGCCGCGGTCAAGCGCAGCCGTGGCGCCGAAGCCAGGGCCGGCGGCCAGCGTTGATCCCGCGCCGGCTGATCCCGCCCAGCAGCAGGCAATGCCGGCAGCGGCTTTGTCCGTGCCAGTGCAAGCGGTGGACACAGCGGGTTCGTCCGCCACGGTGAACGACCGTAAAATCGCGGCTCGGACGGTTGAAACCCAGGTTGCTCCGGCACCCCCGGCGGCTGCGCCGGCCGTGATGCCGGACCAAAGCCTGCCGATTGCTCCGCCCGTTGAGGCGCCAGTTGTTGCGCCGGCCGCCGCGGCACATCCAGTGAGCCCGCCGGCGCCGGCCGAACAGGTGGCACCCGCGCTGCTGACCCTGGCGAAGACCGCAGACGGATCGCAGGAAACGACAGTCCGGATGCAGCCGGCGGAACTCGGCATGGTGCAGGTGCGGATCACGCGTTCGGAGTCAGGGACAACTCTGGTCGATATCACGGCGGAGAAATCCAGCACCCTGCAAGCGTTGCAGCGGGATCAGCTGCAGTTGCACCGCACCTTGGATGATGCGGGCATATCGGCGGTGGGCCGCACCGTCACATTCCATGCGGCGCCCGCGGCGCAGGTCGCCGCCAGTGACAACGGACTGAACCTTGGGGGCAGCCCGTCTGGTGGCCAGCCGGGGCAGGGGAATCGCGCCAACGCCGGCAATACGGATGCGGATGGTTCGGCCGGCGGTGACCGCGGCGGATTTTCGGGACGGGAGTCGAACGGTTACGCCAGCGGCAGGCGATCGACTGTTTCGCCCGAAATCGCCGCGGCGAATGCCGGTCAATCCTATCGCGTTGGTTTAGACATCACAGCATAGCAGCTACAAGGAGCCCTATTCATGACCGGAAGTATTTCATCGGCGACCAGCGGGACGAGTTCTGCGTCCGCGAGCAGCGCCATCTCCCAGACCGGCACGTCGGCGCTGGCAGGGCTGAACAATAACTTTTCAGACTTCTTGACCATGCTGATGACGCAGCTGAAGAACCAGGATCCGTCGTCGCCGATGGATTCAAGTCAGTTCACCAGCGAGTTGGTGCAGTTTTCGTCGGTGGAGCAGCAGATCAACACCAACAGCAACCTGACATCGCTGATCCAGCTGACGCAGGCAAGCCAGGTCGAGCAATCCGCGTCGTTGATCGGCAAGCCGGTGACGGTGACGAGCAGCCAGCTGTCGTTGCAGAAGGGACAAGCGGAGATCAACTTCAACACCACCACCGCGGAACCAGTGGCGATCGCGGTGTATAACGCCGCGGGCTCTCAAATACAGACCGCTGCCATGACCACCTCGGCCGGTGCCAACAGCTGGACGTGGAATGGAAAGAGTGCCAGTGGCAGCACCATGCCGGATGGGGCCTACAAAGTAACGGTTACGGCGATCGGCGCGAATGGCACGTCGTCGCAGGTACCGTTCACGGTGACCGGGACGGCGACGGCGGTGCAGAACAACGGCGGCACCGTGCAGGTGCAGATGGGTGGGTTGACGCTGCCGTTCAGTGCGGTGGATTCAGTCGGCAACTAAGGACGGCATCGGCAATAAGTGCGCCGGCAGGCCGACAAGCCTGCACGGTCAAGAAACGTAGGGCTTGTTCAACACGCTAACCGTAGCGATTGTTGTTGAACAAGCGCTAACAAGCGTCTTCGCGCAAGACGGCTGTCGTTACGGCGATCGGAACGCCGGCCGCATTGCCGGTCGCCCGGTCACTGCCGGCATCCAAGCATAACGGCCCCGGACACGCCGGCTGAGTCGGGACTACTGCCGACGACCCACAACAGATGGGTCGACGGCCGTCGTCGATCGTTATTTCGCGGCCAAAAGAGCGCGCTGCGGCGGCTGGCTCGTTGCGTCCGCCGGTGGTTACCTGAACAAAAGTGCGCTCACCTGACCAGCTGTCATGCTCTGAAGTTGCAGGTGGGTGAAATCCGCTGCCTGGGCGGCGCTGAAATACCCCATCTGCGTGACGCTCAGGGCGCTGATCTGACCGGTGGTGAATGCCAGGATCTCCGCCTTGGAGAATGCCGGTATCTGTTTCGACGTCAGGACCGCGACATCTGCCGAGGTGATGGCCGCGAAATGCGCGACGCTCAGTCCCCCTAACTGCCCGGAACCGATAAGCGGCATCTGGTCTGTTGTCAGTGCGGCGATCGCGGCGTTGGTCAGATGCATGAACTGCAGCGGCGTCAGGCCACCAATACTTGCTGTGCCCAGGGCGACAATGTCGTCGCCGGTCAGACCGACCACGCCGGCGGTGCTGAGGCCGACAATGTTTGTTGTCGTCAGCGTGGCGATGTTCGCTGTGCTCATGGCCGCGATTTGGGCCGAACCAAAGCCGGCGAGTTGCGTGGTGGTGAGGGCGCTGAACTCGCCGATGGTCAGGGCGGCGGCCTGCGCGGTGGTGAGCGCCTTGAGCTGGGCGGCGGTCAGCGCCTCGATCTGTGCCGTGGCGGCGACAACATCGTCGGTGCTGAGGGCGTCCACCTGGACGGATTTGAAGCCGGCGAGGCTCGCCGTCGTGAGGGCGGCGACCTGGCTGGTCGAAAACGTGGCGATCGCACCGGTGCCAAGGGCAGCGACCTGGAGCGACGTGAGCGCGGCGATGGCGCTGGTGCCAAGGCTGCCCGCGTTGGCGGAGTTCAGGCCGGCGATGCCGGCGGTGCTGAGGCCGACGATGCTCGCGGCGGTCAAGGTGGCGACGTTGGCCGCGCTCAGGTTCACGATCTGGGCCGAACTGAGGCCGGCGAGTTGCCGGGTGGTGAAGGCGCTGAATTCATCGATGGTGAGGACGCCGACCTGATCGGTGGTGAGGGCTCTGAGCTGCGAACTGGCCAGCGCCTCGATCTGGGCAGTGGCTGCGACGACGTCATCGGTGGTGAGGGCGGCCACCTGGTTGGGCTTGAGACCAACGAGGCTCGCGGTGGCGATGGCCGCGACCTGATCGGTGGTGAGCGCGGCGAGGGCGCTTGTGCTGAAAGCGCCCAGCTGGGTGGATGTCAGTCCGCTCATGGCCGCGTCGGAGAGACTGGTCACGCTGGTGGATGTCAGCCCGGCGATGCCCGAGGTGCTAAGGCCGGGCATGGTGGCAGCGGTCAGCGTGGCGAGGTTTGCCGTGTTCAGTGCCACCACCTGGGCGGAATTAAAGCCGGCCAGTTGCTTGGTGCTGAAGGCGCTGAATTCGTCGGTGGTAAGCGCTGCGACCTGCGCCGTGCTGAGGCCTTTGATCTGCGCGGCGGTCAGCACTTCGATCTGCGCGGTGGCGGCGACCACGTCAGCGGTGCTGAGGACGGCGACCTGGGTGAATTTCATGCCGGCCATGCCGGTGGTGCTGAAGGCGGCGATCTGATCGGTAGTGAAGGCGGCGACGACCGCGGTTTCCAGGGCGGAGAGCTGGGTGGAGGTCAGGCCGCTGATGGCATCGATACTCAGACTGCTGACGTCCGCGGTGGTCAGGCCGGCTACGCCTGCGGGTACTGAGGCCGATGATGCTGGCGGCGGTCAACGAGCTGATGTTGGCGGTGTTCAGGGCTGCGACCTGGGCCGAGGTGAAGCCGCCGAGCTGGGTCGAGCTGAAGCTGGTGAACTCGTCGGTGGTGAGTGCAGCGACCTGGGCTGTGGTCAGCGCCTTGAGCTGGCCGGCGGACAATGCCTCGACCTGCGCGGTGGCAGCGACGATGTCGGCGATGGTAAGGGCTGGCAGCTGGCTGGTCTTGAGGCCAATCAGACTGGCTGTGTTGAAAGCGGATACCTGGGTGGTCGTGAGGGCGGCGATGGCTCCGGTGCCGAGCGCGGCGAGCTGGATGGATGTCAGCCCGCTGATGGCGCCGGTGGTCAGGCTGCTCACATTGGCGGAGGTCAGCCCGAAGATGCCGGTCGTGCTGAGGCCCACGATGTTCGTGGCGGTCAGGGCGGAGACGTTCGCCGAGTTCAGTGCGGCAACCTGGGCCGACCCCAAGGCAGCCAGCTGCTTTGTCGTAAGGGCGCTGAATTCATCGGTGGTGAGGACGGCGACCTGGGCGGTGGTGAGGCCTTTGAGCTGAGCCGAGCCAAGTGCCTCAATTTGCGCCGTGGCGGCGACGATGTCGGCGGTGCTGAGCGCGGCGATCTGGGAGGTTTTGAGACCGATCAGGCTGAACGTGTTCAGTGCGGCAGCCTGGGCGCCAGTCAAGGCTGCGATGGCGCTGTTGCTGAGCGCGGCGAGCTGGATCGATGTCAGCCCGCTGATGGCGCCGGTGGCGAGGCTGGTCACGGCGGCGGCGGTCAGGCCGGCGATGCCCGCGCTGCTGAAGCCGGGTATGGTGGCGGAGTTGAGGGTCGCGATGTTGGCGGTGCTCAGCGCCGCGACCTGGGCGGCCGTGAAGCCGGCCAGTTGCTTGGCGGTGAGAGCGCTGAACTCAGTTGTGGTGAGCGCGGCGACCAAGGCGGTGGGCCACGCACTGATCTGCTTGGAGGTCAGGTTCGAGACAATTGTCATACATGCTCTTCCGTGCGTGCGTATGCCGACAATTGTTGCCGTGAAACATGGGAACCGACGTTTTTGGTCTCATCGGAGTTAGGGGTATATTGGTAAACAATAAGTAAATGCGGCCGAAGTTTATCCCGGGCGAAGGCGATACTTGGACGAACCGGACGCTGGTTTGCGACAGGCGAAAGCCGGGCAGGGAGCGCGGCGGCGGCCTGCATCGGACGGTGGCGAACGCGTCAGGCGGTAAGCTCAAGCAGCCGGCCGAACTCTGTCACCGACAGCGTTTCGGCGCGGCGTTCCGGGGCGATGCCGGCGCGGGCCAGCAGCGCTTCACCGCCCAGCCCACGCAGCGAGCCGCGCAGCATCTTGCGCCGTTGGCCGAACGCGGCGGCGGTCAGCGCCTCCATCCGGGCGAAGACGGACGGGTCCGGCTGGATTGGGTGCGGCGTCAGACTGACCACGGCGGACGAAACCTTCGGCGGCGGGGTGAACGCCGCCGGGGGCAGCCGCATGACGATGCGCGCGTCGCAGGTCCACTGCGTCAGGACCGACAGCCGCCCGTAGGCCGCCGTGTTCGCATCGGCGCAGATCCGTTCAGCGACCTCCTGCTGGAACATCAGGGTCAGTCGCTCGAACGCCGCGGCGTGACGCAGCCAGCCGACCAGCAGCGGGGATGCGACGTTATAGGGCAGGTTGGCGATGATCTGGCGCGGCGCGGGCACCAGCGACGCAATATCGATCGACAGGGCATCGGCCTCGATCACCCGCAGGCGGCCGCCCGCGATGTCTGCCAGCTCGGTCATTGCGCCCACCGCGCGGCGGTCCAGCTCGATCGCGGTGATGCTGGCGGCGTTGGAAGCCAACAGCGAACGGGTCAGCCCGCCTGGCCCGGGGCCAACCTCGATCACATGCCGTCCGCTAAGGTCCCCGGCGTCGCGCACGATGCGGTCGGTCAGGTTGCCGTCAAGCAGGAAGTGCTGGCCCAGCGAATGGCGCGCGGCGAGCCCGTGGCGGGCGATGACGTCGCGCAGTGGCGGCAGGACGGTCACCCCGGCAGCCCCGGGCGCCATAGACCACCAGTCGCGAACAGCGCAGCCGCAAACCCGGTGATCGCAAACCGGCCAGTCGCGAACGGGTCAACACGGCCGGCCTCGGGTCAGACGCCGCGGTTGCGCATGTCGATGTTCGCCTTGCGGTGCAGGTCGCGCATGGCCTGGCGGGACAGCATCTCCACACGCTCATTGACCAGGCGGTGCTGGATTTCCGTCGGCGGTGATCTCGCCGACGTTCTTCTGTTCGCGCGAGCAGACCGTGATCACCGCGATGCCATCGCGTGAGATCAGCGGTTCGGTCGGCTTGCCGAGAGGAATGGTTTCCAGAACTGGCGGAAGGCCGGCGGATTGACGCCCTCCACCCGGACCTCGCCCGGATCGATCGGGCGGTTCGGCGGGTTGTTGGCCTTCGCGTAGGCCTCCATCTGGTCGCAGCTCTTGATCGTGGTCTCGATCGAGCGCGCCTTCGCCAGCGCCTGGCGTTGCTGGTCGGTCGGGTTCTGCGGGTCGGTCAGCGGGGTGGTGAAGGCAAGAACGCCTGGCGCAGCGTCACGATGGTGGCCATCTCGTTGCCGATCTCCCGCTTGGCCTGCAAGTGCGACGATCGGAGAAGCCGCCGGGCACGCGAACCGGGTTGCTGATCGCGCCGACCGGCATCTGGCTGACGATCCGCGCCACCGCGGGGTCGAGCTGATTGGTCTGCACCCAGCCGAGTTCGCCGCCCTCCAGCGCGGTCTGGGTCTGGCTGAACTGCGCGGCGACCAGCGGGAACGGCGCGCCGGCATGCAGTTCGGTGATCACCGTCTCGGCGAAGCGCTGGGCGTCGGCGCTGTTGGCCGGGTCGTCGACCGGAATGAAAATCTCCCCCACGCGGTATTCGGTCTGGCCGACCTGCTGCGCCTGCAGCTTCTGCTGTTCCGCCACATCGGCGTCGGTGATGTTGACCTTGTCGCCGACGATCTCGCGCAGCATCTGCGACCACGCAAGCTGGGCGCGGATCTGGTCGATCAAGCGTGCGCGTGCTGACGCCGTCGGAGGCCAGTTTCGCCCGCAGCGCGCCGGGCTGCATGTTGTTGCGGGTTTCGATTTCCTTGATCGCGGCGGCGATCTGGGCGTCCTGGATGACGATCTTGCGGCGCTGGGCTTCCTGCACGCGCAGCCGCTCATCGATCAACTGGCGCAGGATCTGCGGCCTCAGCCGGTCGATCACCTCGGGCGACAGCGGCAGGCCGGTGGAGATGGCGAACAGGCGGGCGCGGTTGGCGATATCAGCCTCGCTGATCACGTCGCCGTTGACCACGGCGGCGATGCGGCTGCCGTCGGTCAGCGGTTGCTGCCGCCGGCGCGGCCTGGGCCGGCGCAGCGGAACCGTGACGCCTGCGACGGTTTCGCAGGCGCCTCGGCGGCGAAGCCGGTGGCGGGAAATGCCAGCAGCAGCGCAAAGGCGCTGGCAAGCGCCATCATGCCACGCATGAGGCGCCAGGCGACGAGCCGCGGCGCAAGGGTCGGCATGTCAGGCACTCCCGAGTTCATAGGGCGCGATAGCCGAATTGGCCGATCGTCTTGAATGTCAGCAGGAACAGCACGGTGGTCGAGCCACTGTCGCCGTTGATGCTGGTATAGCGGCGATAGAGCCGTAGATCAAAGATGAAGCATTCGTCCTCATAGATCGCGTCGGCACCGACCGCGACCATCTGGTTCGTCGCCAGGTCGCGCCGGGCGTTGCCGGCTGAACCGGTAGTCGCCCCATTTGGACGACACGCCGAGGGTGACCTCGTTGCGCGGGAAGTAGTAGGTGTTGCCGGCCGGCGGCGGGGCGGCTGGTCGTAGTAGGTGTACGGATTGAAAGTCGTGTAGATGTAGCCGCCGGACACCCGGAACTTGTCCACGCCGACCGTCGCGACGGCCTCGGCGTAGTGGGTCGGCCAGCGTCGCCTTGTCGAGCCGCGTGCGGTAGGTCAGGTCCAGCCACTGGGTCGGCGCGAAGGTGCCGCGGGCCACGATGTCGGACACCTCGTCGTGCAGGCCGGATGCCATCGGGGAACAGGTTGTCCTTGTTGGTGCGGTAGGATTGGCCGACCAGCCCGTCGAAGGTCGTGCCGCCCAGATACCAGGCGCCGTGCAGGGCGACATTGGCCCGCACGCCGCCGTCCAGCCGGTCGATGCCGGTGAAGCGGTTGAAGCCGAACAGGTTGGCGTCGGTGAACTCGAAATCCAGGCTGTCTTCGTTCGGGTAGCGGTGGATCTGGCTGTCGCCGGCCTGCGGCGCGACGATCGACCTGGGCGATCGGCTCGATCAGCTGGGTGCCCCAGGCGCCGCCGTCGCGCGCGAACGGCCAGCGGAAATCCACCGCGACCTGCGGCAGCGCCCGGGCCGTGTCGCAGTCTCTGGCTCGGTCCGAAATTCGGCTGCTCATTGAACTCCGACGCATCGTAGGCGGCGGCGTCGCCGTGCAGGGTGATCTTCCACTGGTCGCCGAGCAGGCCGACGAAAGGCCGCTCGTAGTCCATCGTCAGGGCGCCGCGCCGGGTGTTGGTGCCGTCGGTGCGGATCACGTTGAAGGCGCCGGTGTCGACCGACAGCCGGCCGCCCAGCGAATCGGGCGTGCCGAAATAGCTGTATTCGTAGCGCGGCAGCACGATCGGCAGCGGCTGGTGTCGATCGACCGTGTTCAGGCCCTGGTAGAATTTCGAATCGAGGCGGGTATAGGCGCCTTCGCCAAAGCCCTCGAGGTAGAGCTGGCTGGTCAGGACGTTCTGGTCGCCGGTCAGTCCCTGCGATCAGATGGAAGTCGCGCACATAGTCGGTCGACGACGCGCGATTGATGTCGAAGCCCCAGCGCCAGGTGTCGTCGTAGCTGAACTGGCCCTGCGGACGGCGAACGAGCCCTGCGGCGGACTTGTCGACATAGCCGGCGGAGGTGTTCACCAGCAGCGTGCCGTCGTTGAAGCGCCGGCGGTATTCCACATCGAGCTGCGGTCCCGCGCGGTGTCGTGATCATCGGCAGGAAGGTCGCGTCCGACTGGTCGTCGATCACCAAGTAATAAGGCTGGCCGTAGAAGGCGCCGATATTGGACGAGGTTCCGAGCACCGGCGGCAGCAGCCCGGATTCGCGCTTCACCGACGGATCGGCATGCCAGAAATACGGAAAGTAGGCGACCGGGACGCCGAACATCTCCAGCGTCGCGTCCTGGTACTCGATCTTCTTGTGCTCCAGGTCCTGCACCGCGGACGATGCCCGGATCTGCCACAGCGGCGGCCGGGTCGGGTCCTTGGCGCACAGGTTGCAGGTCGTGTAGACGACCTTCGACAGCTCGTTGATCTGGCCGCCGGTGCGCTGCGCGCCGTTGGCCGCCAGCTTGCCGTTCTGCTGCAACAGCGCGCGCATGTCCTTCAGGATGCCGTCGTTCATGTTGTTCTGCATCTCGGCGTAGTCGGCGAACAGCACCTCGCCGTCCGGTTCCAGCAGCACGACATGGCCGGTGGCGGCGGCGACGCCGGTGTTGCGGTCGAAGGTGATCTTGTCGGCGCGCATCACGTGGCCGTTCTGCCACGCCTCGACATGGCCGGTGGCGGTGACCAGCGACTTGTCCTTGTCGTAGTCCACCTCGTCGGCGGAAAAGGTCACCGGCTCGGTCGGTGCGGACGTTGTGGTCCGGCTCCCGGATTAGTCAGGGCGCCGAGCTGGGCATGCGCGCTGGCAGGCGACGACAAAGCACGCCAGCCAGTCACGAGCCAGAGATGGCACCAGGCGCAGGGCCCGTCGTTCCAGTCTTGAACGGTCGCACGCGATCCATCCTCAGCCGTCTTCCGTGTGCAGCAGCAGCGCGACGGCCAGCATAAGGCCGGACGCGGCCGGGCGCCCAGGCCGCCAAGTGCCACGGGCAGGGCGCCGGACTGGCCGATCTCCTCGGCGATCTTGGATACCACGAACAGCGCGAAACCGGCGGCGACCCCGCTGCCGATCATCTTCGCCACCCCGCCGCGGCGGGCCGGACGCATCGAGAACCCGGCCGACACCAGCGTCATGGTCGCCGCCAGCAGCGGCAGGGCGAGCAGCGCCTGGAAGTGCAGCCGGTGGCGGATCGACGAGAATCCCGAACGGTCGAGCAGGGCGATGAAGCCGGGCAGCGCCCAGAACGACAGCGTGTCGGGCGAGGCGAAGCTTTCCTGCACGCGGGAGACGGTCAGGTCGGTCGGCAGGTTCATCTGCTGCGGCGGCTCGGGCAACTGGTCGGGCCGGATCGATGCGGGCGTTCTCCAGCACCCAGTTGCCGTTGGCCAGGGTGGCGCTGCGTCGCCTCGATCCGCGACAGCAGCTTGTCGCGAGCCATCCAGGCGGAACACGCTGACCTGCTGGGCGGTCAGTTGCTTGCCGTGCAGCTCGACCTGCTGGGCATGGATGATGGCCACGCCCTGCGGCGAGGTCTGGCGATCGGACTGGCGCAGCCAGAGCTGGCCGCCGTTCAGCGCCAGCGGGCCGCCGCCGGTGCGCAGATAGGCGTTGTCCATCGCCTCGGCCCGCGCCAGCATCACCGACGACACCGGGCTGACCAGGGCGGTGGCGATGACGCCGAACAGCAAGGCGCACAGGGTCGGCGCGGTCAGGAACTCCCACGCCGAAATGCCGGCGGCGCGGGCGACGATCAGCTCCGACGACCGGGTCAGCCGCCAGAAGCACAGGATGCCGCCCAGCAGGACCGCGAACGGCAGGATCTGCATGGCGACGTAGGGCAGGCGCAGCGCGGCGATCTGGCTGACCAGGCCGAAGCTGACCTCCGGCTGGCTGGCGGAACGGCGCAGCAGCTCGATGAAGTCGAACATCGCCACCAGCCCGGACAGCGCCAGCAGCATGGCGGTCACCGAGAGCGCGAACTGCCGGACGATATAGAGCGACAGGGTGAGGGCGGCCGTCATCGGGTCACGCTGCCGCTCGGCTCGGGTGCGCGACTGGACCAGCGGATCGACGGGCCCAACAGCAGCCAGGCGCAGACGATGCCGGGCAGCGTCGCATGCAGCCACATCAGGAACAGCAGGCCGTTGTCGCGCGCCGCGAGGGTGCCGAAGGCAAGCCCGAGTGCCAGCAGGCCGACCATGACGCCGACCGTGACGAGCGGACGGACGAATGCCGCCGTGGCGCCGGAATATCCCGCCGAGCGCCGAGAACAGGCCGACCATGGCATAGGATAGCGTCGTCAGCGGGGCGGTCAGGCGCTTGTGGCCCTCGGCGATCCATTTCGGCCGGTCGCGCTCGAAGTAGCGGATGCGGGTTCAAGCAGGTCGCTCAGCGGCAACCTCCGACATGTCGGCCGGGCGGGCGGCCTCGTCCTTGGTGGCATCGGCCAGGTCGATCTCGTTCTGCTTGAACGTCAGCATGTTCGAGCCGGCCGGTCTGGTGGTCGATCTCCTGGCGGCTGCCGTCCAGCAGCACCACGCGCGGCCCGCTCGGACCGTCCACCAGCCGGCCCCGCTCGGCCAGGATGGTGGCGTGGGCGGTGGGATCGCGGGCGTCGTCGACCAGGATGCCGCGCAGGGTGCCGTCCGGATCGCGGGAACGGACATAGACCGTCAGCTTGTCCGACAGCGGCGTGAAGACGCCGTCCTGCAGCAGGAAGGCGGCGAGGCGGTTGCGGATTTCCCACTGGAACTGCTTGAAGTCCGACAGCGAGGCGGGAACCGCCCCAGATGCTGAGGCCGTAGCCGACAATCGTGGCCAGCAATGCGACCGCCAGCGCCGGGCGGGCCAGCGCCCAGGGCGACAGGCCGGCGGCGCGCATGACCGTGAGCTCCCGGTCGGTCGCCATCCGCTGATAGACGAACTGGATCACCACATAGGTGGTGATCGGCAGGATCACCGCGATGAAGCTGGGGATCAGCAAGCCCGGTGAGCTGGATGAACACCAGGAACGAAAGGCCGCGGTTGACCACCAGATCGACGAAGCGCAGCGACTGGGTCAGCCAGATCAGCGCCGTCAGGCCGCCGGTTGCGACGACCAGCGCCAACAGCACCTGACGGAAGATGTAGATATCCAGCCGGGTGATCGATCTTGCCGGAGCGCATGCGGCTTTCTGCGGCAGGCTTGGACGGGATGCAACCGGACTTTTGTCCACGCCGCCGATGGGGAGCCTCCGCAGTTGCCGGGTCTCTGCAAGCTTTGCACTCCCGGGTAATTGGCCGGGGAACCTGCCCGGTGATGGTGTCTGGGTCGGCCGATGGTTTTTCGGCGGAATTTCCGACCATGCGTAAATGCGTTCGCATCGAACCGTGACGTGCGGACCCTTGTTGAACCCCTGGGCGCCCGGGGCCGGATTTGCCGCAACATCAGCCGGATCGGAAACAGTCCGGCCGATAAACCATTCGCGAAATCAACCGACTAAACCACGCCCAGCCCACACACGCAGGCTGAATGCCGTTTGGTGGCGATCAACGTCTCGACCAGGCATGCTCCGCCGAAGCGACCCGGGTGCGACCGGCGGCATGGCGCAGCAGGGCCGGGAACAGCGCGGCGGCGCGCGCGGCCGTCGGCTGGATCGGACCGCTGATGCAGGCGTGGTGGAGTAGCCCGGCAAGACGCATCTGCCGGACCAGGGTGTTGGTCAGGGCATTGTGGTAATCGCCGGCCGATCTGCCTGCCAGCCAGGCTTCCGCCGCCGCCCGGCCGCTGTGCAAGGCGATCGCCATGCCATCCCCGGTCAGCGACGGGATGACCGCGGCCTGGTCACCCAGTCGGTAGAGGCCATCGGCAAAGGCCGGCGAAGCACGGTAGCCGTATGGGATGCCGGCGACAGCCAGGGGACGGGGCAGCAGCGGCCGGGCGCCGGACAACATTGCGGCAAAGCGTCGGCTGCGGCGTTCGATCGCCCCCATCAAGCTGGGCCAGTTGCCGCCGTAGCTGCGGAACGCGCGCTGCTGGACGGCGACGCAGAGCACGGCCTGACCGCTCTCGACGCTTTGCATGCCGGCATAGCCGCCGGGGAACAGGGTCAGCTCGACCGCGCCGTCCAGCGTTTTCGCCGGTCCGGCCGCAAGGGCGAAATACATCTTCATCCCGACGGCATCCCGGTCACTGTGCTGCCGAGGGGCGTCGCGCAGGTCGTGTTTGCCGGTAGCGAGGAAGACCGTTTCGGCGTGCACTGACGACTGGCCGGCGGTTTCGACCGCCCATCGGCGTCCGTCGCGGTTCAGGCGGCGGACGGTTTGACCGCGGAGCACGATGGCTCCGGCAGTTTCAGCCTGGTTGCAGCAACGCCTGGTCGAGCACGCGGCGGGACAGGCCCATTGCCGGGAACGGCAACGCGGCCTCGGTGACGCGTTCGCCATGGATCAGGCGGACGCGGTCAATCGGCGCCGCGCCAAGCGACGCCGGATCGACCCCGAGGGAGCGGCACCGCTGGATACTGTCGATGCTGAGGAAGTCACCGCACACCTTGTCGGTGGGGCCGGTGGTTCGCTCGATCACCGATGGCCGATAACCGGCCGTGGCCAACGTGATCGCGGCGGCGGTGCCGGCCGGCCCGGCGCCGATGATCACCGGCTGCTCACGCACAGGCAGGATAATCACCGGGTGCTCACGCAAAGGCGAAACGGCATGTACCAAGCGATGATCGCCTGTTCCGCGGTGATGCCGGCCTGCCGCAAAAGCGCTTCCCATTCGGCGCGGACGAAGGCGCGGGCAATGGAAATCTGCCCGTCCTCACGCACCAAACGATGCCAGAACGCAAGCCGGGCGAGCACGGGGAAACCGTAATAGGGCAGGACGTTGCGGTGCAGGTCGCTGATGAACCAGCCCTTGGCGGCATTCTGCTGGAGCCAGGCCAGAAACGCGACAACCTGCTCATCCGTCAGGTGGTGGGTGAACTGGGACGTGATGATGAAGTCGAATTTCTGCGCCGGCCGGTAGGCGAACGCATCGCCGTTGATGAAGTCGATGCCGGCGGCCGGATCGGTCGCTTCCTGCGCGGCGCGGGTGGCCCAGGGATTGAGGTCGATGCCGGTCAGGCGCGCGGCGGGATACCGGCTGCGGATTTTGCGCAATGCGTCGCCGTGGCCGCAGGCGATGTCCAGCACGGAGAAGTTGCCCGTCGCGTGGCGCGCCAGCCAGGACAGCATCGGCCGGTGGGTCAGGGTGACGACATTGACGCGGGACAGGTCGCGCAGGCAACGGCGGTAGTCGTCATAATCGACGCAGTCGGTGTCCATCCGTTCGGGTTGCGTGCTGCGGCGGGACAGCTTCATGGACGGGCGAAGGCGAAGGTTTCGACGGTCAGGCCGGGTCCGAACGCCATTGCCATGCCAGGGCCGCGCCCGTCGTCGTCGCTGAGGATCTTCGCCAGCACGAACATCAGAGTGGCGGAGGACATGTTGCCATAGTCACGCAGGACTTCGCGGGAATAGCGCAGCGCGTCCGGCGGCAGATCGAAGCCCTGCTGCACGGCGTCAAGGATCGACCGCCCGCCCGCATGGACCGCCCATAGCGCCGGCGGCTCGGCCGGCAGCAGCCCGGGCCCGTGCTCGGGCAGCCAGCGGCGGATGCGCCCGGGCACCTGGCCGGACAGATGCATCTCGAAACCGCTGTCGCCGATGTGCCAGGTGATCAGTCCGTCGCTGCGCGGAATGACAGCGGCCTGGAAGCGGCCAAAGCGCAATGCCGGTCGGCTCCGCCGTGACCAGGGCCGCCGAGGCGCCGTCGCCAAACAGCAGGAAGCTCAGCATCTTGGGAACGTCCTGGAACTCCTCCTGCAAGTGCAGGCTGCACAGCTCCAGGTTGACCACCAGCACGCGCGCGTCGGTGTCGGCGCGGACGATCTGGTCGGCGAGTTTCAAGGCGTTGACCGCCGCGAAGCAGCCCATGAAGCCGACAATGGTGCGTTGGGTGCTGTCGGGCAGCCCGGCCGCACGCATGATCTGGAAATCGAGGCCAGGCGCGGTGAATCCGGTACAGCTCGCCACGATCAGATGGGTGATGCGCGACACGTCCGCATCAAGGGCCCGCACCGCGCGCAGCGCAAGGTCGAGCGCATGCGGCAGCGTACAGCGCCATGCGGGCGGCGGTAGAGGGAAACGCGCCGCGCCGGTAAATCCCGCTGGTGTCAAGCACCGTGTCGCGGGGCCGCGGCGCGGCGGCGAACACGGCGTAGCGGTGCTCGATCTCGGCCATTCCGGCCATGCGGTCGAACACGGCGCGCCTGTGCGGGTCGGTGATGGTATCGCGGCCGAACTCGACGAAAGCGGAGTGGATGTCGTTCGGTGGAACCGCGGTGCCGATCCGGTTCAGCCAGGCCTGGGTCACGAGCGGTCCCTTGTCATTTTGCAGTCATGTGGGGACGCGGGCGCGCTTCGCCAGGGTTTGGCAGTTTGGTGACGTTGCGGACCAGGGGACCGGGGTCCGCCGCCGGTCATCCCCCGGGGGCCGTGCCCCTTGGAATGACCGGCGGCGTGCCGGCTGACTTCTGTGGGTTAAGCGGTTGTAGACGCTCAGAACACCTGACGCATGATCACGTAGAGCGATCCGGCAATGATCATCGCCGCCGGCAACGTCATGACCCAGGCCAGCGCCATGTTCTTGATCGTGCCCCATTGCAGGCCCGATCCGTTCGCTGCCATCGTGCCCGCCACGCCGCTGGACAGGACATGGGTGGTGGAAACCGGCAGGCCGTAGACATCGGCCAGGCCGATCGTCGCCATCGCGACGATCTCGGCGGAGGCGCCCTGCGCATAGGTCAGGTGGGTCTTGCCGATCTTCTCACCCACCGTCACCACGATGCGCTTCCAGCCGACCATCGTCCCCAGCCCCAGTGCGAGCGCGACCGAAACCTTCACCCATGTCGGGATGAACCGGGTGCCGCTGTCCAGGGAGGACCGGAGGGACTTCAGCTTGGCCAGGTCCGTGCTGTCGAAACCGGCCGGGCTGGCGCCCATGACGCGCACGGCGTCAGAGGTCAGATACATGTCGTTGCGGACGTTCGGCGTGGCTGCTGCCGGCACCTTCTTGATCGCGCCGTAAGTCCTGCACCTGGCGCCCGATATCCCCGCTCAGCATCGCCAGCGCGGCATAGACGTCGGGACTGTTGACCGCCTTGGCCTTGAGCGCCTCGCCCACCGTGCGCGCGGGCTGCCGCGGCGTCCGCCGGCGCGGCGGCACCCGCCGCATGCGCCTGAAACACCGTCTGGGCATCCTGCATGACGTGAATAAACGCCGGTGTGGTGCTTTCCGGCATCGCCCGGTTCAGCGCGTAGGCGGTCGGCGCGACACCGATCAGAATGAGCATGATCAGGCCCATGCCCTTTTGCCCGTCGTTGCTGCCATGAAAGAACGACACCCCGGTGCAGGTCAGCACCAGCAGTGCGCGGATCGCCATCGGGGGTGGTTTGGCGCCTTCGGGGGCGGTGTAGAGCGACTTGTTGCGCACCACGACTTTCATCAACAGCAACAGCCCAGCCGCCAGCACGAACCCGATCAGCGGGCTGAACAGCAGTGCCTTCAGCACGCCGATCGCCTGCGGCCAGTCCACACCTGACGTGGCGGAGCCGCCGGGCGCCATGAACTGGTTGGCCAGACCCACGCCCATGATGGACCCGATCAGCGCGTGCGACGAACTGTTCGGCAGCCCCAGCGCCCACGTGCCCAGGTTCCAGATGATCGCGGCGATCAGCAGTGCGAAAATCATGGCGTACCCCGCGCCGCTGCCGACCTGCAGGATCAACTCCACCGGCAGCAGGGTGACCACGGTAAATGCGACCGCTCCGCTGGAGGTCAGCACGCCCAGGAAGTTGAAGGTTCCGGACCAGATCACCGCCACCAACGGTGGCAGGCTGTGCGTGTAGATCACCGTCGCAACCGCGTTGGCGGTGTCGTGGAAGCCGTTGACGAATTCGAAACCCAGCGCGATCAGCAGCGCGATGCCGAGCAGAACGAACGCGCCGATGGCAAGGTTCTGTTCGCCGGATTCGGAAACATCGCTGTATATGCTGAACGCCGCGTAGCCCAGTCCTGCCACAAGCACCAGAATGAACGCGATGGCACCGCCGGCATGCGGTCTGGCATCCAGATGCGGGCGCGGCGACGGAATATCCGCCATGCCTCCATGCATCGCCATGTCTGACATAATTAACCCCCTCGAAGCAGATTTATGGTTCGGTCTAGCAAATGCCCAATCGGCCTTCGATGTCAGCCGGATGACGATTTGGCTTTGAAACGCAAGTTGAGCACGCGACGGCGCCCCGTATAGCCGAAGAAATTAGCAACGATACCAATGTGGACGCCGCTCGCAGGATTTGACGTATCCGGCGGCTTATTTCGCCCGACCGTTCGGCATTGGCACAGTCGCTACTGCCGGCTTCGTTGCTGGTTTTTTGGGTTGCGTCCGCCCGGGCGCCATCCGTAAGGATCGGGTTGGCAGGCATCGCGCGCAACAAAGGTCTTGCCCGCGCGTGCGAAAGTTCTTCCGTATTCGGAAATTTTACACTTCGACACCATCCCCTCGATAGCATCGCAGGCATCGCCCCGGCGCCTATCCCGACCCCGGCGCCTATCCCGACCCGGCGCTTATCCCGACCCGGCGCTTATCCCGACCCGGCGCTTATCCCGACCCGGCGCTTATCCCGACCCGGCGCTTATCCCGACCCGGCGCTTATCCCGACCCGGCGCTTATCCCGACCCCGGCGCCTATCCCGACCCTGGCGCCTATCCCGACCCTGGCGCCTATCCCGGCCCCGGCGCCTATCCTGGCCCGGCGCTTATCCCGACCCGAGCGCTTATCCCGACCCGGGCGGCTACCCCTGGCAAGGCGCGTATTCCTGAAAGATCTTGCCGGGAATGCCGGTCGAAGCCGACACGATACGGCTCACCCGGATCCCCAGGGCAACACCCGACGTACAAAGGCAGGATCACGCCGCCAGCGCGCCAACCCCCTCAGTCACCTTCTCCCAGTCATCCACATTCCGATCCTGCGGCGCCACCAGCAGGTGCTCCACCCCGATCGCCGCATAACCATTGACCAGCTCTCGCAACACGCCGCGGTCGGTGCCATCCCACTGCACCCGCATCGAGATCGTGAAATCCGCCCCCGGCCGTGCCTCGCGCAGCCGCGTCACGATCGGCGCCGCCTGGTCCGCCGTTAACCCGCTGCCGTGCCATCCATCGCCGATCCGGATCGTCCGCTTCAACGCCGCTTCAGCGCTGCCGCCGAACCACAGCGGGATCGGGCTGACCGGCATCGGGGTCATGGTCATCCCCTCGATCACCGCCGGAATGTAGCGGCTCTTGAACGTCACCGGGTCCTCCGACCATACCGCACGCATCATCGCAATCCCCTCGTCCAGCCGCCGGCCGCGTTCCTCGAACGGCACCCCCAAAGCCGCGAACTCCTCCTTCAGCCAGCCGGACCCGGCGCCCAGGATCAGCCGTCCCTCGGAGAAATTCTGCAGTGTGGCAAGTTCCTTGGCCAAGGGCAGCGGATGCCGCATCGGCAGCACCAGCACGGTCGTTCCCAGCTTCACCCGCTTCGTGACGGCCGCCGCCCAGACAAGCGACAGCACCGGATCAAAGAACAGCGGCGAGCGCGGAAATTTATCGCGCGGGACAATGATGTGCTCACTGACCCAGACATCGTCCAAGCCCAGATCCTCCGCCCGCTCGGCATGGCGGCGAATCAGCGCCGGCGTCGCCTGCTCTCCCGCATGAGGTAAATGAATCCCGTATTTCATCGGCGGTTCCTTCCATGGGACGATCGTGCCTGCATCATACGAGCCAACCGGCAAAACCCCACAACCCGTCCCGGGACCTGTCACTGGCCTCGTGCCATCGAACACCGGACAGGGCAGGCAATCCAGCCGCTTCGCCGGTGGATAGCGGGGCACGCCATTCGGCACGTCACGCTGCGCTGCCCGTGATCACAACGTGGCGCCGCATTCCAAAGCCAGCCACTCCAGGGTCAACGACTGCCACCCCAAGATTTTGCCACCCACCAATTTCCCTCGTCACCGATTCCCCAGCATTACCCATCCCCGGCATTACCCGTCCCCGGCATCACGCAGTTCCGGCATCACTGCTGCGCGGCACCAACGCTTCACGGCATCAAGAAATCTCCTTGCGTTATCGACACTGTTCACTTATTGTGCACATGAACGAATGTCGAACATCACGCGAAGGCCAACCCCCAATGCCTAACCCCATGCCTAACCCCATGTCTAACCCCATGCCCATGCATACCCCCGAGCGCACCTCCGTTCCGTTCGCCGCCACCCTCCCGGTTGCGCTTCTGGAAACCATCCTCACCCAGGTCGCCGCGCTCCTTCTCACCGGCGCCGCCGGCCACAGCGCCGCCGCCCGCCACGCCGCGGCCCAGCTGCTCGCCACCTACCACCCCGAAACCGAAAACGAACTCCGCCTCGCCGCCAACATCGTCAGCTTCAGCCTCCACGCGCTCGAAGCGCTCGCGCAGGCCGCCGCGCCGGAACTGCCCATGACGCGCACCCTCCGGCTCCGCGGCAGCGCCGTCAGCCTCAGCCGCGAATCCCACAAACCTGAACGCCGCCTCGCCCAACTCCAGAAGGCGCGCCAGCAGGGCACCCAAGCACAACCAGCCGCACCCCAGCCCGAGCCCATCCAACCCGAACCCGTCCAACCCGAACCCGCCCAACCCGAACAGAGGGTCGAAAAACCCATCGCCCTGATCCAGGACACCGTCAAAACCGGCGCTGTCGCCCAGGCCAACGGCCTGACCTGGACCCAGGCCTATGAGCAACGTCAACGCGAAGCCCGCATCGCCGCCAGCCTGCAGCGCGCCGAGGCTCGGATTGCCGCGCACGCCAACGCCGCGACGTCCGCCGCCGTCCGCGTCCATCAGACCCAGGCGACCACGCACGCACCGTGAACCCGCGTTGCCTGTCAACCGGGCAGCAATCCGTGACCGTGCCCCGACAGCGCCCACGTCGCCAGAATTCGCGGCGCCCCAAACGCGAGAATCGGCACCCCGATAAAATGTCGCAACGCCAACACCCCTGGTGCTGCGGGAAATCCGCGCTCCAAGGACAAACAAACTATAACCTATTGAATAAGAGTATATTTCGGACAGCCGGCGGCAAACCGACCCCGCATCCAACCCAACCTAAGGAGCACGCCGCAGCTTCCGGTGCGCCTTTGCGGCATTGGCAAAAACGGCCTGGCAACCGGACCACTCTATGGGGCGGTGGCCCGGGTCAAAAGCACCGCGGCATAGTGCTCCAGCGCGTGCCGACCAGCCGGTGCGACATCGTAAGTCCCGCGGGCGACCTTCTCGAACCACCCATAGACGTCGTCGCGCAGGATGGTGGCTGCCTTCGCCACGCCGGTGGCGTCCCGCACCGCCGAAGCCCGCATCGGACCCAGGCCGGCCAGCAGATTGGCGCATGCCAGCGCGTCCTCCCGATAGGCGGTGATCCGGGGACGCTTCGTGGTGCCGCCCAGATTGTGATCGCCGCTGCGGCGAACGAACTCGCTCAGCAGCCGCGCCCGCAGCTTCGGCCGCTTGCGCGGCTGATACGGCGCCGGATCTGCGTGCACGACCAGGGCGCTGTCACGCACCGACAGCAATCCCACTCCCAGCATACGGCACAGTCGGGCGGCATCCGGAACCTGCGCATCCCAGTTGCGCCGTGCCCTGCGCCCATCCGGAACCGCCACGCCGACATAAACCAGATCCACCGAGGACAGGCGTTGCAGCGCCTGGTACAGCACAGGCAATCCAAAGGTCAGTTTCAGCTCGACCGCAACGATCGAGGTGCCGCCCGTTTCGCCGCCTTCGCTGATCCCGACCACATCGCATTGGCCGACCTCGCCCCGCACGACATATCCCAGCGCCTCAAGATGCTGCTTCACCGGCGCATACAGATCGCTCTCAAGCGCTGGCATTGCTATCGCTCGACCGCGGCATCGCGCCCCGGAACCATCTGCCCCAGATCCATGCACCCCCGCGTCCCGCGAGCAGCGCTCCGGTCACCGCAAGTTGTGTCAGGGCAGCACCTTGCCGGGGTTCATGATCCCGGCGGGATCGATCGCCGCCTTGATCCGCTGCATCAGCGCCAGTTCGGCGCCGCCGCGCCAGTCCGGCATCATGTAGGGCTTCAGCTTGCCGATCCCATGTTCGGCCGAGAAGCTGCCGTCATATTCGCGCACCACCTCATTCACCGCGTCCATGATGGCATGGTCCTGGGCCAGGAACCATGCCGGGTCCGCACCGATCGGGTTGTTCCAGATTGAAGTGGATATTGCCGTCGCCCATGTGGCCGAACGGCACGACGCGGACGCCCGGGAGCAAGGCCTCGCAGGCGGCGGTGGCCTTGCGGATGAAGGCGGGGACTTTCGAAACCGGCACCGAAACGTCATTCTTGACGCTGGCGCCTTCGCGCTTCTGGGCTTCGGAGTGTTCCTCGCGCAGGCGCCAGATCGCCGCCCGTTGCGCGTCCGATTCGGCGATGGCGGCGTCCTGGACGATGCCGTCGTCCAGCGCCTGCTCCAGGATCGTGCTCCAGCATCGCGCGCAGGCCGGCGTTCGGGCGGGGCGAGGCGAGTTCGACCAGCACATAGAACGGCGCGGGGTTTCCAGCGGCAGCGTCGCGCCGGGGATGTGCTTCAGCACAAACGACATGCCCAGGCCGGACATCAGCTCGAACGCGCTGATCGAGGCGGCATCGTGCGCCTGGAAGCGCGTGAACAGCGCCAGCGCGGCTTCGGGCGTTGTCGACGCCGCACAGCGCGACGGCGATTTCCTTCGGCTGCGGCACAAGTTTCAGCACGGCGGCGGTGATGATGCCGAGCGTGCCCTCGGAGCCGACGAAGAGCTGGCGCAGGCAGTAGCCGGTGTTGTCCTTGCGCAGCCGGCGCAGCCCGTTCCAGATCGTGCCGTCGGGCAGCACGACCTCCAGACCCAGCACCAGATCGCGCGCGTTGCCGTAGCGCACGGTGTTGTTGCCGCCGGCGTTCACCGCCAGCACGCCGCCGATCTGCGCGGTGCCCTCGGACGAGATCGACAGCGGCAGCAGGCAGCCTTGCTCGGCGGCGGCGAGTTGCGCGGCTTTCAGGGTCACACCGGCCTCGATCGTCAGGGTCATGTCGGCGGGGTCGAGGTCGCGGATGCGGTTCAGCCGGGCGGTGGAGAGGACCAGTTCCGAGCCGTCCTCGTTCGGCACGGCGCCGCCGACCATGGAGGTGTTGCCGCCCTGCGGCACGATCGGCGTGCCGGACTGCGGCGCACAGCTTCACCACGGCGGCGAGTTCCTCGGTGGTGCCGGGCCGAACGACGGCCTGGGTGCGGCCCTGGTAGAGCCGGCGCCAGTCCTCGGCTATACGGCGCGGTGTCGGACTGGGTCGGTCAGCATGCCGCGGTCGCCGACGACGGCGCGGATGGCGTCAAGCAGGTGGTCGCGGGCAGGGCGGTATCGGGCATTGGCAGGTCCTTTCCGCGAGTGGTTTAGCGTGGTGCCGGGGCTGCCGCTACTGGGTGCGACGGTTGCAGGCCCGATTCCGATGCATGTGTTTTCCAACGGTTCAGGCGCCCCCGGACCCGGCGTATATACAAAGTCCACCCTGCCAGACACCGGGCGAGTGGCGCTGCCCGATGACCATCGGCAGGAACCGCATGCAATGAGCAGGGGCGTGACCGGCCTCGATCGCCTTTCGACGCCCGCGAGGCGTCGGGCCAGCGGTGTGCCACGCCCCGGTCGCCACCATGAGTGGATCGATGGCCGGACACCGGCTATCGCACTCGAACGGATTGGTCGCGCCCTGATCAGGGGAACAGCCGACAGTGCCTCGCAACCCGCCGTTCGGGCCGCGGCGGCTGATCGTGGGGTATTGCCTGACGGCGTAACGGTCGCGACCGGTGACAAAGGCGTGAAAGCAATATGCTCTCGCACTCGAAGACGGCTGGCCTTGAGAACAATACAAATGGCAGCCCGATGAGGAAGCTGGATATATGTGTCTGTATTGCAGAAAACACAGTACAATGATCCACTCAATTTATAAAATTCGGAGATATGATTATATTTACTTCAGTCCTATCGAAATTTGGCAACGGATAAACGCGACGCGCTCGTTTGAAAGCCGAAAGAGCCATGCATCTTCCTAAGATCGCCATCATCACACCTGTGCCGCTATTCACGGATCGACGTGCGAATACGGTCGGCATCCGCCGGTGTCGTTGGCGTAAACACCATCATCGTCAGGTTGGGCTGGCCGTCGACGGCAAAGGCCGAATAGTCCAGCGCGATTGGCGGGCCGCCGGCGGGATCGTTGAAATGTTTGGTGGCCTCCCCAGTCGTGCGAACGTCATTGGCATGCCACATCGCCTCGAATTCGGGACTGATCCGGCAGAGCTCGCTGACCAGCTTTTCAGCCCGTTTCGAAGCGCCGGCTCGCACCGTATCGGCCCGGAACACCGCTACCACGAAGCGAGCATTGGTCGCCCAGTCCGGGAACGCGTCCCGAATGCGGGGGTCCGTGAAGAGAAGGCGCAGCATGTTGCGCCGTTCAGGGGGAACCGCGCCATAGTCGGTCAGCACTTTCGTGGCGGCGTGATTCCACGCAATGACGTCCCAGATGCTGTTCTTCACGATCGCCGGACAGAACGCCAAGGCGTCGAGCACGCATTGCAACCGCGGGGTGATGCGTTCGGCGGCCTCATAGCGAACCTCCATCGGCCGGCGTTGCGCCAGCAGATACAGATGCTCGCGTTCGGCGGCCGTCAGCGTCAGCGCGCGGGCAAGCCGGTCGAGTACATCGATCGACGGAGCGCCGCCTCTGCCCTGCTCCAGCCAGGTGTACCAGGTCGCGCTGACATTCGCGCGCTGTGCCACTTCCTCCCGCCGAAGCCCCGGCGTGCGCCGACGGGCCGGGGGGAAGCCGAGAGCAACCGGATCGAGCCGAGCGCGGCGATCCCGGAGATAGACCCCAAGCAGGTTATCGTCGTCGGGTAGTCCCATGCTTATCCTATTAAAGTTTATAATAGTTAAACGTCACTACTTTACCACTGTAGCGTCAAGACTCCAGGATGGTCGTCAGAGACTTCTCACCATTCTCGAAGAGGCTGAAACCATGCGTGTTTTTATCACCGGCGCTTCAGGTTTTGTCGGGTCCGCCATCGTTCACGACCTCATCCGCGCAGGTCATCACGTCGTTGGCCTCATCCGCTCGGACGCCGCCGCCAAGGCGCTGGTAGCCGCCGGGGCTGAAGTGCTGCAGGGCAGTCTTGAGGATCTGGACAGTCTGCGGCGAGGTGCTGCGGCCGCGGATGGAGTGATCCACACGGCCTTCAACCACGATTTCTCAAAGTTCGTGGAAAACTGCGAGCTGGATCGCCGCGCGATCGAAGCCCTCGGCGATGGGCTGGAAGGGTCGGACCGCCCGTTGCTGGTCACCTCCGGGGTGGCACTTCTGGCGCCTGGCCGGGTGGCGACCGAGGCGGACGCAGCCCCTGTGGTGTCGGCGACGTATCCTCGGGCTTCGGAGGCGGCGGCCGCGTCGCTGGTGGCGCGTGGGGTGAGCGCATCGGTGGTGCGGCTTGCGCCGTCCGTGCATGGCGACGGCGATCATGGCTTCGTGCCGCGGCTGATCGGCATCGCCCGTGAAAAGGGCGTGTCGGCGTATGTGGGCGAGGGGCTGAACCGCTGGCCCGGCGTACACCGGCTCGACGCCGCCAGGCTCTACCGGCTTGCGCTCGAACGCGGTGTGGCGGGAAGCCGCTATCACGCGATTGCCGACGAGGGCGTGCTAGTCAAGGATATTGCGGAGGTGATCGGGCGGCGGCTGAACCTGCCGGTCGTCGCCAAATCGGCGCACGAGGCGGCCGAGCATTTTGGCTGGTTTGCGATGTTCGCGGGCATCGATGCTCCGGCGTCGAGCGAGCAAACCCGGGCTTTGCTGGACTGGGAGCCGACCCAGCCCGGGTTGCTCGCCGATCTCGACCGGCCAGGTTATTTCGCAGCGTCATTTCAGACGATTGCGCAAAGCCATGACTGATATCAGCAAGAGTTGACCCACGAATGCGCCAACAGCTGCCGCCGCCCCGCCAGCCCCGCGCGCATACCGGTCAGCCCTTCGGGTCGCCGGTATGACATCTGCCTATCAGCTGCGACCGGCTGGAGCGGCCGCGCCATGCCTGCGCAACTGGCGGCGGCTCGGCTGTCGCCTGGTGTGGTGGGGCGCGCCGCGGTGCTGCGGCGCGACCGTGCACCCTCCGTGGGCAATACTCTGCGGATCGTGACGGAAGGTCTGGTCGACGCCGAAGTTGCGGCGGTTTCGGGCTGTCAACCTGCTGTCGCGATTAACAAAACCGGCCCGCTTACCAAGACGGCGCTGCCGAACGCACTGGCGGGGCCATCTGGGGCATATCGCCTTAACCTCTCCAACGCGGCGTTTCCCATCACCGCGCTGCTTGGGCCGGATGTTGAAACGGTGTCCTCCGGGCCAGCATATGCCACCGGCGCCGGGTTCGGCGTGCTCGCCCAGGCGGCTCGCTTCAGCCGGTTTCACCCACGTTCATACCAACCGCGCGAGCGGCGCACGATGTGGACGACAGACAGCATCACCGGCACTTCCACCAGTACGCCGACGACTGTCGACAGGGCCGCGCCGGATTGAAAGCCGAACAAAGCGATCGCCGTCGCCACCGCCAGTTCGAAGAAATTGCTCGCCCCGATCAACGCCGAGGGACCAGCCACGCACCATTCGACGCCAAGCTTTCGGTTGAGCCAGTAGGCGAGCCCGGCATTGAAATAGACCTGGATGATGATCGGCACCGCGAGCAACAGAATCACGACCGGCTGGCGGATGATCTGTTCACCTTGCAGGCCGAACAGCAGCACGAGCGTGAGCAGCAGAGCCGCCAGCGACAGCGGCCCGAGCTTGCGCAACGTACGGGCAAGCGCCGGCGATCCGCCTTGGTTCATCAACATATACCGCCAGAGCTGCGCCACAATGACCGGCACGACGATGTAGAGCACGACTGACAGGATCAGGGTGTTCCAGGGCACGGTGATCGAGGACAGGCCGAGCAGCAGCGCCACGATCGGGGCGAAGGCAAAGACCATGATCGTGTCGTTGAGCGCCACCTGTGACAGGGTGAAATGCGGCTCGCCGTCCACCAGGTTAGACCAGACAAAGACCATTGCGGTGCAGGGAGCCGCGGCCAGCAAAATGAGGCCGGCGATATAGCCGTCGATCTGACCGGCCGGCAGGTAGGGCCGAAACAGATGGGAGATAAAGAGCCAGCCGAGCAGCGCCATCGAGAACGGTTTGACCAGCCAGTTAATGCCAACGGTTGCCGCGATGCCCCGCCAATGTTCCTTCACCTGGCCGAGCGCGGCGAGGTCGATTTTCAGGAGCATGGGAATGATCATCAGCCAGACCAGCAGGGCGACCGGCAGGTTGATTTCCGCAACGGTCGCGGTGCCGAGCATATGGAATACACCCGGCAGGGTTTGTCCGAGCGCAATGCCCACGATGATACAGAGGGCCACCCAGAGCGTGAGATAACGCTCGAACGTTCCCATCGAGGGCGCGCGGCCCGGAGCGGTGGTGGCAGCGTCGCTCATGGGGCGGGCCTCACAACGGGGTTGCCGCGCTCATCGATGACTGCTTTGCCGTCTTCCTTGGCGAACGCCCCACGCTGCGGATGCGAAAGAATCTCGAGCACGGCCTGGGACGGGCGGCAGAGCTTCACGCCGGTGGGCGTGACAACGATCGGCCGATTGATGAGGATCGGATGCGCCATCATGGCGTCGATCAACTGGTCATCGCTCAAAGCCGGATCTTCAAGTTTGAGATCCGCATAGGGTGTGCCTTTTTGACGGAGCAGAGCACGCCCCGAGATTCCCATGCGGTCGATCAAATCCAGCAACTCGTTGCGAGTTGGCGGGGTTTTCAGATATTCAATGATGCGCGGCTCCTCGCCGCTGTTGCGGATGAGCGCGAGGACGTTGCGCGAGGTGCCGCAATTGGGGTTGTGGTAGATCGTGATGCTCATGATACGCGGTCCTCGGCAGCGCCAGGGCGCATCCGGCCGATGGCTCCGACCTGCCGCACAAGCGACAGGCGATCGAGCGACGGCACCGGCAACGCCACGAAAGCCTTGATGCGGTTTTCCAGGGTGCGGAACGTGGTACGGAACGCCTGGCACTGTTCGACCCCGTCATCGATGGCGGCCGGATCTTGCATGCCCCAGTACGCGGTGACTGGTTGGCCGGGCCAGACCGGACAGATTTCGCCGACCGCCTGATCGCAAACTGTAAATACAAAATCCATGACAGGCGCACCGGGCCGAGCGAATTCGTTCCAGCTTTTGCTGTGCAGCCCTGCGGTGGGTCGTTCGAGCTGACGCAGCAATTTGAGCGCGCAGGGATGAACCGCGCCTTTGGGATAACTTCCGGCGCTGAAGCCGTGGAATTTCCCTTGTCCCCAATGGTTCAGCAGCGCTTCCGCGAGGATGCTGCGGGCCGAATTGCCGGTGCAGAGAAACAGGACGTTGAACGGCCCGCGTGTCATTCTGCGGCCTTCGGCTTTGGGCCGCAGCATGGCGCATCAGCGGCCAGTTCCAGCTTCGGAGCGCAACAAGCGTCTTGTGGCGTTTGGGGCGTGCAGCATACGGTTTCGCTGACCGTATCGGTATCGGCATAAATCTGCGCGTCTTCCATCGTATGGTACGCTTCCCATGCGATGCCGTTGGGGTCTTCAACCCATGATTTTTCCGACTTTGCGTAGCAGCAGGTCGTTTCTCCATCGTTGTGGGTGGAGATATTCGCCGCTGACATGTGCTCGCGCAGGGCGTTCAGTTCGCCGGCATCGTCAACCTGCAAGCCCAGGTGATCGAGGCCGGTTGTTTTCGCCCGCGTCGAAATCGCAAAATTCAGGTGTGGGTCTTCCAGCATCCATTTTGCGTAATCGGGTTTGAGCTTGGTGGGTTGAGCGCCGAACAAGGCACTGTAGAAGCGGACGCTGTCCTCGATGTTCTTAACACCGACATGGATATGCATGCGCTTCATTGGCGGGTTCCTGGCTTGGCGTTGACCAGGGCGGAGCCGTCGCAGATGCTGATACCGCATCTGGCCTGATCGCCTTGGCAGCAGTTCTCGGTGAGGTATTCGAGCAGCGCGTTCATTGTCGGGTAGACAGCGACGTAGATCAGCGACCGGCCGTTGCGCGTGAAGGTGGCAAGGCCCGCGTTCTTCAGTTCCTTCAGATGAAACGCGAGGGTCGCGGATGGCAAGCCAAGTCGTTCGCCGATCTGACCGACGGCCAAGCCATCGACACCCGCCTGTACCAGCAGGCGGAAGATATCGAGGCGGGATTCCTGCGCGAGTGCGGCAAGGGCGACCAAGGCGGACGACTTCTCCATGACTTTAGAAATATAGAGACTTCATGGTCATGTCAAGAGTGCTCACAGGTGGGTTTGCGGGTGGACGGTGATCTGGACGGGGGACAGCGGGGCAATGCTGGGGGGTTGGGATCACGATCCGCTAGTCGGAGGATCGGCCTTGCCCGATCACGGTTTGCGGGCCGGGTGGCGGCGACCTGCTCTATCGGATTGTCTGGCCGGGCAGTGTTTTGGAAGGACTATGCGCGGTCCGTCGCGGGTTTCAATTGGGATCGTGGACGCAGGTGAGCTTCAGTAGATGCCATGCGTCGCATAATTCTACGAGAGTGTGGGAAGACTACGCACCGTATTGGCAATTTGCAATATTTGGAGCCATGATGCGGCTTGATCAGTAAAATCGTTACCACTAATGCGGTCAGGCTTGATTTAGACTGCTTGTATTATGTGTTTTAGACGATATGAGTTGATTATGCAGTGGAGCAAAGCATTGCAGATAACGCAGACGTCCTAATTCATGGATTGAGGCGACAATAACTCGTTTCTGCTACGCCACTTGGATTGCCCAGGGCTATCAGCCTGCGAGAATGCCGCCATCGACCGCCATGGCGTGCCCGACCATGAAGCTCGCGGCTGGACTGCAAAGCCAAACCACGGCAGCGGCGATCTCTTCCGCCTCACCAAAGCGGCCGATGGGTTCCTGCGCCACCATTCGGCTCATGATTTCCGGGTCGTAATTCTTCGTGACGAAGACTGCCATCGGTGTCTTGATCATTCCGGGACAGACTGCGTTGATGCGGATGCCCTGGGCGGCATAGTCGAGAGCGGCGCTGCGCGTCAGACCGATCACCGCGTGCTTGCTTGCGGAATAGGCGCTGCGGCCCCTGGAACCCTTCAGGCCACCGACGGACGCACAGTTGACGATTGCGCCACCGCCTTGCGCCATCATCTGACGCAGTTCGGCTTTCATACAGTTCCACACGCCGCGCAGGTTGACGTTCATCACGCGTTCGAATTCGTCGTCGCTGGTTTGCAGAAATTCGGCAGACGCGGAATTCACCCCGGCATTGTTGAAGGCCGCGTCGAGCCGCCCGTAGGTGGTTACAGCGCGCTCAATCATTGCCTCGACCTGGGCGGTATTCGTTACGTCACAGGTGACAGCAATCGCCTGGTGACCTGCTGCGCGGAGTTCGTCGGCGGCCTTGCGGACAGTTGCCTCGTCGCGATCGGCAACGACCACGGACGCCCCAGCCTTGGCGAAGGCCTCGGCGGTCGCGGGGCCGATACCGCCGCCGCCGCTGGTGACGAGGGCCACTTTTCCGTCGAACGCTGTTGTCATGCTGCCCTGCTCTTTGCATCCGCCGTAAATGATGTTGTGTCGTTGGTCATCAGCCGGCTGGTCGGCCGTCTGGCAGAATGATTGGCGGCCAGTCGACCCCAACCTGTCAACATGACAGGCCCGTCTGGCCGGTCTCCGAGATCAAAAGATGAGAGATACAGCCGCATGGATCGAGGCCGCCAAGGCTTCGCCTGATTGGCGGCCATATGCAAACTCGCGGAACCCAAGAAAACGCAGCACGAAGAATCCCAGTCATTATCGACGAGGATGCTGATTGATAGGAAAGCCGCCATTATCCGGAGCGATTTGGCTAATGGGGCTTTTGCGCCAGATTTTCTCATGCCCAGCAAAGCCGCCGACACAACACCCAGAATCCAGCGGTCAGCTATCTCGGCTTGTCTGGCTTGTCTTGTGTCGCTCGGGGCTTAACTGTGCGTGACAAGCGTTCCCCCCGAGTCGTCGGAGGCAGTGTGGAAGGTGCCACTGCCGAGAGTTGAGTTCTGGAACATCAGTGTCGCCAAAGCACTGCCGCCGCCGGTGATCTGTAGATCGCCGCTGGCGGTAGAATAGGCAAGTTGCAGGCCAGTGCTGGCGATACCCTTGAGATCGATGACTTCGCCGGCCGTGAAATTCTCCAGCAACGCACCCGAATAGGAGGTGCTGCCCACATTTGTGCCAAAGCTGGAGGCCTTGTCGACGATAAGCTCGTTGCCCGTCGTGCCGCGGAGGAACTGGATTTTCTCCTTCGTGCCCAGCGCCGTGGCGACTTCGAGGGCGGCGTTGCCGGTTAGCTGGAAGACCCCGGAGCTGGTAGGGTCGACCGCCGACGACACATCGAGGCTGCCGCCGCTGGCGATCGCGGCCGTGCCATTGTTTACGACCGTCGCGACGGTGTTGGCACCGGTAAGGGTCCAGTTGGCGTTCTGGCTTACCGCGACGCTGGAAAAATTGGCGAAGCTTGTGCCCAGGCCGGTTAGCGTGCCGGCCGTAGTTCCGCCAAGCACGAGGACATCGGTGGCTGCCGCGTTGGCGACAATCTGCCCCGTGAAGACGGCACCGGGTTCGACGACCAGCGTTGCTGCGCCGGAACCGAACTGCACGGCGGGGCCGACCCTGGTGCCCGCCAAACCGCCTGCAGCGCCTTCAATGATCGTGCCGGCATTGATCAGCATGCCGCTATCGATAAAAACGCCGGCACCGCCAAATCCGCCGGTCGGCAGGGCTCCGCCGGGGCCGCCCGTACCGCCGATGATTGTGCCGGTGTTGATGATCGTTCCGGTTGACGTCAGGCTCACGCCGGCACCGCCGTGACCGCCGCTGAAGAAACGAGTGTTGGTACCGCCGGTGCCTCCGATGATGGTGCCGCTGTTCGTCAGGGTACCCGACGCGGCGAAGTCTACCCCGTCGCCGCCCGGAAAGCTGGATGCGCCAATGAGCCCCGCCGGACCGGCGATACGCCCCTGGTTGATGACAATGGCGCCAGACACGCTGCTTGCCACGGACAGGGCCGGGTAGGCACCCTTGGTTGTGGGGACAATCGCGCCTGTGGCAGTGATCGTCAGCGGGTTAAAATAGGGTGCAACACCGAGCGTGACGGAAGTTGTGACGGTATTCGATATGGTTGGATCACCTGCGTCGCCGTGGTGTCCGCGGCCCAGGTGATCGCCTCTTGATCTTTCCTTCATTCGTTGTCTTCCAGGCTGCCGTTATGACGGCGCGATTGGGTTGATCGGGTTGAAAGGGGTTTCAACCTTACGTGCGGGACACGGTCTATCCAGGGCTACGCAACACGGACCCAAAAGCGACGGGACCACATTAGGCGCGCCGATATCTCATACACCCGCATGTCGAGCGGCATTGACTTAGATCAACTGTGGGCTACGGCGTCAGGTTCGGCGAGCCGTGTGCACGATGATCTTCGCCTCGCGTACCGAGTGACGGCCAGGGAACTTAGCTCGCAGAACTCAATGAGTTCTGCGAGGAGAAGGCAGTCTTTAGTGGTCTAACCCCATCCAAATCCGAAGGGGAGGAGAGTGTCTGCCTTCTTCTTCTGCTCGGCGCTCAGGACACCATAGAGCGGAATGAACGCTGCCTTGGTGGACCGCACCGCCTCCATCATCCCTGCCGTCATTTTTTCCATGCGATCGAGGCGCTCGGGCGCGCTTAGGGTTGCGTCTTGACCCATCATCCCGTGCATTTCGGTCATCCGCCGTGCGTTGGCGCGCATGGCGTCGGCAAAAGCGTTCCACTGCGGCAACTGCTTGTCGGTTACCTTTAGTTCGGTCCGCATAGAGGCAATCCGGGCCTCCACGTGTTGGGCCGTGCCGGTCATCGGCTCCATGCAGCCGTGAGAGCCACCCTGCATCATCGGCATTGACGATCCATCGTGTCCCATCATCCCCGGTCGCATGGGGCTTTGAGCCATCAGGGGACCAGTTATCAGGGTCGTAATCGCGAATACGGGAAGGATAAAGTGTTTCATAAGAGTGTCTCCTCCTCAAGCGTTCAGCTTACCCCACGCATTTCGTCAGTCCCCAAGTATGCGACGGCGCTCCTCGAACTCGTTCTTGTCGATCTCACCCCGGGCAAAGCGCTCCTTGAGGATGTCAACCGGCGTGCGGCCAGCGGGTGGATAGTGCATCGACGAAGCCCCGTGCCCTGGCGCGCCATTCCACCGGACCAGAAGGACTACCACGGCGATCACGAAGGCCAGCATTAGAAGCATAGCCAACGGTCCGAAAATCATGCCGGGCCAGCCTCCGTTCCACATCATGCCCGGTCCGCCCCCACCCCACATCATGTATGACCCGCAGCCGTTAGGTTCGCTCGGTGCCTCTGCGGCCCAAACCGAGGCAGGCACCGCTGCAACAACTATCAAAGGGAAGAAGTTGCGAATGCCTTTCGTAGCGGTCAATATCGCCGTGAAGTAGCAAACTTTGCATTGACCGGCATCAATTTTCCACCTCCGTGTGTTACGGCCACGCACGACTTATTGCGCCACAGCCGCCGCTTAGGGTGCCGCCTCGACCGGCAGACCGGCCGCCTTCAATTCGGGAAATCCCTTATCGAACCGCCGCACCTTGAACCCTCGCGCACGCAAAGCCGCCACGGCCTCTAACGCCATCCGTTAATGATAAGCGCTCTGAGTTCGCAACAGGTAAGGCTATGTGGAGAAATGATGATTTTGGAAACAACCATTACTTGTGCGTCGTGCTGCACATTGAAAACAGAGACGATGCCCATTGATGCTTGCCAATTTTTCTATGACTGCACCTGTTGCGGGATGCTGCTGCGGCCGAAGCAGGGTGATTGCTGTGTGTTCTGTTCCTACGGCTCCCTGCGTTGCCCGCCGGTTCAGGAAGCCGGCGGCAGTCAGTGTTGCGTGCTCTAGAGGGTATTGCGAGAACGCACGGCATCTAGGTGTTGTGCCGCGCCTGACGACACCATCTTCCTACAGTCTGGCATTTCCGTTGAGGCTGTCTAGCGCTTTTCGTGGCCCGGACGTCTTGCAGACCGTGTGAGATCTGTGCCGCAACGGATTCTCCGTCCGCGCAAGATGAGCTAGGATCTGGATGATGATGCACCTCTCTGACCACGACAGATTTCAAACGTTGTTACTTCCGGAAGCCCTTGACGACTAAGTTGGTCCCGAGAACCCAGTGCGGTTCGTTGAAGCCTCCGTCGACGGACTGGATCTAGCCGCGGCAATACAACACAGACAGCGACAGTTATGTTTGCCCCGCCGATCAGTGTCTCTATCCGTACTCATCGTCTCTTCTGCGTGGGCTGAAGAAGATCAACTCCGTCAATAAGGTGGCGTGTGATCCGTTCGCAATGCACGGGCGGCACGTTTTCTGCGGGCTCGCGGCTGGAGAACGAGGCGGTCCTGGATCGGATGCAGGTGCGTCTTGCCAGACGGCCGGATCGCCTCCAGCGGTGTCGCGAAACCGTTGAGGATCCGTTTGACACGAGCGCTGCGATGAGCCGGACACGGAAGGTCCGGCTCATCGGCAGGCTTTCAGGCGGGAATACGCACCGGCAGGGACCGGATGCCGCGGATGAAGTTGGAGTAGACGCGGGTCGCAGCGCCGACGACCTCGATCTTCGGGAAGCGAGGCAGGATCTCCTGCCAGAGGATCTTCAACTGCAGTTCGGCCAGACGATTGCCGACGCAGCGGTGGATGCCGAAACCGAAGGACAAATGCTGGCGCGGGCGGGCGCGGTCGATGATGAAGCTTTCGGGGTTATCGATCGCCTCGGGGTCGCGGTTGCCGGAGATGTACCACATGACGACCTTGTCGCCGGCGCGTGATCTGCCGGCCACCGAGCTCGGTGTCCTGAGAGGCGGTGCGGCGCATGTGGATGACCGGGGTCTGGTAGCGGATGATTTCGGACACCATGCTGTCGACCAGACCGGGGTTGGCCTGCAGCTTGCGGTATTCATCGGGGAATTCATTCAGCGCCAGCAGGCCGCCGCTCATGGAATTGCGGGTGGTGTCGTTGCCGCCGACGATCAGCAGCGCAAGATTGCCCATGAACTCCTTCAACGGCATGTCGCGGGTGGCGGCGCCGTGCGCCAGCATCGACAGCAGGTCGAACTTGGGCGGCTGGCCGCGGCGTTCGTTGAACAGGCGGCCGATGTGTTCGGCCATGTCCTTCAGTTCCTCGAACCGCTCCTCTTCGGAGTGCACCGGGGCATCAGGGGCGTTGACGTTGCAGATGGCGACGTCGGACCAGTAGGTCAGCTTGGACCGTTCCTCGAACGGGAAGTCGAACAGCGTCGCCAGCATCATGGTGGTCAGCTTGACCGAGACGTGCTCGACCCAGTCGAAGGTTTCGTTGCGCGGCAGGGCGTCGAGCACCATGCGGGTGCGCTCGCGGATCAGCGGCTCCATGTTCGCGAGGTTGGCCGGGGCGACGATGGGGCTGGCGACCTTGCGCTGCTCGTCGTGACGCGGCGGGTCCATGCGGATGAAGCTGGGGCGCTGGAAGTCTTTCGGCTGATCCTCGATCTGGATGCCGCCGATTTCGTTGGAGAAGACCTCGTGATGCACCTCGCAGTGCATGATGTCCTTGTATTTGGACACCGCCCAGTAGGGGCCGTAGGGGCTGTCGGGGACGTAGTGGATGGGGTCTTCGCGGCGCAGACGCTCGAAATATGGACGCCAGGCGTCTGTCCTGGTACAGCGCCGGGTCGGAGACGTCGATACTGGGCGAGCGGGGTGGTGTAGGCCGGGCTTGATGGGTCAACGTGTACGGGCGCGTTCATTGTTAGCCTCCCTTTTGTGGGCAGGGCAGCATGGCGGACATGGCAGCGTCAACAACTACATGGACGTGGGGGCTGGAAGGCTGACTGTTTCTTGGGCACATTGGCAGGATGGAAGCGACAGAACATCTGAAGACGGCGGCTGGTGCGGCGCGGGACGGCGGGTCAGGTGCTGGCGCGCAGCAGCGTGGCGGCGCGGAACGCGCGCGCTGGCGGCGATGGCGGACGCGTTGCGGGACGGCATGCGGGACATCCTGGCGGCCAACGCGACCGACGTCGCGGCGTATCACGGGACCGCGGCGTTCGCGGATCGGCTGACGCTGACCGAGGCCAGGGTCGAGGCGATGGCGCGCGGGCTGGAGGATGTTGCGGCGCTGCCGGATCCGCTGAGCCGGGTGCTGGCGGACTGGACGCGGCCGAACGGGCTGCGCATCCAGCGGATCGCGACGCCGATCGGGGTGATCGGGATGATCTACGAAAGCCGGCCGAATGTCGGCGCCGACGCGTCCGCGCTGTGCCTGAAGTCAGGGAATGCGGTGATCCTGCGCGGCGGGTCGGACAGCGCGCACAGCGCCCAGGCGATCAACGTGGCGCTGCGGCGGGGGCTGGCGGCGGCCGGGTTGCCGGAGGCCTGCATCCAGGTCGCGCCGAATGCCGACCGGGCTTACGTGGCGGCGATGCTGGCGGGTGCCGGGCTTGCTCGACCTGATCATTCCGCGCGGCGGCAAATCGCTGGTGGAGCGGGTGCAGCGCGAGGCGCGGGTGCCGGTGCTGGCGCATGCCGAGGGCCTTAACCACACCTATGTGCATGCGGCGGCCGACCCGGCGATGGCGCGGCGCGATCCTGGCGAACGCGAAGATGCGGCGGACCGGGGTTTGCGGCGCGACCGAGACGCTGCTGATCGACCGGGCGTCGCACTCGGCGCTGCTGCCGCTGCTGGTCGAGGACCTGCGCGCGCTTGGGGTGCGATTTCCGGGCCGACGCGGCGGCGCGGGCGATCGTGCCATGGCTGCCGGCGGCGGAGCCTGGCGGATTTCGATACCGAGTGGCTGGATTCGGTGCTGTCGGTCGCCGTGGTCGATGGCGTGGATGCGGCGCTGGCGCACATCGCCGCGCATGGCAGCGAGCATACCGACGCAATCGTGACCGAGGATGCTGCGGTGGCGGAGCGGTTCCTGCGTGGCGTGGACAGCGCGGTCGCGCTGTGGAACGCCTCCACCCAGTTCTGCGACGGCGGGGAGTTCGGGTTCGGCGCGGAGATCGGCATCGCGACCGGGCGGATCCACGCGCGCGGGCCGGTGGGGCTGGAGCAGTTGACGACATACCGCTACCTGGTGCTGGGTTCGGGACAGGTGCGTCCCTGACCGAGTTCGGCGGCATGGGGACTTACCAGGCGGATGCCGGTGGTTCGGGACTGGCCGGGCGCGCTGATGTGGTCCGGCCTGCGCGCGCGCGGCGTCAGCCGGCAGCGACGCGGTCGGTGGAGGCTGACCCGATCCCGCGGTTTGGCGACCGGCGGCGGATGCGGGTCGGCCTGCTGGGGGGCTCGTTCAATCCGGCGCACGAGGGCCATCGCCATGTCGCCGAACTGGCGTTGCGGCGGCTGCGGCTGGATCAGGTGTGGCTGCTGGTCTCGCCGGGGAATCCGCTGAAGCCGCAGGCCGGGATGGCGCCGTTTGCCGAACGGCTGGCGGGCGCGGCGCGGATCGGCGACGGGCGCCGCGTCATGGCCAGCGGGATCGAGGCGGCGTTTCGACACGCGCTATACCGTTGATACGATGCGGTTGTTGATGCGCCGGTTTCCGCGGGTGCGGTTCGTCTGGATCATGGGGGCGGACATTCTGGAACAGCTTCCGCAATGGCGGCGGTGGACGGATATCGTGCGGCGGCTGGCGTTCGTCGTGCTGCCTCGGCCCAGCTATTCGCATCGGGCGCTTGCGGGACAGGCCGCGCATCGGCTACGGGCGGAGCGCCGGCCGGCCAGGGAAGCGGCATTGCTGCCCGGCGCCGCGCCGGGCTGGGTTTTTCTGCCGAGCCGGCAGAACTGCCGTCTCCGCCACCGCCATCCGCCAAGCCGCCAAAGGACATGTGCCATAACCAAGCCGCCGAAGATTTCGCCCTCCCCTGCCAGGCATAAGCCGGCGCCGCGCAAGATCGCCGTCAAGCCGAAGCTGCCGGAGGCCGGGTGTGCCGGGCAGCCCGCGCAAGAAGACCATCGCGGCCGGGCCGAAGAAGGCGTCGGGCGGGCCGCGGGTGAAGAAGGTGAAGGCGGAGCCGTCGGAGCTGGACCGGCTGCAGGCGGTGATCGTCGGCAGCCTGGAGGACGACAAGGCGGAGAACGTCGTCACCATGGATCTGGCGGGGAAGGCGATGTTCTGCGACCGGATGGTGATCGCGTCGGGTCTGGCGGACCGGCAGATCAGCGCGATGGCGCAGCATCTGAGCGAGAAGCTGAAGGATGCCGGGCTGAAGCGGGTGCAGGTCGAAGGCGCCGGCGGCTCGGACTGGGTGCTGATCGATGCCGGGCGACATCGTGGTGCATCTGTTCAAGCCGGAGGCGCGGACGATGTATGCGCTGGAGAAGATGTGGGGCGAGGACCTGGACGAGGCGGTTTAGGCGGGGTGATCCGCGTCGGCTTGGCCGCGGTTTGGGCTGGTTGCTGCCTGGCGTCAGGGTCGTTGCAGTCCGCAGCCATGGGCTTCTGACGCTGGATCGTTACAGAACTGCGACGCCGGACGGGGGGCTGTGCACGCCGCCGAACAGGTGGACGATTTTGTCCAGCGCGTTTGCCGGTATGTCGTGAACGGTAATCCGGTCGTTTTTCAGGCGTAGCGGACGAATGACGGATGCGACCCAGTCCGGGCCACGCGCGCGGCACATCCGCATGAACTCAGCCTCCAACTGGAGGCGCGTCTGTTTCATGATCATATCGTCGTACCGGCGGCGCGGAACTGCAAATTATGGAGCATGGTCCGTAGCATAGTGCTGCCGCTCGCGGATCTTCAATGATAAACGTTGCTTATCAGCACATGAAATCGAGGCGTCGCGGCGGCCGGGGCGCTGGCTTTGGTCCGTTGTCGGTCGCTGGTTCTGCCAAGCGACGAATCCGGGTCGTTACTTTGCCGGGTTGGACGAGCGACCCTGGTTACTGGTCCACGCGGGTGCGTGTGGTGATGCCGGGACGGCCGACATTGGCGGTCCTTCCTTGGGGCAGAGGCATGATGGTGGTGTTCGCTCACCAAGGCGCTAGTCCGGACGGTGCGTCAACATAATGACTATCGACGATTGGGATCACGACGTGATTCCCCAAGTCGACAGGGATGGCCGGGCAGTCGGAAGGTCTTCGGCTTGGGTTCTGCGCCTGCGCGGTCGTGGCGTTTGAACCACGCTTGCGCTGACCGGTGCATAGGCGGTCACTTTGCCAGGATGCGGGCAAGCTCGACCAGTTCGGTGTCGATCGGCTTGGTGCGGCCGACGATGTCCGTCAGTGGGGTCCGGGTGACCTCGTTCTTCTGCCAGCCGATCAGTACCCCGGTTTCGCCGTCGTTCAGTGACTTGACGGCGTTGACGCCCAGGCGGGTCGCCAGCAGCCGATCAAACGCGCTCGGCGGAGCGCCGCGCACGACGTGGCCGAGCGTGGTGGCACGCAGCTCGAACCCGGTGCGCTGTTTGTCGGCGTCGAAATAGGCGAGGATCTTGGCGGCATTTTCCTGGACGCCCTCGGCGATCACGACGATCGCATGCGTCTTGCCGCGTTCGTAGGCGGCATGCAGGCGCTGGGCGATCTCGCTTGCCGGCACCTCGATGCTCCGGCGTCGAGATGACTTCGGCACCGCCCGCGAGGCCTGCCATCATCGCCAGATAGCCGCAGTCCCGGCCCATGGTTTCGACCAGGAACGCGCGATTGTGTGACGAACCGGTCGTGCGCAGGTGGTCGATCGCCTCCAGCGTGACGTTGATGGCGGTGTCGCAGCCGATGGAAATGTCGGTCCCGAGCAGATCGTTGTCGATGGTGGAGGCGATGCCGACCACGTGGACGCCAAGCTGGCTCAGCATGTAGGAGCCCGTCTGCGATCCGTTGCCGCCGATCACCACCACGCCGTCGATGCCCCGCTGGGCGAGGTTGCGCAGAGCTTTGGACCGGCCGCTTTCCTGGCGAAATTCGGCGGACCGGGCGCTGCCCAGAAACGTGCCGCCGACCTGGATGATGCCGCCCACGTCGCGTGCGCTGAGCTGGCGGAAATGACCGTCGACGAGGCCCTGCCAACCTTGTCGCACGCCATAGACCGTCATGCCCTGATCGAGCGCGCTGCGGGTGACGGCGCGGATCGCCGCATTCATACCGGGGGCATCGCCACCACTTGTGAGGACCGCGATGTGTTTCATGAGTCCCAGGTTATAATTATGTAAGCGGGATTAAGCAAAACACGTGCCAATCCGGCGCCATTCGAGGGTTGAATTAGCCGCTTGCCGCGCGTGCCGCTGACTGCCCCGGGAGGCTGCGGCGCGTTGGTGTCAGGCTGCCGGCAAACGGCTTCGGCGGCGGCCGGGTTCAGAGAACGAGGTGGCAGCACCTGGCCGTGGCGCGACCGACCGGGCGCGGCGGCGACGGCAGCGACTGCCGGCTGGTGAAAAATCGTTTCCTGCTGACTGCGCCTTGAGCGTTGCGAACGTGGGTGGTCGATCGCCGAGGTTCGGCGGCAGCGGCAATCGCCAGCGTGGCGGGATGCCCATTGAATCCAGAGCGCTTTCAGGCTGACTGGAGATAGTCAGCGCGCTCTATTTCCGTGTTTGAGCGAGCAACTTTATCACCTGGACTGTTCCAGTCGGGGTGATGATGCTCCAGCCATCGCTTTTTTTCAGCGACGGCCATCCGCGGTAGGCCTGTTCTCGGATTTGATACCCATATCGGCATTCGTTGATGCAACTTGGGGCGCAGGGATGAGCAGAGGGGCTTGGTGGCTGACTGCCTGCATAATCCTCGGTGTGCTGCCCGTTTTGGCTGCAGGCATTGGCATCGCCTGGTTGGATCCGAATGACTACAAGCCCGAGATCATCGCGGCGGTGCGGAACGCCACAGGCCGCACGCTGACGCTGAACGGCCCGGTGCGTCTTGGCAGGTCGTTGTGGCCGACCATCGAGGTCAGCGACGTGACCCTTGCCAATCTGCCCGGCGGCAGCCGCCCCGATATCGCCCGAGCCGAGCGGATTGAGGCGCAGTTGTCGCTGCCGGCGCTGCTCTGGCGCCGGATCGAGGTCGTCAAACTGACGTTGACCGGGCCAAACATCCTGTTCGAGGAGGTGGGGGGCGCACCAAACTGGGTATTCCACCCACCCAAGGGTATGGGCGCCGGAGCCGTGGGGGCGGGCGCTGATGGGGCGACCACTGATGGTGCGGCGATTGGCGGGGAGGGCGTTACCGGAGCCGCGGCGGCGGCGTCTGGCAACCCGTTCCAGCTGCGCATCCGGAGTGTCATCGTGCGCAACGGCATGGTGACGTGGCGGTTTCCGGCGCGAACGAAGGTCGTGGGCATACGGACGCTCGACCTGCAGCACCTTGTTGATGACGGTCCGCTTCGGGTTGATGCGGTCCTTGTCTATTCGGACAACCAGCCGTTCAGTCTTCGGGCTGTCGCCCAGCCGACCGCGGGCTTTGCCGGACCATGGACCACTCAACTGGCGTTTGCTGCCTTTGACACGGTTGCGTCGGGCCAGGGCACGATGGACGTGGCGGGGCACTACGACCTGCAGGTTGAGGCCACCGCTGAAGCAGTCGAGAAGCTGAACGCGTTGCTGCCGGAAATGCGGCTGCCCGCGGTGCACCGGCTGACGCTCTCGACGCACCTGACGAACGGGCCAGTGCCGGGTGACCTGCCCGTGGTTGGCGCCACGCAGCTGCATTTTGCCGATGCCAACCTCGACGATCGAATTCCCGGACTGAAACTGGATGCCACCGACGTGTCGTTGCCGGCCGCGGGCGCAGCCGCGACGGTAACGAGCGTGGGACATTGGGCGGGTCAAGCCTTCACGCTGGGCGGGACGTTCGGCGTTCCCATGCATCCGGACGGCCGGGAAAACCTGGACCTGGACCTGAAGGCGCAGGCTGCAGCGGGGTCGGCAAAGGCCGTGAGCGGCAGCCTGGCGATCAAAGGCCGACTGACGCTCGACACGCTTCGGTTCGCTGGCCTGGATGCGGTGGCGACGTTGCGCACGCCGTCACTTACGGCGGTCGGACCGCTGCTGTCGCGGCGGCTTCCGGCGTTGACGGATGTGCAGTTTGACGGACGGTTACAGGTGCCCGCGGATGTTGGATCGGTCGCATTTCATGGTGCGAGGCTGCACACGCGACAGGGCGACGTGGCGGGGGATGGGACGATCGGGTTGGGTGGGACGACCGCGGTGGATGCCAGGCTGCGGTCCGACAAGCTGGACCTGAACGCGATGTTGCCGGCGTTCGGTATCGACCTGGCGGCCCCTGCGGGTCCGGTCAGCACAACGGGTCCGGCCAGCGCAGCCGGTTCGGCCAGCACAACAGGTGGTGCCAGCGCAACAAGTTCGGCCAGCGTAACCGGTTCGGCCAGCACGAAAGGTGCGGTCAGCGCAACAGGTGGGGCCAGCACATCGGATCCGGCCAGCCCGGGGGGGCCGGTGATTCCGGCGACACCGCTGCCCTGGGCGCTGCTGCGCGGACCCGCCATCGATGTCTCGGGCAGCTTCGGCGAAGTGAGTTTCCGGGACCAGGTCTGGCGAAAGGTTGAACTGGCACTGCAGCTCAAGAGTGGCCGGGTACAGGTCGGGACTTTACGGCTGGCGTTGCCCGGCGGTCCGCTGGAGATGTCGATGACGGCGGATGCCTCGGTCGACCCCGTGCCGGTCAGTGTGACGGCGCACGCTGCCAGCGTCCCGCTCGCGCTGTTCGCACGCTACGCCGGGCTGCCGGGCCCGGTCAGCGGGACGTTGCGGCTCGATGCCCGGTTGCAGGCCAATGGCCAAAGCGCGCATGAGCTGGCGGCCTCGCTGGATGGCACGGTCTCGGCTTCCGCGATCGACGGGCAACTGAGCAATGCGGCCTTTATCAAGCTGACCGCGGCGTCACTGGACGCACTCGGCATCCACGTGCCGTCCCAAGGCGAGACGAAGTTTGGCTGCGCAGGTCTTGTCGGCTCGTTTGCAAAGGGGGTGGGACGGTTCCCCACGATCGCCCTGGAGACGACCCATCTGTCGCTTGCCGGGGTTGGCGAGGTCGATCTTGGCCAGGAGACGGTGGCGCTCAAGCTGAACCCGCAGGTGCAGATTGCCGGTTCCCCAGTCACGGTGCCGGTGCTGGTCGAAGGACCGTTCCGTGCCATCGCGGGACGGCTGGATGCAAACGGCCTGGATAAACTGGGCTTGCTGATCGACGCCTTGTTTGGCGGCGATCACCCGAAGACGTGCTCTGACGCGGGACTTGTGGCGAGCTCCGCGGCCGGCCGATAGGGGAACGGACCGCTGATCACCCTTGGCAACTGCCAAGGGTGGGTGGTGATCAATCCAGCGACGGACGGGGATTGATGCGGGGACGGCGCGATGTCGGGCGCGATGCCGGCATGGATCGCAGAACCGGCGACCGCAGCGCCTCAGGTGGGGGTCGGGACGATCGTCTCGTAGTCCTTGACCAGCCACTCCGCCGGCTCTTTCGCTGCGTCGTCGTACCATTCCGCGACCAACGGGTGTTGGCGGACCGCCGAACAGTATGCGGCGGTGGCGGCGGTGATCTCGGGCTTCCAGGAGAGGAATCGCGCGACCACGGGCGCATACATCGCGTCCGCCATGCCGAGGGTTGCGCCGAACAGGAAGGGTCCGCCGGCCCCGTACCGGGTGCGCGTATCGGTCCACAGGGCCTCGATGCGGGCGATGTCCGCCAATGCGCCCGGTGTTCGCCCGAGACCGGAAAAATCCCGGCCGAGGTTCATCCACATCGCGTTCCGCAAGTCGCGGAATCCGGCGTGCATCTCGGCCGAGATCGATCTGGCGTGCGCTCGGGCTACCCGGTCGGACGGCCAGAGGGACGGCTGGAGCTCGGCGCAGTAGTCGCAGATCGCCAGCGATTCCCAGACCTGGGCGCCGTTGTGTTGCAGAAATGGCACCAGCCCGTTGGGTGACAGTTGGGCGATTGCCTTGGTCGGTCCCGGGCGCTCGAAGTGGATCAGTTGGACATCGACGTCCAGGCCGGCAAGCTTCACCGCGAGCCAGCCCCGCATCGACCAGGACGAGTAGCGTTTGTTGCCGATATACAGAATGCCGTCAGTCATCGCTTCCTCCGAACAGTGCGGCAGGCGCGGGTTGCTGCCTGGTGTAGTCGATCGCGCAATAGGCGCCGCCCATGTACCGTTCCTCGACCGGGTCGCCGCTGACGGCGTTGGCAAGCTGGCCGGCGAACGGATCGGCGCTGTCGATCGGCGCCCAGCCCAGCGCTTGCCTTGCGTCATCGCGCCACCAGGTCATGCGGGCGTTGTTGGAGGCGCCCCAGATGACGGCGTGGCCGACGGCCGGGGTCAGCACGCAGCGTTCCATCAGGCGGGACAGATCGCCATAGGACATCCATGACGCCAGCATGCGGGCGTTGACCGGTTCGGGTGTGGCTGACCCGATGCGGATATTGACGCTCTCCACGCCGTGCTTGAACCAGTACATCCGGCCCATCAGCTCACCGTAGGCCTTCGACAGGCCGTAATAGCCGTCGGGCAGAAACTGGGTGTCGGCAGGGATGCTTTCGGTGCGTTCGTGGAAGCCGACCGAGTGGTTTGATGACGCGAAGATCACCCTTGCCTTCTCCCGGCGTGCGGCCTCGTAGATGTGATACAGACCGCGGATATTGGGCCCGATGACTTCCTCGAACGGTCGCTCCACCGAGACGCCACCCAGATGGATGATGGTTCCGCAGCCTTCGGCGAGGCGCAGGATGGCCATTCCGTCGGCCAGGTCGGCCTTGGTAAAGGTGGCGCCGGCAGGGAGCGGGTTTGGAAACGGCGCGAGATCGGTCAGCGTCAGCCGCCAGCCCAGTGCGCCGAGGGACTGGACCAGGACGCGGCCGAGGGCGCCGGAGGCTCCGGTCAACAGGATTGGTTTGGCAGGCGTGTCAGTCATGGCATGCTCCTTTTGATCAGCAGCGGAGGCATCATGCGCAGGATAGACGAACTCGCCCAGGCCCTGTCGGAGGCAACCACCACGAGCCGGGCCCTGGTTGAAGAGAGCCTGGCCCGGATTGGTGATCCGGATGGGGAGGGGGCGCGCGCGTTCATCAAGGTCTATGCGGACCAGGCGCGGGCGATGGCTGACGCCGCGGATTCGCTGCGCAAGGTGAATCGCTCCCCCGGTCGGTACGCGGGGATTCCGATCGCGCTGAAGGATCTGTTCGATGTTGCCGGCGAATCGACGCCGGGCGGATCGGTTGTGCTGGCCGATGCACCGCCGGCGGCGGCCAACGCGCCTGTGGTCGCGCGGATGCTGGGGGCCGGTTTCATTCCGGTCGGACGCGTCAACATGACCGAGTTTGCGTTTTCGGGCCTTGGGATCAATCCGCATTACGGCACGCCGGCCAGTCCCTGGGACCGGGCGACGCGGCGCATTCCGGGGGGCAGTTCCTCGGGCACGGCGGTGGCGGTGGCGGATGGCATGGCGGCGGCCGGGCTGGGCACGGATACGGGTGGGTCGTGCCGTATTCCCGCGGCGTTCTGCGGTATCGTCGGATACAAGCCGACCGCGCGGCGGGTGCCCATCGCCGGCGTGTTGCCATTGGCGCCGTCCTTGGATTCGGTTGGCCCGCTTGCGCCCAGCGTGGCGTGCTGCGCGGAGATCGACGCGATCCTGGCGAATGAGCCGCCATCGGCGCCGGTTGCGGCCAGGTTGGCCGGTCTGCGTCTGGCGGTGCCGGAGAATATGGTGCTGGACGGCATGGACCATGTCGTTGCCGCCGCATTCGACCGGGCACTGTCCGCACTGGCAGCCGCCGGGGCGCGTATCGAACGGGTTCGCTTTGCCGAGTTTGCCGAACTTGCGGCGGTGAACGCCAAAGGCGGGTTCGCGGCCTCGGAGGCCTATGCCTGGCACCGGCACCTGCTGGCGACGCAGGGGCAGGGCTATGACCCTCGCATCCGGGTGCGGATCGCGCGCGGCGAGCACATGAGTGCCGCGGAATACATCGACCTGGTGAACGCCCGCGCCCGGCTTATCAGCAGCTTCGACCGGGCTACTTCATGCTTCGATTGCGTGCTGATGCCGAGCGTGCCGATCATCGCCCCGCGAATTGCCGACCTGGACGACGAGCGGGCCTATAACAGCCTTAATATGTTGATCCTGCGGAACACCGCGTTGGGCAATTTCTTCGACCGATGCGCTGTGTCGGTGCCGTGCCATCGTGAAGGCGATGCGCCGGTTGGGCTGATGCTGATGGGCGAGACGATGGGCGATGCCCGGCTGTTTCGTATCGCCGCGGCGGTGGAAGCGGTTGTCATCGCGGCATAGGTCGCTGAATGGACCGGGCGGATGGCTTGATCGCCGCGTCGACTGCCGAGACCGCGCGGTGAGGATGATGGGTGCCGCTTGCCCGGGCGTTGCTAAATTCCGCCGCGTCGGCGGATGCGTCCGTGCAGGCGCTGCAGCAAGAGACCGAAACGGGTTCGGCTGAGAGCCGTGTTGCGCCAGGCGGTTCTTAGCCCATGTCGCCGGGCACGCCGCTGCCATGCGTATCGGGAGCTGTAGGCGATCTCGTCGACGGTTTGCTGCAGGAGTGCTTCCCGGCGCTCGGCCAGTCCGTTGTGCGCCGGGGCGTCCCGCGGGCGCTTTCGCAGATGCACGAAGAATTCGCATCCCGCCGGCTTGGTTACCGAAACGATATCGAAATCGATGAGTCCGAGCAGGGTCAGCTCGGTTAGGATCAGCTCCAATGAGGACGGGGTGAACGTCCAGCAGTGGGTATCGTGATAGTTCGTGTCCCTGGTGTCGAGCCAACCGAGCCATTGGGCGTAGGCCGCGGCTGCGTCGCCGCGAAGGGCGATCTGGTTTGGGTTGTCATCGACGCTGAACGCGCCGCTCTCGCTGCTGCCTTGTCGGAGGCGTGCGGCATAGGCGATCTGGGCAAAGGTCTGAGCGAAGGTTGGCCGTTCGCGGCGTTCGTGGAACGCCTGCAGCATTTCACCGGTGCTGCTGAGCGGGCGGAAAAAGTCGAAACAGGCGCGCTTGTCGGGGACCGCCATCGATACGATACCGCCAGGGGCCAGCAGGGTCTGGCACCCGCGCAGAAAGCGCACCGGGTCCGGCAGGTGTTCGAAATTGTGGCTGGAAATCACGAAATCGAATTTTGCCTCGGGGCCGAAGCGCTGTTGGGTCAGTTCGGCGATCTCGCAGGCTGATCCGACCAGATCGACCTCGCTGATCTGCCCGATCATCGTGTTATCGATCTGCGGATCGAATTCGGCCCGTGCCCGCAGGGTCTGGCGGTCGAACACGTCCAGGACGACGACTTCACGCTCGCCATCCGGCGGCACGATCGGTCGTATCCAGGGCGCCACTTCAATGCCGCGTGTGCCGTTGGCGATATGCCGGACGATTTCCTGTTCCCGCTGCATCAGACAGAACTCCATCCCAACGGTCGAACCGGCCGAAACCGCACGATCCTCTCACCAGCCTACGCCGGATCGCATGCAGCCTAACCGCGCGGGCTGAATGCGATTTAGCCGGTTGTTTTCTCAAGCAGCTTGCTTAACCCGATTGTTGTCCGTCTGGCTGCTGCCGCTCTCGCTCGTGCCCGGGCGCTCGTGCCCGGGCTGAAATCCTTTGCGGTGGGCAGGGTTGGCCGGAGCGATGGATCAGGCCAGGGCGGGTATCGTTTGCTCTGTCGAGGTCGCGCCCAGATACTGCGCGAGGACATCGTCAGCCGGCCCGTCGGCGATGATATGGCCCTGGTCCAGCCACAGCACCCGAGTGCACCAGTCCTTGATGATATCCGTCTGATGGCTGGACAGCACCAGGATCTCCGCCCCGCGGACCATTTCCTCCAGCCGGTGGCGGGCTTTTTCCAGGAATGCGGCATCGCCGGCCAGGAACCATTCGTCCATCAGCAGGATCTGCGGCTTGATCGCGGTGGCGAGCGCGAAACCCAGGCGCACCACCATGCCGGCGGAGTAGATCCGCACCGGCAGGTCGATGAAGTCCGACAGTTCCGCGAAGTCCGCGACGTCTTCCTCCAGCCGCGGCAGGGCGGAACGTGGCAGGCCGTTGTAGAGCCCTCGGAGCAGGATATTTTCCCGCCCGGTCAGTTCCATGTTCATCCCGAGGTTGGGATCGAGCAGCGCGTTCAGGCTGCCCTTGACGCGCAACTGGCCCAGAACCGGCTCGTAGATGCCGGCGAGGACGCGCAGCAGGGTGGTCTTGCCCGCACCGTTGGACCCGATGAGGCCAAGCCGGTCGCCGCTTTCGAGGCGCAGGTTGATGTCGCTGAGGGCACGCACCACGACGCGTTGCTGCCGGTCCTTGCCCAGGCGGCCGGAGGCGGCGGCCACGACCATCTTCTTCAGGCTGCGTGAGCTGCCGTGATAGAGCGGGAACAGGACGGAGAGATTTTCGACTTCGATCAGCGCTTTGGGGGCCATAAATCAGACCCAAAAGGTCACGCGGCCGCGCGCCCGGACGAAGAACGCCCAGGACACAAGGCACAGGACCAGAGCTGTAGCATGATCGCTCCGACCCAGGTCATGCCCGTTACGTCGGTCCCTAGGATTGGGCCGCGGACGATCTCCAGCAGGTCGAAGAACGGATTGAGCGGCAATTTGTCGACGCTGGACGCGCCAAGCTGATCGGGCTTCCAGATGACCGGGGTCATGAAAAAGGCGATCTGCATGACGCTGTTGACGATCGGCTGGATGTCGCGGAAGCGGGCGCAGAAGGCCCCCAGCAGCAGCGTCAGGGCCAGGGCGTCGAACGCCCAGATCAGCAGGCCGGGGATCGCCAGCAGCGCGGACTGGTCAGGCCACATCGAGAATATCGCGAACACCACGACGATGACCACGATGTTGTGGGCCAAGGCGATGGCGTTGCGGATCAGTGCGCGCAGCGAGAACACGAAGAACGGCATGCGCACGGAGCGGATCACGCCTTCGGCTTCGGTGAAGATCGTGCAGGCTTCCGACACCACGGCGGCCAGGAAGCCCCACAGGACCTGCGACAGGGCCAGGAACGGCAGGTAACTCGCGCAGGTCGATCTTAAAAAGGGACGAGTAGAGAACGCCCAGGGCCGCGACCATGACGCCGGTGGATATGGTCAGCCAGAACGGGCCCAGCATCGAGCCGCGATAGCGCAGGCGGATATCCAGCCAGCCCAGCGCGCAGGCGAGCCGCCAGAGACGGATTCCGCCGCGGATATCGGCCATCGCCCATCGATTGCGCGTGCCGAGCGTCATATCCGCCCGCAGATTGAGTTGCGATGTGGGCGGGGCGATCGTTGTCACAGCGCTGCTCATATCGCGGGGCGCTTACTCCATTCGCAGGAACGGCACAACACACGCATGTTGCCACATTGATGCCGTGATCGTGATCAATCGTTGCATATCGGCAAAATCCTCTCTGCCGCTGAAATGTTTTTGATGATCATAAGGCAACAAATTGGCGAACGCTAATGTATTTTATGGCAACAAGGCGAGATGACTTGCTTGAAAGATGGAAGTCGGTTAAGGGCTTAGCTACCGTTCCTGAGTGTTTGGATAAACGGCGATTATTCTCTTGTCGTTTCGTTTTTCGTTTTGTTTTTGTTCGTCGCGCCGCCACGGAGACGCTTTTTAGATGACCGCACCGGATCGATTTGTCATGCGCCGCCATCTCCGCGCTGCGGGAATCATTACCCTTCTCACCGCTCTCGCTGCTTGTGGCACCGTGACACCGCATCAGGATGCGGTGCAAGAGTCAGCCCGTTACGCCGCCCATGCAAAACACAACTATGCCCCGCCCGGACCGGCGGAAGATCCCTGGGGACCCTATATCCGCGAAGCTTCCGCACGATTTGACATACCGGATACCTGGGTGCGGGCGCTGATGCGGGTGGAATCCGGCGGCAAAGAATTTCTGAACGGGCAACTGATCACTTCTGGCGCCGGCGCGATGGGCCTGATGCAGGTGATGCCCGGCACCTACGACGAACTGCGGGACCGCTACAACCTGGGCGACGATCCGTTTGATCCGCACGACAACATCATGGCCGGCGTCGCCTATATGCGGGAAATGTACGAGCTTTACGGCTCGCCCGGGTTTCTTGCCGCCTACAATGCCGGTCCAGCCCGGTTGGACGACTACCTGGCGAATGTGCGGCCGCTGCCGGATGAGACGCGCCATTACGTCGCGATGATCGGTCCGAATCTGCGCGGGGTCTATCCGAATAACCGGTCTGCCGCGGATGAGATGGCGATGAACACGCTGCCGATCAATATTCCGCCCGGCAAACGCTATGGTCGCCCAGTCATGCTGGCGAGCGCCAGGCCGGTGGTGGTGGTCGCGTGCCGCGCCGCGCATCGGTGGAGGTCGCGCAGCTGCCTGATCCGCCGCGGTACGGCGGGCCCTCCACGGCTCAGCAGTTTGCCCTGGTCGCGCCGCCGGCCGTGCCACCGATGCCTCCGCATGGCGGCTTCAGGTTCATCGCCTCGGCCAATGCGGCTGACGCGGCGCCGGCTCGGCATGGTCCGGTCGCGCCTGGTCAATGGGCGATCCAGATCGGTGCTTTCGCCAACCAGGGACAGGCGCACAGCGCGTTGGCAGTGGCGCAGGACCACGCCCATGTGGAACTCGCTGTGGCGCATCCGTATGTCGCGAGCGTTCACCAGGGACGCAACGTCCTGTGGCGGGCGCGGATGACCGGGATGTCGCGGGAGACGGCGATCCAGGCGTGCGAGAAGATCACCCATGGGCGGTCGAACTGCATCGTGTTGTCGCCTGACGCGCAGTCCTGATCGGGCCGCGCCTGGGGGCCAGCGGAGCGGTGGTTGCCACCGACATGAGCTGGCCTGAGGTCCAGGTGGCGGGTTGCACGGCGTCATGGGCGGGTTGCTGGGTGTCCGCACGGCGAGGGTGATTTGCCGGCGGGTGCGGTGGCGGATTGCCTCAGCCGTCGGATTCGTCGGTTTGCAGGGTGAACGTCGTGCCTTGACCCTTTATGCCGAGTTTGCCGTTCAGGGCCTTGACCGAGCCTTTCAGGCTGAGATGTTCGGACGGGGCGTTGGTCGCGATGCCGGCCGAGGTCTCGGCTTCGAGGCGGCAACCGCTGCCCTGGTTCGCTGAACACTTGAATGTTCCGCTGATCGCGGCTGATCCAAGGCGGGAGATGCCCAGCCAACTGTCGACAAGATTGCCGTCCTCCCCCACCAGCAATGAAAGCCTGCCATCCAGTGGCTGGGCGTCGAAGGATAGCGTCACCGGCCACGAATAGGCGTGCAGCGGCAGGGTGTTGGGGACGTTGAGGTCGGCGCCGAGGCCCATCACGGTGGCGGCCATCGACCGCAACGCCGCATTCCAGAACAGTCGGGCCTGTTCGAGGAAGGCTGGATCGCCGCGGACGTCCTCGCCCATGCCGTAGTCGTAGAATACGCCATGGCGGAGATAGGAGCCGAGCTTGCTGGCCGTAGGCGGGTGGGTCGGCCGGGGGCGGCTGGAAGACCGATCCCAGGTCGCTGTTCTCCGCCAGGTCGGAGTAGACGATTGCCCGTATGGTGGTGGCGCTGTCGGCGAACCGGCCCTCATCGGAGGCCAGGGCGCGCAGGATCTGCTTCTGCGGGGGCTTGTCGGCCGCGACCCGCACAGCGTCGGGCGGCCGCTTGGCATCCAGGTAGATCCGGGTCAGCGCGGCGCCGAAGTCGCGCATGAAATACTTCTTCTGGTCGGCGATCTTGTCCACCGGGTTCTGTTGCAGGATGTAGGTCTCGCTGCGCCAGCGCCGCCTTCTTCGCCGCCGGATAGTCGGGCCAGCAGCCGGACCAGTATTCCTTGCTCTGGCCGCTTCCCGGGGACAGGCGCACCACGGTGACGCGTTCCCCCGGGGTCAGGGTCGCGCGGAGCTTGACGCCGAGCTTGGTCGCCCACTCGGTCTGGCCATCGGCCATCATCATGTCGTCGATGTAGACGACCGTGCTGCGCACCGTGGGCTGCTGGCAGTAGGTCGCGTCCAGGCCGTAGTTGTCGAACAGCGCCCAGGATGGGGTGGAAAGCAGGGTGCTCCCCAGCAGGGTGGCCAGGATCGCGATGATCCGCATCAGGCAAGCTCCCGGATCAGGTCTGGGGTGATGTTGACGGTTTCGTTACGGAAATCGGCGACACTGATCTGGCCGGCGCGCGACCCGATACGCTCGATGGTCACCGCGCCGCGCTGGGATGCGGCGAGCTGGGCGAGGCTGTCGTGATAGGTCTGGGCATTGCCGCGCACGACCGAGGCCAGGGCGTTCACCAGCGCGGCTTCGTGGGCGTCGATCTGGTCGAGCATTTCACGCTCGTTGGCGACGTCGGCGGCCTTGGTGCGGGCGGTTGATTCGGATCGCTCGATGTCCTTGGCGAGCCGGCGCGTGATCTGGCGCAGTTTGTTGACGACGGGACGCCGCATGCGGTTGTAGCGGCGGTGGGCGCGGGCGTGATTGATGGGTCGCGTCCATGAATTCGGGGTCTTTGTCGTGCGCCATGTAGGCGATGAACACGCCGACGGCCCAGGCCATGATGTTCCACAGCAGGCTCAGCAGCACGTCCCGCATCGGGTCGACGGAGATCTGCGCGTCGGGTCCGAGCACATTGATCGCAGGCTGACCGGCAAGTTGGTGCATGACGGCGGCGTAGCGGGAGCCGGTCGCGGCACCGAGCACGATCAGCAGCGAGAATGTCGACAGGGCCAGCATGCGCCAGTCGCCGCGGCGGTCGATCGATTCGCGATGGTCGCCGAAGCGGTAGGACCACTGTTTGAACAGCAAGCCATGTCCGTGCGCGGCGAAGGCGAGCAGCACGCCCATGACGACGGTCGCGCCGGCGGCGATGGCGACGACGCCGGCGAACAGGAAGAACACGTCATAGTTGATCAGCCACTCGGCCACCCCGATGCAGAGCAGCGCCAGCCAATAGGCGGGATGGTAGGCCATCATGTTGGCATCGCGGTTTTCGTGGTTGACCCGCATCTGGTGGTAGCGGGTTTCGGCGATGCGAAAGTCGTTGCGTATCCTGATGTAGTTCTGGTCGGCTTCCAGCCTGTCCTCGGCGTCGCGTTCGTCGCGGGTGGCGCGATCCCTGGCGGTGACGATTTCCTTCTCGGCTTCCTGCGCGGCCCGGATGCTGCGCATCTTGGGTTCGATCGCCACGTCGAACCGTCGGCGGGTCTGGCGCCACTGGGCGAGCAGGGCACGGGCGGGTTCGATGACGTGCAGGCGCATACCTGGGGTCAGACCGTTGTCACTCACGCTGACGCGACCGAAAGCGGCTTCCTGGCTGGCCTTCTCCAGCAGGGCCTCCGGCGGGGTGCGCAGGGTGTTTACCTGCTCGACCGGGAATGCCATCGCCGAGTCGTAGGCGGATTTCAGCTCCTCGGTCGGCAGTCTGGTCTCTGTCCGGGTCTCGGTCGTGCCGCGAGCCATTACCTACTCTCCTGTTGCGGACGGCTTCGCGTGTTCAAAACGGAACGGCCGGACCGAGCGGGTTGCGCTGAGCGGCGGGCGAGAGCGTCTTGGGCTGATAATGGGGAGCCGGTGCCGGTCTCGCCACCGTGGCGGGGGGTTGCAAAGCGGGGGGCTGAAGCGATGGGGCCGGTGCCAAGGTTGCGGATATGGGTTGGTCGCCTTCGGGCTGGCGGAGCGAGACCCGATCCACGGTTGCCAGACCTTGTTCGGCCGACGGGCTGAGGCGCATGACGTCGACCGGGGTGTTGGTGCCGAAGCCGGGCGATGGCTGGGCGCGGACGGCGCCCAGATTTGCCGCGAGGCATCCCGAGATCAGAAATTCCACGCGCCGGTTGCGGGCTCGGCCTTCGGGCGTATCGTTGCTGTCGATCGGCTGGCGCTTGCCGATGGCGACGGCGCTGAGGTGGTCGGCCGCGAGGCCGTCCGCGGCCAGGGCACGCAGCACGGTCAGCGCCCGGCGTCGGGACAGATCCATGTTGTAGGCGTCCGATCCGACGGCGTCGGTGTGACCCAGCACGGTGAGTTCGGATCCGGGGGCGTCTCGGCTGACCAGGTCGGCCAGGAGCTTCAGGGTTCCAGCGGCGTCAGCGGCGGGCTGGTCGCTGGCGGTGGCGAACAGGACGCGCTCCGGGAAGAGGCCGCGAACGACCGGTGTGTTGACTGGCCCGCAGTTGCTGGAACCGGGGGCGGCGGCCAGGAGCTCGGTATCGGGGGCTGTTTGGGCGATGTCGGCGGCGAGGCGGTTCAGGGCGTCGGCCGGTTGCTGGCCGAAAAGGGGCAGCGGCCGGGGGATCGGATACCCGGGATACGACGGCGGCGTGCAGGCGGCGGCGGCGAGCAGCGCGGTGATCGCGATCGCTTTGACCAATGCCGGCGGAAACGGACCTTTCGGCATCAGTACCTCCGGCGCTGTTATTGGCCTGCCATGAGGCGGTTGAAATCAAGTTTAGGTTATTGAGTGTGGCGACTTCACTGGCGCGCGGTACTCGCCCACGGCCAGGCTGGCTTGCCTTGCCGTGGGGCTGGGTTTCGGGTGGACAGGCCTGGTCGCCGAAAGCCTTAGAGCGAGATCGCCTGAGGTTGAAGCGGGCTCCCGTCCTCCGATGACGTTACCGGCCCCGCTTGAGCCGGCAAGTCCAAGAGACAAGGTTGACCCAACTTCAAACGTGAATCGCCGTCTCAGGCAAAGAGTCCTGGAGCATGACAGGTTCAACCTGAATCTATCATGCTCTGCAGGTTGTGCAACGATGGTCGCCACAGTTCGCGGTGTCGAACGCCCCCTAAGGCGTTGTTTGCATAGGCAATCTTATCGCCGGGTTGACGCGCTTGCTGCCGACGCCGGCGTTAAAGCGGCTTGAGGGGCGGGGTTTCACCTTCCGGCAAGGGGACTTGTGCGACGTTCAGCACCATCGAAACCAGGCTGTAGTATCCGACGGCGCCGACCAGATCCATGATGCCGCGCTCACCGAAACGCTCCATCGCCGCGTGGTAGCGGGGATCGGAGACCTGACCGGTGGAGAGCAGGTCGGTGACGAACTCATAGACGATGGTTTCGTCGCCGCTCATGTCGGCGGGACGGTGGCCGGCGGCGACGGCGTCCAGGATTGCCGGATTCAGGCCGGCATCGATGCCGAGGCGGCGATGGGCGTAGAATTCGTACTGGGCGCCCCATTTGCGGCCGGCCATGCAGATCGCGAGTTCGTTCAGAGCGGCGGGGATGGAGCTGCCGAACCGCACGTAGGCGCCGACCCGCTGCACCAGGTCGCAAAGCTGCGGACTGCGGACCAGGGCATTGAACGGGCCGCGCAAGCCCGCGCCACGCGGACCGGACTGGATCGCATCGACCACCGCGCGTTGCTCGTCGGTCATTGTTTCGGGGGTCAGCGGGGGGAAACGGGTCTCGGACATGGCGGTTTTCTTCCCTTGGTATGAGCGCGGGCGATAGGCGCTCGGACTGTATGCACTCGGACTGGCGAGGTGCCGTCGGTGCGGAGCATAGACCGTGTCGTGCGGTTGAACGAGAGGCGGCGGGCAGGACGGAGCATGGGCAGGGAGGTCGTCGGACCAATCCTGCCTTTCGTGATGGCCGGTGCGGCCATATGATCGCAGCCGTTGTCAGCGGTCGCGTGTGGCCGACGGCAACCCTCATTCTTTCGGGAAGTGACACCAATGGACTCGCCTGACATCAAGACCCTGGTTCGCGCCCGGTATGGCAGCATCGCTGTCGCCGCTTCGACGAGCTGCTGCGCGCCTGCCGCGTCCTGCTGCGCCCCCACCACACCGATGGATGCGGCGGACAAGGCGCGCGCGATGGGTTACTCGGACGCTGAACTGGCCTGGGTGCCGGATGGCGCCAATCTTGGCCTGGGCTGCGGCAATCCGCAGGCCATCGCCGATCTGCGGCCGGGTGAAACGGTGATCGACCTTGGCAGCGGCGCCGGCTTCGATTGCTTCCTGGCGGCGCGTGCGGTGGGGCCGACCGGGCAGGTGATCGGGATTGATATGACGCACGAGATGCTGGCCAAGGCCCGAACCAACGCAACGGCAATGGGCGCGGCGAAGGTGACGTTTCGACTGGGCGAGCTGGAGCACCTGCCGGTCGCTGACAACACCGCGGATGTCATCCTGTCGAACTGCGTCGTCAATCTGGTGCCGGATAAACAGCAGGTGTTCCGGGAAGCATTCCGCGCGCTGAAACGCGGCGGGCGGCTGGCGATTTCGGACGTGGTGAACGTCGCGCCGCTGTCGGCCGATCTTTGCGGCGATACTGACCTGATCTGCGGCTGCATCGCCGGCGCGGCGCCGGCGGAGCAGATCGAGGCTTGGCTCGCCGCGGCCGGCTTCGAGCGGATCAAGGTGACGGTGAAGCCGGAAAGCCGCGCGATGATCGCCACCTGGGCCCCCGGCCGGGGTGTCGAGGACTTTGTGGTCTCGGCCTGCATCGAGGCGCGCAAACCGTAATCCTACGCGCGGTTCGGGGTGTGAGCCGATAATGCTGGTCCGGCTCTCGCCGTTTCTGTTCGTCCTGCTCTGGAGCTCGTCCTTCATCGCCGCGAAGGTCGGCCTGCGGCACATGTCGCCGCTGTTGTTTGTTGCGGTTCGCATGGCCGGATGCGCGGTTGTGCTGACAGCGCTGATGCTGCTGGGTGGCCGATCGTGGCGGCCGCTTGCGGGATGGCGGTGGCTGCACTGCGCGGTGGCCGGGGCGCTGCTGAACGCGATCGGCCTGATGGCGCCGCATGTCGGCCTGTTGATGGCACCGGCGGCGCAGATTGCCCTCGTGCAGTCGCTAACCCCGTTGCTGACCGCGGTTTTCGGCGTCGCGCTGCTGCATGAGCAACTGCGCCCGCGCCAGTGGCTGGGACTGGGGTTGGGCATGGCCGGGGTCGGGCTGGTTGTGGGGCATGCGGCGTTCGAAAGCGCGTCCCGGTTCGAGGGTCTGTTGCTGGCGTTTGTCGGTGTGCTGGGCCTGGTTGCCGGCACGCTTTATTTCGGCCGGTTCTGCCGCGGTGTGGCGCTGCTGCCCGGTGCGACGGCGCAGTTCCTGTCCGCCGCCGCTGTATCGGGCCTGGGTGCGTGGGTGCTGGAAACGCCGCAGGTGCAGTGGACGAACGCCACGATCGCCGCCGTGGCGTGGAACATCGTGATGGTTTCGCTTGGCGGGATGGGGCTCTACGTCGCCATGCTGGCCCGCGGCACGGCTGCGCGGGTCAGTGCGAATTTCTACCTGGTTCCCGGAACGGCGGCGGTGCTGGCCTGGATATTCGTGGACGAGCGGCTGACGCTGCTGGCGGTGACCGGGCTGCTGGTTGCTTCTGCTGGCTGCTGGCTGGTCAGCTCGGCGCCACGCAAGCTGGTTTAGACGGAACGTCGATCCGGGGACTGCGCCGGTCCCGGGGCAAGCTGGCGTGCGATGCTTCGTCCAGCGACCGATACCAGCGGTCGTTGGCCCATGAATGTGTCTACAGCCGTTGGTATCCTATTGATTTCGTGCGCGGCGGCCTGATCAATGCGCGCGCATGCCGGTCAGCCATTCGGGTCGGCGGGATCATTCACACCTTCTGGTCCGATGCAAACAGCAGGGCGTCGTCGAGGCGGTCGTTGCCCCAGAACATCTCGCTGCCGACAAAGAAGGTGGGGGCACCGAATATTCCTCTCGCACGGGCCTGTTCTGTTTGATGCCGCAAAAAACTCTTGGTGAATTCGGCCTGCGCCTGGACCAGAACGTCGGTGGCCGGAAGACCAAGCTGGCGCAAAATCGGGGCCAGATGGTCAGGTTGGTCGATGTCCTCGTCCAGCACGAAATTGCGTTGCATCACCTGACGGCAGAACGCGCCGATCCAAGGTGTGTCGGCGCCCAGCAGTGCCACTCGCAGCGGCAGCACAGCGCGACGCGGGAACGTGCTGGGCTGTTGCCATCGAAGCCCGTATTTGCGGCACTGCCGCTGCATGTCCCGCCACACATAGATCCCCTTCTCCTTCTGCAAGACGAAGGGCGAGTTCTCCATGCCCAAAGCGCGGAACACCGGTCCCAGCAAGAACGGTTTCCAGACGATGCGAACCCCGCGCCGGCGTGCCGCGTCCTCGATCCGCATAACGCTCAGGTAACTGTAGTTGCTGCCAAATTCGAACCAGAATTCGATTTCTGGTGTCGCTTGCGACGTCGCTGGCAGGCTTGTCATGGTGGCATGCTCCGAAGTGCGGCGGCTGGATTGGAGGTGACCGCATGACGCGCGGCGTGGTTCTCCAGGCGGTCTATTTTGCCAGTGCAGGCAGCAGCTCAGGGCGGATCGGCGGGTTCGTCGCTGTGTCCGTGATCAGGAAATGCAGCGTCGCGGCCAACAGCCCGGCGACAGTCGTTGCCCCCCAGATCAATGAGTAGGAGCCGGTCACGTCAAAGACGAAGCCACCGAGCCAGGAGCCCAGGAACGAGCCGATTTGGTGGCTGAGAAAGCAGACGCCGAACAACGTCCCCAAGTGGCGGGTGCCGAAGATGCGGGCCAGGAATCCGCTGGTCAGCGGCACCGAGCCCAGCCAGACCATTCCCATGACGGCGGCGAAAATGACCACCGAGGTATTGGTCTTCGGCAACAGAAAGAAGGTCGCGATATTGATGCTTCGGATCAGATACAGCCATCCAAGGACGTATTGCTGACGAAAGCGCCCGCCCAGCCAGCCGCACGCCCAGCTTCCCGCCATGTTGAACAGTCCGATCAAGGCCAGGGCGGTCGCTCCCAGTCCGATCGGCATATGGCAGAGGGACAAATATCCGGGCAGATGCGTCGCGATGAAGGCGAGTTGGAAGCCACAGGCGAAGAAACCGACGGTCAGAAGACGGTAGCCGCGGTGGTGGGCCGCCTCGAGCAGGACCTGGGTGAGGGTCGACGCGGGACGTTCCGGCGCGGGCGGTGGCGCAGAACCCCGACGGTCGAGAATGATCCCCAATGGCGTGACCAGCAGCATCAGGGCCGCCAGAACGAGAAGCGACACGGACATGCCCGATGCCGCGGTCGTCATCTGCGCCAAAGGCACCAGGAGGACTTGCCCGAGCGAACCTCCGGCACTGGCGAGACCCATTGCGAGGCTGCGCTTGTCGGCGGAGGTGCCGCGGCCGACCGCGGTCATGACAACACCAAAACTTGTGCAACTGATGCCGATCCCCACGAGCAGGCCCATGCCGACGACCAGCGTGACGCCGGACGGCGCGACGGCCGCGAGGGTCAGGCCGGCGGCGAAGGTGACTGCCCCGAAGGCGACGACGGGCGCGGAACCGTAGCGATCCGCCGCGGCGCCCGCGAGGGGCTGGGCCACCCCCCACACCAGATTATGGAGGGCAATTGCGAACGCGATGAGGGTGACCGGCACCCCGTGGTCGAGAGAAAATGGCCCGATAAACAGCCCGAAGGTTTGGCGGATGCCCAGTGCGGCGCTCATGATCAGCGCGCCGGACAGGATCACGTATGTGGTCCGGTTCAGGGAAGCCGCAACGGAATTTAGATTTGTAACCGACATGATTCTGACCTGTGCGTCCTGTCGTTGCGGGCCAGAGCGGTTTCCGGCTGACCGTGAACGATCGGCACACCCTGGCTCGTTGTTTGCGCGAGAAACTGTGCCAGCCGGAGGATTCCGCTCAGGCTGACGATGCTCTGACAGTGGCAATGGGCCATCGACGCGGCAAACGAGAAGATTTCGGCGTCGGATGAAGGATATTCACCTGTCACCGGAGCAGCCGGCCGTCTGAGTAGCCGGAATCCTAGCCGGCCGCGCTTCCCTGGCCGATGCCGGCGCTTGGCGCGTTAGCATTGAACAGTTCCACCTCGCGCAGCAACCACCGCTTGAAGCCCAGAAGGTCGGGCCGGTGGTCCGCGCCCTCGGAGCTGACCAGCCAGTATGCCGTCTCCGCGACCATCGCGTCCGGGACGAGTTCGACAAGGGCGCCGGTCACCAGGTCGCGGTCGACAAGCGGCCGTCTTCCCAATGCTACGCCAAGGCCCATGGCGGCAGCCTCGAACGCAAGCTGGATGGTATCGAAGCGCAGGCCTCGTTTGGGGTCGATGCCGGCGACGCCGGTTCTGTCCAACCAGGTCTGCCAATCTTCGCTGGCAGGGGTGACGTGGATCAGGGCGGCGCGGTGAAGATCGATGTTGCCCGCTGCATCGACCAAGGTGTCGCGATAATCCGGGCTGCACACCGGTATCAACCGTTCACCGAACAATCTGGTCCATGCCACGCCGGCGACGGGTGCCCGGCTCATGCGGATGGCGAAGTCGAAGCCGTCGACGGGAAAGCCGACCGGCTGCTGCGACGTGTCGACGGCGACGCCAATACGCGGCCACCGGTCGGTGAACCCATGCAGCCGCGGCAGCAGCCACCGGGATGCGAATGTTGGCGCGCAACTGACAGTAATCGTCCGGTTTGCGCGGTTGTGCGGCAAGCGCTCGGTCCCGATCGCGATCAGGGACAGCGCCTCGGACACATACGGCAGGTAATCTGCGCCTTCTCGCGTCAGCGCCAGATGCCGGGGCCCGCGGACAAAGAGTTCGACGCCCAGAGCCTGCTCCAAGCCCATAATGGCGTGACTCACCGCACTTGGCGTCAGGTTCAGTTCCGCGGCCGCGCGCTTGAAACTCCGATGCCTTCCGGCCGCTTCGAACAGGCGGAGCGACGAGAGTGGTGGCAGACGAAGCGGCATGACACATCCCTGACAGTAGCCTAGTGGGGCGTCCTTCGCGGCATTGTCGCATCACCGCTGGATAAACGGCGCACTGCTTGGCTGTACGAAAGCGGAGCATAGTGCCGTTGGGGCGATGGCAAGATCGACAGGATGACATATCGGCGTTGTGTCGTGGCAGGTCTGCTTTTCATCAATTGCAGACGTTCGAACGGAGCAAATGCCCGCACTTGGGTTGCCAGGGTACGTGCTGCAGTGCAAAAACATTCCGACCCCCTTTTATCTCGAGCATCAAATGCCGCTGCATGTCGCTCTGACGCATAAGACTTCATACCACTACGATCATCTGGTCACGCTCGGTCCGCAAACCATCCGCCTGCGGCCTGCCCCGCAGGCCCGCACGGCCATCCTGTCCTATGAGCTGAAGGTCGAGCCAGAACCGCATTTCATCAACTGGATGCAGGATCCCCAGGGCAATCATCTGGCCCGCGTGGTGTTCCCCGAGAAGGTGGACCGGTTCGAGGTCACGGTCGATCTCGTGGCCGACATGGTGACGGTCAATCCGTTTGACTTCTTTCTGGAGCCCGAGGCCGAAACCTATCCGTTCGCCTACGATCAGGTGCTGGACCAGGAGCTCGCGCCGTTCCGCAAGACGGAAACGCCCGGCCCGATGCTGTCAGCCCTTCTGGCGGCCATCCCGCGCGAGGAGCAGCGCACGGTGGACATGCTAGTGGGCCTGAACGGGCTGATCCAGAGCAAGGTAGCGTATATCGTGCGTCTGGAACCGGGGGTTTTCACCCCGGAAGAGACGCTGGCGGGCGGCACCGGGTCGTGCCGCGATTCGGCATGGCTGCTGGTGCAGGTGCTGCGGCACCTGGGGATGGCGGCGCGGTTTGTCTCCGGCTACCTGATCCAGTTGGCGCCTGACGTGAAGCCGCTCGAAGGGCCACCGGGTCCGTCCGCTGATTTCACCGATCTGCATGCGTGGGCGGAGGTTTATCTCCCGGGCGCCGGTTGGGTCGGTCTGGATGCGACGTCCGGCCTGCTGTGCGGGGAGGGCCATATCCCGCTGGCCGCGAGCCCCGACCCGATCTCGGCCGCACCGATCACCGGGCTGATGGAAAAGGCCGAGGTTACCTTCGATTTCGCGATGTCGGTGGAGCGGATCAAGGAAACGCCGCGGACGACCAAGCCTTACACTGACAGGCAGTGGCGGGCGATTGTCGATCGCGGCGAGGAGGTTGACCGAGCCCTGCAGCGGGGCGATGTGCGGCTGACGATGGGCGGCGAGCCGACATTCATCGCGGCGTCGGACATGGATGCGCCGGAGTGGAACACCGACGCGCTGGGACCGACCAAGCGCGCCTATGCCGGGCGGTTGATCCGGCGGCTGATGGACCGATGGGCGCCGGGGGCGGTGCTGAACCACAGCATGGGCAAGCATTATCCGGGCGAACAATTGCCTCGGTGGGCGCTGCATTGCCACTGGCGCACCGATGGCGAGAAGGTGTGGAACGATCCGGCGCTGCTGGCGTCTGATGACGACACCGATGACGCCACGGCGCAGGAGGCTGCCGGGTTCGCTCATAGTCTGGCGGAGCGGCTGCAGGTCGATCCCTCCCTGGTCATCCCGGCCTATGAGGACATCCACTACTATTTGTGGAAGGAACATCGCCTGCCGGCCAATGTCCTGGCCGAGGACGCCAAGCTGAAGGATCCGTTGGAACGCGCCAGGCTGGCGCGGGTGTATGCCCAGGGTTTGTCCAGCGTGGCGGGCAGTGTGTTGCCGTTGCGCCGGGTGATCGATGGCGGTGCGCGGCGGTGGCAGTCGGGCAAATGGTTCTTCAAGGCGGGCGAGATGTTCCTGGTTCCCGGCGACAGTCCGGTCGGATTGCGCCTGCCACTGGAATCGCTGCCGTGGGTCGATCCCGAGAAGGCCGAGTTCGACATCGAGCCTGATCCGTTCGCGCCGAAGGAACGGTTGCCTACGCGCCAGGCGCTGCAAAGCCGGGCGGCTTTGGACGGCACCAGCGGCATCGAGAATTTCCGGCCGGTGCAGCAGGAACTTCCAGTTGTGGGCCGGAGCGATCCCAGCGTCATTCGCACCGCGTTGGCGGTCGAAGCACGTGGCGGGCTGCTGCATGTGTTCTTCCCGCCGCTCTATTCGATCGAGGACTGGCTGGCGCTGACCGCCGCGGTGGAGGAAACCGCGACCGAGGTGGGCCGGAAAGTGGTCCTGGAAGGCTATCTGCCGCCGGAGGATGAGCGGTTGCAGCATTTCTCGGTCACCCCGGATCCGGGGGTGATCGAGGTCAACGTGCATCCAACGGCAAGCTGGTCGGACCATGTTCGGGTAACCGAAGAGCTGTATGAGGAGGCGCGGCAGGTCGGGCTGGCGACGGAGAAATTCAACCTCGATGGCCGCCATGTGGGCACCGGTGGCGGCAACCACGTGGTGATGGGCGCGGCGTCGGCGCAGGATTTGCCGTTCCTGCGGCGTCCCGACCTGCTGAAATCGGTGGTGGGCTTCTGGCACAACCACCCAAGCCTGTCGTTTTTGTTCAGCGGGCAGTTCATCGGCCCGACCAGCCAGCATCCGCGGGTTGACGAGGCGCGGCAGGACAGCCTGGCGGAGCTTGAGATCGCATTCTCGCAGATCAAGGCGAGGCAGCCCGTCGCACCGTGGGTCACCGACCGGTTGTTTCGCAACATCCTGGCGGATATGACCGGCAACACGCATCGCACCGAGTTCTGCATCGACAAGATGTACGACCCCGCCAGCGCGTCGGGCCGGCGTGGGCTGGTGGAGTGCCGGGCGTTTGAGATGCCGCCGCATGCGCGGATGTCGGCGGCACAGGTGCTGCTGATGCGATCGGCAGTGGCGGCTTTCTGGGAGCGGCCATACGAGCGCGAACTGATCCACTGGGGCACGCGGGTGCATGACGATTTCATGCTGCCGCATTTTGTGGAACAGGATTTCCGTGGCGTCCTGGAGGAGCTCGGCGGGCTTGGCTTTGGCCTGGAACCAGAGTGGTTCGCACCGCACCTGGCGTTCCGCTTCCCGCATGTCGGACAGGTCGAATTCGACGGATTGGAACTGGAACTTCGCAACGCGCTGGAACCATGGCACGTTTTGGGCGAGGAGCAGGCGGCCGGCGGCACGGTGCGCTATGTCGACAGCTCGGTGGAGCGGGTGCAGGCGCGCGTGTCGGGCTGGGTGGAGGAACGCTACGTCCTGGCGGCCAACGGTGCCGCGGTTCCGCTGAGCAACACCGGTCGGGTGGGTGAATATGTCGGTGGGGTGCGGTTCAAGGCGTGGAACCCGCCAAGTGCGCTCCACCCGATGATCGGGGTGCATGTGCCGTTGGTGTTTGATGTGTTTGACCGCTGGAATGGCCGCAGCCTTGGCGGGCTGACCTATCACGTGTCTCATCCCGGCGGCCGCAGCTATGAGACCTTTCCGGTGAATGCCAACGAGGCGGAGGCCAGGCGGCGCGCGCGGTTCTTCCCGTTTGGGCACACGGCGGGGGCGATGCGGGAACCGCTGGAGCGACGATCACGGGAGCATCCGCGGACGCTGGACCTGCGGCGGGTATAGCTGGCAGATCCCGTTCAGCCGGCAGGTCTGAGCGGATGAAGCGGCTCGCCAAACCAAGTGCCGGAGCTTTGGCCGTGAGCCAGAGGGAAGGGGGCATGATCCTGCTCCGCCGCGTTGGCGTTCGTCGCTGTCGGCTGGCGAATATCTGAGCGGTCGGCATCCTGCAAACAACGCGTTTGGTGTCACCAATAGCAGCGGCCGTTGACCCCTGGATGTGTCGACGGCCGCTGGTCTCTTGCTGATTTTGCGCGCGGCCGCCCCGCCAGTCCCGCGCGCATACCGGTCAGCCGTTGGGGCGCCGGTATTAACCTGGCGTTTCGCACGATGACGCGCTTTGGGTTCGGGACACCCTGGCCGGGACGCGCTCGTCTCAATCCGGATCGGCAGGGGGCGGTTGGGTCAGTCGCGCGCTATCCGGTCCAGGAGGCCGGTCAGCATCGGTCGCAGGCGCGCAAGTTCCTGCAGGTGGATCGCTGGCAGGGCGCTTAGCTGTTCCTCGGCGGCAGCGGTGAGGGTGAGGAAAACCTGGCGGCGATCCGTCCCGGCATGGCTGCGTGCCAGCAGGCCCGCTGCTTCCAGGCGGTTGACCAGCCCGACCGCGCTGTGGTGCTGCACGCATAGACGCTCGGCCAGGTCGCCCACGGTTGGGGGTTCCGGAGCGGGGAAACCCTTGATCGCGAGCAACGCCTGGTGCTGCTGCGCGGTCAGCCCGGCCCGCCGGGCGGCGGCCTCGCTGAATTCCAGAAACTGGCGGATGAGGTAACGAAATTCGGCCAGGGTCCGGTAATCATGGTTGCTGAGCTCGGTCGCCGGTGTCCCGGTCATCGTGCTGGATTCTCCTGTCGAAGGCAGAATGGCCAGAGTGCTGATCCTGTCTGCGGGTGACAACTTTGGCGATCGCGGTTCCGGGTGTTGGCGCGACCGCAACAGGCCCTTATATATCGTATTACGATATTTACTTTGTTCCGGTAAGCGAAAATCCTGTGAAAAAGATTTAATCATTCCCCGCGGGGGCACCCCCGCTCGCGGAGCGTGTTCCGCCGATCGGCATCAGTCATCGCGGCGACTTCACGACCAGTCCGCGGGTGCTGTACATTTCGATGATCGCGGCTGTTGTGGCCACCGGTGGGGTGCTGGCCGGCCTGTTTCTGATCGATCTGATCAGATTGTGCACAAATCTGGCCTATTTCGGCCGGTTTACCTTTGCCGATCTCAGCCTTGGGGCCAACCTCCGCCTTGGGCAGTCGCCGCTTGGCCTGGGCGTGGTGCTGGTGCCTGTGGCCGGTGCGCTGATCATCGGGCTGATGGCGCGCTTCGGCAGCGAGAAGATCCGCGGCCACGGCATTCCGGAGGCGATCGAGGCCATTTTGCTGGGCCGCAGTCGGCTGGACGCAAAGGTGGCGGTGCTGAAACCGTTGTCGTCGGCGATTTCGATTGGCACGGGCGGCCCGTTCGGCGCCGAGGGTCCGATCATCATGACCGGTGGGGCGATCGGATCACTGATCGCGCAACTGCTGCCGGTGAGCGATACGGAACGCAAGACGCTGCTGGTCGCGGGCGCCGCGGCGGGCATGACCACGGTGTTTGGGACGCCGATTGCCGCGATCATGCTGGCGGTCGAGCTGCTGCTGTTTGAATGGACACCCCGCAGCTTTGTCCCGGTGGCGGTCGCGGCGATCATCGCGGAGGTCGAACGCTCCTGGCTGGGGCTGCCGTCGCCGTTATTTCCGTTCGCGGGCGAGATGGCAGTGTCGGGTCCGGCGCTGCTGGGCTGGATTGGGATCGGCGTTCTGGCGGGACTGCTGTCAGGGTTGCTGACCCGTCTGGTCTATGGCGCCGAGGATCTGTTTGAGAAGCTGCCGATCCACTGGATGTGGTGGCCGGCCCTGGGCGGCCTGGTTGTTGGCCTCGGTGGGCTGATCGAGCCGCATGCGCTGGGCGTCGGTTACGACAACATCGCCCGCATGCTGCAGGGAGGGATGCTTCCGGCCGCAGCGCTGGTGCTGCTGGCGGTCAAGGGCGTGATCTGGTCGGTGGCGCTTGGGTCCGGGACCTCGGGTGGCGTGCTGGCGCCGCTTTTGATCATGGGCGGCGGGATGGGTGCGGTTCTGGCGCCGGTTTTGCCGACGGCGTCTGCGGGTTTCTGGCCGCTGCTGGGGATGTGCGCAACGATGGGCGGCACTATGCGCTCGCCGTTGACAGCAACGTTTTTCGCGGTGGAGCTGACGGGCAACACGCATGTGCTGCTGCCGCTGATTACCGCCTGCGTGACAGCGCACCTGATGACCGTGCTGCTGATGCGCCGGTCGATCCTGACCGAGAAAATCGCCCGGCGTGGCCACCATCTGGTGCGCGAGTACCGGGTCGATCCGTTCACGCTGACCCGGGTGAACGAGGTGATGGTGAAGGACGTGCAGACGGTTCCGATGACCATGACCTTGCAGCAGGCGGCGGCGTTCCTGACCGCGCCGACGACGAAGCATCCAAGCTTTCCGGTGGTGGATGAGGGACGGCGGGTACTGGGAATGCTGGATCCTCCGGCCGTTCTGGCATGGCGGCGGGCCGGCAAGCATCGTCAGACGACGCTGGAGACGCTGCTGGTCGGCGGGAAAATCCCGATTGCCTATCCGGACGAGTATCTGGACGAGCTGACCGATCACATGATGCAGGCCAATGTTGCCCGGCTTCCGGTGGTGACGCGCGGGGATGCGCAGCTGGTCGGACTGGTGAGCTGGCGGGACCTGTTGCAGGTGCGCGCCCGTCAGCAGGATGCGGAGCAAACGCGGGTTGCATTCTTCAACGTCCGAGGCCGGCGCACGATAGATCCGTGACCCTCTGACCGAAGGCAAAGCCCTGCTGTCTGCGCTCCAGCCGGGTGTTGTTCCGGGGTGCGACTGGGCCCCTTGCGGCGGCGGAATGCGGACAGAGGCTGGCCCGCGGCGACGCTGACCCGCGGAGCGGGTTAACCGCGGCTGACGATGGTCTGTCGCTGGCCGGGATCGGTTTCGTGACCACCCGAGGGGCGTTTTATCGCGCGACCGCGCTGGTCGGGGCGGGGATGGTGTTGGTTTCGAGCGCCCGTTTGTAGGCCGGGCGGGCGATGATGCGGGTGTTGTAGGCGACGACTTGTGGCGATACGGGCACGCCGTAGCGGATAGCCCAGGTGATGCAAGTCGACAGCAGGATGTCGGCGGCGGTGAAGCGATCACCGAGAATGTAGGTCGGGTCGCCGCTCAGCGCGCGTTCGACCGTCCGCATCTGCTGTTGGAAGTAGGTGGCAGCGGCTTCGTTGGCTGATGGCGCCTCGCCGTAGATGTGGCGCAGGTCACCATGGCGGCGCATGACATAGAGCGACGTGGCGTCCAGCTCGCTGATGACGAAGAAGCACCATTCCAGGCAGCGGGCGCGGTCGCCGACGTCCTGTGGCACGAGGCGGTTGTGCGGTTGGCCGTAGGCATCGGACAGATAGGTGATGATTGCCGCGCTTTCGGTCAGGACCAGGCCGTTATCCTGTAGCAGCGGGATCTTCTGCCGAGCGCTGAGGGCGGTGAATTCGGGGGTCTGGGTTTCGCCGGTGCGGGGCTGGATCGGGCGCAGCTCGAAGGGCAGGTCCAGTTCGTGCAAAGCCCAGTGCGGGCGGATGGTGCGGCTGGTGCCGACGCCCCAAAGGATGCGGTTGCCGGACATTTTTTATCCCGGTGCTGTTGCGGCGCGAGCGGTCTTCAGTGCCTCGATTTCGGTCACGGAGTAGCCGGCCTCGGCCAGGATCGCGTCGGTATGCTCGCCAATGCGGGGGGCGGGGCCGGCGATGCGGGCGGGGGTCTGGTCGAACCGAGCGGCGGGACGCGGCTGGCGGACGGTGCCCAGTGTTGGCTGGTCCATCGCCTCGATCAGTTCGTTGTTGATGACCTGGACGTTGTCCATGACGTCACGGCGCCGGAGCACTGGGGCGCAGGGAACCTCGGCCGCGTCGAGGCGATCGAGCCAGTCCTGGCTTGGGCCGCGCGCCAGAATTTCGCCGACCAAGGCGATGCCGTTCGGCGGCGTTGGTGGATCGGGCGCCTGGGGTTCTGAAGCGGGGATCGTCGATCCATTCCGGCTGATCGATCACCGCGCACAGTCCGCGCCATTCGGAATCCGACAGCGAGCCCACGGTGATGTAGCCGTCGAGCGTCTTGAAGATCAGGTCGGGGCGCGGGGCGGGCTGCGGCGCGTTCTCGCGGCCGACGACGGTGTATTGCGTCATCGCCTCGGGCCACAGGAAACGCGACCATGGTGTCGAGCATCGACAGGCGGATGTGCTGGCCCTGCCCGGTTCGGCCGCGCGCGACCAGTGCGGCGCAGACGGCCTGCGCCGCGTAGACCGCCGTGGTCTTGTCGGCGACGATGGTGCGGATCATCTTCGGCCGTCCGGTGTCCTGGTCCGCCTGGACGTCGGCGAAACCGGACAGCGACTGGATCACCGGGTCGTAGACCCGCTTCTTCACGTACGGCCCGGTGTCGCCGACGCCGGAGATCGATACGTAGATCAGCCCGGGATTCGCGGCGCGCATCGCCGGTTCGTCCAGACCGAGCCGCTCCATCGTTCCGGGGCGGAAATTTTGCACCAGCACGTCAGCGCCGGCGATCAGCCGGCGCAACGCCTCCAGCGCCGCCGGTTGCTTCAGGTCCAGTGCGATCGAGCGCTTGCCGCGGTTGGAGGAGACGAACATCGCGGTGAACTCGCCGTCGCCGGCGGTGCGGCGGGCGATGTCGCCGCCGGGCGGCTCGACCTTGATGACGTCGGCGCCCTGGTCGGCCAGGATCATCGTGCAGACCGGGCCGGAAATGACCGTGGTCAGGTCGATGACCCGGATGCCGTCGAGCGGCCCGGCCTGACGGCATCACCATGTCTCCGACCAGGGACGCAGATCGAGTTCGTGCGTCCAGGCGTCGCGTGGCTGGGTATGCAGCATCCAGTAGTTCTCCGCGATCGAGTCCGGGTTGAGGATGCCGCCCGCGGCCTTGCGGGTCTCGTAGGTGTCGGGCGCGCGCTGGCGGGTGAAATCGGTATCGATGGCGCCGTCGACCACGACATGCGCGACATGGATGCCCTCGGGGCCGAGTTCGCGCGCCATGCTTTGGGCCAGGGCGCGCAAGGCGTGCTTGCCGCCGGCGAAGGCGGCGTAACCGGCGCCGCCGCGGACACTGGCGGTGGCGCCGGTGAACAGGATCGTGCCGCGCTGGCGGGGGACCATGACGCTTGGCCGCCTCTCGTCCAGCGAGGAAGCCGGCCAGGGCGCACATCTCCCACACCTTGGTGTAGACGCGGGTGGTGGTTTCGCGGATCGGAAAGCGGACGTTGCCGCCGACGTTGAAGGAGACGACCTCGATCGGGCCGATGTCGCGTTCGATGGTTTCGAACAGGCTGGTGACGTCGTCCTCCCGGCGGGCGTCGCTGCCGAAGGCGCGGGCCTTGCCGCCGTCCTGTTCGATGCGGTGGACGAGGGGCGCCAGTTTGTCGCCGTGGCGGCGGGTGACGCAGGTGAAGAAGCCCTCGCGGGCGAAGCGGCGGGCGATGGCGCCGCCGGTCGAATCGCCGGCGCCGATGACCAGGGCGACTTTGGGTTGCGGCATGGGGAGGTGCCCTCAGGTCAGAAAATATTATCATGAAAGTCTTAAACCCTATCGGCAAGCTGTCAATCCGGATGCTGGGTGTCATGGGCTTCGGGACAGCCCGGCTTGCCGAACAACACGTGCAGGCCACAGGCGGAGTTGAACATCTTGTTTCCCTCATGCGCGATGCCGGGCACGTCGATCAGCCTTTGATGCAACATCGTGCCGTTGCGGTCCTGCATTGCCGCGAAATAGGCGTGACCGCGGGCGAGGCGTTGCGGACCCGTGGCTTCCGCGGCGCAGGATTTGTCCAGCACCGGGTGATTCGGGTCGGTGTCGTTCATTCCCAGCAGATAGGTCACGTCAAGCTGGGCGTAGCGGTGTTCGAGCGAGGCGGCTGTTCCCTGGACGTATCGCGGAACCCCGGCAGCGAAGCCGTAGTGCCAGTCGTTCCAGTCCGGGCAGGCGGACGCGTTGGCAAAGGGGGCGAGTTGTCCGGATGCGTTGGGGCGATCTGGGGTGAAGGACAGGTAGGAAGATGGGTCCGATACGACGTACTTGATGGCCACGGCTGCGGTGAAGGCCTGGCGGCCACGGCCGACCACGGCATAGCGCTGCACCATCTGGCCACCGGCGGAAAAGCCGGCGATCACCACGGTGCCCAGGTTTGGAAAGACCCTCCGGTCGGCGAGTTTGGACAGAATGGCGTCGACCGCGTCGAACCCGCTGAGAGGCGCGGGCCGGGTGGCTGGCTCGCCGCGTGCCCAGCGATCCCACTGCCATCCCAGCATGTTGGGCGGCAACGCGTGGGCGGGGATGTCGAAGTCGGCGAGAAACTGGGGTGCGATCATGACCGCGTGCGCGCCCGACTCGCCGGCCGCATCACGTGCCTTGAGCGCGCCGGCATAATAGAGGTCGGCGTTGCGCAGCAGGCCGTGGAAGATCAGCACTGCACGGGTGACCTCCGGCTGCGGCCGGGTCCAATCCGCCGAAACGTAGACCGGGATTTCTGCGACGCCGCCTGGGTATGGAACGTCCAGCAAGGTGGGGGCAACCTCCCGGACCGGCGTGGTATAGCGGCGATCGGCGGCGGCGGCCGAGCTGGCCACCGCGCATGTCAACATCAAGTAAAGACAGATCAGAAGCGTCAGCCTTGGGCGCATGGCCGCCGGATCAGCTTTTCCCGGCGTAGCTCTTTGCCATGCCCTCGCCGGGTTCGGCCTGCGGGCCGAACGGCATGATCGGATAGCGCAGCCCGGCCTTTGACAGGCCCTGCAGGCCGGTCACCGCGCGCTACAGGTCGGCGGGCGGGCAGGCCATCAGCATCTCGTCGTCCGCCACGCCACCGTAACGGCGTTCCGCGTAGCAGGGGATCGACAGGCTGACCTTGCGGTTCTTCAGCGCGCTGCCCCAGCTATCGGCGCAGGCGCTCTCGCCGGTGATGCTGAAGTCGTAGCGCTGGTAGTTGCGCCATTGCAGGCCGTTGATGAACAGGATCATCTGCGCCGGATTGCCGTAGAACAGGCAGACGTCCGGCGGGCTCAGCCGCGCCGGTGCGCAGCGGCGAGATCGCCAGGCCGTGATAGGTTCCCGGGGTCACGCGCGGCATCTGCGCCTGGTGCGCGGCGGCGGCGTCGCGGTTCTCGAACCACACGCCCTCCATCTTGCGGCCGGAGGTGTAGATCTCGCCCGGCGCGTCCAGGCCGATCACGCTGCTGCAACTGGAGAACGGCGGCACGTTCTCGGTGGTGATGCCCAGGGTGAAGCCGGCCATGCGGGACTGGGTGACCAGCTGGCAGGTGGAGTAGGTTTTTCCCTTGGCGGGCCGGCGCAGGCCGGGGACGGCTTCCATCTCGGCCACGTCCTCGAACAGCTTCATGCCGATCGGGAAGGTGCGCAGGCGCAGCAACTGGTTCAGCTGCTCCGCCAGGTCGGCGATGGCCTTGCCGTCAAGGGTTGGCCTGTCAGATGCCGGTATCGGCTTCCTGCGTCGGTGGGGGCATATCGTTCATGGCTTGGTTCCTCCGGCCCGCATGCTGCCATGCGGCTGGGCGCCGGACGGAAATACGGCGTCGGCGACCTCACGCCGACGCAACTGTCGGTCGGGACGTCATCACACGGTCAAACCCTGGCGCCCAGTGCCACGCACCTCGTGGCCGCAAACCGCCGCCGAAGCGCCGCAGTCCGGCCATCTGCTGCTGCGCAACCAGGTTCCGGTCGCCAGCGCCTCCTCGCCCGACGGATCGCCGGTCGGCACATAGTCGCGGGCGAAATCCGCCGTGCCGAACAGCATGTCCCACCACGGCAGCACCGCGCCGTAGTTGCAGCTTCGATCGCCCGCCGCCAGCACCCCGTGATGCGCGCGATGGAACCGCGGCGAGATCAGCAGCCGGTCGCCCAGCCAGCCGAACGACAGCCGCACATTGGCGTGCGACAGGACTTCCAGGAAGCGCAGCACCAGCACCAGCAGCGGAAACTGCAGCGGCGGCACGCCGATCGCCAGCGCGATCACGCCGAACCAGACGAACGCGATCAGATCGTCCAGCACGTGGTTGCGGTCATCCGACCAGAACGTCATCTGCCGCTGCGCGTGATGCAGCGAATGCAGCGCCCACCACCAGCGGAACCGGTGCGACAGCCGGTGCCGCCAGTAGTCGGCGAAGTCCAGGATGATCGCGTAGATGACGAAGGTAGCGACCTGCTGACCCAGCAGGAACGGGAAACAGGCCCTCCAGCGTCGGCGGGACCCAGCCGTGGTCGGTCATCCAGCCGTTGAACGCCACCTGGGCGCGGTAGAACAGCACGTAGGTCACCAACGGCAGGATGCCGACGCGCGACAGCATCGTGTAGAGCGATGTCGACCCAGACGGCGCCGTGCGGTCCGGCCAGCGCTCGACCGGGCGCCAGCGCTCCAGCGGCAGGCAGACGGCGAAGGTCACCGCGACCTGCGCGGCGCCGTAAACGCGCGAACAACGCCCAGCCGTAGGACACGTCCTCCCAGTTCATCAGGCCGAACTGGTAGAGCACCGGGATCAGCAGGTGCTCCTGCAGCCATCCGGCGGCGAGGTCGAACGGATCGCCCATCAGCGGCTGGACACCACCGTCGGCGACGGGTGCCTTCGGATTGAGGAAGATGCCGTGCGGCGAGCGGCCGACATCGATCGTTTCGATACGAGCCGGTGGCGGGGTCCAGCACGGCGACCTTCTCCGCCCAGCGGCGCGTGATCCAGATCTTGCCGTTGGGGGCGAACTCCATATCGTCGGGTCCGCCGGGGATGGCATAGCTGCGGATCGGCTTCAGGGTTGTCGCATCCAACGACACGGTCGTGCCGCCGGCGCGGTTGTTGACCCACAGGATCTTGCTTGTCCGGCGACAGAAACAGCTTGTGGGCGCCCTTGCCGGTCTGCGACATGCTCCAGCACCTTGCCGGTCGCCGGATCGACCACGGCGATATAGTCGGTGCCCATATCCGCCACCAGCACCTTGCCGTTCAGCCACAGCACGCCGGCGGGGGTCTTGCCGACCGGCACGGTCCATTTCTCCGTCATGCGTGCGCAGGTCGAACGCCGCCAGCTTGTCGCTGTCCTGCAGGCTGACGAAGACCGTCGACGAATCCGGCGAATAGGCCAGGTGGCTCGGTGTCGCGACGACCGGGAACCGCTTCAGCAGCTTCATCGTGCGCGGCGTCATAGACGTCGACCTGGTTGCGCGCCAGGCCGTTCACCACCAGGAACTTGCCGTCCGGGCTGAAGCCCAGCTGATACGGGTCGGCCACCGGCATGCGCTTTTGCACCTCGCCGGTGTTGGGATCGAGGAACATCATCTGGTTGCCGGCGGTGTCGCCGACCAGCAGGCTGCGGCCGTCCGGGCTGAGCACCAGGTGATGCGGCTCCCGCAGGGTCGGGATGCGGCGCACTTCCTTCTGCGTCGCCATGTCGATCACGCTGATCGATGCGCCGCCGGAATTGACGACGAAGGCGATGCCGCCGCCCACGCTGGGTCCGTCCAGCGTAGCGGCGGCGACTGACAGGACGCAGAAAAACAACAAGAAAAGGCGCCGCATGGCCTGGGTTTACTCCGGCTGGATGGCGCCGTTCCCTACGCCACAAGCACGAAAGCGGGCAAGGCTATTCGGCGCGCCGGCCGGGCGAACACGGCGGTGGCAAAAGCGAACATCACGCAGGCCGGGGTTGAGATCAGCACGTTGTCGGTGAAGGCGTGACAGGCGAACGCCAGGAACACCAGCCGCATGATCCGCCGGTCCGAGGCCGGCAACCGGCCGCTGTACGGATCATCACCCAGGCGGCGAACAGCGCGATCAACAGTGCCTCGCCGATCAGGCCGCCCTCGACCTTCGATGCGCAGGTATTCGTTGTGGGCGGCCCAGGTGTGCAGGATCTGGGCGATCGGGCTTTCCGGCGGGATGACGACGTTGCCGGACGCCGATGCCCCAGCCGAACCAGGGGGACTGGGCGGCGGCGGTTCTCGAAACTTGGCCACAGCAGGTCGCGCCCGCTCAGGTTGCCGGCCTCGTTGAACACGACGTTGAACAACCGGACCTCTTCCAGGTCGCCGGCGAGCAGCGGCCATGACGGGCAGCAGGCCAGACGCACGCCAGTATCAGCATGACGCGGTCGCGGGCGGCGAATACCGCCGGAGCGGATCGAGACCAGGCTGATGGCCGTCACCGCGACGGCAGAGGCCAGCGGGGCGCGGGCGCCGGTCAGCACCAGGATCAAGACGTTGACGATCAGCAGCAGTCAGGTCACCGCGGCGCCCCTCGCGGTAGAGCTGGATCAGGCAGGCGTAGATCGCCGGCAGGCATACTCCGGCCAGAAACGCGGGATGGCCCAGGCCGGCGAGGCGGGCGCCGCCGCTTTCGACGAACAACGGCCTGATGTCGGCGGCGGCCAGCGGCAGGCCGGCGACCACGGCTACGATCGGACACCATTTGGTCGCGCGGATCATCGCGTCGGCCCAGGATCGCGGCAGGCGGCAGAAGCAGAAGACGAACGGGGCGGCGGACCCGATCATCGAGCGCAGGCTATCCATCGCGGTCAAGGCCGGGTACAGGCCGTGCACGAGGCCGGCGAGCAGCATCGCGGCGTAGGCCCAGGCCGGGCATAGCAGATCAAGCTTCGGGCCGAAGCGAAGGATGCACAGCAGGCCCAGGCCGATCTCGATCCCCTTAATCAGGGCGATGGTGGGCTGGTAGGCCTCGTCGCCCACGAGGTCGTGCAGCGTCATCTCCAGGCTCATGCCGGTGATCAGCAGCCAGGCGACGCAGAAGCGGGTTGGGAAGCGAAGGGCCAGGAAGGCAATGCCGGCGCCGACGCTGACCGTCAGCAACAGGCCAAACAGCGGCGGGGCGATCAGGCTGCAGGCGAGCGTCGCCGCCATCAGCCCGCCGGCCGCGCCGAGGATCGGTGTGTCGGGATGATGGAGGATCGCACGCATCACGCGCTGGTATGCCAGGAAGAAGTGAACAAAAGGTTGCTGGCGCGGCTCGCTTCGTTGACCGCGGGCGGGCATTGGCGTGGCCAGCGAGAGTTGCTGATGGGACGGTTGCCGGTGGGACGGTTGCCGGTGGGACGGTTGCCGGTGGGACGGTTGCCGGTCAGAGTGGGCGGTGGGAGAGTTGGCGGCGGGCCAGATTGGTTTATCGTGCGGGCGACATATCGGGGGAAACACCATGAGCGAAATACGCGTTGTCGCCACCGGCCTGCGGTTTCCGGAAGGGCCAGTGGCCATGCGGGACGGATCGGTCGTGCTGGTGGAAATCGAGCGGCAGACCGTCACCCGCGTCCATTCCGACGGCCGGACCGAGATTGTCGCCCATACCGGCGGCGGCCCGAACGGCCTGGCGGTGGGGCCGGATGGCGCGTTCTACGTTTGCAACAATGGCGGTTTCCAGTGGCGGACGGAGATGAACCTGTTGCGGCCGGCCGGCCCGGCATCGGATTATGCCGGCGGCCGGATTGAGCGGATCGACCCGACGACCGGTGCCGTGACTGTCCTGTATGATCATTGCGGGCCGCACAAACTGGTTGGTCCCAACGATATCGTGTTCGATGGACTGGGCGGCTTTTACTTCACCGATCTTGGCAAGGCGCGGGCGCGCGACCGGGACTGGGGCGGGGTCTATTATGCGCTGGCGGACGGGTCCAGCATCACCGAGGTCGTGCATCCCATTCTGACACCGAATGGGATTGGCCTCTCGCCCGACGGCAAGACCCTTTATGTCGCGGAAACCGAAACCGCTCGGCTTTGGGCATTTGACGTGCTGGCGCCGGGGGTGTTGGGCAAGGCACCGTTTCCGTCGCCGCACGGCGGGCGCCTGATGGCGGGGCTCGGCGGCTTCCAACGCTTCGACAGTCTGGCGGTGGATGCGGCGGGGAATATCTGCGTGGCCACCCTGGTGAACGGGTCGGTCAGTGTGATTTCGCCCGCGGGCGGGTTGGTGCGGCAGGTTCCGATGCCGGATATGTTCTGCACCAATATCTGCTTTGGCGGGGCGGACCTGCGCACGGCTTACATGACGCTGTCGGGGACCGGCCAGCTTGTGGCGATGCAATGGGATGGGCCGGGTCTGAGACTAGCCCATGACTTATAGACCCGCGCCGCCTGGATAAGTAAAGATTTGACGAATTGTGTCGGCGCGTTCCCCTGGTTCGCCTGAGGGAATGGGCCGCCGCGGACGTTTTCGGGCAGCCGGCGTGGCGTGTGCGACGCCTATGGGGGACAAGGCCAATGGCGGATCATGATCTGGTGACATTGTGGGAGGCGCATTGCCGTTACGAATTTGAGACCCGTGACGTCGATGCGACGATGGCGACGATGGTTGCCGAACCCTATGTCAACCACATCCCGACAATGACCGGTGGCGTCGGGCATGATGCGCTCAAGCAGTTTTATGCCAACCATTTCATCGGTGCCAATCCGCCGGATTTCGCCATGGTCCCGGTCAGCCGCACGGTTGGGGTCGACCGTGTCGTGGATGAGTTCGTGCTGCGCTTTACCCACTCGACGACCATCGATTGGATGCTGCCCGGCATCAAGCCGACTGGCCGTCCGGTGGAAGTGCCGATGGTCGCGATCGTACAGTTCCAGGGCGACAAGCTCGTGCATGAGCACATTTACTGGGACCAGGCATCGGTGCTGGTTCAGATTGGGCTGCTTGACATGGATGGCTTGCCGGTGACGGGCGCCGAACAGGCTCGCAAGGTGATCGATAAGACTTTACCAAGCAATGAGCTGATGCGGCGAGGGTGATCCGAAGCTCGCGTCGGATCATCAGATCAACGGTCAGTCGGTAAAGTTACACGGTCCCGTCGGCCAGATTCTATCCGCTGGCATGATCGCGGTGATATGCGCGGGATGGTTGATTGGGATTATTCTGTGACCAGTCTGCGGTTGCTTTCGCGCTATAATCTCTTGGTTTGAGTGCGCAATCGCTGGCGGACAAATCTGATCGACTGTCCACAAAACTCTATTCGCAAGTGGTTGATTTGATGGGCCGATTGACCCGATTCGTGCGACTCCAACGGGCGGGAGGGAGGCGCGGCGGACCGCTTGGGGATGCAGAATTGCGACCGGCAACGGGCTGTTGAACGAACAGATTTGAACAGTAAAACCCATTATCGTGTCAATGTCAGTCCGGACGGCGAAATCTTAGGCGTGGACGTCACTTCATGGTGTGTGTACCTCAGCGGTACACACGGTTGCACATTGTTTTCTGAAGAGACGCGGTTTTCTGAAGAAACGGACGTGTCAGGGCATGGAGGGTATTGATGCTTTTACGTGACAATATCTACTCGGCTATCCGCCATGCCATCCTTACATTGGAGTTTGAGCCGGGGCAGGAGCTCCGCGAACAGGTACTTGCCGAACGCTACCATGTCAGCCGGTCGCCGATCCGCGATGCCTTGCTGCGGCTTGAGCAGGACGGGTTTGTTACCGTTCTGCCACGACAGGGCTATCGCGTAAACACCATCTCACTCAGTGATATCGAGGCGATGTATGAGGTCTATGTTCTCGTGGAACCTGCCTGTGCGGCCGGGGCCGCGCGGGCCGACGACGCTACTGTCGCGACACTTGATCGGTTTCGTGGTTTCGTCGAAGACGATGGCTCGTTTTTGGCATATATCGACTATAACCGCTCTTTTCACATCGCCATGGCGGGTATTTGTGGCAATCCGCGTTTGGCGGCGATCGAACAAGAACTTACCGAAGAATTCCACCGGTTGATACGCTACACTTTGCGCTCTGTGGAAACGTTTGTCGCTCGTCCACTTGTTCTTGAGCACGATGCGATCATTGACGCGATCCAGGCGCATGATGCGCAAAAAGCCGCGCAGCTGTCGCAGGCGCACACCGCGACGCGACTGTTGCCGGTGATCGTGGCGTTTCGAAATGGCGTTGAGGCGAACAATATATCCCAGGAACCGGTAGCGGCAGTGGAGTGATGGCCAGGCGGGTGTCGTGACTTTGCATTTGACTTGATCAGTTCAGGTCCGCGGATGGCATCGGTGGTTGCCACGCGGTCGCGCCGGCGTGACCCGTCAGGCTGCCGCTCACGGGACAAGTGGTGGGCGGCTTGATGTGGTCTCGACAACTGTTTGCGGCGCATGGCGTTGTTGGCGTCGACGTCGGCTTCCATGACACCGCGGTGGTTCGGGTGCCGGCGACGATGCAATGAGGGTTCGGGTTATGGACAGGGTTGGGTTGCCGCAGGCAGAGGCCGAGCGGTTGAAAAAACTGCGCGGGCTGGGGTGCTATACGGCGGATGAGCGGTTTGACGGGGCGGCTTTCGCGGCTTTCGTGCGAAGCCCGCATGCTCATGCCCGGATTGTGTCGCTTGATGCTTCGGCAGCGGCGGCCATGCCTGGGGTTGTGCGGATTTTGACCGGGCAGGATTGTCGGGGCCTGGGCAATTTTCCGGTAATTGACCGGGTCGGGACGGGGCTGGCCATGCCCTTCCGCCCGGTACTGGCGGCTGACGTTGTCCGCCATCCCGGCGAGGCGGTCGCCTGCGTGATCGCTGAAACGCAGGCGCAGGCGTTGGATGCCGCCGAGGCGGTGATTATGGATTACGAAGCCTTGCCGGCGGCAATTGGCCTGGCCCCTGACGTCTCGCTGGTGCATGCCGGCGCACCGGGGAATGTGGCGCTGCGGCACGAGGTCGGCGACCAGACCACGGTGGAGGCAACCATGCGCTCGGCGGCATTGGTGGTCGAGACGGCGGTCGAACTGCCCCGGCTGACGCCGGTGACGCTGGAGCCCAGGGCGGCCGCGGCGCGATGGGACGCGGACAGCGGCGTCTATTTCGCTCGGGTGCCGCATCAGGGGGTGAACGAGATACGCCGCGATCTGGCCGCGGTGTTCGGTTTGCCGGCGGACCGGTTTCGCGTGCTATCCGGTGAGGTCGGCGGGGGCTTCGGGCCGCGGGCCATCGCCTATCCAGAATATGTCGCGGTGATGCTGGCGGCTCGGCTGACCGGGCGGGCGGTCGTCTGGCAGGGGACCCGGAGCGAGTCGTTTCTGACCGATATCCAGGGGCGCGGCGTTCGGATGCATGGGCGGCTGGCCTTGGATGCGGCCGGCCGGTTCCTGGCGCTGTCGATGTCCTACGACGCCGACCTCGGCGCCTACATAACGCCGGTCGCGGTGTTCGCCAATGTCAACAACCCGCTGCAGAGCCTGACCGGATGCTACGCGATTCCCGCGGCGCATGCGGTGTTCCGGATGATGCACACGCATGCGGTGCCGACCGGGCCGTATCGCGGCGCCGGCCGGCCGGAGATGGCGCTGTTGATCGAGCGGCTGGTGGATATCGCCGCACGCCGCCTCGGACTGGATCCGTTCGAACTGCGCGACCGCAATATCGTGCCGTTCGAGGCGTTTCCATGGATCCTGCCGAACGGACCGCGTTACGACAGCGGCGATTTCTCGCGGCTGATGCGAACCGCAAGGCAGGCCTCCGACTGGGATGGGTTCGCGGCGCGGCGAGCGGCTGCATCCGGCGTTCGGCTGGCACGCGGGATGGCGTTGTTCATCGAGGTTTCGGGCGGTGGCGGTGCGCCGGATGAGGCGGCACTGACCTTGTCGGCCGCGGCTGGACAGGCGGCGCTGCGGGTCGAGACGGTGACGGGAAGCACCGGGCAGTCGCATGCCCGGACGTTCGCGCGGGTCGCCGGCGCCCGGCTGGGATTGCCCGAGATTTCGGTGGAGCTGGTTGCGTCCGATCCGCAAACGGCGCTGTCGGGGGCGGGATCGTATGCGTCGCGCAGCACCATCGCGGCCGGCAGTGCCGTGGCCGCCGCCGCGGATGCGCTGTCTGTGCGGTTGCGCGCCATGGCCGCACTGCGGGCCAACTGCGCGCCTGAGGATCTGCATCTGGCCGATGAATGCGTTTGCCGCGCGGATGGCAGTCCGGTGTGCCGCGTGGTTGACCTGCTGGGCGAACCGATGACGGAGACGGGGCGGGTGATGCCCACCCAGGCGTTTGCCTCGGGCTGCCATGTGGCCGAGGTCGCGGTGGATGAGGCGACCGGGGCGACGGTGCTGACGCGGTACCTGGCCGTGGATGATGCCGGGGTGACGATCGATCATCAGGCCGCGGAGGCGCAGATCCAGGGCGGTATCGCCCAGGGTGTTGGCGAAGTGCTGGGGGAGGAGGCGGTCATCGATGCGGCGTCAGGACAGCCGTACGCGGCGAGCCTGATGGACTACATGCTGCCACGGGCCAACGATTTTCCGGATTACCGGGTGTTGGAATGCGATACGCCGTCACCGTTCAATCCGCTGGGCGTGAAGGGCATTGGCGAGGCCGGCACGACCGGGGCGTTGTGCGCGGTGACCAGCGCGGTCGCCGACGCGCTCGATGGCCGGGACCTGCCGCCGATGCCGTTCACCCAGGAGCGGCTGTGGCGCGCGCTTCAGCGTACCGCGGGCGGGGGTGCCGCGAGCGGGGAGGTGTCGTAGTTCGCCAGCAGGTCGGCCGGGTCCCGGTAGATCGCGATGCATCCGGCCTGGCGCAGGTCCTGTTCGGCGAAGCCGCCTGACAGCAGGCCGATTGTTTTGATGCCGGCCTTACCGGCTGCCTCGGCGTCATAGGGGGAGTCACCAACCACGATCACGTCGCGCGGCTCGACGCCGGCCAGCCGCTGCAGGGCCGCTTCGAAAATATCCGGATGGGGCTTGGATTTTTCGGCGTCGTCGGATGTCGTGTCGGTGTGCACCAGGTCGTCGATGCCGGCGATCCGCTTGTAGATCTGAAGTTCGTCCTGCTTGGCCGAGGAGGCGAGCGCGATCTGCAGTTTGTCTTTCGCGATGCGCTGGAACAGATCCCGCACGGCTGGAAAACCCTCGACCTGTCCAAGGTATTTGTTCTTGAAGATCTCGCTGCGATGCTTTTCCAGCGCCGCACCTTGTTTTTCCAGCGTATCCTTGTCCAGGAACACCGGCATCAACTGGTCGCCGCCCTTGCCGATCTGGCTGCGGACTGCCTGAAAATCGAGGTCATGGCCAAAGTCGCGGAAGGCGTCCTGCCACGATTGCGCATGCAGATCGACGGAATCGACCAGGGTTCCATCGACATCGAAGATCACGGCTTTCGGCATTGCTTATTCTCCCGAAAGTGTCACCAACGTTCGGGATTGTGGTGCGGGTGCACGGGATTCCGCCGAGGCCTTCACGTTTTCGAGGGGCTGGACGCGGGCACGTTGGATCTCCGAGCACGGTTCATCGGTATGAAGCCGAGGTATTTGTTATTCTTATATAACGACAGCGGCGTTCAGGGTTTGCGGACAAAGGCAATATCCTGCACGTGAAAACGACGTCAGCCGGCGCCTTAGACTGGTCCCGCCGAGCGTAGAAGAAGTTACAGAAAGCCATTGGTTCGCAAGCGACGAGTGGCCAGGAACCGGGTCCGCGGACTCGTCGAAATCGGCGGCAGTCGCCTGCTTCCTGGTGCATCGGGGGCATTCCCTGCGCGGGCATGCCCCCGGCGTTCCAGTGTTGTCAGGCCGCCTTTGCCATCCCGCGCAGCACGTACTGCAGAATGCCGCCGTGCTGGTAGTAGGCCACCTCATCCACCGTATCGATCCGGCAGATCACCGGCACGGTATCGACCTTGCCGTCTGGACGGTGGATCACCAGCGACAGCTCCATTCGCGGCGTGATCGTGTCCAGGCCGGTGATATCGATGATTTCCTCGCCGGTGATCCCAAGCGACTTTGCGATCGACGCCGGCTTTGAACACCAGCGGCAGCACGCCCATGCCGACCAGGTTCGACCGGTGGATGCGTTCGAAGCTTTCGACGATCACCGCCTTCACGCCCAGCAGCATGGTCCCCTTCGCCGCCCAGTCGCGCGATGATCCGGTGCCGTATTCCTTGCCGCCGAAGATCACCAGCGGCACGCCTTCCTTCTTGTAGCGCATCGCCGCGTCGTAGATCGGCATCTCCTCGCCGTCCGGCAGATGCTTGGTCATGCCGCCTTCGACGTTCTTCAGCATCTCGTTGCGGATACGGATGTTGGCGAAGGTGCCGCGCATCATGACCTCATGATTGCCGCGCCGTGCGCCGTAGCTGTTGAAGTTGGCCTGCGTCACCTGCCGCTCCAGCAGGTAGTCGCCCGCCGGCGATGTCTTGCGGATCGAACCGGCCGGGCTGATGTGGTCGGTGGTGATGCTGTCGCCGAGTTCCGCCAGGACCCGCGCACCGGTGATATCGCCGACCGGCGCCGGCTCCATCGTGATGCCGTCGAAATAGGGCGGGTTCTTCACGTAGGTGGAACCGTCGGACCAGCGATAGGTGGCGTTGTCGCCCTCGACCTGGATCGCCTGCCACTGCTTCGGCCCCTTGAACACCTCGCCGTAGCGCTTCAGGAACTGGTCGCGCGACAGGCTGCTGGCGATGACGTCGGCGATTTCCTTGTTCGTCGGCCAGACGTCGCGCAGATAGACCGGCTGCCCGTCGGAGCCGGTGCCCAGCGGTTCGGTGGTGATGTCGACCGTCACCTTGCCCAGCAGCGCGTAGGCGACGACCAGCGGCGGCGACGCCAGGTAGTTGGCCCGCACGTTGGCATGCACCCGGCCCTCGAAGTTGCGGTTGCCGGAGATGACCGCGGCGCCGACCAGCTTGTTGTCCTCGATCGCGTCGACGATCGCGTCATCCAGCGGGCCGGAGTTGCCGATGCAGGTCGTGCAGCCATAGCCGACCGTTTCGAACCCGATGGCATCCAGGTCGGCGGTCAGGCCGGACTTGTCCAGATACTCGGTGACCACCTGCGACCCGGGCGCCAGCGAGGTCTTCACCCAGGGCTTCGGCTTCAACCCCTTGGCATGGGCCTTCCGCGCCACCAGCCCGGCGGCCACCAGCACCGACGGATTCGACGTGTTGGTGCAGGAGGTGATCGCCGCGATCACCACGTCGCCGTGGGTCAGTTCGTAGTTCTTGCCCTCGACCTTCACCGACAGTGCCGGCGTCGCTCGGCCGGCACGCCCAGGCCCTTGGTCAGATCGGCCTTGAACGAGGACGCAATATCCTTCAGCAGCACCCGGTCCTGCGGCCGCTTCGGCCCCGCCATGCTCGGCTGCACCGTGGACAGGTCCAGTTCCAGCGTATCGGTGAAGATCGGGTCGGGCTGCCCGGGCTCGCGGAACATGCCCTGCGCCTTGAGGTAGGCTTCCACCAGCGCGATGCGATGCGTGTCGCGGCCGGACAGCCGCAGATAGTCCAGCGCGACCTTGTCCACCGGGAAGAAGCCGCAGGTGGCGCCGTATTCCGGCGCCATGTTGCCGATGGTGGCGCGGTCCGGCAGGCCCAGATCGTCCAGGCCCGGGCCGAAGAATTCGACGAACTTGCCGACCACGCCCTTCTTGCGCAGCATCTGCGTGACCGTCAGCACCAGGTCGGTCGCGGTGGCGCCTTCCGGCATCTTGCCGGTCAGGCGGAAGCCGATGACGTCCGGGATCAGCATGGCGATCGGCTGCCCCAGCATGGCGGCCTCGGCCTCGATGCCGCCGACGCCCCAGCCCAGGATGCCCAGGCCGTTCACCATCGTGGTGTGGCTGTCGGTGCCATACAGCGTGTCGGGATAGGCGAAGGTGGTGCCGCCGTTGGTCGACGTCCACACGCACTGGCCGAGATATTCCAGGTTCACCTGGTGGCAAATGCCGGTGCCGGGCGGCACGACGCGGAAATTGTCGAACGCGTCCTGGCCCCAGCGCAGGAACTTGTAGCGCTCGCTCGTTACGCTCGAACTCGATGTCGACGTTCTTCTGCAACGCGTCGGCGCTGCCGAAGACATCGACCATGACCGAATGGTCGATGACCAGATCGACCGGGATCAGCGGATTGACCTTCGGCGGGTTGCCGCCGAGGCGGGTGATGCCGTCGCGCATCGCCGCCAGATCGACCACGCCGGGGACGCCGGTGAAGTCCTGCATCAGGATGCGGGCGGGCTTGAACGGCACTTCCTTGGTGGACGACGCTTTCTCCAGCCAGCCGACGATCGCCTTGGCGTCATCGACCTTGTAGCTACGGCCGTCCTCGAAGCGCAGCGCGTTCTCCAGCAGGACCTTCAGGCTGACCGGCAGACGGGAAATGTCGCCCAGAGTCTTCGCCGCTTCCGGAAGCGAGAAATAATCGTATCCCTTCCCCTCGACGGTCAGTGTGCGGCGGGTTTTGAGGGTATCGTGCCCGACTGCGGTCATGCGCCCGTTTCGCCCCGGTTCGCGGGGTGCCTTCCGTTGAGGCGGCGTGGGGTGGAGAACACGCCGCGGATGAAATATTCACGACGCCGGGCTTTAACCACACCGGCCGGTGATCGTCCATCGGCCTTGCGATGCGAAGTCGGCAAGTGATATTGGGGGACAAAGTGTGCTGGCGGCAGAGGACGTGGCGGTGTTCCGCGGCGAGAGGCTGGTGTTTCGCGACCTGTCGCTGGCGGTGCCGCCGGGCGGCGCCCTGGTGCTTGCCGGACCGAACGGGTCGGGCAAATCGACGCTGTTGCGGCTGTTGGCCGGGTTGGTGCGGCCGGCGGCGGGGCGGCTGCTGTGGGATGGCGCCGACGCGCTTGTCCGACCTTGCCGGGCATGGGCGGCGGGTGGCCTATCTCGGGCACCAGGACGCGGTGAAGCCCGGGCTTGACGGTGACCGAGAACCTGCGCTTCGCCGCCGCGGTTTCCGGCCGCCCGATCCTGGCGGCGTTGGAGGCGGTGGGGCTGGAGGCGCTGGCCGATCTGCCGGCGCGGATGCTGTCGGCGGGGCAGAAGCGGCGGCTGGCGCTGTCGCGGCTGGTGTTGTCCACCGCGCCGCTGTGGCTGCTGGATGAGCCGACGCTGGGCCTGGACACCGCTTCGCATCGAGCGGTTCGGCGGATTGCTGGCGCGCCATCGGGACGGCGGCGGGATGGTGGTGGCGGCGACCCACGTGCCGCTGCCGCTGCCGGACGCGGCCGGGCTGCGGCTGAGCTGATGCGGGTCTTCTGGGCGGTCCTGCTGCGCGACCTGCGGCTTTCGGTGCGGCACGGCGCCGACACCCTGGCGGCACTGCTGTTCTTCATGGTGACGGCCTCGCTGTTCCCGCTGGCGATCGGGCCGGCCCCCGAGACGCTCGGCCGGATCGCGCCCGGCATCGTCTGGGTCTGCGCGCTGCTGGCGGCGCTGCTGCCGCTGGACCGGCTGTTCGGCGCCGATCTGGAGGATGGCTCGCTGGACCTGCTGCTGCTGTCCGGCCTGCCCGCGTTCGGCATCGCCGCGGCGAAGGCGGCGTCGCACTGGCTGGTGACCGGGGTGCCGCTGCTGCTGGCCGCCGGGCCGGTGGCGATCATGCTGCGCATGCCGGAGGACGCCATCCCGGCGCTGCTGCTGGGCCTGCTGCTGGGCAGTGCGCTGCTGTCGCTGTTCGGCACCATGGGCGCCTCGATCGTGCTGGGCGCGCGCCGCGGCGGGGTGCTGCTGCCGCTGCTGGTCCTGCCGCTGGTCACCCCGGTGCTGATCTTCGGCGCCGCCGCGGCCGATGCGGCCGCCGGCGGGCTTGTCGCCCCGGCCGCATCTGCTGCTGCTGGGGGCGATGCTGGCCGCCGCGCTGCCGCTGTGTCCGCTGGCGGCCGGGGCGGGGCTGCGGGCCGCGGTGGAGTAGCGCGCCGGTCAGGCCGCTCGCACCTCACGCAGGAAAATGTCCATCTGGGTCTGCAGCGCATCGCCGTTCTGCGAAAGTTCACCTGCGGAGGCGAGCATTTGGCTCGCCACCACGCCGGTTGCCTGCGCCGCCTGGCTGACGCCACCGATGTTGCCGGAAACTTCCTGCGTGCCTTGCGCCGCCTGGATGACGTTGCGGGCGATCTCCTGCGTTGCGGTGCCTTGCTCGCCGACGGAAGCGGCGATCGCCATCGCCACCTCGTCCACCTTGCCGATCGTCTCGGCGATGCCACGGATCAAGTTCGCGGAGCTTTGGGTCGCCTCCTGGATCGTCTTGATTTGCGCGGCGATTTCGTCGGTGGCGCGAGCGGTCTGGGTGGCGAGCGCCTTGACCTCGCTGGCGACGACGGCGAAGCCCTTGCCGGCATCACCGGCGCGTGCGGCCTCGATCGTCGCGTTCAGCGCCAACAGGTTGGTCTGTGCGGCGATGCTGCTGATGATCCGCACGACGTCGCCGATTTTCTCCGACGCGGTGGTCAGCCCCTGCACCTGCTCGTTCGACAGGTTCGCCTGCCGCACCCCATCCCGGATCATGCCGCTGGCCTGCGCCACCTGCTGGCTGATCTCGCTGATCGATGCGGACAATTCCTCGGTGGCGGACGCGACGGTATGCACGTTCTGCGTCGCCTGTTCCGACGCGGTCGCGACGGTTTTCGATTGCCTGGTGGTTTCCGCCGCGGTTGTCGCCAGCGTCTGAGCTGTCATTTGCAACTCTGTCGAGGCCGAGGCGACGGCTTTGACGATGTTGCCGACGCGCGATTCGAACCGGCCGGCGAGATCGAGCATCGACTGACGCCGCTCCTGCTCCGCTCGTTGCTTCAATGTCTCCTGCTCGCCACGCAGCCGTGCGCCTTCCACCATGTTGTCCCTGAACACCCCGACCGCGGCGGCCATTTGCCCGACTTCGTCCCGGCGGCCGATCGAGGGGATCTGGACGCTGCTGTCGCCGCCCGCTAGCTTGCGCATGGCCGCGGTCATGCCGACCACTGGATTGGCAATGCCGGTGCCGATCAGCCAGGCGATCAATACGCCCGTCAGCACCGCGCCGATCGACACGATTTCCGACGTCATCTGGGTGGTCGCGATGTCGGCGTCGGTCTGCGCTTGTCCGTCCGCCAGGCCCTTGGCCTGCAGACTCCGCAACCGGCCGCTGGCCTCGAATACCTGGGCGGCGATGTTGGGGACGATTTCCTCGGTTTGCTTGCGCAGCGCGGCGCTGGTGGCGACGAGCTGCTGGACCGCGGCAATATAGTCCTTGGCGATGGGCAGACCGGCGCGGGCCTCGTCGCGCCGGTGCGGATTGTCAATCTCTTGAACGAGGTTTGCCAGTTTGGCTTCAAACGTCGCCAGAATGGCGGTTGCGTCGTCGGCGAACTTTGCATTGTCCGTGGCGATAAAGCGCCACGCCTTCATGCGCGCCTCGTTGAGGCTGGCGCGCAGGATTTCGATATCCGCCGCCTCCACGTAGGCTTTGTCCGCCATGGCATCAGCAATGAGTTTGCCCGTGGAGTTGTCGAGAGCGAGCTCGAGCGGCAGCATCCGTTCGTTGATCGCCTTGACACGATTGGCATACGCTTGAGCGACCGTATCAAAGCTGCCCGCGTATTCGCCGACCAGGTTGTTGGTCTTTTCCAGCAGCGCCTTCCGATCACCATCCAGAGTGGCGTCGCGTGCCGCGGCGAGATCTTTTCGAACCAATTCCGCAAGTTTACGAAAGTCGCTCGCGACCTTCTCATCACCCTTCAGCGTGTATGCCCGCATCAGGCGGCGCATCGCGACGATGTCGCGTTCGGCAAGTGCGGCCTGGACCATGTTCTGGCTGGTGCGAACATAGGCCGAGAATCCGGTGCTTGCCGACCCGAGACCGATCAGTCCGGTGGCGCCTACCACGACCAGCAAGGTCAGCACGGCTGCAAACCCGAGGCCGATTTTGGTTCTGATGTTCAGGTCGGTGAAAAAGCGCAGCATGCGGCATCCACTTCATGTTCGTCGATCGATGCCGCAGGCGCGGGCAGGCGCCTGCAGGCGGCACGATTGCAGTGAATGATGATCACGATAATTCATTGATATCCGGTTAACGGGACGACCAAAGTCGTGACGCGGCCTTGCCGGCGGGCAGCCCATTGTTCCGGCCGGGCGGCCGGTTGCGACGACGATGATGGCTGCAATGGGGGCTGCGGTCCTGGCTGCGATCGGGGCTGCGATCGGGCTGCCTACTTGCCGATGCAAAAGCGCGAGAACACCGTATCGAGGATGTCTTCGACGCCCACATGGCCGGTGATGCGGCCCAGCGCCCGCATTGCCAGCCGCAAGTCCTCGCCGCGCAGTTCCGGCAACGCAGCCCGTTCCGCGTCGTCCAGGTGCGCCGCCGCCGCCAGCAGGGCCGCGCGGTGCCGCGCCCGGGTCAGCGGAGGCGGACCGTTTGACTTCGGTCATCTGCCTGGCAATGGCGGCCAGGCGGGAGCGCAGTTCGGGCATGCCCAGGCCGGTTTTCGCACTGATCCGCAGCGCCCCATCGGGCAGCGCGCCCTCCGGAATCGGGCGACCGAGATCGGCCTTGTTGGCGATCAGCAGCCCGCCGGGATTTTCCGGCACGGGCGATCCAGCCTCGATCACGATCATCGCCAGGTCGGCGTCCTGGGCGCGGGCGCGGGCGCGACGAACGCCCTCGGCCTCGATACTGTCGGTGGTTTCCCGCAGTCCGGCGGTGTCCACCAACGTGACCGGGACGCCACCCAGGATGACACGGGTTTCCAGAGCGTCGCGGGTGGTGCCGGGAACCGGCGAGACGATAGCGACGTCGCGTTCCGCCAAAGCGTTGATCAGGGTGGATTTTCCGACGTTAGGGGCACCGGTGATGGCGAAGAACAGGCCTTCGCGCAGTTTTTCGCCACGCCCGGCGTCGTTCAGGTGGCCAGCGATTTCGGACCGGACGGTACGCAGCGTGGCCAGCAAGCTGGTCCTCCACTTCCGGCGGCAGATCTTCATCCGGGAAATCGATCAGCGCTTCCTGATAGGCCAGGATGCCACGCAACCGGTCGGCCCAGTCCTGGTACAGCGCACCGAGCTCTCCTTCCAGCTGCCGCAACGCCTGCCGCCGCTGGGCTTCGGTTTCAGCGGCGATCAGGTCATGCACGGCTTCGGCTTCGACCAGGTCCATGCGGCCGTTGAGGAAGGCGCGGCGGGTGAATTCGCCCGGTTCGGCGGGGCGCAGGCCAACCCGGATCAGCGCGTCGGCGACGCCGTCGATGACCGCCCGGCCACCATGCAGATGCAGTTCCGCGCAGTCCTCGCCGGTATAGGTGGCGGGGCCGGGGAACCACAGGACAAGCGCATGGTCCAGTGTCGCGCCGGATGGATCGCGCAAGCGTCGGAGCGAGGCATGGCGCGGGGCGGGCAGAGTGCCGGCGCACAGCGCCTGGACCGTCGCGCCGGCCGCGGGGCCGCTGAGGCGCATCACCGCGATGGCGGCATGGGCCGAACCGGAGGCGAGGGCAAAAACAGTGTCGGTCATTTCAGCCGCATCATGGACCGGTCAGGCGATGGACGGCACCCTATACCGTGTCTTCACACATTTCAGAACAAACGGAAGCGCCCGCGGCCTGGTCCCGCCGGCTGCAACCCGCAGGACACGGTGGCTACGAAACATCTTACCGCACTGGCTGTTCATGCTGGTGGTGGTGAACACCAGCGAACAGCCGTTGATCCGGCAGGTTGATCAACCCGATGCCCGGGACCCAGACGTCGGGATCGGACCACCAGGGGCCCGACATCGGTTCCTATGAAGCCCCCCGGGTCAGCCGCCGACAGAGATTTCCCGCAGGCCGTCCGCGATGGTCAAGGTGCCGCCAGTGCAGGCGCGGATTTCGTCTACGGTCAGACCGGGGGCGATCTCCCGCAGCCGGAAGCCGGTGCCGGTTGGCTCGAACAGGCCGTAGTTGGTCGCCACCAACGTCACCACGCCGCGCGCGGTCACCGGCAGATCGCAGGCGGTGACCAGGCGCGGGCTGCCGTCGCGGGTGACATGCTCCAAGATGATGAACACCCGCTTGGCACAGGCCGCCAGGTCCATGGCGCCGCCGATTCCGCCGCCCTTCTGGCCCTTCAGCTTCCAGTTGGCGAAATCCCCGGTCATCGCGACCTGATAGGCGCCCATGACCGTCGCATCGATGTGGCCGCCACGGATCACCCCGAAGCTGTCGGCGTGATGCACGACCGCGGCGCCAGGTTTCAGGGTCACGTTCTGGCCGCCGGCGTTGACCAGGTTCAGGTCCTCATGACCCTCGGCCGCCACGCCGCCGTAGCCGATCACGCCGTTCTCGGAGTGGTAGGTGATGTCGCGGTCGCCGATGTCGGTGTTGGAGCACATCGTCGGGATGCCGACGCCCAGGTTGACGATCCAGCCGTCCTGGAACTCACGCGCAACGCGATCGGCCATCTGCTGGCGGTTAAGACCTTTCGTTCCGCTCATTTCCGGGTCTCCTGTCCTCGGGCTTGCCGCTTGGCGGGCCAAATGCCCTCGGGTTCGGGCGGCACCTGCACCAGTCGATGCACGTAGATGCCGGCGGTGTGCACGTCATCGGGGTCGATGCTGCCGGCGGGCACGATGGGGTCATCGATCTCGGCGATGGTGACGCGGGCGGCGGTGGCCATGACTGGGCCGAAATTGCGTTGCGAGCGATGGAACCGCAGATTGCCCACGCTGTCCGCAGTGCGCGCCCGGATGAACGCGTAGTCGAGCTTCAATGCGTATTCGAGCAGGTATTCGCGGCCGTCGATGACCCGGGTTTCCCGGCCCTGGGCGAGTTCCGTGCCGACCGCGGTCGGCGTGTAGAACGCCGGAATGCCGGCGCCGGCGGCACGCAGCCGTTCGGCCAGGGTGCCTTGCGGGACCAGTTCCGCATCGACCTCGCCGGATTCGTAATATTTGGTGAACGGCAGAACGTCGGTCGGGCGCGTCGCGGCGGTGAAGGCGCAGATGACCTTGGCGACCTGACCGTTCTCCACCAGCATGCCGATATCGGGCATGCGAGGCTGCTGCGCGCCACCGGTGGTATTGGCGACCAGCGTCAGGCGTTTGGCACCTTGCGCCATCAGCGCCTTGATCAGATTGAACGGGGTCCCCGGCATGGCGAACCCGCCGAATGCGATCGTGCTGCCATCCGGAATATCGGCCACCGCCTCGGCGAAACTGGCACGCAGTTTGGTCTTCTGGGTCATCTCTCCCGGTCCTTCGTGTTGCGACGATGAAGGTTCAGCCGTGGCGCGGTGTCAAGGCGAGCCGGGCGGCATTCGTCGATTGCCGATGCATCGGCAACAGCGCATGATCCCGCCTCGACATGGTAACGAGGAACGCCTTGTGACCGAATTCTCCTTGCATCCCATCGGTGTCCTGCAAACGCCATGGCGCTCGGTTGCCGAGTGTCCGCGCAACGGCCGCCAGCCCGATCCCGCACCTGTCTGCACCGCAAGGGTGCTGCCTGAATTCATCGATGGCCTGACCAGTCTGGCCGGCTTTTCGCATCTGATTCTGCTGTACTGGCTGGATCGTGCGACGCAGCCGAAGCTGGTTTTCACGCCGCCGTTCGATCCGCAGCCGCGCGGCGTGTTCGCGACGCGCGCACCGTTCCGGCCCAACCCGATTGGCTTGTCCGTGGTCGCTTTTGACGGGTTTGACGGTCCGGATGCACTGCGGGTCCGTTACCTCGACTGCGTCGATGGCACCCCGCTGCTTGACATCAAGCCCTACCTGCCGACCACGGACAGCGAGCCGAACGCCACGATGGGCTGGCTCGACCCGCATGCCACGCGTAACGCCAATACAACGGCTAGCTGAACAGCACCGCGACCTTGGTAAGGGTGATCCAGATGCCCCAAAGGATCGGGATGCCCACCGCCGCCCAGGCCAGCACAGACGTTAGCCCGAAAGTAGTGCCAGCGTAGGGTTGCGCCTGACTGGCGACGCGGGTGCCGCCTTGGGCGCCACCCTGGGCGGCAGCGACCTCGGCGTCCGACATGAACCATTTATGGGCGACCGGGCGCACCAGCAGGTTCGCGATCAGGCCGATCACCAGCAACCCGGCCAGCAGATACAGCGTGACGTCATAGACCGATGAGCGTGGCACGCCGGCGCCGATCGCGGCTTCGCGCATGTAGCTGACCAGGACAGGACCGATGACGCCGGCGGTGGACCAGGCGGTCAGCAGGCGGCCGTGGATCGCGCCGACGAACTGGGTGCCGAACATGTCCGCCAGATACGCCGGGACGGTGGCGAAACCGCCGCCGTACATCGACAGGATGACGCAGAAGAACGCGACGAACAGCACCTTGTTGCCGGCATGGGCCGCCCACGGGGCCAATGCGTACATCGCGATGCCCAGCAGGAAGAACACGAAATAGGTTGCCTTGCGGCCGAGGTGGTCCGACAGCGAGGCCCAGAAGAACCGGCCGCCGATGTTGAACAGCGACAGCAGGCCGGCGAACCCCGCCGCGATCGCGGCCACAGCGCCACGCTGCGCGTCGGTCAAGGCGGTGAACGCCACCCCGGACTGGCCGATCAGCGACCCGCCGAAGATTTCCTGCAGCATCGGCGACGCCATGCTGAGCACGCCGATGCCGGCGGAGACGTTCATGCACAGCACCACCCAGATGCACCAGAACGCCGCGGTCCTGTGGGCGTCTCGCAGATGCACCTGGCCGTGGGTGATCATCGCCTTGGTGTTTGGTGCGGGCGGCGTCCATCCGGCCGGCTGCCAGCCCGGGGCCGGCACGCGATAGCCGAACGCGCCGCCCATCATGAACACGAAGTAGATCAGGCCCATCACCACGAAGGTCTGCCAGACGCCCGGGAACCCCGGGGTGCCGAAATGGGCCATCAGCATCTGCGCCAGCGGGGCGCCGATCATCGCGCCGCCGCCGAACCCCATGATCGCCATGCCGGTAGCCATGCCGCGCCGATCCGGGAACCATTTGATCAGGGTCGATACCGGGGAGATATAGCCAAGTCCCAGACCGATGCCGCCTAGGACGCCGGTGCCGAGCCAGAGTATCCAGAGTTGGTGGGTGACGATGCCGACGGCGCCGAGCAGCAGGCCGCCGGACCAGCAGAGCGCGGCGATCACGCCGGCTTTGCGCGGTCCCGCCCGCTCCAGCCATCCGCCCCAGACCGCGGCGGCGATGCCCAGGAAGACGATGAACAGGGTGAACACCCAGTTCAGGTCAGCGACCAGCCAGTCGCAGCTTGTAGTGAACAAGGCGTTGACGATGCCCGAACCGGCCGGACAGGCGAGTGGCTTGCCGCCGCCGATGGCCCGCGACAGCGGCAGCCAGAAGACGCTGAAGCCGTAAGCCATGCCGATACACAAATGGATCGCAAGTGCGGCGGGGGGCACCAGCCAGCGGTTAAATCCCGGCCCGGCAATGATTCGACTTCGATCCAATAGACCTGCGACAGAAGCTTGCCTCGCGGAGGTGGATGCCCGTGCTGCTCATTCCGTATCTCCCCGACGAAGTCTTTTTATTGCTGCTTTTATGCTAGCAGCTTGCCGATGCGATGTCGATATCACACTGTTGTTCGGTTGCCCATTTTTTCAACAGCTTGCCGTACCAGCGGGTCAAGTTCGACCTGTCCTTCGGCCAGTTGCGCCACGAGCGCCTTGCGCATCCGGGGGTCCCAGAACTTCAGCAGATGGTCCTCGATTGCCGCCACCGCGGTATCCTGTTTCTGCGACTGGAAGAAACGGCCGATCTGGTTGGCCATGTAGGCCAGTTTGTCATGCGACATGGCGCGCCATCCGTGCGGCTAATCCTGTCCAGGTGGGTGAAGACTTCGAACCCGTCGGCGCGGGCGACGCCGATCAACGTGATGCCGGCGGCGTTGGCCACGTCGATCGCCAGCGAGGTCGGGGCCGAAATCGCGACGATCACCGGGGCGCCGAGTGTCGCCGCCTTCTGCACCATTTCAACAGAGACCCGGCTGGATAGCAGCAACCAGTCCGTCCGCCGCCGCGCACACCGCGGCGCAGCAAGGCACCGGAGAGTTTGTCCAGGGCGTTGTGCCGGCCGACATCCTCCCGCAACGCGACCAGTCCATCGTCCGGGGTCCAGAACGCCGCGGCATGCACCGCATGGGTGACGGCGTTCAGCGTTTGCGCCGCCGGCATCGCGCGCATCGCCTCCTGGATCATCGCCGGGGTGAACGCTGCGGCCGCCACGGACGCGCGGCGCCGGGCGGATCGCCGCCGCCAGACTGTCCAGGCCGCACAGCCCGCAGCCGCTGGGTCCGGCCAGGCGCCGCTGCCGCCGGGTCAGCGCGTCCAGGCGGTCGGCCGGCGAGGTCCATGCGGCACTCGATGCCCGTCGGGCACCTCGACGATCTCCAGCGCGAGGATGTCAGCCGCCTGCTGGATGATGCCCTCGGACAGGCTGAAGCCGATGGCGAAGTCTTCCAGGTCGGCGGGCGTGGCCAGCATCACCGCGTGGGTCGCGCGGTTGTAGGTCAGTGCGACCGGCGTTTCCCGCGGCACGACGCGCACGCCGTCCTGGGCGGTGTCGCCGCGCCAGGCGATGCGCTGAACCGGGACGACAGGATCAGGCATTCAACGGGCGGCTGTCATGACTGGGCTGGGTCACTACCGAGCGCGGTTATTCGGCAGCCGGCACCGCCTCGATCCGCCGGTTCTCGGCGGACAAGGCGCTGATATTCGACCTGCCATTCCGACGGTCCGTTCGATGGCGACACCTGCACCGCGGTCACCTTGTATTCGGGACAGTTCGTCGCCCAGTCGGAATACTCCGTCGTGACCACGTTGGCCTGGGTCACCGGGTGATGGAATGTCGTGTAGACAACGCCCGGCGCCACCCGTTCCGTCACCGTCGCCCGCAGCGTCGTCTCCCCCGCGCGGCTTCGCAGCCGCACCCAGTCGCCGTCCTTCACGCCGCGTTCCTCGGCGTCGTGCGGATGGATCTCCAGCACGTCCTCGGCATGCCACACGACGTTGGCCGTCCGCCGGGTCTGCGCGCCGACGTTGTACTGCGACAGGATGCGGCCTGTGGTCAGCAGCAGCGGGAAGCGCGGCCCGACCTTCTCGTCGGTCGCGACATACTCGGTGATGACGAAATTGCCCTTGCCGCGCACGAAATGCGTCCATGTGCATGATCGGCGTGCCGTCCGGGGCGGCGTCGTTGCAGGGCCACTGCACCGCACCCTGCTCCAGCTTCTCGTAGGACACGCCGGCGAAGCTGGGCGTGGTGCGGGCGATCTCCGCCATGATCTCGGACGGATGGTTGTAGTGCATCTTGTAGCCCATGGCGTTGGCGATCGCCTGGGTCACTTCCCAGTCGCCCAGCCCGGCGCGCGGCTCCATCACCTTGCGCACCCGGTTGATCCGGCGTTCGGCGTTGATGAAGGTGCCGTCCTTCTCCAGGAACGTGGCACCCGGCAGGAAGACATGGGCGTAGTTGGCGGTTTCGTTCAGGAACAGGTCGTGCACCACGACGCATTCCATCGCCGACAGGCCGGCGGTGACATGCTTGGTGTCCGGATCGGACTGCGCGATGTCCTCGCCCTGGACATAGAGGCCGAGGAAGGTGCCTTCGACCGCGGCATCCAGCATGTTGGGAATGCGCAGGCCGGGTTCCGGGTCGAGCTTGACGCCCCATTCGGCTTCATAGATCGCCCGCACGCCGGGTTGGCTGACGTGACGGTAGCCGGGCAGTTCATGCGGGAAGCTGCCCATGTCGCAGCTGCCCTGCACGTTGTTCTGGCCGCGCAGCGGGTTCACCCCGACGCCGCGGCGGCCGATATTGCCGGTCGCCATCGCCAGGTTGGCGATCGCCATGACCGCCGTGCTGCCCTGGCTGTGTTCGGTCACGCCGAGGCCGTAGTAGATCGCGCCGTTGCCGCCGGTGGCAAACAGCCGCGCCGCGCCGCGCACCTGAGCCGCCGGCACGCCGGTGGTGGCTTCCAACGCTTCCGGGCTGTGCCGTGGTTCGGAAACGAACGCCGCCCAGTCGGCGAACGCCTCCGCGTCGCAGCGTTCGGCGACGAAGGACTGCGCCACCAGCCCTTCGGTCACGATGACATGCGCCAGCGACGTCAGCATCGCGACGTTGGTGCCGGGGCGCAGCGGCCAGTGATAGGACGCCTCGACATGCGGCGTGCGCACCAGGTCGATGCGCCGCGGATCGATGACGATCAGCTTGGCGCCCTGGCGCAGCCGCTTCTTCATGCGCGACGCGAACACCGGGTGCCCGTCGGTCGGATTGGCGCCGATCACGATCATCACGTCGGCGTCTTCGACGCTGTCGAAATCCTGCGTGCCCGGCGGAGGTGCCGAAGGTCTTGCCCAGGCCGTAGCCGGTCGGCGAGTGGCACACCCGGGCGCAGGTGTCGGTGTTGTTGTTGCCGAACGCCGCGCGGGCCAGCTTCTGCACCAGATAGGCTTCCTCGGCGGTGCAGCGTGACGAGGTGATCACACCGATCGCGTCCTTGCCGGCCTTCGCCTGGATGCGCTTGAACTCCGAGGCGACCCGCGTCGATCGCCACCTCCCAGCTTACTTCGCGCCACGGATCGGTGATCTTTTCGCGGATCATCGGGCTTGAGGATGCGGTCGGGATGCTGCGCGTAGCCCCAGGCGAAGCGGCCCTTGACGCAGGAATGGCCGTGGTTCGCCTTGCCGTCCTTCCAGGGCACCATGCGCACCACCTGGTCGCCACGCATCTCCGCCTTGAAGTTGCAGCCGACGCCGCAATAGGCGCAGGTGGTGACGACCGAGTGCTCCGGCTGGCCCATCTCGACCACGGACTTTTCCATCAGCGTCGCGGTCGGGCAGGCCTGCACGCAGGCGCCGCAGGACACGCATTCGCTGGTCAGGAATGGCTCGTCCATGCCGGCCGCGACCTTGGAGTCGAAGCCGCGCCCCTGGATGGTCAGCGCGAAGGTGCCCTGCACTTCCTCGCAGGCGCGGACGCAGCGCGAGCAGACGATGCATTTCGACGGGTCGAAGTTGAAATACGGGTTGGACCCGTCGACCGCGCGCGGACAGATGGTTTTCACCCTCGTAGCCGTAGCGGACGTCGCGCAGCCCGACCTCGCCGGCGGCGGTCTGCAGTTCGCAGTTGCCGTTGGCGGAACAGGTCAGGCAGTCCAGCGGATGGTCGGAGATGTAGAGCTCCATCACCCCGCGCCGCAGCTTGCGCAGTTTGTCGCTGACGGTGTGGACCTTCATGCCGGGCGCGACCGGGGTGGTGCAGGATGCCGGAGTGCCGTCGCGGCCGTCGATCTCCACCAGGCACAGCCGGCAACTGCCGAAACTGTTCAGCATGTCGGTGGCGCACAGTTTCGGGACCTTGATGCCGGCTTCCATCGAGGCGCGCATGATCGAGGTGCCCTCGGGCACGGTCACCGCCTTGCCGTCGATCGTCAGGGTCACCGTCGCCTGGGCGGTGACGGAAGGTGTGCCGTAGTCGATCTCCTGCACCATGGACATTGGCGGAGTCTCCTTTGCTTATTCGGCGGCCAAACGTTGGCCGCCCAAACGTTGGTCACCGGAACGATGACCAGGACGAAAATCTTCCGGGAAGAAGTTCATCGCACTGAGCACCGGGTACGGGATGAACCCGCCCAGAGCACATAACGATCCAAACTTCATTGTGTGGCACAGGTCGCGCAGCAGTTCCAGATTGGCGTCGACATTGCTTGCCGGCGAGGATCTTGTCCACCGTCTCCATCCCGCGCACCGAGCCGATGCGGCACGGCGTGCATTTGCCGCAGGACTCGGCGCTGCAGAACTCCATGGCGAAGCGGGCCTGGTGCGCCATGTCGACGGTGTCATCGAACACCACGACGCCGCCGTGGCCGATCAAGCCATCCTTGGCGGCGAACGCCTCGTAGTCGAACGGGGTGTCGAACAGCGATGGCGGGAAATAGGCGCCCAACGGACCGCCGACCTGAACCGCACGCACCGGACGGCCGGAAAGGGTGCCGCCGCCGATGTCGTTGACGAGTTCGCCCAGGGTGACGCCGAAGCCGGCTTCGAACAAGCCGCCGTGAGCGGATATTGCCGGCCAGCTGGATCGGCATCGTGCCGCGCGACCGGCCCATGCCAATCGCCTGATACGCCGCCGCACCGTCGCGCAGGATGACTCGGCACGGTGGCGAGCGTGACCAGGTTGTTGATCACCGTCGGACATGCCGAACAGGCCCTTATGGGCGGGCAGCGGCGGCTTGGCGCGCACCTGCCCGCGACGACCTTCCAGACTTTCCAGCAGCGCGGTTTCCTCGCCGCAGACATAAGCGCCGGCGCCGACCCGCTGCTCGATATCGAAGTCGGCGCCGAGAATGCCGGCACCGCGGGCGATCGCCAGCGCCTTGTCGAAGGTGGCGATGCCGTGCGGGATATTCGGATCGGGTGTAGACGTAGCCTTTGGTGGCGCCGATCGCGAGGCGCGGCGATCACCATGCCCTCGATCAGGCCGAACGGGTCGCCCTCCAGCAGCATGCGGTCGGCATAGGTGCCGGAATCGCCCTCATCCGCGTTGCAGACGATATACTTGCGGTCGCCCTTGGCCTCGGCGGTGGTCTTCCACTTGATGCCGGTGGGAAAGCCGGCGCCGCCGCGGCCGCGCAGGCCGGACGCCAGCACGGTTTCGATCGTCGCCGACGGGCCCGAGCGCGCGGGCCTTCGTCCAGGCCTGCCATGCCGCCATGGGCGCGATAGTCGTCCAGTGACAGGGGATCGACGATGCCGCAGCGGGCGAACGTCAGCCGGGTCTGGCGGGCCAGGAACGGGATCTGCTCCGGCATCGCCAAGGCGCAGGCGCTGCGCGGCGCCGGTCAGCAACCCGTCCGCCAACAGCGCGGGAATGTCAGCCGCTTCGACCGGTCCGTAGGCGATGCGGCCGTCGGGCGTCTCGACCTCGATCATCGGTTCCAGCCAGAACAGCCCGCGGGAACCGGTCTGACCACGTCCGCGTGCCCGGCCAGAGCCGCCGCCACCTCGTCGGCGCCGACCGCCAGCGCCGCTGCGTCGCGCGGAACGAAAATCCGGGTCAAGACAGCGTCTCCAGCATCCGATCGATCCGGCCGGATTAAGCCGCCCGAGGGTTGTCCGTCGAGCAGCGCGGCCGGACCGGTCGCGCACAGGCCCAGGCAGAACACCGGCTCCAGCGTCACCGCGCCGTTGCGGGTGGTGCCATGCCAATCGATCGCCGAGCACCGAACGCATGATGCGCCGCGACTGCCTCAGCGCCAACCGCCTGACAGGCCTCCGCGCGGCAAACCTGCAGCACATGGCGCCCCGGGGTCTTGCGCCGGAATTCATGATAAAACGTGACGATCCCATGCACTTCGGCTCGGGTGATATTCAGCGCCGCCGCAACAACGGCTCCGCGTCCAGCGGAACGCAGCCGAACACTGCCTGCAAAGCGTGCAGGATCGGTAGCGCGGCGCCTTCCTGCCCATCGAACCCGGCAATGATCGTCGCGCGCCGATCCTCAGTCCATGGCTCATAGTCAGCCAATTGGTCCTCCCGCTCGGGTCCAAATTATGGTTATCCGGAATTTAGAGACGTTTGGGCGGCTGAATGCAAGAAAGCCGGTCCATGCGACGATAGAGAAATTTCTATCGATAGGCGGGGCCGTTATCCTTCTCCATGATCATCAGCGCGCTTCGCAGCCGCATGATCCCCATCGGGTTTGCCCATGAGTCGCACATGCGCTGGCCTTCGGTCGTCAGGTCAGTGACCTCGCGTGGCACCGGGCTGATGGTGCCAGCCGGACCAGTTCGCTGACCCGGTCGAGCAGATTAATGACAATATTCCGGCGTATCGCGTGGTGATTTCCATCGGACTGCTTTGGCTCGCCTGCATCTGGGCGGACACCGGCGCGCCCAAAATCAGCCGGCGAACACGCCCAGGGCGACCAGCAGGCCGGCATTGGTGAATGAACGCAGTCGGCGACATGGTTTCGTCCATGCCACATCCTGCCTCTCCTTGTCCTGTTTAAACGTGACAAAGCGGTTAGGAGCCGTCGGTCACTGCCGGGACTGGAGCGGGGCCGATGCCTTCCGCCGTCCTCCGGCAAGCGGAAGCGACAGGATCGCGCGCAGGCCGGGTCGGTTGTCCTCCAGCCGCAGCGTGCCGCCGTGCAGATGCGCGACCGCAAGGACCAGCGACAGACCCAAGCCCCGACCCCGGTGTGCTGCGCGCGGACTTCGCCACGGTAGAAACGGTCCGTCGCCTTCTCCCGTTCCGCCAGCGGAATGCCCGGTCCCTGGTCCTCGACGGCGACGAAGCACCGCGGTCCGAGACCGTGGCGGTCGAGCCGGACCGTCCCGCCATCGGGCGAGAACTTCACCGCATTGTCGACCAGATTGGCGATCGCCTGCTGGATCATCGCCCTGTCGCCATAGGCCGGCACGGCATCGGGCGCTTCAAGCCGCAGAACGATGCCGCGCTCCTCCGCCACCGCGCCGTATAGTTCGGCGACCTCGGCCAGCAGCGGGGCGAGATCGAGCCGAGCGAACAAGGACCGGCGGGACCCGGCCTCGATCTCCGCGATCCGCAGCAGCGCCTGGAACACGCCGACGATGCCGTCCAGATCGATGGTGGCGCGCTCGATCGCGGCGCGCAGGTCGTCGGCGCTTTCGGCGTGCAGCGCGGCGTCCTCCAGCCGGGTGCGCGCGCGGGTGATCGGGGTGCGCAGGTCATGGGCGATGGCGTTGGACACCTGGCGCACCCCGTCCATCAGGCGGCCGATGCGGTCCAGCATGTCGTTGATGACCTCGGCGACCTGATCGAACTCGTCGCCGCGGCCGGTCAGCTTGACGCGCTGAGCGAAGTCGCCGCCGGCGATGGCGATGGAGGTGGCGGAGATGTTGGCCAGCGTGCGGCGGAACAGGCTGCGGATCACCAGCGCGCCGACCGTCGCCATCAGGATCACCACGATCGGCGGCCCACAGCAGCGCATCGGTCAGCATCTTGCGCAACTGCGCGCGCACCTGGACGTCGCGGCCGATCAGCAGGTGGAAGCCGCCGGGCAACTCGTAGCGCTGCACGGTCGCCAGCGACTTCATGCCGGCCCGCATGACCGGCAGCTCGTACCACGGCCCGGCGTCGGTCACCGATGACGGCCAACCCGCCAGGTTGCCGGCGATGCGGTTCATGTTCGGGTCGGCCAGCAGATAAATCGCGTCGTCGTCGATGTTCTGCGCCAGGCGATCCTCGATCGTGACGACCAAGGCCGGCAGGCCGCCGTCGGCCCAGCGTTCCGACAGGCCCTGGGCGTCGGCGTTGATCGCCGCCTCGGTCTGCCGATCCAGCAGCCCGGCCGTTGCCCACCACAGAAACAGGGCGAGCGCCGTGGCGCTGACGGCCAGCAGCAAGGCGTAGACTGCCCCGAAGCGGAAACCCGGCGGAGCGGAAGATGCCGAGGTCGATCATCGCGGGCTGGAGCCGGCTGACGCTCCAGTGCGGTGCGGCGGGATCAGCCTGGTGGCGGTACGCGGCACGTTGTTTCAAACGCGGTGGGTCGCAAACCTGGTTGGGCGGATCGCCCGGATGCCACTGCCCGGTAACCGTTGCAGGCGAAGTCGATCAGCGGCCCTGCGGCGGGGCATTGGGCGGCTGATATGCCACGTCGAACTCCCCATCATGCCGAGTTGACGGACAATGATACTACGGCTGTTCTGCCCGCAACATGTAGCCGGCATTACGCACGGTATGGATCAGCCCGGTTGGGAACGGCTTGTCGACCTTCTGCCGCAGGCGGGAGACATGCACGTCGATCACGTTGGTCTGCGGATCGAAATGGTAGTCCCAAACGCCTTCCAGCAGCATCGTGCGGGTCACGACCTGCCCGGCATGACGCATCAGGTATTCCAGCAGGCGGAACTCCCGCGGCTGCAGGTCGATCTTCTGGCCCGCGCGCTTCACCTGGCGCGACAGCAGGTCCAGTTCCAGGTCCTCGACCACCAGCTTGGTCACCGGTCCTTCGCCCTTGCCGCGGCGGTTCAGCGCCTCCACCCTGGCCAGCAGTTCGGCGAAGGCGAACGGCTTGGTCAGGTAGTCGTCGCTGCCGGCTTTCAGGCCTTTGACCCGATCATCGACCTCGGCCATGGCCGACAGGATCAGCACCGGCACGGTATTCTTCTGGCCGCGCAAGGTTTCCAGGATCTTCAGGCCGTCGATTCCGCCCGGCAGCATCCGGTCGAGGATCACCGCATCGAACGTCTCGCTGGCCGCCATGAACAAACCGTCGCGGCCGTTGTCCGCGTGCTCCACCACGTGGCCAGCCTCGCGCAAGCCGCGCACGACGAAGCCGGCGACGTCCTTGTCATCCTCGACCACCAGGATGCGCATCTTGCTCTCCTCTACTTCATTTACGCGGTCCGATGCTGGTCTAGCCGTTTGACGCACAACCGTCTATGGCTTGAGTCGGATGGTCGGTGACCACTGCGCGGGTCGAAAATCAAGCATCGGAGGATCATCTAGCCCGCCTGCTGTTCAGCCGGGCGGCGGCCGACATTCACCGGGATCTCCATCTCGCGCCCCTGGCGGCGGACCGTCACGCGCACGCTGTCGCCCGGCGGAACCACGGCGACGGCGCGGATCAGCCCGCGGGAGCTCTCGATCCGGTCGCCGTTGATCGCCACAACCACGTCGCCCGCCTTGATCCCCGACTTTCGCCGCCGGCCCGTTGCGGTCCAGGCTGGCGATGGTCACGCCGCCGTCGCGGTCTTCCACCGACACGCCCAGCCAGCCGCGCTCGATCGATCCCTTTGCTGAGAAGCTGGGTGACGATGCGGCTGACCGCCTCGCTGGGGATGGCGAAGCCGATGCCCACCGAAGCGCCGGTGGGCGAGACGATGACCGAACTGACGCCGATCACCTGACCCTCCATGTTGAACACCGGGCCGCCGGAGTTGCCGGGATTGATCGGCGCATCCAGCTGCAGGAAGTTGTCGAACGGGCCGGACCCGAGGTCGCGCCCCTCGGCCGAGATGATGCCGACCGACACCGATCCGCCCAGGCCGAACGGATTGCCGGCGGCGAGGATCCAGTCGCCGACCTCGGCCTTGCGCGAATCGCCCCAGGGGACGCTGGGCAAGCGATTCATTGCTCTTCACCTTGATCACCGCGACGTCGGTCAGTTCGTCGCGGCCGATGCACCTTGGCGGGCAGCTGGCGGCCATCGGTCAGCGAGACGACGATCTTGTCCGCATGATCCACCACGTGGTTGTTGGTGACGATGATGCCGGACGGATCGATGATGAAGCCCGACCCGGCGCCGGCCACCTGCTCACGCCGATTGCCGAAGCGCCGGCGGAATTCGCGGCCCAGCGGCGTGTCGCGCAGTTCCGGCGGCAGTTCGCTGAGCATGTCGCCGCCGGACACGGTCTCGGTGACCGCGATGTTCACCACCGCCGGCAGCACCTTCTTGACCAGCGGCGCCAGGCTTTCCGGCGCCGCCCGGGCGCTGGCGTCTGCGGTGAGCAGGCGCCGGCCAGCAGCGCCAGGCTCAGCACAAGACTGTGGGAGAACCGCTGCCAGGACAGCGGCGTTCGGCCGGATGAGACGATGGGTCGGCTGGCATGATGAGGGGTTATTCTCCGGATGGCCGGCACACATTAGAAAGCACATGGCATGGGCCGCGGCTGTAACAAGAAATCCCCGTGACCGGTTTGTGATCAGTTTTCGTGCGGGATTTGCGCCATCTTCGGGCCAGCGGTGCTTGGGATAGCGCCCACGCATGTCACGCCGGGCGTCGGCCCAGGCGCCTTTCCAGAAGCCGCCAAGGTCAGCGGTCACCGCGATCGGCCGGCCGGCGGGGGACAGCAGCGCCAGCCGAAGGGGAATGCGGCCACCCGCCAGTGCCGGCGTCGTCGCCATGCCGTAGAACGCCTGCGCCTTGGCCGAGGCCAGTGGCGGGGCCTCGGTATAGTCGACCGCTGCGCGGCCGGTCGGGCAGGGCCAGGTGGGTCGGAAGGTCACGATCCAGGCGCGAAGCGAGGTCCCATGGCATCAGGCCCGCGCAGGATGGCGTGCAGGTCGAGCTTTTCCACGTCGGCGAGCCGGGTGATGCCGGCGAGGTAGGGCGTCAGCCAGTCCCGAATAGTCGCCTTCAGAGTCGCGTCAGTCGATGTCCGGCCAGCCCGCGTCGGGTTCGATCCCGCGCATCAGCGCCACGCGGGCCTGGAGCTGGCGGGTCGCGTCGGTCCATGGCAGCGGGCGCAGATCCTGGGCGGCGACGGCGTCGGCCAAGCGCCTCGGCGATCTGCGCCGGATCGCCCGGTTCGGTGCGGTCGGACAGGATCAGCGCACCCAGCCGCCGGCGGCGGCGCGCCAGAACGGTGCCGGCGACCGGATCGAAGCCGGCTTCCACCTGTTCGGTCACCCGCGCGGCGAGCGACGGCGGCAGCGCGTCGGGGTCGAGCGGGGCGGCGAGCCGGATGCGCGACGCGGTCTTCAGTTCCAGCGATGCGGCCACCAGCAGGCCGGCCTTTGACAGCGGGTCGGTGACCGGCATGCGGGCGCTGCCGCCGCCGGACAGGCGGAAAGAGCCGGGTTCGCCGCGGCGCTGGGCGATGCGGTCGGGGAACGCGGCGGCAAGCAGCGGTCCGGGTTCTCCGGCGGCCTGCGGTGTCGGCATGGCACCCGCATGCGCCGGCGGTACTGGTCGGCGGCTCGGCGAATGCGATTGCAACGCGCCCCGGTCGGCATTGGGATCGCCGTGGCTCGATCGCGGCGAGGCGGGTCGCGATGTCGGCCGGGGCGTCCTGCGCCCGCAGCGGGTCGCGTTCCTCCAGCAGTGCGGCGAGATCGGCGGCGAGAGCGGCCTGTTCCGGCGGTTTCAGCGGCCAGCATCATGGCTGCCAACCGGGGATGGGCGCCGATGTCGGGCCATCTCGCGGCCGGCGTCGGTGATGCGGTTCTGGGCGTCCAGCGCGCCGAGGTCCTTCAGCAGCGCGGCGGCGGCGGCCAGCGCCCCGGCAGGGGGCTTGTCCTGGAACGGCAGGTCGGCAGGCGGCGGTGCCCCAGGCGGCGCATTCCAGCACCAGGCCGGACAATTCGGCTTCCAGGATTTCTGGACGGTCGAAGGCGGGCAGGCCCCGGTGCAACGCCGGCGACCATACGCGGATAGCAATGCCGGGTGCTTCCCGGCCGGCGCGGCCAGCACGTTGGTCGGCGGCGGCGCGCGAGATGCGGGCGGTCGTCAGGCGGGTCAGGCCGGTCGCAGGATCCAGCCGCGGCGTGCGGCGCCAGCCGCCGTCGACGACGATCGCGCACGCCGGGGACCGTCAGCGAGGTCTCGGCGATCGAGGTAGCCAGCACCACTGCGGCGTCCCTCCGCCGGGCGCAGCGCGCGATCCTGTTCGGCGGGCGGAAGATCGCCGTGCAGCGGCAGGACCAGGGCGCCGCAACCGTCAAGCGCGGACTGGGTGCGACGGATTTCCGCCATGCCGGGGAGGAAGGCAAGGATGTCGCCTTCGTGCTTTGCCAACGCCGCACGGATGGCGCGGGCGACGGCGTCCGGACAGGTCGCGGACATGGGCAATGTCGCGCGGCAGGTGTTCCACGGTGACCGGAAACATGCGGCCGGCGCTTTCGATGATCGTCGGCATCCATCAGGCCGGACAGGCGGGCGCCGTCGGCGGTGGCGGACATCGCCAGCAGCCGCAGATCGGGCCGCAGCATGCGCTGCAGGTCGAGGCAAAGAGCGAGGCCGAGGTCGGATTCGAGCGAGCGTTCGTGGATCTCGTCCAGAATGACCGCGGCAACGCCATCCAGGCCGGGATCGGATTGCAGGCGGCGGAGCAGCAGGCCCTCGGTGATGACCTCGACCCGGGTCTCGGCAGAGCCGGCGCCGTCGAGGCGGGTGCGGTAGCCGACGGTGCTGCCCACCGGCTGGCCGAGCAGGAAGGCCATACGGGCGGCGGCGGCGCGGGTAGCGAGGCGGCGCGGTTCCAGCATCAGGATGCGGGCGTCGCCGCGCCAAGGCGCGTCAAGCAGCGCGAGCGGCACCAGCGTGGTCTTGCCGGCGCCGGGCGGGGCAACGAGCACGGCGTTGCGGCCGGCGTTCAGGGTGGCGTGCAGGGCGGGCAGGGCGTCGGAGACGGGGAGATCGATCACGCCAGGGGTGATAGACCCTGGTCGCCGCGGCGGCTACTCCGACGTTCAGCCTCGCTTCGCTGCGAAATCGTCGGCGGCAGGTGGCGGTCGGACCGGCCTCATTTACGGTGGGAAAATCAGCCGCCTGGGCAGCGGGCGGCACCCGCGCCGCGGCTGCGGCGCATGCAATCAGCCATCGGCGCGATTTACGCCGGCAAGGCCCGGGCGGTTGTTAACTGCCCGGGCCGTAACGTTCAGCTCGGCTGATACACGGCGGTGGTGCCGGCGTCTGAACCGTTGTGATCCATCCACGTGTGGCCGCCGCCGGCGCCTTTGGTGCCGCTGCCCTTGCTGTCGGACGAGCCGGTCGCGGACGGCGGGATCCAGTCATGCATGCCGGGCATGCCGCTCATCGTCGGTGGCATTTTCGGTGTCGTATCGGTCGTGGAGGTGCTGTGGTGATGAAAGTCCTGCCAGAGTTTGCCCAATGCAGCGGCAAGCTTTGTTTCAGCAGAGGCAAGCAGTGTATGGCCGGTATCGGGCGGCATGACGAATTTCATGCCCGCGGTTGCTCCGCCCATGGTCTGGCCGTCGGTCAGGCTGCCTGCGCTGATCGTCGCGTTGTCGCTGGACTTGCTGGTCATGTTCAAACTCCACGTTATTTCTTGGGTGCAATCCGGTTGGACATCGTCCGGCGGCATCAAGGATTGCCGGAGAACGATATCCGGCTAGAAGAAATGCCGGTTGTTGTGCATATGCTCGCGAAAGATGAGCAATGGCAATTTCGTTATTTGACCATCGACAGTCAACAAAAACATCGACTATTTCGTTACGGGTTACACATTGAAAATATCGAAGTCAAAATTATAATGATGTTGAACCTTGTAAGCCGTGCCAGACACTGACCTTCTGCTGGCCCGCAATCGTATCGTTACAAGAAATATATAGATTTGCGTTGACGCCATCCCTGATATCGTCGGCAACGCCGGCCCCTGTGACGATCGGCGGATCATGGGCGTCCGGGATCGTGGACATCATTCAGGCGGCTGGACAGGGGTGCCGGCCAGTTGCCACCGCGGCTAACTCCCGGCGTGTGGGGGACGCCGGATAGCCTGATGCCGTGTAGCGCCCGGCCATGGATGGCGTGCGTGAACACCGCCATTTATTGGCTGGGACAGCGTTTGATGGCGACCCAAGCCGGTGACCGACAGTATTGCCCGGGGCCGACAGGAACTTTCGCTGTTGCGACCTTTACCGCTTGGCTGTGTGGCTGATTGCACCACTCGCCCCGCATTGCCCGATCCGGCGGTGAGTGCACAAACCCCTCGGCGCCGGCACAGGAATGCGATCGGCAGTGGGTAACCGTAGCGGGCTTTCCGGAACGCGGGACTTCCCGATAGGCGATCGGCGAACTGTTGCAATCGACGCCGAGCCAGCACGCGGTAGAGACGGCGGTCGCCACGATCGGGGTTGGTTCTGTTGACCTGATGCCGTTGCCGCCACAGCCGTGGAATGCTGACGCGCCATGCAACTTCGTGCGGTTCAATTACGCACGGGCGAACTCATGCGGCGTGTTGCCCGGCGAAGGGTCAAAGATGCCTATGACGGAACATCCGCGCGTTCTACCAGTCCGGGCTTTTCGCCAGTGACGACGCTAATGGCGACGGGACACCAGCGGATTTCCGCGGTGCCTGCGCGAGAATGTCGCCCGCGTGTTTATCCAGATTTCGTACAGACGGCACGAACCGGAGTGTCTGGCGGTTCATAAACACGGACATTCACGACCGGGCGACCCGTGGTCGCAGCGCTGGCAGGGCGGTGATCACCCCACCAGGCGCCGGGCCCGATGAACGCCCGGTCAGATTCATGCGCCGGGCGAAGCGTCCTGGGTTACGCCAGCGCCCCGCCTGAAAGATCGTTGGCCTTGCGCTGGAGATTTGCCAGCAACGCATCGCCGCCGCCGTGCGACAACAGCCGGCGGAAGTCCGAACGTTGCACCGCCACGCGACTGATCGAGCCGGCCGCAAGCACGTCGACCACTTTCCAGCCGGAGCCTGAATGTTGCATCACGTAGTCGAGTTCGGTGGCGTCACCGCTGACCGGCACGATGCGACTCTGGACGACCACCCGGTCGCCACCGAGGCTGCGCGTCTCGGGTGACACACTGAAGCTTTGGCCTGCGTAGCTGTCGAAATTGGCGACGTAGCTGGCCACCGTATACCGACGGAAAGCATCCAGCAGCCTGTCCTGCTGCTCCGGCGCCAAACCAGTCCAGCTCGGGCCTACCGAAACGCCGAGCACCGCGCGCAGGTCGAAGGCTTGATCGACCGCGGGTGCTAAAGCCTGGAAGCGCCGGTTGAAGGCCGTGTTGCTGCCGGTTTTCATCGTCGCGAGCAAAGCGCTGTTAAAGCGCTGTATCGTCTCGGTCGGGGTTGCCGGGGCCGGGTCGGCAAGAGCGCTGTGGCTAAGCGGAATTGCGGCGACCATCATCATGCCGAGCAACGACCGCCGGGAAATGCCAAGGCCCGCTGCGGTGGTGCTATCTGATTTCGTGAACATAACGCTCATTGCCCCCTCTGCTTCGTCGATGCTTGTCCCGGGGAGACGGTGTTGGATTGGATCTTCCGGCTCACTTTGGCATACATCGTTCACAATTAATTTTGTCGTGGCCTCTGCTTTACGAAGAAGCAGTCAGCTTGGATCTGGCTGCCGATCTGGTGTGGATCGCGTCTTCCTCAAGTGTGGATGAAGAACGCCCGCGTCGGCGGGCGCTTCATCAAAGCAACGCTCTGGATTAGTTGTAGGAACCGGTCTGCTGCATCCGAGTGGCCTTTGCGTCGCCGTTGACCGAGCTGGCGGCATTTGCGACAGGGGCGACCGCGACGGCCAGGGTCAGCACGGCAAACGCGGCAAGGATCATGTTTTTCATCGGGCTTCTCCATGACGGGTCGGACGATATGTCCGGCCTCGATGGACCGCTAAATAGGCGTGTGCTCGGCAAAGAATAATGCTGCAATGCGGCATTGGATCTATGTCGGAGATGGGGAAATGCGCGGCTCGCATGTCAGAAATATCGTGATCGCGGGGCAATCACGGCCTCGCCAATCGCATGCTTTGTCCCGGTTCTGGTCCCGGCAAACCGTGAACCAGCTGATGTCCGGCTGCCGCCGATGAGTGCTGTCGCCCATCTGGAACTGGTTCTCTCTCTGCTCGCCATCATCATCGTGCTGGAACTGGCGGCGCGGCGCCTGCGCATGCCGCCGGCCGGTGCGTTCGTGCTGGGCGGCATCGTGCTCGCGCTTATTCCGGGTATCCCCGAGGTCGAGCTGGATCCCGACCTCGTGCTGGTGCTGTTTCTGCCGCCGCTATTGCTGGCAAGCGCATTTTTCACGGTATGGCGGGATTTTCGCGCCAATCTCCGCATCATTTTGCAACTGGCACTTGGCGCCGTCGCGTTCACCACGCTGATTGTCGGTGTCGTCGCCCATTGGGCCGTGCCGTCACTGCCCTGGTCCGCGTGCTTCGCGCTTGGCGCCATTGTCTCGCCCCCCGACGCGGTCGCCGCGAAAGCCGTGCTGCAGGGATTGCGGCTGCCGCACCGGGTCGTCGTGCTGCTGGAGGGTGAAAGCCTGGTCAACGATTCATCAGGTCTGGTGCTGTTCCGCCTCGCGGTCGCCGCCAGCCTGACCGGGACATTCAACGCACCAGCCGCGGCTCTGAGCTTCGTCACGCTGTCGGTCGGTGGCGTGCTGGCGGGCCTGGCATTCGGCGGCGTGGTGTCCGCGTTGCTGCAGCGCCTGCGCGACCCGACACTCGGCATTATCGGCAGCCTGCTTGCCGCGTGGGCGTCCTACATCGGGGCCGAGGCAATCGGCGTGTCCGGCGTGCTGTCCACGGTAACCTGCGGGCTGGTCATGGGGTGGCGCCAGCACACGATTCTGACAGCCATCACCAGGACCCATGCCCGCGTGGTCTGGGGCGTGCTGGTGTTCATTCTGGAATCACTCGTGTTCATCCTGATCGGCCTGTCGTTGCGGGGCGTGCTGAACCGGCTTGGCGTGTTTCAGCCGGCTGGCATGAGCACCACCACCGCGCTGCTGCCGCCGGTGGCCGCGATTGTCGCGACCGTGATCCTGACGCGGTTCGCCTGGATCTTCCCGGCGACATATCTGCCGCGCTGGCTGTTCCCGTCGCTGCGGCAGCGTGATCCCATTCCGCCCCTCGGCGTGCCGGTGGTCATGAGCTGGGCCGGCATGCGCGGCGTCGTCAGCCTGGCCGCGGCGCTCTCTCTGCCGGAGCCGTTTCCGGGCCGCGACTTCATCCTGGCAACCACCTTCGCGGTCATCCTGGTCACCGTGCTGGTTCAAGGCGCCACCCTGGCGCCGCTGATCCTGGCGCTCCGCCTCGGTGAGTTCACCACACTGCAAGCAAACACGCTGTCAGAGGGCGCCGCGCGGGCGCAAGTGGCCGCGGCGCAACTGACCGCGGTCGAAGCACGGTCCCGTATGCAAGACGGCACCCAGCGCCATCCGCGGCTGCTGGAGCAGTATGGCTACCGAGCCCGGGCGGCCAGCCGGTACAGCGAGGCAGAGGACAGTTTGCTGGAACATCGGAATGAGCATTTCTCCGTCATCCTCGATGCGATTGCCGCGGGACGCGCTGAATTGCTTCGGCTGCATCGCAGCGGCGAGATCCACGACATGGTGCTGCACGCGCTGGAGCAGGAACTGGACCTGGAGGAGATCAGCGCCCGGCGTCTAATCAGTGGCGGCGGCTGATCAGTGATGGCGGCTGAAAGCCATGCAGCCCGGCGGCGGACTTAGCGAAAGCGAACCAACCCCTCACGCCAACCACCACATGACACCCGGCGCCGGCCCAGGCCATTCCGCCGGCTCCTTTGCCTCGGCAGAGGCCGTCCCCCGGCTCCTGGCGCCGCCCCATGCCAGCCTGAATGGCACCCGGCGGCCCTCCACGCCATCCCGGATGGCGCTTGCCGCCGACCCGCGCCATATTGGCATCAGCACAGCCTAGGTTCGCCATGAGCTTCAGATCCCTCTACCGTCACGGCTTCGCCCGCGTCGCCGCCTGCACAACTCGGACCGCCCTGGCCGACCCGGCGACCAACGCGGCGACCATCCTGCGCATGGCCGAACAATGTGACCAGCAGGCGGTGGCGGTAGCGGTGTTCCCAGAACTGGGCCTGTCGGGTTACGCGATCAGCGACCTGCTGCAGCAGACCACCCTGCTGGACGCCGTGGAAACCGCGATCGACGCCATCGTCGACGGCTCCATCGACCTGATGCCGCTGCTGCTGGTGGGGGCGCCGATCCGCCACATGGGTGCCCTCTACAACTGCGCCCTCGCCATCCATCGCGGCCAACTGCTCGGCGTCGTCCCGAAAATCCACCTGCCCAACTATCGGGAGTTCTACGAGCCGCGGCATTTCGTCAGCGGTGACGGAACCGACGGCGGCGCTATCACGCTGGGCGGCCAGACCGTCCCGTTCGGCACCGACCTACTGTGGGAAGCCGCCGACCTGCGTGGCCTGATCGTGCATGCCGAGATCTGCGAAGACGTCTGGGTCCCTAATCCACCCAGCGGTGAGGCGGCGGTCGCCGGTGCCACGGTGCTGGCCAACCTGTCCGCCAGCAACATCACCATCGGCAAAGCCGAAACCCGCCGCCTGCTGTGCCGCTCGCAGTCCGCCCGCTGTCTCGCGGCATACCTCTATGCCGCCGCCGGTGCCGGCGAATCGACCACCGATCTGGCGTGGGACGGTCAGGCCTCGGTGTTCGAAAACGGAAACACTTTGGCCGAGACCGAACGGTTTCCGGTGGCCGATCAGGCGGCGATCGCCGATATCGATCTCGACATGCTGGCCCAGGAACGCTTGCAGATGGGATCGTTCGATACCAACCGCCGCCGCCATGTGCGGAATTTTCGCCGCATATCGGTTCACCGTGGCGCCGCCCACCGGTGATGTCGGTTTCCGCCGCCGGGTCGAACGCTTTCCCTTCGTGCCCGCCGACGTCGCCAGGCTGGAGCAGGATTGTTACGAAGCCTACAACATCCAGGTATCGGGTCTAGCGCAGCGCCTGCGCGCGACCGGGCTGAAGAAAGTCGTGATCGGCATTTCCGGCGGCCTGGATTCCACCCAGGCCCTGCTGGTCTGCGCCCAGGCCTTCGATCTGCTGGGCCTGCCGCGGGAGGGCATCCTGGCCTATACGATGCCGGGCTTCGCGACCTCGGATTATACCAAATCCAATGCCTGGGCGCTGATGAAGTCGCTGAGCGTCACCGCGAACGAACTGGATATCAAGCCTGCAGCCAAACAGATGCTGGCCGACCTCGGACATTCCGTATTCCACCGGACAATCGAGTCTACGACGTTACGTTCGAGAATGTGCAGGCCGGGCTGCGCACCGACTACCTGTTCCGCCTTGCTAACCACCACGGCGGGATCGTGATCGGAACAGGCGATCTTTCGGAACTCGCGCTGGGCTGGTGCACCTACGGCGTCGGCGACCAGATGGCGCACTACAATGTCAACGCAGGGGTGCCGAAGACGCTGATCCAGCACCTGATCCGCTGGATCATCGGGACGAAACGTTTCGCTGACGACGCCCTGCGGATACTCGACGCGATCGTATCGACGGAAATCTCCCCCGAACTGGTGCCTGTGGCCGAGGGTGAAACGCCGCAAAGCACAGAGGCGAAAATCGGCCCCTACGCGCTGCAGGACTTCACCCTCTTTCACATCCTGCGTTACGGATTCGTACCTTCCAAAATTGCCTTCCTGGCATTGCACACCTGGGAAGATCCGGAACGAGGCCACTGGCCGCCGCATTTCAATGACGACCGGCGCGTGGCGTACGACCTGAAGCAGATCCGCCACTGGATGCAGGTTTTCCTCACCCGGTTCTTCGCCTTCAGCCAGTTCAAGCGCAGCGCGATGCCGAATGGTCCCAAGGTCTCGGCTGGCGGATCGCTGTCGCCTCGCGGAGACTGGCGGGCGCCCTCGGACGGCAATGCCGCCGCCTGGCTGGCCGAACTTGAACGGAATGTTACTTTAGAGTAATATAATGTTGCCGCATCTGTTTCCCCTCGTACTGGCCGGGTTGCTGGCCGGAACGATGAACGCTGTCGCCGGCGGCGGATCGTTCGTTTCGTTTCCCGTGATGGTGCTGGTCGGGCTGCCGCCCATCGCCGCCAATGCAACCAGCACCGTCGCGCTGTTTCCCGGCACCTTGGCCAGCACTTGGGCCTACCGCGACGACCTTCGCGGCATCGCCGGGATCAGCTTGTGGCTGCTGGTGCCGATCAGCCTTGCAGGCGGTCTGCTCGGGGCAATCCTGTTGCTGGTGACGCCCGGCAGCGCCTTCGACCTTGTGATCCCGTGGCTGCTGTTACTGGCAACCTTGACCTTCGCCGGTGGTCGGCGCCTGAGCGAGGGATTGCGGCGTTACGTCCGCATCGGCAAGCCGACCGTGCTGGTTATACAGTTCGTCCTGTCGATCTACGGCGGCTATTTCGGTGGCGCTATCGGCCTGATGATGATGGCGGTCTGGAGCCTGCTGGATTCGGCGGAGCTAAAGACCATGGCCGCCTCGCGAACCCTGCTGGTCAGTGTCACCAACGGTTCGGCGGTGCTGTGCTTCGCGGTCGCCGGCGCGGTGTGGTGGCCGGAGATGCTGGCGATGATGTTTTCCTGCATCCTCGGCGGCTATTTCGGCGCCCGTTTCGCTCGGTTGCTGTCGCCGGGCGTACTGCGCGTGTTCGTCGTGGTGTTAAGTGCGGTGGTCACGGTGGCGTTCTTCTTGCGCAAATACTGACCGGGACAGCGGAGGATCCAACGCGGCGTTGACTGCCCCGACTTGATACCCACACAATTCCCTTAACCCCGGGCGCATCAAGTATCGGCCGCGTCGGTCAATACTTGGCCTGGCGTCAATGCCACAAAGTAACCGCCGGCGGTTCTGCAATAGCCTGACCAATAATAAACGCAAGTATGCGTGATCCGGCGGCCATGCGCTACGCGGGTGCCGCCGGATGGTCTTCTCAGAGCGCGGCGAGCACCGCTTCCGCCTTGCTGACCTCGAAGCCACCGGGTGCTTCGACGCCCAGGTGCGTCACCTTGCCGTCCTCGGCGATCAGGGCGTAGCGCTGGCTGCGCCAACCCATGCCGCGGGCATTCAGGTCAAGCTCCAGGCCGATCGCCTTGGCGAAAGCCGCGGCGCCATCGGCCAGCATGGTGACCTTGTCGCCGGTGCCCTGGTCCTTGCCCCATGCGCCCATGACGAAGACATCATTGACGGCGATGCAGGCGATCGTCGTCGACGCCCTTGGCCTTGAAGGCATCCGCGTTCTGCACGAAGCCCGGCAGATGCTTGGCGCTGCAGGTCGGGGTGAACGCACCCGGGACCGCGAACAGGACCACTTTCTTGCCCTTGAAGATCTCGTCAGTGGAGATCTCCTTCGGGCCCTCCGCCGTCGCGACCATCAGTTTCATGGACGGAATCGTATCGCCGACTTTGATCGTCATAAATTTTTCTCTCCCCGCAAGGGTCTGTGGAATGCCGCGCCGCAGCGTGACAGGACCTAACTCCTAGCCGGACCCGGGCTTGGAGTCACCCCCCGGGTCACGCGGGGATCGCGGAGCCATGCGAACCCGGCGGCTGGAGAGGCGTGGCGGTGGCCGCGACTGGGCTGGCCGGTTCCGTCGTGCGATGCAAGATCCTGACACCGGTAAGAAATTAAATGTATCAATATTTGTATATCATCCATGATCAACTTGGGTCATAACGTAATGAATTAGATAAGACTGCGACGTTTCTTTTTGAATATTGCGGTTACTCATTCCGTGAAGGCGATCATTATATGTCTACGAGCCCGGCCACGGTATATGATCCCCCAATCATTGCCGCCGATGGCAACCAGGTCATCACCATCGATAATAGCGTCAGCTTTCAATGGATACCCGCGGCGGGAAATTCCTACGTCAGTGATATAAGTTCCTTTGACTGGGACACGGGAAGCCAAACGCCTTCGGTTCACTCGACTAGCGTAAGCACCGCAACCGGTTATGTCACGTTCGACGGGGTGACATCCAGCGAGCCGTTTAGCATGACCCCGACAGAGGGCAGCTTTGCGGGCGTCGCCGTTAACATCACGCTCAATCCTCAGTCGCTCTACGGTGCCTGGACCTATGATCCCGCGACCGGCGTGCTTAATCCCAACGGTGCGTCCATCGCGTGGGACGACGTCATCTGGGTGTCGTTTCAGGCGAACGAGGTCGATGGCGGGTGGTATCATTGGGATACCAACGGCAGTGACGAGGATTACGGCCACTGGCAACTGGTGCCCGACATTCACAACGTCGATGTCTTCGGCGGTGTCGGGAATGACACCATCCTCGGCGGCCAGGGTACCGAACGGCTTTTCGGTGGTACCGGCAACGACCTGATCCGCGCGGGTGTCGGCGACGACCTGATATATGGCGGCACAGGGAATGACCAGCTGTATGCCGGGACCGGCAAACAGACCGTCATGGGGGGCATTGGCGATGACACCATCTGGGGCGGGTCGGGCGCTCAGTTGCTGGTTGGCGGCCAAGGCCAGGACATGATCTATGGCGGTTCGGGACCGCAGACCCTGATGGGTGGCGTGGGCAACGACACGCTGTCGGGCGGTTCGGGTCCTCAGCATCTTGAAGGTGGTGACGGCAACGACGTCCTGCTTGCAGGATCCGGCAACGAAACGCTGTCCGGGGGCACCGGCCTGAACACCTTCACGTTCTCGACTGCAAGTGGTCAGGACAACATCACAAATTTTCACACCGGCCGGGACATCATCGAGATCGCATTTGGCTTCGGCGGGCTCAAATTGGTCCAGCCAAAGGATCTGGTGGCGCACGTTTCCGCCGACGCGCACGGCGGCGCCGTCTTGACTGTTGGTAGCGATTTCCGTCTCGTTCTCCAGCATGTCACCGCCGCCAGTGTCGAGGCGCATCCCACCGAATTCTTCAAGTTGGCCTGAATTTCGCGAACTCAGCCGTTGAGATGGCAGGCGCTCTGATGGTTCGGCGCGATCTGCCGCAACATCGGGATCTCCGTCGAACAACGCGGCATGGCGTGGGGACAGCGTGGGTGAAAGTGGCAGCCCGACGGTGGATGCAGCGGACTGGGAATTTCCCCCTTGACCGCGGTGAACCGGCGTTTGCGCGACTCTATCCGCGGCACCTCGGCCAACAGCGCCTGCGTGTACGGATGGTTGGCATGGAGGAAAATCTCCTCGACCGGGGCCGCTTCCACGATACGGCCGAGATACATGATCACGACGCGGTCCGACAGATGCTCAACCACGCCCAGATCATGACTGATGAATAGGTAGGTCAGGTTCAACCGAGCGCGTAAATTCATGAAAAGATTGAGGATTTGCGCCTGGATCGAAACATCCAGCGCCGCCACGGCCTCGTCGCAGACCAGGAATTCCGGCTGTACCGCAAGCGCGCGGGCGATACCGACGCGCTGCCGCTGGCCGCCCGAAAACTGATGTGGGTAGCGGCGCTTGTAGGCCGGGTCCAGACCCGCCTGGAGCAACTGTGCGTCCAGATAACCGTCGTAGTCAGCGCGACTGACCATGCCGTGCACCAGCGGCGCCTCCCCCACGATATCGGCGACCCGCAGGCGGGGGTTCAGCGAGGCATAGGGATCCTGAAAGATCATCTGAACCTTTAATGACGCCGCCTTGGCCTTCTCGGGTGCCAGGCGGGCGATGTCCGCACCGTTGAACAACACCTCACCCCGGCTCGGCGGCATGATGCCGGCGACCATGCGGCCGATCGTCGATTTGCCGCAGCCGGACTCGCCAACCAGCCCGACGACCTCGCCCTTGAAGACCTGAAGGTCCACGGCATCGACAGCGCGGACGGTCTGGTCGGCTGACGGCCGGCCGAGCCGGGCCGAAATTGCCCGCGTCAGGCGCGCGGCGCCGTCGTGGGTCGGGCCGAAATACTTGGAGACACGCCTGAGCTCGATGATGGGCGGGATCATGCCGCGACGGCAATCAGCGGATGAAAGCAGCGCGCCGTGTGAAGGGTGCCCGCCTCGGGCGGTTGCTGCTCGCAGGCGACATCGGCGCGCGCGCATCGCTGGCGAAAAGCGCAGCCGGCGGGCAATGCCAGCAGGTTCGGTGTCATCCCGGGGATTTGCCGCAAGGGCTGGCCGCGGCGGTTGCGGCTGGGAACGCTGCCGATCAGGCCGGCGGTATAGGGGTGCATCGGATGGTCCAGCACATCCGCGGCGTCACCCGCTTCGACGATCCGGCCGGCGTACATGACCGCAATCCGGTCGGCGAGGCCGGCGATCACCGACAGATCATGCGTGATCCAGATCAGTGCCGTGCCGTGTTCGGCGGCGAGGCGCTGCACCTCCGACAGGATCTGGGCCTGGATCGTCACGTCCAGCGCGGTGGTCGGCTCATCCGCGATCAGCAGGTCGGGGTTGTGCAGCAGGGCGATGGCGATGGCGACGCGTTGGCGCATGCCGCCGGAGAACTGGTGCGGGTAGGCATTCAGACGTTCCTCCGGGCTTGGGATGCCAACCATGCCGAGCGCGTCACGCGCCTTGGTGCGGGCATCCTTGTGGGAGAGCCTGGTATGGGCCTGCACCGCCTCGATCATCTGGGTGTCGATACGCAGGACCGGATTGAGCGTCATCATCGGATCCTGGAAGATCATCGCGATCCGGTTGCCGCGCAGATCGCGCATCTGGCGTTCGGTGAGCTGCGCCAGATCCCGGCCCTGGTAGAGGATTGATCCGCCGGTGATGCGACCGGGCGGATCGATCAGGCCGATGATCGAGAAACCGGTGACGGTCTTGCCGGAGCCGGATTCCCCGACCAGTCCCAGCACCTGCCCGCGGGAGACGCTGAACGACACATCATCCACGGCTTTGACAACACCGGCGCGCGTTGCGAAGTGCGTGCGCAGGTTGCGCATCTCAAGCGTGGGCTGCGTCATCGTGCCCCGCCTCTCATCGTGCCCCGCCTTTCATCGTCCCCGGCCTTTCATCGTGCCCGGCCCATCATCGCATCAGGTCCATCATCGCATCAGGTCCATCATCGCGTCAGGTCCATTACCGCGTCAGGCGGGGGTTCAGCACGTCGCGAAGCTGGTCGCCGACAAGGTTGATGGAGACGATGGTGACCAGCAGCGCAATGCCGGGATAGAAGCTGATCCAGTATTTGCCCGACAGCATGTATTGATAGCCGTTGGCGATCAGCAGGCCGAGCGACGGTTCGGTGATGGGAACGCCCAGGCCCAGGAAGGACAGGGTCGCTTCCAGTGCGATGGCGCGGGCAACCTGTTGTGTTCCAATAACGATCAGCGGCGGCAGGCAGTTCGGCAGCAGATGGCGGAACATGATGCGCCGCCAGGGCAGGGCGAGGCATAACGCAGCCTCGATATATTCCCGCCGGCGTTCGACCATCGCCGTCGCGCGGACCGTGCGGGCGTAGTAGGCCCACTCGACGATCACCAGGGCCAGCACGACGTTCATCACCCCCTTGCCGAGAATGGCCAGGATCATCAGTGCGACCAGGATGGACGGGAACGACAGTTGCAGGTCCACCAGCCGCATGATGACCGTGTCGGTGCGGCGGCCGAAGAATGCCGCGAGCAGGCCCAGGGTCGTGCCGACAACGGCGGCGAACAGGGCGGACCCGACGCCGACGCCCAGGCTGATGCGCAGGCCGTAAAGCATGCCGGAAAACATGTCGCGGCCCTGGTCATCGGTGCCCAGCAGATAGGTGTAGCCCGCGCCGGAGACGGAGCCGGGTGGCATGCGCCCGTCCATAATATCGAGCTGCGCGAGGTCGTATGGATTCTGCGGCGTGATCAGCGGTGCGAAGATGGCGGCGGCGGCAATCAGGACGAACACGACCAGGCCCGCGAGTGCCAGCTTCGACGCCGCGAACTCCGCTACGAAGCGGTGGAACGGCGTTTCCTCCGCTCGGGGCCCAGCGGTAACCTGAAGCCCAGCGGTAACCTGAGGCCCAGCGGGGGCTTTAGGCGCGGCGGGGGCTTGGAGCGCACCGGGTTCCGTGGTCGTCATAGGCGGCTCACGCTCCTCATGACACACGCCGATTTTCGACCATCCAGGGCAGGGGGCGGCACGTTCAGCATCCCCGGTCCTCGCCAAACCCGGTCCTCGCCGAACTGAGTCATCGCAAAACCTGATCCGTCGGATCGAAGATGTGCACGCCCTGGCATAGGTGAATTGTCAGAAAACTCTCCTCGCTGCAAACCCTGCTCGCCGCAACCAATCATATCCGCAACGGGTGCCACGACAAGCGACGAAGAGAATGCCGGTTTCCCAACGGGAAGGCGTTCAACGACCAGCCTCTATCGACGGCTCCGATGTCCTGCGGTGTCGTCGTTCCCAATGCCGAAGCGGGCTCAGGTTCAACAATCATCATCCCCCTGCAACGCTTTCCCAGCCCGCCCCGCATGCCGTTTGTTCTTGATTTATCCCATCACTTGATATAAGAACGAAACATAGACAACCGCCCGGACGCCGCCGCCCCATGATGAACCTCCTCGTTCCAAGCCCCCAGGCCAGCGCGTTCCTCGAACGCCTGCTCCGCTTCCTGATCCCCTATTTCACCGATGTCACCGCCGACCTCGCCGCCGCCCGCGCCGAAGCCCTTGAAACCCTGGCCTCCTACGGCGCCCGGACCCGCGCCGAACTGCTGTGCGCCGTCCAGATCATCGTCTTCGGGTTCGCCGCCCTCGAAACCCTAGGCGAAGCCAAGACCGCCGAGATGTCGCCATCCCTGCGCCTGAGGTTCCGCGGCTGCGCCAACAACCTCAACCGCAGCGGCCAGAAAACCGAGCAGACCCTGCTCAAGCGCCTCGCCTGTGATGCGCCGGCCGCGACCGAACAGGAACCGATCAACGACCTCCCGGAACACCACGCCGCGGAACTGCTGCGGCAGACGCAGGCCGCGATCGACGCCCACCGCACCCGCCTCTCCGGCAACCGCCCCGCCCACAGCCCGCAGCCGCGCGACCCGGTCCGCGCCGACAAGCGCCGTTGGGGCCAGGTGATGATGGATACCCTCGCGGCGGAAATGGGCATCCCCATCCAACCCGCATCCGGCACCAGCCCGCCCCCTGAACGCTGACCTGAGGCCCTGCCTGCCACCCGTTCGCGGCGCCGGGCAGCCAAAAATACGGCTCGCAAACCGGCCACGGTTGCAACGCCAGGCATTCCAACAACGCTTTGATCAGGCAGTCACCGGTCACCGAACCAACCACCGGCTACACCGTCATTCCTTCGTCTCCAGCCGCACCCGCGGGTCGAGCACGGTGTAAAGTATGTCCACCAGCAGGTTGATGGTGACGAAAAGCAGCACGATCATCATCAGGTAGGCAACGATCACCGGCCGGTCCAAAACGTTGATGCTGTCGATGATCAGCTTGCCCATCCCGGGCCACGCAAAGATGCTTTCCGTAACCACCGCGAAGGCGATCGTCGACCCAAGCTCCAGCCCGACAACCGTGACAACGGGGATCATGATGTTCTTCAGCACGTGCACCAGCACCACGCGGGCCGGAGACAGCCCTTTGGCGCGGGCGAACTTGATGAAGTCCATCGGCAGGGTTTCACGCACGCCGGCCCGCGTCAGGCGCAGAACGAGCGAGATGTTGAAAAGCGAAAGGTTCAACGCCGGCAGGAACATGTGGCGCAACCCGTCCCGGGTCAGGAACGACCATTGCAGTCCCAGGAACACCGCGGTGGCGCCGCGTCCGGTCGAGGGCAGCCAGCCGAGTTGAACCGCGAACACCATGATCAGCATCAGGCCCACCCAGAACGTCGGCAGCGAGAACCCCAGGATACTGCCGGCCATGATCGTCCGGCCGAGCAGCCCGTCCGGCCGCATTCCGGCATAAAGCCCCAGCGGTACGCCCAGCAGGACCGACAGCAGCACGGCGGTCACCGCAAGCTCCAGCGTCGCGGGCATGCGCTGCGCGATCAGCCGCAATGCCGGTTCGTTGAAAACGAAACTACGGCCCAGGTCGCCGTGCAGCGCGCCATTCAGGAACACGAAATACTGCCGCCACAGCGGCTGATCCAATCCCAGATTGGCGATGATCCGCGCCCGCTCGGCCTGATCCGCTTCGGGGGAGATCAGGATGTCGACCGGATTGCCGATCACATGGACGCCGATGAAAACGATGACGGTCATCGCCAGCACGACGAACGCGGCCTGGACCAGCCGGCGTATCAGCCAGGTCACCATCTACAATGACCCGTCATCGCCGGGCGACACGCCGCTGCCGGCTCGAAAGGACCGTCCCACGTCCCACGTCCCATGCGCCGCGGCGCGGCCAGACGATCCGGCACTAGGGTTGCACCGACATCGCCCTGGTCTCCTCGTCTACCCGAGGCTGGTAGGTCAGGCCCTTGCGGACCGCCCAGATGTTCTTTTGCAGATGCAGCATGATGACCGGCACATCGTCCATCGCATCCCGTGTCGCCTGCTGGATGATTGTCTCGCGGGCGCTGTCGTCCATCGTGGCCAGCGCCTGCTCGATCAGTGCATCCACCTTCGGGTTGGAATAGCGGCCTCGATTCGCCGTCCCCATGCCCCGCTCGGGGTTCCATGTCGCAAGCTGGGCGCGCAGCGGATTGGTGCCCTCGGCGGTGGAGGTGCCCCAACCCAGCAGAAACGCGGAGAAATCCTGTTTGCCGGCCCGACTGACGAAACTGTTCCAGGGCAACGCCTCGACCGTGGTCTGCACGCCGATGCGCTGCCACATCTGGCCGACCGCCTGAATGATCTTGGCGTCGTTGACGTATCGGTCGTTGGGACCGTGCAAGGTGATCCGCAACCCGTTGGGAAAGCCGGCCTCGGCCAGCAGCGCCTTTGCCTTGGCCGGATCAAAGAGCGGCGCCTTGAGGTCCGGCACGTAACTATAGCTGCCGGGCGACAGGTATTGCCCGGTGGGAATCGCCGCACCCTCCATCACCCGGTCGACAATGGCCTGACGATTGATCGCGAGCGAAAGCGCCAGTCGCACCCGGCGATCCTTCAGCGGGTTGGCCTCCAGCACCTCGCCGTTCGGACCGCTCATGAACGGAGTCGGGCCGGTCCTCGACTGATCGAGCCACAGGTAGATCGCGCGGTTGCCGACCACTTCCTCCAGCGTCACCCGAGCATCGGTGCGCAGCTTCGGCAGATCGGTGGGGGGCACGAATTCGATCACGTCGACATCGCCCGCCAGCAGGGACGCGGTGCGCCCGGCATCGTTGCTGATGATACGGTAGTTCACGTGCTGCCAATGCGGCTTGGCGCCCCAGTAGCCGTCGTAGCGCTCCATCTCGATCCGGTCGCCGGGCCGATAGGCGACGAACCGGTACGGCCCGGTGCCGATGGCGTTCTTGCCGCTGTTGAAATCCTCGGTCGCGGGGTCGGCGCCAAGCGTGTGCGGGATGATGAAGATCTGCGACAGGTCGGACGGCAAGCAACGGATAAGGCGTGTCGGTGTGCAGCAGGATCGTATGTGCATCGACGATCTCGCTGCTCGTAACCGCCCGGCTATAGACCGAAAACGAGGCCGGACTGTTCTTCACGCGCGGCACGCGGGCCAGCGTGTAGGCGACATCCTGCGCCGTGAACGGCGTGCCGTCATGGAACGTGGCCGTTCGCAGCTTGAACTCCCACGTGCGGTCGTCACGCAGACGCCATGATTCCGCCAGTCCGCCGATCATATGGCCGCCGGCATCGCGGTCCACCAGCCGTTCGTAGATGTGGCTGTCCAGCGACTCGTTCGGCGACAGCGTATGGTAGTGCGGGTCGATGCTGGTGACCGGGGCGGACGAGGCGATGTTCAGTGTCTGCGCGGATGCGGTACCGACCAGCAAGCCTCCCGACAGCAGGAGACCCAGTATCGCACGCGCCATCGGTGAACTCCCCGTTCGTTCGCCCGACTATAGCCGGGCGGGTAAGCCGTCCGCTAGGTTGCCGTCGATGGGAATCGATCTCTATACCGCCTGCGGCATCGTCGGCGCTGGTTGTTTTATCGCCGCTTACTTCGGCACTCTCCAGGGATGGCTGGATCCGGGCGATTGGCGTTTTCCGGCAATCAACCTGGCCGGGGCCAGCTTGGTGCTGGTGTCACTGATCGACGCATGGAACCTGCCGTCGGTGATCCTCGAGTGTTTCTGGGGCGCGATCAGCGTATACGGGCTGGTGCGATGCCGGCGAAGCTGAGCTCGGCTTGTCATCCCGACGCGTGCGCATAACGCTTGCGGTATTCGGCCGGCGTGACGCCGACATGGCGGGCAAATGCGCGCCGCAGCGTGTCGGCATCGGCAAAACCGCACGTCGCAGCGACCTGCTTGGGCGTTTGCTGTCCGTCCTCCAGTGCCCGCCGGGCGGCGGCTATCCGTGTGGTTTCGACCCATGCGGCGGGTGTGATCCCGACCTCGTTGTGGAACAGCCGAGCAAAGTGACGGGGGCTGAGGTCCATTCGCCTCGCAAGGGCGGCGACGCTGTGATCCGCGGCCGGATTGGCGGCGACCCAGCGTTGCACCTCCTGCAGCGCAGACCGGCCGACCGGAGCCGCCTCGCCCTTGCGGCTGAACTGCATCTGCCCGCCCGGCCGTTTGAAGAACATCACGAGTTGCGCGGCCACTTTCATCGCGACGTCGCGGCCCAGGTCTTCCTCGACCAGAGCCAGGGCCAGATCGAGCCCCGCGGTGACGCCGGCAGCCGTGCGCACCCGGCCATCCCTGACATGAATGGCATCGGGGTCCACGGTGATCGCCGGATACGTCTGCGCCAGTTGGTCAGCAACCGCCCAATGTGTGGTGATCCGCCGCCCATCCAGAAGTCCCGTGGCCGCCAGCAGAAACGCGCCCGCGCAGACCGACCCGTAGCGGCGTGTGGCGGGCGCTGTTTGCCGCAACCATGCGACCACGCGGGCGTCCGGCCGCACCACCGCCGCGGTTGGCGATCCGGCAACCAGAAGGGTGTCGATCGCCTCGTTGATCCGGTCGCCGATGACATAATCCGGCACCAGCCGTGCGCCGGAGGAGCTGCGGATCGGCCCGGGGATGCCTGCCAGAACCAGCAATCGGTAGGCGGCGCTGTCGGCTTGCACATTCGCCTCGGCAAACACGTCGAGCGGCCCCGACACGTCCAGCAGTTGGACGTCGGGCATCGCCACAATCGCTATGACCCGTGTCAGCGTGCTCATGAACCCACGTCCGTCCGAGGCGTCATTTGGCAGAAATCGGCGTATCACGTCGATTGTGGACACACCAGCCGGGCTCTACCTGCTGATCGTCACATTTGGCAGGAGAAAGCGATGACTGCGATTGTCCAAGGCATCACCATCCCCGACAGCAAGCTGGCTCGGGACATAACCGAGCTGGTCCGCGACACCGAATCGCCGCTGCTGTTCCACCATTCCAGCCGGGTCTTCTACTGGGGTGCGCTGGCCGGAAAGCGGCGCGGCCTCAAGTTCGATCCCGAGCTGCTGTATGCGGGCGCGATGTTCCACGACATGGGGCTGACGCGTCAGCACAGCAGTCCGCATGAGCGGTTCGAGGTCGACGGCGCCAACACCGCGCGTGACTTCCTGCGCAGCCGCGGCATCGGCCAAGCCGACGTCGACACGGTGTGGACAGCGATCGCGCTGCACACGACGCCCGGTATTCCGCAACACATGCATCCGGTCGTCGCCCTGGTCACGGCCGGCGTGGAAATGGATGTACTGGGCCTGGCGTACCCAGAATACGGTGATGCCGAGCGGAATGCTGTGATTCACGCGCACCCGCGCGACGGGCGTTTCAAGGAAGGCATCATCCAGGCCTTCTATGACGGCATCAGGCACAAGCCGGATACGACCTTCGGCAACGTCAAGGCTGACGTCCTCGCGGACAAGGACCCCACCTTCAAACGGGGGAATTTCTGCAGTGTGATCCGTGGATCGGCGTGGCCGGGCTGACTCCCTTTCCGCGGCCAGGCCGCACCGACTGCGACACCAAGTGGCTTGGGCCCGTGCGCTTTCATGCAGCGGCACGGGTTGGGATGCGAACGGGCCCCGGACGGTCAATCGTCGACGCGGTGGATATCGTGAACGCTCAGGCCGGCATCGCCTCTGGCCACCTCCAGCCAGTCGCGATGCCGCAACGTGCGCTGCATGTCCAGATAGCCGCTGTTCCAGTGCTCCCGCATCGACTCGGCGCTGAATTCGTAGTCCTTGGCCTGGGTCTCGTAGGCGGCCTGCTGATAGATCAGTTCCAGGATCGTCGCCTCCGGCATATGCGCCAGGCGTGCCTTCAAAGCCCGCTCCTTGGTGTCGAGCTGATCGTCCGGGATCTTGGACAGCAGCTTCTTCGTCAAAATGTCACGGTCGTGCTTTTCGCGGAAGTAATCGGTCACCATGCGGGTGCGGCTGGAGTACTGGATGTCCTTCTGACGCGCCAGAACGTCGTCCATGTCGCGGGGCAATATGCCTCGGGCGCTGAACAGATCGACCTGGAAAATCAGCATGTGCTGGGCTGCCGCGTTATCCAGCACGTGCTGCAGCGGCGTGTTGGACACCAGGCCGCCGTCCCAGTAGTGGTCCGTGCCGATCTGCACCGAGGCGAACGCCGGCGGCAACGCGCAGCTCGCCATCACGTGCTCCGGCAGGATCCTGACCCGGGCACTGTCGAAGTAGGCGAAATTGCCGTTCAGCACGTTCACCGCGCCGGCGGCATAGCGGACCGGGCCGCTGTTCAGGCGGTCGAAATCCACCAGATGGAGCAGCGTCTCGCGCAGCGGGGCGGCGTCATAAAACGCGGTCGCGGTCTTGCGACCCGCGCGGGCTCAGCCAAGGGTTCAACAGGTTCGGCGTGAAGAAGCCGGGTTGGCCCAGCACCGTGGTGAGCGTGGCGGACCAGGCGTTGGTGGCTTTGCGGGCGTAGTCGCCGTCCAGGGCCAGCAGACTGACCGGGCGATCGGTGATGGTTTCCCAGAATTCCCGCAGCCGCTCCATCCTGCGTTCGGGCGGATTGCCGGCGATGATGGCGGCATTGATCGCGCCGATCGAAACCCCGGCAACGGTATCGGGGAGTAACCCCGCCTCGTGCTGTGCCTGATAGATCCCGGCCTGGTAGGCGCCCAGCGCGCCGCCGCCTTGCAATACCAGGGCGATGTTGTCGCAGCCACGGGGGCGCCAGGGCGACTGGGCGGGGCTTGGTGCGGGAAGCGGTTGTGAAGTGTTGAAGGCGTCCATGATTTTCCCCGGCGCAGCGGCACGTTGTTCAGCCGCGGTGGAACAAAGTGGTCCTATGATAGGCGGCAACGCTGGTTCATGATGCGGTGCGGCATAAAATGTCGATGATATAATTTGAAAGGTTGGAGCCATGAGTCTGAAAGGGAAAGTCGCCCTGATTACCGGGTCGACCAGCGGCATCGGTCTGGGAATCGCGCGCGCCCTGGCAGCCGAGGGGGCAAGCATCATGCTGAACGGCTTCGGCGATGCGGCGCAGATCGAGGCATTGCGGTCGGACATGGCGGCATCAAGCGGCGTGAAGGTTGGCTACAGCGGCGCTGATATCAGCAAGCCGGACCAGATCGCCGGGATGGTGGCGGAGGCGGTGAAGACGCTTGGGTCACTGGACATCCTGGTGAACAACGCCGGCGTGCAGTTCACCGCGAATGTCGAGGACTTCCCGGACGAGCGATGGGACCAGATCATCGCGATCAATCTGTCCGGCGTGTTTCACGGCATGAAGGCTGCCATCCCGGGGATGAAGGCGAAGGGCTGGGGTCGGATCATCAATATCGCCTCGGCGCATGGCCTGGTCGCCAGCGCGCAGAAGGTCGCCTATGTCGCGGCCAAGCACGGCGTGCTCGGCATGACCAAGGTGGCGGCGATCGAACTGGCCAATGCCGGCGTCACGGTGAACGCGATCTGTCCGGGCTGGGTGCTGACGCCGCTGGTGGAAAAGCAGTTGCGCGACCGGGCGGAAAAAGGCGGCAGGACGGTTGAGCAGGAGACCCACGACCTGGTCGCCGAGAAGCAGCCGATGGTGAAGTTCACCACGCCCGAGCAGATTGGCGGACTGGCGGTGTTTTTGTGTTCGGAGGCGGCGAGCACGATCACCGGGACGCCGCTGTCGATCGATGGCGGATGGGTGGCGCAGTAACAGGTAAGTGATAGTAACGGCAAGTGATATTGAATTCCCTGGTACCAACTGGATAAAATCACATGCAGACCCATGAAACGACGCGTTTCGCGGCGATGATGACGAGGTCGGCGGACCTCAAGCGCCGGATGGCCACCGAACTGGCTGACACGGTGGTCAAGGTGGTGGATGCGTGTGAAGCCAGCCTGCGTGGTGGTGGCAAGCTGATGTTCTGCGGCAATGGCGGGTCGGCGGCGGACAGCCAGCATCTGGCGACGGAGATGCTGATCCGGCTGCGCGGGAGCCATGAACGGCCGTCGATCGCGGCTTTGGCGTTGACCCTTGATCCCGCCGATGCTGACGGCGTGCGGCAATGACTATGGCTACGACCGGGTGTTCGAGCGTCCCCTGCGCGGCCTGGGGCGGCGGGGGGATGTGTTGTTCGGCATCACGACCTCCGGCCGGTCGGCCAATGTGATCAAGGCGCTGGAAGCGGCGCGGGAGATGGGGATCGTGACCGTCGGGATGCTGGGCGGAAGCGGGGAACCCGCGCTTGAGCTGGTGCGACCTGGCGCTGCTGGTGCCGGACAGCGAAACGGCCCGCATCCAGGAATGCCACATCGCCCTGGGCCACGCCGTGCTGGAATTGCTGGAAGACCGCCTCGTCGCCCGGCCGCTGCCGTGAAGGTCCTGGTCACCGGCTGTGCGGGGTTTATCGGCTACCATGTCGCCGAGGCGCTGCTCGCCCGCGGTGACAGCGTGGTCGGCGCTGGACAACCTGAACGACTATTATGATGTGCGGCTGAAGCAGGCTCGGCTGGATCGGCTTGCAGGCGCATGGCGGTTTCCGGTTTCACCGGCTCGATGTCTCGGACAAGGAGGCGGTGGGCGCGCTGGTCGCGGAGCAATCGCCGACCTGGAGGCGATCGTGCATCTGGCGGCTCAGGCCGGGGTGCGGCATTCCCTGGTGGACCCGTATGCCTATGTGCAGGCCAATGTGATGGGGCATCTGGTGGTGTTGGAGGCGGCGCGGCGGCTGCCGGGGCTGCGGCATCTTGTCTACGCCAGCACGTCGTCGGTGTATGGCGCGAACACCGAGATGCCCTTCCGGGAGACGGACCGGGTGGACACGCCGGTGTCGCTGTATGCGGCGACCAAGCGGGCCGATGAGCTGATGAGCCATGCTTATGCGCATCTGTTCGGCCTGCCGCAGACCGGGCTGCGGTTTTTCACGGTCTATGGTCCGTGGGGCCGGCCGGATATGGCCTATTTCAGCTTTGCCCAGGCGATCATGGCCGGTGAACCGATCACGCTGTACGAGGAGGGGCGGCTGCGACGGGATTTCACCTATATCGATGACATCGTGGCGGGGATCCTGGGTGCGGTTGACCGGCCGCCGGAGGATCCGTCCGTGCCGCGGCTGCTGAACATCGGCAATCACCGGGTTGAAGAGGTGCGGGAGCTGGTGCGTTTGCTGGAGGACGCGCTTGGACGGAAGGCAATTATTCGTTCGGCCGAGCGTCCGGCGGTGGATGTGGAGGCGACGTTTGCGTCGGTGGATGCGATCGGCGCGCTGACGGGATTTTCTCCGACCACGCCGCTTTCCCTAGGAATTCCGCGGTTTGTGACGTGGTTCAAAGGCTGGATGACAAATTAAATCGCGGTTTGTCGAAAAAACCCGCTTGACGCCCGGACGGCCAAGGCCTAAATCCCCGTTCACCGAGACGGACGGTTTCTCTTGCTTTGGTTCGTCTCTTAGATTACCTTCTTCGATCTCCATCGGGTTGGTGCTCTTCAAAGCAAATTCGGCCTGTTGGCCCACAGAGTGTGGGCGATGGGTTGTTTTTCGCTTTCGT
>CAWBPF010000030.1:0-57656 GCA_963790515.1 uncultured Alphaproteobacteria bacterium | reverse complement strand
GACAACGCGCTGCCGATGACCTCGACTGTTATCGGATCGATCATCTCGCCTCCAAAATCAAATTCAGATATGGTTCCACCTTGACCGCCATGCCGGGCGGGACAATGGTCGTGGCATCCATCTGCTCGACGACCGCCGGTCCGGAAAAGCGATTGCCTGCCTGCAACAATGACCGGTCATACACTGGGCAATCGGTAAACCCGCCGGCTTCCGGCAGCCACACCCGGCGCCGACCCGTGACAGCCCCGGCCGCATCCGGTCCAGCATCACCGTGCGGGACAAATGTTGCCTTGGGCACCACCGCCGATGCTTCTACTCGAAACGTAACTAACTGCACCGGCTCATCAGCGGGCGCGAATCCATACAGCCGCTGGTGCGCCGCCGCGAATGCTCCGGCCAAATCATCTTGCATGGCAATCGGCAATTCGTAGTTCTGCCCGGCATACCGCATGTCCACCGTCCGGACGATCCGTCGCAAGTCCAAGTCAATCCCTTCCGCATCGAACCACGCTTCCGCCCTGGCCGACAGTTCGGCAAAAGCATGGTTCACCACCGGCCACGCGGCATGATCCAAAGCGGTCAGCCGGGTCAGCGCGAAATCGGTCCGCAAGTCGGTCAGCAGCAGCCCCATTGCGCACAGGATCCCGGGCGAAACCGGCACCAGCACCCGCCCGATCTCCAGTTCCCGGGCCAGGCGCGCCGCATGCAGCGGGCCCGCCCCGCCGAACGCCACCAGGGTATAGTCGCGCGGATCATACCCCCGCTGCACCGAAATGACCCGGATCGCCCGCGCCATGTTTGCGGTCACCACCGAAACGATACCTTGGGCCGTCTCCATCACCCCAAGCCCCAGACGTTCCGCCAAGCCCGCAACCGCCCGCAACGCCAGATCATGCCGGACCGGCATTCGCCCGCCCAGCAGGAATGACGGATTCAAGGTCCCCAACACCACATTTGCATCCGTGACCGTCGGCTTCACCGCCCCGCGTCCGTAACAAACCGGTCCCGGATCGGCGCCGGCACTGCGCGGTCCCACCTTCAGCAATCCCCCGCTGTCGACAAACGCGATCGACCCGCCACCGGCGCCAACCGTATGGATGTCCAGCATCGGTGCCTTGATCGGGTAACCATGCACGACCGCCTCGCTCGCCAGTCGACATTCGCCGCCGGACAGCAATGCGACGTCGCTGCTGGTTCCTCCCATGTCGAACGTGATCAACTCGGAATAACCGGCCTGCCGTCCTACTTCGCGGGCCCCGACCACACCCGTTGACGGCCCCGACAGCACAGTGCGGACGGGTAGCACGGCCGCCTGTTCGAAACTGATCACGCCGCCATTCGACTGCGTCAAATGCGGTGCCACAACAATTCCCAATGCCGCCAGCCGATCACCCAACCGCCGTATGTAGGCCTGCATCACCGGTCCGAGATAGGCATTCACCACCGTGGTGGACAGCCGCTCGAATTCGCGGAACTCAGGCGCCACGAAATGGGAAACCGACACGAAGGCACTGGGGAATTCCTGTTGCAGAAGCACGTACGACGACGGCTTCATGCGCCTCGGACACGAAGCCGTACAGGAAGCAGACGGCGACCGCTTGCACGTCCGCATCTCGCAGGAAACGCACCGCCGCTCGCACCGCGTCCTGTCCAGCGGCACCTCGACCGACCCATCGTGGCGGATCCGTTCAGGCACCTCCAGCCGCAAGTCACGACTGACCAGTACAACAGGCTTGTCCACCTGGATGTCATACAGATCCGGCCGCTTCTGCCTGCCGATTTCCAGCAGGTCCCGAAAACCGTCGGTCGTGATCAGCCCGGTCTTCGCGCCTCGATGCTGGATCAGCGCATTCGTCGCCACCGTTGTGCCATGCCCGAAATATCCGACATCGCGCTGCCATGGCGCCGACCCGCTCCAGACCCTCCGCCACGCCGGCGGCGATCCCACGCGACGGATCATCCGGCGTCGACGAGACCTTCCACACCGCCACGGTACCGGTTACGTCATCGAATAGGCAAACATCGGTGAATGTCCCGCCAGAGTCCACGCCAATACGCCATGCCATACGCTGATCCTCGTGCAGTCGGACCTGTCAGACCAAGGTGGACGGTAGCCAGCCCAGCCGTCACCATCCTAAACTGCCCAACGCCCACAGCCCAAGGCCAGGCATGTCCCCACCCGTCGAGCCCGTCGCATCCGACCCCACCCTGCCCGGACAGACCGACGTGGTGATCATCGGCGGCGGCATCATCGGGGTTTCCACCGCCCTGTTCCTCGCCGAGAAAGGCATCGCCGTCACGCTCTGCGAAAAAGGCCAGATCGGCGGCGAGCAATCCTCGCGCAACTGGGGCTGGTGCCGCACCATGGGACGCGACGAAAGCGAAATCCCCCTGGCCATGGAAAGCCTTCGCCTGTGGCGGGACATGAACCGGCGAACCAACCGCGAGACCGGCTTTCGCCAGTCCGGCATCATGTATCTCTGCCAGACCGAAGCCGAGATCGCCGCCCAGCAGTCCTGGCTGGGCCACGCCAGCCAATACCAGGTCGACGCACGGCTGCTCAAAGGCGTCGTGCTGGAGGCCGCGATGCCTGGCGCTACCAACAACTTTATCGCCGGCATGCACACGCCGTCGGACGGCAAAGCCGAACCCGCGCTCGCCGCCCCGGCGATCGCCGAGGCCGCCCGCGACCATGGCGCCCAGATCTTCACCAACACGGCCGTCCGCGGGATCGAACAAACCGCCGGCCGCATCACCGGTGTCGTTACCGAAAAAGGCCGCATCCGTTGCTCATCGGTCGTGCTTGCGGGCGGCGCCTGGTCGCGACTGTTCGCCGGCAACGCCGGCCTCGATCTGCCGCAACTCAAAGTGCTGGGTTCGGTTTTTCGCACCCAGCCGATCGACGGCCCCAGCATCACCGCAGCCGGATCGGTCTTTGCCTTCCGCAAACGCCTCGACGGCGGATATTCGATCGCTCGGCGTAACGCTAACACCGCGGAGATTACCCCGGACCACTTCCGCCTGCTGCACGATTTCCTTCCCCGACTGATCAATAATCGCAACGAAATCCGTCTGCGCGTCGGCACCCGGTCGTGGGACGAACTGCGCACCGCCCGCCATTGGTCGCTGGACCAACCCACGCCGTTCGAGGCTGTCCGCATCCTCGACCCCAAACCCAAACAGAACATCCTGCGAGAAGCCCGCGGCGTTCTTTCCAAAGCCTTCCCGGCACTGGCAGGCATGCAGGTTGTCGAAAGCTGGGCCGGACTGATGGACGTGACACCCGACGCCGTTCCTGTCATCGACCAGGTCAGCCACATGCCTGGCTTCTTCGTCGCCACCGGTTTCTCCGGCCACGGCTTCGGCATCGGTCCGGGCGCGGGACGCCTGATGGCCGACCTGGTCGCCGGAGACCGCCCCAGCGTCGATCCAACGCCCTTCCGCCTCGCCCGCTTCCCGCGCACCCAGCGCCGAGCGTGACTGGCTTCCACACAGGCGTCGAAAAGCAAGAACCACCGGAATACCGTAACGCATACGCGCCATTCCACTTCGGCGCGGCATGCCACCGGCAGGATGCGCTACCGTTCCGGCCGAAGCGGAGCATGTCCTCAACCCCAATGAACCCGACCCCGACCGTATCCCAGCGCGCGATGTTCGTTTTCATCTGCTTCGTCTGGGGAACCACCTGGCTGGCGATGAAAATCGGCATCGCAACCGTCGTCCCCGGCGTTTTCGCCGGCCTGCGCTGGAGTATTGCCGGCGCCATCATCCTGGCCTTCCGCCGCTTCCGCGGCCAGCGGGTCATGCCGCCGCCGCGCCTGATTCCGCGGCTGATCTTCGTCTCGGTCCTGCTGATCACGCTGAACCAGGTCATTCAGCTCTACGGGCTGAAATACATCACCGCCGGCCTCGCCGCGGTCATCAGTTCCGCCCTGACCCCGATCGCCTTGCTGGTCTTCTCCGTCGCCTTCGGGCAGGAGCGATTCAGCCCCCGCCAGCTCGGCGCCATCGGCGTTGGCGTCATCGGCGTGCTGATGCTGTTCGGCCCGTCCGCCCTCGCCGGCACGCTGGACGTGTGGGAAATGATCGGCGCCGCCGGTGTCACCATCGGCTGCCTCTGCTACACCGCCGGTTCTGTCATGACACGCCCGATCATGCGCACGCTGGAGCCGGTGCAACTCGCCGGCCTGACCGACCTGATCGGCGGTGTGGTGCTGCTGCTGACCTCGCTGGCCATCGAGCCCGGCGCCTGGGATTCGATGCGCCTGCATTGGGGATGGCCCGCCTTCCTGGCCTGGCTTTATCTGCTGGTCCCCGGCGCCCTGATGTCTACGACGATGTATTTCCTGCTGGTGCGTGACTGGGGCGCCAGCCGGCCCGGGCACCTATGCGTTCATCTCCCCGGTTATCGCCGTCGTCATCGGCTGCAGTTTCTTCGGCGAGAAACTCGACTGGGGCGACGCGTTCGGCATGATCCTGATGCTGGGTGCCGCCGGACTGGCATTGCGGCCGGTGCCGCGCCCGCCAATCGCCATCATCGTCCGGTCCACGGCAGGCTGATCCCTCGCGCCGGTTACTGCCCCGATACCCATTATCGGGAGAATGGCAAATCGCGCGCCGCCGCTCGGCCGCTCCATACGGTTGAGCCAACGCAACAACCGGCAGGCACGCGCCAACGCGGCAAGGCAATCTCCGACGGACAGCAGGAGAACCACCGTGCACCAGCTCACCCAACCCGCCATTCTGTACTTTGGCACCCCCGTCGTACTGATCAGCACTGTCAACGAGGACGGCACCGCCAACCTCGCCCCCATGTCCTCCGCCTGGTGGCTTGGCCAACGCTGCATCCTCGGTTTGGCGGCGGCGTCGAAGACCACCCAGAACCTGATCCGCACCGGAGAATGCGTGCTGAACCTGCCGGACCACGCCATGGCGGCACAGGTCAACCGCATCGCCCGCACCACCGGCAGCGACCCGGTGCCGGAGGGCAAGGCCCGTCGCGGATATCGCCACGCTGGCGACAAATTCGCATGCCGCCGGCCTGACCCCGGTCGCGTCCCTGACGGTCAGTGCGCCGCGCGCGATGGAATGTCCCGGTGCAGACTCGAAGTCGACGCTGGAGGAAGTGCATCCCGATTGCCGAAACACGACCCCGCCGGCCGGGCCGTCAGCCGTCGCCTTGCACGTCGTGATCCGCAAGGTTCATGCCGCCACCAACATCCTGGCCGATGGCGAGCCCGACCGCATCGACCCCAACAAATGGCGCCCGCTTGATCATGAGCTTCCAGCAGTTCTACGGCCTGGCGCCGGAAATGGTGCACGGCTCCGAACTTGCGAAAATCCCGGAGGCCGCCTATCGCGCCTGAATCGACGAAGAGGGCGAGCAGATGATCCGGATTCTGAAGCAGGGCGCAACCGAGGCCGAGAAGACCGAAGCCGACCGCAAGGTCCGCCAGACGGTCGAGGCCATCCTGGAAGACATCGCGGACGCGCGGCGACGCGGCCGTCCGCGACCTGTCGGCGAAGTTCGACAAATGGGAACCCGCAGTCGTTCCGGCTGCGCCCCGACGAGATCGCGTCGCTGATGGACAGCCTGCCGGACCAGGTCATCGACGACATCAAGTTCGCCCAGACGCAGATCCGCCGTTTCGCCCAGGCGCAGAAGGATGCGCTGCGGGATATCGAGGTCGAAACGCTCCCCGGCATCCGCCTGGGCCACAAGAACATCCCGGTCAACAGCGTCGGCTGCTATGTGCCCGGGCGGCCGCTATCCGATGGTCGCCTCGGCCCATATGTCGGTGCTGACGGCGAAGGTCGCCGGGGTGAAACGGGTCGCCGCCTGCACGCCGCCGCTGAACGGTGTGCCGCCGGCCGCCACCGTCGCCGCCATGGCGCTGGGCGGCGCGGACGAGATCTATCTGCTGGGCGGCATCCAGGCTGTCGCGGCGATGGGCCTGGGCACCGAGACGATCGCGCCAGGTCGATATGCTGGTCGGTCCCGGCAATGCCTTCGTGGCGGAGGCCAAGCGGCAGTTGTTCGGCCGCGTCGGTATCGACCTGCTGGCCGGTCCGACCGAGACGCTGATCATCGCCGACGACACCGCCGACGTGGAGATGTGCGCGACCGACCTGCTCGGTCAGGCCGAACATGGACCGACCTCGCCGGCGATCCTGCTGACGACGTCGAAGAAGATCGCCGACGGTATCCAGGCAGGAGATCGAGCGGCAGCTCGCGGTGCTGCCGACCGCCGATATCGCCTCGCGTCGCCTGGCGCGACCATGGCCAGGTCATCCTGTGCGATACCGACGAGGAACTGCTGTCCGAGGCCGACCGCATCGCCATCCGAACACGTGCAGGTGCTGACGCGTGAGCCGCGCTGGTTCCTGGATCGCATGACCAACTACGGCGCGCTGTTCCTGGGCAAGGAAACCAATGTCGCCTACGGTGACAAGGTGATCGGCACCAACCACACGCTGCCGACCAAACGGGCCGCGCGTTACACGGGCGGCCTGTGGGTCGGCAAATTCCTGAAGACCGTGACCTACCAGCAGGTCAGCCCCGAGGCGACGGCGATGATCGGCGAATACTGCTCGCGCCTGTGTGCGATCGAGAATTTCGCCGGGCATAAGGAGCAAGCCGATCTGCGGGTTCGCCGGTATGGCGGCAAAAATACATGATGAAGATTCGGTGGTCCTGATCCCGTCGGTAGCGCAACCTGCCAAGTAACGGTGACACCAGGCTCGACAAGCATCAGTGCGATCAGAGCGCCGTCGTGCTTTCAGGCAAAGAGACCGCGGGCACCGCGAGCGATCTGCCCGGCACCCAGATCGCCGGACGATCCGGCATCGCGGCAGCGAACGCGGAACAACAACCAACCAGGGGCATCCACCCGATGAGAGGCGGAGTGATACCGGTTTAATCGTTGCCAATTCACCTTTCATTAAACATTTTCTGGCGTGATCTGGTCCTCAGGCACCATTGACCGTTGGACCGTCTTTTATGACCAAAGCCATTCCTGAGACATGCCAGCTGACTCACGCAAGCTTCCGTTTGCTGGGTGGACCTGTGTTCCGCCTCAGTGAGGGCACGCAAATTCCATCGATGGTCATACAATTGGCTAATCAGGAAGCGGTGCTGCCGCTGAAATCGGTCGCCCGTGAATTCCGGATCGATCCGGACAGCGCCGACGGCAAGATGCTTGAACTGATCGAACAGGCGCTGGACTTCGTCGTCGCGCTTCGCATCGGCGACAAGCTGCCGACCGAGCTTAACGGTGGCCAGGCGAGCTGGGACCCGAATGAGCAGGACCGCAAGATCGCGGTCAGCCGGGTTCGCTTCAATCTCGTGCGGTGCGTGTTTGCCCGCATGGGCAAGTCCGTCGCCATCACCGGCGGCGGCGCCCCGGGCTGGGAAGAAACCTCGAAAAACCGGGACATTTTGAAAGAGGCGATCGAAGGCGCCGCGACCCAGGTCAGCGGCACCGACGTGGCCGAGATCACCACCCGCACCGGATCGATTTGCGACGAGATGGCGTGCATCGAGAGCATGCGCCGGACATTGACCCGCGGCATGGGCCCGATGCGGGAGAAGCTCCTTCGCATGCCGATGGGTCAGGTGCCGCTCAGCCGGCAGGAAACGTTCAAGCAGGTTCAGGCATTGGCGACACGTGGCTTGAAGGAGGTCATGAGCCGGTTTGACGACGTCGATGTTCGCCTCGACGACGTGCTGGCCATGCTGCGGGATACGCCCGGGGCGATCGCCTGGATACGCCGTCACCGAGACTGGCTCGTGCGCGCCAACCACGCATGGACGCCAATCTTTACGGAATGGGCCAACGCACCCGCCGAATTCGACGATTTTTACTGGAAGGTCGTGGAGCGCGCGTATGTGTTTCTGGCCCCGCGCTTCATGTCGTTTCAGGAGTGGACGATACGGGACGCCAAGCCGAAGACGGACGGCGTACGCGCTCAAGTCTGGTGAGACCGCATGGAGTCACTGCGGGTTCCTGACGTATAGCGGTCTCGGGTGGCTGGCATCGCGTTTCGCCTTGACCGTGCAGGCTGAACCCGACCCAGCGCATTGATTTCACGAGCAGCTTTATCATCCGACGGTTTTCCGTCGGGCCGATGCTGCTCCAGTATCGCCAAAGGGCGATCGGTCGCGATATGCTGGAAGTGGCTGCTTCATGCGGCGAAACGCGCGTGCTGTGCGACCCGCGCTTCACTGTGATCGGACGCTGGCGGATACCGCATCAGGTTACCCCCCGGGCCGCAGGACGACGCGACCCGGCTCCCCGGCGGCGACGGCCTGATAGGCAGCGACGGCCTCGGTCAAAGGAAACCGAAGCGCGATCGATGACGGTCGGTAGTCACCTGCCTCGAAGCCTGGCCGCATGGCATCGAGCACCGCGCCCGAAGCGGTGAGGTCCAGCTTCAACGTATCCACGCCGATCAGCCGGCTTTCGTTGTGGTAGAAATCCGCCAGGTTGAACGTGACATCCCGGGCGCCGGTGACGCTCATTTCCACCAGCCGGCCGCGCGGTGCGAGGCAATCCAGGGCATGGCGGAACATCACGCCGCCAACACAATCCAGCACCACGTCGGCGCCCCGGCCGTCAGTGGCGTCACGTACTGCGGCCGGGATCCCAGCACGCGTCGGCGATCAGCGAACGGCCCATGACCGCGATGGCCGCACCGGGTCGAACCGCACGGCGATCGGTGCCGATGATCCTGGCGCCGATCCGCCCGGCGATCTGCACGCCGGCGTTGCCGACACCACCGCTCGCGGCGATGATCAGCGACGGTTTCGTCGGCCTGGCAGTGCGGCGCCATCGACCAATCCGCGCCAGGCGGCGATGAAGTTCACCCCGACCGAGGCGGCCTGTTCGAAATCCAGCCGCTCCGGCTTACGCCGCAAGCTGGCGACCGGCACCAGAATACGCTCCGCATGCGACCCGTCGCGGGTGAAGCCGGTGTCGCCGCCTGTCCCCCAGACCTCGGCGCCGATCCAGTCAGCCGGCCCGGCTTCGACCACGCCGGCGAAATCCCGTCCGGGCGTGCGCGGCAGGGTCGTCTGCTCCATCAATCCCTGCACATTCTTGACGTCGCTCGGATTCACCGACGCCGCAACGACCCGGATGACCGCCTCATCGCCAGCCGGCACCGGGTCGGCGATTTCCTCCACCGCGAGCACATCCGGTTTTCCGTGACGGGTGAACCTCACAGCCTTCATTAACGCTTCTCCTTCGGCGGCACCGCCTGACGTGACGGGCGCCTCGCTTGACGTGGCAACCATTCCGGCGACACTGCCGCAACCGCGACAAGGGGGAAACACCACATGAGCGACGTCAAAATCCTGGCTACCGGCTTCGGCTTTCCCGAAGGCCCCGTCGTCTGCCCGGACGGCGCCATCATCCTGACCGAAATTCGCAACGCACCAGCTTTCCCGCGTCACACCTGACGGCACAACGAGCGTGTTCTCGCGCTGCGGCGGCGGCCCGAACGGACTGGCTTTCGGCCCAGATGGCGCGCTGTATCTTTGCAACAACGGCGGCAGCAAATACGTCGAGGGCTACTCGATGGGTATCGCGCCGCACCCGGACTACAGGTTCGGCTACATCCAGCGCATCGACGCCAAGACCGGCGAGGCGAAGACGCTCTACACGGAAGTCGGCGGCAACAAACTCTCCGCGCCCAACGACATCGTCTTCGACACCCAGGGTGGGTTCTATTTCACCGACCTGGGCAAGCGCTACGCCCGCCACCGCGACCATGGCGGCCTCTATTATGCCCTGCCGGATGGCTCGAAAATCACCGAGATCGCCCATCCGATCCTTAGCCCGAACGGCTGCGGCCTGTCGCCCGACGGCAAGACCCTCTACGCCGCCGACACCGAAGGCGCACGGCTTTGGGCGTTCGACATCGAGGCACCCGGTGTTCTGCGCAAGCCCGCCCCGCATGCCCATCACAGCGGCCGGGTGATCGCCGGTTTGCCGGGCAACGCCCGCTTCGACAGCCTGGCGGTCCTCGCCAACGGCAATATCGCGGTGGCGACCTTGAATACCGGCTACATCACGGAAATTTCGCCCGGCGGCGACATCGTGCGTGAGGAGAAAATGCCGGACACCTACCCCACGAACATCTGCTTTGGCGGGCCCGACATGCGGACGGCCTACATCACCCTGTCGGACAGTGGTCGCCTCGGCACGATGCAATGGCCGACGCCAGGGTTGAAGCTGAATTTCGGTTAGGTACGCCGGCGGCAAACGTCAGCCGCAGGCAACGCGGCTGACGTTCGCTGACGGAGCCGGATAGGGCCGTTGAACAGGAGCCATGTCTGGCCACCGGCGCCGTGTCGCATGATTGGGGTTACACGTTTCCGGACGGGTTGCTGGTTTCCTGACTGGCGGGGCGAACCGGCATGCCCATTTCAGCGAGGGTGTCCATCATCGCCTTGCTCCAGAGCCGTTTGTTGTCGCGCTTCGGGTCGTGCGCGGGCGGTTGCGGGCTGTGGGCGGGGCGGTTGCCGGACAGACGGGTGCGGTAGGTGTCGATGGTGGCCTGGGTCTGCCGCAGCAGTTCCTCGGCGTGGGCTTCGGGCAGATCGTTGATCGGTTCCTGTTCGGTCGCGGCGGGCGCATCACAGGCGAGGCGCTTGAACAGCGTCTGCTCGGTTTTCTGGCCGCTGCGGTTGAGGTTATTGGCGCAGCCTCGGAACCTAAGGCGGAGCGAGGGCGACATTTCGGCGGTCTTGGCTTCGCCAAGGGTTTCCAGGGCGGCGAACCCGAAGACGATGATCTGGACGGCGCACAGCAATTCGGCGCGAGTCCGGGCACCGTAGGAGGCCAAGGTTTCGAGGGCTTCGGCGCGGGCGGCGGCGAGGTCGGCGGTGACGTCGGTGAAATAGGGGATCAGGAAACGAAGCAGGCGTTCCAGAAATGGGCTGGCCAGAAATGGGCTGGCCAGAAATGGGCTGGATTGGCGTGTTGTCACTGGAGGCGGCCCGTCGTTTGTTTGCTCTTTGTTCTTATCGCAGATCACGGGTCAATTCAAGAACAAAATGCACGGTCAGGTTGCAATGCGGTTGTGGTCAATGAGTGGCTGTCGCGCTGATCCGCGGCAGCGGGGCGACCCGAACGGATGGTATCCGCCCCATCGGAGCCTGGGGGTTCAGGATCAGCCGGCAAACCCCAGCACTGTCTCGGCTTCCTTCACCACATCCGCCAGCGCGCCATCCGCGAACGGAGATACCAGCCCGGCCGATCGCACCAGGTCCTGGAATGGCGCCGATCCACCCCGCGCGCAGAGAGCGACATAGGCCTCCATCGCCGCGGGGTAATCGCGCCGCGACTTCACCCAGAACTGCATCGCGCAGCACTGCGCCAGCGTGTAGTCGATGTAGTAGAACGGCGAGCCGTAGATGTGCGGCTTCGCCTGCCAGCGGCCGCCCTTGAGCAGGAAGGCCAGATCGCCGTAATCGGTCCACGGCATGTAGATCTTCTCCAGCCGCGCCCACATCGCATGCCGCTCTGCCGGGCGACGCATCCGGATTGGCATAGACCTCGTGCTGGAAGTGATCGACGCAGACGCCGTACGGCAGGAACGCCAGCGCCCCGATCAGGTGCATGCGGCGGAACCGGTCGGCGGCCGCTTCGCCCACCAGCAGGCCGATGCCCGGATAGGACAGGAACTCCAGCCCCATCGAGTTGATCTCGGCCGCCTCCATCGTCGGCCACAGATAATCGACGCCCGGCTGCTCGCGGCTTTCCCAGTTCTGGAACGCGTGCCCCATCTCGTGCGTGAACACGCCGATGTCGTGGTGCGTGCCGTTGAAGTTGGCGAAGATGAACGGCACGCCCTCGGTCGGGAATGACGTGCAGAAGCCGCCGCCCGCCTTGCCCGGCCGGTTCTTCAGATCCATGAACCCGCCCTGGCTCATCAGCCGGTAGAACGACGCCAGCCGGGGATCCATGCCGTCGAACATCGTCCGCGCCGCGTCCACCAGAGTGTCGTGATCGCCGGCCGGCTTCGGGTTGCCGGCCGGATCGATCAGCGCCTCGTCCCAGAACCGCAGCCTGTCCCAGCCGTTGACCGCGCGCCGCGCCTCCAGCAGACGGCCGACCAGAGGCACGACGTGCCGGACGACCTGGTCGCGATAGCGGGCGACGTCGTCCGGCCCGTAATCGACCCGCCGCAGCCGCCGGTACCCCAGCGGCGTGTAGGTCTGGAAACCCAGCTTGCGGGCCATGCCGTGACGCAGCTTCACGAGCTGGTCGTAGATCTCGTCCAGCGCCGCGGCGTTCGCCGCGAAGAACCCCCAGCGCACCCGCTCGGCCTCGTGCCGCACCGTCGCGGTCCGGGTCCTCGGCGATACGGCCCGAGCCCGGCCAGATTGACCGTCTTCCCGCCGATCTCCAGCTTCGCCGAGGCCAGCAGTTCGGTGTAGCGGGCGGAGAGCCGCGCTTCCTCCTCCAGGTCCGGCTTGATCGCCGGGTCGAAGGTGGTGACGTCGGTCTCCCACAGCCGCAGCGCATGCTCGCCGACCAGCGCGGCCAGACCGGCCCGATCGGGATCGGCCAGCAGCCGGCGCTTCAGCGCGACCTCCAGGTCGGCCGCCTCGGGCGACAGCGCGTCGGCATAATCGCGGTCGGCCTTCGCCGCCAGCGTCGGTGGTGTCCTGGGCGAACCGCAGATGCACCAGCGCCGACCAGGTGTCGTACCGTCGTCGCAAGATGATCCCAGTCAGCCAGGGCGGCGGCGCGATCCCCACGATCCAGCGCCGCGCCGATCGCCGCGATAGGCCGCGGTCAGCCCGGCCTGGGTCGGTCGCGGTTCGGCGATGTCCGCGAATCGTGGTGTTGTCAGTCACCGGCCGCCTCCGGCAACACAGTGGACGTCGTCAGGGTGCCCAGTCTTCCGACCTCCCGCTTGACCAGGTTCAACCGCTTCTCGTGGAACGCGGCGACCGACGGCCGATGCGCGATCGAGACCAGCGTCGCGTTCGGCAGCCGCTGCTTGAGAATGCTGGTAGAGCTCTGTCTCCGCCGTCCGGATCGAGGCTGGCGGTCGCCTCGTCGAGGAAGATCCAGTCCGGTTTCGCCAGCAGTGCGCGCGCGAAGCCGAGCCGCTGCTGCTCGCCCATCGACAGCCGCATCGGCCAGTTGTCGTCATGGTCCAACCGGCTCGCAGAGCTGCGGCAGCCCGACGTCGCGCAGCACCTGCGCCATCTCCTCGTCAGTGAACGCGTCCACGCGTTCGGATAGGTGATGACGTGACGCAACGTGCCCAGCGGGATATAAGGCCGCTGCGGCAGGAAGAACGAGTTGGGGGCAATCTCCACGTCGCCCGCTGCCAAACGGCCAGATCCCCGCCAGCACGCGGAACAGCGTCGATCTTGCCGGAGCCCGATCGGCCGGTGATGACGATGGAATGGCCGGGCGTCAGCAGTCAGGTCCGCGTGCTCCAGCAGTTTCGTCCCGTCCGGCAGGCTCATGGTCACGTCGTGCAGGCGCACATTGCTGTCCGACGCCACGGCTGTTTCGTAGCCGCCATGGGTTTCCGCCCGGGCCTTGACGATGGCCCGATGGAAGGTGGAAAGACGCTCGACGATCGCGCGCCATTGAGCGAGTTGCGCGTACGCCGACGACAAACCACGACATCGATCCTTGCACCGAGCCGAACGCCCCGACGGTCTGCATCAACCCGCCCAGCTGCATCGCCCCGGCGAAATAGCGCGGTGCGGCGACGACGATCGGGAAGATGACGGCGATCTGGTCATAGCCCACGACCAGCGAGTTCAGCAGCTTGGTCCGCGGTCATGATCTGCCGCCAGTTGTCGATCACGGCGCCGAAGCGTTCGCGCAGGGTGACGCCTTCCTCCTGCTCGCCGCGATACAGCGCGATGCTCTCCATGTTTTCCCGCACCCGCACCAGGGCATAGCGGAAATCCGCTTCCACCCGCTGCTGACGGAAGCTCAGGATCGACAGCGGTCGGCCGACAAGATGCGTCAGCCAGGTGCCGACCACGGCGTAGGCCAGCGCGACCCACACCATGTAGCCCGGGATGGGGATGCCGAACGACCTCGATCGCGCCGGACAGCCCCCACAGGATGCCGACAAAGCTGCACAGCGAGACGATGTTGGACAGCAGGTCCAGCCCCAGGGTCAGCGTCTGATCGGTGAAATCGCGCAGATCCTCCGCCATGCGCTGATCCGGGTTGTCGGTCCCGACCGCGGCCCGGTCGGCCGTCAGGCTGATGTTGTAATAGGCGCGGTCGGCAAGCCATTCCGTCAGGAACTGCCGGGTCAGCCAGCGGCGCCAGCGGATCTGCAGCAACTGATTAAGGTAGATCGAGTAAACCGCCAGCACGATATGCACCGCGGCGACCTCGCAGAACCCCGGCATCAGACCGCTCGGCGTATAGCGGAACAGGAACAGCAGCTCCAGGAACGCCTTCCAGTCCTTGTCCTGCAGCGTGTTGTAGAACTCGCGCCGCCAGAAGCTCAGCACCACGCTTAGCCCGACCAGGGTCAGGTTCATCACGATGATCGCCAGCAGCAGGCCACGGGCCGACCACTTCTCCTCCGACGTCATGAAGTAGGGGCGGGCTAGTCGCCAGGCATCTTTCAGGAAGGGGCCGATACCACGCATGAACGGGTCATTTCTCGCTGGATGGGGGAAGCTTCGTTTGCAGTGCGCCAAGCCATGCTTCGACGCGCCGGCGGTTCACGCCGAAATCGGATTCGCCATACACGCTGCGGGAATACAGGATCACGGTGCTGGCGCCAGACCCGTCCGGCCTGACCTGTCACCATGATAAGGTCGGGGAAATTCAGCCATGCGCTGCGAGCGACATAGTGGACCTGAAGCTGATCCGGGTAGAGCGCCGCCTGGTAGGTGCGCGGCTGGGCCTCGGCGACGTCCTTGATCAGGGAGACCATCCGAGCCGCAGGGACCTGATAACGCGGCGTGACGATGTCCGGAGCCGGGCTGAACCCTTCAGGCGCAGCCAGCGCGGTGTTCGGGCTGGATGGGCGTTCGATATGGGTGATATCCATCAGCGGAGGCGTCGGCAACCCTGCCGCCCCGGCGAAACCACAGGCGGGCAAGACAAGACCCAGAAGCCAGGCCAGCGGGCTCATCCGGCATACAAGGATATCATCCGGCGTCTGATGCCCCGAAAGACCTTGGCCGGCAAGTCTATTACGAACGTTTTAGGTTCAGACGGGCAAGCCTGGGCAGCCCGTGCAACACCTGCCAGACTGACCGCCGACAGGAGGCAACATGCGAAGCAACAGCATCGAGATCCGCCCGACCGGTGGCGGGGTGGGCGCCGAGATCAGCGGCGTCGATTTGTCCGAACCGCTGGACGGGCAGGTGCGCGACACCATCCGGCAGACCCTGGCCGACCGCGGCGTGGTGTTCTTCCGGGATCAGACGCTGACCCCGGAGCAACACATCGGCCTCGCCCGGCAGTTCGGCGAGATCAACGTCAACCGCTTCTTCGCCCATGCCGAGGGTTATCCGCAAATCGCACTGGTGGTGAAGGAGCCGCACCAGACCCGCAACATCGGCGGCGGCTGGCACACCGACCACAGCTACGACCAGATCCCGGCGCTGGGGTCCATGCTGTATGCGCGGGAGGTTCCCCCGGTCGGCGGCGACACGCTGTTTTCCAGCATGTATTGCGCCTACGACGCCTTGTCGGATGGTTTGAAGCAGACGTTGGCCGGGCTGCGCGCGGTGCATTCCAGCCGGCATGTGTTCGGCGTGGTGCGGGAGGAGCTGAAGGGGCGCTACCGCAATCCGGAAGCCGCCACCCAGGACGCCGTCCATCCGGTGGTCATCACCCACCCGGACAGCGGCCGCAAGGCGTTATACGTGAACCCCGGATTTACGCTGCGCTTCGACGGATGGTCCGAGGATGAATCGCGGCCGCTGCTGGACTACCTTTACCGGCATGCGGCGAAACCGGAATTCTGTTGCCGGTTCGCGTGGCGGAACGGGTCGCTCGCGTTCTGGGACAATCGCGCCACCTGGCATTATGCGGTCAATGACTACCAGGGTGAACGGCGGTTGATGCACCGCATTACGATTGAAGGATGCGAACTGGCCGCCTGATTTTATCGTCGGGCTTTGCTTGATTGGCGTGCTGACGCGCCTTAATCGCGGTGCGCCTGCAGGAAGTCGTCGGTATATTCGCCGCGGGAGACCTTCACGGCGATGCCGTCCTCGGTACCGCAATCCAGCGCTTCCGATCCGGCGATGCGCGCTGGTTCCGCCAGGTTGTCCAGCCGTTCGGCGAAGCCGGCGGCCAGATCGGCCGGTACGCGCCATATGAAGGCGAACTCCTCGCATTGCTGGACACCGGCGGGACCGGGCGCCGCAGTCAGCAGGACGTCGGCGCCCACGACCTGGCAAAATCCCAGGCCGGCGAACGAGACGTCCGCGCCGTCGCGGGCGAAGCGGCGCAGTACGCCGCCGAGCGCCCGGCAATCCTCGGCCTCGCCCAGCATCAGGATCATTGGGTTGAAATCGCTAGGCAGGAAGCCGATGCGCATCATGTGACCTCCTGCACGTCGGTGGCGTGGCACAGTTCCTCGGTGCCCGCGTCGGGTCCGGAGAGGATGCGAACGCGCAGCCACTCGCCATCGCCCAGGTTCTCGATCACCTCGGCGGACAGGCCACCGGCGATGAGCAGTTTGGCACCGACCGCGACATTACTGACCGCCAGCATACGGGATACCTCTTTCAGAACAGGATGCTCAGGTTCTTCGCCAGCAGGACGTTCTGTTCCAAAATCAATTCCCGCCGCGCGATCAGCCAGGAATCGCCGTGCCGGCGCAGGGTGTCGATACGCCGGCCGACAAACGTGTTGGTCTCGTATTCAACCCGGTTCTGGTAGACCAGGAAGCGGCAGCCGACAACGACTTCCGACGGGTTCTCGGCGGACGGGGCGACCTCCTGCAGTCGCACGTTGCTGACCATGTGGGTGACCCGCGACAGGGGTTCTTCGGCGTAATGAACGCCGGTCAGGATTTGCTCGACGCGCTTGCCCAGCGTCCATTTGTCTTCGTCGAACCAGGAAATTCCCTCGCCTTGACGGGTGTTTTCCTTTTCGGCGTGCTGGCCGAATTTCACGTTGCGGCGGATCGGCATGAAGTAGACCAGATCCTCGGCCAGCAGATCGAGCCATTCGTGGAACCGGCGCTGGTCCAGCAGGTCGGCTTCCAGATAGAGGAAATCCTCGATCTCCTGCTTCAGTGCGAACCAGGCCAGTCCGCGCACCGGCTGGTCGATTACGGCGCTCATTCCGCGGCCTGCCGGACGGTGTCGGCGCGGCCGATCAGTTGGTCCCAGCCTTCGCCTTTCAAATACCGTGCATAGACCTGGTAGTAGTTGCGGGCGTTCTGTTCGGTGATCTGCACGCTGACATCGCCGGGGACCGGGTCGTTACGCTTATAGGCTCCCATCGACTGCTGATAGTTGAACGGGTAGCGCCGGGCGATGGTGCCGGTGCTGGAGGCTGTTGCGTACAGCCAGTTTTCCATGTCGTCCTGTTCCGTCATGCCTGCCGGGCCGGAGTATCGCATGTAGAAACGGCGGAGCACGTCCTTCACCTCGGCCGGCGCGTCGGCGTCAACCAGGAAGAACCGCCAGGCTTCGGTTTCGGATGGGCCGTGGGGATGCCAGACGCACAAGGCGCGGGGCTGCCGGCCGTGATATGAAGTATTCGGAAACAGATTGCCCGTGAATGGCATGAATCTGGCTTTGTCACCAAGCCGTTGCTTGCGTTCATAGAAGCATTCGCGAAAGTATTCATCGACCAGGGGATACTGCACATACGACGGCTGATACTCGAATTCCGGCGGCATCCAGACGCTGTGCACACCATGTCCGGCGGGAAAACTGACCCAGACATGTTGGCCGCCGTTATATTCGTTATCTCGCCGGCCCGATTGACCGGCCCTGGCGCTGGGTCCGATGCCGATCATGTCGACCGACCGGTGCGACGGGTTGTGGTAGGTGTCGCCGAGGAAATTTTCCGCCGCGAATTTCCAGTTCGCCGGCAGGATCCATTTGTGGATGCCAATCACCTCCGACCCGCCGGGCCGCCCGTCCCGGCAGTCCAGCACCTGATCCAGATGGTCCACCGCGTCACCGAGATAGCTCATGAAATCCGGCGCCTCCGGATCCCACGAGGCCCAGACCGTGCCTTTGTAGAGGTGCAGTTTCGGGACTTCGATCAACGACCACTCGGAGCGGTCTAAATTGCCTTCGTATAACACCCGGTACAGCGGCACGCCCTGCAGCTTTCCGTCGGTCGTGTAGCTCCAGGAGTGGTATGGGCAGACGAACAACGATGTGTTGCCGGATTCGTAGCGGCAGACTTTCATCCCGCGATGGCGGCAGGAATTCAGGAAGACATGCACCGCGCCTTTCACGTCACGGCACAGGATCACCGACTCCTCGCCCATCCGCGACACGAAGAAGTCACCCGGATTGGGAATTTGGCTTTCGTGCCCGACGAACAGCCAGGCACGGGTGAACAGTTTCTCCAGTTCCTCGCGATGGAATTCGGGCGAGACGAAGATTTCCCGGCTGATCGTGCCGCGATCGGTATCGATCATCTGATCGATGGGCAGAGTTGTCGTCATGCCGCCTTCCTCCATCTTTTTGTTACGTTTGTGTCAGCTCCAGCGGGAGGCGGCGACGTCGTCTTCTTCACGGGCATCCACCCATGCGCCCTCGCCGCCAGCCAGGTCTTCGCGTTTCCAGAACGGCGCCTTGGTCTTGAGCCAGTCGATCAGGAATGCTGTCGCGTCCAGCGCCGCCTGTCGATGTGACGACGCGGCGATGACCAGCACGATGTTTTCGCCTGGCCGCAGCGAGCCGACCCGATGGATCACCGTGCATCCCAGTATCGGCCAGCGTTCCATCGCCTGATCAGCAATCCGAGCGATCGCCCGCTCGGTCATGCCGGGATAGTGCTCGAGCGTCATGCCGGCCACGGCGGCGCCCGAACCCTTGGCGTCGGCGCGGACCGTGCCGATGAAACAGCCGATGCCGCCAATGTCCGTACGGCCAGCCGTCAGCGCCGCGATTTCCGCGCCGACGTCGAAATCCTCGGTTTGAACCTTGATATGCACCATCGTTCGGCACGCTAGCGCCGTGGGCCGGTTTTGTCATGCACCGCGCAAAAAGCTGATCGCATCAAAGCGGGCCGGGCTGCATCCAGCCATCGATATCGAGCCGTCTGACCTCGTCCAGGAGTTGCACGAGACGCGCGGCTTGATGTTCCAGGATCATCCGTCCGATCGCGGCGGTTGCCGCTTTCGCGTCTCCCAGCGCGCCCAGCGGATGCAGGTCCTGGGTTTCCCAGCCGAAACCAACCCCGCCCTCGGGGGTGAGCACGGCCGTTGTTTTCTCGCGGTCCAGCCAGGCACTGCGGAAGTCGATCGCGTGCTGCATGTGGACCAGATCGGGCCGCAGATGCAGCATCAGGCTGGTTTCCACCAGTCCGCCGTGGATGCCGTGCGTTGCCTCGTCGCGGCTGAGAGCAACCTCGGGCGGCAGTCCCAGCCGGCTGGCCATGCAGTTCACCGCGAATATGCCGTCGCCGCGCAGCCGCCGGCACACGATGTCGACCACCTGAGGCTGCCCGCCGTGGCTGTTCAGGATCACCAGCCGCCGGATAGCGGCGCGGGCGACACTGCGGCCGATCTCTGTCAGCACCGCGATCAGCGTCTCGGCTGACAGGGTCAGCGTGCCGGGGAAGCGGATATGCTCGACTGAAAGGCCCACGGACTGCATCGGCACCGCCAGCACCGGCGCATCCACCGGCAGCAGGTCCAGGGCGTGCGCCAGGATGCCGGCATTGATCGTTGCATCGACGCTGACCGGCAGATGCGGCCCGTGCTGTTCGACCGCCGCGACCGGCAGCACGGCGACGGCATCGGCGGGCAGCGCGCGGAAATCAGTCCAGGCGAGGTCCTGCCATTGCCTTGGTACAGTCATAGCTTAACACCCTCTGATGACCACGAATGAAGCAATCGCATGGATCGGCGCCAGTTGCCCAGTGCGGGAGCAGAGACATCCAGCGTTGATGTCCATGGCACGGTTCCTGCTTGAATTTTAACCATCGCCCTTCAATGGCGGCACCATGATGCAGACCACGCGCCGCTCGGGTTTGGCCGGCACGCCGACGCCGGCACTCTGAGGCGCCGTGGCGGCCACGGGATCATCTTCCGACGGTGCCTTTACGCTTGATACCCTGACAGAGAGGTAGACCGATGCTGACCACGCAACAAAAAACGCTTCGGAAGTTCTGGTACGCAACGATGCCCATCAGCCATCTGACCGAGGGACCGAAACCATTCCGCTTGATGAACGAGAACATCGTGCTGTTCCTCGACGCCGAGGGCAATCCGGCCGCGTTGAAAGACCGTTGCTGCCACCGCACCGCGAAATTGTCGAAAGGCTGGATGGACGGCGGCAATATCGTCTGCGGCTACCATGGCTGGACTTACGACCGTGATGGCAAGGTTGTGCGGATTCCGCAGTACGACCCCATCGCCGCCCTGCCGCGGCACAAGGTGGAATCGTTTCACTGCCAGTCGCGCTACGGCTACGCCTGGGTCGCCCTGGAGGAACCCCTGCTGCCGCTGTTCGACATCCCAGAGGATGGCGCCCCCGGCTTTCGCCGCATCTTCCAGTTCTATGACCAATGGCAAACCGCCCCGCTGCGGCTGATGGAAAACAGCTTCGACAACGCCCATTTCGCCTTCGTGCATCGCGGCACCTTCGGCGACAACGCCCAGCCGAAACCCAGCAAATACGAAATCGAGGAAACCGACTACGGCTTCGTCGCCACGACCGTCGTCGACATCGTCAACCCGCCTGCCGCGTTTCGCGTCACCGGCACAACCGAACCGACCACCACCCGCACCATGCGCAACCACTGGTACCTGCCGTTCGCCCGCCGGATGGACATGACCTATCCCAGCGGCATCCGCCACATCATCATCAACTGCGCCACCCCGATCGACGACGGCCGCATCCAGCTGGTGCAACTGCTTTACCGCAACGACACCGAGGAACAGTGCCCGACCCAGGCGCTGATCGACTGGGACGCCGCGGTGGTCTACGAGGACCGCGATATCCTGGAAGCCACCGACCCTGACGCAGCGCTCGATCTTGCCCATCGGACGGAGGCGCACATGACGTCCGACCGCCCTGGCCTGATCATGCGCCGCCGGCTCCTGGAGCTGCTGAAGGAGCACAACGACCCGGAGGTAACCCGGAACTATGCGGTGGCCTGAAGTCAGGGCGTGTGCAACGAGAATCGCTATGGTCCGCGGTGTTGAACAAGCCCTCTTTGTTTGACCGGGCCGCTTTATCGGCGTGCGGACGCACTTGTTGCCGATGCCGCGCTCAGTCAGCCGCCTCGAAACTCCGCATCTTGCCCGGATTGAGCAACCCGCGCGGATCGGCATGACGCTTGAACCCAAGCTGATCGGCATCGACCTGCTTATGGCCCGACGCCATCCTCCAGCGTGAACACATGCGGATCGGCGATCGACACGCCACGCGCCCGATGCGCCGCGATGATCGCGGTCAACCGCTCCTCCGAGGTGAAGCGCACGATCGGCAGGCCGCTCGCGGTCACCTGCCCGCCGACCCGCAAAAACTCCAGATGCGGGACCACTTCGTCGCCGAACAGAGCCTCGATCTCGGCGACGCTGTCCAGCAGCCGTGCCGCCGGGTGCAGCGCCTGCAGATAGGTCACACCGCGATCGCGCTTGAGCATCTGCAGCGTCGTATGGTTCCAGGTGAATTCATACAGCGGGACCTCGCCCGGTCCCTCGGCGGTCGGCTGTTCGAACGTGATCGTTCCGCCTGCGTGGCGCCGCGACAGCACCGACTTGAAGGCCGCGACCGAGGGTTCGGCGACCATCGCGATCAGCACGGCCTGCCCGTCCGGGCAATGCGTCCCGCACCTGCCGGAACGCATCCGGGGTCGGCCAGGCCATCGGCGACAGCAGCTTCTTCACGATCCCATCCGCCAGCGCCACCGCATAGCCGAAACGCACCGCGTCCATGAACGTTGGAAATGCAACGATCATGTCGATCCAGTTCCACGCGGGCGCCAGCGGCATCTCCAGCGCGGTGATCAGTCCGGTCGTGCCATAAGCATGGTTGACCGCCTGCGCTCGCCGCTTCGCGCAACTCGATGAACCCGCGGCTCCGCCTCCATCGTCACGATCCGCGCCGCGGCGACGTTGCCGGGCTCGCGCAGTCCGCCCCAGGTCACCGACCCGACGCCGCCGGAGCCGCCCGCGACGAATCCGCCGATCGTGGCGGTGCGCTTGGTGGACGGATGCATCCGCAGTTCCCATCCGTCCGGCCGCGTCTCGCGGTCGATGTCGATCATCTTCCGTCCCGGCGCCGACCCGCAACATGCCGGGCACGCTGCCACTCGATCGTGTCGAGCGCCGGTCATATCCAGCACCACGCCGCCTTGCAGCGGCACCGCCTGGCCGTAATTGCCGGTGCCGCCGCCGCGCGCGGTGATCGGCACACGATGGCGGAAACAGGCGGCGGCGACGCGCACCACGTCCGCCTCATCCCGTGGCTGATCACCGCCTGCGGCGCCGCATCCGCGCAACTGCCGGTTCAGCACCGGGCTGTACCAGAAGAAATCACGCGATTTCTGCCGCACCAAAGCCGGTTCGGTGAGTGAGCGGAATGTCGGCAAGTCCTCCAGCAGCCGGCCTAATTGCTCCATCCATCCTCCTGGATAACGCAAGCACATCGGATGCCAACATGATCCCGCCCTGGTTTCCCGCCTCCCTGCCGACCGACATCTGGCTGCGCAACGCCACTGTTCCCGCGGTCCTTGCTTGATCATCCGCCCGCTGCCGCCGGACGCCGAGGGCCTGACCCGGCTTGACCTGCGCATCACCGCACGGCCGGATCGCCGCTATCGCGCCGGCAGGCACCGCGCAGGACGGCATCGACCTGGACCACGGCCAGGTCTGGCCCTGCTTCGTCGACGGCCATGTGCACCTGGACAAGACGCAGACCTGGCCGCGCCAGCCCAACCCCGATGGCACCCATCCGGGCGCCAAGAACGCCGTCATCGCCGACCGCGCCAAGCAACTACAGCGAAGCCGACATCGAGCCCCGCTTCGAATTCGGCCTGCGCTGCGCCCATGCCCATGGCACCGCGGCGATCCGCACCCATCTGGACAGCTACTGGCCGGACGCCCACGCGCACTGGGCCGTGTTCCGCCGCCTGCGCGATGCCTGGGCCGGCCGCATCGACGTTGCAGGCCGTCTCGCATCTGCCCGCTGGAACGTTTCGCCGGCGACGATGGCATCGCCCTGGCCAACGAGGTCGCGGCATTCCGGCGGCATCCTGGGCATGACCACCACGGGCGAAGGCGGCCAGGCAGCATCCGCCGAATTCCAGGCCCTGCTCGACCGCTTTTTCACCCTGGCCGAAGACCGCGGTCTGGCCCTGGACCTGCATCTGGACGAAACCGGCGATCGCGTCATCCCGCACCCTGGACGCCGTCGCCCGCACCGCGATCCGACGCAACTTCAAAGCCCCCATCCAGGTCGGCCATGTCTGCTCGCTGTCCGTCCAGACCGAGGACGAGGCGATGGCCACCATCAGCGCTCTGCGCCGAGGCCGGCCTGCGCGTCATCAACCTGCCGATGTGCAACATGTATCTGCAGGGCCGCCAGCCCGGCCGCACGCCGCGCTGGCGCGGCATCACCATGGTGCATGAATTCCGGGCCGCCGGCGTGCCGGTTTCCTTCGCATCCGACAATTGCCGGGACCCGTTCTATGCCTATGGCGACTACGACATGATGGAGGTCTACCGCGAGGCCGTTCGCATCGCCCAACTCGACCATCCGTTCGGCGCCTGGGCCGCGTCCGTCACCGCCACCCCCGCCGCGTCCTGCGGCTTCGCAGATAGCGGGCCGCATCGCGGTCGGCGCCGCCGCCGACCTGGTGCTGTTCCGCGCCCGCTCGTATGACCGAACTGCTGGCGCGCCCGCAATCGGATCGCGTGATTCTGCGCAACGGCAAGACACTGGACGCTGTGCTGCCCGACTTCCGCGAAATGGACCCGGTGGCAGGCGCCCCATGACGCCGCTCGGTCCCTCCGCCCGCAACAACTGGCGGGTTTCGGAAACCCACGCCAACCTCGTGCGCCCGCCGTTGCCACCGCGGCCTTTGCCGATCGACGCCAATCCCAAACCGATCACCATCGACCTTGCCCGCACGGGCATCATCGTGATCGACATGCAGAACGATTTCTGCCATCCGGACGGCTGGCTGGCGTCGATCGGCGTGGACATCACTCCGGCCCGATCCGCGATTGCGCCACTGTCCGCCGTGCTGCCCCAACTGCGGGCGGCGGGCGTGCCGGTGATCTGGGTCAACTGGGGCACCCGCCCGGACCGCCTGAACCTGTCGCCCGCGCTGCGTCACGTTTACGATCCCACCGGACGCGGCGCGGGGCTTGGCGACACCCTGAACCACACCGGCGCGCCGGTCCTGCAAGCCGGCAGCCCGTCCGCCCAGATCGTTGACGAACTGACACCATCCCGCCGACGACATTCACGTCGCCAAACACCGCATGAGCGGCTTCTGGGACACCCCGCTCGATTCGATCCTCCGCAACCTTCGCCTGGACACGCTGCTGTTTGCCGGCGTGAACCTTGACCAGTGTGTGCTGCACACCCTGGCTGATGCCAACTTCCTCGGCTACGACACCATCCTTCTCGAAGACTGTGCGGCCACCACCAATCCCGATTTCTGCCGTGAGGCGACCTTGCTGAACATTCGCCAGATCTTCGGCTTCACTATCACCTCAACCGCATTACTGGAGAGCCTGCGCGCCATGATGCCCACTTCCTCGATCGCCAAACGGGCGGCCGAACTGCAAGCCTTCCGCATTGCCCCGACCGACAGCAATTACTTCGCCTGCCTGCTCGACCCGCTTGCCGACGGCGTATCATTCACCATGGTCGTGGAGATCTTCGAACCTGGCGGCAAGACTCCCCCCAACAGCCACAGCATCGCCGAGGAAGCGTTCTTCGTCCTCGCCGGCACCGGCAAGCGCATCCGCCGATGGCGCCAGCCGCGACATCGGCCCGGGCGACGTGCTGGTGCTGCGGCCCGGAACCGAACATGTGGTGGAGAACACCGGTCGCGGGAAAGCTGTATTGCCTGACGATGATGACCCCGAATGAGGGTTTCGCCGAACTCATCCGCAACGGCACCCCGGTCGAACTGACTGATGAAGACCGCGCGGTCATCACCGGCAGTCGAAACATCACCGCTGCATCTGCATGATCTGATCCATCGGCATCATGTTGTGGTTCATATGCGACATGATCCACAGCGATCCGACCATGACCAGCAGCACGATCAGCACGCCGAACGCCAGCGCCATGATGTTGTTGAGGTTGTCCGGACCCGTCGTGATGTGAAGAAAGAACACCAGGTGGACCCCCATCTGCGCGATCGCCAGCACCGCCAGCGCAACCGGAATGCTTGGTCCCCACACCAAGGTTGTGCGTGCGATGAAGAACGACACGATCGTCAGCAGCGTCGCAAGCCCCAGCCCGACGATGTAACCGCCAATACCTTCCGTCGTGTCATGCCCGTCGACATACTCGTCGCCCGGCGCAGTGTCCCCCAGCTTGGAGGCCTTGATTTGCTCCGAGTGGCTCATTGCGCGACCCCCATCAGGTATACCACGGTGAACACGCCCACCCAGATGATGTCGAGCGCGTGCCAGAACAGGCTGAAGCAAAGCACCCGGCGCAGGATGTCGGGGCGGTATCCCTTGGCGAAAACCTGCGCCATCATCGTCAGCAGCCACAGCAGCCCGAGCGTCACGTGCAGGCCATGACAGCCGACCAGGGTGAAGAAGGCTGACAGGAAAGCACTTCGCGTCGGCCCCGCCCCCTGGGCCACCAGGCCCACAAATTCGTGCAGTTCCAGGCCCAGGAACGCAGCGCCGAAGACGAAGGTGACGGCCATGCCGCCATAGAACCAGTCATTCCGATGCGAATAGGCGCCAATACTGGCGATCCCGCAGGTGAAGCTGGACAGCAACAGACAAGCCGTCTCGATCGCGACGTTGTCCAGGTCAAACAGATCATGTCCGGTTGGGCCGCCCGCTGTCGCCCCGACCAGCACCGCGTAGGTCGCGAAGAAGGCCGAGAACATGATGATGTCGCTGAGCAGGAAAATCCAGAAACCGTAGCCGGTGACGATGCGCTTCGCCAGCAGCCCGCCGCCGTGGTCTGCGCCCGCGTGGTCTGGCATGTGGGGTCGGTTGCGCGCTTCACGATTGTGCCCGACACGGTTCGGATCGCCGTGGCTGGCGGCGGCCTGGGAGACGCTCATCGGACGGGCTGCAGGGTGGCGAGCGCTTCTGCGCGTGCGCTGCGGTTGGCCCGATCGATACCCGCGACGACGTCGGCCGGAATGATATATTCGTCTTCGATCCCGCCACGCGAACACGACGAAGGTCGCGAACGCCCCGACAAAGCCCAGTGCCACCAGCCACCAGATATGCCAGATCAAGGCAAATCCCATGAAGGTCGCGAAGAAGGCGCAGATGAAACCAGTCGGGCTGTTACGCGGCATTTCGATATCGGTGTATTCCGGCTCCGGCCTGATCCGCGCCTGCTCGATCGCCCGCTGCTTGATGCCCCAATAGGCGTCCTCGCCTTCGATGCGCGGCAGCACGGCGAAATTGAAGGCCGGCGGCGGGGAGGACACCGCCCATTCCAGCGACCGCCCGTTCCAGGGATCGCCAGTCAGGTCGCGCAGCGCTTCACGCTGCCGGATGCTGACCACGAGCTGCGCAACCTGCAGGATGATCCCAGCCAGGATCACCGCCGCGCCGCCCGCCGCCACCAGCAACCATGGCTGCCAGGCGGCGACATCGTAGTGCTGCATGCGCCGGGTCATCCCCATCAGGCCAAGGACATAAAGCGGCATGAACGCCAGGTAGAAGCCGACGAACCAGCACCAGAACGCGGCCTTGCCCAGCCCCTCGTGCAGCCGGAAGCCGAATGCCTTCGGAAACCAGTAGTTGTAGCCGGCGAACCCGCCGAACAGCACCCCGCCGATAATGACGTTATGGAAGTGCGCCACCAGAAACAGGCTGTTGTGCAGCACAAAGTCCGCCGGGGGCACGGCCAGCAGCACGCCGGTCATGCCGCCGATGACGAAGGTGACCATGAAGCCGATCGACCACAGCATCGGCGAGGAGAACACCACCCGGCCGCCATACATCGTGAACAGCCAGTTGAACACTTTCACGCCCGTCGGCACCGCGATGATCATCGACATGATGCCGAAGATCGCGTTGACGTCGCCACCCGCGCCCATGGTGAAGAAGTGGTGCAGCCACACCGTGAACGCGAGCACGAAGATCGACCATCGTCGCCAGGACCATCGACCGGTAGCCGAACAGCGGCTTGCGGGAGAAGGTCGAGACCACCTCTGAAAACACGCCGAACGCCGGCAGGATCAGGATGTAGACCTCCGGATGGCCCCAGGCCCAGATCAGGTTCATGAACATCATCACGTTGCCGCCGGCTTCATTGGTGAAGAAGTGAAAGCCGAGGTAGCGGTCCAGCAGCAGCATGGCCAACGTCGCGGTCAGGATCGGGAAGGCTGCGACGATCAGCAGGTTGGATGCCAGCGACGTCCAGCAGAACATCGGCATCCGGAAATAGGTCATGCCGGGCGCGTGCAATCTTCAGCACCGTCGTCACCAGGTTGACCCCGGACAGCAAGGTGCCGACGCCGGAAATCTCCAGCGACCACAGATAATAATCCACGCCGACGCCGGGCGAGTAGGTCAGCTCTGACAATGGCGGATACGGCAGCCAGCCGGTGCGCGCGAACTCCCCCACGACAAGCGAGATGTTGACCAGCAGCGCACCGGTCGCGGTCAGCCAGAAGCCGACCGAGTTCAGTGTGGGAAACGCAACGTCCCGCACGCCAAGCTGCAGCGGCACGACGAAGTTCATCAGTCCGATCACGAACGGCATCGCGACGAAGAAGATCATCAGCGTGCCGTGGGCCGAAAATATCTGGTCGTAGTGTTCCGGCGGCAGATACCCTTCGGACCGGAACGCGAGCGCCTGCTGCGACCGCATCATGATCGCATCGGAGAACCCGCGCAGCAGCATCACCATCGCGAGCAGGGTATACATGACCCCGATCCGCTTGTGATCGACGCTGGTGATCCACTCCCGCCAAAGATACGGCAACCAGCCCTTCAGCGTAATGAACCCGACGACGACGCAGGATCGTCAGCCCGACCACCCCCGCGGCTATCAGCGGGATCGGCTGGTCGAGCGGAATCGCCGGCCAGGTAAGCTTTCCGAACATGCTAGTGCTCCGTCCGTGGGGAGACGTTGACATCAGGTCTGCCGGTGCGCGGGCCGGGCCCGGGCGGCAGTTGCTGCGTGACGATCTTCTGAAAAATGCCGGCCTCCGCGTCGCGGTAGGTAAACGGACCAACGTTGATGCTTTGCCTGGCCAGATCGCCGTAGCTGGTGGAATCCAGCGACGGCCCGGTGCCGCGCGTGGCGGTGACCCACGCGGTGAACTGGTCGGGCGGCACCGCCCGCACATCGAAGTGCATGTCCGAGAACCCGTCGCCGCTGTAGTGACCGGAAATTCCCCGATACGTGCCCGGCCTGCTCGGCGTCCAGGTTCAGCTGCGTCGCCATGCCGTTCATCGTGTAGATCATGCTGCCGAGTTGCGGTATGAAGAACGTATTCATCACGCTTGCGGAAGTAAGGGCGAAGTGGATCGGCACGCCGATCGGCACAACAAGCTGGTTGACGCTGGCGATGTGCTGATCAGGATAGATGAACAGCCATTTCCAATCCAGTGACACCCCCTGAACCTGCAGCGGCGGCGTTTTCGACGGCAACGGTTCGGCGGGATCAAGCTCGTGCGAACCGATCCAGGCCACGCCCCCCAGCAGGATAATCGTCAGCAGCGGGATGGACCAGGTGATCAACTCGACACGGCCGGAATAGGCAAAGTCCGGCAGGTATTTCGCCTTCGTGTTGGAGGCGCGGAACCAGTAGGCGAACCCCAAGGTCGCGGCGATGGTCGGGATGACGATGGCGAGCATGATCGCGAGCGAGTCGATCAGGATCGTCTTGTTGGCCTGCCCGATATATCCCTTTGGATCGAGAATGCCCTGGCATCCCGTCAGCAGGATCGGGATCAGCATGGCGACCCAACGCCCGACACGTCCTGGTGGCGTCATCCTGTATGGCACTTTGTCCTGGTATCGCAGTTTGTGTGGGGAACCGTCCGGCCCGGCGCGCATCGCGACCTCCTTTACGTTATCGCTTATGCTGCGATGTGCTCAATGATGGGCAGGCCCACCCAGGTTGTCTCATGCCGAAGACCGGTATCTCGGCCTTGCGACATGCGGGGTGAGCAACGCCGTTTCGTCTTCAGGGTTTGCCGCCTACCAATTAGTGAACACATATTGGCTGTCGATTGCTGACAAATTCCGCTGTGGCGGCAATCAAAATGCCGTTCATTACAGATTTATGGCGACTTTTCCGACGAGGCCCCAATTGTGCTAGCCGTCGCCCCGCCTGCCACCATCTCCATGCACACCGGTGACGGCTGCCGGCTTGACGCCAGCATATGGCGTCCCGAAGCCCCTGGTCCGTACCCGGCTCTGCTGATGCGCCAGCCTTATGGACGGGCGATCGCGTCCACTCTGGTTTTTGCCCATCCCGCCTGGTATGCCGCCCACGGCTACATCGTTGCGATCCAGGATGTTCGGGGCACCGGCACCAGCGAAGGTGAATTCCAGCTTTTTCTCAACGAAGAAGCCGACGGCGCCGCGAGCGTGGCCTGGGCCGCCGCGCTGGACGGCTGCAACGGCCGCGTCGGCACCTACGGTTTCTCCTACCAGGCCAACACCCAATACCTGGCCCTTGCCGGGGGCGGCAGCATCGGCGCAATGGCCCCTGCCATGGGTGGCTGGGATCTCCGCACCGACTGGGCGTGGGAGAACAACGCCTTTCGCCTTGGCCCCAATCTTGGCTGGGCGCTGCAAATGGGCTTCGTCAAAGCCACCCATGACGGCGACCGCATCGCCGCCCATACCCTGCGCGCCGCAGCCCAGTCCCTGCCGCTGCAGGAACCCCATCGCACCCGCCCGGAGGTCATCCGGCGCTTCGGCCACTGGACCCATTACGAGCAGTGGCTGACCCACCCCGGTCCCGGACCGTTCTGGGACAGCGTGGCCCCCGCCGCCCGCCTGTCGAACCATGCGCTGGATGTGCCGATGCTTCATGTCGGTGGCTGGTACGACCAGATGCTGATGGGCACCCTGGCGGCCCACGACGCCGTCGCCACTGCCGCCAAGGCAGAACAGGCGCTGCACATCGGCCCGTGGACCCACCAGCCCTGGGGCCGGCGCGCCGGGGCCATGGATTTCGGCCCTACCGCGCGATCCGCGATCGACATCGCACAAATCGCCTGGTTCGACCGCCACCTGAAATACCATGACACCAAGCCGCCAGGTTGCCTGCATCTGTTCGATGTCGGCAGCCGAAGCTGGCAGCGGTTTGCGACCTGGCCGGACGTTAAGCCCCTGACTCTGTTTCTCGGCGGTGACGGTCGCGCGGCGTCCGCCAGTTCGGGCACCCTGACGACGCGGGCGACAGGGCACACAGCCGACCATCTGGTGCACGACCCTTGGCGCCCCGCCCCGAACATGGGCGGTCACGGCAGCCCGCCCGCCGGGATGCAGGATCGTGCGGCACTCGACGACCGGGCCGACGTCGCGGTCTATCAGTCGGCGCCGTTTGAGCAGCCGCTGTTCCTGTGCGGCCCGGTCTCCGCCCAGCTGACACTGCAGGCCGACCAGCCGTCCTTCGATATCGACGCCGTGCTGTCGATGCTTGCCCCGGACGGCAAAGCCTGGACCCTGACGCAGGGTCACGCGCGGTTCGACGTCGCAGATGATCGGGTCAGCCTGCCGATGCGGGTTGTCTGCGTCACCATCCCGCCCGGACACGCTCTGCGCCTGTCCCTGGCCGCCGCGGCCACGCCGTCCTACGCCGTCAACCCGGGCAACGGCGCCCCGGCGGCCGATTTCACAGCGGTGGATGAACGTGTCATCACCATCGCCATCCGCCACGATTCCCGCCTGATCCTTCCGGACGTCACCTGATGCGCATCATGGTCATCTTCGCCCATCCGCTCGACGACAGCTTCAACGCCTCGCTGCATCGCACGGTGGTGACCGCGCTGCGCTCCTCCGGTCATGAGGTCGATGACTGCGACCTCTATGCCGAGGGCTTCAACCCGGTCATGAGCGCCGAGGAACGCCGCAACTACCATGACGAAACCCGCAACCGGGCGCCGCTCGGCAGCTACGTGGATCGCCTGCTGGCCGCCGAGGCGCTGGTGCTCTGTCACCCCACATGGTGCTTTGGCCCGCCGGCGATCCTGAAGGGCTTCTTTGATCGCGTGCTGATGCCCGGCGTGTCGTTCAGGCTGGAAGACGGCAAGGTGCGCCCGGCCCTGACCCACATCCGCCATCTGGCCGCCGTCGTGACCTACGGCCGCCCGCGCCACATGGTAATGTGGATGGGGGACCCACCCAGACGCATCCTGAGGCGCTATCTGTACTGGCTTACCGGCAAGCAGGCGACGCGGACCTACCTTGCCATGTACCATATGAACGTCGCCACGGAGGCCAGTTGCACCCGCTTCATCGCAAAAGTCGATGACCGGATGCGGCGGTTCGGGCGGTAGGACCTAAGCGCCCTCGCCCTCCAGCACTTTGCCAAACAACTCGAAATGCTGCCCGGTCCACCGCGTCAGTTGCATCTGCCGGATCGGATGGAAATTGGTCGCGCTGGTATTGACCCTGATCCCCGGCAGCAGCACCGGGATTTCCAGGTCATGCAGGCTGGCCGCCTGCTTCATGATGTTGGCGCGCGAGAAATCCGTGCCGCACTGCTTCAGCACCTGCCACAGGCACATCGTCACGCCATAGCCGAACACCGGCCCGCCGTCGGTCAGATCGGCGTCCGGCATATACTTGGCCATGAACGCCCGCCACTGGGCCATACCGGCATCGTCTTTCCAACTGGGATCCGTCGGATCCTTCAGATACGCGGCGCTGATCATCCCGACCGCGTTTTCCGGGCCCGCCGGGGTGATGACCGAACCCACCGAGATCGAAACGTTCGTCATGAAATGCAGCGGCTTCCAGCCAAGATCCGCGATCTTGCGAATTGTCTGCGCCGCGAATTTCGGCGTCGCCGCGGTGATCAGCACATCCGCGCCCGATGCCTGCAACGCCACCGCCTGCGAATCGATCGTCGCGTCTGTCGTCTCATACGAAACGATCTTGACCACGCGCGTGTCGAAATCCTCGCCCAGCACGTCGCGCACGCCCGCCGGGTAATCCTTGCCGAAATCATCGTTCTGATACAGGATCGCGATCTTCGCGTCCGGCTTTTCGCGCAGTATATACCGCGTATAGATCTGCGCTTCGGTCCGATAGCTTGGCTGCCAGCCCATCACCCAGGGCGCGGCCTTGGATCGCCCCACTTGTTGGCGCCGCTGCCCAGAAACAGCAACGGCACGCCGCTGGCCGTTGGTATAGCGATAAATCGCGGTGTTGGACGGCGTGCCGATTGTCGCGAACATGAAGGCGACCTGATCTTGCTCCACCAGACGCCGCACCTGATCCACGGTCTTGGGCGGACTGTACCCGTCGTCCAGCGAGATCTAGATGATCTTCCGGCCGCCCACGCCGCCCTGGTCGTTGATCATCCTGAACACCGCGGCCTCGGTCCGGGCGATGATCCCGTAGGCCGAGGCCGGCCCGCTGTAGGCCGCGGTATTGCCGATCTTGAGTTCCGTCGCGGTGACACCCGGCGTGTCGTCAGCCGCCCATGCGCGGATCGGCAAACAAGCAGCGGCAAGTCCCGCCAGGAACATGCGTCTGGACATTGACAACCTCCGTTTTATTTGGACGGGAGGCTACACAGTCTGCCGCGCGGCGGGGCAAAAAACTTCGTCATCAGGCCAATGCTACCGGGTGCCGTAGAACCGGTCGCCGGCATCGCCCAGCCCCGGCCGGATATAGCCGTTGTCGTCCAGCTCGCCGGTCGATCGCGCCGGTAAACACCGGCACATCCGGATGCGCCTCGGTGAACGCGGCCATCCCCTCGGGCGCCGCCAGCAGGCAGACGAACTTCATCGCCGTAACCCCCGCCTGCTTCAATCGCTGACGCCGCCGCCGCAGCCGAGTGGCCCGTCGCCAGCATCGGATCGACCAGTATAACCAGCCGTTCCGCCATATCGCTCGGCAGCTTCAAGTAATACTCCACCGGCCGCAGGGTGACGTGGTCGCGATACAGCCCGATATGGCCAACCCGAGCCGAGGGGACCAGATCGAGCATGCCTTCCAGAATGCCGTTGCCGGCGCGCAGGATCGACACGATGCACAGCTTCTTGCCGGCCAGATGCTCGGCCTGCATCGATCTCCAGCGGCGTCTCGATCTCGATCGGCTCCAGCGGCAGGTCGCGGGTGACCTCGTAGGCCATCAGCAGGCTGATCTCGCGCGCCACCTGGCGGAACTTCGCGGTGGTGGTGGTCTTGTCGCGCAGCAACGCCAGCTTGTGACGCAGCAGCGGATGATCCAGCACCGTGACGTTCGGCATGTTTTCCCCTCCTAAACCGCCCGTTTGGCAGCCAGCAGCCGGACGATCAACAAGGCGCCGAGGATAACCACGAAAGAGAAAACTGTCGTCAGCGTCCCCAGCGCGTACAGCACCGGCGTGGTCACGCTGGTGGTCATGCCGAAGATCTCCAGCGGCAGCGTGTTGTCGCTTCCCGCCGTCAGCAGGGTGCGGGCAAATTCATCGTACGACAGCGTGAACCCGAACAACGCGATACCGATCACGCTGGGTGCGATGATCGGCAGCACCACATGACGGAACGACTGCCAGGGCGTCGCCCCCTGGTCGCGCGCCGCTTCTTCCCACGCGCGGTTGAAGCGGTTGAACACCGCGAACATGATCAGCAGGCCGAACGGCAGGGTCCAGGTCAGCTGCGCGCCGAACGCCGAACTGTACCAGTCCGGATCGAGACCCAGTGCGCTGAACAGCAGCCCGACCCCCAGGCTGACCAGGATCGACGGGATGATCAGGCTGGCGACCGTCAGCGTGAACAGCGGCCCCGATCCCCAGAACCGCCGCCGGAACGCCATGCCCGCCGCGAGCGAAACGACCACCGTCGCCACCATCACCATCGTCGCCAGCGCGAAGGACCGCATCAGCGACCCGCCGAAATCCCCCACCGCCTGAGTCTGAAACAGCCGGGCGAACCAATGCACCGAGAATCCGTTCATCGGGAACGTCAGTCCGCCGTCCGGTCCCTGGAACGACAGCACCAGGATGGTCAGGGTCGGCCCGTACAGGAACAGGATGAACAGCCCCAGCACGCCAAGCAGCACGAACCGGCGAAGCGACGCCGCCATCACAGCTCCTTCCGGATATCGACGATGCGCAGGATCGCCGCGATCATCATCAGCACGATCGCCAGCAGCACGACCGCATTGGCGCACGCCGCCGGATACTGCAACGACGAGATCTGATTGGCGATCATCAGCCCGACCGACGCGCTTTGCCCGCCACTCATGAGCCGCACGGTAATGAAATCGCCCATCACCATGGTCACGACGAAGATCGACCCGATCGCGATCCCGGATTTCGACAGCGGCATGATCACCTGGGTCACCGTGCGCCACCATCCGGCGCCGCCGTCCAGCGCCGCCTCCAGCAGCCGGCGGTCGATCCGCATCATGGTGTTGAAGATCGGCGTCACCATGAACAGCGTGTAGAGATGGGTGTAAGCCAGCACCACGGCGAAGTCGGAGAACAGCAGGAACTCCAGCGGCTGGTGGATCAGCCCGAGTTTCAGCAATGCGCTGTTCAGCAGCCCCTCGCGCCCCAGGAACGGGATCCAGGAGATCATGCGAATGATGTTGGACGTCAGGAACGGAACGGTGCAGACCAGGAACAGCACCATCTGCGCGGTCCGGCTGCGGATTTCGAACGCCAGCACGTAGGCGACGGTAAACCCCAGCACCACCGTGACGGCCCAGACGATGACCGTGTAGCGCAACGTGTTGAGGTAGGTCACGCCAGGTCACCGCCGATCCCAGCACGTCGGTGTAGTTGGTGAACTGGAACGCCGGGATGATCTGGACGCTGTCATAGTCGAAGAAACTGACAACGAGCAGGGCGAGCATCGGCAGCAGCAGGAAGAAGATCAGAATAACGGCGAGAGGCGCGGCTTGCAGAAACGGAACCAGTCTAAGCCGCACCATGCATCCACCCCGCTTTGTCGCCGGCATTCGCCAAAGCGGCAGGGTCGCAAGCGCGGGGTGCGACGGTCAAGCCCACATCTGGCCGACGGCAACCTGCAGCCGGGCAACGATCCCTGGCGCCGCCTCGGCAGGGATATTGGTAAACGACAGCAACAAGCCGTGCCCCTGGCCATGCGCCATTGCCAAAGGTGACAGCGCCGAGGGCGCCAGCGCCGCCGCCGCCGCACGCCTGGCCAGCACCGTGTCATCAGGGGCGCCGGAAAACCGCGCCAGCAGGTGCATGCCGCCGGCCGCCATCTCGACCGAAACGTCTTTGCCGAACGCCGCCTGCAACGCCTGCGCCAGGGCTTTGCGACGCTCCGCGTACAGCATCCGCATTCGGCGGATATGCCGGGCGAAGTGACCCTTCTGCATGAAGGCGGCGACGACAGCCTGCTGCAGCGGCGGCTGGCCCAGCGTCAGCAGCCGGGATGCCCGCAGGAATGCCGTCGCCAGTTCCGGCGGCACCACCAGATACCCAAGGCGAAGCGCCGGAAACAGCACCTTGCTGAAGGTGCCCGCGTAGAGCACCCGGTTGCCCCGATCCAGGCTTTTCAGCGATGGCAGCGGCCGCCCGACATAGCGGAACTCGCTGTCGTAATCGTCTTCCAGAATCCAGGACTCGGCTTCCGCCGCCCAGGCCAGCAGCGCCAGCCGCCGCGGCAGGGACAAGGCCACGCCTGTCGGGCTTTGATGGGTCGGGGTCACCACCGCCAGCTTCGCCTTGGGCGCCGCGGCGATGCCGGAGGCGACCCGCAATCCCTCCTGGTCGACCCGAACCGGCACCACCCGGACGCCGGCGGCCTCCAGCGCCTGGCGGGTCCGACGGGTAGCCCGGATCCTCCATCCACACCGGATCGCCATGCCGCAACAGCACGTTGCGCACCAGCGACAGCGCGCCCTGGTAGCCGGCCGTGATCAGCACCTGCGCGGCCGAACAGCGGATGCCCCGCGCGACCCCCAGATACGCGGCGACGGCCTGGCGCAGCTCCGGCGATCCGGCGGGATCGGTGTCCGCCAGGTCCGCCGGCTGGGTGGAACGCGCCGCCTGCACCGTCAGATTGGACCAAAGCTTGCGAGGAAACGCGTCCAGTGCCGGCAGGCCCATCTGAAACGGCAGCGGTTCGGACCGCGTCGGGCTTGCCTCGGCGGCGAACATGAACGGCGTATGGCCCACAGCCTCGATCCGTCCGCCCGGCGAACCCGATACCACCGTGCCGGCCGCGCCGCGGGTCATGATCGCGCCCTCCCCCGCCAGCAACGCGTAGGCGGCGTCCACCGTCCCGCGCGCGACCGCCAACTGCGCCGCCAGTGCCCGCGCCGAGGGCAGCCGCGCACCCGCCGCCACAGACCCGGCCGCGATCGCCGACCGCACCCGAGCGGCGATCTGCAGAAACAGCGGTTCGGTTTCGGTCGGGTCGAGGGTGAAGCTTAATGTCATGGACCAGTCAATTCGTCCGTTCTTGGCTCTTATCGCTATGCCACCGTAGAGGCACATAAGCCAGCGCGAAACGAAGGAGCTCGCCATGTCCCATTCACGACAACTGCCATGGACCCAGCTCGTGCCGGACGCCTACCGCGCGCTGGCCAGTGTGGAGGCCCAGATCCGGAACTGCGGCCTGGAACATCCGCTGATCGAGCTGGTGAAGATGCGCGCCTCCCAGATCAACGGCTGCGCCTACTGCCTGGACATGCACAGCAAGGACGCGCGCAGGCAGGGCGAAACCGAACAGCGCCTGTATGTGCTGAATGCCTGGCGGGAAGCACCGTTCTACTCTGAACGCGAGCGGGCCGCCCTGGCCTGGACCGAGCACCTGACGCGGGTGTCGGTCGATGGCGCGCCACCGGAAGCCTACGACCGTCTGGCCAACGTGTTCTCCCAGGCCGAGATCGCCAACCTGACGCTGCTGATCGGCATGATCAACCTGTGGAACCGCCTGGCGATCGGCAGCGGGTCGCATCCGGCGAAGACGGCATCATGACCGTCGACATCCGCCCGGCGCGCACCGAGGCTGAGCTGGAAGCCTGCTTTCCGGTCATGCACGCACTGCGCCCCCACCTGACCGGACCCGCGGAGATGGTCGAGCGCGTGCTGCGCCAGTTCGACCAGGGCTATCACCTGCTGGCCGCCTGGCTGGGAAACGAGGCCGTCGGGCTCGCCGGCTATCGCATGCAGGAGAACCTGATCCGCGGCCGGTTCTGCTATGTGGACGATCTGGTCGTCGCCCCGGCAAACCGCCGCGGCGGACTGGGCGCGAAGCTGCTGGATGCGGTCGCCGAGGAGGCGCGCCGCGCCGACTGCACCCGGCTGACCCTCGACACCGCGCTGGACAACCTGCTTGGGCAGCGCTTCTACTTCCGCTACGGGATGCTGCCGGCGTCACTGCGCTTCGCCAAAGGATTGGATTAGCCGATGCGCAGCATTCTCCATATTTCCTGCAGTCCAAAAGGCCAGGCTTCGATTTGCGGGACCTTTGCGGACCAGGTCCTGGCAAGGCTGCAAACGAGCCATCCGACAGCCACCGTTACACACCGCGACCTGGCCACCTCGCCGCCACCGTTCGTCGACGCCGAATTTTGCGCCGCGATCATGGACCCGACCGACGCAAACACCGCGTTCGCCGCCTCGGAGACGCTGATCGACGAACTTGACCGAGCGGACGCCGTGGTCATCGCCACGCCGATGCATAACTACACGGTGCCGGCGGTGCTGAAAGCCTGGATCGATCAGGTCGTCCGCATTCACCGCAGCTTTGCCAGCACCCCTTCCGGCAAGATCGGCAAGCTGGCTGACCGCCCGGTGTTCGTCGTCATTGCTTCAGGCGGCTGGTTCACCGGACCGTCTCCCACCGGCACGCCGGCCCAGCCGGATTTCCTGACGCCCTACCTGCGCGCGATCCTGAACACGATCGGGCTGACCGACATCCACTTCCTGGCGCTGGAGGGCGTCACGCCGGGGACCAGAGATGCAGGCACCGCGCCTTCGCCCAGGGTCGGCTGGCACTGGACCGGATCTTGCCGGAAGCGATCCATGCGAGGTAGCGCGCCATGGCAGCCAGCCGATACCAAGTCTCAGCGAAGATCAGGCCGCGATAAATTCGTTCCATTTCTGGATCATGTACCGGTCCTCGTTCATCACCGAGTTCCAGCACGCCACCCGCCCCATCCGCTCGGTGAACGACCCGCCGTCACGCACCGCGCCAGCCTTCTCCATCACCTTGCCCTCGGGGCTGAGGATGTCCTTCTGCGCCGGCTTGCCCTCGATCCAGTAACCCCACTCGTCCGGCGACATGTTCTGCTTTCGCAGTCTCCAGCACCGCGCTGTAATACCCTTGCCGGTTCAGATAAGCCCCAACCCAGCCGGACAAATACCAGTTGATGTATTCATAGGCCGCATCCAGTTCCAACCCGCTGAGATGCTTCGCCAGACCCAGGCCGCCCGCCCAGGCGCGATAGCCCTCGGCCAGCGGCTGATACTTGCAGGCGATCCCCTTCGACCGCACCGCCGCCACCGCCGGCGACCACATCGACTGGATGATCACTTCGCCCGACGCCATCAGGTTCACGCTCTCGTCGAAGCTTTTCCAGAACGCCCGGAACTGCCCGGCCTTCTTCGTCTCGATCAGGAAGGCGATGGTCTTGTCGATCTCCGGCTTCGTCATGTTGCCCTTGTCGGCGTATTTCAGCGTCCCCAGCGACTCCATCACCATCGCCGCGTCCATGATGCCGATCGACGGAATGTTCAGGATCGACGCCTTGCCCTTGAACGCCGGATCGACGAGGTCCTTCCAGTGACTGATCGGCCGCCCCACCAGGTCCGGCCGGATGCCCAGCGTATCGGCGTTATAGATCGTCGGGATCAGCGTCATCCAGCCCGTCGCACCCTTGGCAAAGGCCTTGCCGTTGGGACCGTCAACATAACCCACGGAATACGGGGTGGTGCCCTGCGCGATCTGGCTGTCCGGCGCCAGCTTTCCCTTGGTGAAGATCGGCACGATCTTGTCGTACAGCTTGATCTTCTTCGCATCCATCGGCTGCATCACGCCGGTCGGAAACACCTTCTTGATAGCGAAATACTCGATATCCGCGATGTCATAGGACTTCGGCTGGGTCACCGCCTTCTGGGTGACCGCATCGGTATCCAGCGCCGTCATTGACAGCGTGAACCCCAGGTCAGCCTTCACCTTTTCCGCCACCGCATTCAGGTTCGACACCCCCGTGCCGAACTGCCGCAGCGTAATGTTCTTGATGTTCTGCGCCCAGATCGTCGGAAATCCGGTGATGGCGCCGCTGCCCGCCACGACACCACCCACGGCCAGAAGCGAGCGCCGTCCCAAACCGCGTGATCGAGTGTTTGCCATATGCCGACTGCGCTCCCTTTGTGTTAATCCCCAACGACCCTGCATGGGCCATGCCACCGGCACCCGGCAAGGCACCAGCCTCTATCACCCACGATTGACCAAATTCCAAGCATCCGGGCGCGTGCGTGCATTCTGCGACGGCAATTGCTGGTTACGATTGGTGGCACCTGATCTATCCTGCCTTCCAGCCACGGACCAGGGGAACGATGCGCACGGGAACGGAAACACTGCGCGTGCAGGTCGGCATCGCGACCGACCCGGGCAGCCGCGTCCGCAACGAGGACTTCGCCGCCTGCCTGCCTCCTGACGCTGGCCGGCCGGCGCTTCTGGCCGCCATCGCCGATGGGGTCGGCGGCGCCAAAGGCGGACGCGTCGCAGCCGAAACCGCGGTGCGGCTGTTCCTCGACGCCCAGGACCGAGCTCAATCCACTGAAAGGGGTCAAGGCCAACGCGGTCACTGCCCTGATCGCCATCAACCGCTGGCTGCATACCCAGGGCCATGCCGACCAGACGCTGCTTGGCATGGCCTGCACCTTCACCGCGCTGATCCTGCGCGGCCGGCAGATGCACGCCGTCCATATCGGCGATTCCCGTCTCTATCGCCTGCGGGATGGCGCCCTGACCCGCCTCACCACCGACCACGTCCCACCCCGTTCGGCGATGCGCAACATGCTCACCCGGGCGCTGGGCGCCGAACCCGAAATCCGCATCGACTACGAAGCCGAGGCCGCCCGCATCCACGACCGCTATTTGCTCTGCACCGACGGCATCCATGGCGCCCTGTCGGATCGCGCCATCCGCAATGAGCTGGATCGCCGCGATCGCGCCCGAGGAAACCGCCCGCGCACTGGTCGAGGCTGCACTGCACGCCCGTATCGGCGACAACGCCACCGCGCTGGTCGTGGACCTGATCGCCCTGCCGGATGCCGACCAATCCGACCTGGAATCGGCTGTCAACGCGCTGCCGATCATCCCTGCCCCCCGATCCGGCGCTGTCATCGACGGCTATGTCCTTGGCCGGATGCTGTCCGACGGACGCTACAGCCGGGTGTTCCGCGCCAGCCAGCAATCCGACCAGCGTGCGGTGATCATCAAATTCCCCAAGCCGGCCACCGGCGCCGAACCCGTCCTTCGCCTGGCCTTCCTGCGCGAGTTCTGGATCGCCGCACGCCTGCGCAGCCCGTGGATCGCCGAGGTGATCGAAACGCCGCTGCAATCCCGCACCGCCCTCTACACCGTCATGCCGTTCTACGAGGGCGAAACCCTCGAACAGCGCCTGCTGCGCCGTCCCCGGGTCACCCGGACCGAGGGTGTCGCCATCGCCACCAAGCTCGCCAAGGCCGTCGCCACCCTACATCGCGCCGGCGTTATTCACCGCGACATCAAGCCCGACAACGTCATCCTGCAACCCGACGGCGGCCTGAAACTGCTCGACCTCGGTGTCGCCCGCCTGCCCAATATCGAGGACTTCCCCGCCACCACCGTCCCCGGGACCCCCAGCTATATGGCACCTGAACTGATCGACGGTCAGCCGGGTAACGAAAAGTCCGACATCTTCGCTCTGGGTGTTACCCTGTTTCGCATGTTCACCGGCGCCTATCCCTACGGTGAGATCGAGCCGTTCTCCCGCCCCCGCTTCACCCGCCCCCCGGCCTCGGTGGCTGCAGCTGCGCCCCGACCTGCCGTCCTGGCTGGATCAGGTGCTGCGGCGGCTGATCGCGGTCCGCCCCGCCGATCGTTTCGACGACGCGCTGGAATGCATCTTCGCCCTGGAACATGGCGAACTGCACGCCGCCCCCGGCCTGCCGCGCCGCCGCGCCTTGATCGACCGCGACCCTTTGCGCTTCTGGCAAACGGTGTCCGCGATACTGGCTCTGCTCTTGGTACTTCTGGCGATCTGGCGTTAGGCGCCAGCGTCAGAATAGCAAGTCAGAACAGCAAGAATGCCAGCGCGAAGTCGACCCCGCGCCTGTCTCGCCAGAATCCGGGATTCGATTCAAAGGCCGGCCACCGGTCAGTCCCAAGCCGACGGTTGGCAATGCCCGCGTAGCTGAAACAGGTCAGTTGCCTGAATCCCTCCAGGTCGCTCGGCAGTTTAGAACTTATTAGTAACAACTCAAGATCAAAGAAAATATCCACGCCATGCGTGGAGGCGCCCATTACGGCAATAGACAAGCCAAACCACGATCGCCGCGTCTCTTCCTATGGGTCCGGTTTGGGCCGAATATCATATCAATTCGTCACCGTGAACTCTGAGTCCCGGCGCTCTCAATTCCGAAATTGGAAGCCGGCCAAACGCCGCAAATATCGTATATATAACAGCCGTACCGCCTAAGATGGCAATGTTCACCCGAGAGCCAACTGGATCAGCACAAGCTTCGATTTCCAGCCAGAGCGTGTCCGACCAACTCCAGTTACTTTCGGGCCATTGCTTCGACCGTAAACCGGGGCTCAAACGCGCGCCGCCCCATGAGGCGTTGAGATCGCCAACGAGATGCACCGCTTCAACTGCTTGCCCCACACCCCTGACGATGAATTCGCCCACGCCGCAACATGGACTGTCCTCCAAGCCAAGGATAAACTGCCACCATGAACCAAAAACTCTATACTGGCGGTTGCCTGTGTGGCGCCCTGCGCTACGAAGCCCACGGCGAACCGCAAGCCGCCGGTCATTGTTACTGCGCCGACTGCCGCAAGGCGTCCGGTTCGGGCTTCATACCCTTCATGGTGTTTTCAAAAGACGTCCTGCGCGTCAGCGGTGAAACCCTGCAGTATCGTTCCAAGGCTGCCAGCGGCGGAGACGCCGTTCGCAACTCATGCCCCCTGTGTGGAGGCCTCGTATTCGGCGGCGAGATCGTCAAGGATGAAACTTTCACGATCTACGCCGGATCGCTGGACGAACCATCTTCGTTTCATCCAAGGATCGCGATCTTCACGCGGGGCCGCCCGCCATGGGCTGTCATCCCGGCAGGCTTGACCGTCTTCGAGGGAATGCCCCGATGACCCGACCATGCGGGCGGTCCTAACAAGACAGCCCGCAATACCCACCAGCAACGCCCCGCGGACACCGCCCCCGAACCGCCTCAGTCAAACGCCAGAACCAAAGCCTCCGCCACCAAGGCCGGCTTTGCCTGACCCTCAAGTTCCACTGTGCTCTCGAATGTCATCCGCACCCCGCCCTGGATATCGTCAACCCCCTTCAGCACCTGATGCAGCCGCACCCGCGACCCCGCCGGCACCGGCGCCGTAAACCGCACCTTGTTCGACCCGTAATTGATCCCGCGCGACGTCCGCCGTATCCGGTAGACGCTGTCCGCCAACCGCGGCAGCAGCGACAGGGTCAGATACCCGTGCGCGATCGTCTTGCCGCCCGGCATCTCCCGCTTTGCCCGCTCCACGTCGACGTGGATCCACTGGTGATCCCCCGTGGCATCGGCAAAAGCGTTGATCATCGGCTGATCCACCAGCACCCATTCGCTGGTCCCCACCGTCTTGCCAACATGGGCCTTCATATCCGCCGGACGTTCCACTTCAAGCATGACGCACCCTCCATCACTTGCCCACTATGCCACCCCAGCCGCACAATCGGAACCCAAGCGATGCAATGGCCCAATTCGATGGCCCAGGGGAAACATGCCACAGGAAACCTTTGATTTCATCGTCACCGGCGCCGGATCGGCCGGCGCCGTCGTCGCCGCCCGCCTGTCGGAATCCGGCCGTCACCGCGTGCTGCTGCTGGAAGCCGGCCCGCCCGACACCAACCCCTGGATCCACATTCCCGCTCGGTTTCGCCAAGACCTTCATCAACCCCAACGTGAACTGGAAGTTCGAGAGCGCACCCCAGCCGCAGCTGGACAACCGCCGGCTCTATCTGCCGCGCGGCAAGACGCTGGGCGGCACCAGCTCGATCAACGGCATGGTCTATATCCGCGGCAACCATGCCGACTACGACGAGTGGCGCCAGCGCGGCTGCACCGGCTGGGACTGGGATTCGGTCCTGCCCTACTTCAAGAAGGCGGAGAACCAGGCCCGCGGCGCCAAGCGACTACCACGGCACCGGCGGCCCGCTGAACGTCTCCGACCAGCCGCAGCAAATTCGAACTCGCCGACGCGGTGCTGAACGCCTGCGAGCAGGCCGGCATTCCCCGCAACCCCGACTTCAACGGCGCCCAGCAGGAAGGCTGCGGCTACTACCAGACCACGACCTCCAACCGCCGCCGCTGGAGCACCGCCAAAGCCTATCTGGAACCGGCGAAAAACCGCAGCAACCTGACCATCCGCACCGGCGCCCATGCCACCCGCATCCTGATCGACCGACAACCGCGCCACCGGCGTCGAATACGCCACCGCCCAAGGCCGCCGCACCGCCGGTGCCCGCCGGGAGGTCATCGTCTCCGGCGGCACCTACGGCTCGCCGCAGCTTCTGCTGCTGTCCGGCCTCGGGCCGGCCCAGCACCTGCAGGACATGGGCATCCCGGTCGTGCGCGACATGCCGGCGGTCGGCTCCAACCTGCACGACCACTTCAACACCTACCTGAGCTGGCGTTGCACCCGCGCCATCACCCTGAACGACCTGGAGAACTCCTGGCCGCGCAAGATCGCCGCCGGCATCCGCTACGGCCTGTTCCGCTCCGGCCCGATGGCCAGCAACGGCATCCATGCCGGCCTGTTCACCCGCAGCGACCCGCGGCTGGAGCGGCCCGACCTGCAGATCAACCTGCTGGAATGGAGCACGCTGGAGCGCACCAAGGACCGCGTCATCCCGCATCCGTTCCCCGGCTTCACCCTGAGCCCGGTGCATCTGCGCCCCGATGGCCGCGGCACGGTGCGGCTCGGCCAGCCCCGATCCGCTGGCGCCGCCGCAGGATCCTGTTCGACTTCCTGCGCACCGACTACGACATGCGCGCGGTCCTCACCGGCATCCGCCTGTGCCGGCGAGATCGCCGACCAGCCCGCGCTGCGCCCCTACATCACCGCGGAGCTCGCCCCCGGCCAGGCCACCAGCACCGACGCCGACCTCGGCGGCCTTCGTGCGCCAGACCGGCATTTCCAACCACCACCCCAGCAGCACCTGCGCGATGGGCAACGGCACCAACACCGTGGTGGATCCGCGGCTGCGGGTGCACGGGATCGAGCGGGCTGCGGGTCGCCGACGCCTCCATCATGCCGGTCGTCGTGGCCGGCAACACCAATGCGCCCCAGCATCATGATCGGCGAGAAGGCGGCGGCGATGATCCTGGAGGACACCAGGCTGGCAGCATAGCGCGCCGGCTCAATGCGGCCATTGCCTCCAACCCCCACCTGAACAATCCTGGCCCCAACCAACCACGGGGGACAGCCAGACCATGCCGAGCGACGCGGACAGCTACGACTTCATCGTCACCGGCGCAGGGTCCGCTGGCTGCGTCATCGCCCGCCGCCTGGCCGAGACCGGCTGCCACCGCGTGCTGCTCCTGGAGGCCGGCCCGCCCGACAAGAACCCCTGGATCCACATTCCGCTCGGTTATGCCAAGACCTATGTCGATCCCGCGGTGAACTGGAAATTCGAGACCGAGCCGCAGCCGCAGATGAACGGCCGGCGTTTGTACCTGCCGCGCGGCAAGACCCTCGGCGGCTCCAGCTCCATCAACGGCATGGTCTACATCCGCGGCCATCACGCCGACTACGATGACTGGCGCCAGCGCGGCTGCACCGGCTGGGACTGGGATTCCGTCCTGCCCTACTTCAAGAAAGCCGAGAACCAGACCCGCGGCCCGAACGCCTTCCACGGCACCGGCGGCCCGCTTCATGTCTCCGACCAGGCCGAACAGGGCGAACTGTCCCGCGCCGTCCTGCAAGCCTGCCAGGAAGCCGGCATCCCGCCCAACCCTGACTTCAACGGCGCCGATCAGGAGGGCTGCGGCTACTACCAGACCACCACCAGCAACAAGCGCCGCTGGAGCGCCGCCAAAGCCTATCTGTCCAACCCGCCCTCCAACCTCACCATCCAGACCAACGCCCACGCCACCCGCGTGCTGATTGAGCAAGGCCGAGCCACCGGCGTCGAATACCAGACCCAGGCCGGCCGCCAGACCAGCAAAGCCCGTCTTGAGGTCATTGTCTCCGGCGGCGCCTACGGCTCCCCGCAACTGCTGATGCTGTCCGGCCTCGGCCCGGCGCAGCACCTGCAGGATTTGGGCATCGAGGTCATCCGCGACATGCCCGCCGTCGGCTCCAACCTGCACGACCACTTCAACACCACCGCAAGCTGGCGCTGCAGCAAGGCCATCACCCTGAATGACCTGCAAAACAGTGTGTTGCGCAAGGCCATCGCCGGCATCCGCTATGGCCTGTTCCGCAGCGGTCCGATGGCCAGCAACGGGGTCACCGCCGGGCTTTTCACCCGCTCCGACCCGCGCCTCGAACGCCCCGACATCCAGGTCAACCTGTTCGAATGGAGCACCCGCGAACGCAACCGCGACGCCGTCATCCCACACGAATTCCCCGGCTTCAGCCTGACGCCCGTCCACCTCCGCCCCGACGGACGCGGCACCGTTCGGCTGAACAGTCCCGACCCCTTTGCCTGGCCCGCCGTCCTGTTCGACTACCTGCGCACCGACTACGACATCCAGGCCGCCCTGATCGGCCTGAAACTGGTCAGGAAGATCGCCGCGCAGCCGGCCCTTCGTCCGTATGTGGTGAACGAGATCTTTCCCAGCCCGGAAATCGCCAGCGACGCGGACCTGCTCGACTATGTCCGCCGCACCGGCGTATCCAACCAGCACCCGTCCAGTCAGTTGCGCCATGGGCACCGGCCCGAACACTGTCGTCGACCCCCGCCTGCGCGTGCACGGCATCACCGGCCTGCGCGTTGCCGACGCCTCCATCATGCCCGTGGTTGTCGGCGGCAACACCAACGCCCCCACCATTATGATCGGGGAGAAGGCCGCCGCGATGATCCTGGAGGATGTAGTAACGAGTGCTGCATCACATGCAGCGTAGTGCCATTGTTGGTGAACGCCCGTTTGCGGCGGAAGGTTGAGTTCGAAGAAGGAGACGCACCGTACGGCCATCCTGAAAGCCGCTCGGACAGAGTAATTTGCAAATTAAACGAACTGTAAATTGCGACAATCATCCGGCGTAACCAATGAGGGATGTCCCCTCTATTGCGTTGTATATCTCAATCACCTCCCCTTTCGTCACTTTATACCACTCATCACCCCCTCCGACCACTTTGCGATCCTTAAGCCGCAAAATACCGTGCATTGCCATCTCAAGTGCTCGACAGTCTTGTGTTTTGATAGTAAGAAAAAACCGGCTTGCCCGGATAACCGGTATTAATTTGACTTGCAATGCGCTCAATGACATCACCATCGCAGCGGCCTATTTTCAGATGATCCGGCGCACACTTATAGCCATACGCATATACTGTCTTGCTACCGCTACCGTATTCTTGCAGATCTCGACATATCAACTTTCCTTTCTAGTTGTTGGATAAGCTGATCGGGGTCTTCGGTTGGAACGCTTGACGGGCGACCGAGCCATTTGGCACCAGTTGTCGCACTTCTCCCGGAATTTCTTTACCGCCTGTGACATCAGCTTCAGTGAAACCTGATGTGGACGCTTCGCTGAGCACCTCAGTCATCCGGCGCACGGCTCCCAGTCTTCTGGTAGGATCCTCCGTGCTGTTATAGTCAGCTAGCGCCCTCGTAAATTTTGCCTTCTGACCTGCTAACTTATTTGCCATAAGGCCCTCTGCCATTAGTCGTACTGAATTAACAACGTATGACAGGCGCGATGCCAAAAATGCAATAGATGTCATCCGGAGGTTCGTCGACTAACCGGAAATTCGACCAGATGCCAAATAGGTTTCGTCCACAGATGGTATCCTTTTGTCAAATATACAATGCGGAGAAGTCTCGATGCCCTGACGGTCTTTGCATCGCCATGGGTGCCGGGCCCTTCCGAACGCCACATTGCCAACCAACCCCAACCGCGCAATCCTCCCCCGCAACAGACCGGGGAACGAAACATGCCACCCACCTACGACTACATCGTCACCGGCGCCGGCTCAGCCGGCTGCGTCCTCGCCGCCCGCCTGACTGAATCCGGCCGCTACAAAGTCCTGCTGCTGGAGGCCGGCGGCAAGGACACCAACCCCTGGATCCACATCCCCATGGGCTACGCCAAAACCTTCGTGGACCCCAAGGTGAACTGGAAGTTCGAATCCGAACCCGAAAAGGAACTCAACAACCGCACCATGTACCAGCCCCGCGGCAAGGTCCTCGGCGGCACCAGCTCCATCAACGGCATGATCTACATGCGCGGCAACGCCGCCGACTACGACCAGTGGCGCCAGCTCGGCAACGAAGGCTGGGACTACGCCTCCGTCCTCCCTTACTTCCGCAAAGCCGAGGACAACGAACGCGGCGCCGACGAATACCACGGCAAAGGCGGCCCGCTGCGCGTCTCCAACCAGCCCTACGAGTGGGAAATCGCCAAAGCCCTATTGGAAGCCTGCAAACAGGCCGGCATCCCCTACAACCCCGACTTCAACGGCGCCAAACAGGAGGGCTGCGGCTACTACCAGACCACCACCAAGGACAAACGCCGCTGGAGCACCGCCGCCGCCTATCTGAAAATGGCCCGCAACCGCCCCAACCTGACCATCCAGACCAACGCCCACGCCACCCGCATCCTGTTCGAAGGCCGCAAGGCCACCGGCGTCGAATTCCGCACCCCTCAAGGCCTGCAAACCGCCCGCGCCGGACGCGAGGTCATCGTCTCCGGCGGCGCCTACGGCTCCCCGCAACTGCTGCAGCTATCCGGCGTCGGACCAGCCCAGCACCTGACCGACCTCGGCATCGCCGTCGTCAGCGACATGCCAGGCGTCGGCTCCAACCTGCAGGACCACTTCAACACCTACTGCACCTACCGGATTTCGAAAAACCTGTCGCTCAACGCGCTGCAATACAGCCTGCCGCACCGCCTCATCGCCGGCGCCCAGTACGTCTTCCTCCGCTCCGGCCAGATGTCTGGCAACGGCATGTATGTCGGCGCCCTGGTGCGCAGCGACAAACGCCTGGAACGCCCGGACCTGCAGTTCAACATCTCGGCCTGGAGCACGATCGACCGCACCGCACAGGGCATCATCTCCCACCCGTTCCCCGGCATCTCCATCAGCCCCGTGCACCTCGCCCCGGAAGGCCGCGGCAGCGTCCGCCTGAAAACCAGCGACCCGCTCGCCCCGCCCGCGATCACACTTCAATTTCCTCCGCAGCGACAGCGACATGCGCGTCATGATCGCCGGCGTCCGCATCGCCCGCAGCATCGCCCGGCAGCACGCCCTGCAGCAATTGATGGTAGAGGAAACCGCCCCCGGCGTCGCCACCCGCACCGACGACGAAATCGCCGCCGATATCCGCCAGCGCGGCGTATCCAACCTGCACCCCGTCGGCACCTGCGGCATGGGCAGGGACCCATGGCCGTGGTCGATCCCCGCCTGAAAGTGCACGGCATTACCGGCCTGCGCGTGGTTGATGCCTCCATCATGCCGGTCATCGTCGCCGGCAACACCAACGCGCCCACCATCATGATCGCCGAGAAAGCCGCCGACATGATCCAGGAGGACGCCAGGGTCGCCGCCTGAACACGCCGCCGGCCAGCTTCCGTCCGCAGCCGGCGATGCGCTATGAACGCGCGCCGTCAGCCTGCCACCCACGACCGACAGGAAAGCCATGACCCATGCGCATCGCCATTCTGGATGACTGGCAGGACACGCTGCGCACCCTCGCCTGCTTCCATAAACTCGACGGCCATGACGTCAGCATCTTCAACGACCACGTTCAGGACGACGACGAACTGGCCCGCCGCCTCCGCGACACCGAGGTGCTGGTGCTGATCCGTGAGCGAACGCAAACCAGGGCGACGCTGCTCGATCGCCTGAATGCCCTGCGCCTGATCAGCCAGCGCAGCGTCTACCCGCACATCGACATCGACGCCTGCACCCGACGCGGCGTCATCGTCTCATCGAGCCAGCATCCCGGCACGCCGTCCTACGCGACGGCGGAACTGACCTGGGGGCTCATGCTTGCCGCCGTCCGCGCCATCCCGCAGCAGATGGCCTCGCTGCAAGCGGGCGGCTGGCACATCAACGTGGGCACCACCCTGCGCGGCAAGACGCTTGGCATCTTCAGCTATGGACGCATCGGCCAGGTCGTCGCGGGCTACGGGCGTGCCTTCGGCATGAACGTTGTGGTCTGGGGCAGCCACCCCTCATGCGCCCGCGCTCGGGCTGACGGCTACCAGGTCGCGCCCGATCAACGCACATTCTTTGAGCAGTGCGATGTCATCTCGCTGCACATGCGCCTGGTGCCAGCCACACGGGGCATCGTCGGCCCGGAGGACCTTGCCGCCATGAAGCCGACCGCCCTGCTGGTCAACACCAGCCGCGCCGGGCTGATCAAGCCGAACGCGTTAACCGAGGCTCTGCGGGCGGGAAGACCAGGCCTGGCAGCCGTGGACGTTTACGCGACGGAACCCGTTCCTGCCGAAACCGAGCCGCTGCTGACCATGCCAAATGTCATTTGCACGCCGCATATCGGCTACGTGACGCGCGAGGAGTATGAAATTCAGTTCACCGATATTTTCGACCAGATCGTCGCCTACGCGGCAGGCACACCGACCAACGTCGTCAACCCCGAAGCGTTACGACCGCGATAATATCAACGCCGCTCGGCCTCAAGTCGGCCATTTATTCCGAAATCGGATTATTATCAGTTCGGAATATGACCAGCGCCGTGTTTGCCAGGTCACGGCGCACGATCAGCCCACTACGCCGCATCGTGAAAGATCAACCCCAGCGTCTGCCGATGTCCGGAATGAACCCGACTGACCCCATGCCGCATCGTCAGCCGATATGAGCCCCGCGCGCCGACCCCCGGCCGATGGTGCACCGGAAACACCACCGCCTCGCCCTGCCGAAGCGGCACCACAATGCCCCGGGACTGCGCCCGCGGCCGCTGCTCCACCATGACGAACTCGCCGCCGGTAAAGTCCTCGCCCGGAGCACTCAGCAACACCACGACCTGAAGCGGAAACACCAGGTCGCCATAGAGATCCTGATGCAGGCAATTGAATCCGCCCGCGTCATAGCGCAGCATCAGCGGCGTGGGCCGGGTCTGCCCAGCCGCATGGCACCGCGCCAGATAGTCCTCCAGCGTGTCGGGGAACGTCTCGGCCTCCCCCAGCATCCGGCGCCAGCCATTCGCCACCGCGGCAAGCGGCGGATACAGTGCTGTCCGCAGCGCCGCCACCGGATCGGGCAGCGGATAGCCGAAAGTACTTGTACTCCCCCTTTCCGTAGGCGTGCTGCTCCATCACCACCCGCTTGCGAAATCGCTCGTCCTCGTCATACAGACACGGCAAGCGCCTGGCAGGCTTCGGCCGGCAGCAATGTGCGGGTCGCATAACCGTCCGCCAAAAGCGCGTCAGCCAGCCCCTCGGGCGCCAGCTTTGGAATTTCAAATGTTCGCATCCGGCCATCATACCGGATTTTCGCGTCCGGGCATCCCGGTTCGTGCTTTGAAACCCGAAGCCCCATCGCGCGTTGTATCGGTTCCCGGTTAGGTAGGAGGCTAAAATGAATGATCGCGTTGAAGGCACAGCCCGTGAGTTTGGCGGCCGTGTGCAGGAGGCCGTCGGCAATCTGACAGGCGACACCAAGACCCAGGCACAGGGCCTGTACAACCAGGCGAGCGGCCAGGCCCAGCAGGCCGCGGCGCAGTTCAGCGACGTGGTCAAGGCCCAGCCTGTCGTCGCCTCGCTTGTGGCGCTGGCCATCGGCTACGTTCTCGGGCGTCTGACCGCCTGACGTCAACTTCCAATGAAAAGGGGGGCATTGGTGCCCCCTTTTTTTTGCTCCCCTGCCGCCAGAATAGAGGTCTCGATGCCCCCTGCGATCCTGAAATCCCGCGTGAGCGAAGGCTCTCCCTATCAACTCGGCGCCACTTGGGATGGTCTGGGCGTCAATTTTTCGCTGTTTTCAGCGAACGCGACGAAGGTTGAGTTGTGCCTGTTCGATGACACCGGGCAGAGAGAACTCGAACGGATCGAACTGCCGGAATACACCAACGAGGTGTGGCACGGCTATCTGCCTGACGCCCGCCCTGGCACGACCTATGGCTATCGGGTGCACGGCCCATACGAACCCGAGGCCGGCCATCGCTTCAATCCCAACAAGCTCTGCCTCGACCCGTATGCCAAAGCCCATGTCGGCAGCCTGAAATGGGATCCCGCCGTGTTCGGCTACACCATGGGCAAGGACGACACCACCTTCGACGAGCGCGACAGCGCCCGCTTCATGCCGAAATCCCGTGTGATCGACCCGGCCTTCACCTGGGGCCGCGAACGCGCGCCGTCCGTCCCCTGGGACCGCACCATCATCTATGAGACCCATGTCCGCGGCTACACCAAGCTGCACCCGGCGGTGCCCGAGCACCTGCGCGGCACCTTCGCCGGCCTCGGCCGCAAGGAAGTGGTGGACTACATCAAGACCCTCGGCGTCACGTCGGTCGAACTTCTGCCGATCCATGCCTTCGTCAATGACAGCTATCTGCTGGACAAGGGTCTGACCAACTACTGGGGCTACAACTCGATCGGCTTCTTCGCCCCTGATCCGCGCTATTCCGCCGTTCCGGACTTCGTGTTCTCCGAATTCAAGGAGATGGTCGCCCGCCTGCACGATGCCGGCCTGGAAGTCATCCTGGACGTCGTCTACAACCACACCGCCGAGGGCAACGAGAACGGCCCGACGCTTGTCGTTCCGCGGTATCGACAATCTGTCATATTATCGTCTGATGCCGGATAATCCGCGCTACTACATCAACGACACCGGCACCGGCAACACGCTGAACATGAGCCATGCACGTGTCGTGCAGATGGTCACCGACAGCCTGCGCTATTGGGCGTCGGAGATGCACATCGACGGTTTCCGCTTCGATCTCGGCACGATCCTGGCGCGTGAGGATCGGACGGCTTCAACGAAGCGCATGGTTTCCTGCAAAGCTGCCTGCAGGATCCGGTGCTTTCAGCGACCAAGCTGATCGCCGAACCGTGGGATATCGGGCCCGGCGGCTATCAGGTGGGCGGCTTCCCGCCGGGCTGGGCCGAATGGAACGACAAGTTCCGCGACACCGTGCGGGCATACTGGAAAGGCGATTCCGGCAAGCAGGCCGAAATGGCAACTCGCCTGTCAGCATCAGCGGATTCCTTCGCCCGTCGCGGCCGCAAGGCCTGGGCCAGCGTCAACTTCATCACCGCCCATGACGGTTTCACCCTGAATGACCTCGTGTCCTACAATGAGAAGCACAACGAGGCGAACGGCGAGGACGGCCGCGACGGCCACTCCGACAACCAGTCATGGAATTGTGGGGTTGAAGGCCCGACCGACGATCCCGAAATCACCGCAGCTGCGGGAACGGCAGAAGCGCAACATGCTGGCGACCTTGCTGTTGTCGCAGGGCACGCCGATGGTGCTCGCCGGCGATGAATTCGGCCGCACGCAGGACGGCAACAACAATGCCTATTGTCAAGATAATGAAATAAGCTGGATTGACTGGAATTTCGGTGAAAAAGAAGTCGAACTCGCCGAATTTGTCAGAAAAGTCATCGTTTTGCGACAGTCATTCCCAATTCTTCGTCGCAGCCGGTTCCTGACCGGCGAATACAATTCTGACCTCGATGTCCGCGATGTCCGCTGGATGCTGCCCTCCGGCCAGGATATCGAGGACCAGCATTGGGGCGACGCAAACGCCCGCTGCTTCGGCATGCTGCTGGACGGGCGCGCGCAGGCCAGCGGTATCAAACGGCCGGCTATGGATGCGACGGCGCTGCTGGTGCTGAACGCCCACCATGACGTGGTGAACTTTGCACTTGCCAGATGCTGTCGTCAGGCGTACATAACATAACGTATTGCTTGAACGACGGGTCGGAGTTCCGTGACCGGCTCGCGTTCGGCAAGCTGCTGCGCGCCTGCGGCCAGATCGAGGGCCTGGAGCGGGTCCGCTTCTCCATCTCCGCACCCGCGCGACTTCACCGACGACGTCATCGCCGCGATGGCGGAGACCCCCACCGTGATGCCCAGCCTGCACATGCCGCTGCAGTCCGGCTCCGACCCGATTCTCCGAGCCGATGCGTCGCGCCTACCGGCGCTACCGCTACCTGGCGATCCTCGACCAGGTCCGCGCCGCGACTGCCGCGCGCGGCGATCACCACCGACATCATCGTCGGCTTCCCCGGCGAGACCGAGGCCGACTTCGCGGCACACCCTCGACGTCGTCCTCGGGCCCGGTTCTCGGCCGCCTTCACCTTCCAGTACTCCATCCGGCCGGGCACGCCCGCGGCCGACCATGGAGGCCAGGTGCCGCCCGACGTGGTTCCGACCGCTACGACCGGCTGGTCGAGCTGCATCGAGCAGACCGCCTGGAAGAGAACAGAAGCGGTCGGCACCATCGTCGAGGTCCTCGTCGCCGACGGCGAAGGCCGCAAGGACGCCGCCACCCGCCGACTGTCCGGCCGCGCCCGCGACAACCGCCTAGTCCACCTCGTCCCCTACGCGCCCGCAGCCGACGGCTCGGACCTGCTCCTCTGCGCCATCCGCGAGCCCGTCCGCCCCGAACTCGCCCGCCCCCGCCCCGAGGCCAGGTGACATCGTCACCACCCGCGTCACCCACGGCGCGCCGCACCACCTCATCGCCGACGGCGCCCCGATCGACGTCCGCCGCACCCGGCCCGGCGACGCCTGGGAATCCCGCCGCGCCGCCCCCACCGCGACCGCCCCCACCGCGACCCCTGCGGCGACGGCACCCTCCCGCCCCGGTGCTGCTGGGCATGCCCGCCCGCCGCGCCTAACCGCCCGCACCGATGACCGATCACCGTCGGCCGTCCCGAGACCCCCACTACGGCCAGCCGCCGGCCCGGACGCGACGGTCCTGCTCGGCCTGCCCGCCCGCTGCGGCTAACCCCCCGCCAGCGCCGATGCCCGCTCACCGTCGGCCGTCCCGCGATCGCCGCCGGGCGCCGGGTCGGCCATGCTGATCGCGCTCGTCGGGCCGACCGCCACCGGCAAGTCCGCCCTCGCGCGTCGAGCTCGCGCTGCGCCTCGGCGGCGAGGTCGTCAACGCCGACTCGATGCAGCTCTACCGGGGCATGGACATCGGCACCGCCAAGCTGCACCATGGCCGAGCGGCGCGGCGTCCCGCACCACCTGCTCGACGTCTGGGACGTCACCCGGACCGCCAGCGTCGCCGACTACCAGGCGCTGGCCGCGCGCCGCATCGACGACATCGCGGCCCGCGGCCGCGTCCCGGTGCTCGTCGGCGGCTCCGGCCTCTACGTCCGCGCGGTGCTCGACGACCTGAGTTCCCCGGCACCGACGCCGCGGTGCGGGCGCGGCTGGAGGCCGAGCTCGCCGGCGGCGGCCCGGCGCTGCACGACCGCGGCTGCAGCGCGCCGACCCGGCCGCGGCGGCCGCGATCCTGCCGGCAACGGCCGCCGCATCGTCCGCGCGCTCGAGGTGATCGAGCTGACCGGGCGGCCGTTCACCGCCACCCTGCCGGGCCTACGAGCCGGCCGCCCCGCCGTCCAGATCGGGCTCGCGCTCGACCGGCCCGACTCGACCGGCGGATCGACGGCCCGGGTCGACCGGATGTGGGCGGCCGGCTTCGAGGCCGAGGTCAGCGCGCTGGCCGCGGTCGGGCTGCGCGAGGGCCGCACCGCGTCCCGGGCGCTCGGCTACCAGCAGGTGCTGCGCGACCCTGGACGGCGAATGGACCGCCGAGCAGGCCCGCGAGGAGACCGCCCGGGCCACCCGCCGCTTCGCCCGCCGTCAGGAATCCTGGTTCAGCAAGAGACCCGCGCATCACCTGGATCGAGTCCGGCCAGGACCTGACGGCCCGCGCCCTGGCGCTTGTCACGCCCATGACTATGGGTGCCGAATAAGTCCCTTAATGTAGTTTTTTCACGTCACGCATGCTCGCGTCACTCTGGGTTGACTAGTCCCATTGGGTGGTTCGTCGCTCTGTGTGACCACCGTTGTCAGGGCTGCCGGGACCGGCAGCGGACGGTCTGGAACCGGCGCGGTGACCGAGGCTCTGGGTTCTGACCAGGACTTTTGGGTTGATCGTGCGATCGCTGACCACTCTGGGCTATGTGCAGCTAAACGGAGCGTTCTGGTGTTTGCGGGCGGTGACGCTGTTCGGGAGCGATTACCGCTTGTTAGGCCTGGCGAGAGGTCCTCCCCCCTCGTGACCGCGTAGCCGGGCATGGAACGGCGTAAGGGAATTCTTGACCGCAGGCACCAGGCGTAACGGCTTCAGCAAGTTCGGCCCCTTCAAACGGAACAGTCAAGACGGCGAGCAGGCGACCCAGCACCCCCGAGCTGGCTCCCCGGCCGACGGCTACGCCGGGCGGCACGCTGACCCCCGGGGCAAGACCGCCCGCAAGCGGGCCGGCAAGGCAGTCCCTGCTGCCGGGCGTGGCCGCCGCCCTCGTGGCCGGCGCGGCCGCCTACGGCCTGGTCGTCGGTACCGGCCACTCGCAGGACGCCGACCTCTCGGCCGACATGAGCCCTCCCCGGCAGCCTCAGCAGCGCGACCCACGCCGGCGTTGGCGTCGACTCGACCGCGTCGGCCATGATCAGGTCCGCCCGCGCCGCCGCCCCGACGTCGGCCAGGCCGCAGGCCAGCCGGTCGCCGCGGGCCGCCGCGACCGCGAAGGCGGCGCCGTCCGCCACTGCCAAGGCAACGCCCGCCGCCGCCGCCCACCCGACCGTCCAGGCGGCGGCCGCCCGGCCGTCGGCGACCGCGAGCGCCTCCTCGAAGCCCGCCGCCGCGACACTGAGCTGTAACCTGTCGGGCGGCCTGCTTCCTGACAACGTCACTGCGATCGTCACCTTCCTGCTCGCCCACGGCTACACCCACAACGCGGCGGCCGGCATCGCGGGCAACATGTACCAGGAGTCCAAGGGCAACCCGGAGTCCGAGGGCATGGGCGGCGGCGGCCTGATCGGCTTCACCCCGCTGCCGTCCGGCTACGTGACCGGCAACCCGACGGCCGACCTGGAGACCCAGCTCGAGGCGGTGCTGACCTACAACCAGCAGTGGGCGTCCTACCTGCCCGCCCTGAACGACGCCGCCACCCCGGCCGACGCCGCCTACATCTACGTCACCGATTTCGAGCGAGCAGGCATCCCCGCCGCCAGCACCCGCGAGGCCTCCGCCGACGACGTAGCCAGCGCCTGCGGCATCTAACCCCGCCCCACCACCCGGCTACCCCGCACCGTGGCCCCTTGGCCATAACCATTCGGACCCCATGGCCCAATAGGCGGTGAGGGGGTATGGTCTCGTGACCTCTTGGCCATGGCCATTCGGACCCTGTGGCCCCCTAGGCCGTGAGGGGTCTGGTCTCGTGGCCGCGTGGGCCATGACCATTCGGACCCTGTGGCCCCTGGGCAGTGAGGGGTCGGGTCCGTGGCCGCGTGGGCCGTCACCTGTTCGGGGACCCGTGGCCCCCTGGGCCATATCCGTTTGGGGGTCCGTGGCCGGTCTCGTGGCCACCTGGGCCATGTCCATTCGGGCCTTGGGGGCCACAGGCCCGCTAGATAGCCCGGTGGGCCACAAGGCACAACGCCGTCCGGCAAAGCCTGGTGGCTGGCGAATACCATCGGAAACTGTGTGGCTGTCTTGGTGATTACCCCCTGAATCTAATCCGTCTCCTTCGGTGGTTTTCGGACATCGTGCACCTGTTTGGTCACCGTCGGTTGACTAGTCCT
>CAWBPF010000029.1:0-70857 GCA_963790515.1 uncultured Alphaproteobacteria bacterium | reverse complement strand
GCCCGGGTCGTCGATCGCACCGGCGGCCTACGGGCGGCGATATATTCCATTGAACATATCGCCGATCACAGCACGGCAGCGCTGTCGTCGCAACCAAGCCACTTTTACTGTCCACGGAATTTGCGCCGATACCGAGTTCAGACTGACGCAGGAACATCCAGACGCGCGCGCTGTGGCTGCTCGGAACGCCGGTCGCGGTTCTCCGACGCCGGACGGGTACATCGGCGCGATCGCCGCCTCGCGTGACCTATCGACGCGTGACGCGACACGTCACCCTACAACGCCGGCGGGCTCCAGGTTGTCGACCCATGGCAAAGCGAACGCGGAGCTGTTAGGCGACGCCAACAATAGACCAGCCAACCAATGCGCCATTTACGTCATAGCCCCGGCCAAGCCGGGACAAGGCCATGACGACGAAAAAACGGCATCAGGGACGGCCTGACCGGCCACACCAATGGAACAGACCACGCCCAAATAGCCCGGTCTGCTGCCTCGAAACCGTTATCACGACACGCTCGGACGAAGCCCAACCCGACGCGCGGGAGCCGCCGCGCCCTTCGTACGTCCTGGCTTTGCCGCGATGGCCCCATGAAGATGGCGAACCGGTAGCGACCCAAAGCGGCTATCGTTCGGCGTAACCGTGGCAGCTCTCCTCGCTGGGAGCAATTTCAGCCTGGCTGCACCAGTACGCCTGAAAGAGTTTCTCGCAGAAACAATAAGAGACACCGCGCTGACTGCTCCCAGTCAGCCCGCAAGCGCTCTCATGCCGCGCCTCTCAAGGCACCGGCACCCCGATCGCTTCGAAGCCGAGCCTGTGCCCGCTCGGCACGCGCCTTCAGCCCATCCAGATACGTGCTGACATCGTTCCCCGGCAGGTTCAGCACCTTGCACCCAAGTCGCCAGTATTCCTCGATCTGCGCCTCGGTCTCCGCCGATCCGCGGGCAAGTTTCCCATGCGCGTTGCAGGCCTCCACGATCCGGCGCACGGCCGCCTTGAACGTCGGATGCTCAAGCTGCAGATGAACGCCCAGCCGCGCACTCAGGTCCGAGTGGCCATAGGCGATCATGTCGATGCCCTCCACGGCCGCGATCGCCTCGACATTGTCCAGGCCTTCGAGCGACTCGATCGACACGCAAGTAATGATATTGGCGTTGGCCCAGGGCGCATACTCGGTCGCATGACGCGCGCCATAGCTTCTGTATCCCGTGTGCATCCCCTGCCCCGAGATGCCGCGATTGCCGATCGGCGGAAATTTCGCCTCCCGCACAATCGCGCGCGCCTCCCCGGCGCTATCGACTTCCGACACCTGGATGCCCATGATCCCCTGATCCAGGATCGCGGGGATCAGATAAGTAAACGATTTATGGATCCGCACGATCGCCGAGACGTTAGTGGCCTGAAACCATCCGGCAAGATCCGCGATCGTCTCGAGGTCAAAGGCGCCATGTTCGTGGTCGATCATGCAGTAATCGAAGCCAGAGGCCTCGATAATCCAAGGGACGCCGCGCGACGCGAACTCCTTGAGCCCGGTCCCAAGTGCCGCCCGCCCCTCTTGCACCGCCCGCCATATGCTGTTGTCTTTCATGGACCGCTCCCATCGCTCGTTGATTGCTCGAAGTTTGCCTCCGGTTGGCGCGTTTTCCAAACAGCGAAAGGGATAATAGCGAATGGCGCCGGCTTTCAGGGCGCATCGCTGCGCCTCAATCAGGGCGGCAGCGCGCCAATCCGGCGGATGGCGTTCAGGCGGGGGCGGACCAGAGATGGTCGCGGAAAAGCAACTCGCCGGTGCTCGCCGTGCCCCGGATCGGCCAGGGCGACAGCAACAGTACGGGCATGTCGTTGCAGTGTGCGCCAGTATTGAGTGTCGCGTTCGAGCACGACGATCCTCAGGCCGCCAAGCCAGTTCTGATGGCGGATGTTCTTGTCCGATGTGACCAGAACCTTAAACCCGTCCTGCCCGCAGCCCGGATGCAATGTCCGCTGCGTAGCGCGCGCCAATTCAACTCACAGGCGTGCTTGACCGCAACGGCGGCAAGCGCTCGCGGAACGCGCGGGACACTGTGGTCAAAACCGGCGCTCAAGCGGGGTGAGGCTCCCGGCGTTCTTGCGCGTGGCGTCATGATCGAACGCCGCGCGAACCACATTCCGCGTAATCCCGCCATAGTTCTCAATCAGCCATTCGATCCGCTGCCCCTCGTCACAGGAATGTCCTGTGGGCAGAGCCGCGTGCGTTCGAAGACGGGCTTGCCGCCCCACTTTCCGGGCACGGCCACGGTCAGAGCGCATTCTGTCGAACCAACCTGCACCGGATTTTTCGGCGAAACCCATGCTAGGCTCCTGTTGGGCCGCAAGCCGCCGGTTCGCTCGGTTGCGCGCAGACCCCTTGGCCAATGCGCTTGTTTCAGAATAACGTGCTATTCGCCAGCTCGACTTATCCCAGAACAGCCGATCGCGCGAGCCGCCACCAGACAAAGCACACCGTATTCATCATGACCTTTGCCCCCAGCCCGATCTTCATCTCCTATTCCCGATCGGACGGTCGTGACTTTGCCGAGACGTTCGAACGCCAGCTGCAGGCCGAGGGCATCCACGCCTGGCGCGACCTCAAGGAAATGGGCGCCGGCGACATTCGCCCCCAGGTGCTGCGGGCGATCGAGGACGCGACCCAGTTGGTGCTGATCCTGTCTCGCTGCGCGCTGGTCTCGCCATGGATCAAGCGCGAGTGGTCGCACGCCCGGCTCAATGGCAAGCGGGTCAGCCCGGTCCTGGCCGATCCCACCCTCACCCGCGCCGACCTACCAGCCTGGATGCGGCGGGAGGAAGTGTTCGATATCGACCCCGACCGCGACCGCGACCAGGAACGCTGGAAGTCCCTCGTGCTCGGCCTGCGCGGCGACGGACGCGCCAGACGCACACCCTATATGCCAGGCGACCTTGCCAGCAATTTCGTCCCCAGGCCGGAGGAATACCGGCCATTGAAGCAGGCGGTGCTCGCCGAGGCTCCCGAACCGCACCGTGGCGCTCACCACGGCGCTGATCGGTGCCGGTGGCTATGGCAAGACCACGCTGGCAAACGCCATCTGCCGCGACGACGATGTTCGTTTCGAATTCTCCGATGGCATTCTTCGTGTCGAGATCGGCCAGGAGCGTAACGATGTCATCGCCCTCGTCACTGACCTGATCGAAAAACTTGCCCCGGACGGCAAGCGCCCGGGATTTGCCGACGTCGTCACCGCTTCCGAACATCTCGGCGAACTTCTGGGCGAATCCCGCATCCTGCTGGTGATCGACGATGTCTGGCGAGAGGCGCAGCTCAAGCCGTTCCTGCGGGGCGGACCAAATTGCGTCCGGCTCGTTACCACCCGGCTGCCGGGCGTCCTGCCCGCCGGAAGCGTGCCGGTCGCGATCGACGAGATGCGGGCAGCGGATGCAGCCAGCCTGCTCAGCGCCCGGCTGCCAGGCGCAGCCGAGCCTGCATCCGCGCTCCGCCTCGCCGCCCTGGCGAAACGTCTCGGCTATTGGGCGCAGATGCTGGCCATCGCCAATGGCTGGCTGCGTGACCGGGTGGCGCGGGGTGAATCGCTCCTCGATGCGATCGCCCGCTTCGAACGGCGTCTCGACCGCGACGGTCCATTCGTGTTCGACCCGAGGAACGAAACCCGGCGCACCAAGGCAATCCGCCTCTGCATCGAGGCCAGCGTCCAGGACCTCGCTGGCGACGAGGCGACGCGGTTCGCCGAGCTGGCGGTGCTGCCGGAAGACGAAGATGTGCCACTTGCCGTCATCGAGGCGCTTTGGGCACAGACCGGCGGGCTCGATGAAGATGACGCCGAGGACCTCGTCATGCGGCTGGACGGGCTGTCGCTGCTGCAGTCTCTCAACCTCGGCAGGCGCACGCTGCGGCTGCACGACAACATGCTGTGGTATCTGGGCGACCGGCTTGGCACCGAAGGGCTGCAGGCCGCCCATGCCGCGATGGTCCGTGCCATCAGCGCCAAATGCGACGGAGTATGGAACCAGCTTCCGCTCGACCAGAGCTATTTCTGGCGCTTCCTGATCGCGCACATGCGCGCCGCCGCCCAACAGCAAACCGCGGACGCCCTGCTTTCGGATTACGCCTGGATCAAGGCACGGCTGCATGCGACCGATGCACGGTCGCTGTACGGCAGCTATTTCCCCGAAAGCGCCGACCCCGACGTGCGGCGGATCGGACGGGCAATCGGGCTGTCGCTACCAACGCTGATGCAGGACAGGCGCGCGCTCGCCCACCAAATGTACGGACGGCTCGGCGACACCAGCCTGCCCTGCGCAACCGCGGCTCGCCTCGACCCCGATTGCCGGCCCAGTCCCCGCTGGCCAGGACTGACGCCACCCGGCGCCGAACGGCTGACCCTGCGCGGGCATGAGGATGGGGTGCAGAGCGCCGCATTTTCGCCCGACGGCGCCCGCATCGTCACCGCCTCCGACGACAGCACGGCGCGCATCTGGGATGCCGCCAGTGGCGCCGAGATCGCAGCCCTGCGCGGGCATGAGGGTCCGGTGCAGAGCGCTGCGTTTTCACCCGACGGCGCCCGCATCGTCACCGCTTCCGTCGACCGCACGGCCCGCATCTGGGATGCCGCCAGCGGCGCCGAGATTGCCGCCCTGCGTGGGCACGAGAATTCGTTGGAGAGCGCCGCGTTTTCGCCCGACGGCGCCCGCATCGTCACCGCCTCCCGGGACCGCACGGCGCGCGTCTGGAACGCTGCTAGTGGCGCCGAGATCGCCACCCTGCGCGGGCATGAGCTTGGGGTGGAAAGCGCCGCGTTTTCGCCCGACGGCGCCCGCATCGTCACCGCCTCCTCCGACCGCACGGCCCGCATCTGGAATGCCGCCAGTGGCGCCGAGATCGCCGCCCTGCGCGGGCATAAGAATGGGGTAACAAGCGCCGCGTTCTCGCCTGACGGCGCCCGCATCGTCACCGCCTCCCACGACCGCTCAGCCCGCATCTGGGATACCGCCAGTGGCGCCGAGATCGCCACCCTGCGCGGGCATGAGAATTGGATGCAGAGCGCTGCGTTTTCGCCCGACGGCGCCCGCATCGCCACCGCCTCCTGGGACCGCACGTCGCGTATCTGGGATGCCGCCAGTGGCGCCGAGATCGCCACCCTGCACGGGCATGAGGCTGGCCTAACGAGTACCGCGTTCTCGCCTGACGGCGCCCGCATCGTCACCGCCTCCTCCGACCGAACGGCCCGTATCTGGGATGCCGCCAATGGCATCGAGATCGCCACCCTGCGTGGGCATGAGAATGGGGTGCAGAGCACTGCGTTCTCGCCTGACGGCGCCCGCATCGTCACCGCCTCCCGCGACCGCTCAGCCCGCATCTGGGATGCCGCCAGTGGCGCCGGGATCGCCGCCCTGCGCGGGCATGAAGGTGGGGTGCAGAGCGCTGCGTTTTCACCTGACGGCGCCCGCATCGTCACCGCCTCCTGGGATCGCACGGCCCGCATCTGGGATGCCGCCAGTGGCGCCGAGATCGCCGCCCTGCGCGGGCATGAGAATTGGATGCAGAGCGCCGCGTTCTCCCCCGACAGCGCCCGTATCGTCACCGCGTCCTCCGACAGCACAGCCCGCATCTGGGATGCCGCCAGTGGCGCCGAGATCACCGCCCTGCGCGGGCATGAGAATGGGGTAACGAGCGCCGCGTTCTCGCCTGACGGCGCCCTCATCGTCACCGCCTCCCGCGACGGCTCAGCCCGCATCTGGGATGCCGCAAGTGGCGCCGAGATCACCGCCCTGCGCGGGCATGAGAATGGGGTAACGAGCGCCGCGTTTTCGCCCGATGGCGCCCGCATCGTCACCTCCTCCTGGGACCGCACGGCGTGCATCTGGGATGCCGCCAGTGGCGCCGAGATCGCTCGGATGACGGTTGACGCCGCGGTCTCCGCACTCGCGATACTTGGCACCGCCATCGCCTTCGGCGACGCAATCGGCCGTATTCACGTCTTCGACGCGGAGGATTTCCTTGGCTGACGACATCGAGCACAAGCTCGCGGTGTTCGAGCTCTACCTGGCCACCGCCGAGAAAGTCAGCGATCGCCGCGCGGCGGCCAATGCCTGGATGCTGAGCGTCAACAGCGCCATCGTCGCCCTCTACGGTTACCTTGCCGCCGACAAGCTGTCCGTATCGGTGCCACAGAAAGGGGTATGGCTCTGGGCGATCCCCGCCGCCGGGGCCATCGTCTCGGTCGCCTGGGCGGTGCTGCTCACCTCCTACCGCCAGCTCAACCGCGCCAAGTTCGGCGTGCTGCAGGAGATGGAAAAAGACCTACCCGCCCAGCCCTTCACCCGCGAACGCGCGCTCTACCAGCGCGACCGGCGACGGCCGCTTTCCCAGATCGAGACGGCAATCCCGCTCTGCTACCTGCTGCTCTATGCCGTTATCTTTGCCGCGGCCACGTCACCGCATGGTTCGTGACGCGTGCGACCTGCGGTTTCTACACCTGCCGACGGCAAAGCCTGTATTCCGACCGGCATCGCGAGGTGGATGGCGCGACATGCCTTTTGCCAGGAGGGGCTTTTCACCCATAGCCGAAATTCAAACCGCGGCACTGCCAGCCGATGGTCTTTAACACCGCACGCCTTCAGTTCGGGTATTTCCCGAACATGATCCAGCCGCCGTTGCTGGGTGTGGTGAACGCGCCCAACGCCGTCTCCGCCCGCACCGTTACCTGCCGAGCGCCAGCCGAACCGCGGAGCTGCTCGATGCAGTCGGTGTACATGGCCGTCCGCGTCCGCCCATTGCCCAGATTGCCGCCGCTCGAGCACAGCGGGTGCGGTCCCTCGACCCTGATATCGCCCGCATAGAACCCGAACGCATCGCCGCGTTTGACGCCGTGCCACTGGAACGCCTCCAGGAAGAACTGCGCCATGGGTGCATAGCCATCGTAAGGATTGAACACATCGACATCCGCAGGCCCCAACCCGGCACCCTCGTACATCCTCCGGGCGGCGCGGTCGGTCCAATCCTCGATCTGTTCCAGATCGGCCTGTGTGGAGCGTTGCCGGAAACTGTGCTGCGCGTGATTAAGCACATAGACCGGCTTTTGCCGCATGTCGCGCGCACGCTCCGCCGTCGTGAACAGATACGCGGTCGACGCATTGACCGGCCGGTCGCAGTCCCACAGCCGGAGCGGGTTCAGCACGTAGCGCGAATTGACATAATCCTCGATCGTGAGCTGCGGCACGTTGTGGGTGGCATTATAGCCCCACGGCGTGAGCAGTCCGTTGCGATGCTGGTTGACCACAAAGGGCGCGAGATCATCGTGCTTGCCGCCGTATTTCTGGCAGTACTGACCATGCGGAAACATGTTGATGAAATCGTTGCCGCCGTGATTGCCCCAAGGCGCCGTCCATTGCCGTGCGCCACGGGCGTAGTCGTCGGCGTTCTCGCCACCGCGCCGATAGCGCCCTTCCAGATTGCCGGTCGGGTAGATCACCAGACAGGTGTGGCAAACGCCGTCACCCACGGCCTGCGCCGCCATGCCGATCATTTCGCTGATCGTAGGCAGTCCTGTTGGAGCATACTTGACGTTGGTCAGCCCCATCTGCGCGATGAGCCACTGCGCGTTGACCAGAGTGAGCCCCCACTCCGAATCGTAGGGCGGGTCGAAATACGGCCGCGGCGCCCACTGCGACGCGGACCCGCCGCTGCCGCCGGCGATATGGCTGTTGCAGCAGATCACGCCATCAACCTGGTCCGGCGTCACACCTGCCTCGTCCATCGCTTTCTGGCAGGCCAGGATAGAGTAGGCACCGAGCGTCTTATCCAGCGAGACGCCGTCCCAGCGACGATCGACCGGCGAATGGCCAACACCCGCCACGGCGACCTTCCCGCGGTGCTCCCACACACCGAGCCCGTCCTTGTCTCGCCGCCACTGATACTGGTCTGACGCGCTCATGGCTCCCCCTTTTCTTGATACTCTGGCGGTGAAGGCATGGCAGGGACGAACCAGTGCCTTTGGCACAGACTATTTGACAGGTCGCCAGAGCATATCTCATTGCCGGCCGAAGCGACAGTCGCCGGTTCCGAACAGATCGGCCTGCCCCGGGATGCTCGGCTTGGGTGGTTTTGCGACGGTCCGGAACCGGCGCGACAACCGCGGCAGTCGGGGCGCTGCAGACTGTGGCCGCCGGCTGACCAATCCCCGCATCTCTGTCATGCCGCCGCCCACGAACAGCAGAGCGCTGGTGACGATGGCGCCGCCCTTGCAGGCACCGCTTTGTTGGCTCGGCCCGGCCAGTCTTCCACGGCAGACATTTCGCAGTATGCTGCCGCCCGGGTTTGACAATCTTGCCGGCCTTCCTGACCCGCCTTGCCATCACAACTCGACCCGACCGCTGCGTCGCCAGGAACACGCCGGCCCCTATCTTGAGGACACGCCATGACCAAATATCTGCACACCATGATCCGCGTCAGTTCGCTGGAGGACAGCATCGCCTTCTTCGAGGTGCTCGGCCTGCGCGAGATCCGCCGCCGTCCGGACGAGAAAGGCCGCTACACCAACGTGTTCCTCGCCGCCCCCGGCGACGAGGCTGCCGCCGTGGAACTCACCTACAACTGGGATCCCGAGCCTTACACCGGCGGCCGCAATTTCGGCCATCTCGCCTACGCCGTGGACAATATCTACGACACCTGCAACGCCTTCATCGCCCATGGCGTGACGATCAACCGCCCGCCGCGTGACGGCCGCATGGCCTTCATCCGCACGCCGGACGGCATCTCCATCGAGCTGCTGCAGGCCGGCGGGGCGCTGCCGCCCGCCGAACCCTGGACCACCATGGCCAACACCGGTTCCTGGTAGCGGCGGAAGCTGCTGGCATGGCGCCACATCCTCAACGGCTGACGGTTACTCGCCGGGCTTGGCCGCTCGCGCGATCCTTGGTGACCGCGCTTGGGGTCACGACCACGGTCGACACCGTTGTCGCCGAAATCTACGACGGCGACTCGCGCGGGCGGGGTGAAGCTGTGCCGCTTCTGCAATTCGGCGAGACGATTGACAGCGTCATCGCTGCCGTTGAGGCAATGAAAGGCGCTGTCTTCTCGGGGCTCAACCGTGACACGTTGCAAACCGCACTGCCGCCAGGCGCGGCGCGCAACGCGATCGACTGCGCATTCTGGGACCTCGATGCGAAGCGTGCTTATTGCGGCGTCGCGGAGCTGGCCGGGCTGGGTGCGATGGCGCCGGTCGTGACGGCCTTCACGCTGGACTTCGATACGCCGGACAAGATGGCGGAGCAGGCAGCCGCCAACCGCACCCGGCCGCTGCTGAGGTTGGAACTGGGGGGTGACGGCGATGTCGAACGGGTGCAGGCGGTGCGGGAGGCGGCGCCGGCGGCGCGCCTGATCGTCGATGCCAATGAGCGTTGGAACGAGGCCCAGCTTCGCGCATTCATGCCGGCGCTGGTTGATTGCAGGGTTGGGTTGATCGAGCAGCCGCTGCCGGCCGACGCTGATGACGCGCTGGCGGGGTTGAAGAGTCCGATCCCGATCTGCGCTGACAAATCCTGCCGGACGGTTGCCGATTTGGACCGGTTGGATGGGAAATACGCGGCGGTGAATATCAAGCTGGACAAGGTGGGCGGGCTGACCCAAGCGCTTGCGCTGGCGGGGGAGGCGAAGCGGCGCGGCTTGCGGATTATGGTTGGCGGAGGGATGGGCACGTCGCTTGGGATCGCGCCGGCATTGGTGGTCGCGCAGGGGGCTGAGATGGTGGATTTGGATGGGCCGCTACGTCTGCTGTCCGATCGGGCGGCGGGGGTACGTTACGACAATAGTACGATACATCCGGCTGATCCGAAACTCTGGGGTGGACCTGGTTGATGTTGGAACATGAACTCATGCCGACCTGAATGAAGGCAGCCTCGCTGCGAACGATCGAGGGATAAGGACGGCCAAGGTTTCCCTGGATCGGCCAGCGCATTGGTCGGCCAGCCGGCGGCCTCGCCGGATCGATGGCGTCCGTGCACACCACGACTGGCGCTCGACCGGCTACTGCCCGGGTCCCGCTGCGAACGTTGGCAATGGATCGACAACGGCCACGCCGTATAGGGTGGCTTTGCGACTGTCCGGTTCCGATGCGGCAACCGCTGCAGGTAGCGCGGCAGACGGGGCGATGCAGAGTGTAACCGCCGGCCAAGCTCCCCTTACAGCGCCGTCATACCGCCGTCCACGAACAGCAGCGCGCCGGTGACGTAGGACGCATCGTCGGAGGCCACGAACAGGATCGCGGCGGCGACCTCCTCGGCCCTGCCCGGGCGCTTCATCATGGTGCCTTGGGCGGCCTTGGCGTTGTACTGCTCAACCGTCTCGCCGGCCGCGGCAATGCGGCGTGCATGGAATGGCGTGAAGATCGGGCCAGGGCCGACCGCGTTCACCCGAATGCCCTCCTGCGAGTGGTCGGCGGCGAGCCCCCGCGTCAAGCCCGCCACCGCTGCCTTGGTGGTGTCGTAGTGCAGGTTGCCGCCGCCCGCGACGACGGACCGGACCGAGGCCCCTTCCCATGTTCCCCACCTTTCATTGCTTTGCAGAACGCGCATCCACGATACGCCGTGTCCATCCGGCGGGCATCGCCTTCCCGTGGGCCGTCTGGGTGCCTGACCTTTACTGCCAGCCCTCATCAATACTTGTGCCGAATTTAACCGACCACCCGCCATTCGTGGATGAGCTGGTCTGGGGCAACCTCCTCGAACGTCACCTCGACAGCGGCGCCCACAGGCACTTTGTAGGGCGGGGTGCCCGGCAGATTGGAATAGAAATTGACCCGCTTGTCTTCGTCCAGCGTCACCATCGCCAGGTTATAGGGCTGATCGGGCATGCGGCGGTTGAGGCGGCCATCCTCGATCACGATGTAGGCCGCGATATGGCCGCGCCCCTCGATCTCTTTCCAGGTCAGGCTGGCGGGTGACTGGCAGACCTGGCAGGCAGGCTGCGGCGGATATTGCAGCCGGTCGCAGGCGGTGCAGTGCTGCAGGACAAGCCGCCGTTGATTGACGGCGTCCCAGAAGGGCTTGCTCAAGGTGTCGGGGACAGGGATCAGCTTCGGCATGGTTTCACTCCGCGCTGCGCCCAACCCACTGGCCGTAGATCGGGTACTGGCTGCAGATGAACTCGATATAGGCCGGGCGTCCTGACGTGTTGACGTCGAGCGCTCGGCGCAGAGCCGGGATGACTTCGGCTGGCTCGCTCACCCTTTCGGTATGGAAGCCTAGGGCGCCTATCACCTTCGACATATCAACCTCGTCGGGCCCCATGACCTGATGGGTGAAGGGATCGTGTCCTGCTCCCCAGAAGCCGGGTCCATAGCCGGCGAAGCCGCCATTGCTGATGTGCACAACCGTGATTCCGAGCTTCTCGCGAAGCAGCACCTCGAGGTTGCCGAGCATGTAGCCAAGGCCCGCCTCGCCGGTGACCGCCACGGAGGCTCGGCCGGGGAACGCTTTCTTGGCGGCAATGGCGGCAGCCAGGCTGAAGCCGAGCGTGGAGACGTTGCCCCAGCCCAGGAAGCCGCGCGGGATGAGCGTGTCGAAGACGGTGCTGAGTTGGTCGCGCGTATTGCCGGAACTCATGGGTCACGAACGAATTGCGCAGATCCAGCACCTGCATGAGATCGCCGTATACCCGATACGGATTGATCGGCTTCTCGTCGGAGGCCATGACCTGGCGGTATCTGGCAAGCGCCTCGTGGCGTGCCGCCCTGACTTCCGCCGCGACATTACCCGCTGTCCGTCCGGCGCCGGACGTGCGGTCGGACACTTCCTGGCGGAGTGCGCGCACAGCCAGGCGCGCATCGCCGATCACCGCGTACACCGTCGGATACATCTTGTTGATGTGCAGCTCATCAACGTTGCAGTGGATGATGGTCCTTTTCGCCGCGTCCGGAATGGCGTGGCTGAAGCGGCCCGGCGACAGGCTCGAGCCCACGGCCAGGATGAGGTCGCTCTTGTTCAGGTAGTGTGCCACCTGATCGCCGCGCACGCCGACAAATAGCGGATGATCTTCCGGGAATGCCCCTTTTGCCTTGAGGGTCGTGATCACCGGCACGTTCAGGAGCTCGGCCAGCGCTTTCAGGTCGTCCGAGGCGCCTGCATAGATGACCCCCTCGCCGGCGTAGATCAGCGGGTTCCGGGCCGCCAGGAGCTGATCGACGGCGGCGCGCACATCCGCCGGGTCCGGCGCCGATTTCCAGCCCTTCACGGGATGGTAGGGATCGACGGTCTCGTCATATGTGGCGGTGGCGTTGGGAATAGCCAGGATGACGGGGCCTGGTCTGCCGCTGCGCAGCATGGTGAAGGCGCGGCGCATGAGCTCAGGCGTGCGCTCAGGCTTGTCGAGATAGCCGAACCACTTCGACACGGTCTTCATGGCTGAGGCGACATGGTACTGGCTATTGCCTGAGCTGCCGGCCGGCACACCATCGGTGATGCATAGAACGGGCGAGCCATCCTCATAGGCCTGCGCGAGCCCGGCATAGGCGTACTGCATGCCGGCGGCATTGACGCCCCCCTGGAAGGTACACACTCCGATCCGTGATCCCTCAGTGATGCGGGAGAAGGCGTCGGCGACCGCGACGGCGTAGCGGTCGTCGCGCATCATGAGCATCGGCACCTCTTCCCGGCCGAGTGCGTTGTTCACCCGGCAGACAGGGAAGGTCGAAACCCAACCGATACTCTCCTGCTTGAGGATTCGGGCAATGCTGGTCGCTACATCGATCGTCACGGATGTGGTCTCCTTTGCATGGAGCCGAGCCGTCAGCGTCCGCGTGGGCGGGCTGGAGCCTATCATGATTAGCCGGGCGCCGCTTCCCAACTGCCGTAGCGGCGTGACCGCCCTCGCAATCCCAGGCAATCCGGAAAATGACGGTTACCGGTCACCCTGGCAAGAGATCGTCCGGCTTGAGTGTATCCCGAACACACACATACAGGAACGGCTACGGGAACGAGGCGGCGACCGACCTCGACGCTCGGGCTATTCTTGCTGCTATCTGAGGCATTGCCGGGCGGGTTGAAAATACTTGCATAACATCGCCATCGATCAAAGCAGCAACCGCCGTGTCGCGAGGCGACGTGATACGATACGGAGATCGACCGCTTTGGTCTGTTGACCTACTGCCACGATGTGATCGTTTCGGCACATAATCCTCGGGGGTTGTATACTTGCCGGCCGCCTTCAGCGCCGACGGCTCGCCGTACCGCAGCCAGGATCTTGGCGAGACGTGGCAGCGTATCGATCGTGGGGTTAAAGCAGCTTCGACCCTGATGGCCGTCAGCGAGCACCGCACCGACCGGGGCAATTCTGCTGGGTCATGCGCGGCGGCCAGGTATTCTGGACAGACGACAGCGGCGACCCCTGGCACGACTATCGCCTTTCTGACGATGTCGAGGACGTTTAGGCGGTCGCCTGCGTCTGAAGCGCCCTTAATAAATATTTTCCGGCGTCAGGCCCAGCATGACCTGACCCACCGTCTCGTAGTGCAGTATCCGCCCCTGGCCCTGTTGCGCGACCGTGAGGATGTCGCGCAGGCGACGTTCGAACGGATTTTCCTCGAACACCGCCATCGAGCCGCAGTCGTGATACAGCGTGTTGACGATCTCTCGCGACGACTGGATGGCCCAGGTGGAGGCGAGGCGCAGGCGGGTGCGCTGATCCAGCTCCATCGCGCCGTGTTCCTCGATCGTTTCCAGCGCCTCGTCCGCCGCCGCGTGCAGGAAATAGCGCGCGGACACGCCACTGCGCCTCGGATTGCGCCACGTGCGACTGGACGACGTTGTTCTCCACCATCGGCTTGCCCGCGCCGCGGCGGGTCTTTTCCCGCGGCAGGGCCAGAAACGCGTCCATCGTCCCCCGGGCGATGCCAAGCGCGACGCCGCCGAACCCGATCGAATAGAGTTGGTTGCTGGTGAAACGATACAGCGGGCTGTCGGTCCGGCGGTCGCGCGGATCGTCGCGATAGATGGCGCGCTCATGCGGAATGAACAGATTGTCGACGGAATACTCGTTGCTGGCCGTGCCGCGCAGGCCCAGCGTGTGCCAGATATCGTGGAATGTGGCGCTCGATTTCGGATACAGGAAGGTCTTGATTTCCTTGGTGCCCGCGACCCGCAGATGCGCACCAAGCCAGGTCGCGTTCTGACTGCCGCTCATGAAGCGCCATTTGCCGGTGATGCGATAGCCGCCCTCGACCGGCGTGGCCTCGTAAGGCGAACCGGGCGGTCCCCAGGCGACGATCCCGTCCGGCCGGCCGAAAATCTCCTGCGCGATGTGTGGGATCGAGATACGCGCTGGTGGTCGAGCAGCCGTTGCTTTGGCACACCACCCATCCGGTCGATCCGTCCGCGCTGGCGAGTCGCCTCGGTCACCTGGGCGAAGATCGAGGGTTTCAGCTCCATCCCGCCAACGGATTTCGTCTTCAGCATGGTGAAGAACCCGCCATCGATCAGGGCTTTGACGACGGGTTTGGTGAGTTCCCGGATTTCGTCGTTTTCCGCCGAGGCCGCGGCGATCAGGGGCATGAGATCGCGAGCCTTCTGAATCTGCGGATGGACGGTCGGCATGGTTTGTCTCCTGCTCTGTGCCGAGGCTGTCGCGATGGATTACTTCAGCGGAGTACCAGCCTAGTGGCTGCTCCTGATCAATGGTCAAACGACGCGGCTGTTCATTCGCCAGCTGCGACCGGATAGGCCTTGCCGGGCGGATAGTCCGGATATTGCGGCACCGTTGGGTCAATCGGCTCCCACGGTTGGGCGCTTCTGACGAAAATATCGGCGTCCGGACGGAACCATCCGGGATCGTCGAGCGTGCAGATGCGCAGCCCAACCATATCGGGCCGTGTCGCCACTTGGACATAGAGCGGCGTTCCACAGTCCCCACAAAACGACCGGGTGATCTCATTGCCGCTGTCCCCATGCGTGACAAATCGTTTAGGCGTGCCTTTGGAGATCCGGAACTGCGCGGCCGGCACTCGGATCGCGGCCACCGACGCGGCACCGCTTTGACGCTGGCAATCGCGGCAATGGCAACGAAGCGCAAACATGACGTCGCCGTCGCTTTCGTAACGGATCGCGCCGCACAGGCAACCACCGGTTTTTGCTACGGTCATGGCAATGAACTCCCTATTCGGAGGATGGTGGGCGAGTTGGCCGAACGGAGGCAAGCGCCGCGGTCACGATCAGCCGAGTGAGATCCCGAGGCGCACCTTGATCCGGCCGCCATTTCAGCCAACGATGCGCTGTGATTGGGAGAGGTTGATACAACGATGGTGGAAATCGCAAACGACGGCGCAAGCGCGACCACGGAGCTCGATGCGCTGGTCATTGGCGCCGGCTTCGCGGGCCTTTACCAACTGCTTTGTTTGCGCGACCGACTTGGCCTGTCGGTCAAAGCATTGGAAGCCGGCGGTGGCGTCGGTGGCACATGGTATTGGAACCGCTACCCCGGTGCCCGGTGCGATTCTGAAAGCCATGTCTACTGGTATACGTTTTCCCCCGACCTGATGCGCGAGTGGCAGTGGTCCGAACGCTATCCGGGTCAGCCGGAGATCATGCGTTATCTCAATTACGTCGCCGACCGCTTCGAGCTGAAACGAGACATTCAGTTCAACACCCGCGTCACCTCGGCGCACTACAACGAGACGACCAACCGCTGGCGGGTTCAAACCGAAACCGGCAAAACCTACATCACAAAATTCCTGATCACCGCGGTTGGCTGCCTGTCCACGGCGAATGTCCCAAAATTCGAAGGGCTGGAGAGCTTCACCGGCGACTGGTACCACACCGGACATTGGCCGCATGAGGGCGTCGATTTCATCGGCAAACGGGTTGGGATGATCGGAACCGGCTCCACCGGCATCCAGGCAGCCCCGGTGATCGCCGCGACGGCGAAGCACCTGACTGTGTTCCAGCGCACGGCGAACTACTCGGTGCCGGCGCGAAACGCACCACTGACACCGGAGTTCCAGCGCTATATCGCGGAAAGTCCCGCCGAGATCAGGGCGGCCACGCGCGAGACGCTCAACGGAATGGCGTTTCGGATCGAAGAACGTCTGGCGGTCGAGACCCCGCCGGAGGAGCGCGAGGCAATCTACGAAGCCGCATGGGAACGTGGTGGATTGCAGTTCCGCGCTGCTTTCAAGGACATGATGGTCGACAAGGCGGCGAACGACACTGCGGCCGATTTCGTCAAGCGCAAGATACGCTCGATCGTGAAAGATCCGAAGACAGCGGCGATCCTGTCGGACATCGATCATCCGTACGCGGCTAAGCGACCACCAATCGACACCAACTACTTCGAAACGTACAACCGGCCGAACGTTACTTTGGTGGACCTCAAGGCAGCGCCGATACAGCGAATCAGTCCGGCGGGAATATGCACCACCGATGCAGAATATCCGGTGGATATCATTGTCTTTGCGACGGGCTTCGATGCTATGACCGGTCCGATGCTGCGGATGGATATCCGCGGGCGCGATGGCATCGCATTGAAGGACGTCTGGGAAGCGGGTCCGCGCAATTACCTCGGCCTGCAGATCGCGGGCTTTCCAAACCTGTTCACGATCACTGGTCCAGGCAGCCCGTCGGTGCTGTGCAACATGCCGGTGGCGATCGAGCAGCATGCGGACTGGATCACCGATTGCATCGCGCATATGCGCGCGAACAGCCTGCAACGTATCGAGGCCACGCCTGGCGCTGTCGACAAATGGGTCCGGGAGGTCAACGAGGTCGCCGGCAAGACGCTGTTGCCGCTGGCAAAGCACTCCTGGTACCTGGGTGCCAACATTCCCGGCAAGCCCAGGGTGTTCATGCCTTATGCAGGCGGCATGGTGCGTTACCGGGAGATCTGTCAGGACGTTGCCGCGAGCGGCTACGAAGGCTTCAGCCTGGGATGAGGCGAGCGGGCGGCGTCAGTTGCGCCGCCCGGGGGCGATGTCCACCAGCATGCCGCCATCCACCGGCAGCGACACGCCGGTGATGAAATCGGCTTCGTCGGACGCGAGGAACAAGGCCGCGTTAGCGACATCCCAGGCGGTGCCCTGCCGACCCCGCAACGGCACGCGTGCATCCCGTTCGCGCATGATTTCGTCACGCGGCCGGTTGACCGTCCGGGCCCGCACATCCACCGCCATCGGTGTCGCCATCAGGCCCGGAAGAATGGCATTGGCACGAATGCCATACTCGGCATTGCGAATGGCCAGTTGCTGCGTAAAGGCAATCATGCCGGCTTTCGTCACCTTGTAGGCGACGTTTGGGTAATTCTCCCACGCGGAAATGGATGAGATCATCAGGATCACGCCGGACCTTTGCTCGCGCATGATTGGCAACGCGTGCTTGCATGCCATGACCGCTCCGCGGAGGTTCACGGCACTGATCAGGTCGAAGGCATCTTCGGTGATCTCTGTCACCGGCGCATCGCCGCCGGCCACTGAAATGCCAACGTTGTAATGTAGAATGTCAATACGACCAAAACGCTTATGCGCGGCTTCAATGGCACTCTTCAGCTCGGCTTCCCGCATCACGTCGGCCCGAGCGGTTTCGCATTCGCCACCCTCGGCGCGGGCGAGGGTGGCGGTCTGATTGGCGGACTCGAGATCGCGATCCACCGCAAAGATCCGAGCGCCTTCCTGCGCAAACCGCAGCACGGTGGCCCGGCCATTGCCGAGGGTTTCACCCTCGCTTTGTCCGGCGCCGATGATGACAGCGACTTTGTTCTTGAGACGCATGTCTGTTTCCCTATTAGAGTCGCGGCATGCCAAGACCATGCTCCGCGACGATGTTGCGCTGAATCTCATTTGTTCCGCCGGCGATCTTGCCGGAGAACGCACTCAGGAAATCGAACATCGGACTGCCGAACGGTTTCGCGGCGAGCATGGCGAATTCCTGGCCTTCGACGCCGGCGATCCGCGTCATGAAGGAACAAATCCGCTGCCGCAGCGCCGTCGCTGACAGCTTCACGATCGACGGCACGACACTGGCCGACACTTCAGGCGCTTCACTCTCCTCCGGCACCCGCCGCAACAGCCTGCATCTCCGCGAGGAAACCCACGAATTCGCGGCGGAGTTGATCGTCCCATAGCCAGGTCGCGTCGTTCTCCAGCGCGCGGCGATAGAATGCCTCGACCTCATAACGCTGCCGTTCGGCACCTTCGAACGCGATCACACCGCGTTGGAGGCACGGACCATGCGGGACTTCCAGTCGGATGGCAACACTTCGGCCCACCATTCGCTTGGCGCGAGTGCTTCCTCTGAACTACACTGGGCGATAATCAGAATATTGTCGGCCTTTAACGCCGTTTCGTACAGGAGCACGCTGTCCTTCGGCATACCGATGCTGTAGATCGCGACGCCAAGTGCACTGAATCCGCCAACCAGTAAGCGTTCTCCATCGCGGAGATCGCTACGGTGGCGAGATATCACGATACGACGCTATGTCCCACGACCGGGATGGTCATAAACAGCCCATCGACAAACAAACCCCAGAAGGCCCCGCGGGTGCCCCAGAACTTGATGCGGTCGCCGGTGTTGTGGAAGCCGACAAGCTTCTCGTCGGTACGATATCTCTGGCCGACGAGGCTGAGGTGTCTCATTTCAAATCCGGCTTTGGCCAGGTTTTTCAGGGCCGTTTCGGCAACCTCATGATCCGCGAAGCCTGCGACGACGGAGTTGTCACAATCCATAGGATCTTCTTCTGTTTAAATGTCTGTCGGTAATGCTGGTACAGGGGCAGCATGACGAAGTTGCAATAGCGAAATTTGCAGCCAGCTTTTGCAGACATTCGTGGAGACGTCGCCTTAGTGGTAGCCGGTCATGAAGGGCCTGTTCGGAATCTACTCAGATATCGATCGCACCCAGCATAAAAGTCAATCGAGCCGTGGCTGCGGAAATGCCTGCAACGACGACGCTGCGTAGTGCTCCAGAATTCGAAGATAGTTCGCGCGTGTATAGACGCTGCGGTCGCGGCTGCGCTGCCAGCTCATCATCCCGCGCATATCGTCAACCGAAGCGATCTCACGGTCGTCCATCCATTGCCGCAAACCGGCTGTCAGCGTGGCCATATAGCCAATACCGTCGCGCAGCAGAGCCGATGTCGTCATGACCGCATCGGCGCCGGCCAGCAGCGATTTCACGACGTCATCAACGGTCCCTACGCCGGTCGATATCGCAAGGGAGCCCTTGATGCGTCCGGCGAGAATCGCGGTCCACAGCAGCGGCAAACGCAGTTCGGCGGTGTCGCTGAATTGAAGCGTGTCTGTCATTTTCATATGCAGCAGGTCGATATCGGGCTCCATCAGGCGGTTGAACAGCACAAGTCCCGCGGCACCGTGCTCCACCAGCGTGGTCGCGAAATGCCCGATGGCGCTGAGATAGGGCGTCAGCTTGACCGATACCGGCAAGCCGACGCATCCGCATACAGCCTGCACGATGTCGACATAATGCGCTTCGATATCGCGCCCGGTTTCCGCCAGGTCGGTGGGCACGTGATACATATTCAGCTCCAGCGCCGCAGCGCCGGCCTGTTCCATAAGCCTGGCGTGTTCGATCCAGCCGGCATCGGGATGACCCGTTCAGGCTGGCGATGATGGGGATGTCGACAGCGTCCTTGGCGCGCCGGACCAGATCGAGATAACGGTCCGGGTACATACCGTAAGGCCCGTTTGCAGCGGCGGGAAAATAGGACAGCGCCTCGGGTGAGCTCTCGGCGAAGGCCTCCACGCGCGAAGCTTGGCTCTCGGCTTCAGCCTCGATCTGTTCCTGGAACAGGGATGGCAGCACGATCGCGGCGGCGCCGGCATCTTCCAGCCGGCGCAGATTGTCGAGCTTTGCTGTTCAACGGCGAGGCAGACGCAACCATTGGATTTTTCAGCGTGAGACCGAGATATTTGGTGGTCAACGACATACTGCGCTCCCTATGCCTGATGAAACCGGCTGCCATCACGGGCGGCGAGTTCCTCGTACTGGCGGTATTTCTCCGTCACGGCCGCCTGCGCCAGTGTCAAGCAGCGATGTCCGCCTCCGCCGGCCGCGTGCCGCGCCAGCGAACTGTAACGAAGTTCGTTGTAAGCATAGGCCTTCAGCGGAATGCGCGGACGCGGGCGAGTCGAGGCGGAACGGGTTCTCGCCCACACTTCGCATCATCGGGTTGAAGCGGAACAGCGGCCAATATCCGCTGGCCGTCGCCAGGTCCTGCTGCTTCATGCCGAAGCGCATGTCGATGCCATGGGCGATGCAGTGACTGTAGGCGAGGATGAGCGACGGCCCCGCATAGGCCTCGGCCTCGCGGAAGGCCTGCAGCGTATGTTGCGGATTGGCACCCATCGCCACCTGGGCGACATAGACGTTGCCGTAGGCGATCGCCTGCAGCGCCAGGTCCTTGCGCGCCGTTCGCTTGCCCGGCGCGGCGAACTTGGCGACGGCACCCAGCGGTGTTGCCTTCGAAGCCTGGCCGCCGGTGTTGGAATAGACCTCGGTGTCGAGCACCAGCACGTTGACGTCGCGCGCCGTCGCCAGAACGTGGTCCAGGCCGCCATAGCCGATATCGTAGGCCCAGCCGTCGCCGCCGACGATCCAGATGCTGCGGCGGACCAGATGATCGACGACCGACAGCAGATCGAGCGCCAGCGGTTCGTCAAGGCCCAGCAGTCGGGTCTTCAATTGCGCGACCCGGATCCGTTGCGCGCGGATTTCGGACTCCTGGATCTGCGGCGCCTTGGCGATCGCCTCGACCAGATCTGGTCCGACCTTCGGCCGCCAGGCGAGCCAGCAGCGACAAAGCGCAATCGACAGATGCTTGTCGGCGGCAAGCCGGAAGCCAAGCCCGAACTCGGCATTATCCTCGAACAGCGAATTCGACCAGGCTGGTCCGCGGCCTTCGGCATTCTTGGTCCATGGCGTGACCGGCAGGTTGCCGCCATAGATCGAAGAGCAGCCGGTGGCGTTGGCAATCTGCAGCCGATCGCCGAACAACTGGCTTAGCAGCTTCAGATAGGGCGTCTCGCCGCAGCCGCCGCAGGCGCCGGAGAACTCGAACAGCGGCTCCAGAAACTGCACGCCACGGACGTCGGCGAAATCGACCCGGGCGCGATCGTTGACCGGCAGCGTCTCGAAGAACGCGATGTTGGCACGCTCGTCGTCCAGCATCGGCAGCTTGTCCGCCATGTTGATCGCCTTGACGTCGGCTTCGCGCGGGCTGATTGCCGGGCAGGCCTCGACGCAAAGGCCGCATCCCGTGCAATCCTCGACATAGAACTGCAAAGTGAAGCGGGCTTCGGGATAGCCGCGCGCGTTGACCGGTGCCGATTTGAAGCTTGCCGGCGCACCCGCCAGCTTTTCCTCGTTATAGTATTTCGCTCGGATCACGCTGTGCGGACAGACGAAGCTGCATTGCCCGCATTGGACGCACAGGTCTTCCCGCCAGGCCGGAACGATGTCGGAGACATTGCGCTTTTCGAACGCCGATGTGCCGGACGGAAAGGTGCCGTCGGCCGGTATCAGGCTGACCGGAATTTCGTCGCCCACGCCGGCGAAAATGCGGGCGGTCACGGTGCGCACGAATTCCGGCGCGTTCGCCGGAACCAGTGCCTGCATGTCGAGCAGGCTGGTGACGTGCGCCGGAACGGCGACCTCGCTCAGTCGAGCAAGCGTGCCGTCGACCGCGGCGAAGTTCTTGTCGACGACGGATTGGCCTTTGCGTGCGTAGGTTTTGCGAATGGCTTCCTTGATGTGGCCGATCGCCTTGTCACGCGGCAGGACGCCGGAGATCGCGAAGAAGCAGGTTTGCAGCACGGTGTTGGTCCGCGCGCCCAGTCCGACCTCGCGCGCGACCGCGGAGGCGTCGATGGCGAACAGGCGGAGTCTTTTTGTCGATGATTGTCTGCTGCACCGGACGCGGCAGCCGATCCCACACCTCGCTCTGCCGGATAAGGCGCATTCAGCAGCACCGTGGCCCCGGGTGCCGCCACGCGCAGCAGATCCTGCCGTTCGAGTGCCACGAACTGGTGGCAGGCCACGAAGCCGGCCTGGGCGATCAGGTACGGCGCATGGATCGGTTCCGGACCGAAGCGCAGATGCGAAATCGTCTGCGCGCCGGATTTGTGCGAGTCGTAAACGAAATATCCCTGCGCATAGAGACCGGCATCCTCGGCGATGATCTTCACGCTGTTCTTGTTCGCGCCGACCGTGCCGTCGGCGCCAAGTCCGTAGAAGACCGCGCGGGTGACGTCGGCCTTCTCGATCATGAAGCTTTCGTCGACCGTCAGGCTGGTATGGCTGACGTCGTCGTTGATGCCCACGGTGAAGCTGGTCCGTGGCCGCGTTGCCTTCAGTTCGTCGAACGCGGCCTTGGCCATTGCCGGAGTGAAATCTTTCGACGACAAGCCGTAGCGGCCGCCGATCACTCGCGGCATCGTCGCCCGCTCGCCGGTCGCGACGGCGCCCGCGAGGGCGGTCACGATATCCTGGAACAGCGGTTCGCCGGTGGCGCCCGGCTCCTTCGTCCTGTCCAGAACGGCGATGCCGCGCACGGTGTCAGGCAGGGCCGCCAGCAGATGGGAGACCGAAAACGGCCGATACAGGCGCACCTGCAGCACGCCGACCTTTTCGCCCGCTGCCCGCAAGGCTGCGGCGGCGGCACGCGCGGTTTCGGCGCCCGATCCCATCAGGATCAGCACCCGTTCGGCGTCCGGGTCGCCCTCATAGTCGAACAGATGATACTGCCGGCCGGTCACGCGCGGCGAGGCGCTGCATGGCGCCTTCAACGATGCCGGGCACGCTGTGCGTAATAGGGATTAACCGCCTCGCGGGCCTGGAAGAACGTGTCGGGGTTTTGCGCGGTGCCGCGGATGAACGGATGCTCCGGGTTCAACGCCACGCGCGCGATGGGCGCGGACCAGATCATCGTCGATCATCGAGCGAATGTCGGCGTCGCTCAGCAGGTCCAGGGTGTTCAGCTCGTGCGACGTGCGGAATCCGTCGAAGAAATGCAGGAACGGAACACGTGATTCCAGCGTGGCCATCTGCGCCAGCAAGGCTGAGTCATGCGCGTCCTGCACGCCGGAGGAACACAAGCAGCGCGAACCCAGTCGGGCGCGCCGTCATGACATCCGCATGGTCGCCGAATATCGACAGCGCGGAAGTCGCCAGCGAACGCGACGCGACATGGAAGACCGTCGAGGTCAATTCGCCCGCGATCTTGAACATGTTCGGCAGCATCAGCATCAGCCCCTGGGAGGCCGTGAACGTCGTGGTCAGCGCGCCTGATTGCAGAGCACCGTGAACCGCTCCGGCGGCCCCGCCTTCGGCCTGCATCTCTTGCACGATCGGGATATTGCCCCAGATGTTCGCCAGTCCGTCCGAGGCCCATTGGTCGGCCATGTCGGCCATCGGGGAAGACGGGGTGATCGGGAAGATCGCGCAGACCTCGTTCACCCGGTAACGCGACATGGGCGACGGCGGTGTTGCCGTCCATCGTGGTCCGCGTCATTGCGTGGCTCCCAGAACGGTTCAGAGACCATTTCCATCGCGTGGCACGGGCACTGCTCGACGCACACAGCACAGCCAGTGCACAGGTCCATATCCACGCGGTAGCCGTGGGTCGGGCCAAGCTTGACGATCGCGGTTTCGGGACAGGCGGCGAAGACAGTTGTCACATTCGAAGCAGTTGCCGCACGACAGACACCGCCTGGCCTCGTGCAGCGCCTCGGCTTCGCTTAAACCAGCGGTGATTTCGGCGAAGCCTTCCCTTAAGCCGATGGGTATATTCCGTTGCGTGGAAGGCATCGCGTCGCTGTAGACCGGCAGATGGAGATCAGCGAACCCGACGACGCGATGCTTCGGTGCCGGAACATAATCATGCTGCCTGATCCAGCCGTCGATATGCCGCGCCGCCTTTTTTCCGTGTCCGACCGAAATCGTCACTGTTCGTCCGCTCGGCACCACATCGCCGCCGGCGAAGATGCCGGGGTGCCCGGTCATCATGTTCGGTCCAATCACGATGGTGCCGTCGGGTTTCGTTTCGATGCCAGGAACCCTCTGCAGAAAAACGCTGTCCGCCTCCTGGCCGAGTGCCAGGATCACAGCATCGGCCTGCAAGGTTTCGAATTTTCCGGTCGGCTGCGGCGTGCCCTCGCTATCGACCGCCATCACCTCGACCTTCAGATCGGTTTCGTCGATGTCACGAATACTGCGTAGCCATTTGATTTTGATGCCTTCCGACAAGGCGTCTTCGGCATCCGCACTGTGCGCCTCCATATGCGCACGATCAGAGAAGAAAACGATCAGGGCCTCTTCCGCGCCCAGGCGCCGAGCGGTGCGCGCTGCATCCATTGCGGTGTCGCCGGCGCCATAAATCACGACGCGCCGGCCGAGCTTCGGCGCTTTGCCCGCGCCGACTTCGCGTAGCAGGTTGACGGCTGTCACCACATGCGCTGCGTCGCGCGCGGGAATGCCGATGCGTCGGCCGATCTGTTCTCCGATCGCTATGAAGACCGCGTCGAACCGCCCGGCGACCTGCTCTGCCAACAGATCTTCGACCTTGTGGTTCAACACGATTCGGATGCCCATGGCCTCGATACGGGTGATCTCCTGCATCAGCACATCGCGCGGCAATCGATAGGCGGGGATGCCGAAATGAAGCATGCCGCCGGGCAGAGGACCTGCCTCATGCACCTCCACCTCATGGCCTAACCGCCTCAGATGGAACGCCGCGGACAGGCCACTCGGTCCTGCGCCGACGATGAGCACGCGCTTGCCAGTCGGTTTGGCTTCGACCGGAATGACCCATCGTTCGGCCGCCGCCTTGTCGCCAAGAAAGCGCTCGACGGCGTGGATGCCGACGGCACTATCCAGGTCGCCACGATTGCAGCTGGTCTCGCACGGGTGATAGCAGACCCGCCCGTGCACCGCTGGCAACGGGTTGTCACGAACCAGGTGCATCCAGGCCTCGCGGAACTTCCCGGCTTGGGCAAGGCCCAACCAGCCTTGGATATCCTCGCCTGCCGGGCAGGCGTTGTTGCAGGGCGGCAGCAGGTCCACATAGACCGGGTGCGCTGTTCGAGTGGGCCCAGTCTCCCGCCGGCGGGTCATATCGACCGGCGGGCTCATGTCGCGGATAAGGTCGATCAATTTAATGCCTTTGCCAGAGGGGCCTTTGCCAGGACGATTAACGGTGCGGCAGGGAGAAGAGCTGCTTGCCCGGTTTCCCGCATGAAGAACGTGAGAACGATTGCACATGTGATCCCGGCGATTCCCACCCAGCTGGCATCCTGGAAAACACCAAGCGTCAGCTTGCCACCGCCGGATAGTTCCGTAAGCAACCAGCCATAGGCCGGTGCAACCAGGGCACTGATGGAGAAGACAACGAAGTTGATTGCCCCGGTCGCGCTGCCTTTTACGTTGTCCGGATTGACCTCCTTGATGACCGAATAGGGGATCATCGCGGCGCCGGAACCAATGCCCAGCAGCAGCCCCATGACATAGGGGGGCATGGCGGCGGGCAGGTAGACGAGGAAGGAGGTAGCGACCAGCATCACCAGCGCACCGCCGATCAGCACCGGCTTGCGACGACCAAGCCGGTCGGCGATGTAGCCCAGTAGCGGACAACCGATCACCCAACCCAGCGGGATCATGGACGCGCGGTCCACGGCCTGGGCATAGCCGATACCCAGACCATCACGCAGGAATGGCACGCCCCAGATCATGTCGCCAATGGTTGTCGGAAGAAACAATAGTCCCGCCGTCAGACCGCACAACCAGGATTGCGGGTTGGCCAGGACGACTTTGTACGGCATGAACATCGACAGCAGCGATCCGCCGCCGACTGGCCTGGCGTCATGTCCCGACGGTATGGCGATCATGCACAACGACCGCGATGACAAGCAGCACGACGCCCGCGAGGATCCAGAATTCCTGCCAGGTGACAAGGCCATGGATCATTGGACCGACAGCAAACTGTCCGGCTGACCCGCCCAGCATGCCGAAGCATTGGGTGAATCCAACCGCGGTCGCGAGGTAGCCCGCGGCAAACCCATGGCTGGCGAGATAGACTGCGCCGGTAAATGCGAAGGCCGATCCTGCGCCCTGCAGCAGGCGGCCGAATTCCGCACCCGTTGCAACGCCGAGGCCGAACAGGATGGCGCCGAGGGCGGTCAGAAGTATTCCGATAGGGACAATATATTTTGCGCCAAACCGATCGAGTGAGGCACCCGCGATGATCGCGAAGGTGGAGTAGGTGTAGTAATACAATCCAACCAGCGAGCTGACACCCAAAGCCGTCAGGCCGAACGTTGTCTCAAGTTCAGGCATCATTACGCCTGGGGCCGATCTGAGGGCATATTGGCCGAAATAGAACAGCAGGCAGAAAGCCCAGGCGAGGACATATCCTGCGTGACCGCGGCGAGCGGAGGACGGGGCAATGGCGGTTGCCAACATAGGCGTGTTCCCCTCTATACCAGTCAACTTTACCGAGGGAAGAATATCGGTGGCAGACTCGGAAACTACTCATACGGGCCAGTCACCCGGCGCGAAGCACGACGCTGAGTAGATTCCGATGCTCCCCTCCCTGCATTGCTGCCGGATAGGGTGCGACGACGAGACACGGAGCAACGCCATGAGCCTTAATCGCAGAGGACTTCTCGTCGCCGGCACGGGCGTTGCCGCCACGATCGCGGCGACAGGGAATGCCGTTGCGCAAAGCGGCCAGAATGCTCAGACCTACAAGGCTTATGGCTCTCCCGCCACCAACGTGGCGCAGACCGGGGCGCTGCCTGACGTGGAGAAAAAACTCGATTTCATAACGCTGCGTGATCTTGAAGCCGAGGCACAGAAGGTGATGGCGCCCTTCGGTTTCGCCTATGTATCAAGCGGGGCGGGCGATGAGTGGACGATGCGGGAGAACCTGGCGGCTTATAACCGCTGGGTCATTACGCCAGACTATTTGTCTGGTCGTAAAACCGTTGATACGACCACGCAGATCCTCGGCAGCGAGCTGTCCTATCCGGTGATCACCGCACCAATGGGAAACCAAGGCTCCGTGCAGGCAAATCTGGAAGCCCCTGTCGTCAAGGGCTCCGCGCTCGCCGGCACGCTGTTCGTCGAAAGCTCGGTTTCGCAACTGAGCCTTGAAGATATCGCCGCGGCCACCACTGGACCGAAATGGTTCCAGATCTACATCCCCGAGAGCCGGCCGTTCGCGGTCGAGATGCTGCACCGCGCGAAGGCGGCTGGCTATACAGCGGTCGTCGTCACCGTCGATGCGACCGTCTTCAGCAACCGCGAGCGTACCACCCGCCTGCTCGGTGCACCGTTGCCCAATCTGCCCATGGGCATTGCGCCCAGGACACCGGGTGTCACGGGAAGTGCTACCGTCATGAAAGTTGATTTGAACTGGGACGATATCGAGTTCTGCCGTAAGGAAAGCGGGCTGCCGGTTATCGTCAAGAGCATTCTCTCCGCCAAGCAGGCGCTGGAGGCGGAACGCCGCGGCTGTTCGGCGGTCTGGCTCTCCAACCACGGGGGCCGCCAGCTTGATAATGTATCGTCGGCATTGACGGTATTGCCGAGCGTTGCCGTGGCACTGAAGCGCCGGATACCGATTATTGTCGATGGCGGCATCTTTCGTGGTCAGGACGTGTTTCGTGCCCTCGCCTTGGGGGCAACTGTCGTCGCACTCGGACGGCCCCTGCTCTACGGATCAGCGCTGGGAGGATCGTTGGGGGTCCAAAGCGTCCATGAACATCTGAAGGAGGAACTCGTCATGGTGATGCAGCTTGCGGGCACGCCGACGATCAAGAGCATTACACGGGATCATGTCAGCCGGGCCGAACTTGAAGCCTGATTGTCCGCCACACTAAAGATGATGGCGCTTGTGGCAACGACTCTTGCTCAGAAACCGGAGCACACGTGAAAGACCACTATTGGCTGCGATTGGCGAAATCAGATCGCAGCCCGCGCCGTCGCTCGATGCCGGGTTGGCAATCAACGACCGGCAGAATACGACTTCTCGCTTCTGCAGATGGCGACTGACCGTGCCCAACATCCCAAGCGACCGACGGAAGTAAGAACGTGTCACCTGCAGTGGCGACGACCCCAATCTCGATACGGTGGTGGCCGAAGCGCGCATAGTCCACGGACGTGGCGCAAGCCGTGACTCGTGACCCGGAAGGTATGGAAGCGGGGGCGTTCCGAGTTCACCCGACTCTTTATTGATGCGCAGAATACCCATCGGCGGGGGACAACGGTCTCTGACGGTGGACTGAAACCTGCCGACTGGGGCCTCTAAGTAGTTTCCGAGGCTTTCGTGGCATCTGGGCGCGAGCCTATCATTCAGTTGGCTCACAGTAGCCCAAGCGTGAAAAAGCGCCACAAGCTGAAAATAAACCGGCGGCTTGTGATATTGCGTGAAGATTGGGCGAAGCAAGCCATTATGTTGGGAGGTCGTCTTGGCCGTTTTATTTGAAAAGTACCACAACAAGAGCCGGGCCCTACCGGGACGGTCTTGGCAAGCGCGTGGCAAACTATGCGTCTCTGTCGCCGTTGAGCTTCCTGCCCAAGGCGGCGGCGATCTATCCCGATCGGGTCGCCATCATTCATGGCGCGTGGCGCAGCACCTGGGCGGAAACCTATGCCCGCTGCCGGCGCCTGGCCTCGGCCCTGGCAAAACATGGTGTCGGCGCGGGCGATACGGTCGCCGTGATGGCGCCGAATGTCCCCGCGATCTATGAGGCGCATTTCGGCGTACCGATGACAGGTGCGGTGCTGAACACGCTGAACATCCGCCTGGATGCCGAAGCCATTGCGTTCCAGCTGACGCACGGGGAAGCAAAGGTGCTGATCACCGACCGCGAATTCAGCGCTGTGGTCAAACGTGCGCTGGCCATGATGGAGCGCCGGATCCTGGTGATCGACATCGACGATCCGTTGCACGAGGGCGGCACGCTGCTGGGCGAAATGGATTACGAAGCGTTCCTGCGGCAAGGCGATCCTGATTTCGACTGGTCCCTTCCGGAAGACGAATTCGGTCCCATCGCCCTGAACTACACCTCCGGCACGACAGGCAACCCGAAAGGTGTCGTCACGCACCATCGCGGCGCCTACCTGAACGCGATGTCGCAGATCGTCTCCTGGGGGATGCCGGCCCACTCGGTCTATCTCTGGACGCTTGCCGATGTTCCATTGCAACGGCTGGTGCTTTCCGTGGGCGATGGCGGCCAACGCCGGGACCAATATCTGCCAGCGGCGGGTCGACGCGAAGCTGATCTTCGATGCGATCCGCGAACACGGCGTCACCCACATGTGCGGGGCGCCAATCATCTACAACATGCTGATCAATGCGCCGCCTGAACTGCGAGCGGGCGTCGGCCATCAAAGTCAGCGCCTATATCGCTGGCGCTGCTCCGCCCGCCTCCACGATCGAGGGCGCCGAGCGTCTTGGCTTCGATATCACGCATGTTTATGGCCTGACCGAAACCTATGGTCCGGCCGCGTTGTGCGCCAAGCAGGAACGATTGGCAATCGCTTCCTCTAGCCGAACGCGCCCGGTTGAATGCGCGCCAGGGCGTCGCGGGTCCGATGCAGGAAGCGATGATCGGTGTGCGATCCGGACACGATGGAACCGGTGCCGCCGGATGGCGAAACCGTTGGGCGAGATCATGTTCCGCGGCAACATCACCATGAACGGTTATCTTAAAGAACCCCTCGGCCACAGAGGAGGCCTTCGCGGGCGGCTGGCTGCACACCGGCGATCTGGCGGTGATCGAGCCGGACGGATACGTTCGGATCAAAGACCGCTCGAAAGACGTCATCATATCCGGCGGCGAGAACATTTCCTCTATCGAGGTGGAAGACGTTCTGCACCGCCATCCAGCGGTGGATTTCGCCGCAGTCGTGGCCAAACCAGACGAGAAATGGGGCGAGGTTCCGTGCGCCTTCGTCGAACTTCGGCCGAATGCAAGAGCAACCGAAGCCGAAATTCGCCAGTTCTGCCGCGAGCAGATGGCAGGTTACAAAGTGCCAAAGCTCGTGGTGTTCGGCCCGATTCCCGAAGAGTTCCACCGGCAAGATCCAGAAATTCCGGCTGCGTGAACGTCGCCGAGAGATCTGGAAGCCGTGCCATGACCTATGCCGCCCCCTTGGACGACATGCGGTTCGTGCTCAAGCATCTGGCCGGATTGCCGGAGATCGCCACCTTCGCGGGGTTTGAAGAGGCGGAGCCGGAACTTGTCGAGGCGATCCTCATCGAGGCCGCCCGTTTCGCCGGCGAAGTGCTCGCCCCGCTGAACGAAACCGGCGACCGGCAGGGTTGCCGCTGGACGACTGGCGGGAAAGTCGCCACGCCGGATGGCTTTCCTGCAGCGTACCGGCAGTTCATCGAGGCCGGTTGGCACGGGATGCCGGCCAGCCCGGAGCATCGGCGGCCAGGGCATGCCGGCCGTCGTTTCCAGCGCCGTCGCCGAGATGTGGAAATCCGCCAACCTGTCTTTCTCGCTGTGCCAGATGCTGACCATGGGCGCGGTCCAGGCGCTCGCACACCATGCGTCCGACGAGCATCCAGCAGCGCTATCTGCCGAAAATGGTCGCCGGCGAATGGACCGGAACGATGAACCTGACCGAACCACAGGCGGGATCCGACCTGTCCGTCATTCGCACGCGGGCGGAGCCGGACGGCGACCGCTATCGCCTGTTCGGGTCGAAGATATTCATCACCTGGGGCGAACATGATGTCGCCGAGAACATCATCCATCTCGTGCTCGCGCGATTGCCCGATGCGCCCGCCGGGAACGCGCGGGATTTCGCTGTTCGTGGCGCCCAAATTCCTGGTCAACCCCGACGGCAGCCTTGGCGCGCGCAACGACCTTGTTTGTTCCTCTATCGAACATAAGCTTGGCATCCACGGGTCGCCCACCGCGGTCATGTCCTATGGCGACAAGGAAGGCGCCATCGCCTACCTCGTGGGTCAGCCGAACCGCGGCCTTGAATACATGTTCACCATGATGAACCACGCCAGATTGAATGTCGGGCTGGAGGGCGTGGCGGTTTCCGAGGCAGCCTACCAGAAAGCGGCCGGATACGCCCGCGACCGGGTGCAGGGCAAGCCGATCGGCAGCGCTAGAACGCGCCTCCGATCATCCATCATCCGGACGTGCGCCGGATGCTGATGGACATGCGGGCCCGCACCGAGGCGATGCGCGCGCTGGCTTACTCACGGCGGCCTGCATGGACCGCGCGCAGCATCATCCGGACGCCAGCCGAACGGGCGCGCAACCAAGGCCGCGTCGAGCTGCTCACCCCGGTGGTGAAAGGCTGGTGCACCGAGAACTCGATCATGATCGCGTCCACCGGCATTCAGGTGCATGGCGGGATGGGCTATGTCGAGGAAACCGGCGCCGCGCAGTATCTGCGCGATGCTCGCATCACCACGATTTACGAAGGCACGACCGGCATTCAGGCGAACGACCTGATCGGCCGCAAGCTGGCCCGCGACAAGGGCGCCAATGCGGGGCGCTGATCCGCGACATGAGGCTGGAGCTGGAGGCGCTGGGATCGACCAACGATGCCCGATCTGGCGGCGATCCGGTCCGCACTGACTACCGCGCTGAAGGCGCTTCGAGGACGGCGACCGACTGGATGCTGGCGCATTACGACAGCATCCGCGCGAAGCTGCCGCCGGAGCGGTCCCTTACCTGAAACTCACAGGCACGGTCGCCGGCGGATGGCAGATGGCGCGCGCGGCACGGATCGCCCAACGTCTGCTGGCATCCGGCGCGGAGAACGCCGCTTTCTTGCGGGCAAGATCGCTACCGCGCGCTTCTATGCCGAGCACGTGCTGCCGGAGGCGGGGGCTTGGCAGCACGCGATCACGGTGGGTGCGGCATCAACATTGGCACTGGAAGACACACTGTTTTAGTCAGCCTCCGCTCTTCGTTTCGTTTGCACCGCACCCCGGAGACGGCATGCGGCGCAAACGACAACGGCCGACCTGGTAGCCTGATGCCACCATCTGCTCCCAACGTTGGGTAAATCGGCCCGCCAAAACAAAGGCAAATGGATAAATCCCTCTGTTCCTTACGTTGGGGTTTATCGACTAGTGCAGGGGGGCTTTCTGAAGCGCCTCGATCTGCTTCTTCACCGGCTCAAAAGCCGAGGTGAACACAGCAGCCGTAAGCTGCGCTATAGTTTGACTGTCAGTGACTGCGGCTTGGACGCCATCCTTGATCAATCTCTGCTGGATTTCGATGAACTCTGCCGGGCTCTTCACGGCGGCAAGTTCCTTCATTGCAATAGTGAGGTTATTGGCATTTTTGACTGCCAGTTCCTGATAGGCTTTGCTCAAGTCCTGAAAAGCGGCGGTGGAGGCATGACCACTTTCGGTCAGTGCAGCAGTGCTGGCGTTCGCGATGTGCTCAGCCGTGGTCTGGGTCATAATTGGTTTCCTTGGCTACGAGATTTACTTGTTTGACCATCACTTTGAGATGCTTGAACATCAAGTCGCAACGGGCGACACATCCAGCGACCCGTTGACGGTGGGACCATAACCGCGAACGGGTTGGACATGGGAGCCTCGGAAAGTACTCATACGCTGCAAGCGTCGTTAACTCGGCACGTCGCTTTGGGCACCCACCACTCGCGTGTGAATAATTTCCACGGCTGCTGTGCCGGCCTGCAATGGTTTGGATTTATCTGTGTAAGGGACAGAATGAGATCGGGGGAGTATTACCGCTTGACACAGTCGGCGATCAGAATTTCCTGTAATTCGTATGTCGGTAAGGGCTGATGCCTCGGTTGCCGAAATGTGATTTTTCGTAATGAATGACAATCCCAGCGGAATGAGCATACTTACCGAAGCGGGCGCCTCGAAAGGCGAACCGGAACCCGAGCGGGTGAGCCGATGTCGCTTCGGCCATGTCGGTCACCGCTGTGTGGGGGCCTTATGCGGAAACATCGTCTGATCGGACCGCGACGTCCTGCACGTATTTGCCAGGGCTGCCAAAACGAAAGTCCGTGCTTCAGAATTGCATCGTCACTTGGTACCTGCTTGCGTGGCGCGGTGCACCCGGCAATGGCCGCGCGACCCGCCACGCGGGCGATAAGGCGTCCAATTCGCATGACCGGAATGAAATCATGACCGCGTTCGGTGATATGGGTCGCGAGGCGACGTCGCTTCGAACCGCGAGAAGGTCGCCATCAGAAATCTGACTTTTCTGGTATCGCACCAACCAACCCCCGAGCATATTTCGCTGGACGCTGAGTTGGTCGACGTCGGGCCGCCGACCGAGATGTTCAAAGCGCTGTGCCGGAAACAAGACGCAGAATTACGTCGGCAAGTTCGGCTGCCGTCACCCGGCAGCATCTCTCGTGGTGTACCGACTTCGATTTAATTTGTCGCCGCCCGTGGTTGGGCGATGATCTGCTCGATCGGTGTGACCGAGCCGGTTGAGGTGGCTGGCGTGATCATCTGGAATGCGATGCCGGCAGCGATGATTGTCAGGAAGGCCGCAAGGGGCACCCATGCCGGAATTGCGGACTTTCCAACGGGCCGAGAGGCGCGAACCGAAATCGAATGAACCTGCGATGGGAGCAGAAGAATAAGCCGGGCGGCAGTGCCTCGGGCATCCATAAGCGCCTGCGGGCAAAGTGGCATCTTCGAGATGCTATTTGCCAAATCGTCGATGATCGAGGATTTCGGCAGCCGAGCCAGTCGCGCCGCCTCGGCCCAGGGATCCTTCCCAAGACGGGCCAACACCGAGAGGATCGTGAGCGGCGAGCCGTTCATCTCGGTGCCGACCTCAGCGAACAAGAAATCGTTCAAGCCTGAATTCTTCAGTGCAAAAGCATCTGCCTGCGACATGTCGGACTCCCTATCGAACCGCCGCGATCACCATCCGTATCCCGGCCAGTCATAATGCCGATGCAGCCTCTTTTCATAGGCCTGGTCGATCAAGTCCAAAGGCGCCCAGGGTGGACTGCCTTTCACTTGCTCGCAGGACACGTTGAGCAAGATCTGATTTTTTAAATATCTTATTTCCCGCACTGCGTATGGAGACAGCAGCACATGCTGGCCAGGCCACCAGTTCCTGGTGTCGATGATCAGGTAGCGGATGCCCCAGACGTCATCCTCAAGCAAGGCGTTCTCGAGGTGACCGATGGCTCCATTATTTGCCTGGATATCATAGAAGGTGATTTCTGAAAGACTACGCAGGTGCGTGTCGTTATCCTCCGGACGGGCCATAACGCCTACCTCCGCCGCCGCCGGTTCGGCTACGTCTGGCGCACTTGCCGTCGGGCCGAAATAGCTGCTGCCCCAAACCGGGTCCCAGCCATAGTAATCATAAAGATTGCGTTCGTTCTGCCGGGAGATCGGCTGATCCCGACTGATATCGGGACTGGCTTCGACCCGCGCTTTCGTCAGCTTTACCGGCAACACGCGCCGGATGTAGTCCGCCTTCCCAATCACCGAGGGATGAACCAGCACCAGGCGCCCGGTCAGCCACCCCCCGGTATCGACGACCAGCCAGCGAACCTTCCAGGTCCGGTCATCAAACAGAAAATCGCTGACGGATCCGATTGTGCCATCACTGGCATCGATCTGGTATCCCTTAAGCGCTGATCCAACCTGCAACACGAAACCATCCCTTCATGGACATCTAGACTTCGACAATGACCTTAAGAGCACCTGTTGCGGCCGCGCGCCCGAAGGTTTCATAGGCATCCAGAATCTCGCCAAACTTGAACCGATGGGTGATCAGCAGTTTTGGATCGATCTTGTGTGCCCGCAGGCTGTTAAGCAGCATTGGCGTGCTGACGGTATCGACCAGCCGCGTGGTAATGGTGATGTTGCGGTCCCACAGATTCTGCAGATTGAGATCGACCTTCTTACCATGCACGCCGATATTGGCGATGACACCACCCGCCGCCACAAGTTGCTCGCACAGCTCGAATGTTGCTGGAATCCCAACCGCCTCGATGACTGTATCGACGCCCTGTCCGCCGGTCATTTTCATAATCGTCTCGACCGCGTTGCCATCGCCACTGTTCACCGTTGCGGTCGCGCCGAAGCGGCGAGCCGCTTCCAGGCGTTGCGAATCGAGATCGATCATGATGACCTCGGCGGGAGAATAGAACTGTGCGGTCAGCAAAGTGGCCAGTCCGATCGGCCCCGAACCCACGATCGCAACTGTGCTTCCAGGTTGAACCTTGCCGTTCAGAACTCCGCACTCGAAGCCGGTCGGCAGGATGTCGCTCAACATCACCAACGCTTCTTCGTCCATTCCGTCGAGCATCGGATAAAGGCTTGTATCAGCGTGCGGAATGCGAACGAATTCGGCCTGGGTGCCATCGATCCTGTTGCCTAGGATCCAGCCGCCCGTGGTGCAGTGCGAATACATCAGCTTCCGGCAGTAGCGGCATTTGCCACAGGAACTGATGCAGGAAATCAAGACCCGATCGCCTGGCTTGAACACTGTGACGCCTGGCCCGACGGTTGCGACGATGCCAATCCCTTCATGACCCAGAATACGTCCAGGTTCGCAGCTTGGGACATCGCCTTTGAGGATGTGCAAGTCCGTGCCGCAAATCGTGGTCTTCGTCATTCGTACAATCGCGTCGTCAGGTGCGATTATTTCGGGTTTTGGCCGCTCTTCGAGAGCCTTCTTGCCGGGTCCGCCGTACGTGAACGCTTTCATGACCAAACCCTTTGATTGTAGTTATGCCCTGTCGGGCTTGCAGATTGAGGCTGGAAGGCTATTCGCCCCAGCGCAGGAACAAGCCGACATCGCCAGGTTTGCCACCTGGAAAATCAAGCACCTGTGCCGAGAGATCAAATCCGAGCGGTTGCAACGCCGTGTGCCAACGATTGTAAATCTCTGCCGCTTCGCCCTGTAGTGTTCCAGGCCATTCGGGATTAGGGGGATTATTGATCGCCCGAGAGTCATCGGTGCAGAGACTGCTGGGGAAGCGCAGCAGGAGGTATTGCTTCTCGCCGTGTTCTGCCGCCTTTTTTGCCTGCCCGATCAGCGCATTCCAGGCGGCATCAGTGATCTGGTGTGCGATCATCTCTTTGACCTGGTCTTGGCGGAGTTTCACGGCCTCCTGCATCAGATTTTCTTCCGTTCGAACCTGCTCGCCCTTGAACAGTTTCTCGAATCCGCGAAAAGCATCCGCGGATGAGGTGATGGACGGTGGCTCATGCGTCACAGCTGTTGCTTTCGTCATATGACTGATTCTCGCTTTGGCCTGCGATCATACCTGCCGACGGTGCGTCAGCATCGCCAACCGCGTTCCTAATTGCCTGAACCAGGTCCAGTGCCAGAAATGGCTTTTGCAGGACTGTCTTACGCTTCTGCTCACGATGGACCGATGCTCCGCCGATGAAGACATACGGAATCGGCCCGGTGAGCAGTATGCGTTCCACTGCGGAAGTCCCGGTTCCCTCGCGCAACTGCTCATCGACGATCATCAAACCCGGTTTGCAGCGGATTGCCGTCGCCACCGCTTCGTCCTCGGTGGCGGCGATTGGGCAGACGTGATACCCCATGTCTTCAAGTATCTCGGCCAGAAGCGAGGCGATCATGGCATCGTCGTCAACAATCAGCACGCGCGGCGGTTCCATTGATTTAGTGCAACAATTAGAGGATCGCGATGTCATTCTCAACGCTGGTCGCGCCAGGGGCAGCCCAGGCGGTCGCCCAGGCCACCTCGCGATCATGCGGGGAGTGGACCGTTCCGGTCAGGTGAACACGACCGCCATCCGCTCTGACCGTCACAGTCTCGTCGTCCAACAACCATGACCGGCGCAGAGCGTGCCGGATCTTATCGCTGATATCGCCGACATCCACTGCCGGCTTTACGAGAAGCTGGTTGGATATTCCAATAACGCCGTGCAGTCGGGCTACGGCCTGTTCAGCGGCCTGTTTCTGGTAATGCCACGGCACCTGCCCGGTCAGCGTAATCCAGCCTTTTTCAACCTTCACCATAACTGCATCTGGCGGCACCGACGTGTCCCAGGCCAACCTTTCGAGTACAGCGGCGCCAATATCGCCGTCGCCCCGAACCCGCTCAAACGGAAGTTCGACCTTGATCTCTTCCGCGACCGCCTTCACGCCCCTGACGCGACGTGTCGCTGTTTCTGCCGCATATTTTTCTGCGTAGCTCTCGACATGCCCGGTGAGGGTCACCACACCCGCGTTTGCGGTCACGCCGATATGCCCGGCCACCACGCTCGGCTCCCATTCCAGTTCCGCCAGTACGGCCTGCTGCAATTGCCTGTCAAATGGCATAGTATCCTCCGAGGGTTTCGAACCATCGCAAGTGCGGCCCGTCCTGCAGCTATAGGCAAGACAGGCCGCTCGGTAGAGCCTCGGAAACTACTCAGAAGCGGGGCTTGTGCCGGGTCGATACAATCAGATTTCACGCAAATATCGCGCATTTTCCAGCGTTAGCGGTCCCGGGTTTTGCGTGCTAAAGTCGCCGCCCACGACGGAAACTATCAGCAATGCCAAACCGCCGGGCGGATCATGCTAAAGCAGCTCCACCCGATCAACGCGCCCTCGCACGCGGGCCGCCTTCCTATGCCGCTGATTTCCCAGTCGTCGGGATTGGCGCGTCCGCCGGTGGGCTTGATGCGTGCCGAAAATTCTTAGCCGCCCTGCCGGCGAATAGCGGCATGGCCTTTATCCTCATCCAGCATCTCGATCCGACCCATGAAAGCCTGATGGTCGATCTGCTGGCGAGCCACACGTCAATGACCGTGCTGCAGGCGACCGATGGCTTGCCGCTTAAACCAGAGCATCTCTATATCATTCCGCCTGGAACTTATCTGTCCGTCGATGGATGGCGGCCTGCATCTCTCCCACCCTCATGCTCGCCACGGCGCCCGCCTGCCGTTCGATTTTCTTTTGCAGTCAATGGCCACCGACTGCGGAACGCGCGCCATCTGTGTGGTCCTCTCGGGCACCGGCGCGGATGGCAGCCTCGGCCTGGGCAGCGTGAAGGAAAAGGGCGGCTTGGTGATCGCGCAGGACCCGGACGAAGCCGGCTATGACGGGATGCCACGAGCCGCCATTCTGACGGGCAAGGTCGATTGCGTGTTGCCGGTTGCCAAAATTCCGGAGAGGCTGGCACAGCACCTGCATCGCATCCCGGATGAGCGGCATGGGGAGCCCGCCCAGGATGCCGCCGAGGCACGATTGCCGGAGATCATCGATCTTCTGCGTACCAGGACCGCCCATGACTTCACGCTGTACAAGCCCGGAACGCTTCAGCGGCGGATAGAGCGACGGATGGTCATGGCATCGGTCGACGTCACCGACGTCGGGCGGTATATTCAGATCCTGCGCAGCGATCAGGACGAACTTGCCCTTCTCGCGAAAGACCTTCTGATTAACGTCACCGGCTTCTTCCGCGATCAACACGTCTTCGATCTTTTGGCAGCAAAGATCATTCCCGACCTGGTGCGCAGTCACTCGCCCGACAAGCCAATCCGGATCTGGATCGCCGGTTGCAGCACGGGCGAGGAAACCTACTCCCTCGCCATGCTGTTCCACGAGGAGATCTCCGCCGCGAAACTTGACATCAAGCTTCAGGTATTCGCCTCCGATGTTGATCCCGATGCCATCGCCACCGCTCGGGAGGGTCTTTATCCAGACAAGATCGAGACAGACGTTTCAGCAGCAAGGCTTGCCCGTTTCTTCTCGAAGGAAGAACAACACTATCGCGTCTCGCCAGAGCTGCGGGCCGCGGTGGTCTTCACGGTGCAGGATGTGCTGGCCGATCCACCGTTCTCACGCATCGATTTGGTCTCGTGCCGGAATCTGCTGATCTACCTGCGCCCCGAAGCGCAGGCAAAGGTCCTGGCGCTGTTTCATTTTGCCTTGCGTGAGGGTGGCATCCTGGTGCTTGGAACATCGGAGACCGCTGGCGCTGATGAAGATCGGTTCGAGGTCATTTCCAAGCCGGAGCGTATCTATCGGCACATTGGTCACGCCCGCCCGGGGGAGTTGGGATTTCTTCGCGGCACCAGCGACGGTGTGCGATCACCTGTTCGACCTGGCCAGAGCACTGCCCCCTCACGCCAGACTGTGCTGGCGGAGTTATGCCGCCGCATGGTGATGGACACCTATGCGCCGGCCGCGGTCCTCATCAACCGTAAGCATGAATGCCTCTACTCGCTTGGCCCGACCGACCGCTTTCTGCGAGTCGTCCCGGGTCATCCGTCGCAGGATCTGCTTGCCATGGCCCGGCCGGGCATGCGAACCAAGCTTCGCTCCGCCATCCAGCAGGCCAGTCAGGAGAACGCGCGCGTCACGATTACCGGCGGCCGCATCAGCGAGGCGGACCATCCCGGCACGTTCAGCATCGCGGTGCAGCCGTTCCGCAGCGACGGCGAAGACTTGCTGCTGGTATGCTTCGTCGATGATCCGAAGAGCGGGCCAAGCACGAGACAAATCAGGCATCGCCGCACGAAGTTCCGCGTGTCGCCGAACTGGAGCAGGAGCTGGAAGCAACCCGGACGGAGCTGCAAGGCGCCATCCATAACCTGGAGATCTCGGGCGAAGAGCAGAAGGCGATCAATGAAGAAGCCCTGTCCGTACAGGAAGAATACCAATCCACGAACGAGGAACTGCTGACCTCGAAAGAGGAACTGCAGTCGCTGAACGAGGAACTGACCGCACTGAACAGCCAGTTGCAGGAAACGCTGGAGCGGCAGCGGACAACCGCCAATGATTTACAGAACGTTCTGTACAGCACCGATGTCGCGACGCTGTTTCTGGACAAAAATCTGAACATCCGATTTTTCACGCCGGCAACGAAAGCGCTGTTCGCGATCATTCCCAGCGATATCGGACGTCCGCTTTCGGATCTGAATTCGCTCGCCATGGATGGCAATCTGGTGACCGATGCCGCAACGGTTTTGCAGACCCTGGAGCCGACTGGAGCGCGAGATTGCGAAACGCAGAACGGCGCCTGCTTCATCCGTCGCGTCCTGCCCTATCGCACACAGAGCGGCGGGGTAGAGGGAGTCGTCATCACATTTGCCGATATCACCGAGCGGCGACATGTGGCGGACGAGCTCGGGGTCGCCAAGCGGCAGGCCGATCAAGCGAATGCCGCCAAAACGCGGTTCCTCGCCGCAGCAAGCCACGATCTGCGCCAGCCACTGCAAACCCTGGCTCTGGTGCAGGGACTGCTGGCAAAGAATGTCGAGACGGAAAAGGCCAGGAAACTTGTTACGCGTCTGGACGAGACGCTCGGCGCGATGTCGGGAATGTTGAACACGCTGCTCGATATCAACCAGATCGAAGCGGGTACGGTCCACGCCGAGATCATCGATTTCCCGGTCGCAGGTCTGCTGGAGCAGTTGCGGGATGAGTTTATCTATCATGCCCAGGCAAAGGGCCTGGCTCCTTCGCGTCGTCCCATGCGGCCTGTCGATCAGCAGCGATCCTCGTCTGCTGGAGCAGATGATCCGCAATCTGCTTTCAAATGCAATGAAATACACCAGGCACGGCAAGGTTCTGCTGGGCTGCCGCCGGCACGGAGGAAAGCTGAGCATCGAAGTCTGGGACACCGGAATCGGCATTCCCGATGACCAGCTTCAGGCGATCTTCGACGAGTACCACCAGCTCGACAACGCCGCCCGGGAACGAAGCCGCGGTCTGGGTCTGGGTCTCTCGATCGTGCATCGGCTGGGCGTGCTGCTTGGTCATCAGGTGCGGGTGCGGTCGCGTCCGGGCCGGGGATCGGTGTTTTCGATCGAGGTCGAGCTACCGCTCAGCGGACCCGCTTCGCCGTCCAGGCGCCAGCCAGTCTTTGGCCGACAAGAGCGAATGGGAATGCGCACCACACCGGCTCGATCCTGATCGTCGAAGACGATCCGGACGTGCGCGAGCTTCTGGAGATGTTCCTCAGGGACGAAGGCCACGAGGTCGCGACGGCATATGACGGCGTCGAGGGCGCGGGACCTGGTCGCGGGCGGGATGGTGCGACCGGACCTTATCCTCGCGGACTACAATCTGCCGAACGGCATGAATGGCACGGACGTGGCCAAGCTGGTACGCGAGGAGCTTGATCGCCCGGTCCCGACCATCATCCTGACCGGCGATATATCGACCGGAACTTCAGGCAAGGTCGCACTCCAGGACTGCGTGCAGCTCAACAAGCCGGTAAAGCTGAAGGAGTTGGCGCAAGCGATCCAACGTCTACTGCCGCTGTCGCGGGCCGCGGTCCAGGCCCGTGCGCCGCGCCCGATCGAAGTTCCCGGCAACAGCCGACCGCCGGTGATCTTCGTTGTTGACGACGATGACAGTATTCGCGGGGCGATCCGAGCCGTGCTGGAAGACGACAACAGAGAAGTTGAAGATTATGAAACGTTGCGAGGCGTTCCTGGCGGCGTTTCATCCCGGGCGGGAGGCTTGCCTGGTGATCGACGCGTATCTACCCGGCATGAATGGCCTGACACTGCTGCGGCGGCTGCATGACGCGGGCCACGGCCTGCCGGCCATCATGATCACCGGCAACAGCGACGTTCACGATCGCGGTAGAGGCCATGAAGGCAGGGGCATCCGACTTTATCGAGAAGCCGATCAGCCGCGATGAACTGCTTGCCAGTGTCGATCGGGCTTTGGAGCAGTCACGGGATGCCGAAAAGCTGTCGGCATGGCGGGAAGATGCGGCGGGCCATATCGCCGGGCTGACGCCGCGGCAGCGTCAGGTCATGGAGTTGGTTCTGGCCGGCCACGCAAGCAAGAACATTGCCGCCGACCTTGGTATCAGTCAGCGCACGGTCGAGAACCATCGCGCTTCGATCATGACGAAAACCGGCACCAAATCATTGCCGGCGTTGGCTCGATTGGCACTGGTTGCGGCTGCGAACAATGACCTCGTGCCGCACCCGATGCCGTAGCGGCCCTGCCGCCGAACACGTGGTTCTCGACAGCAGTCACTCGAATGCCGCGCTCTGCAGGAGGACGGGCAATGATGGAACGAAGGCAGGCAGAAAGCCGCCTGCAGGTGCTCTCCATCACGGAACATGCTGGTTACGGTATTGCTGGGTCGCACTATCCGTTTGCCACCAACATGCGGCTTCCTCCCGGCCTGTGCCAGGCCGGCGCTGGACGCGGCCACAGTCAATCGGGATTGAGGGGGAATCTCACGATGCCGCCCCTCCCGCACCACCAGGCATACGGTTCCGTTCCGCGGCAGTTCGGTGGTTAAGCGCCTGCCAGCGTCTTCATGATTTCCGCTGAATACTACGTTCGCCCCTGCGCTGGCAGCCGTTTCAGCGGCCGCCAGATGTTTGGATGCGGCCTGCTACGTGCTTCAAATGTCCCTGTGCCGTTGGTTTTCCGATTCCGCGGCGATGGAACTACACGTTCGACATTCATGCCTCGATAATCGTTGCGTTCGTCCAGCACTTGGGCAAATGCCGTCGCTGGATTAGAGTGCCTGCCGGGCATTCCCCCGCGGGCCGAATTTCGGCAAGGCTGGTTTCGGTCCGATCGACATGGAAAGGCGAGGCACAATGAGTGACAAGCACGCTCGACAAGAGCACAGCAAGCGTCCGGCAGGCCTTACTGACTTGCCTGAGGCCGCGACACGAGACATCGGTGCCGCATTAAACGGCTTGTTGGCCGATGTTTTTGCGCTTTATCTCAAAACGAAAAATTTCCATTGGCATATGAGCGGATCGCACTTCCGCGACTATCATCTTCTGTTGGATGAGCAAGGTGATCAGATCTTTGCGATGACGGATCCGATCGCTGAACGGGTACGGAAGATTGGCGGTTCCACATTACGCTCGATTGGCCATATCGCGCGGATGCAGCGCATCCCCGACAACGATGCGGATTTCGTGGCGCCTCAGGATATGCTTGCCGAACTTAGGGATGACAACTTGCGTCTCACCTCGGCCATGCGGCAAGTCCACAACACGTCCAGCGGTTATGGCGACGTTGCGACGACGAGCTTGCTTGAGGTCTGGATCGATGAAACCGAGCGTCGGAGTTGGTTTCTATATGAGGCGTCACATTCTGCGCCGGGATCGAACCAGTAACAAACCCATGGCCGGAGCTGAATGGATGCTCGCGTCCATTCAGGGCTTTTTGAATGGTCAAACTTCTGGGCGTGGATTTATGTTTCGGATTCAGTATGATATCCAGCGCCAACTGCGAGATCGAATATGGGTTTAAGTACCGTCCTGGAACCAGGATTTCCATGATGGATAAAAATCCGAGGACCACGTAATGGCTCAAACAGCGGTCTATTATCTTATCTTCGAAACGGCGGCTGGCTTCTGCGGCTTCGCTTGGAACGATGTCGGCATCACGCGTTTTCACTTGCCAACAAAGACTGCGGAGGCGGCCGAACGCATCATGTCGCGTCGCATGCCGAACGCGAAAGCCGGCGCTCCGCCGGCGGCGGTCATCGAGGCTGTGGCTGCCGTTAAACGTTATTTCGAAGGTGAGGAAACAGACTTCTCGGACTTGACGCTCGACCTCAGTGAGCAGGATGCGCGCTCCAAGCAAATTTATGCCGCAACCCGACAGGTCGGATGGGGCCACACTACCACCTATGGAACCTTGGCGAAGGAACTCGGCGCCGGACGAGAGGCTGCGCGCGACGTCGGTCAGGCCATGGGCAAGAACCCGGTCCCCTTGATCATACCTTGTCATAGAGTCTTGGCTGCCGGCGGCAAGGTCGGAGGTTTCTCCGCACCCGGCGGTTCAGCGACCAAGATCCGCATGCTCGGGTTAGAGGGAGTTCAAGTCGAGCCGCCACGACCAATTCAGCGCTCGTTGGAGATTTAAGCCAGTTGCTTCTTGGTCCGATCGGGGCGGCTTCGCAGCGGCAGCGACTTCGGTACCGGCTACTCGGGATTCGAATAATCCTTCAATGTCGCTCGAATCATTCATGAAGGCGGTGCGTTGGACGCCATCAAGCGTCGACTTGTCCGGTCAGCTTACCATTTCCAAAAACTCGGTCCAAAATCGTGCACGAAATTGCGCCATGGCCGCGTCCCGCGCTGCCGACAGGGGGAAACTGACGGGCGAGGCTCACCGGGCTGAACCCCATATTTGTCAACAGCGACTTGGCGCTTCCAACGACGGACGGACCGAAACCGCGTCAATGGTCGGCAACTGACGATTCCAAAGATCGCGGCCTTTTGAGATCCGCCCCTGATCGGCGACCAACTCAAACAGCCGAGCGATGGATGGCGGTGCAACATTGGGCGCCAGGGCAAACCAGCCCTGTGCGCCTGCCACGAACGGTTCGATTTCAAACAGGGTAAGCTGCTCGCCGCATAGCGGGACAATGTCGCGCGCACGGGTGACCTCCGATATAGACATCCTTGATCCATTGGCAACAATCGACCACGACGAGATCGGCGGTGTCAGATCCACATTGATAATAGTCGAATGATTACGGACCGTCATCAGGATGCCAATAGCGTCCGTTGCATTACGGAATGAGGATTCCATTTGTCCTCTCCCGGCGGGCAGCAAAACGACGGGGATAACAATCACGCTGCCTGCGCCCTGCTGCTCGGCCTCGCCGCGGCTTCGCACCACCGCAGGCGTGTCCTCGGAACCGATAATGACGGGAACGCACCCAGCAGCGCCAAGACTTCGGCCTATGATACGATACTGCCGTCCGACCCATGAGCGCAGCAGACCAGCAGGTCCTCGTCGCTGCTCGCCATCACCGCGACGTCCGGCCATTCAGCACACATCTGAAACAACACTGCATCGTGGCGGTTGACCCCCGACACGGACCGCTGTTTGAGATCGGCTCCACCTGCACCCATTCGATAAACGCATCGACTTGGTCGTCGTTAGGCTACCATGAAGTACCGAAAAGCGCGACGCAAACTTGGTGCAAGAGAATTGATCAATTATCGAAGCATCATGTTGTGTAAGGCCATAAATTATGCATAAAAATAAAAAGATGCCGAAGAATGTGTAGAAAATAGGCAGTTTGAATTAACGCAATGTTATCTGGACATGTGTCTGGCGGCCGCGCTCATCGACTATACCGGTCCAGGCACCCGCATCATTACGATCCCGCAATTCGGCACCGTTCCTGCACAGCGTTCAATGCCCAATCTTCTTTGACCAACCCGTCATTCCGGTTCCCATCTGGTACGGAATGCTCCGTCCGCCGAAGGAGCCTGCAATGCATACCGAGCGTGAGTTGGAAGAAAAAGTCCGTCATAAATACCATCATCCGAAAGGTGTAGAGCAGTTCGGTATCGAGCCCATCCCTAACGAAAAGCGCTCTGTCCGTTGGTTCGATATCTTTGCCATCATCTTCGGCTTCGCGCTCAACCCCGGATCGATCATGACCGGCGGTCTTGCGGTCGTCGCTGGATTGTCGTTTCAGGGCGCGGTGGTCTCCATCACCGGCGGGACGATGCTGGCCATGGTTTTCTATGTCACCATGGCCACCGTGGGCGCCGATTACGGCATTCCGGGGCAGGTTGCGACCCGCATGACTTTCGGTCTGCGCGGCGCGAAATACGTGCCGTCGCTGTTGCGCACCATCGCCTCGACCTATTGGTTCGCGTTTCAGACCGTGGCCGGATCGATCGCAGTCGTCGCGGTGCTACGACATTGGACCGGCATCACCTATTCTCTTGTTACCGTCAGCCTGATTTTCGGCTTCCTGCAGGCAGTGGTGGCGGTCGTTGGTTATGACAGCCTCAAATTCCTGTCCCGAGCGGCATTGCCTTTCAAAATCCTTGTGCTCGGCTACATCATGATCTTGCTCACGACGCATAACGATCCGAATTTCGCGCCATCTGCGGTGCTGGCCTACGCGGGACTGCCGACATCCAACTGGATCTTGTTTGTCACCTGGGGCAACGCCGTCGCGGCCGGCTCCATCACCATGGTCACTGATGCCGCGGATTTCTGCCGCTACACGCGGTCCCGATTTGATATGTGGTGGGGCACTTTGGTAGGCAAATTGCTGGGCGCCGCCTTTGCCTGCATCCTGGGTGCCTACGGCGCGGCGGCCACCTTGGGAAAGGTTGCCAATGTATTTGACGTCGCGTCCGGACTGACAAGCGGATGGGTTGCTTATCTCGCGTTCCTGGTTGTGATTGGCTTGGACAACTGGACCATCAACGTCCTGAATCTCTACACGGGCGGACTGTCCCTCTCGAACATACTGGAACGTGTCGGACGCTTCTGGACGACGCTGATTATCAGCGTTCTTGGTGTCGCGCTGTCTGCCGTGCCCGACGTTGTCAACAGCTACACGAGTTATGCTGGCCTGCTTGGCAACGTGTTTTCTCCGATCACCGGCGTGCTGATCGCGGATTATCTGGTGATGAAGCGGGGCCGTATCGATCTGGCCGCGCTGTTTCGCCGGGGTGACATCTACTGGTATTGGAAAGGATTCAATCCCGTTGCCGATTCTATGGACCGTGCTGGGGTTCGCCATCTACGTATACTTGCCGGCGGCGGTGATGAAAACGATCTCCACAGTGCTGATCTGCGGATTTGGCTACTGTGTCACGACATGGCTGGTCGCGACCTACTGGTCCGCGCTGGCCAAGGCCTCTCAACCGGGTGAACAGCACGAAACCGTCGAAGATCTAGCCTGGCAGTTAGCGGACCGGTAACAACCGCGCCGATGAGCTCAACGCGGCACACCGACGTCGACATCGCATGAAGGCGGCCGGCCTCGACAGATGGCCGGTCCCGTTCAGTAGGTGTCAAACATTCGCCTGATTTCGTCTACGTTCGAAGAAACCGTCAGCGCCATCATCAACAGGATGCGGGCCTTTTGTGGAGTCAGGCTATCGGCGGCGACAAAGCCGGCGTCCCGCAATGCCACCTTGTCGTCGATGACGCGCCCGCTGCCAGACCGTGACGACTGGACCACCACGACCCCTGCCCCGGCTGCCTGTTTCAGCGCGGCCTTCTGCGCGGGCGACGGCGATCCCGATGGAAATCCTGCCGAAACAATCCCTTTTGCCCCGGCTGCGAGCGCTGCATCGACAAGTGCTGCATCCGCCCCCGCATAGGCCGGAATAATATCCACCCGCGGCAAATCGCTGAGTCCAGCCACATCGAACTCGGTATCCGGAGCCGCTACGCGCAATGGACGTCGATAGAATTTCACCCTGTCGGCGTCGGCATAACCTAGGATGCCAAAATCCCGGGAAACGAAGGTCTGCACTCGGTAGTTCGACGTCTTTGCAACGTCGCGCGCAGCGTTGATCTCATCGTTCAGGACGACCAGGACGCCCATGCCCCGGGCCTCAGGCGATCCCGCGACCCGTACCCCATTCAGGAGGTTGGCTCCGCCGTCAGCGCCAAGCGCCGAAGACGGCCGCATCGCTCCAACGACAACGACGGGCACTGGGACCTTCACGGCCAGGTCCAGGAAATATGCGGTTTCCTCCAGTGTTGCGGTCCCGTGGGTCACGACGACCCCGGCGATGGTAGGATCACCCGCAATCGTTTCGTTAATGATTCTCAGCAGCGCCAGCCAGTCCAATGGCTCGATTTCGGTGCTGCCGACATTCTTATACCGGACAGGCACCACGTCAGCCACACGCGCCAGTTCCGGAACGCCGGCAACAAGTTCATCGACATGCATGAACCGACCGGACGTGCCGTATTCATAATAATCCAGCTGGTCCCGGCCAACGCCCGAGATCGTACCGCCCGTTCCGATGACCGCAATTTTGGGCAAATTCGTCATCCGGTGTTGCTCCTGTCGGTCGAAGTGCAATTTTCCTGTAGCGCAAAGTAAAACCAGGGACGGCTGGTGTCTACGGAGCTTACCAATTTGTCGTTTGCTGTGTCGCACGATTTGCTGGATCGTTACCCGAAACCGATGGGAGCCTGCAGATGCCGAAATCCCCCACGCCTGACATGGTTGCGGTACTCGCGGAACGTGCGGGGCTTGATCTTCCTGATGCCTATTTCCAAGAACTGCTCGCCGCCTACACCAATGTGCGGCACATGATCGATGCCCTTCCCATCAATCGCCCGCGCGGCGACGAGCCGGCACATGTCTTCGTCCCGACGCATTTCCGACCGGGAGGCAAGTAGTCATGGACCTCCATTTTCTCACCATCGCCGAGGCAGCTCGCCTGATTGGGGACCGGAAGCTTTCCCCGGTCGAACTTACCGATGCCTACTTGAACCGCATCGCAGCCCTGGACGACCAACTCGACAGCTTCGTTACGGTGACTGCCAATCGTGCCCGTGCGGAAGCCAAGGCAGCCGAGGCCGAGATCGCCGCGACGGGCCCACGCAGCCCGCTGCACGGCATTCCATACTGCCTCAAGGACATTTTCGACACTGCCGGGATTCGCACGACAGCAATGTCAAAGCTTCTGGCTGACAATGTCCCGACACGCGATTCTTTCTGCGGGGAGAGACTGATCGCTGCCGGCGGTGTGATGCTCGGCAAGAATGCCACATGGGAATTCGCCCATGGCGGCCCGTCCTGGGACGTGCTGTTTCCACCCGCTCGTAACCCATGGAACCGAGAGTCACTCGCCAGCGGGATCGTCTTCCGGGTCCGGTGCCGCGGTCGCCGCCGGCTTCTCCCCCGCCACCCTGGGCAGCGATACCGGCGGATCGATCCGTGGCCCTGCGGCCGCCAACGGGATCGCCGGGTTGAAACCAACCTACGGGCTGGTCAGCCGTCGCGGCGTGATTCCCAACTGCTTCAGCCACGACCATGCCGGGCCACTCGCCTGGACGTCGGAAGACATCGCCATCCTGATGCAGGTCATTGCCGGACATGATCCGGAAGATCCAGCCTCCGCCGAGGTGCCAATCCCTGACTTTCGTGGTGCCCTGAACGGGAACGTCAAAGGTCTGATCATCGGCGTGCCCTGGGATTGGTTCGAGGAGCTGCCGCTTTCCGGTGCCACCGCCAAGGCGTTCGATGAGGCGCTCGGTGTCTATACGCAGCTCGGCGCCGAAATCCGTCCGGTTTCACTGCCGCCGCTGAAGGATTTTGATAATGCCAAGAAAGTAATAGCGGTATCTGAACTGTTCACCATGCACGCCAGGGATCTGCGCACCCGGCCGGAGATGTTCGGTGCCAGTCTGCGCTATCGCATCATCGCCGGCGGGCTGGTTCGGGCCGAAGAATACATTCTGGCGATGCGCGCCCGCACGGATCTGGCCCGTGCGATGCAGAACGTCATGGCTACAGTCGACGTTCTGATGCTGCCGACACAGGAACCCGCAGGCAAACTGGAACCCGTGGCACCGGAGACGTTGTTCACCAAGACATCCTTCACCACGCCGTTCAATGTCGGCGGCAACCCGGCGCTGTCCATCTGCAGCGGTTACGCGGAAAACGGCTTGCCGTTTGCCCTGCAGATCGTTGGCAAACTGTTTGACGATGCAACGGTTCTGCGCGTGGGTGATGCGTATGAACGCGTCACACCGTGGCGCAGTCGGCGTCCCGTGCTGAAGGCCTCTACTTGACGTTGATACGCGCCGAGGCTCTGTCCGTTGATGTGGCGAGCCTCATCGTACGGAATCGCCAGGAAGCAACTTTCCACGAGACCCTGGCATAGGCGCTGGTTTCGGCTGGGAGATGAACGCGGCTTCGGGCGGCGTGACGTTGTACGCGGCGGCACCGGATCGTTCGGTGGGCGCGGCACAACTTTGTTCCCTCATCTCGATCGCAGAGTCCAGTTTCGGAACCGGATGCACGCGCTGAGGATCTGGCTGCCCGGCATCGGTGTCTCGTAGGTTTTGGCTGGGACGATGCTGGCGATCAGCGCGGTCGAACCTTGACCCGAAGCGGAAGCGCCAAGCGACGCGAAATATCCGATAGTTGCAACGAATCCACCACCACTCACGCCTGTCATCGCTGTGGCACGGCGGGATAAACCAGATCGACGCACCGCAGGATGGACGACGGCCAACAAGGGTGCCATCGCTGTAACGCCAACAAGAACGAAAGCGAGTGCGCGCCATGTCCGACAAGTCAGCCACCGAAGCGTCCAAGATCGCCACCGGCCCGCTGGAAACGATCGAGGTCGCGACGACACGGACTGTCGGCCTTGCCGCCGGCGAGACCCGCATTGAGCATGACTTGCTTGGCGACGCCGCTGTACCGTCAAGCGCCTACTGGGGCATACACACAATGCGGGCGGTGCAGAATTTCCCGATCACCGGCGTCCCGGTTGGTCACTTCCCGGAATTTGTGCGGGCGCTGGCGCTGGTGAAATTGGCGGCTGCCCGAGCCAGCCGGCGCCTGGGGCACCTTGCCGCCAACAAGGCCGCGGCGATCGAGCGCGCCTGCCTGATGATCGCGGAAGAGGGTCGTTTTCACGACCAGTTTGTCGTCGATGCGGTGCAAGGGGGCGCCGGTACCTCGACCAATATGAATGCCAACGAGGTAATCGCTAACGTGGCGCTGGAAACGATGGGCCAGCCGCGCGGCAACTACGCGGTCTTGCACCCGAACGACGATGTCAACATGGCGCAATCCACCAACGACGCCTATCCAACCGCGCTTCGGCTGGCGGTTATCTTTGCCACGGAGCCACTGATCGGGGCGCTCGACGACCTCGCCTTCGCCTTCAAGGTCAAGGCAGTTGAATTCGCGGATGTTCTCAAAATGGGCCGAACCCAACTGCAGGACGCGGTACCGATGACCGTGGGCCAGGAGTTCGACGCCTTCCATGCCACACTGAAAGAGGATGTGGCTCGGCTGCGCGAGATCGTGGCGCTGTTCCGGGAAGTCAGCCTTGGCGCCACCGCGATCGGCACTGGAATCAACACCGACGCGCGCTACGCGACATTGGCCGTCGAGGAATTGGCACGAGCCGCACGGCAGCCCTTGATACTCGCGTCCAACCTGATCGAAGCGACGTCCGACATGGGCGCCTTCGTATTGTTCTCCGGCTTGCTGAAACGTGTCGCGGTAAAGTTGTCGAAGATCTGCAACGATCTGCGGTTGCTGTCCAGCGGACCACGCACGGGCATCGGGGAAATCCGGCTGCCAGCCGTACAGGCCGGTTCCTCCATCATGCCGGGCAAGGTCAATCCGGTCATCCCAGAGGTGGTCAACCAGGTCGCGTATCTGGTGATCGGACATGACCTCACCGTGACGATGTGCGCCGAGGCGGGACAACTCCAGCTCAACGCTTTCGAGCCGACCATCGGCTATTGCGTGCTGACTTCGCTGCGGACGCTGACGGCGGCGATCAACACTCTGACCAAACGCTGCGTCGAGGGGATCGAGGTGGATCGGGAGCGATGTGAGATGCTGGTGCACAACAGTATCGGCCTGGTCACCGCACTGGTGCCGACGCTGGGCTACGAGGCGTCGTCACGTGTTGCTCAACGCGCATTGGCGGAGCGGCGCTCTGTGGCGGACATCGTTTTGGATGAAGGGCTGCTGACCGAAGTGCAACTTAACGAGCTTCTGCGTGTGGAGGCGATGACGCACCCATCGCGGGCCCAATCGATCAAGACCGCTGCTGTTCAGGTCAAATAACCGCCTGTGCCGCCGTCTGGGTTCCTGCGTCGAATTGTGACCGTCCCGGTTTGGCGCGGCCCGACGCCTGCTGGTTTGAGTTCGGGTGGTGGGTCGAAGGCCCTTACAAGAACGATGATCAGCATGCAGGCAGCCAAATGCGACAGGCACGGCGCTGGCGAACCATCAATCCATCTTGACGCGGGTCGGTTCGCTGAACAGGGTAAGCTGTCCCACCGTAAAGGAGTTGATGATGACCACCGTGCTGACCGAAGCAGGCGAGTTCAGCGTCGATGCAGTCGAAGGACTCCGCGTGGCGCCGGACGACGTCGAACGTCTGACCGGGTGGGTGCTCAAGCCCGAAGGCATGTGCCTAGACACGCTGTGTATGCCGCTTCCAAGCGCCGTCACCGCCGGTGGCAAGGTTGACTTGGCCGCGTTCTGGCAGAGCCTCGGAAATCCCGTGCTGGCGACCCAATCCGCGGATGTCTGGATGCTCGGCGCGGGTGCCGACGAACGCAACACCTCGCTGCTTGGACTGCGTGCCCCTGACGTCACCCTGCCGGATTTGGCGGGTGTGCCGCACACGCTCGGGGCACTGCGTGGCAAGAAGGTGTTCCTCACAACCCGGGCTTCCTGGTGAGGCTGTCGGTTTGACTTGCCCGTGTGGCAGCAACTGTTTGACAGCCTGAAAACGGAAAACTTCATGATTGTCGCGGTGGCCGAGGAAAGTCGCGGCGCAGAGGCGGCACGGCCGTGGATCGAGCAAGCCCAGCCGGGCTATTTGTGCCTTATCGACCAGGAACACCGCCTGTCGGCGCTGTATGGCATGGTGAACGTGCCGCAATCTGTTTGGATCGATGAAACAGGGCGGATTGTGCGGGGGCCGGAGACCGCTGGCTCCACCGATCACTTCCGACAAATGGATCGCACGACCGGCACAATGGCGCCGGAACTCCAGGCGGCCCGGATTGAAGCGCGAACGCGCTATATGGCGGCGGTGCGCGACTGGGTGCTGACCGGTCGTTACGCATTGAATGAGGAAGCGGCACGGGCGGCGCTGCCAAAGATCACATACGATATCGCCCTGGCGAACGCGCATTTCCGTCTTGGCGTCTGGCTGCACCAGCACGGAAATGCCGCGGAGGCCGCGACGCATTTGAACGAGGCCAGCCGGTTGCATCCGGACTCCTGGAATATGTGGCGTCAGGCGGCCGACCTCGACGGGGTGGGAAATGCCAGCGGCGAGGCGTTTTGGGCGCGGGTGGCGGCGCTCGGTGATCGTCCGTACTACAATCCGCCCGACTTGGCTGACGCCGGATGATACCGCGGGCGATTAATTAGCCACCGATTTTCCGGATGGGCTCACCCAACGCCTGGAAGCCCGGCGTTGGGATGGGACCATGCTATGTTCGACCAAACAGGCGACCGTAGCCGGGGCGGGGCCGGTTTACGCCGGCAACGCGCAACGCATTCCACATCATCGCGGAAGCCGCCGAGATCACTGGCTTGCCGAGGTCATCTTCCAGAACTTGGAGCATCCCCAGCGTGGGCATGCCCGTGCCGCTGAGGAAGACAGCCTCGGCGTCCAGTCGATCCGCCTGTCTGCCGACCGTGTAGGCACGCTCCGTCGTCTCCTCGTAGATGCTCCGCACGCCCTCCAGCCGCGCCACGCCGACGACATCGAAACCGTGCAATTCCAGGTGTGCCCGCCCGCGCTCCGTCAGTTCAGCATCATAAGGCGTTGCATAAGCAACTCGCCGAACACCGAGATAAGCAAGTGCCGCCAGCACGCTGCCGAAGGCGGTCACGAATCGGGTACTGAGGCGGCTTCCTGCCGTCCGACGAGTGCTGCCTCGGCCTCGCGACCGAGCGTATAGCTGGTCGCGGTATGAGCCAGGACGATGACCTGGGGGGAGACCATCGCCAGCAGGCGTGTGGCTTCGTCTAAGCTGGCGATCTGACTGCGGTTGCGTTCCTCCTGTCCCGCATGGGTTCCGGCGGCCCCGCTGGCCGACATGCGCGTAAAGTGCACCGAGACGCCTGCAGGCGCGAGTTCCGCCATCTCCGGCTCAACTGTCGGATTACCTGGCGGCACAAGAAATCCGATCCGCGCCCTCCATCCCATCATGGCGTGACTCTCCAGATTATGACTTACTCCCATGCTGCCTCTCCTGCAGGAGTGCCACAACCCGTCCCGCAACCACGCCGTCTTGTCGGGCATGGCATTCGGGGTCGTGCTGCGCAGATCGACCTTGGGAGCTTTGACCAAATGGCGGTTCAAGCGGATCATCGTACTCCGTATGCGGCTCGACCTTTCTTCTCCGCCGGACTGAGCCGGTGACTGCGGTGGCCGCATGTTGTCAGACCTTTCGACATCAAGGGGATAGCTTATGGGGAAGCTTGACGGGAAAGTTGCGGTGGTAACCGGATCGGGCCGTAATATCGGCCGCGCGACGGTGCTGAAGCTGGCCGCGGAAGGTGCAAACGTCGTGGTCAACGCCCGCACAAATCAGGCCGAGGCCGAGGCCGTCGTCCGCGAAGCACGGGACCTGGGTGTCAAGGCGATTGCCGTTATTGCCGACATCGCCAAGCCGGACCAAGTCGACGCTCTTGCGGCGCGGGCACTGTCCGAGTTCGGCCGCGTTGACATCCTGATCAACAATGCCGCGGTGCGACCGCACAAGTCCTTCACCGAACTGACGGTGCAAGACTGGGAAGGCGTCAGAGCGGTCGTTCTTGATGGACCGCTGTATCTGACACGCGCGGTCATCGAATCGATGATCAAACACCGTTATGGGCGCATCCTGTTCTTTACCGGTGAAGGGGCGTTCGTCGGCAGCAGCGGACGCGCCCATGTCTCGGCGGCCAAGATGGGATTGGTAGGGTTCGCGCGCGGGCTGGCCTCGGAGTTCGCGGCGCACAATATTCGGGTCAATGTGGTCTCTCCAGGCAGCATCGATACCATGCGGGCAAATCCTGAATGGTACCAGGGCAAGCCGCCGAGCGCTGCTGGTATCCCGCTCGGGCGGCAGGGCACGGTGGATGAGATCGCCGCCACATGTTTGTTCCTGGTCTGTGACGACGGCGGGTTCATCACTGGCCAGACGATCCACGTCAACGGTGGGAGCGCCTATTACTGATCCAGATCTGCGTCAGACCGCGGCATTCCCAGTTATACCAACCCGCCGAGATGCTGACACATCTCGCCGGGCCGGCATCACGTTTTATTTGGCGCGCCGCCGCCCGCCAACCCGGCGCACAGACCAGCCTCCTTAAACGTTGGAAGGGTCAATGTTTAAGCAGGCTGGTATTACTTATCTGAGCAGTTGGAGATCGCCAGTAAACCAATTCCTGTTTCGCTAGCCGAAGCAAGCGAAACAAATTCCGGACACAGCACGCAGCAGGCGTGATTGATCATGATCCGTCGAAGGTCGCTTCGGGCAGCAGCGCTGAAACCACATAGTTGGGCACGTCCACCACGTTGGAAACCCGCAGGTCCACCGCAACGCTGCAGATCACATACGCCTGCTGGCGGCTAAATCCGCGCTCCTGCAACAGCTCCATCATGTTCAGCACCGCGTTGCGGCAGGCGAGTGTTAAGTTCTCCGCCTCGATTTCGCCGGCGGCATTGATTGGCATTCCCATGACGCCAAGAAACCGCTCGGGTGCGGCGAAGCGCGGATCGGTGAAGTAGGTGGTGCGTGAGAACACGGGCGCAGTGAATTTCCGTGCAGCTGCCAAGCCTTTGTGGACCCGGAACCTTACCACGGCGGTCGCGCCCATCTCTACCGCGGTCACGCAGACTTCGCCGTCGCCTTGGGCAAAATGACCGTCGCCGGTAGAGAACAGGCCGCCTTCCTTAAGTACGGGCAAGAAGAGTTTCGCGCCCTTGGTAAGCTGCTTGACGTCGAAATTGCCGCCGTTCTCGCGTGGTGGCAGCGTTCGCAGGCCGGTAAGGCCACAGGGGCCAACGGGCACTGCGCCGGCCGGGTCTGGCGGCAGTGCCATGCCCCCACGGTCGATCACGCGCTGTTCGCGAGCCGTCCAAGCCACCAATTGCTCTGCCGATGGTGCCACCGCCGATACGCCCATGAACGGGGCGCCGGGGATGCGCACGCCGGGAAGTTGCTCCGAAGTTGCCCAATCGCCGCTGATCCGCCAATGCACCAGGAATGGCTCGGTCATCACGTCGCGAAGGAACCCGAGCCCAGGCACGATCGCGCTGAACGCGGTCGGCTGGGGGATGATATCGGTGAATTCGATTTCCAGGATGTCGCCGGGCATCGCGCCCTTGACGAAGATCGGGCCGGTGAGCGGATGCACCGCGCCGGTATCCAGTGTCGCGAGATCGGCAACAGTACTGCCCGGCGTAATCTGGCCATCAAGCCCATCACGGGTTTCCAGCGCGATTTCCTCACCCGGATCGATTTCCACCAACGGAGCGATGTCCGGATGGTAGCGGTTGTGACCGCAATTGGGCTCATCGCAGAGCCGCTTTCCTCGATCGATACGAATCGCGTGCATGGCAGCTACCTCCGGTCCCGATGCTTGCAACAATAATACCAACCCGCGTTGACGATGACACATCGCACTCTGCAAGGACAGTCGCTGTGGGTCTCGCTGGTCGGCTGCGCGGTTTCGCTTCAGAACCACCTTCGGCGAATGATGTCCGCTGCTGCACAAGCTCCTGCAAGGGCCGCATGGAAACCGACCTTGCCTCGGCTTCCCGCGCATGCTTCGCCGCGCCAAACGTGATGTGCGGGTCTGTCCGCTCCGGCGTTAGCAAAAGTGAATTGCGAGCCAGACCGTCGGTTCGTCTATCGCTGTTCTTGTTACCCGATGTCGGCGATGGGCCGGGATCAGCATGTGGTCACCGGGGCGGAGGTCACGTTCGCCGTCTCCGTCGACCCATAAAGCGGCTGAACCGCGCAACAGCAGAACCCACTCGTCATGATCCTGATCGAAGGGACTGTCGATCGGGGTAGCTTGACCATATGAGACAATTCGCTCCATCCGAATGCCCGGTCGCGAGAGTAATTCAGTGAAATCCTCGTCTTTGGTCCGGGTGGGAAGATTGTCGAAAAGATTGTTCAATAGAGGCTCCCGATAGTCATAGTTGCCCGGTCCGACAGCACGGCACACCGAACACACGCCGATTACGTCATTTACCCGTTGTGATCTCGTCAAGCCATACGGGGTGGGCTGCCCTTACCCCGATCGCCAGCCCGGTATCTGGGCGCAATCAGCGGGTCGGCTGCGACTGAATGAGGCGGGTTGGCGCCGAGGCTACGCGGCAGGGATAGCATTTCGGCCTCGACTTCCCAACGGATGCCACTGCGGCAAAAATGCCGTGAACGTAGTCCGCAAGTTGCCTTTGGCAGGTGCTCTCGGGGGAAACCGGCAAACTGCGAAGTTCTTTGCCGCTGCCGAACGACCGCAAAACCCGGCCCCTGCCCTTCCCGCACCTTCACGATTCTACCACTGCGCTGGTCGATCCAAATGATTTGCCGCAGACTGTCCCCAGCAAGGTGCTCGAAAAACTGACCTGAATGGGTGCAGGGATCAACACCGCCTTCCAGGACTACGATCAGGCTGCGCGACCGAGAACAGGACCCAAAAAATCGAGGGAACCATGGCCGAAATTCTGGTGCTTGGCATATCGCATTACCCGCCCCTAACCGGGCACGACGACCGCATGTCCATGATTCTACGGCGTATGCTGCAGAATCCCGATTTGCCAGCGCATCTGCGGACGCCGGAGGGCTGGCCGGAGCCAATGCGAGCCGAATGGGGCACCGATCAAGGCACGGCCTCCGCTGCACTGCACCGTGCCGCCCTGGTCGGCTGGATGGAACGGACGCGGGCGGCGCTGGATGCGTTCAAACCGGATTTCGTCCTGCTGTGGGGTGACGATCAGTATGAGAACTTCCGCGAGGACATCATTCCCCCATACTGCATCGCCGCCTACGACAAATTCAGCTTTTCGCCGCCGGCGAATAATGTCTGGGGTGAGACGGAAAAGACCTACGAACTTGCCGGCAATCGCGCGGCGGCCAAAATGCTGGCAACCCGTCTGATCGAGCAGGGCTTTGATACCGCCTATGCCTACAAGCCGCTTCATCACCCGCTTGGGCACGCCTTCACCAACGCGATCTTCTACCTCGACTATAGCCGCAAGGGCTTTCACTATCCGATCGTGCCGTTCGCGATCAATTGCTATGGACGCAAAGTGGTGTCCCAGCGTGGCGGTATGCCGACGTTCGACAAGGCGGGCCAGGATATCGATCTCGATCCGCCCGCGCCTACGCCCTGGCGTTTGTTCGATCTTGGCGCCGCAACCGCTCGGATTTTGACCGAATCACCCTATCGCGTGGCGCTGATAGCCTCATCCGGCTGGTCACATGCGTTTCTCACCGCCAAGAACCACTATCTCTATCCCGATACGCCGGGCGACCGCCAAATGTACGAGCACCTCCGCGACGGCAACTATGACGCCTGGCGAAACCATCCGGCGCAGGTCGTCGAGGACAGTGGCCAGCAGGAGATCCTGAACTGGATGTGCCTGGTGGGCGCAATGAGTGCGCTTGGACGCAAGCCGCGGGAGACAGGTTTCGTGGACACCTGGATCTTCAACTCGTCGAAGACTTTCCTGATTGCCCCGCCCGTCTGAGTGAGAGCTTGTTCAACAATAATCGCCACAGTTTGCGGAGTTGAACGAGCCCGAGGTCTTTATTTGACCGCGCAACTTTATCGGCGTGGTGACGCACTGATTGCCGATGCCGCCCTCAACCCGGCGTCTCGTTCGGAAGGGAATCATGGATACTGAAATCGAAGCCTACGATGTAATCATCGCCGGCGCCGGCCCCGTTGGCCTGACGCTGGCCATCGACCTTGGGCGACGCGGTGTCCGGTGCCTGATCATGGAGCGTCACGTAACGACGGCGCCATGGCCAAAGATGGACCGGTCCAACGCGCGCACCATGGAGTTCTACCGCCGGCTTGGCATTGCGGATCGGGTGCGGGCATTGGGATACCCGCCCGACAATCCAATGGACGTGTTCCTCACAACCCGTCTGTCCGATCCGCCGATCGCGGTATTGAAATATCCGTCTGTCGCGGAACGCCGCAAGCAAATCGCTGAATTACCCGATGGCGCCTGGTTGCTCGAACCCTATCAGCTTGTCTCGCAGAACCAACTGGAGCCACTGCTGAAAGAAGTGGCCGAGGCGACGCCGAACGTTACTGTCCGATATGGCTGCGAACTGGTCGATTTCACCCAGAGCGCCACCAGCGTAGAGGTCGCCGTCCGCAGCGTGGATGGTCAGACGGGAGCCCTGCGGTGCGGCTACCTCGTTGGCTGTGATGGCGGAAGCAGCACCGTGCGAAAGAAACTTGGTATCAAGTTGGAAGGCCGAGGCGGCATCCGGCAACTGGTTCAAGTGATCTTTTGGTCGGATGATCTCTACGAGCGGATTGTGACTGGCAAAGGACGCCACTATCAGTTCGCCGACGCCGGCGGTTCCAGCATGGTCGCACAAGGAACCCGCAAGGAGTTCACCCTGCATTCCTCGCTGCCGCCAGACACCGATTTCAGACCCGTCATTCAGAATCTGATTGGATTTCCTTGCGACTTTGAAATCCGCCATGTCGTTCCATGGCGCCATCATCTGTTGGTGGCCGAGCGGTATCGCGAAGGCCGGGTCTTCCTTGCCGGCGATGCCGTTCATCTGGTCATCCCGACCGGCGGCCTTGGCATGAACACAGGCGTTGGCGATGCCTTCGACCTGTCGTGGAAACTGGCGGGGACAATCAAAGGTTGGGGCGGGCCTGGTCTGCTCGACGGCTATGAACGGGAGCGCAGGCCGATCGGTGTCCGCAACGTGGCTGCTGCAGGCTGGGCCGCCGCGGGGGTGCCGATCTGGCGCGGTCTGGTAACAGCGGCAGTTTACGATAACACGCCGGAAGGCGAGGCGAAGCGGCGAGAACTCGCGGCTTCATTTGACGTCAACCACCGCCGCATGCATGGGATGGTTGGGGCGGAGGCCGCCTATTCCTACGCCGGATCGCCATTGATCGCCGACGAAGCAGGCAATGTCGCGGAATGGGAAACCAGTCGCTACGCGCCGCATACCCGGCCCGGTGTTCGCATCCCGCATATGTGGCTGAAGGACGGGCGCGCCATGCAGGACGTGCTCGGGGCGGATTACACACTGCTTGACCTGAGGGGAGATTGCGACGCCACTCCTCTGGTAGAGGCATTTCGAAGGTATGGTGCGCCTATCGAGGTCCTTCATCTCGACGAAGAAAGAGTGCGCAGTGTCTACGATGCCTCGGTACTTCTGCTGCGGCCGGATCTTCACATTGTATGGCGTGGCGATGGACCGCCCGAGGACCCAGACAACCTTGCGGCCTTGGCCACAGGTCAGAAGCACACCGACAAAGCTGCCGGTGCCGTGTCACCTGATGCCGATCGCGCTCGAGCCTGATAGGTTCAGGTTGCACCTACCAGGCTCTAAAACTCTTTGTTTGAGAGAGCGATTCACGTCTGAAGTTGGGTCAACCTTGTATTTTGGACTTGCCGGCTCGGACGATCGCACTCCAAGCGTCGAACAATCATAGAAATCGCGACACCGGGGAAATTCCAAGATCGGGACTGTCAGGATCAGCCAGCCGCCTGCGCCCCGACGCGCACCAACGCCCCTTGCCGTGCCAGCGCGTCCTGTAACCGCACCACCGGCACGTCCCGAACTCTTATCCCGGCGTTGGCTGCCAACCCGGCAGCGACACCGGCTGCTTGCCCGGTCATCCAGCACTGGGGCACCTCCCGCAGAAACGAATGACTCGTCGCATCACACGACACCGCCCGGCCCGCGACCAGCAGCCCGTCCAACGAAGCGGGTACCAGCGCGCCATAGGGCACCGATACGACCGGATACTTCGGTGAAAGGGATGGGGATACGCCGATCTCGTCGGCCCGGGCCGTGCCCGCCGACCAGTCCTCCCGGGTGACCCGAGCGACCCCTACCAGACGCCGTGCGTGACGCACGCCGGTCTGCGGGGCGGACAACATCATGAATGCGCTCTCGAACCCCGGTGCATGGTCCCGATAAACCGCCAGATGAGCCGCCATCAACCGGTGCGAGCGAATATCGACCTCGGTCAGGTCCTCCACGTCCACGGCGGAGTAACCTGCCAGTCTCGGCCCCATGAACAAGGCGACGTCATTGCGCCAGGAGACGAACGGCCGCTCAAACAACCCGCCGCATGCAGCCCGGCCGCGGTCCATGAAGGCAGCGAATGCCTCGGGTCGTGTGGTTTTGAAATCGATCCAGCGCCGCATGTCGACGCCACCAAACAGAAAGGCGGTGTTGATGCAGTGGTGAATATCGCGACTGTCGACGTCCGATGAACTGGCGGCGCCGGCACGGTGGAAAATGTCCCCGTCACCGGTGCAGTCGACGGTGACGGCGGCGCGGATCGCCTGACGGCCCGCCTTGCTCTCGAAAATCACGCCCGCCACCGCGCCGTCTCGCATCAAGGGCATGGCGCCCCAGGCGTGGAAGATCAGATGAACTCCGTGTTCCAGCACCAGTTCCTGAGATGCCAGCTTGAGATGTTCGGGGTCGACGGTCGGCGACCAGGTGACGATGCCGTGGTAGGCAGCGGTGCGTTCTTTCCAGTAGGCGGCGGTCGCCTCGTCCGCACTACCCCACAAGCCGCGGGGTGGACCGGCGACGGCGTCGGTCGGCAAACGATCCAGCAGGTCGTTGGCGATGCCGCAGATCACCTGCTGTCCGGTCCAGTCGGTCATGCGGTCTATCCAGATCACCAGACCACCGGTGGACAGCCCACCCAGATGGTTGTGCCGTTCCAGCAGGACCACATCGGCGCCGGTGCGGGCGGCCGCGATCGCAGCGGCCGTGCCAGACGGCCCGCCACCCACCACCAGCACGTCGCAGTCCCGGAAGATCGGGATTGATCGTGCGGGTTCCGGGATCAGTCCGAGGTCGGGTCGCGGCGGCCGTTCCAGGCGCCCTCCGGAGAAGATGCCTGATTTATACATCAGATGGCCGCCATCGCCGTCGATCGTCTCGTCCATGCCATCGCTCCCGGTCCTGCCACCAGCTTCAGGCTACAGGATGGGGCGCTTGTCGCCCAGGGTCAGGGCCTGATGCAGCGCCGCCATGCTTTGAATTGATCTCTAGCCTGCTCATCGAGTTGTAGATCCGAGCAACCCGGGTCCCGCGATGGGTGATCAAAGGAAGTCGCGCACCCGCTCGATATCCTCAAGTACGCTGGAATGGGATACGAGACACACTTCGTCGAACCCGACTTGCTCGATCCGCTTGAACCGCCGGCGCGCCTCGTCGGGAGCGCACACCAACGAGGTTGCGACCTCCGCCAGGGCGGCGGACCCGGGCCGGTTGGCGAGATCGACCGCGACGTTGGCGAGCACGGCATTGGTGCCGCCGGCCTCGCGGTAGATGCGTATCCCGTGCTCAAGGTCGTCCCAACTGCTGTAGCGGCCGGATGGCGTCCATCCCTGGCATTCCTGGGCGGCGAAGGTGATCCAGCGCGGGCTTCGCCAGGCACCCATCAGGATCGGCGGCCCGCCTTCGCATCCTGGCCACATCGAAAGCGTGCCGCCAGCATTGACCGCCTCACCGCGCCATGCCCGCCGCATGGTTTCGAGCGAGCGTTTCATGATACCAAACCGATGGTCGAAGTCGTAACCGAGAAGTTCGAAATCCGCCCGTGTCGAACCGCTGCCGACACCGAGCCTCAGGCGGTTTCCCGAGATTGCCTGGACCGACTGAACGCGATGGGCCAGTTCAATTGGATGGCGCAATGGAAGCTGCAGCACCGAGATGCCCAGCTCGACCCGCGTTGTCACCGACGCGAATACCGACAGTTCAACAAGCGGATCCAGCGTCGGCCGCCCGCGACCAAGTGAATCTCCGACCCAAATACCCGGGAACCCGCTGGCCTCGATCCGACGGGCATAGTCGGCCATTCGGTTCAGCAACTGATCATGGGGTTCGATACCGGGATCTGGCCGGATCATCGTGCTTACTTTCATGGCCGCCCTCCAATTACGGGTAACACTTCACCGAAACGCTGCCGCGTACCGGTATCAAGGCAAGCCGACAGGGCTGCAACACCTCTGCTGCAAATGCGAACGTGCTATCTGCCCAAACCGTTGTGTCTTTGCTCTGCCCGGTTGGGAGGCACCATGAAAAACGCCGCTCATTGACCAGCGGGTGGCCGGTCTGGCTTGGTGCTTTGGTGGTCTTGCGCAAAGGTCGTTACTCCGCCGCCATCACCTTCCTTGGGGGGGTCTGCACGACCGGCGCCAGTTCGGCGGCGTTGAAGGACACCACGCGGCGTTCGTTGCCGACCGGGCGATACAGCGTGTCGCGCTGCATGGGTGTCCGGACCAGCGAACTGATCAGCGTTTCCATCGCCTCCGGCGGGAATTCCTGGCCGTGCTGGGTGCCGGCGGCGCGCGAGATGCTTTCGTTCATCAGCGTGCCGCCCAGATCGTTGGCGCCGGCGTTCAGGCACATCGCGGCGCCTTCGGGGCCCATTTTCACCCACGATGTCTGGATGTTGGTGATCAGCGGGTTGCAGCACCAGGCGCGAGACGGCGTGCATCAGGATCGCCTCGCGCAGGGTCGGGCCCTTGCGGGCCATGCCGCGCAGATACATCGGCGCTTCCATGTGGACGAACGGCAGCGGAACGAATTCGGTGAAGCCGCCGGTTTCCGCCTGCAGGTCGCGCAGCACGAGCAGATGCCGCGCCCAGTTCAGCGGGGTTTCGACGTGTCCATACATGATGGTGGACGTGGTGCGCAGGCCGAGCGCGTGCGCGGCGCGGGCGACGTCGACCCATTGCTGGGTGTTGATCTTGTCCGGGCAGATGATGGCGCGGATTTCGTCGTCGAGAATTTCGGCGGCGGTGCCCGGCAGGGTGCCCAGGCCGGCGTCCTTCAGGCGCGTCAGGAACTCGGTCAGCTACAGACCGAGCGTGGCGGCGCCCTGGGTGACCTCCAGGGGCGAGAAGGCGTGGATGTGCATTCCCGGGATCGCGGCTTTGATCGCCTTGCAGATGTCGACGTAGGTCTCGCCGGTGTAGTCGGGGTGGATGCCGCCTTGCAGGCAGACCTCGGTGGCGCCGCGGTCCCAGGCTTCCTGGGAGCGGCGGACGATTTCCCCCATTTCGAGGTCGTAGGGGGTGCCGCGCAGCGCCTCGTGCGTCTTGCCCTTGGAGAAGGCGCAGAATTTGCAGCGATAGTAGCAGATGTTGGTGTAGTTGATGTTGCGGTTGACGACGTAACGAACAGTGCTGCCGCTGACCGCCTTGCGCAGTTCGTCGGCGACGGTGATGACGCGTTCGTAGTCGGCGTCGCGGGCGGCGAACAGGCGGACGATTTCGGGTTCGTCCAGGCGCTTGCCGGCGGTGGCGCGATCGATGATCCGTTCCAGTGCGGGATCGACCTTGTCGAGCAGGACCGGGCGGGGTTTGGGGGCGAAGGTCAGGCCCGGGGCCCAGTCGTCGTCGCGCGCCCAGCCTTCGGCGTCGGCGAGCTGCATGCACGCGGGTGGCGACCTTCGGATGCAGCCACCTGGCGGTGTCGGCGGCCCAGGCGGGATAGACCGGCAGGCGCGGCACCAGGATCTTGCCCATCTCCGCGGTGCGCAGGCCCAGAGCTTCCAGTTCCGGCCAGGGCGCTTCCGGGTTGACGTGATCGGGCGTCACCGGCGACACGCCGCCCCAGTCGTCGATGCCGGCGCCGATCAGCTTCTGGTAGACGCCGGGCGACAGGTTGGGCGGCGCCTGGACGTGCACATCGGCCGGCAGGATCAGCCGGGCGGCGGCGATGGTCCACAGCAGGTCCTGCAGATCGGGTTCGTCGGCGCCCGCCAGCTTGGTGTCCGGCTTGGCGCGGAAGTTCTGCACGATGACTTCCTGGATGTGGCCGTAGTTCGGTGCAGGTCGCGGATCGCGACCAGCGCGTCGAGCCGTTCTGCCCGGGTTTCGCCGATGCCGATCAGGATGCCGGTGGTGAAGGGCACCGCCAGTTCGCCGGCCAGGCGGATCGTTTCCAGCCGGACGGCCGGCATCTTGTCCGGGGAGCCGTAGTGGACGCCGCCTTGCTCGCACAGACGCTCGCTGGTGGATTCCAGCATGATGCCCTGGCTGGCGGAGACCTCGCGCAGGCTGGCGATTTCCTCGCGCGTCATGACGCCGGGATTGACGTGCGGCAGCAGCGTGGTTTCCTTCAGCACCAGGGCGCACATTTCGCGCAGATAGCTGATCGTGGTGGCGTGACCCAGCGCCGCCAGCGCCTCCCGCGCGGCGCGGTAGCGCAGTTCGGGCTTGTCGCCCAGGGTGAACAGCGCCTCGGTGCAGCCGGCGGCTTCACCGGCGCGGGCGATCGCCAAGCACTTCGTCGGCGGACAGATAGGCGGCGTGCCCGGCGCGCGGGCGCTCGGCGAACGTGCAGTAGTGGCAGACGTCGCGGCACAGCTTCGTCAGCGGGATGAACACCTTGCGCGAGTAGGAGATGTTGCGCCCGAATGCGTCGTCGCGCTTCTGCGCCGCCTGCGCCATCAGCTCGGGCAGAGGAGCGGTTTCGAGCCAGGTCAGATCGGTCATGTCAATTTCCGTACCACGTCCTCGGCAAAGCGCTGCTGGACGTCCAGTGTTTCTTCGATCGTGGGCTGTTGGGCGTAGACGATCAAGTGCTTGACGCCGACGGCGGCGAAGGCGGCGGCGTCCTGCAGCATGTCGTCGGCGGTGCCGGTGAACATCTGGCGCTGGCCGTCGGCGGTGGTCTTGGCGGTCCAGTGCGGCGGCATGAACCAGACATAGGCGATGTCGATGCCGGTTGGGTCGCGGCCGGCTTTCTCCGCCGCGCGATGCAGCCGGTCGATGCCCGCTTTCAGCAGGGCTGGGCGTGTTCAGCAGGATGTGCGCATTGTTCGACACCGGGTACCAGCCGTCGCCGACCTGCGCGGCTCGACGCAGGGCCGGGGCGCTTTCGCCGCCGACCCAGATCGGCGGATGCGGTCTGGAGGTCGGCTTTGGCTTGAACACCACGTTGTCGAACTTGACATGCGCGCCGTGCGTCGGATGGGCGATCCTCGGTCCAGAGCGACTTCCAGGCGCGGATGTATTCGTCGGTGACCGCGCCGCGTCTGGTCGAAGGGCGGGGTTTCCAGGGCGGCGAATTCCTCCTTCATCCAGCCGGAGCCGACGCCGGCGATGACCCGCCCGCCGGACAGCACATCCGCCGTGGTGAGCAGCTTGGCGGTCAGCACCGCCGGACGGTGCGGCACCACCAGGACCGAGGTCAGCAGCCTGATACGCTGGGTGAAGCCGGCCAGGAACGTCAGCGTGGCGATGGCGTCGAAGCACTCGCCGGTGGGCGCGCCGGGCCAGATGCCGTCGGCGGTGTAGGGATAGCGCACGTCGGTGTGGACGGGCACGATCAGGTGGTCGGCGACGCCGATGATGGCGTAGCCCGAGGCCTCCGCGCTGGACGCCATCGCCATGATGTTTTCGCGCGTGGTCAGGCAGCCGCGCGTGCCGATGTGCAGGCCGAAGTCCATTGTTGGAACGCTCCCGGTTGCCGCCCCCGTTGCTTCGGGGCGTTACATCGTGTGCTATCGGTTCTCATAACACAATTCCAGGCGGAGGAACAAATGCAGATCGGTTGCAGCGCCCCAACCAGCGGCCCTTTGATCGAGCCGGACAGCCTGCTGCGCATCGCGACGGAGGCCGAGAATGCTGGGCTTCGATTACGTCACGGTCAGCGATCACGTGATGATCCCGACCAGCATCGCGTCGCGGTACCCGTATTCGGATTCCGGGGAATTTCCCTCCGGCGCGGCGGCGCCGCGGCTGGAGCAGTTGACGGCGGCGACGTTCATCGCGGCGGCGACGAAGAAGCTGCGGATCGTTACGTCGGTGATGGTGGTGCCGCATCGGCCGGCGGTGCTGACGGCGAAGATCCTGGCGACGCATCGACTTCCTGTCGAAGGGCCGGCTGACGCTGGGCATCGGCGCCGGCTGGTGCGAGGAGGAGTTCATCGCGATCGGCGCGCTGCCGTTCGCCGAACGCGGCGCGGTGACCGATGAATTCATGGCGGTGTGCAAGGAGCTTTGGACCGCGGACGAGCCGAAGTTCGACGGCAAGTATGTGAAGTTCAAGGACGTGCTGTTTCCGCCGAAGCCGCCGCAGGGTGCGATCCCGATCTGGGTTGGCGGCGAGAGCGGCCCGGCGATGCGGCGCACGGCGAAGTATGGCGATGCCTGGTATCCGATCGGCACCAACCCGCAGTTTCCGATGGACACGCTGACACGGTTCAAGGCGGGTGCGGCGAAGCTGCGCGGGTTGACCGAAAAGGCCGGGCGCGATCCGGCGGCGGTGGGCCTGGCGTATCGTGTTTCGTCCAATCCGGAAGCGCAGCCGAAGGGCACGGTGGATGGCGAGCGCAAGCTGTTCACCGGCGGGGCGGCGGATTATGCCGGCGACATCAAGGCGCTGCAGGATGTCGGCGTGACGTCGTTCGATTTCGGCCTGTTCGGCGCGGATGCGGAGGCCACGGTCGGCAACCTGCGCCGGTTCCGCGACGACGTCATGGCGAAGGTCCGTTGAGTCATGCAGCTTGGCATCACCGTTGGCATGTCGGGGCCACACCCGAAACTCGACATGGATATGATCCTGGAAGCCGAGCGGCTGGGGTTTTCCCAGGTCTGGACCGGCGAGGCGTACAGCACGGATGCTGTGTCGCCGGCTGCCTGGATCCTGGCGCGGACGACGAAGATCAAGGCCGGGACCGGGATCATGCAGATGCCGGCGCGGACCCCGGCCTGCGCGGCGATGACGGTGCTGTCGTTGCAGGCGCTGTCGGGCAACCGGTTCCTGTGCGGGATCGGGCCGTCGGGGCCGCAGGTGATCGAGGGCTGGCACGGCGTGCCGTTCGGCAAGCCGATGCAGCGGACCAAGGAATACATCGCCATCATCAAGCAGATTCTGGCGCGCGAGAAGCCGCTGGAGTTCCACGGCGAGCAGTATTCCATCCCGTATGACGGACCGGGCGCGACCGGACTTGGCCGGCCGTTGCGCAGCATCGCGCATGGCGATCCGAATGTGCCGTTCTATACAGCGTCCATCACGCCGGCCGGGCTGCGGATGGCGGGGGAGGTGGCGGACGGCAACCTGCCGATCTTCTTCTCGCCGGATGCGCCGGACGTGGTGACAGGGCCGACGCTGGAGGGACGCCGGAAGGTCGGCAAGACGATGGACGGCTTCGACACCGCGCCGTTCGTGCGGGCCAAGATGGGGCCGGACGTGGCGGCGTGCCGGGACGCGATCCGGCCGGAACTTGCGCTGTATATCGGCGGGATGGGCGCGCGGTCGAAGAATTTCTACAACGACATGGTCTCGAAGATGGGGTTCGAGGGCGAGGCGAAGGCCATCCAGGATCTCTACCTGGACGGCAAGAAGAACGAGGCCGCGGCGGCGGTGCCGGATGCGCTGATCGATGCGATTTCGCTGTGCGGGCCGGCGGAACGGATCAGGGATCGGCTGGAGGCCTGGAAGGAGGTGGCCAAGGCTGGGCATGTCGGCACGATGGTGCTGAAGGGGTCCGGCGTGGACGTGTTGCGAGTGGTGGCGGAAGCGGTTCTTTAGCTGGCCAAGCGGATCTGCGTGAGGTGTTGGGCGTAACACGTCACGTGCGGGCGGCGGTTTGGCACCGCAGCACAAGAGCACGGCGGTCTGCCCATTACTTGCTGGATCGGGGCGGTTATCGAGCACGCAATCCCGGGATTGCCTGTATGGGTTTGAACGAGACATGGGGGGAGAACAATGAGGAACAGCCGCGATCGCATTCTGACCAGTCATGCCGGAAGTTTGCCGCGGCCGGATGGGTTGATCGAGGCCAACCGGATGCGCGCTTCAGGGGCCGGTGTTGATGAGGCTCAGTTCCAGGCGCAGCTGCGTGCTGCGGTCACTGATGTGGTGCAGCGGCAGAAGGCGCTCGGGATCGACCTTCCGGGCGATGGCGAGTTCGGCAAATCGATGGGTAGCCGGATCAATTATGGGGCTTGGTGGAGTTACTCGTTCCAGCGTCTCGGGGGTCTCGAACTGACCGGGCCAGGCTTGTATGAGGTGCCGGCACAGCGGTCTCGCCCCGGCGAGGTGGTGCTGACGAGCTTTGGGGATCGCCGTGACCGGATGCGGTTCGCAGCCGCTTACAATGATCCGGAGTCGGGAATTACGACAGGGCCGCGGGCACCGAATTCCCCGGTTTGCACCGGGCCGCTGACTTATACGGGGCACGCGGCGATCAAGGCGGACATTGAGAATTTCAAGGCGGCGCTGGCTGCGCATGGGATCGAGGAAGGTTTCATGACCTCGGTGGCGCCGGGCAGCGCGTCCCGAATTGGCAATGCCTATTACAAGACCGACGATGAATTTCTGTTCGCCTGTGCTGACGCAATGCGGGAGGAGTATAAGGCGATCATCGAGGGCGGGCTGATCCTGCAACTTGATGATCCGTCGATTGCCGAGAATTGGGACATGATAAATCCCGAGCCGACGGTGGCGGAATACCGGGCGTTCACGATGCGCCGGGTGGAGGCGCTGAACCACGCGATCAAGGGCCTGCCCCAGGATCGGATCCGGTTCCATCTGTGCTGGGGTAGCTGGCACGGGCCGCATACGACCGATATTCCGATGCGCGACATTGTCGACGTCATGTTGGCGGTCAATTGTCAGGCATATTCGTTTGAAGCGGGCAATGTACGGCACGAGCACGAATGGAGCGTCTGGCGGGATGTCAAGCTGCCAGATGGCAAGCTGATCCTGCCGGGTGTCGTGAGCCACGCCACCAACGTGGTTGAGCATCCGGATCTGGTGGCGGAACGGATTGTTCGGTTTGCCAATCTGGTTGGCCGGGAGAATGTGATCGCTGCGACCGACTGTGGGCTGGGCGGGCGGGTCCACCCCGATGTCGCGTGGGCGAAGCTTGAGGCGTTGGCACAGGGAGCCGAACTGGCCAGCCGACAGCTTTGGGGGCGGTCTCAAGCGGCGTAGTGATGCGGCCTGGTTCCGGGTGAAGATTGCAGCGGGCATTGGCGGCGCAGGTCCGAGAATGTGGCGGTGCTTCGCGACGCCGCGGTCCGGCTTGGCAGATCGGAGACAGTCGGTCTCGGCGGGCGGCTGCAAATCCGGTGCCGTGAGGTCGATACCCGGGACGCAACGCACGAACCGGTGCGTGATGTGGCGTTTCGTTCGCACCCTTTACGCGGGTCCGGTCACCAACCAATACGTGCAGCGACCGGTAACGGGGCCAGACGACCGCATCTTCGGATCGGCGTGGACCGGGAATTACCCATTAGACGGTTCAGAGCTGACCAGACAGCGCAATCAATTTGTCAGATGGCTCGACGTCTGGACAACAAGTTGCAGCATCGTCTGTAACTGCGTGTCGATGGCGCTGGCGTCACTGGCGACAAAGAAATAGCTTGGAGATGAAGCGCAGGCCTGCAGGTTTGGCACGATCTGCGGCGATTTCGGCTCGACATTCTGCACGTAGAAGCCGTTACTTGGAATTGGCGTATAGGGTGTGTAAAGCACCAGTATGCTGACCCCAAGGGCCTTCAACGCCGCGCAATCCGCGGGATCGAACGCGCCAATCTGCCGCTGCCCGGATGGGGCGTATTGGTCATAGACTCCATCGCTGACCAGAAACAGAAATCGCTGGGGTGTTTGTGCGCCTTGTTGCGGCAGCCCTTTGTCCACCGTGGTCAACTGGGCCATGGCGTTCGAAAAATAGGTGTCCGGACAGTTGCTGGAGCAATCGTTGATGCCGGGTTGGATGGTCCCAAGTGAAGCCGTCGCGCCAGGGATATCATGGCTTAGCGGATAGATCGTGTTGAACTGTTGGCTGAAACTATAGAGACCGAGCTGAAAGCGGCTGTTGGTGTCGAGGCCACTGAGCGTGTTGACCAGGCCGCCGACCGCCGACTGCATTACGGTAATACGAAGCTGAACCTTGTTGCGCACCGCAAGCTGGTAATAATCTTCGGTACTCGTCGTCCAATGGCAGGCGAAGGCGCAGGATTCCCCGGGCTCACGTTGCCTGGCAGCCGGCCAGTTGCCCGAAAATTAGCGGTCAGCATTTCCAGCGTGGCGATATCGGCCGGCGTTGCCGCGAGCGTCATTGACGACGAGACGTCCATCAAGGTTCCGGATGTCCACGAATGGACTGAGTGACAGACTCGCCGTTGACTGGCCGCTGACCGGCAGCGTGATGATTCCCAGCGCGGGCGACGTTGTTTCCGTCAT